>JBCCGG010000004.1:0-215031 GCA_039029395.1 Pseudomonadota bacterium | reverse complement strand
TGGCTACATCACCATGAACGAGATCTACCAGTACGCCCACGACCAGGTGATCGCCGAGAGCCACCAGGAGCCCATGAAGTGGGACCTCAACGTGCGCGGCGAGCTCTATGTCGCCAAGAGCGGCAAGACGCCGCGCGAGGACCGCCGCAAGGCAGTGCGCGACCACCTGCTCAAGCTGGCCGGGGACGGTCTTATCCCGGACGACATCCTAAGCAGCGCGCTGGAGATCGCGGCTCTGCCGGCGACCGGGCTCGACGACCGCCAGAAGAAGCTCGACCAGCTGCTCGACGACATCCTGGAGGGGCGGGTTGGGACCGGCAACTTCATCGGCGCCTGGTACAAGACCCAGGCCGAACCCGCGCCGAAGGCGCGGACTCCGCCACCACCGCCCGGACCAGACCCGGCGGAGAGCGCCGAACCAGAACCGGAAAAAGCGCCCCCAAAACCGAGCGCCGGCCACGACGATCCCCCAGAGGCCGACTGGAACTTCCGAAGCTCAGCGCTCAGTTTCGGCATGATAATGGGCGCGCACATAATCTTCACCGTGGCGTCCGTGGCGCTTGGTAACCTCCTTCTCTACAACATCGGCATGCTTGGATTTCTGATCATCTATGTCGCGCCCGTGGGCTACGTCTTGGTGATCCTGTGGCGGCTGCGCCGGTTTTTCGCCCAGGCGGCCCAACTGAGTGAGCCGTCCTACGGGCGTTTCGTGCAAAGATTCCCGAACGGCACATCCCCCAAAGCGGTGCTCATTGCCTCGACACTGGGGCTTGCAATCTTCATCCTGTTCACCGCACTCAGTTTGGTCAGAATCTTCGGGCTGCCCTTCTGAGCCTCCAGTAAGGTTCCAGTGACCAGGTTGACGGCGACCCGAGCGCCGTGGCACCAAAGATCCCGTCACAAGAAGCAAACAAGGCGCAGGGGAGGCGCGACATCTATGAACATGAAGTCGATCGGTTTAGCGGCCACTTTGGTCGTGCTGGCGGGCGCTCCGGCCCAAGCCGCCGAGGAACTCAACGCCCTGGTCTGGTGCGATCACACCGATCCAGCCCTCATCGAGCCCTTCGAAAAGGCCCACGGCGTCAAGGTGAACCTCAAGGAGTACGAGGGCACCGGCACCGCGCTGGCGCTGATCGAGCAAAGCCAACCGGGCGATTGGGACGTCTTCGTGGTCGACGGAGTCGACGTGCCGCGGGTCGTCGAGGCCGGTATCCTGGCCGAGCTGCCGGCCGACAAGCTGCCGCTCGACGACGTCTTTGATGAAGTGCAGATGCGCGACGTCACCTTCAAAGACGGCAAGATGTACGCGATCACCGAGAAGTTTGGTTACAACGTAGTCAGCTACAACAAGGCTAAGGTCGATCCGGCCGATATGCGCGACCTCAACAGCCTGTGGTCCGACAAGTACAAAGGCAAGATCGCGGTCTACGACTATTACATCCCGCTGATGGACCTGGTCGCGCTTAAGCTCGGCATGGAGCCCTCGGACATCAGCGCCGACAAGCTGCCTACCATCAAGGAGGCGCTCTTTCAGCTGAAGGACAACTCGGTCATGGTCGGCGAAGTGGTCTCCTCAACCACGGCGCTGGCGACCGGCGAGGCCGATATTCTCCTGGGCGGCGGCGAGTGGGCGGTCGCCGTGCTGGTCGCCGAGAACCCGGATCTGGACTGGGTGCTGCCGGACCAGGGCGGCATTCTCTGGAGCCAGTCGCTGGGCATCTTCAAGGACTCCGAGAAGCAGGACCTGGCGCTCAAGTTCCTGCAGTACATCATGAGCCCGGAGGGCCAGGCGCGCTTGGCCACCTCGTCGTGCTTCTGGGGCATGCCGGCCAACGCCAAGGCAGGCGACGTGCTAAGCGCCGAGCAAAAGGCAGCGCTCAGGTGGGACGAGCAACCAAAGTTCCTGGCCAAGTCCTACCGCTATTTCATCCCCGATGCCGAGTTGGACGGCCAGATGCTCGACGTCTGGACCGAGTTCCTGCAGCACTAAAAGGCGCCGACCGCAGAAATGGGCGGGTCCGCCAGGGGCTGGGGGCTGCTGCTGCCGGCGCTCTTGTGGACCTGCGCCTTTTTCGCCATGCCGCTGGTCATCATGGCGCTCTACAGCCTGTGGCAGCGCGCCGGCGTCAAGCTGGTGACCGAGATCTCGCTTGGCAACTACGAGAAGTTCTTCGCCAAATCTTACTTTTTCCAGTCTCTCATCAACTCGCTCGAGGTGACCGCGATCGTCACGGTGGTGAGCGTGCTGCTGGCCTATCCGCTCGCCTACATTCTGGCCGAGAAGGTGCCGGCGCGCTGGCAGCGCCTCGCCCTGCTGCTCGCGATCCTGCCCTTTTGGACCTCTTACGTGGTGCGCTCCTACAGTTGGCTGCTGGTGCTTTCCGAAGGCGGCATCCTGTCCAACTTTTTGCTCGATCTGGGCGTGACCGCCGAGCCGGTGTCCTTCGCCAACAATCGGGGCGCCACCGTGGTCGGCTTCGTGCATTTCTTCGTCATGCTGCTGACGCTGACCGTCTTCGCCAATCTGGTGCAGCTGCCGAAAAGCTATCGCAAGGCGGCGGCCGACTTGGGGGCCGGACCGATCCGCAGCTTTATCTACGTCATCCTGCCGCTCACCCTGCCGGGTATCATGGTCGGCGCCTTTCTGACATTCGTGCTCTGCATCGGCGACTACATCACGCCGCAGATCCTGGGCGGCAACCGGGAGCTGCTGTTGCCCCAAACGATCATGCTGCAGATCTCGAGGCGCGCCGACTTCCCGACCGCCTCTGCGCTCGCCATGATTCTCATGGTCGTGGTCAGCCTGGTCTATCTGGCCTGCGCCCGCTGGCTCAAGATCGAGCGGCTGTAAAGCGATGCACGGATCCTTGCGCCATCTTCCGGCTTTTCTCTACGCGGGCCTGATCTACGGCTTCATCTTCCTGCCGGTCGCGGTTTTGGTGCTGTTCTCATTCCAGGGCTCCCGGGTGCCGGTGCCGCCCTTCGACGGGCCCTCGCTCGCCTGGTACCGGGCGGTCTTCGCCGACGACCGCATGATGGCCGCGCTCGGCAACTCGGTCTTGGTGGCGCTGGTGTCCTCAACGCTCTCGGTGGTGCTCGGCTTCTTCGCCGCCTATGGCCTGGCACGCCATCGGATCGTGCTCGGTGGGCTGGTCCAGGGCTTTTTGACCGCGCCCTTGACGGTCAGCTACTTGATCATCGCCATGGGTCTCCTAATCACCTTCAACACCCTGGGCGTGCCGAAGTCGCTTATCACCATCGGCATCGGCCACGTGGTGATCAACCTGCCGCTTTGCTTTGCCATCCTCTACAGCCAGATGGGCGCCCATCAGGCCCAGGTCGAGCGGGCGGCCCGGGATCTGGGCGCGCGGGAATGGCAGGTTCTGTTGCTGATCACCGTACCCATGCTGTGGCCGGCGCTCTTTGCCAGCTTTTTCCTCGCGGTCACTTTCTCCTGGGACGAGTTCATCATCGCCTTCATGGTCAGCCGCTTCGAGGTCACCTTGCCGGTCGAGATTTGGTCCATGTTGCGCAGCGGGCTCAACCCAGAGACCAACGCCGTGGGCAGTTTCGTCTTTTTGATCTCGGTCGCGCTCTTCGTGGTGCTCGACATGGTGCTGCGCCGGAGGCGGCGATGAGCGCGCCGGCCGTTGAGTTCCGCCAAATCACCATGCGCTTCGGCGAAAAGCTGGCGGTGCGGGACATCGATTTGACGATACCGCGCGGCGCCTTTTGCGTGCTGCTCGGGCCCTCGGGCGGCGGCAAGACCACCTTGCTGAACATCCTGGGCGGTTTCCTCACGCCGAGCCAAGGCCAGGTGCTGATCGACGGCCAGGACGTCACAGGGGTGCCGCCGGCCAAGCGAGCGACCACAACGGTATTCCAGGATTATGCGCTCTTCCCCCACATGTCGATCGCCGGCAATGTCGGCTTCGGCCTTAAAATGCGTGGTGTTTCAGGCCAGGAGCGGACACGCCGGGTCGCCGCGGCGCTCGAGATGGTGGGTCTCGCCGAGACCGCCGAGCGGCGCACCCACGAGCTTTCCGGCGGGCAGCGCCAGCGGGTCGCCCTGGCCCGGGCCCTGGTGGTCGAGCCGGCCGTGCTGCTGCTCGACGAACCCCTGGGCGCGCTCGACCTGAAACTCAGACGCCAGATGCAGGAGGAGCTGAAGGCGATCCAAAAGCGGGTCGGCACGACCTTCGTGCATGTGACTCACGACCAGGAGGAAGCCATGGCGATCGGCGACGAGATCGTCGTCATGAACCACGGCGCGATCGAGGACAAGGGCCCGCCCGAGCGGATCTATCTCAAACCGGCCTCGCGTTTCGCCGCCAACTTCATGGGCGACAACAACGTGATCGAGGGACGCGTCAGCGCCGCCGTCGAGGGCCGGGTCACGGTCGAGACCGCGCTCGGCGCCTTCACGGTCGACGGCCAAGCCGAACCCGGCCAAACCGCGGCGCTGTCGCTCCGCCCCGAGCATCTGCAGAGCGGCGCGGGGCAGGGGCTGATCACCCTCGGCACGGCACGGGTTTTGGAAGCCGGTTTCTTCGGCACCCATCATCAGTGCACCGCCCAGCTCGAGGGGCTCGATTCGCCGCTTCGCCTACGGCTGCCGCAAAAGCAGAGCCCGAGCCGTGGGGACAGCCTGACGCTTCATGTGGATCCAGGCGATTTGGTGCTGCTGACGGGATAAGCTGGACAAGGCGTCGGGCCTAGGCTCAAATCTCACGAGTCATTCGTAGGCCATCATTCGATCGGAGGTTTTGACCAGCCATGACAGTATTCGCGCCCCGCAACCTCGCCTTCCTGGCGGTCCCTCTGGTCGCGCTCTCGCTCGCCGCAACGCCGGCCCGGGCGGCGTGCAACGATCTGACCATGGCCGACCTCAACACCCAGATCCAGATGACCTCGACCCTGCTCTTGGTTGGCGACAACGACACGCCCGAGGAGCGCGCACAAGTCAAGGAACTGCGCGACGAATACTGGGAGGCGGTCAAGGTTCATGACCAGGCGATCAAGAGCCAGGATCCGGCGACCATGAAGAAGGCCTGCGCCATGTACGACGACATCGTGGCCAAGCTGAAGCAGATCAAGGCCGGCAACTGACCCCTATGGCCGGGGAGCCGCCCGAGCTGACCCCGGCCCACCGGGCGGTTTTTGGCGCGAAGTTCAAGGCTTGGGCGATCCTGCTTGGCGCCGGCGGCGTCTGGGGGGTCACCTTTTCGCTCGCCAAGATCGCCACCGAAGGCGGCGCACATCCCTTCGGCATCACCCTGTGGCAGGCGATCATCGGCTGCGCCTTGCTGTTCCTATTCGATCTGGCGCGTCGCCGGGCCCTGCCGCTCGACCGACAGCATCTCACCTTCTATCTGGTCTGCGGCCTGCTCGGCACGGCGATTCCCGCCTCGCTCTACTTCTATGCCGCACCCCATCTGCCGGCCGGCGTGCTCTCGATCACCATCGCGACCGTGCCGATGATGACCTTCCTGGGCGCTCACATACTTGGCGTCGACCGCCTGAGCGCGACCCGGCTTCTGGGTGTGATGCTCGGGGTCGTGGCCGTAATGCTGATCGCCGCGCCGGAGACCAGCCTACCGGACCCGGCATCGGCGCCCTGGGTGCTGGTCGCGGTCGTCGCCTCGCTGTGCTACGCGGCCGAAAACCTCTATATCGCCAAGCGCCGGCCGGTCGGCAGCGACGCCATCACGGTGCTCTGCGGCATGCTTCTGGTGGCGGCCTTGGTACTGACGCCGGTGGTGCTCGCGACAGGCACCTTCACGCCCTTGCCTTGGCCCTGGGGGCCGGTCGAGCTCTCGGTGCTGGCCATGTCCCTGATCAACGTGGTCTCCTATGGGCTGTTCGTCTATCTGGTAACGGCCAGCGGCCCCGTCTTCGCCAGCCAGATGGCCTATGTGGTCACCCTGTCGGGTGTGTTCTGGGGCATGGTGATCTACGGCGAGCTTCATTCCGCGTGGATCTGGGCCGCCCTGGTCGCCATGATGGCCGGCCTCGCCTTGGTCAAACCGAAGAAGTAGGCGGCCCGCCATGCCGATAGATCCCGAGCGTATCGCCGAGCTGCGCGCCTGCGAAGACGCCCGCTTCATCGAACAGCACCCGCGCAGCATGGCGCTTCTGGAACGCGGCCGGGCCACCATGCCGGCCGGCGTTCCCATGGGCTGGATGCGCGCGCTTTATGCCCATCCGCCAATCTTCCTGACCGAAGCCAAGGGCACCTACCTGACCGACGTGGACGGCCATCGTTATCTGGACATGAACCTGGCCGATACCTCCATGGCGTGTGGCTACGGCTTGGAGGTGGTCGCCGAGGCGGTCACGGCTCAGTTTCTGCGCGGCAGCCAATATCTTCTGCCCAACGAGGAGACCCTTCAGGTCACGGAAGCCTTGGCCGCGCGCTTCGAGATGCCGCGCTGGCAGTTCACCCTGGCGGCGACCAGCGCCAACGGCGAGGCGATCCGCATCGCCCGCGCCTTCACCGGGCGCGACCGGGTGTTGGTCTTCGACGGCAAGTACCACGGCATGCTCGACGAGACCTGCCACGAACCAGGCGAGGGCGGCGTGGCGCCGGAGATGGGCGGCTTGCCCAGAGATGCCGGCAAGGCGACCGACATCGTGCCCTACAACGACCTGGCCGCAGCCGAGCAGGTGCTGGCGCGCGGCGAGACGGCCGTCGTCCTTGTCGAGGCGGCGGCGACTAACGTGGGCGGCGTGCTGATGCCAAACGCGGGCTTTCTAGCGGGATTGCGCGCGCTCACCCAAGACCACGGGGCGGTCTTGGTGATCGACGAGGCCCACACCCACGTCTGCGCCTATGGCGGCCTCAAGCGCGCGTGGCAGCTGGACTGCGATATCCTGGTGCTCGGCAAGGCGGTCGCCGGCGGCATTCCAGCAGGGCTCTACGGACTCTCGGAAGAGCTTGCCGCCTTCTTGGAGACCACGATCGAGGGCGGCACGGCGGGTTACTTGCCGCCGGTCGCGGTCGGCGGGACCCTGTTCGGCAATCCCCTGCAGATCGCCTCGATCCGCGCGACCCTGGAGCACGTGCTAACCGAAGAAGCCCACGCCAAGGCGGCGGCGCTGGGCGAGCAGCTCGCCCAGGGTATCGAGGCCGGCGCCAGCAAGCGGGGTCTTGCCTGGTCGGCCCACCGGCTCTACTGCCGCTCCGGCTATCACTTCGCCGAGACCCTGCCTACGACCAACACCGAGGCCCGGGCCGCCTTTGACCCGGCGCTGCGCGACCTGATGCGGATCTACATGCTCAACCGGGGCGTATTCGAGGCGGTCTATAGCGCCAGCCCCGCGGTCTCGCTGGCGGCCGAAGCGGCCGATGTGGCGCTCTACCTCCAGGTCTACGAGGCCTGCCTGGAAGAGCTGACGGCCTAGGCCGCGAAAAGATGCCGGTCCCAGGCCGCCTTTGGAAGCTTGTTGTATTGCGGTCGAACGCGGGATAGGAGAGACTGCGTGCGAACGTGTCGCAAACCTTGATCATGTTGCGCTAAGAGATTGATTTTCCTTAAGGACACAACCGCCATTCGTCCGATGAAGGAATCGCCGAGGCCATGTCCGAGCTGATCGATTCAGGCGATCACGGCCTGAGTTGGCCAGAGTCCTACGGGGATCTCCTTCCAGTCCTCCGTCGGCAATGGCAGGTCGATGGTGAGATCTACCTGAGCCGCCAACTGAGCGGCGGCAAATCCGGGGCGTTGGTTTACTCGGTCGACATCGCGACCGAGGACTTTACCGGCCAAGCCATCCTGAAGCTCGATCAGGCGGCGGATTCCGGCTGGCAGGAACGGCACGAGGCCGACCTTCATCAGCGCGCCATCGAAGACGCGCCCGACTTTGCGGCACAGCACCTACCACGCCTACTGCACTCCGTACACCACGGGGATCAGTTGGCGGTCCTGTCCGCAATCGCCGGCCGCGGCCTCGAGTATGCCGAGCCTTGGGTGAACTGTTCCCACGACCGCCAGCTTGACGTGGTGCGCGCGGTCTCGAGCGGCCTGCTCGAGGACTGGAATGGCGACTACCGTCTCAACGCCGGCATGCGCATGCCGCAGGAGCTTCTGCGCAGCTGGCTGGGCTACCGCCTCGATCCGGCCAAAGGCGGCCGGATCCATGCCTTTCTTCATGAGGCGAACGGGATTGCAGCCGACACGCCCGCGATCATCTACGACGGCCGATGGTATCCCAACCCGCTCGCTTTTGCCGACGGCCTCCATCCAATCCCCATGACGACCCGTTTGCGCGGCGCAGTCGGCCACTGCCATGGAGATCTTCACGGCCTGAACATCCTTGTGGACCGACGAGAAACGACGGCGCCCAGCTACTTCCTGATCGATCTTGCTCTGTACCAAAGCGAGCAGTTTCTGTTTTATGACCATGCCTACTTCGAGCTGACTCAGCTTCTTAGACTGCGTGGGGATGGGTCGGCGCAGCACTGGACCTCCGTGGTTTCTCAGCTTAGCGACAAACCTCAGGCCTCGACCCGCGCCGGACTCAGAACCGACGACATAGGCCTTATCGAGCTGATCGAAACGCTGCGTCATGGCCAGAGGGCTTGGATAGAGCGGAACGAGGCAGACCGGCTCTCCTTCATGGAAAACCAGGCGATACTGGCGCGGGTCGCTGTCGGGCTCAGTTTCGCGCACAAACAGATACCCTTGGCGTGGCGGCAAAGGGCCTACTTCTATGCCGCGTCTAACCTCAAGGACTATGTGAAACTTAATCAGATCGAATGGCCCAAGTCCGGCCCGGAGTTCCGCATCGGCACGTCGGCGGAATCCGTGGAAATCTCGAGCCCCACGCCGCAAGGCGAACCCGTGGGTGCGCCACACTCATCGTCTCACTCTTACGGTGCCGGGGCCTCGCCCGGTTCAAGCCGTCTGCAGCCGCACCGAATACTGCGAACAGCGGTGCTTTGCGCCGTCGCCGTGGCGTTCCTGCTGGTCGCCATCACGATTGGACGTGAATATCTACCGTCGCACAGCGACCCGCCGACGGCCTCCGCGCCGGTCGAAACCAAGGCCGAAGGGAGCGCGCTACCCGAACCGGACGACAGTGGGGCGATCTCGCTTGCCGTGCTCCCCTTCAGCAACCGCAACCCTGACCTCGACGACGGTTTCGTCGACGGACTTTCGATCGACATCGCGAGTGTCTTCGCGCGGACCGGCTCCTTCAAAATGCCGGGCATGTCGTCGACCTTTCAATTCAAGGGCCGTCTCGACGACGTTCGCGCCATCGGAGAAGCGCTCAACGTCGATTACTTGCTCGAAGGCACCGTTCTTCGAGACGGCGACGACCTTAGAATAGCAGTCAGCCTTATCCGTGCCGCCGATGGGCTAATGATTTGGTCGCAAACCTTCAGAGAGCCCATCGAGAATGTCTTCGTCGTACAAGAGAAGGTCGCCGAAGCGATCGGTGAGAAGCTTTCCACGCCTATCAACATTGATGCCGATGTCCTAAAGGCCGAGCGTACGGACAACCCCCAAGCCTATGAGCTCTTCGTCAGGGGCTTGGCGCTCTTGGAGCTTCGCGGCTTGCCGCTTAGGGATGCCATGGCGGTGCTAGAACGCGCCGTACAGATCAATCCGGATTTCGCCGCCGCATGGGGCGCGCTCTCCTTGGTTTACAACGTGATTCCGACCTTTATTCGAGAGATCGATGGACGGCCTGTCAGCGCCGTCATTTTCTACCGCAAGGCCAAGGAAGCCGCCCTGACCGGCCGGAGAATCGATCCAGATCTGCCCTTGGTGCGCCATGCCTTGGGCTCCATGTATCTGCGTGAGCGCCAATGGGCCGCGTCGGAGGATGCCCTGAAAGCCGCACTTGCCAACGCCCCCTATGCACATCGAGTCATGCTCACCTATAGCGCACTGTTCTACAGCGTCGGAAAGGTAGCCGATGCCCAAGCCATTATCGAACGGGCGAGAGAGATCGACCCCCTAAACGAGCTCTATAACTTGTGGACCGCCTTTTTCCGCTGGCAAGGCGATCAGACCGAAGAGACCATCAAGCCCCTGGAGAATATCTTTCGGCGCTTGCCGCAGTTTCGCGAGATCTCGCTCAGAGTGATCATCGACCACAGAGCAAGGACCGGCGAGCTCGACAAGGCGCGTGAGTTGATCGAGTCCTGTACCAGCTGCACGGCGGCGCTGCGCACCAAGGCGCTGGCGATGCTCGACGCCGCGAAGAACGAGCCGGCAAAGCAGGTTTTCGAAACCTACAAAGACGCCAACATAATGGGTTTCCAGTTTCTGTACGCCATCGGCGGCGCCGAGGTCACGCTCGACGCCTTTCGCTACTACGGTGTAGATGCGAATCGCAGGTTGCTCTTTTTCACCGTGCCCTGGACTCTCGCGCCGGTGCTGTCTGAAGAGGAAAGATTCTCAAAGATCGCCGAAGATATGGGCCTGATGAACTATTGGCGCAGCCGCGGCTGGCCGGACCACTGCACGCCGGCTGGCAACGGCGGTGTTACCTGCAGCTAATAAAATCTAACCTCTCGGGCCAGGTCCCGATCGGCGGTGCAGCGCTTGCATTCCAAAAGGGGGAGCGCCTAGGGTCGCGAGACCCTAAGGATCTTCGATGAAGCAAACGCAATCCTACATAGTCTGCGCGACCCCGCGAAGCGGCAGCACACTCTTGTGCGATCTCCTCACCGACACGGGAATGGCGGGAGTACCCAACTCTTTCTTCCGACGAGAATCCTTTGCTGAATGGGCGGAGTATTTCGGTGTCTCGGTTGTGGCCTGGGACGATGAGCATGTGTTCGATCACGCCTACTTGGCGGCCGCGATCCGTGAGGGGATTGGCGAGACCCAGATGTTCGGCATGCGCCTGATGTGGGAGAGCCTTGGGGATCTCTCCAAAAGGCTCGACACCTTTTACCCGAGATTGGCCAGCGATCATGCTCGTTTTCAAGCGGCTTTCGGGCCACCGGTCTATCTGCATCTGTCACGCCAGGACAAGGTTGCCCAAGCGGTCTCTCACCTGAAAGCGGAGCAATCCGGTCTGTGGCACGTCGCGGCCGACGGCAGCGAACGGGAGCGGCTGAAGGTGGGCCACGCGCCGGCCTACGATGCCGAGGATCTAGCCGAGCTCGTGGCCGAGGCGGAACAACACGATGCGGCCTGGGTGGATTGGTTTGCTCGGGAGGGCATCGCGCCGGTGAGCATCACCTATGAGGGGCTTTCCAGCGACCCCCAGGCCACTTTGGCGCGCGTGCTGTCCGCCCTGGGCCTGGACCCGACGATCGCTGAGAAGGCGCAACCAAGAACCGCGCGGTTGGCAGATCGCGAAAGCCGCGAATGGGCCGCTCGTTTTCGAACCGAATGACCCCGGTTCAATAGCTTGACCGCCAGGCTCGTTAGCACCCCTTGGTTTCCAGCCAATCCCGAATGATCGCCCGGTGCCGCTCCCCGTCGTAACTCGGGAAGTGCCCGCCGTGGACAACCCGGACCGGCAACTCCAGTAGGCGCTTCATGCTGGCAATGTAATCCTCAGGGTCGGAGTGGTAGCAGTCCTCGATCAAAGGGCCGTCGTAGACAATGTCGCCGGAGAAGAGGATTTCGCTGGCGGCCTCCCACAGGGCGATGCCGCCGGGCGAGTGGCCCGGGGTGTGGATAACTTCGAAGTTCCGGTCCCCCAGGTCCACGGTGTCGCCGTCCTCGAGCAGCCGGGTCGCCGGCGCGGCCTTCACCTCATACTGTGTCGAGCTGTAGGCCCCGGGCGGCAGGGCGGTGAAAATCTCGTCGGTCACATAAGGGTCGGCCATCGTGGCTTTTCGGGTCGGGGCGGCCAGCAAATCGGCCTCGGCCCGGTGGACCAGCCGCTCCTCAAACTCGTGGTGGGCGCCGATGTGGTCGAAATGGGTGTGGCTGGCAACCGCCACGACCGGCTTTTCAGTCAGCAGAGGCACCTGCTGGCGCAGGCTCACCACCCCCATGCCGCTGTCGACCAAGAGGTCCCGCGCGCGCCCGCGCACGTGCCAGATGTTGCAGCGGTAGAATTCTTTGATAAAGGGTTCGCCGATCAAGGTGACGCCGTCGGTCAACTTTTCCGTCGCAAACCATGTCTCCGGGGTGGCAACCTGCATGATAATTCCTGTAGCGCCACGGGCTGGGTTCGGACTATAGAGTAGGCGAAGACCCGGGCCGTCGTGAAGCCGATAGTGAGCGCCATGAACGGGCCCCGGCATCTGGCCTTAAGGAAACGGTCGAACTGGTCCTATTAGGCCTCGCGTCACGCCCCTAGAGTTGGGGTCCTACAACACAATTCTGGAATGGGTGACTCTGTCATGAACACCGTGGTTCAGCTGGCCAACTCGCTCGAAGAGCACTGGATGCCTTTCACCGCGAACCGGAGCTTTAAATCCAATCCCCGGATGATCTCCGGCGCCAAGGGCATGTACTACTCGACCGACCGAGGCGAGAAGATCCTGGATGCCTCGGCGGGCCTGTTCTGCGTCGCCGCCGGCCATGGCCGCCCGGAGATCTCCGAGGCGGTCAACAAGGTGCTCCAGGAGATGGATTTCGTGCCGCCCTTCGGCTACGGCCATCCGCTCTCCTTCGAGGTCGCGCGCCGGGTCGCGCGCCTGACGCCCGGCGATCTCAATCAGGTGTTCTTCACCAACTCCGGCTCGGAGTCCGTGGACAGCGCGCTCAAGATCGCGCTCGCCTATCACAAGGCGCGCGGCGAGGGCCAGCGCATGCGCCTGGTCGGCCGGGAGAAGTCCTACCACGGGGTCAACTTCGGCGGCATCTCGGTGGCCGGCATGGTTAACAACAAGAAGGCCTTCGGCCTTGGCCTGCCGGGTGTCTGCCACTTGCGCCACACCATGCTGCCCGAGCATCAGTACGTGCGCGGCCAGCCGGAGACCGGCGTTGAGCTGGCCGACGACCTGCAGCGCTTCGTCGACCTGCACGGCGCCGACCAGATCGCGGCCTGCATCGTCGAGCCGATCGCCGGCTCGATCGGCTGCATCGTGCCGCCCAAGGGCTACCTGCAGCGCCTGCGCGAGATCTGCGACCGCTACGGCATCCTCCTGATCTTCGACGAGGTGATCTGCGGCTTCGGGCGCACCGGCAAGCCCTTCGGCGCCGACAGCTTCGAGGTGGTGCCGGACATCATGACCATGGCCAAAGCACTCTCCAACGGCGTGGTACCCATGGGCGCGGTCGCGGTCAGCGAAAAGATCTACGAGACCATCACCCAGGCCGCCGGCGAGCACCTGATCGAGCTGTTCCACGGCTACACCTACTCGGGCTGCCCGGTCGCCACCGCGGCCTCGCGCGCGGCGCTCGACATCTACGAGCAGGAGGATCTCTTCAACCGCTCGGCCGCCATGGCACCGGCCTTCCTGGACGCGGTCTTCTCCATGCAGGATCTGCCGGTGGTCAACAATATCCGCGGCTACGGCCTCTTGGCCGGGCTCGACCTGGCACCGATGAACGGCACCCCAGGCCTGCGCGGTGCCCATGTCACCCAGGAGCTCTTCGAGGCCGGCCTCATGGCCAAGATGACCGGCGACTGCGCGCTGCTGTCGCCGCCCTTCATCGTCGAAGAGTCTCATATCGACGAAATGGCCACCAAGCTACGGGCCGTTCTGTCCAAGCACTGAGCCAACCTTGTCCTTCCGTATTCTGCCCGGGCCGGCGTGTCGGCCCGGGCTTTTCTTTGTTTTCGCGATGCCCCGCTTGCTATAGTCCGCCACCAAGAGGAGAGGGCACGCCATGGCCATCCTGACGACCACGATCGGCGCCTATCCGAAGCCAAGTTTCGTGCCGATCCCGGACTGGTTCCGCGCCGAGGCGGGACCCGACACCAGTCAACCCACGCAGGGTTATCTGGAAGCGATCGCCGAGATGGGCGAGGAAGCCGACGAGCTCTTCGCGCTTGGCGTCAAGGAGGTCGTCGAGGACCAGGTGCGCGCCGGCATCGACGTGCCGACCGATGGCGAGGTGCGTCGCGAGAACTACATCCACTATCACTGCCGCCATCTGAACGGCTTCGACTTCGAGAATCTCCGGGCCAAGGAAGTGCGCGGCGGCACCTACAGCGCCGATCTGCCGACCATCGCCGGGCCGGTCAGCGCGCGCGAGCCCTTTCTGCCGCGCGACTGGCGCCTGGCCCAGTCCTTCACCGGCAAGCCGATCAAGATAACCTTGCCGGGCCCCATGACCATCGCCGACACCACGGTGAACCTGCATTACGACGATCCGCGCAAACTAGGCGCCGATCTGGCCGATGCGCTCAATCGCGAGATCCTGGCGCTTGCCGAGGCCGGCTGCACCTGGATCCAGGTCGACGAGCCGGTGCTTGCCCGAAAGCCCGAGGCCGCGCTGGACCACGGCATCGAGAACCTAAACCGTTGCTTCCACGGCGTGCCAGAGGGCGTCAAGCGGGTCATGCACATGTGCTGCGGCTATCCCGATGCGCTCGACCGGGAGGACTACCCCAAGGCCGATCCGGGCTGCTACCGGACGCTCGCCGCGGCGGTCGACGGGGCGGCGCTCGACGCGGTCTCGATCGAGGACGCGCACCGGCCCAACGACCTGGCGCTGCTCGAGCTCTTTCCCTCTGTCAGCGTGATCCTCGGCGTGGTCGCAATCGCCAAGAGCCGCGTCGAGCCGGTCGAGGAAATCCGCGCCCGGCTGGAGCAAGCACTAGGGCACATCGACAAAGCGCGCCTGATCGCTGCGCCAGATTGCGGCCTCGGTCTGCTCGGACGCGAACGGGCGATCGAGAAGCTCACGAATCTGAGTCAGGCGGCGAAGAGTCTCTAGGCAAGGGTTCGCGCACCATCTTCAGCGAGCGGGAGCGGAATTCCCGGCGCTGGACCACGCAGACGACCCAGGCGCTGGCAATGATGAACAGCAGCGGGTGGATAAACCAGGCGAGCGCCGCCAGGGCGAAGAAGTAGGCGCGCAGGCCCCGGTTGAAGTGGCGCGCCGCCAAGCCGTTGATGCCCGCCGCCCGTTCGGCCATCGCCGGTCCATCTTCATCCTCCTCGTTCTCCAGAGAGGTGGCGCCAATCACCACCGAGCTGTAGTTGAACAGGCGGAAGGCCCAGGCGAACTTGAAAAAGGCGAACACCATGATGCCGACCAAGATCAGCACCTTGGTCTCCCAGGCGGTACGCGTGGTGTCGATCGTGAAGGGCAGCTCGGTCAGGATCGCGCTGGCCACGTCGCCGGCGCTGAGCGCGGCCAAGAGGCCGCCGATGACAAAGATCGTCGTTGAGGCGAAGAACGCCGCGCCGTTAAGCAGGTTGCCGAGAATCGCCGCGTCGACCATGCGGTTCTCGCGCCGCAGCATGACGTTCATCCAGCGCAGGCGGTAGCGGTTCATCACATAGGTGATGCTGCGGTGGCGCGCGGGGCCGTAGTCGGCATAGAGCGTGAATCCGGCCCAACAGAGGATAAACCAGACGAGCGCAAAGATGTCCCAATGGTTCAGTCCCAGTGCCAACATCGCCCACGGCTTCGCAGATCAATTCGTGATCCGAAGCTTACGCCGCGCCACGGTCCTTGCAAAGCCGTGGCTCTTCGGCGCGGCCCAGCAGACTCTCGATCTCCTCCATCTGGCCGGCCGTGAGGGGGCCGAACGCCATGGCCGCGGCATTCTCGCGCACCTGGGCTTCGGTTCGGAAACCTGGGATCGGCAGAGTATGGGGACCGCGCGCCCAGATCCAAGCAAGGGCACCTTGCACCAAGGTTCGCCCATCGCTGGTCAAGACATCGCGGATCGCCTCCAGTTTTGCCAAGAAGGCCGGCGCCGCACGGCCATCCTGTTCGAAGTAGGTAAGCCAATCCGGCGGCTGGGCACGTATATCGCTCGCCGGCAGGCTGCTTGAAGCGGTGAACTTGCCGCTCAAAAAACCCATGGCGAGCGGCTGACGGTTGATACTGGCAAAGTCATGGGTCTGGCAGATCTCGAGCAGCGCGGGGGCATCCTGGAACAGGTTTAAGTCGTGCTGAACCGCGGCCGCCCGGGGCCGCCCGGCAAAGGCGGCCGCGCGCTCGGGATCGTCGGTGCTCCAGCCGTACAAACGGATCAGACCATCGTCGCAGAGCGCCTCCAGACAATCGGCGACCTCGTGCGCCTCTTCGAGGGCCAGGTCGCCGACGTGGAGCTGATAAAGATCGATCCAGTCGGTTCCCAGGCGCGCCAAGGAGGCCTCGCAGGCGCGGCGAACATAGGCCGGGGTCACGTCGCTGCCGGTCAGCTGGCGCTTTGCCGAGTCGTAGGTGTTGCCGAACTTGGTGGCGACCAACACCTCGGCGCGCCGGCCCTTGAGCGCTTGGCCGAGCACCCGCTCGCTATGGCCCGTGCCGTAGGCATCGGCGGTGTCGAACAGGGTGATGCCGTGGTCCAGGGCGCAGTGGATCGCCCGTGCCGATTCCCCGTCGTCGACCTCGCCCCAGCCGAGCGGCGCGCCGGTCGGATAGCGGCAGCCCGGACCGCTGCTAAAGGGCCCGCCGATCGCCCAACAGCCCAGGCCCATGGCACTGACCTCGAGGCCGGAGCGGCCCAGACATCGTTTGTTCAACTGTTTCATTTTTGAATTCCATTCTCGTGATCAAAAAATCATGGAGTTGATATCCCTCAAATCACATAGAAATAAACAGGGTTTCCTGTAATACTCATTTCATGAATGAAATGATTGATTGGAATGATCTTCGACTCTTTCTCCAGGTGGCGCGCGCCGGTGGGCTTGCGCCGGCTATGGCGGCGACTGGCGTGAGCGCGCCGACATTGGGCCGGCGCATGGTGGTCTTGGAGCGTGCCCTGGGCGTCGAGCTGTTTCTTCGCCGCC
Organism: Pseudomonadota bacterium; assembly: GCA_039029395.1. Classification (GTDB taxonomy): domain Bacteria; phylum Pseudomonadota; class Alphaproteobacteria; order Kiloniellales; family JAKSDN01; genus JBCCGG01. Next base: position 198,191 of record JBCCGG010000004.1, on the reverse strand, counting down.
GGGACGGCTACGATCTGACCGCCGATGGCGAGCAGCTGCTGCGCCGCGCCGAGGTCCTGGAAGAAGGCGCGTTGGGGATCGAACGTTGGCGCAGCGCCGCCAAGCCCACGCCGCGCGTACGCATCGCGGCCGGCGCCTGGACCTCGAGCTTCCTGGCCGGCCACCTCAAGGCGCTTACGGCGGTCAAGGGCGCGCCCGACATCGAGATCCTGAGTGGTGCCGGCTTGGCGGATTTGGTGCGCCGCGAGGCCGAGCTCGGCATCCGCAACCGTCGGCCGGAGCAACGTGGCCTGGCCGGCCGGCGCCTTGGCAGCGTCGCCTTCGCGGTCTACGGCGCACCGGAGTTTCTGGTGGATCAACCGACTGCGCTCGGCGAGGAACGCTATACCAAATGCGACTGGGTTGCCTTGGCAACTGGCGACAACGTCGTACCCTCGACCCTTTGGCTTGAGCAGCGCCTCGGCAAGGCGCCCCGCCTGGGCTGCCATGCGCCCTGGCCGCTCCTGGATGCGGCCACCGCAGGTGTCGGACTTTGCGTTTTGCCATGCTTCATCGGCGATAGCGACAGCCGCCTCGCGCGCGCGTCCGAGCCGATCCTCGAGCTGCGCCACGACCAATGGCTGGTCAGCCACGACGACGACCGGCACACGGCCCCGATCCGGCGCACGGCAAACGGCTTGGCGCGCCTGTTTCGCGATCACAAAGCGCTCTTCGCCGGGCATCAGACTTGACCGAGAGTCAGACAGGCGCCATTTGGGCGGTATGGATTTCGTGCTGCTTCACGGTGCCTTTCATGGCGGTTGGTGCTGGCGCTACCTGCGGCCTCTGATCGAGGCTGCCGGCCACCGGGTCATCGCGCCGACCCTGACCGGTCTGGGCGAGCGCGCCCATCTGGCGCGCCCGGAGGTTGGGCTGGCGACCCACGTGGAGGACATCCTAGCGCTCTACCGCTTTGAGGAGTTGGACAACACGGTCATGGTCGCCCACAGCTACGGCGGTCTGGTTGCCGGCTGCGTCGCCAACCGAATTCCCGAGCGCATCGGGACGCTGATCTATCTGGACGCGATCGTGCCCCAGAACGGAGTCAGCCTGGCCGATCTGCAGGATCCGACGCGGCTCGAAGCCTGGCGCGCAGCGGCAGAAGGATTTGACGGTCATCTGCTCCCGCCGCCGCCTGTCGCGTTCTACGGTGTCACCGACGCGGCGCAGCAGGCCTGGGCCGAGAGACACGTCACGCCCCAGCCTTGGGCCAGCGTGTTCGACAAGGCGGTGATCTCAAGCCGGGCAGGGGAGGTCGCCAAGACCGTCTACATCGCCTGCAGGCACCATCCGCCGGAACTCGCCTACTTCGACCAGTTCGTCGATCTGGCCCGCGCGAGCCCTGGATGGGACTTGCACGAGTTGGACTCGGTCCACGACTGCATGGTCACCGACCCAGACAAGCTGGCGGCGATCTTACTGCCTTATGCCGAGCGGGCGCCGTAGTAGAGCATCACCGTGTGGGTCGCCTCGGCGAAGAACAGCCAGCGTTCCAGGAGGATGCTGAGACTGCCGGCGACCGCCGCCAGGAAGACCGCGATTCCGGAGATCACGCCGCTGGTGAAGAGCGCCACCGCGGCCAAGACGACGCAGCACCCAAGACCCAGAAACAGCGCGATGCGGCGCAGCTTCTCGGCATGCTTGCGGGCGATCGTGAAACCCATCTCGCGCATCAGGTAGTTCTGGTCGGTGTGGGGCGGCTCGAGCAGGCGGACCTGGCCGATCGCGCCCAGGCCGGTTGCGGTTTCCGGCGTTGAGGCGCCGGTCGCGCCGTCGACGTCCCGCCAGTAGGCCATCTTGAGGCCCCAGGCGAGGATCGGGCTGACCAATGCCAAAAGGTCGCTCCAGAGGCCCTGGGCGCCGAAGAAGTGCAGCAGGACGTTGAGCCACAGGGCACCGCTCATCAGGGCGAAGGCCAGATAAAGCGGCAGGACGAAAGGGTTGTGCCACTGTCGGATCGTCTTGAGCGAGGCATAGATCATCGCCGTGCAGCCAACCGTGACGACCGCACCGGCCGCCGCCAGCAGGCCGAACAGGCCCCAGACGCCGCCAGTCGCTTCCAGGAAGACCCAGCCGATGGCGAAGAGTCCAGCCGGTGCGAAGGTGACGAGGGCGGCGACCCCCTCTCGGGATAGCCACGAGGAACGCCACTGGCTCATGGCCCGCCAGGCGCGCTCCGGGTGGCCCAGGTGAAAGGTCGAGGAGACCAGCCCCGCGACGGCCAAACCCAGCGCCAGGCCGAGGGTGACGAAGCCGAGCCAGCGGCCATCGGGGATCAGTCCAACCGGCGCTGCCAGGCCGATCAGAAACAGAAGCCCGTAGCCCGCGCCGGCACTGGTCGTAAAGAAGATGATGGAGCTGGCGGGATGCACGGGAGAGCCTCTAACGAGAGAGCACGTTATCGAGCCAGCCGAGGAATCCGCCCTCGGGCTGGGCCGGCTCGAGCGCCGGCGGCGGCGTGCCGTCGGCCGGGTCCCGGCGCCGCGGCCGGGGCGGCAGGTACTTGTTGGTCGGCCGGTAGCCCAGCTCTGGCATAAGGTCCATGCCGCCGCGCTCGGCGACCAGCTTGGCGACGTCGGACTCCGGATCGGCCAGATCGCCGAAGTGCCGGGCGCGCGCCGGGCAGGTCGCGACGCAGGCCGGCTGGCGCTCCACCTGGGGCAGGTTCTCGTTGTAGATCCGGTCGATGCAGAGCGTGCACTTCTTCATCACGTCGCCCAGGGGATCCATCTCCCGGGCGCCGTAAGGGCAAGCCCAGGCGCAGAGGCCACAGCCCATGCAGCGCTCCTCGTCGACCAGCACGATGCCGTCCTCTTCGCGCTTGTAGGAGGCGCCGGTCGGGCAGACCGTGACGCAGGCGGCGTCCTGACAATGCAGACAGGACTTGGGAAAATGCACGGTCTGGCTGGCCGCGCCCTGGCCGGCCTCGAAGCCGTGGACCCGGTTGAGCCAGGCACCCACCGTGTCCTTGCCGTAGGGGTTTACATCGCTCAGCGGCGCCGGATAGCCGCCGGTGTTCCATTCCTTGCAGTTGACCACGCAGGCCTGGCAGCCGACGCAAGTGTCTAGATCGATCACAAGGCCAAGGCGCTTCGGCGGCGGATCCTTGGGCAGGCTGGTCATCGGCCGTCCCCCGTCTTGGCCTTGAACTTGGCGCCGTAGCGCAGCTCGCGGGGCGCCACGAAAGAGCCCGGCGGGGCTTTCAGCGCCGGGAACTTGGGCTCGATCTCGCGCGCCTCGAAGGGATCGGCCTTCTCGACCCGCACTCGCAGATCGTACCAGGCTGCTTGTCCCGTCACCGGATCGGAGCAGGAGTAGCGGTAACCATTGGGCTGCTCGGGCAGAAGCTCGTCGATCAGATGGTTGAGCAGGAAGCCCTTGGCGGATTCCGGCGCGTCCCGGTCCAGGTTCCAGGCGCCCGAGCGCTTGCCGATCGCGTTCCAGGTCCAGATCGTCTTGCCATTGACGCCCTCCATCTTGCGCGCTTGCACCTTGATCCGGCTGTGACGGCTGATCACCCAGACGAAGTCGTCGTCCTCGACGCCCAAGCTCTCTGCCAGCTCTCGGGGAAGGTAGAGCCGGTTATATCCATGGATCTGACGCAGCCAGGCGTTTTGAGAGCCCCAGGAGTGGTACATGGCCATGGGCCGCTGGGTGATCGCGTGGAGCGGAAAATCGCTCTCGTCGTTGAAATCGTCCTCGAAGGGCGGATACCAGATCGGCAAAGGGTCGAAGGTGGCGGCGATGCGCTCGCGCTTCTCCTCGGGCGGCTGCACCTCCCCGTGGCCTTGTGCGGCTAAGCGGAACTTCTGCAGAGGCTCGCTGTAAAGCTGCAGGATGATCGGGTCGGCGTTCGGGATGAAGCCCATGTGGTGGGCGAAGTCCAGGTAGTCCCGGTTGGCGTGCTTGAAGTAGCGCTGGTTCTTGTCCAGCTCGTGGCGCCAGAAGCTCTGGTTCTCGATGTACTTCAAGAGCTGGTCGGGGTTCGGCTCACCCCGGCCGAAGCGGTCGCCGTTCTCGCCGCGCCAGCCGGCCAGGGAGCCGATGCCGGGCCCGCGCTCGTGGTTCGCCAAATAGTCTGAATAGCCACCCGGGTAACGGGGGCTGCCGTCATCCATGGTCAGGCCGGGCAGGCCGAGCCGGCCGCCCAGATCGATCATGACGTCTTGGAAGGGGCGCACGTCCCGGTCCGGTTCGACCACTGGGTAGCGGATCGAGTCCGCCGCCCCGTCGGCATCGCAAATCGGCCGGTCGAGCAGAGAGATGCAGTCCCAGCGCTCCAGATAGGTGGTATCCGGCAGCACCAGGTCGGCATAGGGGACGGTCTCGGAGAAGTAGGCGTCCGCGTAGATGAAGTGAGGGATCTTGTAGCCGCCGGTCTCCGGGTCCTTGTCGGTCAGCATGTCGATCGTTTCGGCCGTGTTCATGGAAGAGTTCCAGGCCATGTTGGCCATGTACATGAACAGCGTGTCGATCTTGTAGGGGTCGCCGGCCCAGGCGTTGCGGATCACCATGTGCATCATGCCGTGGGCCGAAAGCGGCGCGTCCCAGGAAAAACCCTTGTCGATGCGGCGGGGCGATCCGTCGGGCTCGATCAGAAGGTCGGCGGGCTCCATCGGGAAGCCGAGCGGCGGCCCGGGCATGGGGCTTTCGGGCTTGACCTGGTCGGCCTTGCCCGAAGGTTTGGGCGCTGGCGGGATCGGCTTGGGGAAGGGCGGCTTGTAGCGGAAGCCGCCGGGACAATCGATGCTGCCCAAGAGCACCTGCAGCAAATGGAGCGCCCGGCAGGTGTGGAAGCCGTTTGAGTGGGCCGAAATGCCGCGCATGGCATGCATCGAGACCGGCCGGCCGATCATCCTTTCGTGGCGCCGACCGGCCCAATCGGTCCATGGCGTCTCGATCACCACTTCCTTCTCGAAGGCGGCCTCGGCCAGCTCGGCGGCAATACGCCTGATGGTCGCCGCCGCGATCCCGGTTTGCTGGGCGGCCGCATCCGGCGCGTAAGCTCCATCCAAATAGCGCTCGGCCAGGACGTGAAACACCGGCAAGGCCGCGCGGCCGTCGGGCAGCGTGACCTGGCCCTTGAGCGCCGGCGTGATCTCGGCCAAAAGCGCATTTTTGGCAGTCTCTTCCTTGGCGTCCCAACAGAGCGGGTTGCCGTCCTCGTCCCTGGCGATCAGTCCGTCGTCGGCTTCGCCTGGGTTTTGGATCACCAGCCAAGGCGCGTTGGTGTAGCGCACCAGATAGTCCAGATCGACCTTGCCGGCCTTCAGCAGCTCGTGCACCAGTGAGAGCACGAAGAGCCCGTCGCTGCCCGGCGTGATGCCGAGCCACTCGTCGGCGATCGCCGAATAGCCGGTCCTGACCGGGTTGACCGAGACGAACTTGGCGCCGCGCGCTTTGACCCGCGAGAGGCCCAGCTTGATCGGATTGCTATCGTGATCCTCGGCGATGCCGAACATCATGAAATATTCGGTGTGCTCCCAATCGGGTTCGCCGAACTCCCAAAACGAACCGCCGATCGAGTAGAGCCCACCGGCCGCCATGTTGACCGAGCAGAAGCCCCCATGGGCGGCGTAGTTGGGTGTGCCGAACTGGGTCGCCCACCAGCCGGTCAGCGCCTGGCTCTGGTCGCGTCCGGTGAAAAAAGCGAGCTTGCGGGGATCCTCCTTGCGGATTTTGCCGAGCCAGTCCGCAGCCAGTGACAGCGCCTCGTCCCACTCGATTTCCTGGAATTCGCCAGCCCCGCGCTCGCCGACCCGCTTCAAAGGCTTGGTGAGCCGCGCCGGGGAATAGTGCTGCATGATGCCGGCCGAGCCCTTGGCGCAGAGCACGCCCTGGTTGACCGGATGTTCCCGATTGCCCTGGATGTAGCGTACCTTGCCGTCCTTCAGGTGCACTTTGATGCCGCAGCGGCAGGCGCACATGTAGCAGGTCGTGAACTTGACCTCGTCCGAGATTGGCGGAGAAGTGTCGACCCGTCTGGTGCCAGCCTGTGTCACTGGTATGGCGCCCCGCTTGTTGAGATCTGAGTGCATCGACCGGCGTCGCCACCGACCATAATAGCCGGGACGGCCAATAGCCACCCGGGGTTTTGGAAACAGGGCGCCCGGCTCGACTTGCCGCCGCCGCCGTGCGACTCTAGACTCACGCTGTCACAAGGTAAGGGCCAGATTTGGACATTGGGTGAGGCCAATGCGGGACCTGATATTTCCCGTCGAGCACCATAGCGAGATCAGTCTCCAGGCGCAGCTGCGGCGCCATCTGGTGGACGCGATCCTGGACAACCGCCTGGCCAGCGACGAGCCCTTGCCGTCCTGCCGGCGCCTGGCGCAGTCGCTCGGCGTGTCGCGCAATACCGTGGTGCTGACCTATCAGGCCTTGGCGGACGAGGGCCTCCTGGTGTCGCGCGAGCGGGTCGGCTACTTCGTCAATCCGGAGCTCTCGACCGTGCAGCGCGCGGCCAAGGCCCACGTACGCGACAACATCGGGCCCGACCAGGTGCCCAGCGCCCTGTGGAAACGCCTGCGCCTGCGGCCCTCGGAGCACACCCAGATCACCAAGCCGAAAAGCTGGCAGCGCTATCCCTATCCCTTCATCTACGGCCAGGCCGACCCCAGTCTCTTTCCGGTCGCCGCCTGGCGGCTTTGCTCGCGCCAGGCGCTCGGCGTCACCTCGATCCGCAGCTGGACCGAGGACAGCGTCGAGGCCGACGACGCGCTTCTGGTTGACGAGGTACGCACCCGGGTGTTGCCCCGGCGCGGCATCAAGGCGACACCCGAGCAGATTCTCATGACCATGGGCGGCCAAAACGCGCTCTACTTGATCGCGCAGCTGCTCGCCGGACGGGACACCACGGTCGGCGTGGAGAACCCCGGTTACGTGGACGCGCGCAACATCTTCAGCGTGACCGGCGCGCGCATCAAGCCCTTGCCGGTTGACCACGACGGCCTGGTGATCGACCAGCGCTTGGCCGCCTGCGACTGCGTTTACGTAACCCCCAGCCACCAATCGCCGACCACGGTCACCCTGCCGCTCGAGCGTCGGGTCGCGCTGTTGGAGCAGGCCGCGCGCAGCGACATCTTCGTGATCGAGGACGATTACGAGGCCGAGACCAACTTCGTGCACAATCCGACCACGGCCTTGAAGGCGATGGACCGCACGGGCAACGTGATCTACGTCGGCTCCTTCTCCAAGCATTTGGCGCCGGGCCTGCGCATAGGCTACATGGTCGCGGCCAAGGAGCTGATTGGCGAACTGCGCTCTCTGCGCCGGCTGATGCTGCGCCATCCGCCGACCAACAACCAGCGCACGGTCGCCCATTTCATCTCGGGCGGCTACTACGATGCTCTGGTGCAGCGACTGCAGCGGGTCTACCAGCAGCGCTGGGAACTGATGGGCGCTGCCTTGACCAAGTACCTGCCGGACAGCGCGACCACACCGTCCTTCGGCGGCACCTCCTACTGGGTGCGCGGGCCCGATGATCTGGACAGCGACGTGCTGGCCCGCGAGGCCCTGGCCGAGGGTATCGTGATCGAGCCTGGCTCGATCCACTTCATCTCGCCCAAGCCGCCGCGCAACTACTTCCGCCTGGGCTTCTCATCGATCGCCGACGAGCACATCGCGCCGGGCATCGAACGCCTGGCCAAGTTGATCCACGCCAACACGTGATCTCCATGGCGCCGGGCGGTGCCGTTGGCGCAATCGGAAAAATTGGTTCCACAATCGATTATTTTAATTGCCCCATGATCGGATGACGCCAGATTGTGACTTCCCCCGCGTTCCGTTTGGGCCTAGTCTGCCCAAAGAATGGGGAGAGTCCGAATGGCCGAGAACGAGACTCGGGGGGCCAAGACGACGACCGCCAGGCGCCGGGCCCTACGCGGCCTGCTGCTGGGAATCGGGCCCCTCGTGGTGCTTGCCACGGTGGGCTACCTCTATGCCACGGGCGGGCGCTACGTCACCACCGAGAACGCCTACGTCAAGGCAGAGATCGTTACGATCAGCGCCAATGTAGACGGCCAGGTTACGCAAGTATTCGTGTCCGACAACCAGCGGGTCGAGGCCGGCCAGCCCCTGTTCCAGATCGACCCCAGGCCCTTTGAGATGGCCTTGGCCGCGGCCGAGGCGGAGCTCGCCAGCGTGCGCCAGCGGGTCGATTCCCTGCGGGCCCAGCACAGCCAGGGGGTGATGGAGATCGCCGCGGCCCAGGAGCGCATCCGCTACCTCCAGGTTGCCCACGAGCGCCAGCAGCAGCTGCTGACCAAGGGCCATGGCACCCAGGCGCGCTTCGACGAGACCGAGCATGCGCTCGAGCTGGCCCGCCGGCGCCTCAACGTGGTGCGCGAGACCAATCGCATGGTGCTGGCCGAGCTAGGCGGCGCGCCGGACCTGCCGATCGGGCGACATCCGCTCTACCTGCGTGCCCAGGCCGAGCGCGAGCGCGCCGAGCTCGATCTCTCCTATGCTACGATCACGGCGCCGATCGCCGGCACGCTGAGCAACGTGACGCTCGAGCCTGGTGAGTATCTGGAGGCGGGCGACGCGCTCTTCGCCCTGGTGGCGATCGAGGCGCCATGGGTCGAGGCCAATTTGAAAGAGGTCCAGCTGACCCACGTGCGGGTTGGCCAAAGCGCGACCGTGGTGGTCGACGGCTATCCGGAGCTGACCTGGCAGGCGACGATCGAGAGTATCAGCCCGGCGACCGGCGCCGAGTTCGCGATCCTGCCGCCCCAAAACGCGACCGGCAATTGGGTCAAGGTGGTCCAACGCATTCCGGTGCGCCTCCAGCTCGAGCCGCGGCCCCACAAGGATTTGCTGCGCGCCGGCATGACCGCGACGGTGACCATTGATACCGGCTACGAGAGAGACGCACTGGCGATCATCAACGAGGTTCTGGCGCGGCCCTTCGAGGAACGATGAGCCCGGTCACGGGCCTATCGACGCGCAACCTGCTGATCGCCCTGTGCGCGACCCTGGGCACGGCGACCTACGCCTTTACCTGGAACTCGGTCGGCGTCGCGCTGCCCTATATGCAGGGCGCCTTCTCCGCAACCACCGATCAAATCACCTGGGTGATGGTCGCCTTCGTGATCGGCAGCGCGGTGATGACCGCCTCGGTTGGCTGGCTGTCCGGGCGCTTTGGGCGGCGGCGCATCTTCATGCTCGCCCTGGCCGGCTACAGCGCCGCCTCGATCGGCTGCGGGCTTGCCACCAGCCTGGAGCAGGAGGTCTTCTGGCGCTTCCTCCAGGGCAGCTTCGGCGCCGCCCTGATCCCGGTCGGCCAGGCGATCGCGGTCAACGCCTTCCCACCCGATCGTCACGGCCAGGCGAGCTCCTTCTGGGCGCTCGGCTTCGTCTGCGCCAGCGTCATCGCACCGACCATCGGTGGCCTCTTGATCGAGAGCTATGGTTGGCCCTGGATCTACTTCGTCAACGTCCCGGTCGGCCTGGGGGTTCTGGTCGCGGTCTATTTCCTGGTCCCCGACTCCGAGCGCAGCGACAAGCCGCTCGATTGGATCGGCTTCACCTCGCTGATCCTCGGCGTCGGCGCGCTTCAGCTCATGCTGGCCCGGGGCGAACGGCTCGATTGGTTTTCCTCCACCGAAATCGTCATCGAGGCGGTGGTCGCGGCCAGCGGCCTTTGGGTCTTTGCCATGCACACCCTGACCGGCAAGGATCCCTTCATCGACCGGGCCTTGTTCGGCAAGCGCAATTACCTGCTCGGCCTGCTGTTCATCTTCGCGGCCGGCGGCATGCTGTTCCTGCCGCTGCTCTTGCTGCCGCTCTTGATGCAGCAGATCGGCGGCTACCCGGCGATGGAGATCGGCTACGTGATGCTGCCCCGCGGCCTCGGCTCGGCGATCGGCCTGATCCTTCTGGCGCGGCTCCGCGACCGCATCGACCCCCGGCCCATACTGCTCGTCGGCCTGCTGCTGACCGCTTACTCCGCCTGGAACATGTCGGGCTGGACCGTCGAGGTGCGCGCCGAGGACGTCGCTTTCGCCACCTTCATCCAGGGCCTGGCGACCGGCGCGGTCTGGGCGCCGATCAACACGCTGGCGCTCTCAAAGCTCGACAAACGCCTGGAGAATCAGGGCTACGCCTTCTTCGACCTCTTCTTCGACGTGGGCAGCGCGGTCGGCACCACGGCGGTGGTCGGCCTGCACGCCCGCTACAGCCAGATCAACCAGGCGATCCTCAACGAGGCGATCACCCCATTGGGCGGCCACACGGTTGCCCCGGCCCTGGACGAGCGTTGGTCGCTCGAGGAACTGGAGGGCCTGGCCGCCCTGCAACAGGAACTGACCCGCCAGGCCACCATGATCGCCTACAACAACAGCTTCCTCACGGTCATGGCGGTCATGCTCTGCCTGATCCCACCGATCCTGCTGTTCCGCTTTCGGGGTCGGGGAGCGCTCGGCCGTGGATGATTCTCGAGAAAAGAAAGGCCGGGGCAGGGGCCCCTGAGTTCCCCGCCCCGGTTCGCACGTTGCCCCCCGGTAACGTAACGAAAGGCCATCTCCGGCCTTCGTCCGGCCCCAACTGACCGGCAGTGGGGCGCGATCATAGTCGGGCCTGGCCCCAGCACCAGTACCAGATCGGCGCGGCCTTTGGGGCCAGAGGAAACCCGATCACCAATCGGCGAGGTCTCTTGAGCCAGCGGCCTGCCCTGAGTACTCTGCCGCCCGTTCCAGGGTTAGGATTTTTAGGAGAGGACAGCATGACCAAAGTCGCCTTCATCGGACTCGGCGTGATGGGCTATCCCATGGCCGGCCATCTGGCCGCCGGCGGCCACCATGTCACGGTCTACAACAGGACCGCCGCCAAGGCCGAGGCCTGGGTGGCCGAGCACGGCGGCGCCCACGCGCCGACCCCGCGCCAGGCCGTCGAGGGGGCGGAGATTGCGTTTTCCTGCGTCGGCAACGACGACGACCTGCGCTCGGTGGTGTTGGGCCCCGACGGCATCCTGGCGGGCCTGACCGGCGGCTCGATCTTTGTGGACAACACCAGCGCCTCGGCTGAGGTCGCGCGGGAGATCCACGTGGCCGGTCAAATACAGGACATCGAGGTCATCGACGCCCCAGTCTCGGGCGGGCAGATGGGTGCCGAGAACGGCCAGCTGACAGTCATGTGCGGCGGCGACGAAACAGCCTTCGCGACCGCCAAGCCGGTGATCGACTGCTATGCCAAGGCGGTCACCTTGATGGGCCCGTCGGGTGCCGGCCAGCTCACCAAGATGGTCAACCAGATCTGCATCGCCGGCCTGGTCCAAGGGCTTTCCGAGGGCATGAACTTCGGGCTGAAGGCGGGGCTCGACATGGACAAGGTGCTCGACGTGATCGGCAAGGGCGCGGCGCAGTCCTGGCAAATGGACAACCGGGGCAAGACCATGTGCCGGGGCGAGTTCGAATTCGGCTTCGCGGTCGACTGGATGCGCAAGGACATGTCGATCGCACTGGCCGAGGCGCGGCGCAACGGCGCGCGCCTGCCGGTGGCCGCCCTGGTCGACCAATTCTACGCCCAGGTCCAGGCCCGCGGCGGACAGAGGTGGGACACCTCGAGCCTGATGCACCTGCTGGCGAACGACTAGGGCCGCAGGCGGTCCGCCGGCCAGGCGGCAAGGGAGGTATCGGCCGCCTCCGTGCAAAGATAGAGCGTCAAATCCGGCGCAAGGGTGGCGAACTGATAGGGCGTGCGGTTGAGCAGGCAGCCCTCGACGATCTTGCCCTCCTGCCAAACCTCGAGCAGGAGGGCGCGCACTTCATTCCAAAGCGCCAAGCGCGCCTCCAGCTCTTGGTGGTACGCCGCGATCGGCTCGCAGTCCAAGGACAAGAGCACGCGCGCGGCCTCGATCTTGCTCTCGAGATGGGCCAAGGGTTCGACGATGTAGCCCTGCGCTTGGTATCGCATGGAGAAGTCTCCGAGGTCGGTCACCAGGAAGTGCCGGGTCATGTAGTCCTTGTTTTCAAGTTGAAAGCGCGAATAGGTGGGCAAGAGGTCTATCAGGACAGCGGCCGAGCTGGGCGACTTGCAGCCATGGGGGAGATTAGCCTCCATGTGATCCAAGTAGTAGCGCGGTTTGCGCGCATCAGCGTCAAAGCGCTCGAGGTCCTCCGTCCGAACCCCGAAGACGCGCGACGGGCGTTGCCGCTTGGCCGCAGCTGCCTCGAGGCGCTCGTAAGCCAGTTTCAGGCGCCTTTCGTCCTCGATCCATTGGGCTGCCAGCTCGCTAAGAGCATCCTGCTCCTCCTCAGTCAGGGGCGTGGGATCCACCTGTGCAATGTTTAAGTGCTCAGGCTCCTTGCTCAGGCTGGCACCGGCGATCTTGGCCCGGCGCATGTTGGCAAGCTGGTAGTAGCCACCCTCGCCGGCGACCGCACGCAAGTCCGCACCCACCAGAGAGCTTGCCCTCACCAGAACGCGGGTCAAGTCGGCACCGCGCAGATCGGCCCCGTCGAGCCGGACTCCAATGAGCCGGGTGTCATCGAACAGAGCGAACCTGAGATCGGCACCCGCAAGCTTGGTGTCTTCCATTGTCGTGCGGTCGAAGAGAGCGCCCACCAGGACCGCGTCCGTGAGGTCGGTCCGCGTCAAGTTGGCGTCCTTGAAGTCGGCACCGGATAGGTCCAGGCTGGGCATCCGGGCATCCGTTAGGTCGGCACCCTGAAACGAACGCATGTCCACGAAGCGCGCATCGGTGAAGTCGCCCTTGGCGAGCTCCGTCTTCCGAAAGTCGAGGTTCTTCACTACGGCGGAGGTGAAGGAGGCATCCGCCATGTCCGCGCCTTCAAAGCTGCTATTGGCGATTTCGGCCGCGGAAAAACTCGGCTCAACAAGCTTTGCTCCGGCAAATGAAACATCCGAAATTTTCGCGGAGTTGAACCAAGTTTTGTCACCCCATGAGGCGCTTCCAAAATCAGCCCCTTCGATCGTGCTGTTCCGGAAAATGGCGCTCTTGAAACTGGCGTCGTGGAAGGAGACTTCGGAGAGGCTTGCATGCTCGAAGACGAGGCTATCGGCAGCCAGGTTGGCGAAGCTGCTGTTCGCGATGGTGGCGCCGGCGAGATCGATCCACCACATTTGAGTTTCCCGGAAATCGGCCTGACGCGCCTGAAGTAGCAGCATCTCCGAGTCGAAGAGCACGGCGCCGCGCAGATTGGCGCCGTCGAGCTTGGTCAGGCAAAAGCGGCTGTGGTCGCCTTGAGGCTTCACCATCTCGCCACGCGACCAGACATCCCAGCTCAGCGCGTTCAAATCCATCGAGCTGGATGGACAGCGGCCACCGCCGCTGACGTCGGCCGGGCGAAGATCCACGTTGTAAAGCCTCGCTTGGCGTAAATCACTGCCGCTCAGGTCGGCGCCGCGCAGGTCCGCGTTGATCAGGGCGACGCCACGCAAATCGGCGAAGCGCAGGTCCCGACGGCTCAGGTCCAACCCCACGACCCGCTTCATCGCCTCGCGCCAGACCTCCGGGCCTCCGGTGCCGTAGAGCCGGTCGACCACATCGCGCGGCGCCGGCTCGGCGCTCAGCAGCTGTTCGCGCAGGACCAGGTTGCGGTGGAAGGGCGCGCCGGGGTTGTCGAACAAGGTTCGAGTGAGCCACGGCGCACTCGGCCGGCCGGCACTCGCCGGCACCGGGACCGTGCCCAAGAGGCCCGCAAGCGCCCGCTCGCTCGCCTCGCCCGGTACGGTGGCCACGGCCAAGGAGAGTCCGGCGGCAATCGCGGTGGTCGCCAGCAGAGTGCCTTGGCCTTCCCAGCGCCCGGCTTGGCGGCCGCCGTGGGCGCGCCACTTGTCGGCGATGCCGCGCGCCATCCGGTCTGGTCTCAGCTTGCCGTACCAAGCGATCGGTTCGCCGGGCGGCGTCATGAGTCTGGGCCAGATCAGCCAGAGCATGATCAGATCGAGCAATATGGCGAGCCTTTGCAGCCAGGTGATGGCCAGGTCGTGATATGGCAGGAACCTGATTTGGACCCACAGCAGCATCAGCAGGGGAAGAATGATCAAGCTGAACCAGACGATCAGCTGAAACATCCAATCTAGCAGGCGCGAGTGGCGCGAGCCGATGAGCATGTGATTGAAGGGAAAGCCGAAGAGGGTGAGGCGCAGCCGCTCGCGCGCCTCAGGATCCTCGACCAGCCCTAGCGCCCCGTCGAGCCGGTGCAGGCGCTGGGCCAGCAGCAGAAGCTGCAGCATCAGGTTGACGTGCAGCAGCAGGATCAGCCAAGGCACCAGCGCATAGAAGCCGACGATCGGCAAGCCGACGTCGAGGATCGGCAGGCGCACGGGCGCGACCAGGAAGAGCTGCAGATCGGTCGTCGAGCCGACCACGACCGCGGCATAAACGCCGGCCAGAAGAAAGGTGATGTAGAGGTTGCGCACCTGGGTCGAGGCGCTGTCGGCGCCGCTTTTCAATTCCTTGGCGATGTCCAGCGGATCGGCCATGGCTCTCGGTTTCAAATCTGCTTGTCTTCCAAATACCACACCATGCTAGCACAGATGCGCCGCTGTCGCATGGTCCGTCAGCAGTGTTAATCCGACGACACTTTGCTGGAGGGCGGCGTGAAGTCGATCGGACGGCCGTAGAGCCAGCTCAAATAGCCAATGGTGATGGGTGACGACAGGCCGAATAGCAAGCGGGTGCAGAGGTCCATTTTACGATCCGACGCAGAAGAGATCTCCACAGCGATCAAGCGTCGCTGCTTCGCATCCAGCAGCGGGTAGCAGATCGTAAGCGCCAGCGGCACCGTGAGGTGCAGGCAGATGACGAAGGAGGCGGCGACCACCGGGATCATGAGCAGATCGGCGGCGAGGCAGTCGTGGGATTGGCAGCCTAGGCCATCTGTGGCAAGGGACCTGAGGTAACTGGTCAGGGCGTAACCCAAGCCCAAAGTGCCATAATAGATCAGGGCCAAGGGACACCATAGATAAAACTCGCTCCTCCAATCGCTGCTCCGATCGCGAATTTTGAGATCGTGCTCCGACTTCAGAGCAGTGATCCGTTCGACCAGAGCGTCCACGTTCGCGACCCACGAGATACCGACATCTTTCACCTTGGCGATATCGAAATGGACACTGGGGACAGTGCACTGGCGCGTGATCCGCAGTGCGGAAACTTGGCTGAGAGCATAGATGTCGGGTGGGTCGAGCGACCTCACTGCGTCTCGGAAGAATAGCCTGCGATTGGTGAGCACGATCCTCGTACGATTGAAGAAGAGAACTACAAGCACGATGGCAATCGGCATGGAAACAAGAATCGTGCGCCATTCGCTTCCCAGCGCCCAGGCCAAGGGTGCGAGCACGGCGAAGTAAAAACACAGCACGCCTAAGACACGTTTGTGGCTGGGGCGCGCGATGTGGAGCACGATCTCGCCCGGCTCGAGGTGGCGCTTAATCCACTTTGGCGTCATGGCGCAGCATGCCTCCCTGCGGCTTGGAGGAGACGGTGGTGGAGGGTGGCGTCCAGAGGCTCATGGGCCGGCCGTAAAGCCAGCTGAAGAGGCCCAGGGTGAGGTTCAGGTTCCAGCGCGCGATGCGGTCGAGCTTGCCGTGGCCCTTTGGCGGCTCGAAGTGGATCAGGGTGCGGCACAGGTCGTCCGGGCTCATCCAGCGGTGCAAAGTAACGGCAAAGAGGCCCTGGAGCAGGAGCAGTATACCGAGAGAGATAAGGAGCGGTATCAAGACTATCAGGGGGAAGAGGACAACGCGCAGCGCTAGGCTTAAGTCCGGTGATCCAACGAGCAGATCCCAGCCGATCGCGCCCAATCCGTACGTAGCGACCACCGCGATCAAGACCCTTGTCCAAAGCAAAATCGGGGACAGCAGACACACCAAAAGCGGTGCCGGCACGCCGCGGACCACAAGATCCCGATAGGAATAGGCGCTCAGCATGGCATCCAGGAAGTCCGCCGGGTGGCGCACGCCGTTGATCTGGAGCGCCGTGCCGTCACGCACCGAGACCGTGATTTTGTGGCGCAAGTGCCCGTGCTTGAGCTCCAGGGCCTCGATCGCGGGATGCTCGAGGCTTTCCGTGATGCCGGAGAAAAAGAGGCTGGTTCTGCCGAGAACGCGTTTCTGCGTGATCGCGCACTTGGAGAGAAAGCCTACGCCGATGAAGGGAAGAGCAGCGATCGGTATCTGGTCCACCATGCTCGCCAGATAGCCGTCGCCGAACGCCGGCGCTACCAAGGTGCACACCACTATCAGGGCAATGAATGCCAAAACGGCAAGCCAAAAGGCGCCTTTGTGGTTGGCGCCAAACGAGGCGAGCGTCGTCTCGCCCGGCAGCAGCTCTTTTTCCAGCCACTTCGGCATGGAGGGCGCCTAGTCCTGTTCGGGCGACCGGCCCGATAGGCTTTCGGCCCCATTGGGGCGTAATGTAACCGGGGCCTGGTAGAGCCATTGGATCAAGCGGGCGTAGGTGCCTAGGCGCCATCTTACTAGATTCGAGGGTTGTCCGGCGCCGTCGAAGTTGATCTCGGCGATCACGAATTGGCGCATCTCCTCGAGGGTGAGGAAATAGGACCAGAAGATAATGGCGAGATATTGAAGGCTCCTGGCGATGAGCAGGCAAACCGGTACTGTAAGTGCAATGAGACCGAGCAACACGCCATAGAGGGCGATGTCGGGTTGGCCTTCAAGCGCTTGATCAATCCATGGCCAGCTAGAGACTACAAGGCACAGATAGCCTAGAAAGCCACCCGCGCATTGGAGGAAGATGGTGCTGACGATCGCTAGGCGCGCTCTGCAATTGGCTGACTTGTCGGTGAACTTCACCTTTTCGAACGGAAGAGCCCGCAGCAACTCCTCAAGGTAGCGCGCCGGTTCAGCGACGATGCCGCTGTGGATATGGCTGACTCGGATCTTGCCGGATGCCAACTCCTCGTCCGCAGTGACGCGTATCTGGTCACCCAGAAAGCCTTTGGACCGCTCGACCGCGACGACGGCATCGAGATTGAGCGCCGATTTGCTTTCAGTGACGAGAAATGGGGTCCATTGCAGGATCCGTCTGTCAGTGATGACCGTTTCACCGAGATAAAAAGGTAACCCCATGAAAAGCGTGAAATTCGTAGCCCAAAAGATGACCGCCACGGGGTTCGAAGTTATTGCAGCGTTTATGGCGCAAAGCACGGCGAAAAAGACCGCCGTCGCGACCGCCACCTGGCTCCAGGTCGCGCGGGCCCGATAGACGATCGTCTCGCCGGGTTCCAAGGTCTCGTCGATCCAGGTGGCCAAGTCTCAATGCCCCGTTTATCACTACTACGGGATCAGTAATATCAAATGGTACTATACAAATCGTTTACTACGAGGAGCGCCAGGCCTTTTCCGTGGGTCCGGCTAGAACGTGAAGCGCCTATCCAGCACGTAGAAGCGGATCGACTCGCGCTTGACTCCGTCCAGGTCCTTGGCGTCGTCGGCCTGGGGTGTCTCCAGCTCTTCGAAGAACTCGTCGACGTCCTCGACCTCCGCGCAGAGCACGACGCGGTTTTCCCCGTGGATCATGGTGTAGTCGTACTGGCCCTTTATAGTTTGCCGGCGGAACAGGGCGCCGTGGGTCTTGAAACCTTGCTCCCATTTCGACAGATCCTCGACTTGGATCGTTACGACGATCTTTGGCATCTGGGTCCCTTCATATTCGGATCTTGCGGGCGGTCACGATAGCAACTCGGGAACCGGTTGGTCACCTGAGCAGGGTCTCGGAGACTGCTGCTGGTGCGTTGCAGCGCGGATTCCGAAGCAAAGTTAAGGTGGTGTACCAGTCCCGCGCGCGAGTCATCATTTGACCCTATTTTCCTATCTCAAACTTCTGGTTACACTGAATCTTCCGGTCCCGGCCAGCTCAAAAGGAACAACAAAAAAATGCCTCGCAGAAGCAATGGGCGGCAAGACACGACACCACAGGATCTCTCGAACTTTCCCGAGCAAAACCCCAACCCCATGTTGCGGGCCGCCCGCGATGGACGGCTGCTTTATGCCAATTCGGCCGCTCGCAAGGTGCCGGGCCTTCTGACCCAAAGGGCCCAGCAGATCGCGGCCGACCTGAGCCGGGTCGCGAAACGCACCTGGCGCGGGAAAACGGCACAAAAGGCCGATTTCATCTCAAAGCAGCGTATCTACAATTTCAACGTGGTCCCGGTGCCAGGCGAGGGTTACGTGAACCTCTACGGCCGGGACGTGACCGAAGTACGTCGCACCCAGAAGCAGGCCGACGATTTGGCGAAGTTCCCGGAAGAGAACCCGAGCCCGGTGCTGCGCGTCACCGCGACCGGCAGGGTGCTCTATGCCAACCCCGGTGCCGAGGCCGTAACAGCCATCTGGCGCAAAGGCACGAAGCAACTGTCATCCGAGCTGAAGCGGGCAGTCCTCGGCGCCCGAAAGAGCGGCCAAATTCGTCCCTTCGAGCTGGTCTCCGGCAAGCAGCACTTCGTTCTCACGATCACGCCGGTGCAAGGTAGCGACTATCTCAACCTCTATGGCCGGGACGTCACCGAGGAACGACGCGCCCAGCAAGAAGCCTATGATCTGGCGAAGTTCCCGGAGGAAAATCCGAGCCCGGTGTTGCGCGTCGCAACGAGCGGCCAGGTGCTCTATGCCAATCCTGGTGCCAAAGCGCTGAAGTGTCTCTGGCAGAAGGGCGGAGAGCGCATTGCGCAAGCGCTGAAACGTCAGGTGCGGCGCGCTGATGAAAGTGGAAAGCTCCGCCCTTACGAGGTCAGCCAGGACGGGCGGCATTTCGTTCTTTTGATCACCCCGGTTCCCGGCGCCGACTACCTCAACATCTACGGCCGCGACGTCACCGAAGAGCGCCGCGCCCGGCGCGAGGTCGACTCGCTTGCAAAGTTTCCGGAGGAAAACCCCAATCCCGTGCTGCGCGTGACGCCCACGGGCGAGCTGCTCTACGCCAACTCCGCCGCGCTCAAGCTTAAAGGTCTGTTGCGCGACGGCGGTCGGAGCCTCGCACCCGGTCTCGCCAGGTCCGTCGCTCAGGCCCATGGCAAGCCCGAGACCGCGATCATCGAGTTCTCGAGCGGCGGTCGCTTGTTCGCCTTGACTTTGGCGCCGGTGCCTCGCCAAGCCTACGTGAACATCTACGGTCGCGACATCACCGAAGAGCGCCGCGCGAACCTGGAGGTTCTCCAGGTCAAGAACCTGAACCAAAGTATCCTCGATAACCTGAGCAATGGCATTCTAACCTTCAGTTCCGCGCTGCGCCTGACCTCGGCGAACCCGACGGCCCGCAAACTTTTCGGTCTCGCTGATGGCGCGACAACCGTCCTGAGCGCAAGCAAGCTCACCGGCAAGCAGAACGCCTGGCTGTTGCAGGCCATGAAGGAGGTTCGCGACACCTCCACTTCGATCGCCCTGATGGACAAGGACATCGTCCGACGGGGTCAGCGCCGCAGTTCGGTCAATATCACGATCGTGCCGATGCGCGAGCCGGACGAGAGCTATCCGGGCGTCATGCTGGTGCTTGAGGACATCACCCGCGAGAAGCGGGTCAAGGGCACGATGGTGCGCTTCATGTCGGACAACGTGGTCGAGCGCCTGCTCGAAGTCGACCAGACTCTGCTGACCGGCACCTCCCAGGAGGCGACGATCCTCTTCTCGGACATCCGGCAATTCTCTCAGCTTTCCGAGAAGCTGGGGGCCAAGCGCATGGTGCGGGTGCTCAATGCCTATTTCTCGGACATGGTGGACATTATCTTCGAGAACGCCGGCACCCTGGACAAGTTCATCGGCGACGCGATGATGGCCGTCTTCGGTGCGCCCTTCGTCTCGGTTGACGACACCGACAATGCGCTCAAGGCGGCCGTGCAAATGGTCCGAAGGCTGAGGCAATTCAACGCCGCGCGCGCCTCCGAAGGGCTCATGCCGATCGACATCGGCGTCGGCATCGACACCGGTCCCGTGATCGCCGGCACCATCGGCTCGCCCAAGCGCATGGACTACACAGTGATAGGCGAGCACGTCAATCTCGCGTCGCGGATCGAGCGGGTGAACAAGATCTACGGCACCCGAACCCTGATCTCCCACCACACCAAGGCCAAGCTCAAAGGCGCGTACCAGCTGCGGGAGATCGACCGCGTTCAGGTCTACGGTGTCGAGACCCCGATCCAAATCTACGAGGCCCTCGACCACCACACGGAAGAGACCTTTCCGAACATGGAACAGGTGCTCGATGCTTACGCCACCGGGCTTACCCATTATCGCAAACGGGATTGGTACAAGGCCGCCATGTCCTTCGCCGCGGCGCTCGAAGCCAATCCCAGCGACCGGCCGACCCAAATTTTGCTGAGCCGCTGTTGGAGCTTCAACGCGAGTCCGCCCAGCAAATCCTGGACCGGGGTCGCAAACCTAGCTGGTTAACAACGCTCGACTGGAGCCACCCCAGAAAGGCTGGCGCGCGCTACTTCCCCTTCGCCTTTTGCCACGCCGCTTCCATCGCCTCCAGAGAGACCTCTCCCAGACCGTTCGGGAAGCTCGCTTCCACGGCGTGGAAGCGATCCTCGAACTTGCCGTTGGTGCGGCGCAGGGCGGCCTCGGGGTCGAGCTTCAGGTGGCGCGCCAGGTTGGCCACCGCGAAGAGCAGGTCGCCGACCTCGTCCTCGAGCCGGTCCGGGTCGCCGCCCTCTGCGATCGCTTCTTTGATCTCAGCCAACTCCTCGTCGATCTTGTGAAAGACCTGCGCCACCTCGGGCCAGTCGAACCCGACCCGCGCGGCCCGCTTGGTCAGCTTCTCGGCCCGGGTCAGGGCCGGAAAGCCCAGGCCGACGTCGTCCAGCACGCTGGCGCGGGTGCCCTTGGCGGCGGCCTTGGCGGCCCGCTCCTCGGCTTTCAAGGCCTCCCAGGAAACGGTCTGGGCCGCGGCGTCGGCGACGCTGTCCCGCCCGAAGACATGGGGATGGCGGCGCACCATCTTGTCGGCGATCGCGCCGGCCACGGCATCGAAGTCGAAGGCCGCGCGCTCCTCGGCCATGCGCGCGTGGTAGACCACCTGGAGCAGGAGGTCGCCGAGCTCTTCCTTGAGGCAGGCCATGTCGTCCTGGCGGATCGCCTCGGCGACTTCGTAGGCCTCCTCGATGGTGTAGGGCGCGATGGTCGCGAAGGTCTGCTCGATGTCCCAGGGGCAGCCGCCCTCGGGCGCGCGCAGGCGCGCCATGACCTGGAGCAGGCGGGCGATGTTGGTGGCGTTGGAATCAGGCGAGTCGGGCATGGGCGGGGCAGGGGGCTCGGGTGCGTCAGAGGCGTCAGATGCTGGCCCAATCGCGGGCGCTGGGCAAGGGGGGCTTGCGGCGGCTCGCCAAGATCGCCGCGCGCCGCTATCTTGACCTCCCATGACCCGCGCCTCGACCGCCCCGCCGCTGGCGATCCGCCCCTTGACGCCCGCGCTGATGGACGACTTGGGCGAGGTCCTGCGCGGCAGCTGGGGCCGGAGCTGCTGGTGCATGCATCCGCGCCTGACCGAAGCCGGGATGCGCGCCCTGCCAGGCGACGGCCCCTTAAAGGTACGCCGCCGGGCCGCCCTGACGGCGCTGGCCGGCCGCCCCTATGCGCCGGGACTGATCGCCTTCGACGGTAACGCACCAGTTGGCTGGGTCGCCGTGGCGCCTCGGGGCGAGCTGGCCAGGGTCGCCGCGTCGCGCGCGACGCCGCCACTCGACGATCTGCCGGTCTGGGTCATTCCCTGCGTCACCGTGCGCAAGACCGTCCGTGGGCAAGGCGTGGCGCTCGCCCTAATCCAGGCCGCCGTGGCCTACGCCGGCGAACAGGGCGCACCCGCCGTGGAGGCCTATCCCCGGGCGGGGCCGGAGCGCACCGGCGACGACAACGCCTACTTCGGCACCGAGCCGCTGTTTCGCCGCGCCGGCTTCGAGATCGTGCGCGGCCCCCTGGAGAACCGTCCGCGCAATTGGACGCCAAGGGTGACGATGCGCATCGAGACGCAGGTGGGCGGGTAGGGGGGCCACCGTCCCCAAGGGGTAGTAAGAGTAGCGGCCTAAGTTATGGAGAACCGTCAACTCATTGCTGCGAATAGCAGCTTAGTAGTCCGGTGGATCTCCGTCGCATAGCTTTTCGGGGTTGACGGCATCCGGGCCAATCTTGGTCGGCTCCACACGCATCTTCGCGGTTGCGGTCAGATCGCGTCCCTTGGCGATGCCCAAGATGTCAATCACCAAGCCCAGTTGGTCTATCGGCGCTGCGATCGTCACGACGCTGGAGAAGACAGGGGTGTCGGGTGGGAACTCCACCTGCTCATAGCAAGTGGTGATCGAGCCCCCCGCGGGCACCCCGAGCATCTGGCAAACCAGACCTTCGGCACCCGATGGCGAGTCCTTGCAGGAAATTTCTTCGCTGTCTTCGTCTTCGTCTTCGTTTTCGCTCGGGTTGAGGGTATCACTGACGGCAATCTGGCGCGCCACCTCGCGCGCAACGCTTTGCATTTGATTGTAATGATAGAAGATGAAGCTGAACTGGATGATACCGAACACAAATATCATCATCGGAAAAAGGAGAAGGACAAACTCCAAGGACGAGATGCCGTCGGCGCGATGGGCAAATCGAATTGTTGCGCGAGTCAGTCTCTTGATTCTGGTTGGTTTGGTGCGCTTGGGATTCATTGGCAAAACTTCGGAACAGCTTCAGGAACAATCCGAGAGCAACGGGATCAAATCCGTGAACTCAGTACTGTCGAACTTGTTCGGCGTGACCCTCATGGTCGAGGTTCTTGTGGCCGTCTTACCGGATGCCACGCCGAGCAGATCGACCAGGCTGATCTCGTCCAAGTCCACGGTCATGGTGACGATCGCGTCGTAATGCTCGAGATCATCATCATCGATGCAGTACTCGGTCGTGATTCCGGGGGGGCCGGGCATGGTGACGATGCTGCAGCCGTAGTCTTCCGGCGAACCCGCCGTCGTCGCGCTACAGGCGACCTCGGTGCCGCCGGCACCGCTGTTCTTCTCGGAATTGAAGGTCGGCTCCTGGATCATGCGCCGCGCCGTGTCGCGCACCGCCACTTGCATTTGGTGATTGTAGTAGAAGATGCTTCCGACCTGGATGACGGCGAAGAAGATCAAGATCAAGGGAAAGAGGATGATGACGAACTCGAGGGAGGCGACGCCATCCTTTGCGCGCCCTATGCGCGCGAGTGAACTGCGAACGCTCCTATGCATTTGTTTCTTGATCTTCATTGCTTTCTTCATTCAACCCTTAGCCCACCGCAAGACGGCCGCATTAAAGGTCCGCGCGCTACTCCACCAACCTGTAGACGACGCCACTAAGGTCCTCTGATCCCCCGCCGCCGCCGCTTGCCGGACAGGCTTCGAAAGTGCCGTCGCTCTGGATACTGAGCGTGTTCAGGGCCTGAATGGTCGGGCGGACAAGACTCGGGGGGTCGCTGGTCGGATCGTTGGAGGGGAAGAGCTCGCCATTCGCTCCGGTCGGCTGGCTCAAAAAGACATGGGCGTTACCCTGAACTTGGACGCCCTTCTGGTCCACATTGAGGCCGCCGAGAATGATCATGTTTGAGATCGTATTGTCGGATTCAATCTTCAACTCTCCTTGAGCTATGATGATCACGCTCACTTCGGTTGAATCGCAGTTGCCGGCTCCGATCGTGCCATTGGACTGGAAATTGAACTGGCCGTTGGAAAGGATCAGCATGTTGTCCATGACAACGTCGCTGCCGATGTCCACAACCGGATCGGGGACTGAGAACTCATCCGTGGCGTAGAACACCACGTTGTTCAACACGGTGTTCGAGTCCACTGTAATCTTTTCGGCCTTGATCACCACTCCCTGGATCGGGTCGCCGTTCATATGATTCTGCTTAATCTCGGCGGTGCCTTCGATTTCGTAGAATGTACCTTCCTGAAGATACCCGCCGGATCCAGGATCGGGAAGCTTGTCGCCTTCAAAGATCGCGGCAGGTTCACCCTCGCCCGAGACACTGGGCACATTGTTCAGATCAACTTGCTGCAGATTGATCGCGCTCGCATAGTGCGCGACGATGGCGTCCATCTCGTCGACCAGTAGCGTCTGGTCGACCCGCTCGTCCTGCAGGGCCTCGTCCCAGCCGTCCGAGAGCGAAGAGGACATATTACTTGGCGTAACCGTGGCGGATTCGCCAAGATAGATCTCGGTGCCATTCTCGTGGTCGTACAGGTTGTCTTTACCCTCGTGAATGTGCTGGCGGCCGTAGAGGCAGACGCCTCTGAGATAATGATTTTTCTGCTCCATCGACAAGGTGTGTCCAGCCGAGAGGCCGTCGAGAATGCAGTTGTTCGCGGGGGCGGGTGCCGCCCAGGCGACGGCCGAGGTGTTGATCTCCAGATCCTCGAGGCCGACGGCGCCGGCCAAAAAGGTGGCCAATGGATTCGAAACCGAATTCCCCCGGTGTGTTATGACCTGAACGGCATTCAGCTCCTGGCCTTCGGTCAGCGTCGCAGAAAACGTGCCCAACACATTGTCCCAATGGCCGGGCACAATGTCGGCGCACGCCTTGGCGCTGACGACCGTATCTGTCCCGAAGTTGTAGGTCCCGCAGTCGCCTAGAATTGCCCCATAGCCTTCGCCGACGCTCTTGTACGCCAGGGCCACGCCGGCCTCCACATAGGTCAGGTCGTCGGCCGTGCCATCCTCGTCTTCGTCGACCAGGTCGGTCACCGCGGCGAGGGCGGAGGAGCTGGCCGCCGTTTGCAGCCTGGCGCGCTCGAACATGCCATAGGGCATATCGATCGCGAGCGCCATCAAGGGCACAAAAACGAGAAGGCACAGTGCAAACCAGATTGCCACTGCGCCCTTTTGTTCACGCAAAAATCGTGCCGACACCGGCCCGTTCTTCCTGAACATCTCTGCACTCCGAAATCTTGCCGTACAGACACCCGTCGCCATTCATAAAACTAGCAAAAATTCCTCTAAAAGTCAATGTATCCCTGATCTTCACTCAATCTAAATTTTTGAAAATCTCTCATAACATACTGATATTTTTCCGTTTTTTTGAACACCCCAATCTGGTTGCCAGGCAGTTTGGTTAAAACCTCTTAATCATGCGGCAATTGGATCCTTCGCCGGGGCACGGCCGAGACGGGCAGGGCTCTGGTCTCCGCCATCACCCCACGTGCTGACCGCTAAACGCTCAGACTGTGGAGCTCATGTGCGCCTTAGATCCGGAATAGTGGCATCGTTGAGAGGTCGCACGCTAGGAACCCAGCTGCGCCGATGATCACCCAGGGAAGCCGGAGCACCATGACCGCACCGACCTTGGCGACCATATGATGGAGAATGAGCCTCATAGCGAAGCGTCCCCGAGCCCAAAGCTCGCTCTCCTGAGGCTGCCAACCGCAGCTGGTTGAGCGGGGGACAAGGCCAGAAAAGCGCGGCCTCAGGCGCACCGGTATTGCGCATAATGTATATTATGGAAAATAATCGATACCCCCAACGACCATTGCCACGGGGACTGGACGCCTGGGCTGTTCAGTGCTTCAAAGGCGCCTTGCGCCCCTCGCGTCATGATCACCACACCGGACCCGATGCACATGTTCGCCCAGGTTACCGAGCAGCCGATCTTCCCGACCACCATCTGGGCCTACGACCTGGCGCCCGAAATCGCCGGGCCCATGAACGCTCAGCTCCTGAAAGACCTCAACGACCTGACCTCGCCACGGCCGCCGCTGGTGCCGGGCCAGAACTGGCAGACCGAACAAACGCTGCACGAATGCCCGGAGTTCGCCCAGTTGGTCGAGATCTTTATGAAGGCTTCCAAGGAGGTCGTGGATAAAATTGAGATTGATTATGAGGAATTTGAGATAACCGGCTGTTGGGCCAACATGAATCCCAAGGGCGCCTTTCACGTGGCCCACACCCATCCGAACAACTTCCTGAGCGGCGTCTATTACCTCCAAGCCGCCGCCGGCGCCGACAGCATCACCTTTCACGAGCCGCGGCCCCAGATCGAGGTCATCGCGCCCCGGGTCAAGCGCGACAACCGCTACAACTCCCTGGTCACCAACATCTCGGTGCGCGCCGGGCGCATGGTGCTCTTTCCCTCCTGGCTGGTCCACTCGGTGACCCAGAACCGCAGCGACGCGATCCGCATTAGCGTCTCCTTCAACATCATGTTCTCCGGCTTCACCAAAACCATGTCGCGCCCCAAGTGGTCGGGCATTCCCTTGAAGAAGACGGCGGCAGATTGATGGATCACGTTGTGGTTGGCGGCCCGGACAGATCTTCCGCTGGGCGCTATAGTCGAGCCGTTGGACCATTGAGAGGCGCCGTACCCTTCAGCATGACCAAAACAGTCTCACGGATCGCCGCGGCCCTGGTGCTGCTTTTCGCCGCCCCAGCATTGGCCGAGGTCAAGGTCTACGACAGTCCGGACGTCCCGGCCGGCTTCGTGCCCCAGGAGACGCCGTCGCTCGCCCAGCAGGTCGAGTCCGGCGACCTGTCGCCGGTCGGCGCGCGACTGCCGAAGGACTACTGGGTGGTCGAGCTGCCGGCGCCCAAGACGGCCGGGCGATCGGGCGGCACCCTGAACACCTTGGTCGCCCGGGCCAAGGACACCCAGCTGTTGGTGGTCTACGGCTATGCCCGCCTAGTCGCTTACAGGGCCGATCTCGGCTTCGAGGCCGATATCGTCAAGCGGCTGGAGGTCGAGGACGGTCGCATCTTCACCTTCACCCTGCGCCGGGGCCACCGCTGGTCGGATGGCCATCCTTTCACCAGCGAGGACTTCCGCTTCTATTGGGAGGATGTCGCCAACAACGAGGAGGTCTCGCCGACCGGGCCGCCCAGGGCGTTGGTCATTGACGGCGAGCTGCCCAAGGTCGAGATCCTCGACGAGATCACGGTCCGCTACAGCTGGTCTAAGCCCAACCCTTTCTTTCTGCCGTCCTTGGCCGGCGCCCGGCCGGAGTACATCTATCAGCCAGCCCATTACCTAAAGCAGTTCCACGCCGGCCACGCCGACGCCGACGAGCTGGCGGCCCTGGTCAAGGCCAACAAGAAGCGCAACTGGGCCGCGCTCTACAACAGCAAGGACAAACAGTACCGCAACGACAATCCGGAGCTGCCGAGCCTGCAGCCCTGGGTCAACACCACGGCGCCGCCGGCCCAGCGATTCGTGGCGGCCCGCAACCCTTACTTCCATCGGGTCGCCGCCGCGGGTGAGCAGCTGCCTTACCTAGACCGCTTCATCCTCAACGTCGCCGGCTCCTCGCTGATCCCGGCAAAGACCGGCGCCGGCGAAAGCGACCTGCAATCCCGCGGCCTTTCCTTCAGCGACTACACCTTCTTGAAGGCCAACGAAAAGCGCAGCGCCTATACGGTGCGTCTGTGGCGCACCGTGCGTGGCTCCCAGATCGCGCTCTATCCCAACCTCAACGTCAACGACCCGGTGTGGCGCAAGCTGATGCGCGACGTGCGCTTCCGCCGGGCCCTGTCGCTCGCGATCAATCGCCACGAGCTCAACCAGGTGATCTATTTCGGCCTCGGGCTCGAGGGCAATCAGTCGGTGCTGCCGGAAAGCCCGCTTTACAAGCCGGAATACCGGGAGGCCTACGCCCAGTACGATCCGGCCGAGGCTAACCGTCTGCTCGACGAGCTCGGCCTGGACAAGCGCAACAGCGCCGGCATCCGCCTGCTGCCCGACGGCCGGCCCTTGGACATTATCGTCGAGACCGCTGGGGAGAACACCGAGGAGGTCGACCTTCTGGAGCTGATCTCCGACACCTGGCGGGGAGTCGGCGTCAAGCTCTTCACCAAGCCCTCCCAGCGGGAGATCGTGCGTAACCGGATCTTCTCCGGCGAGGCCATGATGTCCATGTGGTTCGGCTACGAAAACTCCAATGTAACCGCGGAGATGAGCCCGGCCGAGTTCGCGCCGGTCTCCCAGCACGGCTACCAGTGGCCCAAGTGGGGCCAGTACTACGAGACCAGCGGCCTGAACGGTGCGCCGATCGACATGCCCAAGCCCCACGAGCTGTTCGATCTCTATGAGGAGTGGCGCAAGAGCGACAGCCTGACGGAGAAGAGGGATATCTGGCAGCGCATGCTTCAGATCAACGCCAATCAGGTCTACACCCTGGGTTTGGTGGCCCAAATCCCCCAGCCGGTCGTGGTCTCCAACCATCTGCACAACGTGCCCCAGGAGGCCATGTACAATTGGGACCCGGGCGCGCTGTTCGGGATCTACCGGCCGGACACCTTTTGGCTGGACGAGAAATAGTTGACCGGCGCCGACCCGGTCGAGACCTACCTGGCCGCCCTGCCCGCGCCCCGGCGCGCGCCATTGACCGAGCTGAGAGCTCTGATCCGCGCCGCCCTGCCCCATGCCCGGGAAAGCCTGCGCTACAAGATGCCGACATATGACGGCCCGGACGGCGACATGCTGTGCGCCTTCGCGAGTCAGAAGCGCCACATGAGCCTCTACCTCTGTGAGGCCGATCTGGTCGAGCGGTTCCGGGACCGCCTGCCAAGGATCGACATCGGCAAGGGCTGTCTGCGCTTCAAATCACTAGACGATTTACCGCGCCCCGTGCTGGACGACGTCTTAGCGGAACTAGGCCGCCGCTAGCCGCTCCCCCAGCGCCGCAAGCCAGCGCTCCACGCGACGGCGGTTGACGCCCAGGTCGATCAGGCCGACCCGGGCGCGGCTGTAGATTGCCAGAGTCGAGGCCCCCTTGCCCGCCTCCATGAATTCGACCAGGATCGAATCCCGGAAGCCGAACAGCTTGCTGCGCTGCTCGAACTCGGCTTGCAGAGCCTCCTTGTCCAGGCGCAGCAGATTTGTGCGGGGCTCCGCGGCGGCGACCGCGACCAAGGCCTCGCGCAGCTTCTCCAAGGGCACCGGGTAAACCTCGGTGGCAATCTCGCCCTTGGGGCCGTCCCAATCGGCCGGCGCGGCCAGGCAGTGGTTCGGCCAGCGCGGCGGAGTCAGATTGGCGAAGTCCAACAGCATGGCCCTAAAGCTCCACGGTCAGACCATCATGGGCCGGCGCCACCCCGGGCGGGCAGCGCGCCGCCAGACTGGCATAGTCCACCGTGTGGTTCATGTGAGTCAAAAGGGCGCGCGCCGGCTTGACCCGCTCGATCCATGTCAAGGTTTGGTCGATGTGGGAATGGGTCGGATGGGGGTCCTCGCGCAAGGCGTCGACGATCCATAGCTGGACGCCTTCGAGCACCGCGAAGGCCGCCTCGTCCAGGCGCACCACATCGGTCGAATAGGCGAGATCGCCGATCCGGTATCCCAGCGTGATCTCGCCCGCGCCGTGATCCTGGACGAAGGGCACGACCTCCAGGCCGTTGACCGCGAAAGGCCCCTCGACGGCGTAGTCCTCGAGCAGGGGCGCATAGAGGCTGTTGGGATCTTGGGTCGAGCTGAAGGCGTAGTCGAAGCGCCGGGTCAGGCGGTCCCGGGTGATCGGGTCCATGTAGGCCGGGATGGCGCTACCCCGGCCGAACACCAGGGTGCGCAGCTCGTCGATGCCGTGGCAGTGGTCGCCGTGGGCATGGGTGAAGAGCACGGCGTCGAGTTGGGTGATGTCGGCGTCGAGCATCTGAACGCGCAGGTCCGGCGAGGTGTCCACCAGGATCGCGCTGCCCCCCTCCTCCACCAGGATCGAGACGCGCCGCCGGCGGTTTCTCGGCTCGGCCGGATCGCAGGCGCCCCAGGTGCCGCCCGCCACCCGTCCTGCCAGGGGCACGCCACCCGAGCCGCCGCAGCCGAGAATGGTGACCTTCATGTCTCGCTGTGGCGCTCGATCTTGGTGAAGAGGGCGAAGAAGTTGTCGCTGGTCGCCGCGGCCATTTCCTCCGGCGTAATCCCCTTGAGCTCGGCCAGGCACGCGGCGGTGTGCACCACGTAGGCCGGCTCGTTGCGCTTGCCCCGATAGGGCACCGGCGCCAGGTAGGGCGAGTCGGTCTCGACCAAGAGGCGCTCCAGAGGCACCTCCTTAACGATCGCGCGCAGCTCCTCGGCCCTTTTAAAAGTGACGATGCCCGCCAGGGAAATGTAGAAGCCGAGCTCGAGCGCCGCCTCGGCCAGTGCGCCCGAGGTGGAGAAGCAGTGGATCAGGCCACTGACCGGGCCGTTCGCCATCTCATCGCGCAGGATACGCACGGTATCCTCGTCCGCGTCGCGGGTGTGCACGATAAGCGGCAGGCCGGTCTCCCGGGCGGCGGCGATGTGGCGGCGAAAGCTCACCTCCTGGGCGTCGCGCGGCGAGTGCTCATAGAAGAAGTCGAGCCCGGTCTCGCCGATGCCGACCACCTTGGGGTGGGCGCTGCGTTCGACCAATGGCGCGGGGTCGGCCGGTCCCTCCCCTTCGGCCTCGTGGGGGTGGACGCCGACCGTGCAGTAGACCTGGTCGAATCGCTCGGCAATCGCGCGCACGCCGTCAAACTCCGAGAGTTTGGTGGAGATCGTCAGCATCGTGCCGACGCCGGCCTGCCCGGCCCGCTCGACCACGTCCTCCAGGTCGCCGTCGCGCGCCAGATAGTCCAGATGGCAATGGGAATCGACCAGGGTCATTCCGCGGCATCCTCTTCCTGGAAACGCGGGAACACGCCCTGCGGCTTGGGCAGCGGCGTACCGGCGGCGAGCGGCGTGTCGAGCGCGGCGAAGTCCCGGGCATCGTCCGGCATGGCAAGCTGATCCATCAGGCGGCCGATGGCCCCCGGCATGACCGGCTGGGTCAGCACCGCCAAGCTGCGCACGACCGAGGCCAGCACGTAAAGCACCGTCGCCATGCGCGCCGGATCCTGCTTGCGCAGCGCCCAGGGCGCCTGGTCGTCGACGTAGCGATTGGCGGCGGACACCACCTCCCAGGTCGCCTCCAGAGCCTTGTGGAAGGCCTGTTCGCGATAGTGGCCGCGCAGCACATCGAGCAAGCCACCGGCCTGATCCAGCAAAGCCTGATCGGCCTCGGTGAAGGGGCCGGGCTCCGGCACCTGGGCGGCGCAGTTCTTGTGCACCATGGAGAGGACCCGCTGTGCCAAGTTGCCGAAATCGTTGGCCAGGTCGCTGTTGATGCGCCCGACCATGGTCTCGTGGCTGATGTAGCCATCGGCGCCGAAGGGCACCTCGCGCAGCAGGTAGTAGCGCACCTGGTCCAGGCCGTAGCGCGCCACCAGGTCCTCGGCCCGCATCACATTGCCGAGCGACTTGGACATCTTCTCGCCCCGGTTCAGCAGCCAGCCGTGGCCGAACACCCGCTTGGGCGGCTCCAGACCGGCGCCCATCAGGAAGGCCGGCCAGTAGACGGTGTGAAAGCGCAGAATGTCTTTGCCGACCATGTGCAAGTCGGCCGGCCAGTAGCGCTGATAGCTCTCGCAACTGTCGTCCGGAAAGCCGACCGCCGTGATGTAGTTGGTCAGCGCGTCGATCCAGACATACATTACGTGGTCCGGATCGTCTGGCACCGGCACGCCCCACTTGAAGGTGGTGCGGCTGATCGAGAGGTCGCGCAGGCCCGACTTTACGAAGCTCGCCATCTCGTTGCGCCGGGTCTCGGGCAGGATGAAGTCGGGCCGGGTCTCGTAGAGCTCGAGCAGGCGGTCCTGCCATTCGGAGAGTTTGAAGAAGTAAGAGGGTTCCTCGACCCACTCCACCTCGGCGCCCGACGGCGCGCGCTTGGTGCCGTCCTCGTCGGTGGTTAACTCGTCCTCGCCGTAGTAGGCCTCGTCTCGCACCGCGTACCAGCCGGAATAGGACCCGAGATAGATTTGGTCGTTGGCCTTGAGGCGGCGCCAGATCTCCTGGCACGACTTGATGTGGCGCGGCTCGGTGGTGCGAATGAAGTCGTCGTTCGAATAGTTCATCGCCGCCGCCAGATTGCGGAAATTTTGGCTCACGCCATCGACGAAGGTTTGCGGGTCGACGCCGGCCGCTTGGGCTGCTTTCTCGTTCTTCTGGCCGTGCTCGTCGGTGCCGGTCAGGAAGTGCACCTGGTGGCCGTCCAGGCGCATGAAACGCGCCAGCACATCGCAGGCCAGCGTGGTGTAGGCGTGCCCGATATGGGGCACGTCGTTCACGTAGTAGATCGGCGTGGTGACGTAGTAAGGCGATTTGCTCGGCCCGGCCATTTCAATACCCCGCTAGAAACGTCCCGGCGCGGCTTAGCTTGCCAAGGCCTGAAGATCCAGGAATGCGGTGATTACCACCTGCTTGCGATCCAGGTTGGCGCTCTCGGCGCGGGCGAAGAGTCCGTTGGTCTTTTCCCACAGGGCAAGCCAATCCGCAAGCCGGCGGCGCTCTTCAGCACCGGCCAGGGCGCGGGCCCGGATGCGCTCGGCCAGCCAGCCGCGCAGCATCTCGCCGACCATGCGGAAGGTCTGGGGATCGCTGCCGCGCGAGACCTTGTCGGCAAAGCCGTGCAGCGCCGGAACGTCGAGCCGGGGTAGACCGCCGACCAGGGCCATGACCTGCTCGTGCAACGCCAGACCGCCGGCCGCCTGGAGCGCCAGCGCCCGGCCGATGCTGCCCTCGGCGAGCCCGGCCAAGGTCGCACACTGGGCCGCGGTGAGGTCGGGCGCCAGGCGAGCAAGCATCGCCTCGACCTGGGTCTCCTGGAGCGGGCGTAGGGGCAACTGACAGCAGCGCGAACGGATCGTCGCGAGCAGACGACCCGGCGCGTGGCTGATCAGCAGCAGCAGAGCGGCCGAGGGCGGCTCCTCGAGGATCTTGAGCAGGGCGTTGGCGGCGTTGCGATTCAGCTCGTCAGCGCTGTCGATCACCACGATGCGCCAGCCGCCCTCCGCCGGAGTCATGCGCAGGAAACCGTTCACGGCGCGCACGTCCTCGACCACGATCTCGTTGCGAAAACGCTTGCGCTTTTCGTCGTAGCCGCGCTCGACGCTCATCAGGTCCGGGTGGGCGCCGGCGGCGATGCGCCGGGCGGCCGGATGGTCGGGCGCAACGGTCAGATCGCTGGGCGGACCCCCGAAGAGATCGCCGCCTTGCTCACCCGCCAGCAGGAAGCGCGCCATGCGGTAGGCCAGCGTCGCCTTGCCGATGCCCGCCGGTCCGCTGATCAGCCAGGCATGGGGCAAGCGACCCGATTGGCTGGCGGCCAGCAGGCGCGCCTCGGCCTCGCTCTGGCCGACCAGGTCCGCGGTCTCGCGCGGGCTCGGGATCGGCAGGGCCTCTTCGCTCATGGCCACCTGGCCTCGACGGCGGCGCGCACGGCGTCGCGCACCTGGGCCACGTCGCCGGTGGCATCGATCACCCGGCAGCGCTCAGGCGCGCCTTGGGCGATCTCCAGAAAACCCTGGCGCAGGCGCTCGTGAAACGCCCGGTCCATGCGCTCGTAGCGCTGCACCGCCTCGGCCCTGGCCAAGCCTTGCTCGACCGGCAGGTCCAGGATCAGGGTGAGGTCCGGTCCGCGCGCGCCGACCACCAGGCGGTAGAGCGTTTCGATCTCCCGGTGCGCCAAACCTTGACCGTAGCCCTGGTAGGCCAGGGTCGAATCGGCAAAACGGTCGGAGATCACCCAGCTGCCGTCCTCGAGCGCCGGCCAGACCACTTCGCTCAGGTGCTGGCGCCGGGCTGCATAGTGCAACAGGGCCTCGCTCAAGGGCTCCCAGCGGCCGGGGTCGCCCGACACCAGCAGCGCGCGGATCTCCTCCGCGCCCGGACAACCGCCCGGCTCCCGGGTTTCGACCACCGAGCGGCCTTGAGCGCGCAGATGCTCTGCCAGCAGTGCGACTTGGGTCGACTTGCCGCTGCCTTCTCCGCCTTCGAAGGTGATGAACTTGCCCCGCTCCGCCATGGCGCGGATCGTGCCCGCGCGGGCGGGTCAGGTCAACGCGTCAGAGGCCACGGCGTGCTTGAGCGCCGCGCGGGCCAAGAGGCGGGTCGAATCCAAGGTCGGCAGGGGCGCGTTTGAATTGTCGAGCACCAGAGGCAGCTCGGTGCAGCCGAGGATCGCGCCCTCCGCGCCCTGCCCTTTCAGGCGGTCCAAGGTGTGGATCATGTCGGCGGTGGAACCCGCCTCGAACCGGCCGTAGACCAGTTCTTCCATGATGATTCGGTCGATCTCCCGGCGCTCCGCCTCGCCGGGCTTGAGGCACGTCAAGCCCCACGCGGCAAGCGCCTCGGGATAGACCTCGCTGTCGGTCAGGGACTTGGTGCCGAGCAAGGCGAGGCAAGCGTGGCCACGTGCCTTCGCCTCATCGGCAACCACCTCGGCGATGTGCAGCCAGGGCAGCGGCGATCGCGGCGCGACCAGATCGAAAGCCTGGTGGATCGTGTTGTCCGGGCAGATTAGGAAATCAGCGCCGATCTTCGCCAGTTTCTCGGCCGAGGCCAGCATCAGGTCCGCGATGCCCGCCAGGTCGCCGCGCTCGATGCAGGCGACATAGTCGGCAAGCGATGGCGTGTGCAGGGAGACCTCGGGATGGGCGTGGGGGCCGAGCAGCCCGGCTCCCTCTATGCAGATCGTCCGGTAGCAGAGCGCGGCCCCCTCGGCCGAGCAGCCGACGATGCCGATGTGCCGCGATGATTTGGCCGTGGTTCCGCTCAAAGCCCCGGGCCGCCGAACACCAGGTACTTGACGCCGCTGACCAGGCGGCCGACCGGGCCCAGCAGCTCGACCGAGGCGCCGGCCACCAGGGGGATTTCCCTGGTCTGCTCCTCGGGCGCCTCGACGATCAGCTTGGCGACCTGTTGGCCCTCGGTGATCGGTGCCGGGATCGGCGCTTCGTAGACGATCTTCACCGTCATCTCCTTGCGTGCCTTACGCGGCAGGGTGAGCACCACGTCCTCGGCGACCACCAGCGGTACGCTGGGCTGATCGCCCAGCCACACCGGCGCCTGCTCGACCGTCTCGCCGGCCTTTGCAAGCGCGTAGTTATTGAACTCCCGGAACCCCCAGGACATCAGGCGCTGGCTTTCCTCGGCGCGCGCCTTGATGGACTCCAAGCCGTTGACCACCAGCACCAGCCGCCGGTCGCCCTGGACCGCCGAGGCGGTAAGACCGTAGCCGGCCTCCTCGGTATGGCCGGTCTTCAGGCCGTCGGCGCCGACACTCTTGTAGAGCAAGGGGTTGCGGTTGCCCTGGCGGATATCGCTGTAGGTGAAGGTGGTTTCGCTGTAATAGGGGTAGTACTCGGGAAAGTTCTCGATCGTCAGGATCGCCAGCTTAGCGAGGTCCCGCGCGGTCATGCGGTGGTTGGGATCGGGCCATCCGGTGGCATTTGCAAAGGTGCTGTTCTCCAGGCCAAGCTCCCGGGCCTTCTCGGTCATGGCCTCGGCGAAGGCCTCCTCGCTGCCGGACAGACCCTCCGCCAGGACGATGCAGGCGTCGTTGCCCGACTGCACCACGACGCCGCGGATCAGATCCTCGACGACCGCCTCCTTGCCGACTTCGACGTACATTTTGGAGCCGCCCTTGCGCCATGCCTTCTCGCTGACCAGGAGCTTGTCCTCGAGCGACAGGCGGCCGTCCTTCAGCGCTTCGAACACCATGTAGGCGGTCATGATCTTGCTCATGGAGGCCGGCGGCATGGGCATGTCCGGGTCCTTCGACATCAAGACCGCGCCGGTCGTCGCGTCCATCAGGATCGCTTCACGGGCCGAGGTGGTGATCGAAGCGCCCTGGGCCAGACCCGCCGGCAGGACGAGGGCGAGCGCGATCAGCGAAGCGAAGAAGGTTCGCGGGAAGGACATGGCAGCTCCTGTCGGTAGCTCGTTGAGACGTTTCTTGCTTTGTCGCGCGGGCCGTCCGGCTAGTCGACCACGACGCGCGCGTCGTTGATGCCGTTGGCCTCTAGAGTGTGGAGCACTTTGTCGGCATCCTCAATAGTCGCCAGGGGGCCCAGGCGCACCCGGTAGAACAGACGCTCTTCCACCAGGGCCTGTGTCACTCTGGTCGGGCCCAGCACCGAGAGACGGTTGCTCATGTAGGTGGCGTAGTCCTGGCGAATGAACGAGCCGGCCTGAACGTAGATTTGGGTGGCCGACACCGGTCGCACGGTGACCTGACCGCTCGGTCTCGGCACCGGCGCGGCGTGCCAGATTGGGTCGGCGTCGCTGGCGCTTTCCACCTGGCCGACGCTGGCCTCGGCCAGGACGATCGACTCCGACGGCGCAATCGGCACCGGCTGGCCGATCTCGCCCTCCTGCACCGGTACGACGGGCGCCGGATCGGGCGCTTGGTCCGCCTCTTGGCGGCTTTGCAGGATGGCCGCAAGACGCCGGCTCTCATCTGGCAGGATCGCGACCTTGACCTTGGCAGTGCCGGCTTGCTCGAAGTCGAGCAACTGGGCGGCGCGCCGGCTGACGTCGATGATCCGGCCGCGCTTGAAGGGTCCACGGTCGTTGATCCGCACGACGATCGAGCGCCCGTTGTCCAGATTTGTGACCCGCGCCATGCTGGGCAGCGGCAGGGTTTTGTGGGCCGCGGTCAGATCCATCTCGTCGTAGGTCTCGCCGTTCGCGGTCGGCTTGCCGTGGAAACCAGGGCCATACCAGGAGGCGATCCCGGACTCCTTATAGTCATAGTCGACCTTCGGGTAGTACCAGTTGCCCTTGATCTGATAGGGCTTGCCGACCTTGTAGATACCGTCGGGCGGCGGGTCGCCGGTGTTGCCGATCTCCTTGGCGGCATGGGAGGCGAGCTCGATCTCGGCACAGGCCGACAGCGCCGCAAGCGGCAGAAGTGCGGCGACAAGGAGCTTCAGGACCGATGTGGTCTTCATCATATAGTGGCCTTGACTATGCCTACCCCACGATCTTGTAGTATTTCGGGGTTCATGGCAAGCAGCCCCCCGGTCAGTTGGTCACCGCGTCGCGCAAGCCGTCGAGCAACTCCGGCGTCGGATAGCCGTCCGGCGGCAAGGCGGCGGCACGTTGGTAGGAGCGGATCGCGGCCCGGGTGCGGGCGCCCACCACGCCGTCCGGCGTGCCGGTGTCGTAGCCCAGCTGGGTCAAGTGATTCTGAATCTCCTCGACCTCGGCGCGGCTCAGAGGCCGTTCGTCCGCTGGCTTCTGGGCCACCAGGGCCGGGCGGCCGACGAGACGGTCGGCCAGATAACCGACGGAAAGGGCGTAGTTGATCGAGCGGTTCCACACCAAAGTGGCCCGGAAGTTGTCGTAGACCAGGAAGGCCGGCCCGCCGTGCCCGGCCGGCACGATGATCGAGCCTTCTATATCGGCATTCGGCAGATCGCGGCCGTCGGCCCGGCGCACGCCCAGGTTCTGCCACTCGCCGATCGGCTTCCAGATGGCCAAGGTCGCCATGTTGAAGTCGAAGCCCTCGGGCAGGCGCACCTCGCGCCCCCAGGTCTGGTCGCCGCGCCAGCCGATCTTCGAGAGATAATTCGCGGCCGAAGCGAAGACGTCGGGCAGGCTGACCCAAAGATCGATGCGGCCGTCCTGATCGCCGTCCTTGGCATAGGCGACAAAGGTCGAAGGCATGAACTGGAGCTGACCCATGGCGCCGGCCCAGGAGCCCTTCATTTGCTCGTTGTTGATGTGTCTGGCCTCCAGGATGCGCAGGGCATCGAGCAGCTGGGCGCGGAAGAACGCGCTGCGCCGTTGGTCATAGGCCAGAGTCACCAGGGATGCGATCACCGGGATCTTGCCGGTGTAGTCTCCGAAGTTGCTCTCCAGCGCCCAGAAGGCGACCAGGAACCTGGGCTGGACATTGTAGCGCTCGCGGATCTGGTCGAGCAGGGCGCCGTGCTCGAGCATCAAGGCTCGGCCGCGCTCGATCCGCTGAGGCGTGACGCGCTTGTCCAGATAACCCCAAAAGGTCTGGGTGAACTCGGGCTGGCGCCGGTCCAGCTCGATGACCCGCTCGAGCGGCGCAATGCCGAGCAAGGCGGCGTCGAGCGTGGCCTCCGAGACTCCAGCGGCCCGCGCCTCGAGGCGCAACTCTTTGAGCCATTGGTCGAAGTCGATCTGCGGCTCGGCCTCGGACTCTGTGGCCCAAGCCAAGTGACCGAACAGAACGATCAGCAAAACAGATAGTACAGTTCGCCACGTAAACTTCGTGGCCATGGCGCCTCCTTCTACGTCTTCTAGCCGCTGCTTAGCCGTTGGCGCCCTTCCCCATAACGACTCCTTTTGCCACAGCCGCGCGAGCAAAGCAATTACCCCTTGGGCAGGTCACTCAACGCGCCCGGCAATCTATCGTTAACTATTGGAAACATAAGGTAAATTCGAGATCGCCTTAGGACTTAATTAAGCCTAATGGCGCAAGGTCCGGGCGACCAATCGATGTCCACTTAAGAACCCGTCACGTCTCGCGGCATTGGGAAGGACCCCATGATCAACTCTCGAGTCTCCCGCTCTGTCCTGCGCTTTGGAACCAGCCTCGGCCTGGTGCTCTTCATCGCCGGCTGCGCCTCGGGCCCCAGCGGCTCGCGCCCAAGCGAGGTTGCCACGGCCGACGCCGACGATCAGGCCAGCCGCATGGTCCGCTACTGTCGCCAGCTGCACGAGCAGGGCGACCACTACGTCGCGACCGGCGTTTGCCAGAAAGCCTTCGAGCTGGACAAAACCAATTCCGATCCCCTGCATCGCTTGGCCGACATCATGACCAAGGCGGGCTCGCCCGATAAGGCGGCCGAGGCCTATTACATGGCGCTTCATCTGAATGCCGACGATGTCGAGGCACGCTACGGCCTCTCCAAGGCTTACATGACTGTTGGGCGCCACGATCTGGCAATCCCCCACCTGGCCCATGCGCTCGAAATCGACGATCAGGACTCCCGCCTGTTCAATGCCATGGGCGTTTCGCTCGATCAGCAAGGCCGCCATGCCGATGCCCAGCGGCACTATCAGGCAGGCCTGGCCATCGCGCCGACCAGCTCGGCGCTGCACAACAACTACAACCTCTCCTTGGCCCTGGCCGACGCCCAAGCGGGCGGCGTCAATGAAAGCACTCAGCTTTCCGCGGCGCCGGAGTCGGTGCCCGAGCCGACCGAGGACCCCTTGGCCAGTGCCGCGGTCAGCAGCGGCGCCGTGGTCGAGCTCAAGACCACGCCCCCGCCGGCCGAGCCGGTGATCGCGGACCCGGTGGTCGCCGAGCCAGTGATCGCCGAGCCCATGGTCGAGCAGGTCGCCGAGGTGCCGCCAGAGATCGTCACCACGCCGAAGCCGGAGCCGGCGCCCCAAGTGGTCGAGCCGGAGGTCAGCGACTTCGTCGAGGAGCCTGGCCCGAACGAGATCGAAGCGGCGGTGATCGAACAGCCGGCCAGCGAGCCGGGCCAGTCCCTCGGCCAGGCGAGCAGTAGCTTGCAGCCGGCTCAAGAAGAGGCCCAGTCGTCCGATCTCGATCAGTCCGCCGCCGCGCGCATCAGCGACGCCCTGCCCTGGGTCAATGAATCGAGTCAGCCGATCGAGTCAGCCGAGCCGGCGGTCGAGCCCGATCGCCCCCAGGTCGCCATGGTCTCGCCCGAAGAGGTACATGAGGAGCCCGCGCCGGAGCCGATGATTGAGCCCCTGCAGGAGACCGCCGCGGTGGCGCCACCGCCGGTGGAGATCTCCAGCGACGGGCCGGTTTTCATGGTTCAAGTCGGATCCTATCTAGAGCAGGAAAGCGCCTTGGACGGCTGGCAAGTCATCACCGAGGGCGCGCCTGACCTCCTAAGCGGCTACCAGCCCCGGGTGGTGCGCGCCGATGCCGGCCAAGACAAAGGTATCGTCTACCGCCTGCGCACCGGCCCCCTGGCCGACCACGAAGCCGGCAACGCGCTCTGCTCGGCGCTCAGTGAGCGCGGCTTCGGCTGCTTCGTGGTGCAGATGACGCCGGAAGAAATGGCCGAGAGCAGCGGCGCCAACGGCCAGGACATTCGCGGCTAAACCGCTTTTCCAACACCGCTTCGAGGGCGTCCGCGCGGAGCCCGCGAAGCACGCGGACCGGGGCCATGACGGCCCCGGTTTGCTTTTGTCCATTGGACAAGCCTGACGTCCCGGCGGATACTCGGCGCGAGATCGACCACCCTAAGGAGCACGGCATGGAAAAGCGATCGCTCGGCAGCTACGAGATCACCGACCGGGAAATCGTCGCCGAGGGCGCCGACCTGCAGGTCACGGTCCTCACTCTGGCTGCCGGCCAGTGCGTGCCCTGGCACTATCATTCCGAGATCACCGACAGCTTCGTCTGCCTGGAAGGCCCCATGGTGGTCGAGACCCGGGCGCCCCGCGCCGCCCATCACCTAAAGGCCGGCGAGCGCTGCGCCGTGCCCCCCAAAACCGCCCACTACGTCCACGGCGAGGACGACGGGCCTTGCAAGTTCCTGCTGGTGCAGGGAGTCGGTGTTTACGATTTCGTGGCGGTGGGCGGCGGCTAGGCGGCGGGCTTAGAGCTAAGCGTAATACGTCTTTGGCTCATCGCCAAAGCCCTCTTCCGTGCACACCCAAACATTTGCGTGACAGCCTCATTCCCCTCTTCTCATCCATCTAAGAAACGATAATACTGGCCCCTATCAATCGCATCCTCCGATTGATAGAGAGGGAGCCCGGCGGCCGTGAATCTGGACCACGTGAGGACCTTTCTGGAGGTCGCCGCCTGCGGCAACTTCAACCGGGCGGCCGAGACCCTCAACGTCACCCAGTCGACCGTCTCGGCGCGGATCAAGGCGCTCGAGGAGCGCTTCGGGCATCCATTGTTCCAGCGTGGCCGGGCCGGCGCCGAGCTGACGGCGGCCGGCCACCAGTTCCGCCAGTACGCCCTTTCGATCCAGCACCTCTGGCACCAGGCCCACCAGGCGATCACCCTGCCCGAGGGCTTCAGCGCCGTGCTCGGGGTCGGCGCCCAGGTCTCCCTGTGGGACCGCCTGGTGCTGCGCTGGATTCCCTGGATGCGCGACAAGGCGCCCAAGGTGGCGCTGAGGGTCGAGGCGGATTACTCCGACAGCCAGATGCGTCGGCTCAACAACGGACTGCTCGACATCGGCGTGATGTACCAGCCGCGCCAGACCCCGGGCTTGGTGATTGAGCAGCTTCTTGAAGAGGTCCTGGTTTTGGTCTCCACCGAGCAGCGGGCCCTGCGCCACGATTGGGTCGAAGACTACGTCTTCGTCGACTGGGGCGACGTGTTCCGGGCCATGCACGCAGAGGCCTATCCCAACATGCAGACCCCGGCGGTCTCGGTCGGCCTGGGCGCGCTGGGCCTGCACTACATTCTGGAGAACGGCGGCTCGGGCTACTTCCCTTTACGGGTCGTGCGGCCCTATCTGGAGGATGGCCGCCTGCATCTGCTCGAGGGCGCGCCGCGCGGCCGGCGCCCGGCCTACGTGGTCTACCCACTGGACCCGACCGACCCAGAGGTCGTCGCGCTGGCCCTGGAAGGCCTGCGCCAGGTGGCCAGCGCCGAGAACGAGGGCTAGCGCGCGATCGAGCGGGCGCCGAGCCAAGCCGCCGGCAGGGGCACCAGCGCGCCGGCCATCATCATCCAAGTGGGATGGGGCAGATTGAAGAGCGTGAGCAGGGTCGCGCCCAGGACCACGGCGCCCACCGCCAAGCCCGGCAAGGGCGAGGGCGCGCGCGCGATCCAGGTCGCCACCGCGGCACCGGCATAGCTGCCCAGCGCCCAACCGGCGACCAGGAACAGCAGCGCCCCCACCGGTAGCTGCTCCAGAGCCGCGGCGACCGCGCGAGCATCGGAGGTATCGAGCCCGGCCGGCGGCGGAAAGACCAAGTGCCCCAGGCGCTGCACCAGGGCGACTGCCGAGAAGGCGACGATCACGCCGAGCAAAAAGCCCGAGACCGGGCGCAGCCAAGTGCCGACCGCCATAGCTCCTCCCCTATTCCGCCCCTGATGGCTCCTGCGCGAAGCGAGCCTAGCCCAGGTGATCGGAGGGCGCCACACCGCCGGCGCGCTGCGCTCTGTCGGCAAAGCTGCTAAGGTTGAGTTCCTGTGGACCCGTTTCAGAGGCTTGCCGGGTGAGCGAGGAGAATAGCCAGGAGCCGCCGAAGGACCCACCGGCCGATCCGCCCGAGGCCGCCGCCCAAGGCGATCCGCGCGAGTTGCTGACCACGGCGAATGGGGCCAGCGGGCCGGCGCGCAACGCCTGGCTCGCCTTCCTGGGCCTGCTCGCCTATCTGCTGATCACCCTGGCCGGCGTGACCCACGTGGATCTGCTCCTCAACAGCCCGGTCACCCTGCCGATCGCCAATGT
This sequence comes from Pseudomonadota bacterium, assembly GCA_039029395.1. Lineage (GTDB taxonomy): Bacteria > Pseudomonadota > Alphaproteobacteria > Kiloniellales > JAKSDN01 > JBCCGG01. Next base: position 156,023 of record JBCCGG010000004.1, on the reverse strand, counting down.
GAAGATCCCGCTCTTCAGCTTCTTCCTAGCCGCGCCCTTTCTCTTCGTGCTGGTCCATCTGGGGCTCCTGGTGCAGCACGCCATGCTGGCCCACAAGTACCATCACTTCTCAGAAGCGATCGCCGCGGGCGAGACGGTCATCTTCGAAGAGAAGAACGCGAAAGGTGAAGTCGAGCGGATCACGGCGCGCGACCATCCGGACCGGCGTCTGGTGCACAACTACGTCTTCTCCCAGCTGCTGGCCGGCCCGAAGGCGCCTTTTCTCCTGGAGATGCTGATGCGGCTCATGGTCTTCATGACCTTGAGCCTACTGCCGGTCTTGGTGCTGCTTTACTTCCAGATCAAGTTCCTGCCGTCCCACGACGTGGCCATCACCCACGCCCACCGCCTGGCGATCGTGATCGACCTCGCCCTCCTCTTCATCGTGCGGCCCTACATCGCCATGCCCTATCTCAGGCCCCAGGGCCGGAAGGTGAAGCTCGGCAGCAAGAACTGGCGCTGGGAGATCAGCACCACGAGCCTCGGCATCACGGGCACGCTGAGTGTTCTTGCACTGCTCTTCAGCCTGCTGGTCGCGACCGTCCCCCACGGTTGTGCTTGGCCCTTTGGGACACAAAGCGACGACTGTTTCTCGCTCGACCGCATGATGGCCAAAGTGGGATCGGTAGAGGTCACATCGGGCGAGCTCACAAGGGATGTCTTCGCCCCGACCAAGTGGCTGTTTGAAGGCAAGCCCGATCGCACCACCGGCGCGCCCGAGAGTATCTTTTCCCGCAACTTGGTGGTGACGGACAGAGATCTCGTGGAGAAGAAGACTTTCGAGGCGGGAGAGACGAGCCTGCCGCTACGAGGCCGCGACTTACGCTTCGCCGTGCTCGACCGCTCGGACCTTCGCCGGGCGGACTTGTTCGGCAGTGACCTCCGCGGCCTTTCCGGAAGCGCAACTCAGTTCGACCACGGCGAGTTCGGGCCGGCGCGACTGCAAGGCGCAAACTTGAGTTTGGCCCGAATGCGGGGTGCCAATCTCGAGGGTGCGCAAATGCAGGGGGCGAACCTCGAGGAAGCTCAGATGCAAGGTGCTAACCTCAGTTCGGCACGCCTGCAAGGAGCGCGTCTCTCCTATACAAGGCTGCAGGATGGGGATCTCTCTAGAGCGCAGTTGTCGGGTGCAGATCTCGGAGCTGCCCTGTTGCAGGGCGCTCGGTTAGGTGGGGCAACGATGCACGGCGTCGATCTTCACGATGCGGAGATGCAAGGTGTCGACCTAAGCTCGGCGCAGATGCACGGAGCCGACCTCAGGACGGCGCAGTTGCAAGGCGCGGACCTCAGTTCGGCTCAGTTGCAAGGCGCGGATCTGCGTTTCGCGCATCTGCAAGGAGCAAGCCTTGTTGGAACGCGGCTTCAGGGTGCAGATTTGAGAAATGCCAAGATGCAAACTGCCGACTTGAGCGCGGCGCACGTCTGGCAAACAGGGCCGCCGGAAGACAAAGACATGGCGTTCGCCATTTCGGTGCGGCGCAGCGATATCGCGCCCCTTGGCCCCGATGGCAGGAAGGCCCTTGAAGCACTCCTTGCAGGCACCGCGGATCAGTCCCTTCGGAAACGTTTGAGACAACGGCTCGGGCGGCTGCTGTCAGACGAATTGGACAACACTTGGAAAGGGTCGGGGGAGCATGAATTCTGGGTCGGCTGGTCAAATCGCCCCAAACCTGATCCTGCGGCATTTGCCAACTATCTGACCAACCTGGCGTGCAGCGAACACACCGGCGGCTACGTCGTCAAAGGCGTTGCGCGACGGCTTCCCGGAGCCGAGGACGATTACGCCAAACTTGTCGCGACAATTTTGATTGAGGAGGACGGCTGCCCGTCCGCAAGGCATTTGAGCGAAGACCTAAGGGTGGTGCTGAAAAGATTCGTCGCGGTGAGATAAGTCGACGCAATGCCGAAACAGGCGCTTCCGCGCCCCGCCCCTACCGCCGCAAAATCTCCCCGCCCGTCAGCTCGAAGAACGCGTCCTGCGGCTCCTCTAGCGTCATCATCTCCTCCCGGCTCAAGCCGGCGTAGAGGCCGCGCAGGATGCGCCCGGCGGCGCCGTGGGTGACCGCGATGGCCGGGTCCGGGTGGTCGGCCAGCCAGCTGGCCAGGCGGGTTGCCATGTCCTGGTAGCTCTCGCCGCCGGGCACCTCGTAAGTCCACTTGTCGGCGACCCGCGCGGCCCAGTCCTCGGGAAAGCGCTTTGGCACCTCGCCCCAGGTGAAGCCCTCCCAATGGCCGAGCGACAGCTCGATCAGGCGCCGGTCGCTGCGGATCTCGGCGGCGTCGCGGCCCAGCTCGAAGGCGACCAGGCGCGCGGTGTTGAGCGCGCGCCCCAGCGGGCTGGAATAGATCCGGTAGCGCGCCTTGTCCGCGAGCAGCTCGGCCAGGACCCGGCCGTTGCGCCGGGCCTGGGCGATGCCGGTCTCGGTCAGCGCCGAATCCCGCCAGCCTTGGATGCGGTCCTCGCGGTTGAACTGGGTCTCGCCGTGGCGCAGGAGGAACAGGGACATGGCCCTGCTCCTAGCTTATGCAGCGGCGGCTCGCAAGCCGGTGGGCCAGAGCTGGTCGCGGAACGCCAGTGCCTGGCCGCGCCGCGCCCGGTCGGCCAGGGGCATGATCTCGTCCGACGGCCACAGCCCGCTCTCCAGCGCCTCGGCGTAGGCCGCCGGCAGGCCCGCTGCGCGGATCTTACGGGCGGCAGTTAGATGGTCGTAGCCGAGCGGTCGGTGGCCGATCTCGATGCCATCGGCGCTCGGCGCCAGAACCGAGTACCAGACCCGTGGCGTGCCATCGTTGGCCGGCAGGCCAATGGCGCCCGGGTTGTGCCATAGACGCCGGCCGATGTTCTGGGTGAAGGGCAGGCCCGAATGCCCGGCGACGATGGCGTCGACCCCGGCCAACGCCAGCTCGGCCTGTTTCTCGGCCGCGGAGGTGGCCGGAAAGACGAAGCGATTGATCGCGCTCGCCGCCCCGTGCACCACGAGAAAGCGCCGCCCCGCCATGGTAAAGCGGATGAAGCGCGGCCGCGCCGCCATCCAGGCGCGGGCCGCCGGCGCCAGTGTCTCCAGGGCATGGCGGTACCAGCGAGCGGCCATGAGGTCGCAAGCGCTGCCGTCCTCGAAGCCGCATCCGCAGGCGTCAGCGGCCATGCCTAGGGATTCCTCACAATTGCCCATGACCACATGGATGCCGGACTCCATAACCAGCCGGCTGGTCGCCTGGGCATCGGCGCAATAGGCCACAATGTCGCCGGTGCAGATCGTGCGCGCGGGCGGAATGCCCAGACGCGCGGCCTCGGCCAGCAGCGCACGGGTCGCCTCCAGATTGCCGTAGGGCCCACCGAACAGCAAAAGCGGGCGGTCGATCGTGCCGAGATCCTGGATCATGGGGTCCCTGATTGGTCGCGAAGAAGTTACCCGTAGGTGGGAGCGCCTCACCCCCCTCGCCAAGCACAACAGGATCACAAGACCGTCAACGCGCCGCCCTCTTGACCTGGGTTCGGGGATGCCGAAACTGGCACCGCGAGATCAAAGGGGGGAGACGACCAGATGAGCGGAACTTTGGACCTAGGCACACTGAAGGGCCTGATCGAGGCCGGCGAGATCGACACCGTGATCGTCGCCATGCCGGACATGCAAGGGCGCCTCATGGGAAAGCGGGTCGCCGGGCGCTTCTTTCTGGACTCCGTGGTCGAGGAGACTCACGGCTGCAACTACCTGCTCACGGTCGACATGGAGATGGAGCCGGTGCCCGGCTACGAGGCCGCCTCGTGGGATCTCGGCTACGGCGACTTCGTGTTCAAGCCCGACCTGGCGACGCTCCGGCCCGTGCCCTGGCTCGAGGGCACGGCGATCGTGCTCTGCGACCTGCTGGACCATCACAGCCACGAGCTCATCCCCCACGCGCCGCGCACCCTGCTGAAGGGCCAACTGGCGCGCCTGGCCGAGCGCGGCTGGAGCGCCAAGATGGCCAGCGAGCTGGAGTTCTACGCCTTCAACCAGAGCTACGAGAGCGCCCACGAGCAGGACTACAAGGACCTCAAGCACAGCGGCTGGTACATCGAGGACTACCACGTCTTCCAGACCACCAAGGAAGAGCCCCTGATCCGGGCGATCAGGAACGGCATGGAGGCCTGCGGCATCCCGGTCGAGGTCTCAAAGGGCGAGTGGGGGCCGGGTCAGGCCGAGATCAACCTGCGCTACGCCGAGGCGCTGGAGATGGCCGACCGCCACGTGATCTACAAGAACGGCGCCAAGGAAATCGCGTTTCTGCAGGACAAGGCGATCACCTTCATGGCGAAGTACGCCTTTGATCTAGCCGGCAACTCTTGCCACCTGCACTCCTCCTTGTGGGAGGCGGCAAGCGACCGGCCGCTCTTCGCCGACCAAGACGACCCCCACGGCATGAGCCAGCTGTTCAAGCACTACCTGGGCGGCCTGCTCGCCTGTGTTCCCGACATGACCTACTTCTTCGCGCCGTTCATCAACTCCTATAAGCGCTTTCAGGCCGGCTCCTTCGCGCCGACCAAGGCGGCCTGGTCGTTCGACAACCGCACCGCCGGCTTCCGCCTGCTCGGCCCCGGCGCCGGCACCCGTGTCGAGTGCCGAATCCCAGGCGCCGACTGCAACCCCTACCTGGCCTTCGCCGCAACCGTGGCCGCCGGCCTGCATGGCATCGAAAATGAGCTCGACCCGGGCGAACCTTTCAGCGGCAACGCCTATGAGGGCGAGAACGTGGCCGAGGTGCCCAAGACCCTGCGCGCGGCGATCAAGGCGCTCGATGAGTCCGCGGTCATGCGGGCTGCCTTCGGGGACGGGGTGATCGACCACTACGTCCACGCGGGGCAATGGGAGCAGGACGAGTACGACCGCCGGGTCACCGACTGGGAAATCAGGCGCATGTTCGAGCGGGGGTGACGGGGCAACCGCGCTCGATCTAGCCTCCCTTGAACGTCAGCACGGGCCTCAACTCGCGGATAATTCGGGTGAGATCCCGTTGCGCGCGCATCACCGCCGAGATGTCCTTGTAAGCGCTTGGCGCTTCGTCGACCAATCTGGCCGCCATGCGTTGGTCGAACCAGACATGCGCCATCTGCTTCTCAAGCGCCCTGACGGAGATGCGCCGCCTGGCCTCCCCTCGGCTCATGGCGCGACCGGCGCCGTGGGAGCTCGAACAGAGGGAGTCCTCGCTTCCTCGACCTACCACGTGAAAACTCGAGGTGCCCATTGAGCCCGGAACCAACCCTGGCTCGTCTTGCCGCGCCGAGATGACGCCTTTCCGGTGCACCCACAGCAGCCTGCCGCCAATCTCCTCTCGCGCGACAAAGTTGTGATGGCAGCTGACGAACGAGTCGGCGTCCGGGTCGACCCTCAACTCGTCGAACAGGATCCCGCTCACCGCGGCAATCATAGCTGCGCGGTTGGCCGCAGCGTAGTCGAGCGCCCAACCGACATCATTCAAGTAGGCCTCCCCTTCGGTGCTCTCAGCCGAAATTGACATGAGCCCGCTCGAGGAGCGCGTGGCAGTCTTCAGATGATGGGCGCGAATCGCTTGACCCATGGCGCGAGACCCACTGTGGACCATGGCCCAGAGCGCATCGTCCTGATCCACTTGGAACTCGAGGAAATGATTGCCTCGGCCAAGCGAACCAAGCTGGAGCGCGCCGTCCCGTGCCAGGCGTTTTTCCAGCGTGGGATGACTCAGGATGGCGCCCTTCAAGCTCTCCCCTTCCGGGCAGGCGGCTTTGCCGACTCTGTGCTTGGTGATCGGCACCTCTTCGTAAAGACGCGACAACAAGCGCGCGACTGTTTTCCGATGTGTCAGCGCAGCACCATCACAGTGGAATCGGATCGCGGCCATGCCGCAACCGATGTCGCCGCCGACGGCGTCCGGAAACAGGCGGGCGTTCGACGCGAGCGCAACGCCTACGCAAACCTCCTTGGCCAGATGAACATCGGGCAAGACGGCAAGGCGAACCACATCCTCGGTTAGCGCCAAGCGGTCGAGGGCCCTGGCGACATCTGGCGTCATGGGCTCGGAAAGCCATTTTGAGATAGGGGCCGGATATTGCGGCGGTTTCATGATACCGCCCCCGCCAGCAAGACTTGGAAGGTCAGATAGGGCGTGCGTTTCCGGTTGATCGCACCGCCAATCTGCGCGCGCCAAGACGCCTTTCGCGCCTCGAGTTGTCGCAGCACGAGACCAAGATCGACGGTCTTTCGCCGGTCCCATTGCCGCAGCACGACCAGCAGGCGGGCTGCATTTGGACAAGGCGTCACGCTCTCGACGTAGAAGCCCTGCAAAGATTCATCGCCGCACTCGGTTTCCAAAAGAAATGCCAGCATCCTTTGGACTTGGGCGCAAAGCTGGATGGTCTTGCGATCGTACGATTCTGACTGTGAGGTGAAAGCGTGATCGTCAGGTGTCACGCCACCGCCAGGCGCGTGACTGCGCCCAGCGGACTTAGCTTTTCTGGTCATTTGGCTCTCCAAAAGCGCGCAGGAAATCACCGCGCGCGTATGCCTACGGTTGTTTAATCTGTAGGTGCTGGAAGAGCCCGGCCCGATCCGGCCGGCAAGATGCTTGGCCTAGATCGCGCGGTAGCTCAGTCCAACAACATATGGTCCAGTCGCAGTCATTGCGAGCCTCCAAAAAAGCGCGTCAATTGCTAAGATAGTAAGCGACAGTACTACTACAGAAAGATATGGTTAAAATCAATCGAATTCGGCTCGACGCAAGTACTGTTGCGGGAAAAGTGCAAACTAACCCACCGGCGAGCAGCTTCCCTAACCCTCCCCCCAGCCGTCGCGCACTTCGGTCCACCAGGCGCGCCAGGCGTCCAAATCATATGCAAAGACCTGCCCCGTCAGCGCGCTGAGCGCGCCCACCAGGTCCCCGGTCAGCCAGTCCGGATCGCCGTCGTTGCCCAGGCGCGCGATCAGGGCATCGATCGTCGCCCGGTCCCGCTGGCCGATCTGGGCGGCCGCCCAGGCCGCCGCCGGGGCCGGCGCGAAGTACTTCTCGGCGCGGTTGGGCGCGGCATCCCAAGGCGCCTCGATGAGCTTGATCGGCACCGGGCCGGCGCCCGAGAGACCGATCGCCCAGAGCAGGAGCCAGCGGCGCAGGGTCCAGGCCGGGGTCTCGACCGCGCCGCCGATCAGGCCGAGCGTCTGGTCGGGCTCGCGCGGCCAGAGACGCTGAGTGAAGAAGCCGGCCGGTGGGCCGGAGAGCGCTAGCTCGTAGAGCCGCTCGCGCAAGCCGCCCCGATAGCCGGTGTAGCTCGCCGGGTCCGCCAGCAGCCGGTCCAGCTCGACGCCCGCCGCGGCCCAATCCCTGTCGGGGCCGGGCTCCCGCTGGCGAAACGTGGCCGACGGACCGGCCTTCGCCACCGCCTGGCCCGGTGCCGGGCCCCAAAGAACACCGCGGCCGTCCTCTCCGGCGCCGCCCACATAGGGCTTGCCGTCAAGCAGGGCAACCTCCCAAGGCGTGCCGCCGGAAAGACGCGCGGTCAGCTGCCAAGCCTCGCCGTCGTCGCTGCGCCAAAGGCGCCCGCTGCCCTCGACCGCCCAGAGGCCCTCATCGTCGGCCGCGATGTGACGCGGCCGCCAGTCCGCCCGGGGCGCCGGGAGCGCCTCGCTCGCCAGCCCGTCGCTGCGCCATAGGACGACGCCGTCGTCGCCGCGCACCAGGCCGTAGAGCCAGCCGCCGAAGACCGCGATGGCGAGCACCGCCCGGTCGCTCGGCCAGCCCGGCACAGGCGCCACCTGACCGTAGCCCAACATCAGGAGGCCCCTGCCGTTCCGGCTGTTCAAGCTGCCCACGACACTGCCACCCAGACTGGCCAGCTCTGTGACCCGGCTGACCCGGCCGTCGGGCGTCGGATGGTCGTAGATCTCGCGCCAGGTCAAGCCGCCGTCGTTCGAGACCTGGAAGCCGGCGCGCCAGGCCGAGGTCGCGGCGACCAGTCGCCCGCTTTGGCCGGCCAGGGCGTGGGTGTGAAAGGCGGTCGCCGTGGGCACGGTCAGGGTCTGCCAGCTCCGCCCGTTGGTCACCTCGATCTGGCCCCAGCCGAGCGAGATCCGGGCATCCTCCAGCGGCCAGTAGAGCAATCCCTCGTGGACCAATGGCCGCCCGGCGTCCTGGCTGAAGAGGTGGCGCATGTAGCGGGTCTCGCCGCTGGCCGGCTCATAGGCATAGAGGTCGGCCGAGTTGTGGTTGACCCCTTTGACGCTGTTGGCGAACCACAGGCGGCCGTCGTAGGCGACCAGGCGCGAGACCACCGGCCAGGGGCCGATCTCGGCCAACACCGGCAGCACGGGCACGGTTTGGGCCGCCCGGCCGCCCGGCGTCAGCGCACAGAGCAGCGCGAGAACCAAGAGCCATCTCATGTAAAGACCTCCATGGGCGCCGATAGTAGCTTGAGCCGGCCGCCCGAGGGCTTCACAATTGCGCGTGGGGCGCGTCCATGGACGCCCACGAGGGGGAGGAGACGCCATGTCCTTCGACGGCAAGACGGCGGTCGTGACCGGGGTCGGCGGCGGCATGGGCCTGGCCATCGCCAACGACCTGGTGGCGGCCGGGGCCCGAGTGACCGGGCTGGATCTGAAGGCGCGGCCCGACGACCTGGTACCTGAGGTGACCTATCACCAGGGTGACGTGGCCGACGACGGGGCGGTCCAAGCCGCGGTCGAACAAGCCTATGGGCAGGCCGAGCGCCTCGATTACCTGGTCAACGGCGCAGGCGTTCTCTGGTTCGGGCGCGACGTTTCCATGACCGAGACCGATCTGGAGATTTGGGACCAGGTGCTCAAGATCAACCTGCGCTCCATGGTGCACACGACCCGTCACGCGGTGCCGTTAATGAAACGGACAGGCGGCGGCGCAATGGTGCACATCGCCTCGGTCCAGGCCCTGCGCGGCGACAGTAAGCCGCAGGACGCTTATCAGGCCGCCAAGGCGGCGATCATCTCGCTGTCGAAGTCTCTGGCGGTCCAGTTTGCGGCCGACGGCATCCGCTCCAACACGCTCTGCCCGGGAGGCACCTACACGCCCATGCAGGGCCGCTGGGACGACGATCCGGGCCAACTCGAGGCGGCCGCCCGCGCCGTGCCCCTGGGCCGGGTCGGGACCACTCAGGACATGTCCAACGCGGTGCTGTTTCTGTTGTCCGACCGGGCCTCCTTCATCACCGGGACCGAGCTGATCGTCGACGGCGGACGCCTGGCCCTGCCGTGAGGGTGGCCAGCGCGGAGAAAAACAGTGGCCAAAGGTTTGACTTCCGTCCCGACCTTCTAGAAGACGGTTAGGCAACGCAGGCAAGAGAGCGGAAAGAACGTGTCAAGTGGCGGCAAGCCAACGATCAAGATAGAGGCGGACGAGCGGACCGACGGCCAGGATGAGGTAGGCCTCTCTTGGCCCGAGCCCTATCTCGAGCTCGCGCCGATGCTGCGCGATGCTTGGAAGGTGCGCGGCGAGATCTATCTCAACCGCCTCTTGAGCGGCAAGTCGGGCGCCTTGGTCTATGCCGCCGACCTGACCAGCCGGGGCTTCACCGGCCAGGCCATCCTGAAGCTCGACCGCATCGAGCCTGACGACTGGAGCGAGGAGAAGGAGTACGAACGCCACGCCCGGGTGTTCGAGGCGGCGCCTGACTTCTCTGCCAAGCACCTGCCGAAGATCGTCGATGTGCTGCAGGCCGAGGATCAGGTGGCGATCCTTTCGACCATCGCCGGGCGCGGCCTGGAGTACGCCATTCCCTGGGCCGACTGCACCTACAAGCGCGAGCTGCTGGTCGCCCGGCGTCTGGCCTCGGACCTGCTGGAATCCTGGAACAAGGACTACGAGCTGGTTGACGGCATGCTCGCACCCCAGCACCTCTTGGAACAATGGTTGGGTTACCGGCTGGATCCTAAGAAAGGTCGCATTCACGAGTTTCTCGGCAAGTACTGTGGCCTCGACGTGGACGAGCCGAGCCTCAACTTCAACGGCACTTGGTATCCCAACCCCCTCGCCTTCGCCAAGGGCAAGCTGGGCAGGGTCGAGAAGCTGCGCATGCGCGCGATTCGCGGCCACCAGCACAGTGACCTGCACGGTTACAACGTGCTGGTTTCGACCGGTCCCTCGAACAAGACGGATTACTTTCTGATCGATTTGGCCATGTACGAGGACCGGCAGTTCCTGTTCTACGATCATGCTTACTTCGAGATCGCCCACCTACTCCGGATCCGCGATTGGGCGACACCCGATCGCTGGCGCTCGATCCTGGTCAACCTGCGCAGCAACCGCACAGCGGTCGACGAGCACAGCCTTAAGGGCGACGATCTGGGCCTGATCCAGGTGATCCACGGCATGCGCAAGGACGTGCGCAAATGGATCGACCGCCACGAGCCCAACCGCCTATCCTATTTAGAGAGCCAGATGCTCTTGGCGCGGGTCGCGGCCGGGCTCAACTTCGTCCACAAGCGGGTACCGGACCGCTGGCGCATCATGGCGCTGATCTACGCCGCCGCCAATCTTGGCGCCTACATCAAACTACACGGTATCGATTGGCCGAAGAACGGCCCCGAGGTGCTCCTGCCGGAGCTCAATGAGAGCATCGAGCCGGCACAGGCCGCGCCGACATATCCGGAGCTGCCCGACAAGCCATCGATCGCCGTTATGGCATTCGAGAACCTCAGCGGCGAAACCGAGCAGGAGTACTTCGCCGACGGCATCTCCGAGGAGATCATTACCGAGTTGTCGCGCATCGACTGGCTCATGGTGATCGGCCGCGGCTCGACCTTCGCCTACAAGGGCACCTCGACTTCTCCCCGCCAGGTGGCCAAGGAGCTGGGCGTGCGCTACGTGGTCCAAGGCAGCGTGCGCAAGGCTGGCAATCGGGTACGAATCTCGGTCCAGCTCAACGACGCGAGCCACGGCGCCCACGTTTGGGCCGAACGCTACGAAAGCGATTTGGACGATATCTTCGCCTTGGAGGATGAGATCGCCCGCGCCATCGTGGCCAACATAGATTCCGAGCTGCAAGGCGCGGAACGCGAGCTGGCGCACCGCAAGCTGCCGGAAAACAAGACCGCCTGGGATCTCTATCAGCATGCCCTTTGGCACTTCTTCCGATTCTCGAGGGAGGACGACGAGCGGGCACGCGAGCTTGCCATGGAAGCGCTCGCCCAAGCGCCGAAGTTCGGGCCGCCCCATGCCGTTCTGTCTTTCATAAACACCCGCGAGCTCATTCTCGGCCTCTCGGAGACGCCCTTCGACTCCATAAAGTCGGCCCTCGATCATGCCGAGCGCGCAGTGCGCGCGGACCCCGGCGATAGCTTCGCCCAATCCGCGCTTGCCCGGGTCTACATGCTCTCGGGCAAGAATGAGGAAGCGATCTCGACCTTTGAGACCGCAGTAGGGCTCAATCCCAGCTCCTTTTTCGCTCATTTCGGGTACGGCTCCGCGCTCCTGTGGGCCGGTCACACCGAGCGGGCACTTGCAATGCTCCACAGGGCGCAGCGTCTTAGCCCCAAGGACCCCCTGATGCGCTTCAACCTCTTTGTTCAAGCGGTGGCGCAGTACCTGGCTGAGAACTTTAGCGAGTCGGAACGTCTCGCCCGACAGGCCTTGACGCAACCTGCTGCAGGCCCATTCGGAAACTTCGTCCTGGCCATGGCACTTGCGGGTCAGAACCGCGTCGAGGAAGCACGCGCGGCCGTCGCGGAAGGCATGCGCTTCAGGCCCAACTTTTCGATTTCTAGGGTCAAGCTCATCACCTTCAACTTGGAGCCCAACTTCCGAAAGAGGGTGATCGAGTCGTTCCGCCTTGCCGACCTGCCCGAGGAATCGCCCGAAGATCCCTCAGCGGGCCCCTACGAGCAAGGGAGCTCATTGGAAAAACCCGACAGACCAACCTCGCGCGAACTGGCCTATCCCTCGATTGCAGTGCTGCCCTTTGTCAATACCTCGGGCGATCCCGAGGATGAGCCTTTGTGCGACGGCATTACCGAGGACATCATCTCCCAACTGTCTCAGTTTCGCTCACTTATCGTGGTCAGTCGAACCTCGTCTTTCTCCTACAAAGGCACGACGCCGAAGGCCCAGACCGTAGGCCGCGAGCTTAAAGCCCGCTATTTGGTGGAGGGCAGCCTGAGGAGAGCCAAACACCGGATCCGCATCACCGCCCAATTGATCGAAGCGACCAGCGGCAAGCAGCTTTGGTCGGAGCGCTACGACCGGGAGTTCAAGGACATCTTCGCCCTGCAGGACGACATCACCCAGATGATCGTCTCCGCGATCGAGCCCGAGCTCGCAAACGTCGAACGGTGGCGCGCATCGACCGACAGTCAAGCGGTCGCCAACAGCCCTTGGGGCAACTACCAATGCGGGCTGTGGTATCTCTACCAGTTCAAGCAAGAAACCAATGTCAAGGCGCGCAAGCATTTCGAGCGGGCCAGCGATCTCAGCCCGGCCTTCGCGCCGGCGCGCGCTGGCCTTGCCTACGTATTGTTTCAGGACGTCATCAATGGCCACAGCGAGGATATCGCCAAACACATTGAGGAAGCCTATAGGGCGGCCCGCCATGCGGTGGAACTCGATGCCAAGGACGCCATGGCACACATGGTGCTCGGGCGGATCCAGCTGCTGCGCCGAAACTACGACGCCTCGGTCGCCCAGCTCGAAATCGCGATCAAGCTGAACCGCAACTATGCCGATGCCTACAACGGGCTCGGCTTCACCTTCACCTTCAGCGGTCGACCGCGCGAAGCCATCGAACAGTTCGCCCAGGCCCTGCGCATCAGCCCGAACAACCCGCACGTCTGGTCGTTCCACGAAATTCGGGCGGTCGCTCACATCTTCCTCGAGGAGTATGACGAGGCGTTGATCTGGGCCCAAAAGGCCGTTCGCATGCACAATTACCCGCCGTTCAGCCTGGCCACCTATTCCTGCGCGCTGGCCATGCTGGAACGCTTGCCAGAGGCTAAGGAGGCAGTCGATGAGCTGCTTAACCGGCAACCGGAGTTCACCGTCGCCTTCGCCGCCAACTACAATTACTTTAATAAGGTGCCCGAGCACTTGGAACGCTACTTGGAAGGCATCCGCCGGGCGGGCATTCCCGAGTAACCGGTCCAGCGCAGGGTCATTCTCCGGCCAAGCGCCCCTACCTCGGCAACCCTTGCCAAGGACACCTAATCTGCTGTCTTGCTTGCCTGGTCATGGCCGCCTCCCGTCGTGAAAGCTGAGGTAGCGACCCATCTGTCCGTGGGCGTTGTGAAATGGCCCCCACCAGGCATTTCCTTCGACGATGACTGGCCCGGCGGCCGTCAGGCCGACGTCCCAGCCGACGGTGCGCAAGGGCATGACTTCCAACGCGGCGCGCCGCACCAACGCCTGAGCTTCTTCCCAATGGGGCAAACGGAATCCGGCCAGCGGCTGCTCAGTCCTGGGTTGATGTACGACCTCGACCAGGCCCAGACCGTCGGGCGCGCCCGTCACCACCTTGCCCAGCGTGCCTTGCTCGAGATTCACGTCGGCGCAGAGATTGCCGCTGCGCCCTAGATTGAAATTGTCGACCTCCACGTTACCGGTCGAAAGCTTCCAGAGCGCGAAGAGGATCTCGGCCTGCGGCGCTTGCGGGTCTTGGATAAGGGTCACCAGACGAAGCGTCTGAAGAGTTTCGGTGGCGCAGAGCTGCGCGATCTCAGGATCGTTGCGCAGCCGCTCTTCGATCACGAAGGTGTCATAGCCCGTGCCGCCGGCCATCAGCCGGTAGATCTCGGCCGGATCCCAGGGCTGGCCGTGAAAGTCGACCAAGCCACCGGCCCGCCGGACGAAGATGCGCACCTCTTGGCCATAGAAGCCTTGGCTCGGCTTGATCACGAATTCATCGTGGGGCAGGCGCTCCAGCGCCTCTGTCCATGGCGCCTGGCCGACCAGCTCCCTCGCTTCACCGCACCAACCACCCGACGGCGCGAAAACCCCATAGAGTGACGGCACGGCCAGTCCGCAGCGCGCGGCGATCTCGTGAAACGCGACCTTGTCCTCGACCCGGTAATCTTCAGCCTTGGCGTTGAACGCGGCTTGTAGCTCGTGCAGGCGCTCGTTGCTGACATAGCCGGCCAGGTCGTCATCGCTCAACTTTGTATCCAGCAGGCCCCACAGAAAGATCTCGTTAGGGGAGTACAACTCCCGCCCATAGAGCCGCCAAAAGCGCCCCAGCACAACCGGCAGGGGGCAGTCATAGCGCCGCGCGGCCCGGCGGCAGGCTGCCAAGGTCTGAGCGATCTTTCGAGGCGTCACGGCCATGGGGCAGTCTAACCGACAAGTGGTTAATCCCCTATGCGCACGATGCTTGCGCGCCCCAGCGGCCAGGCCTAGATTGCCGGCCTTCTGGACTGAGGGGAAGACCATGAGCGAGACCTTAACCTGCCGCTCGCCGGTAGACGGGCGGGCCTATGTGGAGCGTCCGCTGGCCAGCGAGAGCGAGATCGCAGCGGCGCTCGATCGGGCGCGCCAAGCCCAGAGCGACTGCCGCCACGTGCCGGTCTCCGAGCGCCAGGCACTGCTGAAAAAAGCGGTCGAGGCTTTCGTCGCCAAGGCCGATCCGATCTGCGAGGAGATTGCCTGGCAGATGGGCCGGCCGCTCGGCCATTGCCCGGGCGAGGTGCGCGGCTTCGAGGAGCGCGCGCGCTACATGATCGAAGTCGCGCCCGAGGCCTTGGCGACCCTCGAGACCGGGCCCAAGGATGGCTTCACCCGCTTCGTCAAGCGCGACCCCTTGGGCGTGGTTTTCGTCATCGCGCCCTGGAACTATCCCTATCTGACGGCGGTCAACGCGATCGTGCCGGCGCTCATGGCGGGCAACGCGGTGCTGCTCAAGCATTCGGCCCAGACGCCGCTCTGCGCCGAGCGCTTCGCCGAAGCCTTCGCCGCCGCCGGCCTTCCCGAGGGCGTATTCCAATACCTCCACCTGGGCCACCGGGCGGCGCTCGACCTGATCTCCCACGACGGCGTCGACTTCGTCTCCTTCACCGGCTCGGTCGGCGCGGGCCAAGCGGTCCAGGAGGCCGCCGCCAAGCGCTTCATCGGCATCGGCCTTGAGCTTGGCGGCAAGGACCCGGCCTACGTGCGCGCCGACGTGGACGTCGCACACGCGGTCGAGAACCTGGTCGACGGCGGCTTCTTCAACGCCGGCCAGTCCTGTTGCGGCCTGGAGCGGATCTACGTCCACGAGGCGGTTTACGACCAAGTCCTCGACGGTATGGTCGAGCTGACCAAGCAGTTCAGTCTGGGCAATCCCCTGGAAGACGGCACCACGCTCGGGCCCCTGGTGCGCGCCTCGGCCGCCGACTTCGTGCGCGGCCAGGTCGAGGAATCCGTCGCCGGCGGCGCCAAGGCGCTGATCGACCCCAAGGCCTTCAAGGCCGACGAAGCCGGCTCGCCTTACATGGCGCCTCAGATCCTGAGCGAGGTCGACCACTCCATGCGGGTCATGACCGAGGAGTCCTTCGGGCCGGTGGTCGGCGTCATGAAGGTCGGGTCCGACGAGCAGGCGATTGAGCTGATGAACGACAGCGCCTTCGGCCTGACTGCCTCGATCTGGACCGCCGATCCAGAGGCCGCGGTGTCGATCGGCGACCGGGTCGCGACCGGCACCTGGTTCATGAACCGCTGCGACTACCTGGACCCGGCGCTCGCCTGGACCGGAGTCAAGAACTCCGTTCGCGGCTGCTCACTCTCCAAGATCGGCTACGAGCAGCTGACCCGCCCCAAGTCCTTCCATCTCAGAACCGCCATCTAGAGGGCCCGCCCACCATGATCGATCCCAAGACGCTGACCGGCAACTGGAGCTATCCGACCCAGATCCTGTTCGGGCCCGGCAACATCAAGAAGCTGCCGCGCGCCTGCGAGAGCCTGGGCATGACCCGGCCGCTCCTGGTCACCGACCCGGGCCTGGCCGATCTGCCCATGGTGCGCCAGGCGATCGAGCTCAACAACGATGCCGGCTTGCCGACCGGCCTGTTCAGTTCGGTCAAGCCCAACCCGGTCGGCCAGAACGTCGAAGACGGCGTCGCCGCCTTCAAGGCGGGCGGCCACGACGGGGTGATCGCCTTCGGCGGCGGTAGCGGCCTGGACGCCGGCAAGGCGATCGCCTTCATGGCCGGGCAAAGCCGGCCGATCTGGGACTTCGAGGATGTGGGCGACAACTGGAAGCGCGCCGATCCGGCCGGCATCGCGCCGATCGTCGCCGTTCCGACCACGGCGGGCACCGGCTCGGAGGTGGGCCGCGCCTCGGTCATCCTGAACGAGGCGGAGCACGTCAAGCGGATCATCTTCCACCCCCAGTTCCTGCCCGGCGTGGTGATCTCAGACCCGGAGCTGACCTTGGGCCTGCCGCCCCATGTCACCGCGGCGACCGGCATGGACGCGCTCGCTCACTGCTTGGAGGCCTACTGCGCGCCCGGCTACCACCCCCTGGCCGAAGGCATCGCGGTGGAAGGCATGCGTCTGGTCAAGGACTGGCTGCCGACCGTGGTCAAGGACGGGAGCAATCTGGAAGGCCGCGCCCACATGCTGGCCGCCGCCTCCATGGGCGCGACGGCGTTCCAGAAGGGCCTTGGGGCGATCCACGCTCTCTCCCACCCGATCGGCGCGCTCTATGACACCCACCACGGGCTCACCAACGCCGTCGTCATGCCCTATGTGCTGGCCTTCAACCGGCCGGCCTTGGAAGACAAGCTGACCCGTCTGGCCGCCTGGCTCGGCCTGCCGAACCCCTCGTTCGACGCGGTCCAGGATTGGGTACTGGCCCTGCGCCAGGAGCTCGCCATCCCCCACACCCTGGCCGAGATCGGCGTCGGCGACGACCGCATCGACGAGCTGGCCCAAATGGCCGAGGTAGATCCGTCGGCAGGCGGCAATCCGATCCCGCTCAACGCCGCGAACCTGAAGACGATGTGCGTCGCGGCGCGCGAGGGCGCGCTGGGGTAAGGTGGCTCCGCCTCCACGCGTCCAGGTGGAGGCTCCAATGATCCGGGCTAACGTTCACGTCGCCGTGAACCGCTGCTGAAAGCGCTGCTGCGGGCTGTGTGCTCTGCGTCTATCATTGGCGCCTGTCCATCTTGCCAGGCCCTCGGAGAGCGCCACATGATCGAAGCCCCGATTTTTGGATCAACGGTCGAGCTGGCCGTGCTGTCCGGTACACCGCTTGGATTCATTCTTGAAACGGTGGACCTGACTGGGGACGGCCGGCTAGACCTTTTGATCGGCGGCGCTTTCGGCAGCAGCCAGCCCAACATGCCCGTGCAGATAACGGCACTGGCGAATGGCGGCGGTACCAGCTTTGTCCCCGTCACGGGGCTCGCGAACGGAACCGTCCTACCGGCAATGTTTGCGCCAATCTCCATCGACGGCGATTTCAATGGAGATGGCCGAAACGACGTCGCCTTGGTTGACGTTTCCTTCAAGGACTTCTCACTTTCGCCAGGAGATCCTGGCTTCAACGCCTTCATCGCCCAGCCCGCCTTCGGGTTGATCAGTGGGCCCACTGGATCCCAGGTGGCGCCGCTGCTCGACGGGGTGATCCACGCCAAGGATCTGGCTGTCGGAGATATCGACGGGGATGGCGACAATGACATTTTTGCAAATGCGTCCGGAGGATTTCCTAATGAGTTCGATCTCGCGCTGATCAACAACGGCACCGGGCAGTTTACCAAGGAGCCAGCGCGCACGGCGGACTTCTTCAACAACAATCCGATCGGCGACCTAGGGATTATCGGTGTCGATTTGGTGGAGGCGACGGGCGATGGACATGTGGACATCGTGCTCGGCCAGGAGCGGGAGCAGTCGAACCTGTCGAACTCCCAAAGCTTTCTGCTGGTCAACGACGGCGATGGAAATTTCTCCGCCGCCGATGCCGTCGCCTTGCCAATTCCCGACTTCAACAATGGCTTCGCGATCGCTCAGCAAATCGCCCAAATGGATTTCAACAACGACGGCTTGCAAGATTTGCTCCTGGTCCACTCTCGGCAAATTCTTGCCGGCCAGTTCGGCCAGGAGCCCAATCCCGAGTTGGACGGCACCGGTCGATTCATCCAAGCTCTGGTCAATCAAGGCGGCGGGAATTTTGTCGATGAGAGCTTTGCGCGGTTTGGCGACCAAGCCAACACCACGAGCCCTTTGACCCAAGACGGGTTTCTCAACATCAACCGCCCGTTCAGCGGCACCGACTTTCTGGTCGACATCAATCGAGACGGCTTCGACGATATCGTCATCCAGACGTCTCAACCGGATGCGGCCACCAACCCAATTCTCTATCTCAACGACGGGGCCGGTCGCTTCGAGGCACTCGACGTTCAAGACCTCTTCGTCAACGCCAACCAAGGATCGGTTATCGGCGGAGTGCTGAGCGACCTTAACGGCGACGGCTTCCTAGACCTCGTAAGTGTGTTGCCCGATAACGGTCCCGATCAGATCATCGGCTCTCAGGACGACAGCACAATTGTCATCGCGCGCATGGGCGTCGCGGCGCTCTCGACGGGACCGAACGGCGCCAACCCGGCGTTCCTTGGCGCGCCCGGATTCAACGAGCTGTTCTATCTCAATGAGAATCCGGACGTTGCGGCGGCGCTTGAAACTGGCGCCTTTTCCTCCGGTTTGGAACACTTTCTTCAGTTCGGCCGGGATCAGGGTTTGGCGCCGATGGCGCCGGGGGCGCAATTCGCCGGCACCGACGGCGCTGATTTTCTGATCGCCGTGACCGGCGACGAAGTCATGATGGGCCTCGGCGGCACCGACGTCCTTTTCGGCGGCTTGGGGGACGACCTCGTGATGGGCGGTCCCGGCCAAGACACGGCGGTCTTTTCCGGCGGACGTGCAAGCTACCAAGCCTCGATAGCCGGTGGCGTCATCCATGTGGAAGGCCCCGACGGCAGCGATCGACTGAGCGAGGTGGAGCTCTTTCAATTTGACGACGGCACCTTCTCGCCAGCGGATCTGATCGACATCGACCCGGTTCCAAACGCCGTTTATCGTTTCTTCAACCCTGTCAACACGACCCATTTCTACACCGCCAGCGCCGAGGAGGCCGATGCCGTGCTCGACGCCGCCTTGAACGGCGATCTCAGCTTCGTGTTCGAGGGTCCTTCGTTCAAGGGCGTGTCGGAAAGCGATATGGGCGCCGACCCAGTGTTCCGCTTCTTCAACACATTGAGCGGCGTGCACTTTTATACGATCTCCCAGGAGGAGAGAGACGCGATCCTCGCCGCCGCCCCGGAGTTCGTTTTGGAGGGCGTCGCCTACTTCGCCCATGCGACAGAAACGCCGGGAACGACCCCCCTCTTCCGCTTCTTCAACAGCGACACGGGCACCCATTTTTACACGCCCAGCGCCGAGGAGCGGGACGCCATCCTGGACGCGCTGCCCGGCTTCATCTTCGAGGGGAGCGCCTATTTCGTCGAAGGAATCGCATAGCGGCTGAACAGCCGCTCATGGCCAACAAAGGGACGGACGGTTGAGCCTCAGCCTGCTCCAGGGTCTAGAAATTTCTCGAAACCGCCGCTATACGCACTTTCGTGACCTTTAATCACTGTTCCGAATACTAATCAAACTATTTACCCACCATTAAGTGAAGTCCGGTTGAATACTTGCGGAAACCGGTGATATCTAACCCTACCTGGCTGTCCCCTGTCCGTTTCGAACAGCTTTATGAGGCCCCGAGCCATGACCGTCTTCAGCCACCCCGAGTTCGATCAGCACCACAAGGTCGCCTTTCACCACGATCCCGCAAGCGGGCTCCAGGCGATCATCGCGCTGCACAATCTAAACCGGGGCCCGGCGCTGGGCGGCTGCCGCATGTGGCCCTACGCCGAAGCCGAAGAGGCCCTGGCCGACGTGCTGCGCCTGGCCCGCGGCATGACCTACAAATCGGCCCTGGCCGAGCTGCCCTATGGCGGCGGCAAGGCGGTCATCATCGGCGATCCCAAGCAAGACAAGTCCGAGTCCCTCTTCCGGGCCATGGGCCGCTTCGTCCATTCCCTGGGCGGCAAGTACGTCACCGCCGAGGACGTCGGCATCGCCATGGCCGACGTGGAGCTGATCGGCAAGGAAACGCCCCATGTGGCCGGCACCCGGGCCGGCGGCGCGGGCGACCCCTCGCCGGCCACCGCCTACGGCGTCTATCGGGGCATTCAGGCCGCGGTGCGCCACCGCCTGGGCCGGCAGGATCTGACCGGCGTGACGGTCGCGGTCCAGGGCCTCGGCTCGGTCGGCCGCCAGCTCTGCCGCTATCTGGCCCGCGACGGCGCCCAGCTGATCGTCGCCGACATCCACGAGGCCGCCGTGCGCGACGTGGCCGCGACATTCCAGGCCACGCCGGTCGCGCCCGAGGCGGTTTTGGCGGCCCAGTGCGACGTCTTTGCGCCCTGCGCCTTGGGCGGCGTGATCGACGACGAGACCATCGCCCGACTGCAGGCACCGATCGTCGCCGGCTCGGCCAACAACCAGCTGGCCGAGCCCCGCCACGGCCTGGCCCTGGCCGCGCGCAAGGTGCTCTACGCCCCGGACTACGTGATCAACGCCGGCGGCATCATCAACATCAGCCACGAGGGTCCGGGCTATGACCGCGCCAAGGCCTTCGCCCACGTGGCGCGCATCGGCGACACCTTGGGCGAGATCTTCGCCCGGGCCGGGCGCCAGGGCACGGCAACCTCGGAAGCCGCCGACCGCCTGGCCGAGGACCGTTTCAAGAAACGCGCCGCGGCCGCCGCGGCCTGATCCTGGATCTGCGCGCCGCTTCAATCGATTAGCGGCGCGTTCTCAAGAGACGACGAAGCCCTGCATTAACCACGGCGCAAGCTTTCGCTTGCGTCTTCTTTCGGTTTAGCCCTGTGTCTTTCAGTTGTTAATCTTTCATTTACCATTAATAAATTCAGCATTTCTTTAACCATGCTTACTAAATATTTACTAAAATTGTACTCTGTGCTATAAGATTGCCACTGTGGCCATCAATTTGTTTGCCAGGGATTCTGTGATGAACGACGCTGCCTTTAAGCCGACCGTCTCCAATACCCCGCTCGCGCCCAACACCCTTACCGAGACGGGGATCGAGCTCAACAGCCTGCTGCGCCTCTTTCTCAAGGCGATGTACGTACGCGGATTCAATTTGGCCTCGCGCTTGGCCGACGAGCTCAAGATCAACCGGGGGATCGCGGTCGACCTGATGGACGCGGCGCGCGACCGGAAGTTGGTCGAGACCCTTGGCTCGCCGGGTGCCTCGATGCAGTCGGAGTTGCATTTTCGGGCTGACCGGCCTGGGCCGAGAGTTCGCCGCCGAAGCGCTCGAGATGGACCAATACGTCGGCCCGGCGCCGGTCACCTTGGAGGACTATCACAAGCAGGTCGAGCTGCAGCGCCTGTTGGGCGAGCGCATTGACGAAGGCAACCTTCTCGAGGGCCTGGAGCATCTGATCATTCCGGACACACTGGTGCGGCGCATCGGCCATGCGGTCAACTCCGGGCGCTCCATGCTGCTCTACGGCGCGCCGGGCAACGGCAAGACCTCGGTCGGCGAGGTGCTGGGCGCACTGTTCCAGGACACCATCTACGTGCCCCACTGCATCGAGGTCGACAGCAAGATCATCAAGGTTTTCGACCCGACCATCCACCGCCGGGTCGCCGACGTGGAGGACGAGACCGATACGTGGGAGCGCACCGCCCAGATCGATCACCGCTGGGTCGCTTGCCGGCGGCCGATGATCAAGACCGGCGGCGAGCTCACCCTCGACATGCTGGACCTGATGTACAACCCGATTTCCAAGTTCTACGAGGCGCCGCTGCACGTGAAGGCAATCGGCGGCACCTTCCTGGTGGACGACCTGGGCCGCCAGCTGGTCAAGCCGGCCGACCTCTTGAACCGCTGGATCACCCCGATGGAGAAGCGGGTCGACTACCTCACCCTCAACACCGGGCGGACCTTTACCGTTCCCTTCGACGAGCTGGTCATCTTCTCGACCAACCTGACGCCGGAGGATCTGATGGACTTGGCGTTTCTCAGGCGCATTCCCTACAAGGTCGAATTCCGCCGCCCGACGCCCGAGCAGTACCGCCAGGTGTTCCGCATGGAATGCGACAAGTACGGCCTGCCCTACGACGAGGAGATGATTGCCTTCTGCATGAAGAAGATCACCGAGGACCTGGGCCAGGCATTGTCGTTCTATCAACCGCGCTTCATCGTCGAGCAGGTCATCTCGGCCTGCAAGTACGAGGGCGGCGATCCCCACTTCACCGAGGCCAAGATCATCGACGCGCTCGACAATCTCTCGGCGCGCGGCGCGATCGTTTCGGAAGGCGGCAACGGCGGCAGCCACGTCAATGGCGGCACCCACGTCACCAAGGTGTAAGACCCCCGCGTCATCCAATAGTCTCCATCCAAACGCTACAGGAGGCTTGGCCGATGGCCCTGATCGACCTCGACCACGTCAACATCCGCACCGCTCGCCTGGCCGAGATGGTGCAGTTCTATGGCGAGGTGCTGGGCTTGCGCGAAGGCCCACGCCCGGGCTTCGCCATGGGCGGCGCCTGGCTCTATTGCGGCGAGCGCGCGGTGGTTCACCTGGTCGAGGTGGCGACCGCCCCGAACGCGCCCACGCCTCAGATCGAGCACTTCGCGTTGACCGCCGCCGACCTTAAGGGATTCCTTTGCAAGCTGCGCGACTTGCGCGTGCCCTACCACATTGCGATCGTGCCCGATCTGGAGCTGCGCCAGGTCTTCCTGCGCGATCCCGACGGCAACCGCATCGAAATCTCCTTCCAGGCCGACGAGCAGGCCGACCTCAGCGACTTCGACGGCTGCGCCGCTTAGCTTGAATCCGTGGTGATGCCCAGCGCGCGGATTTTCCAAAGGCCCGCTGCGTCACGCTGAAAGAACTGCAGGTTCTTGCCGCGCTCCTGTTGGACGCTGCCGTCGCCATCGCGGATCTCCGCCTCGAAGCTGCAAGTCAGCAGCGCCCCCTCGCCAAAGCTCTCGGCCTTTAACTCGCCGTAGCGCTCGGCCACCATGCCGCCGTCGATCCACGAGCGGAACAGGGCCTCCAAGGCTGCGCGACCGCTTGCGTTGGGAGTGTCGGCGACCAGCACGACCCCGTCGGGCGTGAACTGCCCAGCAGCCGCGGCCGCGTCGCCCCGGGCGATCGCCTCGGCCCAAGCTTGGTTGACCGCCGCCAGCTCTTCGCTGAGTCCCATGGTGCGTCTCCCCTTGCAGGTCATGGCTAGACCGCCAGACGGATCATCGGCCCTCCGGCTCGAATGAACCAAGGCGCGCCGTCCTGCAACAGGCTAAGCAACTGATGTGAATGGTGGGCGCGGCTGGGATTGAACCAGCGACCCCCGCCGTGTGAAGACGGTGCTCTCCCGCTGAGCTACGCGCCCGTCCCGATCAAAGGAGGGACCGGTGGTTTAGCCAGGGCCCCGGAGCCTGTCAAGCGCGTTGGCAGCACCCTTGACCTGCCGGGCCGGATGCCTATCTGATCAGCGCCGAGGGGATGGCGACGAAGATGACCGAGCCCGTGAAAGAGACCAACAAGCAGCCGCAGCCCGCCGGCGACGACAGCCTGCGCCGCATCGCGCCGCGCCAGGGCGGGCGCCTGGGTCAGCTCCAGGGCCTGCTCGAGTCCGCGCTGTTTCAGCGCACCATCACTGGCCTCATCGTGCTCAATGCGATCACATTGGGCCTGGAGACCAGCCAGACCGTCATGGCGGCGGCCGGCGGCCTCTTGCTGGTGTTCGACAAGCTGATCTTGGCGGTCTTCGTCGTGGAGCTCACCTGCAAGCTGGTGGTTTACCGCAAGCGATTCCACAAGGACCCCTGGAACCTCTTCGATCTGGCCGTGGTCACCGTCGCCCTGATCCCGGCCGCCGGCAACCTTTCGATCTTGCGCGCGCTACGCATTCTCAGGGTGCTGCGCCTGGTCTCGGCGGTGCCGGCCATGCGCCGGGTGGTCAGCGCGCTCTTGGCGGCGATCCCCGGCATGGGCTCGATCGTCGGCCTGCTGTCGCTGCTCTTCTATGTCTTCTCGGTGATGGCCACCAAGCTGTTCGGCCAGTCCTTCCCCGAATGGTTCGGCACGATCGGCGAGTCCGCCTATTCCCTCTTCCAGGTCATGACCCTGGAGAGCTGGTCCATGGGAATCGTGCGCCCGATAATGGAGGTCTACCCCTTCGCCTGGTTGTTCTTCCTACCCTTCATCCTGGTCACCTCCTTCACGGTCCTGAACCTCTTCATCGGCATCGTGGTCGACGCCATGCAGCGCCAGCACGAGGCCGAGGAGGCCGACAGCCGCGCCGAGCAGGCGGCCATCGTCGAGCAGGGCCGCGACGACCGGGCCGAGATCCTGGCCGAGATCAAGGCCCTGCGCGCGGAGGTCGGCGAACTGCGCGCCGAGCGCCGCGGGGAGTGAGTGCGACCGTCAATTTTCCAGTAATAAAAAGGCTTTGGCACGCTTATTTATAAGTACTTCACAGGATATTTGTTCAATAGATTGAAAAATTTAGGGTTTATTTGGCGAGAATCGAACTTTGACCCCGGTATGGTAGGTCCAGTCATAACTTCCGTTGGAACGACCCCATGCAAGGGGTGTCCCCGAGGCCTCTAAGACCACGATGTTCGCGCTAATATTCCTGCTTTTTCAATATCTTATACTGAAACCCTGATTGAGTCCCGTGAATCAAGAAAGTGCAGGGTTTAGGGCGCGCCGACGAGGTTTGCCCGGACCTCGAAGCCGAACGGTGCAGTTTTCATGACGATGAAGTGCCGGCCGGCCGGATCCTTGACCGAGCAGACCCCGCCGGTCGCCTTGAGCCAGCACCACTTCTCGTCCTCGGCGGCCTCGAAGTGGCGGGCCATACGCTCGATCTCCGCCGAGCCGTCGATCGGCTCCGGGCCGGGAAAGATCATCAGGGAGATCTGGGTAATGACGCCGTCCTGGTGCAACAGCTCGAGCATTGTATCTTTGCGCAAATACTCCCAGCCGACCGGGTTGTCCTGGTCCACGCCGACCTTTTGGAAGAGTTCGAAGCCGGCCTCTTCCGCCGCCGCCAGGGCGTCTTCCGCGGGCATGGCGAGGCGGATGCCCTCGATCTCAAAGGCCCGGATATCCTCGGCCGGGCGCTCCATGTAGGTCGCCTGGGCGCTGCCGAGCGCGAAGAGCCAGACCGCCAGGAAAGCCAGAGCGCCTTTGATCATAACCGCACCTCTTTGACCGTTGCGCGGGACACCATAGCAAAGTTCGCGTCCTAGGGGCAGAGCGATCGCCTTGTTGTCTCGCCATGGAGGGGCCGCCATACTTCCGGCGCGCCCTCGCCCCACCCCTCGGGACCGCTCAATGACCGTCAGCGCCGTTACCACCTATCTGCTTCCCGCTGCCCCGCCACCGGACGGCTGGAGCTCGGGAAAGACGTTCCTATTCGCCAAGCTCGAGGCCGACGACGGCCAGGTCGGCTGGGGCGAGGCCTATGCCTTGCCGGGCCGGGAGCGGGCGATCGAGGAGCTGGTGCTGGCGCTCGGCCGGGCCCAGGTGATCGGACGAGGCCCCAGCCCACGGGCCTTTCGCCACGGGGCGACGGTGGACTTCGCCCAGCGGCGCACGGGAATCGACTTCACCTGTGCGGCCAGCGCGCTCGAAATGGCACTCTGGGACCTGCGCGGCAAGCAGCTCGGCCAGCCGGTCCACGTGCTCCTCGGTGGCGCCTTGCGCGAAGCCGTCCCGCTCTACGCCAACACCTACAGCGACCGCGCACCCTCGATGGATCAAGTGGTCGCCCGGATCGAAAGCCTGGTCGCCCAGGGCTTCGAGGCCGTCAAGATCTACCCCCTGCTGTTCGGCGGCCTGGCGGCAGCCGAGACCTTCGTCGGCCGGGTGCGCGATCTGCTGGGGCCGGACCGGGCCATGATGATCGATCTGGCCGGTCAGGAGGATGCCCATCTGGCGCTGGCCGCCGGACGGCGCTTTGCACCCTACGATCCCTTTTGGTTCGAGGAGCCGGTCAGCTCCGACGACCTGGAGACCTTGGCCGAGATCCGCGCCAAGCTTTGCCTGCGCCTGGTGTCCGGTGAGCGCCATGGCGGCATATTCCGCTTTCGCGAGATGCTCGAGCGCCGCGCGGCCGATGCGCTCAACCCGGATATCGCCGGCTGCGGCGGCATCCTGGAGATGCTCGACATCGCCGCCATGGCCGAGGCCCATTCGGTGCAGCTCTCGCCTCACAACTACAATTCCAACACCGTTGCCTTCGCTGCCATGCTCCAGGTCGCCGCCCTGGTCCCCAACCTGTTGAACATCGAGCTCTATCCGGACTTCACGGCGAGCGGCGAGCGTTTCGCCACCCTGCACGCCGAGATCGGCGGCAGCCACGCCACCATCCCTCAAGCCCCCGGTTTGGGCGTCACCGTCGACGAGGCGGCGCTCGCCGCCCTGGCCCCGGCGCGACGCAGCTAAAGCCATACCCAAGATCCTGGTCACCGGCGCGAGCGGCACCCCTTGGCGGCGTGGTCGCTGACGCGCTGCTGGCGCGTGGTATCGCCTTTCGGGTGTGGCGCGATCCGGACGGTTTGGGGCTCTGAGCTAAACAGTCCAAGTTTCCCAAGCCGACTTCGTGGAGCGTTTCCAGTCTTAACAACCAGTGTTGACACAGAGGTCACAGAGGAGCCACAGAGCGCACTGAGAGTCTGTTCAAATCTGAACCGCGCTCGCGTATTTGCCGATCCAGGATCCCATCATCTCGGTGGCCTCTGTGGCTCCTCTGTGACCTCTGTGTCAACACTGGTTGGTTCACCCAAACCGCCTATATCGCCGCCAGGTAAGAGATCATTTCCTTGCGCTGGGCGGCGTCGGGCAAGGGGCCGCGGCCGGCGGCCAGATTGTCGGCCATGTGCTTGGGCTTGCTGGTGCCGGGAATGACGCAGGTCGCCGCCGGGTGGGCGAGGATGTACTTGAGGAAGTATTGCGCCCAGCTCTCGATGCCGAGCTCTTCGGCGAAGGCCGGCAGGGGAACGCCTTTGACCTTGCGGAACATCCGCCCGTCGTCGAAGGGGCGGTTGATCAGGCTGGCGACCCCGCGCTCGGCGATCAGGGGCAGCATGCGGCGCTCGGCCGCCCGGTCGAATATCGAGTAGGCGAACTGCACGAAATCGAGCTCGTGGCGCTCGATCACCCGGGCCAGGTCGTCGAGCGCGGCGGCCGTGTAGTGGGTGATGCCGATGTAGCGGATCAGGCCCTTGGCCTTCCACTCGCGCAGGGTCTCAAGGTGCGCCTCGGTGTCGACCAGATTGTGAACCTGCATGAGGTCGATCGTGCCGTGGCGCAGCAGCCTGCGGGACTCCTCCATTTGCGATATGCCCGACGCCTGGCCCCGGGTCCAAACCTTGGTCGCCAGGAAGGCCCGGCCCTCGGCGCCCATCTGGACCAGCAGGTCGCCGACCACCCGCTCGGCCCGCCCGTACATGGGCGAAGTGTCGATCACCGAGCCGCCACCGGCGAAGAGCACCTCCAAAACCTCCCGGCGCTGGGCCCGCTCGTCCGGGTCGGTGCCGATGTTGAAGGTGCCCGAGGTGCCCAGGCCAACAATCGGCAGGGCCTCGCCGGAGCTGGGGATCGGCCGGGTTTCGATCTTGGGTTCGGCCGCGCCGGCGCTAGAACCGGTCAGGGAGAGCCCCGCCGCCGCGCCCAGGATCAGGGCGTGACGACGGGTGACGTCGCTGTTTGATGGGGTCACGATGGCGTCGCTCCTTTCTCTGCTGCGGCCAGCCTGTCCTGGGCCCGGCCCAGCTTGAGGCCGAGGGCCGCCCAGAGGCCGGCCAAGGCGACCGCCACGGCGGCGATCCCGGCGAGGCCCAGACTGAGCGCGCTCAAGCCTGCGTAGAGCCAGCCGCCGACCACGTCGCCGCCCCGGTAGACGGCCGTGTCGATCACGTTCTTGGCCTTATATTTAGCCTCCAAGGGCACGACCGTGAAGAGCACCTCCCGGGCCGGCTTGGAAACCGCGAAATTGCTTGCCCTGCGCAAGGCTTGAACCGCGATCAAGACCGGCAGCACCGGCGAAAGGCCGAGCGCCAGGAAGCCTGCCAGGGTCACCAGGGGCAGGAAAATCAAGGTCGCGCCGACCCCCAGCCAGCTGATCAGCCGGCCGGTCAGGAACAGCTGGATCCCGATAGTGAGCAGCGCGACCAAAAGGTCGATCACCGCGAAGATGCGGGTGCGCTCGGCCGAATCGTCCGACGCCGCGGCGACGATCGCCGCCTGCTCGAAGTAAAGGAAGGTGGCGGTCACCGTGAGCAGCAGGATGTAGCCGGCCACGCCCGCCAGATAGGGCGAGCGGAGGATTTCGCTCAGGCCCGCCAAGAGGCCGCCGCCGATCGGTTGGGGCGCGGGGGCATGGGCCGGGTCCGGCCGGTGGCGAAACAGCAGCAAGGCGAAGACCACCGCCAGTTCCAGAAAGCCCGCCGAGATGAGCAGCAGGTTGACCGGCCCCAAGGGCACCACCAGAAGCGCGGTCAGGCTCGGGCCGGTCAGCGCGCCCAGGCTGCCGCCGGCCGCGATGAAGCCGAACAGGCGCCGGGCCTGGGCGTTGGAGAAGAGGTCGGCCATGACGCTCCAGAAGACCGAGATCACGAAGAGGTTGAACACGCTGACCCAAATGAAGAAGGCGCGCGCCACCCAGATCGTCGCGATCTCGAACTCCAGCAGCAGGTAGAAGCCGGCAATGTTGAGCACGAAGAAGTGGTAGACCAGGGGAATGAAGCGCCGGCGCGGCAGGCGGGCGACGAGCCAGCCGAAGGCGGGCACGGCGGCCAGCATGACCACGAAGGTGCCGGTGAAGAGCCACTGCAGGTTCTCCACGCCGCTGGCCACCCCCATCTCCTCGCGCAAGGGGCGCAGCACGTAGTAGCCGCTCAGCAAGCAAAAGAAGTAGCCGAAGGCGCTGGCCAGCGCCCAGCCCTCGCCCGGGCGCAGATCGACCGCCCGGCGCAGCAAGGAGAGGATTTTGGGCTCGGCTTGAGCCAAAGAGATGTCACCCGGTTTCGTTCGCCTCGACCCGGCATCCTGCCCGGGTAGGCGCCCCGGCTCAACTCCCCTTGGCGAGCGGGTCCCAGGCGTCCAGGGCCTGAGTGAGCGCCGTGGGCGGGCCAGCCTGAGCGCGCGCCTGGCCTGGGGTGTAGTCCGTCGTGAGCACCAGAAGCGCCGCAACCGCGAGCAAGAGACCGATGGTCAGCGAAGCGAGCACGGCTGCGTGCAACATGCTGCTTTTGTCGGTCGTCATGTTCGGCTCCTCCTCCCGAGGCGCGCCAGGAGCGGCGCGCGGCTGAACGATTGAACGGACGCGACCATAGTGCCCTTAGGTTTCAGTTTGACGTCTGCCGGCGGCGCCGTTTGTTTCAATTGTTTCAGAGGCCTTCGCGCGAAGGTCCGGGTCTCGTCACGCCTTCGCTTAGGTACTTAAAGATTCTCTGGGAATTTTGATCAAATCCGGCATTTTCATTCTTCGCCAAATCTCATAGCGACTCCGGCCGGAGATTGACCCGAGGAGCAAACTCAACACAGTTCCATGGCCGACAATGATAGTGTCACCCGGCTGATCGCCAAGCGCCTCACGCACCGCGGCGGTAAAGCGATCACACGCCTCGGACGCAGTTTCCAGACCAAAGACCAACTGATCGGGACTCTCAAAGAACCGTTCCATGAGATCGAAGAACTCACGGTCAGAGCTTGGCCGGGACAGACTGTCGCGCTTGTGCTCACAGAGATCGGGCAAGGTCTCCACAAGGCGTCCTGACGATGCGGCGATGAAATTTGCCGTCGAGAGCGCCCTATTTTCCGGGCTGGACCTGATCTTGGAAACGTTCACGGGGCTAAGCTCGGCAACAATGGGTGCGAGATCGTCCGTCGCGCCCGGCGCCAAGGGCCAGTTGTACGAGGACTCCGCGAGGTTGACGACCGGACGGGCGTGCCGGACGAAGAAGATCTGATCGGTCATGACCCAAATGACTCTAGCGGTATCCTCCGCCAAGGCCATGGCCTTGTCGGGGGTCGTTAGGCGAGCTCGCCCAACACCTTTGAAAAGCGATCAAGGAACTCGTCGCAGGCGGCCTCGTCGTGGGCCAGGGAGAGGTAGAGCTTGGTGCCCATGGGGTTGAGGAAGACGCCGGCGCGAAACAGCCCCAGCATGAGCGCCCGGCCCTTGGCCTTGTCGCCCCGGGCGGTCGAGCGATAGTCGGTGACCGGCTGGTCGGCGAAGACCACTTGGGCGAGCGGCCCGTCGCCGATCACTTGGGCGCTTTGGCCGTGATCCTGGAGCACCCGGCCGAGGCCCGCGCGCAGATAGCGGCCGAGGCCGTGCAGATGTTCGTAGGTGCCGGCCTGGCGAAGGACACCGAGCGCGGCCCCCGCGGCGGCGGTGGAGATCGGATTGCCGCCCAGAGTGGAGGCCATCCAAACGTAGTCCGGGCCACCGATGCGCTGCTCGGCGACCATGTCCATGATATCCGCGCGCCCGCCGAAGGCGCCGATCGGCAGGCCACCGCCCAGCGCCTTGCCGTAGGCGATCAGGTCCGGCACAACCTCGTAGTACTCTTGCGCCCCGCCGTAAGCGAGGCGGAAACCGGTCACCACCTCGTCGAAGATCAAGAGCACGCCGGTGCGCTCGCAAAGGGCGCGCAGGCCCTCCAGGAAGCCCGGCTTGGGCGGCGTGCAGCGCTGCAGGGGCTCGGCGATCACGGCGGCCAGATCGGCCATCTCGGCCGTGACGATCGCCTCGGCCGCGGCCAGGTCGTTGTAGGGCGCCACCAGCAGCTGTTGGCGCGCCGCCGGGGTTCCGGCGCTGGTCAGCTCCGGTTCGGGAAACGCCAGGTTTTGATTGGGGAAAAGGCTGGTCACGCCGGCCTCGTTGGCACCGTGGTAGGCGCCCTCGAACTTGAGGATCTTGGTCTTCCCGGTGAAGGCCCGAGCCAGGCGCTGGCAGTACATGGTGGCCTCGGTGCCCGAGGCGCAGAAGCGCAGGTGCTCGGCCGCCGGGCTGACCCGCCGGATCTCCTCGGCGAGCTCGAGCGCCGGCTGGTTCAGATAGGCGAAGTTGGCGCCGCGCGGCGCTTGGGCCGTCACCGCCGCGACCACCTCGGGCCGGGCATGGCCGACAAGGGCCGAGCCCCAGCCCATGGAGAAATCCAGGAACTCGCGGCCCTGCGTGTCCCACAGGCGGCAGCCCTCGCCCCGTTCGATCACGGTCAAGAGGTCGTCGGGCAGGCCGAACTCGCCGTTCGAGATGCCGGCCGGAAAGCAGGCGAGCGCGCGCTGGGCCATCTGAGTCATGCCGTGGGGTCCTTGGTCGAATTGACGTGGCGCCAAGATTGGCCGGAGGCCCCGGGCAATTCAAATTTATTCGATTGTCAGCGCTTATAAGCGAAGCTGATAAATCTAGCCCAACAGGCGCTCGATCTCGGCCACGGATTCAAGAACGTGGTCGGCGTGGGGCGCCAGGTCCTCGGCGGTGCTGTTGCCCGTGAGCACGCCGACCTTGAGGCCGACCCCGGCGCGCCGGCCCATCTCCAAGTCGTGGTGGTTGTCGCCGACCATGGCGACGTGAGCCGCCGCCAAGCCGGTCGCGGTGCAAAAGCCCTCGACCATGCCGGGCGCGGGCTTGTGGCCGAAGCCCGAATCGTAACCGGCCACGAAGTCCATCAGCTCGAGCACGCCGAAGCGCCGAAGCGTGCCCAGCGTGCCGGCCTCACCGTCGCTGGTCGCGACCCCGAGCGCGAGACCGCGGTCCTTCAGGCGCCCAAACAGCGCCTTCAGGTCGGTCACCGGCACGGCGCGGGCAATGCCCTCCTCGGTGAAGATCCGGTCGAGCTCGCGCTCCAGGGTCTCGGTGTGGTGATGGGCGGTCGCCTGGCCCCAGGCCTGGGCGATCTCGGCCGCGTTGCCGCTGGCCAGCAGGGTGTCCGGGCGCACCCGGCCCTCCAGGGCGTCGAAGCCGCCGATCTGGAGCAGCTCCTCCACCTTGTCATGGGCCTCGCCCGCCACGCTGGCCGCCGCGCTGCGGATCACCGGAACCCAGGTGGCGGTGAAGTCCAGCAGGGTGCCGTCCTTGTCGAACAGGATGCCCTTGATCATGTCTGCGCTCATTCCAGTCCCAGCTGGGCCTTTTTCTTGTTGGCCCAGGCCTGGATGATGCGGTCGGCGACCATGGCGATCAAGGCGATCGAAAGTCCGGCGACCAGGCCCTGGCCGGCATTCGCCTTGCCGAGCGCGATGTAGACCAGCTGACCCAGATCCCGGGTGCCGACCAGGGCCGCGATGACCAGCATGGCCAGGCCGTACATAATAGTTTGGTTCAAGCCCAGCATGATCTCCGGCAGGGCCATGGGCAGCTGGATCTGGAACAGGATCTGGCGTTTGGTACAGCCCATGGAGGTCGCCGCCTCGAGCACGTCGGGGCGGACATTGCGCACGCCGTGCTCGGTGTAGCGGATCATCGGCACGATGGCATAGGCGATCACCGCGATCAGCGCCGAGAAGTCGCCGATCTGAAAGAGAAACAGGATCGGGATCAGATAGACGAACTGGGGCATGGTCTGCAGTGTGTCGTTGATCGGCCGAAGGATCGCCGAGACCCGGTCGTTGCCGGCCGCCCAGACGCCCATGGCGCCGCCGACCACGAAGGAGAACAGCACCGCCGCGCCGCACAGATAGACCGACAGCATGGCCTGCTTCCAGACCCCGGTCAGCAGGATGAACAGCATGGAGGCGACCGCGAAGGCCGTGACCCGCCAGCCGCCGGCCTGCCAAGCGACCAAGGCGACCACGGCGAAGAACAGGGGCCAGGGCGTGTTGGTCAGGCCGAAATAGAGGAAGGTGCCGATGATCAGAACGGTCACGGCGCCGCGCCAGGTCCAGCCCCGGTAGGACCAGGCGACCAGGCCGGCGATCAGGACCCAGTAGAGCGATTTCAAGAGCGGCGTGAACTCGATGCCCCAGGAGACCGGCCGCACCGCCTTGATCAGGCCGATCTTGATCGGCAGCAGGAAGTAGAAGTTGACCCCGTTCTTGATCCCGTCGAAGAAGCCGCCGAAGGTCGAGACGACGTAGCTGAGGCCTTGGTTGATCGGATCGGCCGGATAGAAGCGCCAGTCCCGGGGGTAGCTGTCCAGGAAGGTGGCGACCTGGGAGATCACGGTCAGCACGATCATGGCGCCCAGCGCCGTGAACAGCATGCCGTGGCGCTGCCACAAGGTCTCCTCGCCGGTGTGGAGGAACTGATCGCGCCGGGTGAAGCCCCAGGAGATGCGGTCCATGATCATGGCGATCAGCGCGATCACCAGGCCGGACAAGAGGCTCTGGCCGAACTGGGCCTTGCGCATGGTGGAGAGCACTTCCCAGCCGATATCGTCGAAGCCGCCGATGATGGCCGCGATGATCACCATGGAGAGCGCCGCCATGGTGGTCTGGTTGACGCCGACCATGATCTGCGGCAGGGCGGTCGGCACCTCGACCCACCAGAATCGCTGGCGCTTGGTGGTGCCGCACATCTTGCCGGACTCCAGGATGTCCGGCGGGATGCGCCGGAGCCCATGCATGGTGTTGCGCACCATGGGCGGGCAGGCATAGATCGCGCTGGCGATCAGGCCTACCACCGGGCCGAAGCCGAACAGCAGCAGGATCGGGATGAGATAGGCGAAGGTCGGCACGGTCTGCATGAGATCCAGGCACGGCTGGATCACCTTCTCGGCCCGGTCCGAGCGGTAGCCCCAGACTCCGAGCCCAAAGCCCAGCGCGACCGCGAGCGGCACCGAGACGCCGACCAAGGCCAGCGTGTTCATGGACTCTGGCCAGTACCCGGTGATCACCATGTAGAAGAGCGCACAGGCCGTGAAGATCGCCAGGCGCCGCCCGCCGGCGACGAAGGCGAGCACCGTGAAGCCGGCAAGGGTCGCCGACCAGGGCAGCCACTGGAGCACCCCTTGCAGCACCACCATGGGCCACTCGAGTAGCCAGGAGATCGCACCGAACAGCCAGCCGAAGGTGTCGACGAACCACTCCATGGCGATGTTGATGTACGCGATGACCTCCTTGTTGAAGGCCTTCGGGTACTTGGCCAGCCACTTGACATCGCCCCGCAGCAAGAAGGTCGCCGCCCCGAGCAGCGCCACGACAAGCCAAGGCAGCACCGAGACATCGAAGCTCCTGGTGCGCGGCTCTATGGCCTGGCTGAGGGCCATGGTCCCCTACCCGCTCGTGCGGTCTTCGCCGGCCGCCAGGGTCGCCAGCACCTTTGAAGCGGTGATCTGGCCGATCGGCTGATTGTTGTCGTCGGTCACCGCGAAGCCGTCCGGGCTCTCGGCGAAATAGGGCAGCACCTCGTGCAGGGACATGTCCGTGTGGCAGGCGTCCTTCAGATCGAGCTTGCCCTCGTAGGGCTCGATCAGATCGCCCACGGTGATGACCCGCACCAGGGGCACGTCGCTGGTGAACTCGGCCACGTAGTCGTCGGCCGGGTTGAGCACGATCTGCGAGGGCGTGCCGATCTGCACCACGCAGCCGTCCTTCATGATCGCCATGCGGTCGGCCAGGCGCAGGGCCTCGAGGAAGTCGTGGGTGATGAACACGATGGTCTTGTGCAGCATGGTTTGCAGGCGCACGAACTCGTCCTGCATTTGCCGGCGGATCAGGGGATCGAGCGCCGAGAAGGGTTCGTCCAGGAACCACAGTTCGGGCTCGACCGCGAGGGATCGGGCGATCCCCACGCGTTGCTGCTGGCCGCCCGAGAGCTGACGCGGGAATGAGGTCTCCCGCCCCTTTAGGCCGACCAGCTCGACCATCTCCTGGGCTCGGGCCAGGCGCTCGCGGGTGCCCAGACCCTGGACCTTCAAGGGAAAGGCGACGTTCTCCAGCACGGTCAGATGGGGCAGCAGGCCGAAGTTCTGGAACACCATGCCCATTTTGTGGCGGCGGATTTCGATCAGCTCCTGGTCGGAAGCCTTGAGCAGATCGGCGCCGTCGAGCAGCACCTCGCCGGCGGTCGGCTCGACCAGGCGCGACAGACAGCGCACCATGGTCGACTTGCCCGAGCCCGAGAGGCCCATGATGATGAAAATCTCGCCCACGTGGACGTCGAAGGAGACGTCGGAAGCGGCGACCACGTGGTCCTCGGCGCGCATGCGCTCACGCAGCGCCGCCGGCTCCGCGGCAGCCCCATTGGCAAAGTAGCTCGCCGGGTCGGGCCCGTAGACTTTCCAGATGTCCCGGCAGGAAATTTTCACCGGCCGCGCGGTACTGGCCTCCGCCAGGCTGCTCGATGAGTCCGTCATGCCCAGCATCCTAACTCAAAAAAAGCGTCGAACGGGGACCGCATTGCGACCCCGCCCGACATGTCCGCGAGGGCCTAGTTGTTGAGCGCGGCGTCCAGCACCGGGCGCCACTTGGCCTCGTTCTCGTCGACCCAGGTCTTGGTGACCTCGTCCAGATCCTCGCCGCGCACGTCGATCGCCGCCATCATCGGGATCTGATCATCGGCGCTCATCTGGTAGTTCTTGAGGAACTCGAAGGCCGCCGGCCATTTCTGCTCCATGCCGGGCCAGGCCACCTTGAAGGTGGTCGCCACGTCGACGCCGCAGTCGTTGACCTCGTCCGGGTTCGGGCCCCAGGACGCGTCGGTCGCGCAGGCCGCGTCGTACTTGGGCATGTCGACCCAGCCGACATCGACCTCGGCCAAAACCCAATGGGGCGCCCAGAACATCATGATCAGCGGGCTCTTCTTGTCCTGCGCCGCCTTCAGCTCGGCGACCAGCGCGCCTTCGCTGCCGGCCGGCACCGCCTGATAGGGGATCGCCAGACCGGTGATCATGTCGGCCGAGCGGGTGCCCCAGTCGGCCGGGTAGCTGAGGATGCGGCCGTCAGGGAAGGTCTCGGGCGTCGCCATGGTCTCGGCGCAGTCCTCCAGCGCCTGCCAGTCGGGCAAGCCCGGGCAGACCTCTTCCATGTGCTTGGGATACATCCAACCTTCGTTGGTATCGACCCCCAGGTCGCCGATGTAGACCACCGAGCCGTCGTCGCGCGCCTTGATCCAGTTGTCGCCGATGTTGTTCGACCAGATCTCCAGGCTGGCCGCGATCGAGCCGTCGCCGAGCGCCTGGAACTGCGGGAAATAGCCAGCGGTCACGTATTCCACGTTATAGCCGGCCCGGGACAGAATCTCGCCCGCCACCTTGGTGGTGATGTGCTGGCCGGTCCACTCGTTGAGCGCCAGCTTGATCGGATCGTCGGTCGCGCCCAGCTCGGCGGCCGAGACGCTGGCCGCCTGACCGCCCAGGACCAGGCCGACGGACAGCAGGGCCGCGGTGCCAGTGTGTCGTAGGTGTCGCATTAGATAACGCCTCCCTTAGGTGTTTGTTCTTTGCCTCATGTTCCTACACGAGGGCCCTAGGATAAAGTCCAATCTCAACCGCCCCTCGCCCGACGGCGCCCTTGGACCAGGCCCTCGCATATTCAACGCGCGTCGGACTTATTGCATTGAAAGTAATGCTTTAGGGGGCGTCTCTCATAGTATGCGTGACTCGCCGGCGTGGCTTGCCAAAAGCGACAGCGAACTGCCCAGGGGCGCCCTGGTCCCAGCCTGGTGCGGCGGCGGACCTCAAGAAAGCGTCAACACATTGTGATTGTGAGACTCCGGACCCTGGCTTATCTAGGAACCAAGCGACCTGGAGGGAGCCGCCCCGTTGGGCGGACTTGGGAGATCAGCATGAGCGATGCCACAGCGTTCGAGACCCCGCGTCTCGACCCGAGGAAATTCAACGATCCCCTGCGCACCGCCAAAGGCGAGCGTCGGGCCCGGGTCGGACTGGCGGAACTGACCACGCTGTGGTTCAACACCGGCACGATCTGCAACCTGGCCTGCCGGACCTGCTACATTGAGTCCAGCCCGACCAACGACAGCCTGGTCTATCTGACCGCCGATGAGGTCACCGCTTATCTGGACGAGATTGCCGAACGCAATCTGCCGACCAAGGAGATCGGCTTCACCGGCGGTGAGCCTTTCATCAATCCCCACTTCATGAAGATCCTGGAGGCGAGCCTCGAGCGGGGCTTTCAGGTGCTGGTGCTGACCAACGCCATGCGCCCCATGATGAAATGCGCCGAGGGCCTGCTGGCGCTCAACGAACGCTATGGCGACAATCTGGTGCTCCGGGTCTCGATCGACCACTACACCAAGGACCTGCACGAGATTGAGCGCGGCCCGCGCACTTGGGAGCCGACCCTCAAGGGGCTTACCTGGCTGGCCGAGAACGGCTTTACCATGCGCGCCGCCGGGCGCAGCTGCTGGGGCGAGCCCGAGGCCGAGGCACGGCGGGGCTATGCGCGGCTATTCGCCACGCTGGCCCTGCCGATTGACGCCCAGGACCCCGAGGCCATGGTCATCTTTCCCGAGATGGACGAGAGTGCCGACGTGCCCGAGGTCACCGACAAATGTTGGGATATTTTGGGCGTGGCGCCGCGAGATATCATGTGCGCCTCCTCGCGCATGGTGGTCAAGCGCAAGGGCGAGGAAAAGCCCGTGGTGATGCCCTGCACGCTTTTGCCTTATCAAGACGACTTCGTCATGGGCCACACCTTGGCCGATGCCAAGGCGCCGGTGGCGCTCAACCACCCCCACTGTTCGAAGTTCTGCGTGCTGGGCGGCGGCTCCTGCAGCCGCGCGGGATGAGGCTCCCGCAGGGCCGAAGAGTGCCTTAGACGTAGCGCTGGCTCACCAGGGGCAGCAGCTTGGGGTCGATTTGATCGTAGACCCGGTCGGTCACCTTGAGGTCGCGGGCCGTGGCATTGGCACGATCGCGACGGGCGGGCACAGCGTTCTCCTGAAGATTCCGTTTCATCGTCAGATCCTCCTATGGATCGGGGTTGCTGGGACGAGGCCCTGCTCGGGCCCCACCTCCCGGGCTCTGATCTCTCTGTCCCAGGAGATGACTGATATATAGTCCCGGCGCCTTACCGTGACCTGACGTGAAGATGAACTCGCGTTAATGTTGCAGGGCTAGGTTGTGGACTGGACAACCGTCAGGGCGAAGGCGACCAGGGTCATGAAGAACCCGAGCAGGCCGGCCAGCACCCGGGTGCGGGCGCAGGCCTCGGCCGCCAGGGCCCCGCGTCTTTGACAGCGCCTCATGGCCTCAGGCACCCCAGACGTCGTCGTAGCGCGTGGCGCCGTCGGGCGCCGGATGGTCCCGGTAGGACTTGACGCCGGCGGCCTCGGCGCCCCGGAAGGTGAGCCCCGTGACGACGGTGCCCAGCGCAAGCAGCAGGTGCACGGCGACGATCTCGCCGTACCAGAACCACAGCCCTGCACTGGTGCTGAAGATCGCGCTCCACATGAAGCTGAGCAGCACCATAACCTGAAAGCGCTGGGCCTTGGGCAGATGGCGCAAGGGGTTGCGCCGGGAATCCATCACCTGATGATACCAATCCATAATCGCCTCCTCTCGATGATCCTGAAGGAGACTACGGCGCGGGGCCGAAAGTGGATCATCGGGGAGGTTTGGCGCGCGCGCGGCGGGGCCCCGGAAGCCTCCCCGTCAAAGGAACTTTCAGGCCACTGCTGCAATCGATCTCGGCCGAGCCGACAGCGGCCCGGCCTCTTTTGCTGCCTTACATCTTGGACTCGGTGGGCATCCAGAATTCGCCCATCTGAGTCATGGTGATCTCGCCGTTGACCTTCTCGCCTTCGATCATGCCCTCGATCTCGAGAAAGGCGTTTTCGCCGTCAAGGGAGCCGCTCAGGATCTTGACGTCGGTCGGGGTCATGAACTGCAGGAACTCCATCTGCTCTTTCGCTTCCGCGGCGCTCAGGCTGTCGAGCTGCTCGGCCCACTCCGGCGGCACGATGCTGCGCAGGGCGTCCAGGGTGCCGGTGTGGACCGCCTCGACCCATTGCAGGTAGGCGCGGCCCGGATCGCCGCCGCCGTCGGGCAGCGGCTCGCCGATCGGCGCGTTGGGGTCCGTGAGCGCGGCGCTGAAGGTGAGGTCGTATTTGTAGGTGTCGTCGAAGAACTCCTGGGTCTCGGTGTGGTAGACCCGGCCCGAGATCTGCTCCGTGCCCAATCCCTCGATTTCGATCTGCGGATACTCACCGCCCGAGAGGTTGCCGCCGGAATCGGCGGAAAACTTGATTGACTGGGAATAGACCTGCAGCTTGGGCTGGTCGTCGAACTCGGCGGTCTCGGTGAGGCGCAGCTCGACCCAGGCGGCATCCCAGATCGGCTCGCCGAGCTCGCGCGGCGTGACCTCGCGCTCGACGAAGAGAATGCGCCAGCTGGGATCCGCCGGGTCGTAGAAGCCCTCCTCCTCGGCCCAAACGTAGACATAGGGCAGCGCGACCTCCACGCCGTTGGCGGTCAAGACGCCGCTCACCTTGGCCGGCTCGGCGGCCGCCAGCGGCGCCGGCAGCGCGAGCAGGATCAGGCCGACGGCGGCATGGCGCAGAGCGGCCAGCCAACGGCGCTTGGGCAATCCAGTCATGGTGGTAGTCATCGTTCCCAATCTCCTCTCCAATGAACGTCACGCAGAGCCTATCACCATTTGACAATCCAATGGTCCAGCGAGTGCGCGACCACGACGAAGGGCGCAAACCAATCGCTTGGCATATCTCCACCCACTGTAAGGGCAGCGTGCCGAGATCACTGCCAATTGGCGTAAGAACGCGGACCCGGCTTTTTTTTCATGATGACCAAACCGCATGAGGCGGTGTCCAACTCAAGGATCTACGTCCGGCGGAGCCGGCGCCGTCCTCGAGGGCGTCCTTGACTTGGAGACCGCCTCATGCACACCGCTGATCATGAAAAGAAAGGCGCGGTATGGCGGAAGAACCGCGACAAAGTAAAGAAGCCTGCTTCAAGCGGTGACCGCTGCAACGCACCCGAGATCTGAGCCTGGGCGATTTCGCCAGCATCCTAGATAGGACAGGTTGCGAGACCGCTAGGTAACCACAGTCCACTGCATCACAAACGGCCAAATGGCAATGAGCGTCGCAAGGGCATTGCACAGGCAGATCACAGAGGAGACATAGGATCTACTTCCAAGGAGTTGAAAAGTGTGCTCAGATTACTCTACCGAAAGTTTGATCGAAAACCCGAGATTAAGCAAAAGGACTAAAAATGCCAAATCTTCAAATCGAGCATCGCGAAGCCCTCGCTAAGGCCTTCGCCGAAGCCACGGAGAACCAGCTAGAAAATGAAAAGATCGCTGAACCGCTGAATTCTTTGGACGACATGCCCTTTGCATTCAACGCTGAGGGCTATCTGCACAACTACCTAGTCTATTCCTCCGTTAGGTTGTCCAGAACATCTATTCTGCCATCTGGTCCATTTTTTTCGGGTCACGCCGGTGGGGTTTTAGTACCTTATTTTGGATCTGTTTCTGGTGATGTGTACGCAAATAATGTCCCTGTGCGACTCGTAAATGACACCCAAAGAGTCATAATCACAGGTCGCTTAAGCCATCTTCTATTAGCTTTCTTCGACAGTGGCTGGTCACCAACTGGATACTTCAAGTCAGAATCAGGTTTACCTGTAAACATTGGGGAGACGGTTGGCTATGGGGTATGGTCATCAGTCGCTCCGCTGATCATTCCGCTTCCCGATGGGATCGACTTCGAGAACGCAGATTTCAGAACCAATGCGCACACACTTTGGGGTACCGGCAACGACGGCAGCACTTATTGGGGTTGGCGGAATGGGGCGTTCCTAGATGTGTTGAACCCAACACAGGATCCTAAAACCGGAAAATGGCAAGTTACGGCCATAGCGAAAGACCCAGGGTGGCACACGCACGAGGACCTAGCCTTTGTCGCGAGATATCAGTTAGGAAACGAAGAGAAAACACCAGGCGTATTTGCGGCTATGAGGATTGGGGGAGAGAGTGCGGCATGGTCAACGACTACTGCCACTTCAGGTGCAAACATCCCACTTCCCAGCGGGACCAACTTTGATAAAGCAAACTTTAAAGACCAAGCCGGGCATGCCCTATGGGGTACTGGTGATAACGGGAAACACCTTTGGGGCTTTCAGGGGGGCGGTGGCCTTTGGATTTCAAATCCAACACGGAGCAACGAGCAAGAACCCTGGCACATTTCGGCAACGGCGGAGGACCCAGCCCCGTCGCCGGGCGAGCAACTAGCACTTATCCTAAGATACAATTTAGGCAATCAAAAGCAAACGCCGGGCGTGTTTGCCGCGATGTGGAACGCAACTTAACCTGTCGAATCCTCTGTCGGATCA
This sequence comes from Pseudomonadota bacterium, assembly GCA_039029395.1. Classification (GTDB taxonomy): domain Bacteria; phylum Pseudomonadota; class Alphaproteobacteria; order Kiloniellales; family JAKSDN01; genus JBCCGG01. The sequence goes on along the minus strand of JBCCGG010000004.1, from coordinate 114,697 downwards.
TCGTGGTGGAGCCTGAAGATAAGGGGGACACGCCAATCTTCATTGCTTGGCGAGCCGATGTTTGGTTGTCGAGATAGATTGTGTCTACCTTTCTTCGACCACTGCTGAAAGAAGCCTCGGCTGTTTGGCGCCAGCGCCCGGACCCGGCCATTCTTTTCATGATGGACAAGCCGCATGAGGCGGTCTCCAAGTCAAGGACCTGCGACCGGCGGAGCCGGCGCCCTCTTCGAGGGCGTCCTTGACTTGGAGCCCGCCTCATGCACACCGCTGATCATGAAAAGAAAGGCGCTGAATGGCGAAATGTTCATTGGAGGTAAAGAGAACTCCCTACTCCGCAACGCAAAGGATGTTCAGTAAGCTGCTGCTCTCAGGACACCCTCCTACCCCGCCACGAAATGCTTGCTCAGCGCCAGCCCCTGCAGCTGGTAGCTCGAGCCGATGCCCGGCCCGTAGAGCTTGTCCGGCTGGTCGAGCAGGCGCTCGTAGATGAGGCGCCCGACCCGCTGCCCGTCGTCGAGCACGAAGGGCACCTCGTGGGAGCGGACCTCGAGCACCGCGCGGGTGCCGCCGGCCTCGCCATGGCCGAAGCCCGGGTCGAAGAAACCGGCGTAGTGGACCCGGAACTCGCCCACCAGGGTGTCGTAGGCGACCATCTCGGCGGCGTGGTCCGGCGGCACGGTGACCGCCTCCTTGGAGGCCAGGATGTAGAAGTCATCCGGGTTCAAGACCAGCCCGCCCTTCGGCCGGCCGGTCAAGGGCTCCCAAAAATCCTCGACCGGATAGGCCGCCACCTTGTCCACATCAATCAGGCCGCTGTGGGGTCGGGCCTTGTAGCCGATGATCCCGCCGCCCTCGGCCGCGAGCGGCAGGTCGATGGAAAGCGGGATGCCGGCCGAAAGGTCTTCCGAGGCCAAGTCCCGGTCGATCAGCGGAACCTGCTGGTGCAGGCGCCTCAGCGCCGGGTCGCTGTAGGCGTGGCTGCCCCGGCGCAGGCGCAGCTGGTTGAGCCGGGAGCCCTGGCGCACCACCACGCTAAAGGCGCGCGGCGAGACCTCCACATAGAGCGGGCCCTCGTAGCCGGCGCGAATGCGGTCGAACTCGCTGGTGTGGTCGGTGATCAGGCGGGTGAAGATGTCGATCCGGCCGATCGAGCTCTTGGGATTGGCGATGCCGTAGATCCGGCTCGAGAGCTTCAGGGACTCCATCAGCGGCACGATGTAGACGCAGCCCTTCTCCAGCACCGCGCCTTCGCTCAAATCGATCGCGTGCATGGCGAAGGTCTCGATCTTCTCGGCCACGGTCGCCTTGGGGCCCGGCAGGAAGCTCGCCTTGACCCGGTAGGCGGTGGCGCCCAGGCGCAGATCCAGGCTCGAGGGCTGGACTTGGGCCTCGGTAATGCGCTCCTCCGCTATGATCTCGCCGGCCCGGATCACCGCGCGCAGGGACTGGGAGGGCAGAATTCCGGTCGGGTGGCGCGGCTGGGCCGCCTGCCCCTGGGTCGCCGCCTCGGCCTTGCGTGCCGTTGCCATCGCGCTCATCGCCCTCGCTCCTTCGTCTCGTCTTACTGAAAGGGGCGCGGCACAGCCTTTGCCCACCAGCCCTCACTTGCCCTCAAGAAAACATCCTTCTTGCAATCTATCAATCACTTAAAGGCTTTTCTTATGCCCGTAATTCAATGACTTTTCCACAAGCCCATCAACCGCCTAAAACCCCTTATGGCGCGCACTTTATCCACTTGTCCCCGAGTCTCACCAGACTTCTTTATCCACCGGGCGCTTCGATGCTTTCGGCCAGCCGGGAAATCGGCCAGTCTCCCGGGGTCCGCTGTCCGCCCACGCTCGAGAGGCCCCATGAAGATCACCGCGATCCGCGCCACGCCGGTCAACATCCCCTTGGAGGCGCCCTACCACTGGTCCTACGGCGCCCTGCCCGGCTTCTCCAAGACCATCGTCGAGGTGGAGAGCGACCAGGGCGTGACCGGCATCGGCGAGGCGCCCAGCCCGGGCGCCGCCAAGCTAATCGCCGAGAGCTTCGCCGAGCGCCTGATCGGCCGGGACCCGATCGACATCGCCGGTTTGGAGCGGCTTTGCGTGCCATCGTCCCGGGGCGTCCAGTCGGTCGTCGATTTCGAGACCATCGGCGCCTTCGGTGGCTTGGACATGGCGCTCTGGGACCTGCGCGGCAAGCTTTGGGAGCGGCCCATTTACGACCTCCTGGGCGGCAAGGTGCGCGACCGGATCCCCTTCACCGACTACTTCGCCTACAGGCTCAGCCAAGACGGCACCGGCGGCGAGGAGACCGCAGAGGCGGTCGCCGACTATTGCCTGGGGCTCATGGAAACCCACGGCACGACGATGTTCGAGGGCAAGGTCAGCGACCCGGAGCCGGCCCAAGCCATCGCCCTGGTCGCGGCCCTGCGCGAGCGGCTCGGCGACCGGGTCATGATCCGCATCGATTCCAACCACGCCTATTCGCTCGCCACCGCCCGCCAGCTGGCGCCGGCCTTCGAAGAGCTTGGCGTGCGCAATTGGGAGGACCCGGTCGGCAGCTACGAGGAAATGGCGGTCTTGGCACGCCACACCCGGATCCCCTTCTCGTCCCACAACCTGGACCTGCCCAAGGCGGTTGCCCTGGGCGCGCCTCACGCCATCGTCGGCAACGTGGCCGGGCCCGGCGGCTTCGCCCAGGCCGCGCGCTTCGTCGGCGCCTGCGAGGCCATGGCGGTGGATTTTTGGTGCTACAGCGGCGATTCCGGTATCGGCAGCGCGGCCTATTTGCAGCTCTGCGCCGCGCTCCAGTGGATCCGCGAGCCCAACCAGTCGCTCTTTCGCATGCAGCCGCTGGATGTCATCGAGGAAGGCCCCTTCAGCCCGCGCAACAATGTTCTTCCCGTGCCCGAGGGCCCGGGCCTGGGGGTGACGCTGAGCCAGGAGCGCCTGGCCCACTGCCACCGCCTGTTCCTCGAGGACGGGCCGATGGACAAGTACCACGACCCGGCCGCGCCGGGCATTTTCCGCCGCCTGCCGCTGAGCTGAGCTTCCGGCCGAACCGGGTCATTGCGCGCGCAAGGTCCCGCCCAGGTGGCGCCCGAGGAAATCGTCCAGAACGTTGCGCATGGCCTTGGTCGCGTCCACGTCATAGCTCTGGCCACCGTTGTAGAGCGGTTGGGCAAAGGCATGGTCTGCCCCGGGATAGACGTAGATCTCCAGGTCCCGGCCGAGACCGCGCAGGCGCTTTTCCAGGCCCGCGTGCTCGGGCACAGACCACCCGTCGGCCGAGCCGGTCACCGCCAGGATCGGGCCCGCTTCAGCCAGCCGCGCGTCGTCAATGCCGTCGAAGCCGCCGCCGTAGATCACTGCCGCGGCGGTGAACAGACCCGGGTTTTCCGCCGCCGCGCGCAGGGCGATCCGTCCGCCCATGCTGTAGCCGACCACGGCGACCGGCCGCTCGCCGGCGCCAAGCGCCTTGAGCCCGGCGCGCACGGCCGTCTGCGCCCAATCGGGGTCGAGCCCGCTCGAAAGCGCCTGGGCCTCATCATGGGTCTGGGCGGTCTGTCCCCTATAGAGATCGACGGCGATCGACCGCACGCCCTTTTGGCCCGGGCGCGCGACCGCCTCCCTGGTGAAGTCCGAGACCCCGAACCAGTCGTGAAGGATCAACACCGCTGTGTCCGACCGCTCGGGCCCGGCCGCGAAAGCCTTGAGCGGGGCGCCTTCGGCCGCGCCCAGCACGATTTCCTCTGCGCGCGGGCCGGTCGCCGCAACAACCATCGACAGCAAGGCAAGCGCTAGGACGCGCATGGCAGTCTCTCCCTCGTGGCTAATGTTTCGCTAGGCGGGATCAGATCCCGTCCCGGCTGAAGAACCAGGACACCAGCTCGTAGCCTTCAAGCGTTCTGGGGCCTCGTCCGAAGCCCATGTCCATGGCGCTGTCGGCGTTGCCCAACCAGAGAGCGCCCTTGCGTCGCGCGTCCGCCTGTTTGCGCGGCTCGGGGACCTCGCTCTCGCTCTTGCCTTGGTCGCTCATTTGGGCGTCCAGGGATCCGGCCCCATGACGTCCGTGTGCGAGGGCGATTTGATCACGGCGACCGGCTTTGGCTCGGTCTGCAAAACTGCCTCCACATGCAGGCAGCCGTGGCGCGCCATGCGGGCCTCGAGCAGCACCTCGATGGGGAACTTGACGCTGCCGATGTCGTCTCGGCGCCGTGAAGTCGGATGATTGGCTCGGGCCATGAACACCTCCGATTACGAACAAAACCGCTGTGGAAAGACAGTTTGACCCCCCCGAAAAAAAAGAGAATATGGAGTTTCTAAGAATGACTATACTGATTTACGGAGCAATAAATGGATCGGCTTTCCGCCATGCAAGTCTTTGCCACGGTGGTCGACAAGGGTGGGTTCTCGGCTGCCTCCCGGGCCCTGTCCATGCCCCTTGCGACGGTGTGCCGGAAGATCGCCGACCTGGAGCGGCACCTGGGCGCCCAACTGCTGGTGCGCACCACGCGCAAGGTCACGGTGACCGACAGTGGGCGCCGCTTCTACGAGGACGTGCGCCGCATCCTGGACGATGTGCGCGATGCCGAGCAGCAAGTCTCCGGCGAGTATCAAAGCCCGAAGGGGCGCCTTACCGTGACGGCGCCGACCCTGTTTGGCCGCCTGCTCGTCCTGCCGATCGTGATCGATTTCCTCAAGGCCAACAGCGACGTCAGCCTGCGCCTGGTCCTGACCAACAGCGTCGTCGATTTGCTGGAGGATCAGGTGGATCTGGGCATCCGGGTCGGCGCCCTGTCGGACAGCTCGATGATCGCTGTGGCGGCGGGGTCGGTCCGGCAGATTGTCTGTGGGACGCCGAACTACCTAGCCAGCCACGGCCGGCCGACCACGCCGGGGGACCTGCGCCATCATCCCTGCATCACCTTCGCCATGGCCGACAAACCGGTCGACTGGGCCTTCAAGACTTCGTCCGGCAGGGTGCAGCGCTATCCGGTCGAAAGCCGGCTGATTCTCAACTCGATCGAGGGTCTGGTGGTCGCGGCGCTCAACGAGTGCGGCTTGACCCAGCTCTATGCCTACCAGGCCGCTCACCACATTGCCGACGGCGCCCTGGACATCGTCCTGCAGGACCACGAGATCAATCCGGTACCTGTCAGCTTGGTCTATCCCCAAGGCCGGCGCGTGCCGCAAAAGCTTCGCGCCTTCGTCGATTTCACCTTGCCCCGTCTGAGCGACCGCCTGAGCCACATCGCGGCCCAGTGCGCGGGCGCCTAATGCAGCACCGGGTAAAGCGAGGCCACCAGCAGCAGCGCCATCACCACGTTGAAGGCGCGCAAGTGCGCCGGCTTGGTCAGCAGGCGGCGCATCTGCTGGCCCAGCACGGTCCAGGAGCCGACCGAGGGCAAATTGATCGCGCCGAACACCACTGCGACCAAGAGGATCGCGCCGAGGCTTTGGGTCGGCGCGTAGACGCTGACCGCGGTCAGCGCCATGGCCCAGGCCTTGGGGTTGACCCATTGGAAGAGCGCCGCCTGAAGGAAGGTGATTGGCGTGCCGGACCGCTCCTGGGCGCTGGGCGGCGCGGCGCGAGCGATCTTCCAGGCGAGGTAAAGCAGATAGACCACGCTGAACAGCTTGAGCGCGGTGTAGCTCGCCGGATAGCGCTCGAAGATTTGGACCAGGCCGGCACCGACCAGGATCACCATGAGGACGAAGCCGACCCCGACGCCCAGCATGTGCGGGATCGTGCGGCGAAAGCCGAAGTTCGCGCCCGAGGCCATGAGCATTAGGTTGTTCGGCCCCGGCGTGATCGAGGTGACGAAGGCGAAGGCGGCCAGGGCGGTGAGCAGTTCATAGGTCATTGCGCAATTCTATGCGAATGCGACAAGCCGAATATTGCGAATTTCTTCGAATAGGTGCTAGTTTTGCAACGAATGACGAAGATTGACGATCTAAACGACAAAATATTGCACGAGCTGTCGCGCGACGGCCGGATCAGCAACAGCGAGCTGGCCGAACGGGTCGGGCTTTCGCCCTCGGCCTGCCTGCGCCGGGTTCAGGAGCTCGAGCGCGCCGGCGTCATCAAGGGCTACCGTGCGGTGCTCGACCGGGCGGCGCTCGGCGCCGGCTTCACGGCCTACGTGACGGTCGGCCTGTCGGACCACTCCAAGGCCGCCCAGCGGGCCTTCGAGCGCGCGGTCGAGCGGGCGCCGGAAGTGATCGAGTGCCATAACATGACCGGCGCGATCGAATACTTGCTCCGGGTCGAGGTCGCCGATCTGGCGCGCTACAAGTACTTCCACACCGACGTGCTGGGCACCTTGCCCCAGGTCAGCTCCCTGACCACCTACGTGGTCATGGAGTCGCCCAAGGACGAGCGGGCGTGAGCCCGCCGGGCCTGGTCATTCACAACGACATGGCGCGCTTCGAGCTGGACCGCGTTTGCGAGTTCATCGCGGAAAGCTATTGGGGACAGGGCCGCTCGCGCACGCGCATCCTCAAGTCCTTCGAGGGCTCGCTCTGCTTCGGCGCATTTCTCGGGGAAGAGCAGGTCGGCTTCGCCCGGGTCGCCGGTGACCGGGTGTTCTTCGCCTACCTCATGGACCTCTTCGTCTTTCCCGCGCAGCGGGGCCAGGGCATCGGCAAGGCGCTGATGGACGCGATCCTCACGCACCCGGAGCTAAGCCAAGTCACCACTTTCATGCTCTCGACCAAAGACGGCCACAGCCTCTACGCCCGCTTCGGCTTCGCCGCGCCGGCCGAACCTGCCCGCATCATGGTGCGCAAAACGCCAGAGGTCTAAGCCTCGCACAGATCGCCGGTCTATTTCTTTCGCGCTTTCAGTTCCGCGTTGATCTCGATGAGGATTCGGTCGGAGATCACCGGGATGTAGGAGGTCATGCCGAACTCGCTGCGCAGCACCGACGCGGTCGCATGGATGCCGATCCACTGTCCCTTGTAGAAGGCGATGGATTGGCCCACCGGGTGTTCGCCATCGTGGCGCAGCTCAACCTCCAGAGTGACCGGCTTGGTGACGCCGCGAATCGTCAGGTCGCCGAAGATTAGCGCGTGCCGCTCGCCGACCTGGCGCACCTCGCGGCTCTGGTAGGTGATGGTCGGATGCTCCTTGACCGAGAAGTAGTAGGAATTCTTCAGCTGGCCGTCCAGATGGGGAACGCCCGAGGTCACGCTCGCGGCCGCGATTTCGATCGAGACCGAGCTCTTGGCGAAATCCTCCCGGTCGAACACCGCATCGCCTTTGAAGCTCAAGAACTCGCCGCTTTGCTCCGAGACGCCGCCGTGGCTGTAGTAGAAACGGATCTCGCTGTGCTCCTTGTCCAGGAAATAGCTCTCGGCCGCGCTTGCCGGGCCGGTGATCCCCGTGGCAACAAGGCCAAACAGTAGAGTTCCGATTGCGATGAGACCCGGGCGCGCGCCCAGGTGTGCGATCCGCTGCACCAAGCGATCCTCCTAAAGCTGTGACGGTCGAGGCAGGCTATCGCGGCGACTGCGGCCAAACTTGCGAAATGTTGCTCATTGCCGCGCGGTTGACGGACCCTGGGGCCCCATTAGAGTCGATGCTCCTTTGGGCCGATGAACCGGAGTGTCAGGGTGAAGCGCGAGGCCGCACTGCGTCATCGCTTGAACCGCGCGATCGATTTCGCGCAGTCGAACGTTGCGCGTCCGCTCGATCTCGATCGCATGGCCGACGTGGCTTGTCTGTCGAAGTATCACTTCGCCCGCACTTTCAGGGCCTACGTGAAAGAGCCGCCCTATCACTTCGTGCAGCGCAAGCGCCTGGAGCAGGCGGCGCGCAGCCTGGCCTACTTGGGCGGCAAGCCGATTACCGAAATCGCGTTGGATTCCGGCTTCGCCAACTCCCAGGCTTTCTCCAACGCCTTTCGGCAAAGGTACGGCGTGTCGCCGCGCGGCTTTCGGGCGCGCAACCGCTGGCGCATCGGCTCGGTCCCCGACATCGGCCAGACCGCGGAGATCCTGGCCCAGTCCGCCAGGCCCTTGCCAGACCTGGACACGGCGGAGCTCACGGTTCGGATCGAGGCGCGACCGGCCATTCGCATGGCCTATGTCCGCCACTTCGGTCCCTATTTCAACGTCGCCGGGGGGATCTCCACCGCCTTCGCCTTGATCGAGCGCTGGGCGAAAAAGCGGGGCCTTTGGTCGGGTGAGACCGCCTGCATCGGGCTTTGCCCGGACAATGCCGCGCTTACGCCGGCCGGCTCCTGCCTGTACGACGCGGGCATCGCCGTCCCGGCGGAGGTCCAGGAAGACGATTTGGCCAGCCTGCAGACAATACCGGCCGGGCTCTATGCCGTCTTGCCCATCGCCTGCCCCTCCGCCCGGGTTAATCATGTATGGGATTGGCTCGCCGCCCATTGGCTACCCGGCAGCGGCTGGACCTACGATCTGCAAGACTGCTACGAGGTCTATCCCGCTTGGCACGGCCTGGCCGGCCGGCCGGAGACTGGCGTCGAGCTTTGCATGCGGCTCAAACCGCGCACGGCCTTGTGAAGACGCTTGAGTTCCCCTTGCCGGGCACGGGACCCGATATGACCTCCTAGCACGTGGCGCCATCCGAGCGTCCGGCCAGGAGGATCGTCGAACATGCCGAAGTTTCCCGTTAGCTTTTCCATCGCGCGCCGGGCCCTGCTCGCGCTCACGGCCCTGGCCGCGGTCTCTATGGGCCTTGTCCAGGCATCCCAAGCCGCGCCCAGCGCCGAGCTTTGGGCGCGCTGGAGCACCCACGACGCCAATGCCCAGACCACGATCGACCACCGCGCCTGGGACCGCTTCCTCAAGCGCTACGTCACCGAGCGGCCCGGCCGGGCCAACCTGGTCGCCTACGGAAAGGTCTCGCGGGCCGACGCCCGTGCCCTGCAGGGCTACATCGACGGCCTGGCGGCCCTGCCGATCAGCACCTACAACCGGCCGGAACAGTTCGCCTATTGGATCAATCTCTACAACGCGCTCACGGTCAATGTGGTGCTCGACCACTACCCGGTGAAGGGCATCCGGGACATCGACATCTCGCCGGGCTGGTTCGCCGACGGCCCCTGGGGCAAGAAGCTGGTGACGATCGAGGGCGAGGACGTCTCCCTGGACGACATCGAGCACCGCATCCTGCGCCCGATCTGGCAGGATCCGCGGATCCACTATGCGGTCAACTGCGCCTCGATCGGTTGCCCTGACCTGGTCAAGCAGGCGGTTACCGCCGACAATGCCGAGGCCTACCTCACCGCCGGTGCGCGCAACTACGTCAACGACCCGCGCGGCGCACAGATCCGCGGCGGCAAGCTCTATGTTTCGAGCATCTACAATTGGTTCGAAGAGGACTTCGCCGTTGACGGCGGCGTGGTCGCGCACCTGAAGAAGTATGCCAACCCGGATCTGGCCAGCTATTTGGCCCAAATCGACGAGGTCTCGGGCGACGGCTACGACTGGGCGCTGAACGACGCGGCGCCGGCCAGAACCGTGCGCTCGAACAGCGGCACGGGCCGCACCTTCAGCGGTGGCGGCAGTTAGCCGGGCAACAGGACCGCTCTGGGCCGTCGCGGCCGTCCTGCTTCTCTACGCCGCGGCGCTCACGGCGTTTTCCCGTGTCACCGCCTGGCCGTTTCCGCTAGACCCCATTCCGAGCCTGGTCGGCCTCATGATGACGGCCGGCCTGGTTTTCATGGCCCTGCCTTGGGCGCTCGTCCGCGCCCGACCGACCGTTGGCGCCCTGTGGGCCATGGTCGCGGTCGGCCTCCTGATGCGCCTGATCCTGCTGGGCTCTGCGCCGATTCTGGAGATCGACTATTTTCGCTACCTGTGGGACGGCGCGGCGCTCGCCGCCGGGCTCAATCCCTTCGCGGTGGCGCCCGCTGAGGTGCTGGCCGGCCAGGCGCCCGAAGCCTGGCGAGCCCTGGGTAAGGCCGCGGGGCCGCTGCTCGAGCAGATCAACTACCCTCACCTGCGCACGATCTATCCCACCGTGGCCCAGAGTGCCTTCGCGCTCGCCCATTTGCTGGAGCCCTTCGGCCTCACCGCCCTGCGCCTGGTGCTGCTGGCCGCCGAGGGACTCGCGCTCGGTCTCCTGCTGCTCCTGCTCAAGGCGTGCGCGCGCGCGCCGCTTTGGGCCGCGCTCTATTGGTGGAATCCTCTCGTGGTCAAGGAGAGCATCAACTCGGCCCACATGGACGGCCTGTTGCTGCCTTTCCTGTTGGGCGCCCTGCTGCTCGCCGCGCGAGGCCGCGCTTTTTGGGCCAGCGGGCTCTTGGCGTTGGCCGCCGGGGTCAAGCTGTGGCCGGCCCTGCTGCTGCCGAGCGTGCTGCGCCCGTTGCTCGGACGCTGGCATCTATTGATCGCGGCGGGCGCGCTCTTCGCTGGGATCACCGCCCTGCTGTTCTGGCCGCTCTTGGCAAGTCAGCTCGACCGAGGCTCGGGCCTGATCGCCTATGCTCAGAGCTGGGAACGCAACGACGCGCTTTTCGGCCTGATCCGCGGTGCCATAACGGCGCTGCTGCCCGAGCACCTGGACGCCGGGCGCCTCGCGCGACTGGTGGTCGGCATCGCGGTGGTCGCCTTGGCGTTCGGCCTCAACCGCACGGCAGCGCCGGACGGGCGCACGCTGGTCGCCCGGGCACTCGCGGTTACGGCCACCCTCTTCCTGCTCAGTCCGACCGGTTATCCCTGGTATTTTCTATGGATTGCGCCGCTGCTCGCGATCGTCCCCGTGACCGGCCTGCTCGCGCTGACCGCCCTGCTGCCGCTCTATTACCTGCGCTTTTACTTCGAGGAAGGAGACGCGTTCCAGACGATCGTCGTCTGGTTCGAGTTCACGCCGGTTTTCCTGCTGCTCGCCTGGGCGTTCCTGTTGAGAGAGCGCCCAGGCGCCGCTGCGGCCGCTCGCTAGACCGCCGCCGCCGCGGCCCGTTGGCGCCGCTCCCGGCGCTGCCAGGCGATCAGGCCGGGCAGACCGACGACGAGCTCGCGGAAGCGCTTGGCGAGCGACAGGGCCAGGGTCACGTTGGGGCTCAGTCCCAGGGCGCTGCCGACCAGCACCAGGGCGCCTTCCTGGACGCCGAGCCCGGCCGGCACGGCAAAGGCCGCCGCGCGCGCCGCCTGGGTCAGGCTTTCCAACACCACCGCCTCCGCGAAGCTGACCGGATGTCCGAGCAGCCACAACGCGAGCCAGACCTCGCCGGCCTTGGCGAAACGCTCGCCCAGGCGCCACAGCACCGAGAGCGCGAGTGCCCCGCGCCGGCGATAGATCGCCTCGAGCGCCTGGTCGAAGGAGACGCCGTGGGGCAGCGCCTTGGCGAGTGAGGAACCGGGCAAGAGGCGCGCGGCCAACCCCATGGCGCGGCCGGCCGGCGCGGCCCGCTGCAAACGGTAGAAGACATAGAGGCTGGCCGACAGCAGCAGCAGGAAGCCGCCGCCCCAGAGCACCAGATCGTGGGTGCCGACCAGTACCAGCAAAAGGGCCAAGCCGAGCAAGCTGAAGGCGACTTGAACGACCGCCTGGACGGTCTTGTCGACCACCACGCTGGCGCCGGCGTCCGAGGCCCTGGCGCCGCCCAAGGCCAAGAGCCGGACCCGCGCCAGGTCGCCGCCGATCTGCGCCGCCGGCAGCAGCCAGTTGACCGACAGCCCGATCCAGCTGGCGAACGACAGCTCGCCCAGACCGCCGGCCGGCGCTTGGCGAAGCAGCGGCCGCCAGCTGAGCGCAGCCAGGACGATGGGCGCGATCTGATAGGGCACCAGGAGCGCAAGGCTCCAGCCGCCGACCGCCAAGACGGCGGTCACCGCGTCAAGCCCCTGCCAGGCAATCAGGCCGACCGCCAGGGCAAGGCCCAGGGTCGTGGCGAGACCGGCCCAGCGTTTCCAGCGGGCGCTCATTGGCAGACCATCGAGGCCGGCGGCAGCGCGAAGGGCAGACGCTGCTTCAAGACCTCGATCCTCAGTTTAGAGTCGCCCAGGCGCTCGCCGTCCGGGCTGACCGGCAGCGTGCCCAAGGTGTCGATCTCGACCCACTCGCGCTGCTGCCGGCGCACGAAGAGCGGGTCCCGGCGGCCGGCGGCGCGGAAATCGCGCAAGAGTACCGGCAACTTGGCGAGCGACACCGCCGGCACCAGCAGGAGGTCGAGCAGCCCGTCGCAGAGCGCGGCGCGCGGGGCGATCGGCACGCCGCCGGCCCACTTGCCGTTGGCGATGGCGACGAAGGTCATGGGCCACTCCTCGACCCCATCGCTGGTGCGCAGGCGCACCGGATAGGCGGACGGTCGAAGCGCGCTCAGAAAGCCCGAAACGCTGTAGGCCGCGCCGCCCAGCATTTGCTTCATCTTTTCCGAGGTCCGGAACGTCGCGGCGGCGCCCAGGCCGCCGATCACCGCGTTGAGGAAGTAACCCTGGTTGACCCGGGCGACATCGATCGCCCGAGGCTCGGCCGTGGCGGCCAGATAGAGCGCCTTGGTGGGGTTATCCAAGGGCACTTCGCAGCCACGCGCGAAGTCGTTGGAGGAGCCGAGCGGCAGCACCGCCATGGTCACCTGCGGGTTGTCGCTGGCCGCCAGTATGCCGTTGGCGACCTCGTTCACCGTGCCGTCGCCGCCGCCGGCGACGACCACGTCGATCCGCTCCTCGACCGCTTCGCGGGCAAGCGCAGCGGCGCCGGCCCCGCGGCCGGTTACCCGCACGTCGATCTGGTGTCCCCGGTGGCGCATCGCCGCCAGGGCAACGTCTATTGAGCGTCGCGGGGCCCTGCTTCCGTTCAGGATCACCCGCATGGATCGCGCGCCCATGTCTGCTCCAGTCCTCGCTGTGGAACCCTTCAGGGCTTGTTGACGCAGTGCATATAGGGCTACCGGCCCGATCTTGAATCGCCCGGCGCGCCCGATCTCTATTCTGTGAGAAACTGTGTTCCTGTTAGCCGAGCCGACCGGAAGACGAAACCGGCGAATATCGCGGATCAGGGTTGCCTTCAGCGCAGGCCAAGCTTGGCGATCAGGCGTGCGCGCTTCATGAGCCACCAGCCCATCTCGGGCGGCCACAGCCCGTGGGCCTGGTCGGCGCCCAGGCGGGCGGCGGCGTGAAGCGGCCAGTTGGGGTCGTCGAGCAGCTCCCGGGCGAGCGCCACCAGGTCAGCCCGGCCCTCGGCCACGACCGCCTCGCAGGCCGCCGGATCCCACAGGAAGCCGACCGCCATGGTGGCGATCCCGGCCTCCCTGCGAATGGTCTCGGCGAAAGGCACCTGAAAGCCTTGCTCGATGGTCATGCGCTTGGGCCGCTCGCGCCCGCCGATGCCGCCCGAGGAGCAGGTGATCGCGTCGACCCCTTCGGCCGCCAGCGCCCGGGCGGTCTCCACCGTGTCGGCCAGCTCCAATCCGCCGTCAACCCAATCGGTCGCCGAAAGGCGGAAAACCAACGGCAGCTCGTCGGGCCATTGGGCCCGGATCGACCGCGCCACCGCCACGGCGAAGCGCCGGCGCCCGGCCCCGTCGCCACCCCAGCGGTCGTCGCGCTGGTTGGCGAGCGGCGAGAGAAACTGGTGAATCAGAAAGCCGTGGGCGCCGTAGACCTCGAGCACACGGAATCCGGCCTCGGCGGCGCGCTTGGCGGCCGCAGCGAAGGCGGCAATCACCCGATCGATCTCGGCCTCGCTCATCTCTTCTGGCGTCGGCCAGCCCTCGGCGTAGGCCAGCGGCGAGGGCGCGATCGCCGGCCAAGGCGCCTCGCCGCGCAGGTCGATGTCTTCCTCGGTGACCGGCGTCTCGCCGTGCCAGGGCCGGCGCTCAGAAGCCTTGCGCCCGGCGTGGCCGATCTGAATGCCGGGCACCGCGCCCTCGGCCGCGATGAACTGGGCGATCGGCGTCAGGGGCGCGATCTGGCCGTCCTCCCAGAGCCCCAGGTCGCCTGGCGTGCGCCGGCCCTCGGGCGTCACCGCGGTGGCCTCGGCGAAGACCAGTCCGGCGCCGCCCAAGGCAAAGCGCCCCAGGTGGACCATGTGCCAATGGTTGGCGGTGCCCTCTTTCGCCCGGTACTGGCTCATGGGCGAGACCACGATCCGGTTCTTCAAGGTCACGCCGCGCAGGCTCAAGGGCTCGAAAAGGGCGCTCATGCTGTGGGGAACTCCTTCAAGGTCTCGCCGGTTCGGCGGCTCACTATAGGCGGGCCGCCTCGCGGTGCATCCCAAATGTTTGTGAGGAACTTGCACTGGAAGAAGCCGTCCGACCCGGCCTCCGGACCCCAAAGGCGTCGCAATCACCGCTTTGAACAGGCGTGCGAATTTGCCAGTATGGCGCCGACGAGACGAGGAGCGTCCTCGCGTTGATCATGGAGCGTTCGACGATGACAGACAGCTTGCCGGCCTTCGGCACCCGAAGCGACTTCGATCCCTTGCGCACCGCGGTGGTCGGGATCGCCGACGACCTGACCTTGCCGCCCTACAATCCGACCCTCCATCACTACAACGACGAGGTGCGCGATGCGCTGATCGCGTCCGGCGGCAAGCCGACCTCGATCAAGGAGGTCATGCCGGAGCGCTACGAAGGCACCGCCGAGCAGCTCGACAGCCTGGCCGCGCTTTACGAGCGCAACGGCATCGAAGTCTTGCGTCCGCGCCCCTACAGCGATGAGGAAAAGCGCTACCTGGAGGAGTCGCAGCCCGGCGCCTCCCTACTCTACCCGGCCGACCCGGTGATAACGATCGGCAAGCACTACATCGAGCTCAACATCCGCCGGGCCTATCGGCGCAAGGAGGTCTTCGCCCTGCGCGACCTGGTCCAGCCGCTGGTCGATGGCGACCCAGAGGCGCGCCACGTGGCCATGCCGGCGGCCCAGCCCTTCGCGCCCTCAAACGGCGGGCCCGGCCCCTATCTGGAGGGCGGCGACGTCATACGCTATGGCAGCCATCTCTACGTCGGCGAGTCCGACATCGCGAGCAACCGCGCCGGCACCGAGTGGCTGGCGCGCTACATGGAGCCCTATGGCTATCAGGTTCATCCGGTGCCCATGAATGGCACGGTGCTGCACCTCCTGGGCATCGCCTGCCTGCTGCGCGAGGGGCTTCTGATGCTCTACCGTCCCGAGCTGGTCGAGGATCAGCTACCCGGCCCGCTCGGCGAATGGCAGGTCATCGAGCTGACCGAGCAGGAGGCGCGGGCCTTCGCCACGGTCGGGGTCAGCCTGGACGACAAGCGCTACGTCATGCCCGCCGGGCTCAACCGCATCGCCGACCAGCTCGACCGGCACGGCGTCGAGCCGATCCAGCTGCCCTACGATCAGGTCAGCTTCTGGGGCGGCAGCGTTTGCTGCTCGACCCAGGCGCTGTCGCGCGCGCCGTGAGGCGGCCTTAGCCCCCCACCCCAAATCGCGTGCGGTAGTCCTGGGGCAAAATCCCCATGTGGCGCACGAAGGCCCGGCGTAGGCGCTGCTCGTCGACCAGGCCGCTGTTGGCGGCGATCTTGGCGAGCGGCAGCTTGGGCTCCAGCTCGAGCATGCGTTTCGCCTGATCGACCCGGATCATCTCGACCGAGCGCGCCGGGGTCACGCCGGTCAGCTGCTTGTAGTGGCGGGCGAAGGAGCGTGGGCTCATGCCGACCCGCTGCGCCAAGGCCTCGACCCCCAAGTCCCGCTTCAGGTTCTCGGCGATCCAGGCGTGCAGCTCTGCGAAACGCCCGCCTTCGTCCTGGGACTGGGCGTTCAGGAGGTTGCTGAACTGGGACTGGCCGCCGGGCCGCTTAAAGAACACCACGAGCGCCTGGGCGACCTGCATGGCAATGCGGTGGTCGTGGTCCTCCTCGACCATGGCAAGCGCCAGGTCGATGCCCGAAGTGACCCCGGCGGCCGACCAGATCTTGCCGCTGCGCACGAACAGCGGGTCCTTCTCGACCTCGGCCTCGGGATGCTGTCCCTGCAGCCTTTCGGCATAGCGCCAGTGGGTCGCGACCCGGTGACCATTGAGCAGGCCCGCCTTGGCGGTCACGAAGGCGCCCATGCAGGTGGTCGCTAGGCGCCGGCAG
Source organism: Pseudomonadota bacterium (assembly GCA_039029395.1). Taxonomy (GTDB): domain Bacteria; phylum Pseudomonadota; class Alphaproteobacteria; order Kiloniellales; family JAKSDN01; genus JBCCGG01. Next base: position 98,685 of record JBCCGG010000004.1, on the reverse strand, counting down.
TCCCGATGGCGCGCCGCGACCCAGTCGAGCAGCCGCCGCTCCTCGAGCAGATCGAACACGCCGACGCCGCCCGAGACGATCATGGTGTCGATGGGCTGCCTCGAGGCCGATTCCAGAGTCACGCTCTTCAGCACGATGCCGGTGTCGGTCGCGATCTCGCCGCCGAGCGGCGAGGCCAGAACCAGCTCGTAGGCCGGCGGCCGGCCCTCCAGCGAAAGCGTGCTGTTGGCGCTTGAGAAAACCTGGGCCGGCCCGGCCGCGTCGAGCAGGGTGACCCCCGGATAGACCACGATGACGACCCGCTTGGGGCCGCTTTGGGTCTCACTCCGATTGGCAGATATTGAAGCCATATTGTCATTTAAGCCATCAGATCGAAGAAGTAAATCATCCTCATGTCGATCTACGCACCACAGTCCTGGCGGCCTTGGGCCCTGGTCGGCTTCTCCTTCCTGGCCCTGGCGCTGGCCTATTCCACCCGAGCCGCCTTCGGACTGGTGATGCCCCACCTGGAAGCCGAGTTCGGCTGGTCGCGCAGCTTCACCTCGAGCATCGTCGCCGCCGCCTTGATGATGACCGCGGTCCTGGCGCCGCTCGGCGGCCGCCTGGTGGATAAGCAAGGGGCGCGCGCGGTCATCGTGCTGGGCCTGGGCTTGCTCGCAGCCGGCTGTTTCCTTTCCGCTGCGACCAGCAATCCCGTCGCTTTTCTGCTGGCCTTCGGCGGGGTTGCGGCGACCGGCTTCGGGCTGGTCGCGATCCACGTGGTCTCGGCCGGGGTTGAGCAGGAATTCGAGGCCAACCAGGGCCTGGCCATGGGCTTGGCGACCTCGGGTTCCACCGCCGGGCAGTTCCTTATCGTGCCGCTGGTGGCTCTGCTTCTGGCAGCCTACAGCTGGCGCTGGGCCTTCGTCGCGTTGGGCCTTGCCGCGCTGATCATGATGCTCTTCATCTGGCGCTGGTTTCCGCGCGGCCGGGGGGGCACCGCCCCGGCGGATCAGGCGGACGGCAGCCTGGCCGAAGACCTTAAGGGAATCCTGAGAAGCCCGGCCTTTCAGATTCTGTTCTGGAGCTTCTTTCTCTGCGGCTACACGACCTCCGGCGTGATCGAGACGCACTTTCTGCCCTATGCTTCCTTCTGCGGCTTCGGCCCGGTCTCCTCGGCGACCGCCTACGGGGTGCTCTCGGCGATCAACCTGGTGGGCATGATCCTGGTCGGCTGGCTGACCGACCGGGTCAACCGGCCGCTCTTGCTCGGCGGCATCTACTTGGTGCGCGGGCTGACCTTCATCCTCCTGGTGCAGGTCGGCGCGAATCTGGAGGTGCTGTTCCTTTTCGCGATTCTTTTCGGCTTGGTCGACTATTCTACCAGCCCGGTAACCGCCAGCCTGGTCGCCAGCCACATCGGCCTCAGGGTCATGGGCCTGGCCTTCGGCATGATCTCCGCCGGGCACCAGATCGGCGGCGCGCTGGGCGCCTACTTCGGCGGCTTGCTGTTCGACCTTTACGCCCATTACGATTGGGTCTGGTGGTCCTCCCTGTGGCTCGCCGTGCTGGCCGGCTTGCTGGTTTTTCTGCTACGCGACAAGCCGCGCGCGGTCGCTTTCGCCAGCTAAGGGCAAGGGAGAGGTCCAGAGGACAAGGCGGCAAAGGCAAATTGGCACGACGAGGAGCATGCGAATGAAGGCCCACATCGTCCTGGCGCACCCCGAGGCGAAGTCGTTCAACGCACAGCTATCGGGCGTCTCGCAAAAGGTGCTCGGCACCGCGGGATGGCAGACCACGCTGAGCGACCTCTACGCCATGGACTTCGACCCGCGCGAAGGGCCGCACCATTACAGCGCCCGCAAGAACACCGATGTGTTTCACGCGCAAACCGAACAGCGCCACAATGCGGACAACGAAACCACCCCGTCGGATGTCAGCGTGGAAGTCCAAAACATTTTGGACAGCGATCTCTTGATCGTTCATTTCCCCCTTTGGTGGTTCGGCATGCCCGCCATTCTCAAGGGCTGGATGGACCGGGTTTTCGTCTATGGCCGCATGTATCGGAGCGTCATGCGGTACGACAAAGGCATCTGCGCCGGCAAGAAGATGATCGCCTGCGTCACCACCGGCGCGAGCGAAGAGGCCTGCTCTCATAACGGAAGAGAGGGCGACACGCGGCTTCATCTTTGGCCGATTCTCTTCTCCTTCAGGTATCTGGGCTTTGAGGTCTTCGAGCCAGAGATCTTTCATGGCGTCGGCGGCGTCGCTTTCGTGGAAGGCCACGATAGCGGCTTGAGCACCCTGGACACCTACGCCGAGCGCTGGACCACCGCGCTGGAGACCCTCGCTTCGAGACCCCTGGTCCCCTACAATCGCGACCACCACTTCGATGATAGCAAGAGGCTGATTTCCGGCGCACCGGTGCACTCACCGTTCGTTCGGCACAGGCCGGACGCAACGCCCCAATAGGTCCTTTGCAGGCGCGCGTTTTGTTAAGAAAGCCGTGCTAGGCAAGCTTTCGGCCCTGGCAAAGAGAGGACCCAGCGACCATGTTTTCGCCATCCGCGCTGGCGATTCGGCTCCAGCGCGACAGCGACTACAAGGGAAAGCCCAAGGGTTACCGGCGTACCATTCGGGTGTGCCGGGAAGACGCGCTGGAGGACGGCAGCGATCGCCAACTATTGTTCGAGGGCGACGTGATCGGGCACGCGGCATCCCATCAGGTGAGCTTCCGCGATCCGAACGGCGCGTCCGCGTTCTCTATCGCGCCCCATCGCAAGATCATGCCCATGCGCTGGCCGGTCACCGTGGCGGACGGCACCGCAATCGGCGTGCTCGACCAGAAGATCGTCGCCAAGGGCTTTTGGGCCGTGCTCGACGGCGCGGGCAACGAGCTGTTTCGGGTTATCGATCCCCAGTCCTTGACCGACAAGATCGCCATGCAGGCGCTGGGCGGCGCGGTCTCGCGCTATGTCTTCATGGCTGGCGAACGGGTGCTAGGCGCGGTCACCGAGGAAAAGCGCGAGAAGATCAAGGCGCGGGGCCTGCGCGGATTCTTCAAGACACTAGTGACCACGAGCGATCCCGTGTTGCGTTTGGAGAGTGCGCGCGCCCTGCCCGATCTCCGCCTCCTGGCCATGACGGTCTTTCTGCTCTACGAGATCACCGTGCCGCTGGATCGCTCGACCTGAGCCAAGGCCGGGTCTATTTCACGGCCTGCAGACCGATCACCGGCGGCGCGGCGAGGAAGGCCTCCCAATAGCCCGGCGCAAAGGCCTCGATGCCGACCTGTGAGACCCAGGGGCCATGCCATCCGAACTCCCGCAGGCCGGCCTCGGCGAAGGCGGACTCGTAGGTCGCGGGGCTTAGATAGTGATTCTCCAAGCGCACCGCATCGCCGTCCGGGTCGCCCAGATGGACCGCGATCACGTCACCCTCGGCACGCGCCGCCGTGGTGGTCATCCAGCGGCCGTACTTGCGGCAATCATCGTAGTGCGACGGATCGAGCGCCATGTTGGTGTTGAGGCCGACGAAGCGGCCGCCAGGCCGAAGGGCGCGCGCTATCGTTTGGCAGAGGGAGAGCAGCTGCGCCCGGTCGGCGGCGTAGTTCAAGAGGAAGACGCCGAGCACCAGATCAAAAGAGTCCTTCAGGGCCAAATCGGCGACGTCGGCGACCTGGTAGCGGCAGCCGAGCGGAAGAGCCCGCTCGATCTCCTCCGCCAGATTGATCATCTCTCGAGAGATGTCGACGCCCAGCACCCGCTCCGCACCGGCCTGTTTCGCCAGACGGGTGTTGTGACCTTCGCCGCAGCCGAGGTCCAGCACCGACTTGCCCTCCAGCCCGCCGGCCAGGCGCAGAAGGCTGTGGCGCAGCACATACTCCACGAAAGGCAGGGTCTTGGCTTGCCGGTAGGACTGGGCCAGGGCGTCGTAGCTTTCTCGGGTTTGCTCAAAGTCGCTCGGGGTCATGGGCACGGTCCGCTGACAAGGATGCACTCCAGTCTAGCAGCAAAGACCGGGTGATGATCCACGGCCGCTTTGCCTAGGGGTGAGCCTGGGCTAGGATTGCATTCGTCGGTTTTAACCTGAAAGAAATATCGTGGCGTCCTTGACCATCACTCTGTTGGGCGGCTTCGAGGCGCGCCTTGCCTCGGGGGAGACGCTTGCGCTCAAAGGCCAAAAGGCCCAGGCGCTGCTCGCTTATCTGGCGCTCAGCCCCGACCAGACCTGCACCCGCGACGAGTTGGTCGCTCTGCTATGGAGCGACCGGGGTCAAGAGCAGGCGCGCGCCAGCTTGCGTCAGTCCCTCGCCCAACTGCGCAAAGCGCTGGACGGCGCCGCGCCGCTATTCGCCGGACGAGACCGAGTCGCGCTCGATGACGTCAAGGTGGATGTGGCGGCCTTTGAACAGCTTGTCGAGCAAGGCACGCCGGCCACGCTTGAGGAGGCGATTGCGCTCTACCGGGGTGATCTGCTCCACGGCACCGGCGTTCGGGACCCGGCCTTCGAAGGTTGGCTGCGCGACCAGCGCCGGCGCCTGAACGAGCGGGCCTGCGACGCGCTTCAGGCGCTCCTGCGCCACCAGGATGACGGCGCAGCACTTGCCACCGTCCAGCGGCTCCTGGCGCTCGATCCCTTGCGGGAAAGCGCCCACCGCGCGCTTATGGAAATCTACGCCAGGAGCGGCGAGCGGGCCTTGGCGCTCCAGCACTATCAGACCTGCCGGGATCTGCTGGCCGCCGAGCTCAGCGTCGCGCCCGAGCCCGAGACCGAGCGCCTTGCCCGGGAGATTCGTGACGGCACGCCAGCCCCCGAGCTGGCGATCGTCGCGGCCGAGCCCCTGCCACTACCGAAAGAGCCGTCGATCGCCGTGCTGCCCTTCGCCGATCTCTCGGGCGATGCCGAACAAGCCCATTTCGCTGACTGCATCGCCGAAGACATCATCACCGCCCTGTCGAAAATCCCCAAGCTCTTCGTCGTCGCGCGCACCTCGAGCTTCGCCTACAAGGACCGCGCAGTCGACGTGAAGCAGGTCGGCCGCGAGCAGGGCGTGCACTATGTGCTCGAAGGCAGCGTGCAGCGAAGTGCGGCGCGGGTGCGCATCAGCGCGCAGCTGATCGATGCCACCGATGGCCGCCACATCTGGGCCGAGCGCTACGACCGAGTGGTCGATGACGTCTTCGCCCTGCAGGACGAGATCACCCGGGAAGTCGCCCTGGCGCTGCAGATCAAGCTGACCGAGGGCGAGCGGGCGCGCATCGCGGCGCGCGGCACCGACAATCTGGAAGCCTGGGAGCTGCAGCTTCAGGCCAACGACCTGATGCAAGGCCACCGCCGGGAGGACCTCGTGGAAGGCCGGCGCCTGGCCGAGCAGGCCCTGCGGCTGGACCCGAACTACGGCTCGGCAATCGCGCTCCTGGGCTGGGCCCATTGGATGGACGCCTTCAACGGATGGAGCGCGGCGCCGGATGAGTCGCTCACCCAGGCGCTCGAGACCGCCGAGCGCTCCTTGGCGATCGATCCGGAGAACGCCGAGACCTGGATGCTGAAAGCCATGGTTCACCTGTCCCGTGAGGAGCATGACGAAGCACTGGCCCAGAGCGAGTCCGCCCAGCGCCTCGGCACCAGGAACTCGAAAGTCCTAGCGATCAAGGCAATCGTCCTGATGTACTGTGACCGGATGAAGGAGGCTGAGGCCCTGCTCGGCCAGGCCATGCGGTACTGTCCGATCTATCCGGCCTGGTATCCGGGAACCGTGTCGGAGGTTCATTTCGCGCAGGGCCGATTGGACGAGTGCGTCGCCATGGCTCGTGCCTCTTTGGCGCGCGACCCCGATTACATCTATGCCCATATCCCGCTCGCCTGCGCCCTCGCGGAAGCGGGTCGCTTGAGCGAGGCGCGGGCCGCCGGCCAGGAGGTGCTGCGCATCGAGCCTAGCTTCCAGGTCGCTCCCTATGTCAAGGGCCAGCCCTACCGCAGCGCGGCCGTGCGGCACCGCATTGCCGAGGCTCTGCGCGCCGCCGGCCTGCCGGGGTAGGCTAATCAGTCAAGTCAAATGCCAGCATTGGCAGGCTGCGCCCGGGGACCGAGCCGGAGGGCGCGGTGCCGACGGTGCGCGCGCCCATCTTGCGGTAGAAGGCTTCGGCGTCCGGGTCGGCCTCGATGGTCATCAGCCTGGCACCCTGGCGGCGCGCCTCCGAAACCGCCCAGGCGAACAAAGCCGCGCCGATGCCCCGGCCCATCTCGGCCGGCTCGACGAAGAGCTTAAGCAGATCGCAGACCCCATCCTCGACCGTCACCTACACGACGCCGACCGCCTCTCCAATGCGCTCGGCAACGGCGATCGAGGTGCTGGTCAGCTCCTCGACCGTCAAGGTCAGCTCCTAGGCGCAGGCTTCCATGAAGGCCGCGTCGTAGCCCCAGTGCCCTTTCGAGCGCAGGCAAAGCGCGGAGAGCGCCGGAAGCTCGCTTCCGACTGCCGCACGAAGTTTCACGGCGCGCGCCCAAGGCCCTGCGCCTTTACCCAACGGTCGAGCCTTTCCAGAAAGCGCCGGAACGCCGGTGCGTCCGGTTCCATCCAATCCAGGTGCTTGGCCCCTTCGAGCAGAAGCAGCTCATTCGGGCCCGGATAATGTGCCGCAAGCGCCTCGGCCTCGCCGGCCGGGTGCAGCGCGTTGTCGTGCCCGTGGACGATCAGCAGGGGACGCGCGGCAAGCATGGAAAGATCCCCTTCGATCTCGAAATCGATCAGGGAGCAGGCAAAGGACAGGGAAACCTCGGGCGGCTCGATGAAGCCGCCGCCGGGCCCCTGCCTCCGGGTGTTGTCGGCGGCCGCCCGGCCCTCGTGGTAAAGCTCCTCCGTGGTCGCCGGGTCGAGCGGATAAACCGAGAAGGGCGCATAGCCGCCGGCCGCCCCGTCCAAGGCGTGGCGCCGGAACTCCCGCCGCAGAAATTCCTGAAAGGCCGACCAGCCGTCGGCGCCGCGCAAGGCCTCTTGTACCCGCCGGTTGTTGACGAAACCGTTCATGGCGATCAGGCCGGCGATATCCGGCTGCAGGCGCGCCGCCTTGATCGCGAGACCCGCCGCCATGCCCCATCCGGCGACCACGACCTTCCGGCCCTCGGCCTCGCCGCGCGCCGCGCAGTAGGCCGCCGCGTAGACAATGTCGCGCTGCTGCTCTTCCAAGAGCACCTGGTCCGGATCGCCTTCGCTCTCGCCCCAGCCGCGAAAGTCGAAGCCGAAACAGGGATAGCCCCTGGCGGTCAAGCTGCGCGCCACCATGGCGGGCAGCTGATCGACCAGCCCGGTGTAGCCCGAGAGCACGATCACAATCGGCAAACCGGGCGTTCCCGCACCGCCTTCCGGCAGGAACCAGCGGCCCGATAGTCTCAAGCCGTCACTGAAAAAGGTGACTCTTTCTTCGCGCATGTTGTCCGTCCGAGAACTCTCGCCAATCTTCTCCTGGCGACGGCATGTTTGGGCTCACGAAAAGTCCGGCGCTTCGGTCAACCACAGGCGAATGCCGAGCGCGACCAGCACCGCGCCGAGCAGACGGCCGATCCAGCGCCCAGCCTTGCGCAGGCGGCTGCGCACGGAAGCGATCTGCAGCACATAGACGAAAAGTACCCAGAAGGCCGCGCTGACGCCGATCGTGGTTAGGAGCAACAGGGCCATGTAGATTTGGCTCGAGTCCGGCGCGACGAAGACCGCAATGACTCCAAGGTAAAACAGCGGGCCCTTGGGATTGAGCAGGTTGTTCAAGAGGCCCTGCACCCACCAGCGCCGGCCGTGGCCGATGGCCGGCTCGATGGCCTCGGCGTGGGCCGGACCCGGCCGCAGACTCTGGATGCCGAGGTAGATCAGGTAGGCGCCGCCAGCCAGCTTGAGAACCGTGAAGGCGACCGCGCTGGTCGCGATCAGCCAACCGACGCCGGCCAGACAGTAGGAGAAATGAACCAGGTTGCCGGTCAGCACGCCCGCGCTGGTCCAGCCGCCCGCGCTCTTGCCGCCGATCACCGTGTTGCGCGCGACCAGCGCCAGGTCGGGCCCAGGGCTGATCATGATCAAGGCGGTAAGACCGGCGACGCTGAGCAGATCGGCAAGCATGGGGCCAGCCTAGCCGCTGCATTTCAGAGCGTCAAAGATCGCACCGGCAAAAGCGCGGGACGGGCGACTTGGCCGCGTTTATTCACCCGACGGCTCCTGGGCAACGGCAAAGCGATCGATCACCCATAGCCAGGTGCCGTCGCTTTGCCGGCGGGCGACCTCGGCAGTGACGCTGCCGTCGGGCAGCCGGGTCGAGGTCAGCGCCAAGTCCCCGCTGACCACAGCCGGGCTTTGCCGGCCGGCCGCGAATTTGCTGCCGCTCGCACTAAGCTCCGCGAAGAACGCGCGGATCGCGGCCTTGCCGTGGATGACCTGGCCTTCGCCGCTGTCGAGCACGGCGTCCGGCTCGTAAAGCGCCGCCATGCCCTCGACGTCCCCCGCCCACTGCCGGGCAATTAGCAAGCGCTCCAAATCCTGTGGATCGCGTGCGGGCTCGCGGCTTGCATCCTGGGCCATCACGACACTCCCCCGATCGGCGATCGCGCGCGACGCGCTTTTGCGTTGATACAACTGAAACACAATAGCCGCCCTATAGCTGTCAAGCTGAAACAGTCCTTCCCCAGTTGTATCGGCAGCCAACACCGTGCCGCTCCGGGAACAGTGCGGCCACCGGTACCCCTTCACAGCCCAGAACGGGAGGGCAAGCCATGTACGCCTTTAACAGACACCTACGTGAGACCATCGCGGTGCCCGCGCTCCTCGCGGCCGCCGTTCTCTACAGCACGCCGGCCGCAGCCAAGAACGTCGCAAACGACCTGGACTGCGTCGACTGCGTCCAAGGCCCGGAACTCGAGGCCGGAGCGGTCGGCCCCCGCGAGCTGGCGCCCGACGCCGTCTTCCTGACCACGATCCTGGTGCGCGCCGACGGGACGCCGGCCGACAACTGCACTGCCCTGCTCGACGCTTTGGACGAGACCGACATCGCGACCGAGAGCGATCCCTACCTGATCAAGCTGGAGCCGGGCATCTACGACTGCGAATCCACCTCGGTCATTTGGATGAACGCCTACGTGGACATCGAAGGATCCGGTCAGAACACCACGATCATCCGCAGCGAGCGGATACCCGCGATCCAAGTGGCGGCCAACTCCGAGCTTCGTCAAGTGACCGTCGAAGCGACCGGCGTCGACAGCGCGCGCGGTATCATGATGCGCCGGAACAACTCCCGCCTGGCGAACGTGACGGTGATTGCCGAAGCCGAGGAAGCGGATGCCATTCCGAAGGGCATAAGCATTTCGCCGGCTGACGAACGCCAGGTGATCGAGGTCGATCTCGACCACGTCACGGTCTACGCCGGGACGCCCGCCACCAACGGCACCGCGATCCAGGTCATCGGTCATTCCAACGTGCGCATGACCGACGTGCGCGCCCACGGCGCCCAAAACGGCATGACGCTCATCACCGAGAACAATGCGAAGGTGATCGCCACGGGCTCGGTCTTCGAAGGCAGCTCGAAGAGCGTCCGGGTCGAGAACACGAACGAGGCGCTGCTCGTCACCAGCCTGCTGATCGGCCCGGCCTTCGCCGGTGGGGGCATCGTGGAATGCATCGCCAGCTACGGTCCGGCCTTCAATGTGCTGACACCCGCTTGCACACCATAAGGCGCTCGCACTCAGGTCCTTGAACAAGCGAGCGCCACGAGGGGGCAACTTCGGTTGCCCCCTCGTTCTGTTCTACACAGGAAACCCTCACCCCTCGATCCACCGCTCCACCGTCTCGACTCTTTCCGCCTCCTCCACCGGCTTGTCCCAGCGGATGCGGTGGATGCGCGGGAAGCGGAGCGCCAGGCCCGACTTGTGGCGGGTCGAGCGCTGGACCGCGTCGAAGGCGACTTCGATCTTAAAGTATCAACCGATGAGCTGATTCAATCTTTGACGATTGCTCGCCGAAGTCTCTCCAAAGCCCGGATCTTTATCGGAGTGTACTTCGAAGGCATCGTGATTCGAACTTCGTCAGCACCAGCCGGCTTCCAGAGCATGCCATTCGGCAGAGGGACATAGGCATGAACATCTAGCTGTGAGTTTCGATACTCAGCCAAGTACCTCATGTTTTCGCGAGAGAAGAAGGCCGGCAACGATTGGCTCAAACGCTCCAATGTCTCGAGCATCGCAATTAAGCTCTGTACCTGCTGCACCCTCCCCCTCAGTTCATTCGTGCTCATACTATCTGTGTCAATGGATCGATTGCCGCGCAGGTAAGACCCAGTAACGGAGATCGCTTCATTCAATTGCTGCGAAAGGTCTACTTTTGGGTCAGCAAATTCCCATCCTGAAATCTGGTATGTCGCCCGGTGACGTTGAAACGATTGGCCCTGCAAACGTTTTGTGCCGCCGTTGTCGCTTTCAGCATCCTTCCCTTCCCGCTTGAGAGATGTTTTGGAATAGTCAGCAATTGTTACGTCGAAGGATAACTCTCCTCCTTCATGGAATGCCGCACCAGAGGCGACGTTCCATACGCCCCTCATGGATTCACTGAACTGTCTTCGAACAGCTCCAAATGTATTGATCGAAGGCGCCCCAGCTAAATGATCTAACTCTCGTAGTAGGTCACTCATGATTGGATAGATGTCGTCGAGCTTTAGGAGTACCCGACTACGTTTGAACTGTCCTTTGATATACTTGAATCCTTCCTTTAGATCTTCACCAAGTTTCATTTGACAACAACACCACCCCACTGATCTTAATAGTCCATCGGAGTACTTTGCGAGTCCACCAACATAGTGCGTTCTTTTTGCGCAGAATGCGCACCAAACGAAACCTTCTCGTGATCGTGGTTTATGCGGAATATTGTAGATCTTTTCGATGATTTCAAACTCAGCTGTCTCTGGCGGAGGCTCGTAACTGTAGTTTGGTTCCGACTCAGGATTTGACGTGTAGAAAGTATAAGTACGAAGCTCTTCATCGGAGATTCTCTTCCGAGGAACTACCGAGATCTCACTTGGCTTAGGATTCATCGATTCAAGGTCTCCGCCTGGTCTACACGGTAAAATTGGAGCCTAATCGGCACCACTAAATCTTGTTGCATCCGCAGCATGATGTGGTGCGCACGACTTTTTCGACAACATATGGGTGACGGCATACCGTAGACGATTTTGGAACAAAACGCAAACAGAAAGTGCGATGCGTAACTATATGATTTAATTAAATAATCTAATTGCGATTCTATATTGCATCAAAATTGGGGCTCCCCCTCACCCCTCGATCCACCCCGCCAAGGTCTCGACTCTTTCCGCCTCCGCCACCGGCTTGTCCCAGCGGATGCGGTGGATGCGCGGGAAGCGCAGCGCGAGACCGGATTTGTGGCGCGCCGAGCGCTGGACCGCATCGAAGGCGACCTCGAGCACCAGGCCGGGGGCGACCGCGCGCACCGGGCCGAAGCGCTCCGTCGTGTTGTCGCGCACCCACTTGTCGAGCTGCTTCAGCTCCTCGTCGGTGAAGCCGAAGTAAGCCTTGCCGACCGGCACCAGTTCATCGCCGCCCTCCCCGTCCCGCCAGGCGCCGAAGGTGTAGTCGGAGTAGAACGAGGAGCGCTTGCCGTGGCCGCGCTGGGCATACATCAGCACGCAGTCGGCGGTCAGCGCGTCGCGCTTCCACTTGAACCAATGGCCCTTGGGCCGGCCCGCCAAGTAGGGGCTGTCGGCGCGCTTCACCATTAGCCCTTCGATGCCACCCGCCCGGGCCCCGGCGCGCAAGGCCGCCAGCTCTTCCCAGCTGGCGAAAGGGATCTCCGCCGATAGGTCCATGCGTGCCGGCTTGGTGTTATCATACCAGGCCTCCAGGCGGGCCCGGCGCAGGGCGAAGGACAGCGGGCGCAGATCCTCGGGTCCCTCGAACAACAGGTCGTAGAGCCGGATGTGGGCCGGGTGCTTGGCCAGCAGCTTGGCCGAGACGGTCTTGCGGTTGAGCCTCTGCTGCAGGTCGTTGAAGGGCGCGACCTGGCCGTCGCGCAGCACCAACAGCTCGCCGTCCAGCACACCGTCGAAGTTGGCCGCCTCCAGAATGTCGGGAAAGGCGCCGCCGATATCGTCGCCGCTGCGCGAGAAAAGCCGCCGGCTCGCCGGGCCGGCCGAGAGCTGGACCCGGATGCCGTCCCACTTCCACTCGGCCCGGAACTGATCCGGGGCAAGCGCCGCCAGCTCGGACTCCTCCAGGGGTTGGGCCAGCATGAGCGGCCGGAAGGCCCGGCGCGGATCGACGGTCGGGCGCGGCGCCCGGCCTTCGAGCCAGGCGAAGAGATCCTCGTAGGGCGGCTGGAGGCCGTGCCAGACCTCCTCGATCTCGGCGACGGGTTGATCGCCCAGTCGGGCCAAGGCGGTCTTGGCCAGGCGCGCCGAGACCCCGACGCGCAAGCCCCCGGTGATCAGCTTGAGCAGCGCCCAGCGACCGGTGGCGTCGAGCCCGTCGAGCCAGCCTTCGAGCAGCCCGGGCACCTCGCTGCGCCCGGCCCGCGCCAGACGGGTCACCACCTCGGGCAGCTCGGGCGGACGGTTTGCGCCGGGCCGGCTTGGCCAGATCAGCGCCGCGGTCTCGGCCAAGTCGCCGACGAAGTCGTAGGACCAGGCGAACAGCACCGGGTCGACCCGGGTCTCGACGATGGCACGGATCAGGGCCGGCTTGGCCCCGGTGAAGGCAAGCTCCCCGGTCAAGGCCGCCAGACCGTAGCCGCGCGCCGGGTCGCCCTCGCCGGCGAAGTAGTCGGCCATCAGCTTGAGCTTGCCGTTGCGTCCCGGCGTGAAGGCGAGCCGGTCGAGCAGCGTCGCGAAGGCCTTCACGGCGCCGCCTCCTGCTCTTGCTCCTCCTCGCCGCGGCCGACCAGGGCGAGCGCCCGGGCCCGCCAGCCCCGGGTGCCGGCGTAGTGCACCAGGGCCTCCTCGTTGCCGTGGGTGACCCAGATCTCGCCCGCCCCGACCTCCTCGAGCGTGCGGGTCAGCTCGTCCCAGTCGGCGTGGTCGGAGATCACGAGGGGCAGCTCGGCGCCCCGCTGGCGGGCCCGGGCACGCACCCCCATCCAGCCCGAGGCCATGGCGGTGACTGGCTCCGGCAAGCGGCGGGACCAGCGGTCGTTGAGCGCAGAGGGCGGCGCCAGGACGATCTCGCCAGGGAGGGTTTTGGCGTCCACCTCGGCGACCGGCACCAGGCCGGGCAAGGCGACGCCCAGCTCCTGGTACAGCTCGCACAAGCGCAGCAGCGCGCCGTGCAGGTAGAGCGGGCGCTCGTAGCCGGCCGCGCGCAGCAGCGCGATGACCCGCTGGGCCTTGCCGAGCCCATAGGCGCCGACCAGATGGGCCCGCTCCGGAAAGGTCTCGAGCGAGGTCAGCAGCTTGGCGATCTCCCCGTCGTCGGGCGGATGTCGGAAGACCGGCAGACCGAAGGTCGCCTCGGTCACGAAGGCATCGCAAGGGATCGGCTCGAAGGGCGGACAGGTCGGATCGGCCCGGCGCTTGTAGTCGCCGGAGACCACGACCCGGCTGCCGCGCCACTCAAGCACCGCTTGGGCACTGCCCAGCACGTGGCCGGCCGGCACCAGGCTGAGCGAAACGCCGCCCACCTCGCGTCGCTCGCCAAAGGCCAGAGACTCGAGGCTAGCGCCGGCCCGCTCGCCGTAGCGCACTTTCATGATCGCCATGGTCTCCGGCGTTGCCAGCACCGCCTCGTTGTCGGGCCGGGCATGGTCGGCGTGGCCGTGGGTCACCACCGCGCGCGCGACCGGTCGGGCCGGATCGACGTAGAAGTCGCCGGGCCGGCAGTAGAGCCCCTTGGGGCGGACTTCGATCCAGGTCTCCGGTGCGGGCGCGTTCATGACCCAGAGCCTACCCCCCGCCGCGCCCCCGGTCAGCCGTTTCGAGCAGCGCGGCGCCTCGCTATAGTGCCCGCCATGAAGAGCCTGATGGATGTTCTGCCCGAGGTCGGCCTGGCGCTTGGCGCCGGCCGGGCGGTGGTCGCCCTGGAATCGACCTTGGTGGCCCACGGTCTGCCTTGGCCCGACAACCTGGAGACGGCCCAAGCCATGGCCGCCGCGGTGCGCGAGTCCGGCGCCGTGCCGGCCATCGTCGCGCTTGCCAAGGGCCGCATCCAGGTGGGCCTGAGCGACGCCCAGCTCGAGGCCCTGGCGCGCGGCCAGGGCGCGGCCCGCAAGGTCAGCCGCCGGGATCTGGCGGCGGTTCTGCAGGCCGGCGGCGGCGGCGCGACCACCGTGGCGGCGACCATGGCGATCGCCCACAGCGCCGGCATCGCGGTCTTCGCGACCGGCGGCATCGGCGGCGTGCACCGGGGCGCGGCCGAGAGCTTCGACGTCTCGGCCGACCTGCCCGAGCTGGCGCGCACCCCGGTCGCCGTCATCGCCTCGGGCGCCAAGTCGATCCTCGACCTGCCCAAAACCCTGGAGGTCCTGGAGACCCAAGGGGTGCCGGTGGTCGGCTACGGCACCGACGACTTCCCGGCCTTCTACAGCCGCACCAGCGGTCTCAAGCTGGAGGCCCGGGTCGAGTGCCCGCGCGCCGCCGCCGCCCTGATCGCGACCCAGCGGACGCTCGACCTAGGCGGCCTGTTGATCGCCAATCCGATCCCGCAGTCCGACGCCCTGCCGGCCGAGGCGCTGGAGGCCATGACCGCCCAGGCCCAGAAGGACGCCGAGGCCGCCGGGATCGTCGGCAAGGATCTGACCCCGCTCCTGCTCAAACGCCTCTTCGAGCTGAGCGACGGCCAAACCTTGGCCGCCAACAAGGCGCTGCTGGTCGCCAACGCGCGGCTCGGCGGCCAGATCGCCGCGGCGCTCGCCACGCTATGAGCGCCCTGCCCGCCCCCTTCACCGGCTGGTTCGCGGACAAGGGCTGGCGGCCCCACGATCACCAGCTGGCCCTGGTCGCCGCGGCCGAAACCGGCCGCTCGGCCTTGTTGGTCGCGCCGACCGGCGGCGGCAAAACCCTGGCCGGCTTTTTGCCCAGCTTGGTCCAGCTGGCCGCGCAACCGGCCGAGGGGCTGCACACCCTCTACATCTCGCCCTTGAAGGCGCTCACCGTCGACATCCACCGCAACCTGACCACGCCGATCGACGAGATGGGCCTCCAGATCACCTGCGAGACCCGCACCGGCGATACGCCCGACAGCAAGCGCAAGCGCCAGCGCCGGGCGCCGCCCAATCTGTTGCTGACCACGCCGGAGTCCTTGGCGCTCTTGCTGTCCTATCACGACGCGCCCCAGGTTTTCGGCAAGCTGACCACGGTGGTGGTCGACGAGCTCCACGCCCTGGCCGGCACCAAGCGGGGCGACCTGCTGGCGCTCGGCCTGGCCCGCCTGCAAAGCTTGGCGCCCGCCTGCCGTCGGGTCGGGCTTTCGGCCACGGTGAAAGACCCGGACGAGCTGATCGCCTGGCTTTCGCCCACGGGCCGGGCGGCGGACGCACCGGTCGCCCTGGTCACCGGTGGACAAGGGGCCGAGCCGGAGATCGAGATCCTGACCACCCGCGAGCGCCTGCCCTGGTCGGGCCACATGGCGGTCCATGCCCTGTCCGAGGTCTATCAGCGGATCCGCGCGACCAAGACCGCGCTGGTCTTCGTCAACACCCGGGCCCAGGCCGAGATCGTGTTCCGGGAGCTCTGGCACCTCAACGAGGACAAGCTGCCGATCGCGCTCCACCACGGCAGCCTGGCCGCCGAGCAGCGCCGCAAGGTCGAAGCCGCCATGGCGCGCGGTGATCTGCGGGCGGTGGTCGCCACCTCGTCCCTCGACCTGGGGGTCGACTGGGCGGCGGTCGACCTGGTGATCCAGGTGGGCGCGCCCAAGGGGGTCTCGCGCTTGGTCCAGCGCATCGGCCGGGCCAACCACCGGCTCGAGGAGCCGAGCCGGGCCCTGCTGGTGCCGGCCAACCGCTTCGAGGTGCTGGAATGCCAGGCCGCGCTCGATGGGGTCGCCGCCGGCACCCTGGACGGCGACCCGCCCAACCCGGGCGGCCTGGACGTGCTGGCCCAGCACATCCTGGGCACCGCCTGCGCCGGGCCTTTCCAGGCCGATCAGCTGTTCGCCGAGATCACCCGTGCCGCGCCCTACGCCGATCTCGGCCGGCGCGACTTCGACGACGTGCTCGGCTTCGTGCGCGACGGCGGCTACGCGCTCAAGAGCTACGCCCGCTACCGGCGTCTGCTGCGCGGGCGCGACGGGCTCTACCGCCTGGCCGGCCCGACCCACGCCCGGCGCTATCGCATGAACGTGGGCACCATCGTGGAATCCCCGACCATAAAGCTGAAGCTGCGCCGGGGCCGATTCCTGGGCGAGGTCGAGGAGTACTTCGTTCAGGCCCTGGTGCCCGGGGACAGTTTCATCTTCGCCGGTGAGATCCTGGTCTTCGAAGGCCTGCGAGAGACCTGGGCCGAGGTCAGCCGGGCGCGCAGCGCCAGCGAGCCGAAGGTCCCGGCCTACCAGGGTGGGCGCCTGCCGCTCTCGACTCACCTGGCCGAGCGGGTGCGCGAAATGCTCGAGACGCCGGGCCACTGGCGGGCGCTTCCGGGCGCGGTGCGCGACTGGCTCGCCCAGCAGCGTTGGCGCTCCGTGCTGCCGCCGGCCGATGGCTTGCTGGTCGAGACCTTCCCCAGGGGACAAAAAGAATTCCTGGTCGCCTACTGCTTTGCCGGTCGCAACGCCCACCAGACTCTCGGCATGCTGCTGACCAAACGCATGGAGCGTTTCGGCCTCGGGCCACTCGGCTTCGTCGCGACCGACTACGTGCTGGCGACCTGGAGCCTGTCGCCGGTAGAGGACGTGGCGGCGCTGTTCGACGAGGATATGCTGGGCGACGACCTGGAGGAGTGGATGGCGGATTCCTCCATGCTGCGCCGGACCTTTCGCAACGTTGCGGTGATCGCCGGGTTGATCGAGCGGCGCTATCCGGGCCAAGAGAAGAGCGGCCGCCAGGTCACCTTCAACGCCGATCTCATCTACGACGTGCTGCGCAAGCACGAGCCCGGTCACGTACTGCTGCGCGCGACCCGGGCAGACGCTGCCGGCGGCCTCACCGACATCGGCCGCCTGGCCGAACTGCTCGGCCGAGTTCAAGGCAAGATCCGCCACCGGGCACTCAGCAAGGTCTCGCCGCTTGCCGTCCCGGTGCTGCTTGAAATCGGCCGCGAGCAGGTCTACGGAACGGCGCTCGAAGAGCTGCTCGACGAGAGCGCCCAAGCGCTCATCGCCGAAGCGACCGAAGAGGATCTTGAGCAAGCCGAGCTGCCCCTATGACGCTGCACCGTGAGATCCGCCTCAACGGCGAAAGGCTGCTGGCCGACCCCAGCGGCGCCCTGGTCTGGCCCGAGCGCCGGCTGCTGGCGGTCGCCGACCTGCATTTTGAGAAGGGCACGGCTTTCGCCGAGCGTGGCCGCCTGCTGCCGCCCTACGATACCGCCGCGACCCTGCGCGCCTTGAGCGATGCGATGGAGCGCCACCGGCCCGACACCGTCATCTGCCTAGGCGACTCCTTCCACGATCAAGGTGCCGGCGAGCGCCTTGACCCGGGCGACGGCCAGGTCCTGGCGACGCTCACCCAGGGCCGGGACTGGATCTGGGTCGCCGGCAACCACGACCCCCTGCCGCCCGAGGCCTGGGGCGGCCGGGTCGAAAGCGAGGTCGCGCTGGGCGCGCTGACCTTCCGCCACGAGGCCGAAAACGCGGCTTTGGTGGCTGGCGAGGTGTCCGGTCACTTTCACCCGAAGGCGGCGGTGCGCCTGCGCGCCCGGCGGCTCACCGCGCGCTGCTTCGTAACTGACGGGCGGCGCCTGATCCTGCCCGCCTTCGGCGCCTACACCGGCGGGCTCGATGTGCTCGACCCGGCCATCGCCGGCTTGTTCCGCAAGGGATTCGCGATCCATCTTTTGGGCGCCGGCGGGGTCTGGCGCTTTCCCAAGAAGGCGCTGTCGCCCTTTGCCGGTTGATTTGCCAGCCCCGCTTTGCTCAGATCAGCAGAGCCTCAAGAAACCGGCGCGGCGCGTTTAACCGATATGATCTCTTGCCCTCATAGGCCTACACCACTCTCCCCATTGGACCGCCGATGAGGCAGCTCTTGGCCTCGGTCTGGCCGCTGTTCGTCGGCTTGGCGCTGTGCTCCGCGAGCCTGGGGCTCGAGGGCTCCCTGCTGCCGCTCAGGGCCTTCGACGAGCACTTCGACACCTCTGATACCGGCATCGTCATGTCGGGCTACTTCATTGGCTTCCTAGTCGGCGCCTTGATCGTACCGGAGCTGATCAGGCGGGTCGGCCACGCCAAGGTCTTTGCGGCCTTCGCCTCGATCGCGGCGGCCAGCGCCATTCTGCACGCCAGCTTCGTCAACATCCCGAGCTGGCTGGTGCTGCGCATCGTCACTGGCGTCTGCATTGCGGCGCTCTACATCGTGACCGAGACCTGGCTTAACGACCGCAGCTCCAACGACACCCGGGGCAAGATCCTCAACCTCTATGTCATGGTCAACGGCTTCTCGGCCGGCATCGGCTCGCTCTTCGTGAGCATCAGCAACCCCTTGAGCTACGACCCCTTCGTGCTCGCCTCGGTGCTGTTTTCAATCGGGCTGGTGCCCTTGCTGCTCAGCTCACGGCCGGCACCGACCTACCAGGCAGCGCGCCGGATCGGCTTCCGGCGTCTGGCCCGCAAAGCGCCGCTCGGGGTCGGCGCCATCACGATCTCCAGCATCGCCTTCGGCGCTCTGGTCGGGGCCGGCCCGATCTATGCCGATAAGGCCCAGCTGACCCTGACCGAGGTCGGCACCTTCATGGCGATCGTCTATATGGCCAGCCTGGTCTTCATGGTCCCACTCGGTCACATGGTCGACCGTTTCGACCGAGGCCGCTTCATCGGCACCATGTCCCTGATCAACGCCGTCTTGGCAGTTCTGCTCGCGCTCACGCCGCCCGACTACGAGATCGTCCTTTACATCCTGATCGCGCCCTTCTCAGGCATCTGCTTCGCCCACTACGGCTTCTCCTTGGCGGCGACCAACGACGTGCTGAAGACTGAAGAGATGGTCGGCGCCGGCGCCACCCTGTTCGTCTGCGCCAGCACCGGCATGGCGCTCGGCCCGATCCTCTCCACCGAGGTCATCGAGGAATGGGGTCCCGCCAGCTTCTTCCTCTTTCTGGCCCTGGTTTACGCTTTGCTCGTGCTCTACGTCTGGAGCCTTTCCTCGCGCCAGCGCGAGGCGACGACCTTGCGCCGGCGCGCGCCCGTCCCCGTGGCGCCCGGCCTACAGAGTCCGCGGGCCACCTCGATCCTGCTCGAGGACGAGATCCTCACCCGGGAGCGTTAGCAGCCTGTACGGCCCGGCCCTGGGGCGCTACCCTCAACGCTGGATTGACAAACGCGGTTGCGAGGCCAGCCGGGACCATGAAGCAGGTACTGCGTGCGACCTGGCCGCTCTATCTCGGCATGGCCTTCGCCGTGGCCAGCAATGGCTTGCTCGGCTCCCTGCTTGCGGTCCGGGCCTTCGACGAGGGCTTCGACACCTCGGATACCGGCCTGGTCATGGCCGGTTTCTTCATGGGCTATCTCCTGGGCGCTCTCATGACGCCGAAGCTGATCGCGCGCATCGGCCACGCCAAGGTCTTCGCCGTGGTCGCCTCGGCCGCCTCGGGCTTCGCGCTCTTGTTCGACAGCTTCGTCAATGTGCCGGTCTGGCTCCTGCTGCGCATCGCGATCGGCTTTTGCTTCGCGGCGATCTTCATCGTAACCGAGACCTGGCTCAACGACCGCAGCAGCAACGAGACCCGGGGCCAGGTCCTGAACCTCTACGTCATGGTGACCTATGCCGCCATGGGCATCGGCTCCATACTGCTCTGCGTCACCGACCCGGAGACCTCCAACCTCTTCATCCTGGCCTCGGTCCTGATCTCCTTCGGCATCATCCCAGTGCTCATGAGCACGGCGCCGAGCCCGGCCTACGAGTCGCCTCGGCGGATGGGCCTGATCAAGCTGCTCGGCAAGGCGCCGCTCGGCGTCGGCGTGATGTTCCTGACCGGCATGGCACAGGGCGCCCTGATCGCGGCCGGGCCGATCTACGCCGACAAGTCGGAGCTGACCACTATCGGCATCGCCGCCTTCATGTCGATCATCTACCTCGCCAGCCTGGTCTTCATGGTACCCTTGGGGCATCTGGCCGACCGCTTCGAGCGCGGCCGCTTCATCATCGCCATGTCCGGGATCTGCGTGGTGCTCGCGGTCGTCCAAGGGCTGACGCCGCCCAGCCTGGAGGTCGTGCTCTATGGCCTGACCGCCATCTTCTCGGCGCTCTGCCTGGCCCACTATGGCCTGGCGCTGGCTGCCACCAATGACGCGCTGGCGCCCGATGAGATGGTCGGCGCCGGCGCCACCCTCTTCATCTTCTGCGCGCTCGGCATGATCCTCGGGCCGATCGTCGCGACCGAGATGATCGAGGCCTGGCGGCCGCCGGCCTTCTTCTACTACCTGGCCGGTGTCCATGCGCTGATCGTGGCCTACGCGCTCGCCTTCCTGCCGCGCCGCCGGCTCCGCTCCCAGGACCGCCCGCGCCTTTCCCCGCCGCCCGCCTTCGGCTTGCAGGGTCCGCTCGCCACCGCGATCGCGCTTAGTGGCGAGGTTCGGGACCGGACTGGCCCGTGAGCGAACCAACCAGTGGGATCACGGAGGTCGCCGAGGAGCCACAGAGATCGCCGAGTGGCCGTTCATGACCTTCAATCCTTTTCAGCATGGATCGCCTTGCGAGACGGCTCGCCCCAGCTCCAATCCCCTCGGTGACCCCTGTGTCCCTTCTGGTTGGTCTTGCCCGGCGGGTCACGCCTCGACTCCCGCCGCCTTGCGGAAGGTCATGATCAGGAAGGTGAAGTCGAGCCCGGCGTGGACGGCTGCAGGCGCCCCGCAGCGATCCGGCGCGGGCCCATCAGCCAAGTGCCTCAAGAGCCAGGCGCATATGCTCCAGCAGGGCCGGCGGGCTGTAGTCGCGCCCGAGACGATCGCGCGCCCGTTCGGTCAGGCCTTGCACGAGCGCGGGGTCGCCTAAGATCTCGGTGCAGGCGGTCGCGAAGGCGTCCGGCCGGTCGGCCATCAGCAGCTCCTGTCGGTCGCTCACTTCCAGGCCGTAGGCGCCCGCGCTGGTCGAGACCACCGGGCACCTCAGGGCGAAGGCTTCCAGGATCTTGATCCGGGTGCCGCCGCCGGTCTGGAGCGGCACGATGGCCAGATCGGCCTCGGCGTACCACGGCGCCGTCTCCTCGACCTCGCCGATCAGCTTGACCTCCGGGATCTCGGCCAAGGCCTCGACCGCCGGCCCGGCGCCTCGGCCGACGATGGCGAGTTCGAAGGGGCGGCCCAAGGCGGCGCGCAAGGCGGGCAGCACTTCCTGGCAGAACCAAATCAGTCCTTCGACGTTCGGGCCATAGTGCAGCAGCCCGACGAACAGCAGCCGGGGCACCGGGCCAGACCGCCGTGGCGGTAAGCCCGCCCGGATTGGCGGGGCGATGTTCGGCGCCACCGCGATGGAACCGCCGCTGAGCGCCCGCTCCAGGAGCGCGCGGTCCCGCGCTGAGCAGACCAGGGTGAGATCGAAGCGCGCGATCATGCGCCGCTCCTGGCGCGCCAGCTTTGCTTGGCGCAGCCACCCCGCGAGACCCTGGGCCCCCGCCTCGAGCCGGGACTCGATGTCGTCCAGGTCGAGGATCAGCTTGGCGTCCCGCCCGCCCGGCCGGGCCGCCGCGGCCAGGGCGAGCGGCGCGAGGCGCAGGCGGAAGGCGAAGATGTAGTCGAAGTCCCCGGGCGGCCAGTCCAATCCCTTGGCCGCCACGGCGGCCTGCCGCAGCTCCAGGGGCAAGGGGTCGATCAGCGTGCCAAGCTTGCCGAGCGGCCGGCGCCACCCCGGGTCCGGTTCCAAGACGACGGTATCCACCTCGCAGAGCTTCGAGAGCGCCCATTGATTGGCCCAGGCCCGCAGGGCGAGCCCGGCGCCCCGAGCGCTCGGCTCGACCGGCGTGAGGAACAGGAGGCGCGGCTTGGTCATGGCCCACCTTAGCCCATCGGCCGAGTCGCCTCAGCCCGGGCGCACTGTCAGGCGAAGATGGCGATCAGGGTTTTCCACACAGCGCTATGGCATTGGCACAAGGAGACAAGAAAGTGATTGAAGTAAGTCATGCATAAATTTGAAACATATGGGTAAAGCTCTTCGACATCATGCCAGAATCGCGGAAGAGGTATGTCATTGCTCACTTTCGGTTGGAACGACCCCATGCAACGAGGAGTGCCGGCGCGGCTATTTGGGCCGTATTGTTGGTAATTAGTTTATATATTTAAATGTGATAAAATATTTTTTTAAAGTCGTTTCCCTACTGTACTGAGTGGCCGCGAAGTGCACCAACGGCGCACGTTGGAGGCCGCGTCGGCCTAGGGGCAGCGGGCCCGGGTGTAGCCGCTGTAGCCGGCGCGCACCCGCTGCAGAAAATCCTTCTGGGTGGGATCCGTGAGGTCGGCGGAGATCTGGTCCAAGGCGGCGCGCGCCTCGGCCTGGCACATCATGGAGAGGCCGATCACCGCCGCCAAGAAGGGCCCATCCCATCCGCCGCGGGCGAATTCGGCCAGCGGCGCGACGCTTTGCGGGTCGTCGATCACCCCGAGAGTCAGGATCGCCGTCATGGCGGTGGCCGGGTCCTCGGCGTCGGCCTGATCGAGGACATAGGCGTTGATCGCCCGAAGATCGCCGCGCCAAGCGCCCTCGGCCGCGGCGAGCGCCAAAATGTGGCCCAGCTCCACACGCACCTTGGGTCGATCGATCATCGGCCAGGGCAGCGCCGCATCGGCCGCGCGCCGCCCGGCCCAAAGGTCCTCGACAAGTGGCAGCAGGGCGCTCTTGTCGCGCTGGGCCTTGACCCGGGTCAGGGTTCGGCGGATCTTTTCCAGGTCGCCAGCAGCCAGAACCTGGATCAGGTCCGCGCGCTCGAGCGGCGGCCCGTCGGCCCGCTCGATCACTTTCGCGCCAGCCGGCAGGGCCGCCGCAGCAAGGCAGAGGGCAAAAAGAACGAACCCGCGAATGAGGAGGCTATGTCGATGCGCCATAGCGCCAACATAGCACGAGAGGGCTTAAGACACCTTTTGCCGGCCGGAAGGTTCGCAGCACCGGGAAACGGCAAATTTGGTTACCATTTGGGAAAAGCCGGCTAAAGTCGCGCGCGAAAGGAAAGGGGACGACCATGACGGATGTGCGCCTAGGAGACCGGGTTTCAATCTATCAGCCCGAACAGCCGGGCCTGAAGTTCCCGGAGGAGATCAAGACCAACTCCCACGAAGAGCTGCGCCGCCACCGCAAGCAGCGCCTGGTCGCGGCCTGCCGCGCCTTCGCCCAGCAGAAGCTGGACTATGGCTTCGGCGGCCACCTCACGGTGCGCGACCCGGAGCATCCGGAGCTCTACTGGACCAACCCCATGGCCGTCCACTTCGCCCAGGTGAAGCTCTCGAACCTGATCCTGGTCGACCACGCGGGCACGGTCGTCGAGGGCGACTATGCGGTCAACCGGGCCGGCTTCGTGCTCCATGCCGCGGTCCATGAAGAGCACCCGGACATCCTCGCCATGTGCCACGCCCACACGCTCTACGGCACGGCCTTTGCGGCGCTCGGGCGTCCGCTCGACCCGATCACCCAGGATGCCTGCGCCTTCTTCGAGGACCACGCGGTGATCCGCGAGGAGGCGGGGCAAGTCGCCGTGGAGGACAAGGCCGGCCCCCGTGTGGCCAAGGCCTTCGCGGGCGTGAAAGCGGCAATCCACCTGAACCACGGCCTATTCACCGCCAGCCGACACAGCATCGATGCCGCCGCCTTCTGGTTCATCGCCCTGGAGCGCTGCTGCCGGCAGCAGCTCATGATCGACTCATCGGGCCACGCGCCGATCCAGGTGCCGGCGGACAAGGCCCGCTATAGCCGGGAGCATGCGGGCAGCGAGTATATCGGGTGGCTCCACTTCCAGCCTGTCTACCAGCAGATCGTCGAGAGCGAGCCGGATCTCTTCGGCTAGCGCGGCGGCGCCGACGTTCATTCAATCAGAAACTGCTCGAGGACCGGGTTGACCACGTCGGGGTGGGTCAGCGGCGCCATGTGGCCGCCCTCAGGCAGGGTTTCGAAACGCCAGGGCGTGTGCGCCTGCAGGAGGGCGACGATCTCGCGGATCGGGCGGACGGTTGCCGGGTCATGGAGCACCAGGGTGTCGGCCGGCAGATCCGCGGCATAGGACTCCAGCGGGGTTCGCTCGCCCAAGACGGCGTCCCATTCGTGGACGTTGGGCTTGAGCGCCTCGATGAAGGCGGCGCGGCGCTTGGGCGATGTCGCCTCCCAGGTGCCGAGTCCGCCCCAATAGTCGGCGAAGTAGGCCGCCGCGCCGGGCCAGTCGCCGTCCCGGGCGCCCTGTTCCAAGACCACGCGGCGCAGGGCCAGGACCTCGCCGTATGCCGCATGGCGGCCGGCGTCGCGCAGCAGGAAAAAGGCGTTGGGCTCGAGCAACGCCAACCTGCCGATCCGACTGCCCAGGCGAAGCGCCGCTTTCATCGCGATGCTGCCGCCCAGCGAATGGCCGATCAGGCTAATCGGCCCTCTGGTGCCGTTCAGGGCCCGCGCGACCAGATCGGCCTGATCCTCCAGTCGTTCGGGCCGCCCGCCGGTCCACGGCGGCGTTCCCCCGTAGCCGTAGAGATTGACCGCCTTGACGTGAAAGCGGGGCGCCAAGCGATCGATCAGCCGGTGCCATTGGCGGGCGCCCGAGACGCTGGAATGGACCAGCACCACGAGCGGCCCCTGCCCAGCTTCCAGAATGTCCGGTCCTTCGCCGGCGATCCGAGCCATGGTAGAGCGCCTTCCAATGGATGACTGGCGGCATTATGCCGCGCCTTCGACCATGCGGGAACGCGCGATGAAATCGATCAGCAGAGCGCTGATCTCTTCGGGCTTGTCCTCCATGGCAAAGTGGCCGCAGTCGGGCAGAACCTGCAAACGTGCGCCGGGGATCGCGGCCTGGAGACGGTAGGCCCAATCGACGCTCTGCCAGGCGTCCTGCTCGCCCCAGATGATCTGCACCGGAAGACGGCCCAGTTCGTGCAGGCGGTCGCTCAGCTCGGCGGTGTGCCGGGGATCGTAGTGGCGCACCTGGTGCTGGAAGAAGCTCGCCTGGCCGAGCGGGCCGGAGATGTAATCCAGATAGCGCTCGAGAGACTCCGCCGCCAAGCGCGCCGGGTCGTGAACGGTGGAGAGGATCCACTGGCGGAAGTCTTGTCGGTGATCCTCGTCCGGCGCCTTGATCAAGGCCTCCAGGCCGGCCGCCATCTGCTGCCGAGTGCGCGCCGAGGGCCAGGAGTCGAAACTGACCGAGTCGATCAAGGTGAGCGAACGGACCTGGTCCGGATGGGAAAGCGCGAAGCGCTGGGCGACGGCGCCGCCGATGTCGTGCGCGACCAGGTCAATCTGCTTAAGACCCCAGTGGTCGAGTAGAGCCTCCAAGACCGGAACCTGGGCGGTCACCGAGGTATCGACCGCCGGGTTCCAGGGCCGCTCGGAACGGCCGTAGCCAAGCAGGTCGTAGAGATGAACCTGGTGTCCCCCGTCCACCAGCGCCGGCACGATGTTGCGCCAAATCAGGGACGAGGACGGCGTGCCGTGGATCAGGACCACGGGGTTGCCCTTGCCGTGTTTGCCGTGGGCGATGCGAAAGCCGCCGAGGACGGCGTTGTCCGAAACCAGGTGACTCATGGATCTGCTCCCAATGGATTGCGTGAGACTCCCAGATGGCAAGGCTTCAAACTTGACGCAAACGACATGTTTTCATAGAAATCATCGATTGTTGTCATGAACATGATCGAAGACTCTGGAGGATTGCCATGAGCGCGCGTCTGGACATCGATTCCCTGCGGGCCCTGCAGGCTGTCGCCGACCTGGGCGGCGTCACCCGGGCCGCGGACTCCCTCGGGCTTTCCCAATCGGCCGTGAGCCACAAGATCCGCCGCCTGGAGGAAAGCATCGACGGACGTTTGCTCCAGCGTCGCGGCGGCGCGCCGCTCTTGACCGCCGACGGCGAGCGACTGCTTGGCTATGCCCGGCGCATCATCGCGCTGCACGAAGAGGCGCTTTCCGCGATCGGGCGCAAGGCCATGAAAGGCCAGATCCGCCTTGGGGTCACCGAGGACACCACCAGCGCCGGCTTGGCGCGCATCCTGGCCCGCTTCACCCGCCTCTACCCCAAGGTGGCGGTCCGCACCCACGTGGCCCAGAGTCTAACCCTGGCGAAGGCCTTGGAGCAGGGTGAAATCAACTTGGCGGTGATGCAGATCTTTCAATCGGAAATCGGCGCGCAGGACATCGTGCTGGGTGTCGACCGGCTGATCTGGGTGCAGGCGCTCGACCATGAGCTCATGACCCGGACCCCGGTCCCCTTCATCGCCTTCGACCAGGACTGCTTCTATTGCCGTTGGGCGATGGCCCTTAGGAAGCGCGACCTGGGCGCCGTGACCTTGGAGACGGTGCTCGATTGCGCAAGCATCGCCGGAGTCTGCAACGCCGTGCTGGCCGGTCTCGGCGTCGCGTTGATCAACCGGCGCTATCTGCAAAGCGGCATGCGGGAGATCCAGAGCTGCCTCCCGGATCCGCCGCCGATCGCCTATGTGACGCGCCTGGCCTCCGGATCGCGCAAGCGTGCGGTCGCCGCGCTGGCGCGCGAGATCGCCGAGGAGTTTCCCCAGGCACCCGCGGCCTAGTCCCCTCCCGACAGGAGCCGGTCGGCGACGTGGAGCGCGAGCGCCACGCCGGTCAGGGTCGGGTTGACCGCCATGCGGGTCGGGATCAGACCGTTGGTCGCCAGATAGAGGTTTTCGAAGCCCCAGACCCTGCCGTCGAAATCCGCCACGCCCGTGCCGTCGTCCTGCGCGCTCATGCGCGTCGTGCCGGTCATGTGGGCGAAGCCGAAGGGCATCCAGGTGGACCGGCAACCGGCCCGGTAGCGGCCGAGCGTCTGGGCCAGCGCGTCGGCGTCCGCCACAGCTCCCTCCATCCTGGCCTGGTCGGCGGCCGAGAGGGGCACGTGAAAGGTCGGGTGGCTCGCGTCGTCGTAACGGATGCCGTTCTCCTCCCTCGGGTCGACCGGGCAGATCCCCTGGATCTCCACCAGGCGGTTGGGGTCGACCTCTTGGTCCGGCGCCTCGGGCTGGAACGGTGAGACGTCGCGCAGCACAACGCTGTACCACTCGGCCTCGGGAGTCGGCCGGATTTGCAGGCGCGGCGGCCGGTCGGCGTCGCCCGGCGCGGCGCAGAGGCTTTCGTCGAGCACCAGCTGGGCGACCATCAGCGGATGGTAGGAGAGCCAGCGCCCGAGCGCCGGGGGCCGGATGCCCGAGCGGTGCAGCAGCCGGGGCGTGCCGATCGCGCCGCCGGCGACCACGAAGGCCGCGGCCTCTATGGTGTCCCCATTGAGGCGGACGCCCCGCACCTGGCCGTTCTCGTAGATCAGCGTCTCGGCCTTACCTTCGCGCCGAATAATCCCTGTGCAGCTTGCCCAGATGTCGTGGGGGCCGGTGAAGTGGAGCGCGTCGTCGGGGCCGAACTGGGCCGCCACCGGCAGGGCCTCGACCGCCCGCCCCTCGCCGGACAGCACCGCGCTCAGCTTTTCCTTAATGCGCGCCTGGCGAATCGAGCGTTCGAAGCCCTCGGCTTGGACGCCGAGGTAGGATTCGGCGATCTGGTAATAGCGGTCCCACGCCTCGGCGCTTAACGCGTCCCAGGGCGCATCGCCGCGCGGGCAGAGGTTGGTCCAGATCGTGCCCTGGCCACCCCAGGCCTCGGTGACCGCTGCGCCCGGCAGGCGGTCGCGCGGCTGGCTGTCGTCGAAAAAGGCCAGATGGCCGGTCGCCTCCGGCAGATAGGAGTCCGGGTCCGCCTGGAAACGCGCTTGGTTGCGCAGATGGGCGCCCGGCGGGTCGGAGATCGCCGGCCCCTCCTCCAACAGTAATACGCGCATACCTGCCTCGGCCAGGCGCCGGGCCGCGGCCGCGCCGAGCGGGCCGCTGCCGATCACTGCTACGTCAAAGTCCGCTGCCATTGCGCCCCCGAAAATTCAGGAGTGTCTCTCTAGCAGGCGGCCAGGCTCTCGTCGAGGATCGCGACGGCTTGGTCGATGTGGTCGCGGGCCGTGATCAACGGCGGGCTCAGGGTCAGCACGTTGCCCATGGTGACCTTGAAGCTGAGGCCCCGTTCCAGGCAGCGGTAGTAAACCGCCTCGGCCAGGTCGTTGGCCGGGGCCTTGCTCTCCCGGTCCTCGACCAGCTCGACCCCCATGAGGAGGCCCCTGCCCCGCACGTCGCCGATCGCCGGATACTTGTCCTTTAGATCAGCGAGGCGCTCCAGGGCGTAGGCGCCGACCCGGGCCGCGTTCTCGACCAGGCCCTCGTCCTCGATGATCTGGAGCGTGGTCAGCGCGGCGCGGCTGGTCACCGGGTTCTTCTCGTGGGTGTAGTGGCCGAAGGCCCAGTCGCCGGCCACGTCCAGGCCGGGCCGGGCGAGTACGGCGGCGATCGGCAGGATCCCGCCGCCGAGCGACTTGCCGAGCACCAGCAGGTCGGGCACCACGTCCTCGTGCTCGCAGGCGAAGAGCTTGCCGGTCTTGCCCAGACCGGTCGGGATCTCGTCGAAAATCAGAAGCGCGCCGTGATCGTCGCAGGCCTGGCGCACCGCCTGCCAGAAGCCCGGCGGCGCGAAGTTGGGCACGGCCCGGGCCGGCTCGGCGATCACCGCGGCGACGTCGCCCTCCTTCTCCAAGACGTAGCGCACGAAGTTCGCGCAAGTGGTCTTGCAGAGCGCCAGGTCGGGCTGGCCGTCTAAATCGGGATAGCCATAGGGGCAGCGGTAGCAGGTGAAGGGCGCGACGTGTTCCGTGCCCGGCAAGAGCGGCCCGATCGGCCCGGAGCGAAAGAGCGACTCGCCGCCGACCCCGGCCGCCGCGAAGCCGGCGCCGTGGAAGGCGTCCCAGAAGGAGATCGTCTTGAAGCGCCCAGTCGCCGCCCGGGCGATCTTGAGCGCCACCTCGTTGGCGTCCGAGCCGCCGGTGGTAAAGAGCACCTTGCCCAGATCCCCCGGCGCGATCTCGACCAGCTTGCGGGCGAGCGCCACCGCGCTTTCGCAGGTAAAGCGCCGGGGCGCGAAGGGCAATTCCTCGAGCTGCTCGGCGATCGCCGCCTTCAGGCGCGGGTGGCCGTAGCCGATGTGGTGGACCGAGTTGCCATGAAAATCCAGGTAACGCCGGCCTTGGAGATCCTCGATCCAGAGCCCCTCGGCCCGCTTGATCGCCGTGAGGCAGGGGCTTGAGACCGCCTGATGGAGGAACAGCCGGGCGTCCTCCTCGACCAACGCCCGGGTTTCCTGATCAAGCCGTTCGTCCGACCAGCGCTGGCGGCGCGGCGAGGTGTTGATCTCGCCCTCGCACTGGGCCGGCGATTGACGGCGGCCGGAGTGCTCGTTCATGCCGACGCTCACAGGCCCCACGGCATGGAGAAGGTCTTGACCGTGGTGTAGCTGCGCATGGCCTCGACCACGCCCTCCTTGACGCCCAGGCCGGAATCCTTGACGCCGCCGAAGGGCGACATCTCGGTGCGGTAGCCCGGCACCTCCCAGACGTTGACCGTGCCGGTCTTGAGCTCGTGGATCAGACGGTTGATGTGGGCCCAGTTGTCGGTGCAGACGCCCGAGGACAGCCCGAAGGCGGTCGAGTTGGCGACCTGGATGGCGTCGTCCAAGTCCTTGCAGCGGATCATCGGGACGGCCGGCCCAAAGGTCTCCTCGCGCACCAGCTCGCAGTCGAAAGGCACGTTATCGACCACGGTCGGCGGGTAGACCGCGCCTTGGCGGTTGTTGCCGTGGAGCAGCTTCGCGCCGGCCTCGACGGCGTCGTTCACGCGCCGCTCGAACAGCTTGGCGGCTTCCTCGTTGACCACGGTGCCGATATCGGTCTTGGGATTCATGGGATCGCCGTAGGTCAGTTTCTTCGCTTTCTCGCACACCAGGTCGGCGAATTCGTCGGCAATGCTGTCGAGCACCAGAATGCGCTTGACCGCCGTGCAGCGCTGGCCCGAGTTCTTTGTGGCGCCGGCCACCGCCAGGCTCGAGGCGCGGTCCAGATCGGCGTCGTCCAGCACGATCAAGGGCGCGTTGCCGCCAAGCTCGAGCACGCCCCGGCGGTAGCCCAGCTTGCCGGCGATGTACTTGCCGGCCGGCACGCCGCCGGTGAAAGTGACCAGCGCCGCATGGGGATTGACGATCATCTCGTCGTCCAAGTCCTTGGGCTCCGCGGTGATGACCGAGTACATCTCGGGCGGCAGGCCGGCCTCGTAGAGGATGTCGGCCAGCACGAGGGCGGTCAGCGGGGTCGCCTCGGCCGGCTTCAGGACCATGCAGTTGTTGGTCGCGATAGAGGGCGCCACCTTGTGGGCCACCATGTTGAGCGGATGGTTAAACGGCGTGATCGCGCTGATCGCAGAGACTGGCTCGCGCAGGGTGAAGATACGCCGCTTCTGGCCATGGGGCGTCAGGTCGCAGGAGTAAGCCTCGCCGTCGTCGTTGATACAAAGCTGGCCGCACAGGTGAAACACGTCGAAGGCCCGGCCGCACTCGTAGAGCGAGTCCTTCTTGGAAATGCCGAGTTCGGCGGTGATCAGATCGGAGATCGCATCCTTGCGCTCGATGATGATCTCGGCCGTGCGCATGAGGATGCGCTGGCGCTCGTAGCGGGTCAGCTTCGAGGTGTAGCCATTGGCGATCTCGAAGGCCTTACGCGCGTGCTCGGCCCGGCCCCGGGGCACGGTGCCCACCAGGCTGCCGTCATATGGATTGTAGACTTCGATCCGCTCGTCGGAATCGAGCTTCTCGCCGGCGACACGCATGGTTTCGTGAAGAACCTTGGCGGGAGCGTCCATGGCGCTTTGTCCTTTTCTGACTTAGGCCGCGTGATTGAGCGCGACGTCGAAGATGTCGAAGTTGCGCAGGCGACGCTCGGCCGGCAGGTCCTTGACCGGCCGATTGACCAAAAGCGGCACCCGCTGGGTCGTGATTCCGCCGTGGGACCGCAGAGGCTCGTTCAGGCCTGAAAGATCGTGGTTGGCCGGCGTGCTGCCCAAGGCCTTGTGGGCGCCGGCGACGACGACGATATCGCCGACCCGGTCGGCCGGCAGCTCGAAACGCCTGCAGCCTTCGTCCTTATCGAGGGCACAATCGATACCGTCGATCGCCGCCAGGTCGGCGCAGACCGCCGCGACATCGGTGCCGGCCGGAAGGTAGGCCGTGGCGAAGCCGCCGAGCGCGCCGTGATGCACCACGTAGGGATCGGTGATCGGCAGGATCACCCGGGCGGCACCGGCGCCGAGCAGACCGTCCAGATGGTCTTGCAGGTAAACCACGTCCGGCTGGCCGCTGGCGTCGTGCATGTCGGTCATGCCGTGGTCCGCGGTCAGGGCGACCACGGCGCCGAGCTCGTCGAGCTGCCGCCAGTAGCCGTCCATCATGGCGTAGAAGGCATTGGCGGCTTCGCTGCCCGGCGCGTGCTTGTGCTGCACGTAGTCGGTCGTGGAGAGGTACATGATGTCGGGCCGCCGGGCCTGCATCAGCTTGACCCCGGCATCGAATACGAACTCGCTCAGCTCGGCCGAGTAGACCGAGGGGATTTCGCGCCCGACGAAGGCTTGCGCGTCCTCGATGCCATTTTCGGCCAGCGTGGTTTGATCGGCTTTCTCAGAGGAGAAACAGATCGCCTTGCCGCCGGCCATGTCGAGACCGTGGCCCAGCAAGCGGCGCAGCTTGTCCTTGGCGGTGACCACCGCGACCGTCGCGCCGGCTTGGCTGAAGGTCGCCAGGATGGTGCCGGTGCGCAAGAAACGGGGCTCGTTCATCATGACCTCGGCGTCGGCCTCGGTGTCGTAAAAGAAGTTGCCGCAGATGCCGTGCACCGAGGGCGGCGCACCGGTGATGATCGAGAGGTTATTGGGATTGGTGAAGGCCGGCACCACGCAGTCGGCGCGCAGATCGGCACCACGCTCCAGCATGCCGGCGGTATAGGGCATGACGCCGGCCGCGACCGCTTGCTCGATGTAGTCGGGCTCCGAGCCGTCGATGCAGACCACCACCAGGGGCGCGCGCGGCCAGGCATAGCTGCGGCCATTGATCTCGATTTCGCTTGGGGCTTGCGCCATCTCGTTCTCCATCGTCTGTGCTAAGCAGCGGCGGGCGCGCAGCTGGTCACGCCCATGTCTTGCAGGGTTCGCTCGATCGCGCCGAGCGCGGCTCGGATCTCGGTCGCGCCCAGGGCGCCGATGCAGCCAATGCGGAAGGTGTCCGCGACCGTCAGCTTGCCCGGATAGATCACATAGCCTTGGGCGCGCAGGGAATCGTAGAACACCTGGAAGTCGAAGCTGGCGTCGGTCGGCTGGTGAAAGGTCACGATGATCGGCGCCTGAAGCTCGGCCGGAAGCAGGGCCTTGAAGCCCAAGCGCTCCATGCCGTCGACCAGCAGGCGGCAGTTATCGCCGTAGCGCCGTCCGCGCCCGGCCACGCCGCCCTCGGTCCGGTGCTCTTCGAGCGCCCGCTCGAAGGCGAGGATCGCGTGAGTCGGCGGCGTGAAGCGCCACTGGGCGTTGGCCTCCATGGCGACCCACTGGTCGTGCAGGTCGAGCGCCAGGGAATGGGCGTTGCCCTTGGCCGCTTCCAGGCTGGCCTGGCGCACGATGCAGAAGCCGACCCCGGGCACGCCTTGGATGCACTTGTTCGAGGAGGCGACGACCGCGTCGAACGCGATCTCGCCAGCTGTCAGCGGCACAGCGCCGAAGGCGCTCATGGCGTCGACCAGCAGCGCCCGGCCGTGGTGGGCGACGATCTCGGCGACCTGGGCCAGGGGATTGAGGATGCCCGAGGTGGTCTCGCAGTGGACCGTGGCGACGTGGCTGATCGTCGGATCGGCGGCCAAGGCCCGGTCGAGCGCGACGATGTCGTTGGGCGTGTCCTCGGGTGTTTCCAGCACCACGGTCTCCCGGCCGATGATCTGGCAGATCTTCACGATGCGCTTGCCGTAGGCACCGTTGACCAGAACCAGAAGCTTGCCGTCCCGGGGCACCAGGGTGCCGAGCATGGCCTCGACCACGAAGGTGCCGCTGCCTTGCAGGGGTACGCAGACATATTCGCCCGCGCCGCCGACCAGCTCGACCAGGCGCTCGCGCACCCGGCGGTTGACGTCGATGAAGTGCGCGTCGCGCGAACCGTAGTCGTGCAGCATGCTCTCCTTGACCTCCGGCGAGGTGGTCAGCGGGCCGGGCGTCAGGAGCCAGGGATCGCCGGTCGGCGAGGCGGCGGGGTTCAGCGTCATGGCGGTCGCTTCCGGTGGTTCTAAAGCTATTGGGCTTGCCCACTATCCGCGACCTGAGTTATATAAATCAAATCGATATTATTTATGAAACATATAGGTCAGTACGATGAATTCGGCGCAGCTTCGGGCGTTCCACGGGGTCGCCGTCGCGGGTAGCTATACCCGCGCCTCTCAGGCCCTTCACGTCACACAGCCGACTCTCTCCGGCCAGGTCAAGGCGCTCGAGGAGACCTATGGCGTGCGCCTCTTCGAACGGCGCGGACGGGGCGTCGAGCTAACCGCGCTGGGGCGGAACCTGCTCGAGGTGACGCGCCGGCTCTATGCCGCCGAAGGCGAAGCCGAGCAGCTGCTCTCGGCCTCGCGCTCGCTGGCCGGCGGCCAGCTCAGGGTCGGCGCCGACGCGCCGCACAACGTGATCGCCGTCTTGAGCGCCTTCAAGCGGCGCCATCCGGGCATCCAGCTGGCGATCAGCTTCGGCAACTCCGAGAAGGTGCTGGCCGACCTCTTCGAGCGGCGCAGCGAGATCGCGGTGCTGGCCGAGGTGCCGCCCGACAAGCGGCTGCACATCTTGCCGATCGGCCGAGATCGCATGATCGCCCTGGTGGCGCGCGGCCACCCTTGGTCCAAGCGCCGCTCGATCCGCCTGGAGGAGCTGGCCGGCACCCAGGTGGTGCTGCGCGAGCCGGGCTCCAGGACCCGCGCCGCGATCGAGGGCGCGCTCGGCGAGCGGGCGATCCAGACGGCCGAGGTGATCGAGATCGGCTCGCGCGAGGCGGTGCGCGAGGCGGTGGCGGCGGGCCTGGGCGTCGGCTTCGTGTTTGAGCACGAGTTCGGCCCCGATCCGCGCCTTCACCCGCTGAGCCTACGCGACGCCCGCCTGGAGTCGACCGAGTACGCCGTCTGCCTGGAAGAGCGCCGCCCGGTGCGCGTGGTGCGCGCGTTCTTCGAGCTGCTGCGGGAGAACGTGGCCGAGGGCGGGCGCGGTCAAGCCTAGGATTGCTTCTTAGATTCGATCGGGACCCGGATGTCTTGCGCCGGCGCCGGCTTTGGCTTGGGCGTGCTGGTCGTGGTCTCGCCGGTCGCGCATGCCTTGGCGGATGCCGCGTCGCGCGCGGTCTTCGATGTGCTCTTGGTCGCCATGTCGGCCTCCTTCCGTGTGTGAGACGCCGTTCTAGCGACCATCGGATGCCTCGCTTGTGGCGATTGCCACAGTCCGCCGCTCGGCGCGCAGGCTGAGCGCGGCGTGCACCGCGAGCGAGGCGACCACGAGGGCGCCGCCGAGCAATCCGAGCGGGCTTGGCGCCTCGCTGAGCGCGAGCCAGACCCAAAAGGGCCCGAGCACGGTTTCCAGCAGGATCAACAGGGCAACCTCCGGCGCGGCCAGGTAGCGCGGGCCGAGCGTGATCAGGACCGTCGCGGGCGTCAGCACAGCAAGGCCCATGAGCAGCAGCCACAGAAGCTGGGTCTGGCCGGCCGCGCCGGGCGCCGCCAGCGGCAACGCGATCAGGGCGTAGAGCACAGAAGCGAGCACCATGGCCGGGATCATGTTGATCGACTTGCGGGCTCGCAGAAGCTCGATCTTGAGGCCGAAGAGGAGCGCGGTGGCCAAGGCCATGGCATCCCCGAAGAGGGTGCCGGCGCCGAGCGAGTCCCACTCGATCAAGACAACACCGAACACCGCCGCCGTCATGGCCGCCCAAGTGCGCAGGGCGACCGGCTCCTTGAGGAGGATCCGCGACAGGATCGCCGCGAAGAAGGGCGCGGTCGCCAGGAGCACCAGGGCGTTGGAAACCTTTGTATGCTGGATCGCGGCGACAAAGGTGAAGGTGGAGACCGCGAAGATCAGCGCGATCAAGATGCCGGTCGCGCCGATCGCCAGAAAGACCTGGGCCGTGCGTCGGCCATAGAAGCAGAGCAGCACTAAGGTCATGCCGGCGGCCTGAAAGACTCCGCGCCAGAAAGCAAGCGTCCAGAGATCCAAATCGGCCAGGCGGATCAGCAGGGAATCGGGACTGACGAAAAGGACCCCCAGCGCGGTGATCAAGAGGCCCTTGACGTGGTCGCTCATGGCCTGCCCCAGACTTCATAGACTGGGCGAGGCTAGCCCACTCGATCGTGGCGTCACAAGGGCGAAGCCGAAAACCCTCGAGAGTCCGTCACGAAGAAGCTCAATAATAACGAAGTATCAACCTTAACAGTTTGTATTTTATATGAATATTTCTCGAATAATTTTTTGTTTTTTCGAATATTCATCGAAAATCCTTAAACTTTCTTTCAACATCCCCTGCTAGAACCGGCGATGGCTGCCCTATCGGGTTTGCCGCTGCTTATCTATTGGGCGCGAGGACATGTCCCTAAGGGAAAAGATTCTGGTCATCTTGGCAATCGTCGTCATGCTGTCGGTGACCGTTCACCATGCCCTGATCGAGCGGGTCATCGAGCCCAGCTACAGCGCCTTGGAGCGGGAGTCGGCGCTGCGCGACATGGCGCGCGTGGTGTTGGCGATCGAGCGCGAAACCGAGCACCTGGCAGCCTTCGTCAAGGATTGGGCGGCCTGGGACGACAGCTACCTTTTCGTCCAAGAGCGCGAGCCCGCCTACGTCGACGCGAACCTGGGCTTCACCACCTTCGCGACCAATGCCCTCAACCTGATCGCATACTACGACAACGCCGGGCAGCTGGTCTGGGGCGAGGCCTACGATCTGGACAGCGAGGCGCCAATCGCCATCCCGGAGCTGCTGTCCACCCACCTGGCGCCCTACCACCTGCTGCGCAACGACGAGTCGGTAAGCGGCCTGGTCAAAACCGCGGCCGGAGCGGCCATGGTCGCGGTCAACCCGATCCTGACCAGCAACGAGACGGGACCGGCGCGCGGTATACTGGTCATGGCCCAGCTGCTCGACGGCCCGCGCATCGCCGCCTTGGCCGAGCAGGTGCGCGTGCCCTTCACCGCCTGGCCGATCGCGGGCGCCGCGCCGCGCACACCGGGCCAACGGCCGGTGACCATCGAGCTGCTCGACGACGATCAGCTGCGCATCGAGACCACCCTGCCCGATTTGACCGGCGCGCCCATGCTGCGCGTCGAGGCGGAGCTGCCCCGGGAGATCACGGCGATCGGCCGAGAGACCACGGGCTTCGCCCTCGCCTCGGTCTTCCTCGGTGGCATCTTTTTCCTGCTGACGACTCTCTTCCTGCTGCAGTTCGTGGTGATCTCGCCGATCACCAAGCTGACCAGCTGGTCCCTGGAGATCGGCGCGGCGGACAGCATGAAGGAGCGGATCCCAGTCAGCCAAAGCGACGAGATCGGCGTGCTGTCGCGCGGGTTCAATGGCATGCTCGAGCGGCTTTCGGATGCGACCCACCGCTTGCAGGAGAAATCCTACCAGTCCGGCATGGCGGCCATGGCGGCCGGCGCGCTGCACGACGTGCGCAACGCAATCCATCCGCTGACCCTACAGGTCGGCCGCCTGGCCCAGCAGCTGCGCGGCCGCGAGGATGACACCTTCAGCCGCGCGGTCAGCGAGCTCGGCACCGACGACACGCCGGCCGAGCGCAAGGCCAAGCTGGCCGATTTTCTGAATTTGACCCAACGCCAGGCGCATGAGCAGCGCGACGCCTTGGCCGCCGAGCTAGAGCGCCTGCGCCGCCAGGTCGGACATTTGGACGACATCCTGACGATCCAGGACGAGATCTGCCAGACCCGGCCGAGCCTCGATGCGGTCTCGCTTGAAGGAGTCGTCGCCGACTCCCTGGCCGGCTTGCCCGAATCCCTGCGCGATCAGGCCGAGATCCGCATCGCGCCCGAGCTGGCGCGCCTTTCGCCGGTCGTCGGCTCGCGCTTGGGATTGGTCCAGGTGCTAAGCAATTTGCTGCGCAACGCCCTGGAGGCGATTGCCGCGGAGGGCCGCAGCGACGGCCAAATCGAGATTGGCGGCGCGTGCGAAACGGTCGGCGACAAGACCGTCGTGCGCCTCACCGTCAAGGACAATGGCGAGGGACTCGCCAAGGAAAAACTGCAGGAGATCTTCCAACAAGGCTACACGACGCGAAATGGCAAGGGGCGCGGCGCAGGACTGCACTGGTGCTCCCACCTGATCGCAAGCATGCATGGGCGACTAACTGTCGAAAGTAAAGGCGAGGGCCAAGGCGCCAACTTTCATCTCTGTTTGCCGAGTATTGCCACATGACACATCAAGCCAATCCAAGTAGGACCGAGGGCTTGCCGCTTAGAGTTCTTGCGGTCGACGACGAGCCGAACATCCTGGAGGAGTTCCGCCAGGTGCTCTGCCCGGCGAGCCGGCCGGCCAGTGACGATCTCGACGCCCTGCGCGTCGAGCTGTTCGAAGACAAATCCCCCGCGCCGCCGGGCCGCTTCGTCGAGCTTTGCCTCTGCGCGCAGGGCGAACCGGCGGTCCAGGCGGTCGCCAAGGCGCTCGCCCAAGAGCGGCCTTTCCAGGTCGCTTTCCTGGACGTGCGCATGCCGCCGGGCCAGGACGGCGTCGAGACCGCGCGGCAGATCAGGGCGCTCGATCCGAACGTTCAGATCGTCATGGTGACCGCCTATTCCGACAGCGATCCGGCCGAGATCGCCCGCAAGGTGCCGCCGGCCGATAAGCTGTTCTACATTCAAAAGCCCCTGCACGCGCTTGAGCTTCAGCAGCTGGTTGCGGCCCTGGGCTCCAAGTGGCACAGCGAGCGCGATTTGGAGCGCCTGCGGGCCCAACTGGAGCAGAAGGTGGCGCGCCGCACCGCCCAGCTCAGCAGCTTGAACCAGCGTTTGCAGGAGGAGATCGAGACGGCGCTGCGGGCGCGCGAGGAAGCCGAGTTCGCGAACCGCGCAAAGTCCGAGTTCCTGGCCAACGTCAGCCACGAGCTGCGCACACCGCTAAACGCCATCATCGGCTTCTCCGAGGTGCTGATTTCCGAGATGTTCGGCGCCCACGCCGACCCGCGCTACAAGGAGTACTGCCTGGACATCAACCAGAGCGGCACCCACCTGCTCAGCCTGATCAACGACCTGCTCGATCTCTCGAAGATCGAGTCCGGCAACTTCGAGCTGGCCGAGCAGGCGGTCGAGATCGCCGACACGGTGTTCGCCACGACCCGCCTGGTCAAGGATCGGGCGAGCGCCTGCGGGCTCACCCTGGGGCACGACGTTCCCGACGATCTACCCAAGGTCTACGTTGATCGGCGCGCGATCCGCCAGGTGCTGATCAACCTCTTGTCCAACGCCATCAAGTTCACGCCCGAAGGCGGCAAGATCAAGGTGAGCGCCCGGATGCTGCCTGACGGCGGCCTCGAGCTCGCGGTCAGCGACACCGGCATCGGTATCGCCGATGAGGACATGCCCAAGGCGATGGCCCTGTTCTCTCAGGTCGAGGCCTCGCCCAACCGGGAGTACGAGGGCACCGGCCTGGGGCTGCCCCTGTCCAAACGGCTGATCGAGCTGCACGGCGGCACGCTCGCCTTCGAGAGCGTCGTCGGCCAGGGCACCACGGTCAAAGCCCAGCTGCCCGCCTGGCGGGTCATCGCCCGGCGCGAGAAGGCCTCATAGGGCGACCGACGGAGCGTCTGGAGGAAGGCTTGCTCGCAGCGGCCGGCGCTGAACGGCGAAGGCGGCCGTATCGCTCTTGTCGATCGAAAGACGATCGTCGCGCCGCTGCAATCTTCAATGACGTGCGTTGGCTTCAGTTCGGCGGGCTGAGCGGATACCAGATGTCCGCCAGATAGCCTTGGGCGTCGGGCGTGGCGATGCGCTGGGCGATCTTGGGCCGGCCGTATTCGCAGCGCCAGGCGTAGATCGTCGCCCGACCGGTGACCGAGGCCGGCACCGCATCGGCGTCGCGCTGGGCGGTGCAGAAGGCGCGCACCGCTTGGCTTGGCTGGCGGCTGGTGTCCGCCTTCTGGTCGCAGGGCAGATTGGCACCCACCGTGCAGCCATAGACCTGACCGTCCATGCAGCGCCAGGTCATGGTCGCGGCCGGCAGGTCGGGCGAGGCGCCGATCGCCTGGCGCAGGGCGGCCGCGACGTCGTCGGGCAGCGGCTTGCCGGTGTAAGCCGCTCCTGGCTTATCGGCGGTGCCGACCGCGGCACAGTAGGCAAAGGGATCCGAATAGCTGCCCTGCTCCCGCGCTTGTTCCGCGCAGGCGCCGAGTGCAAAAGCAAGTAGAGACAGGGTGGCGGCGGGTTTCAGCATTTGGTTCCTCGTCTCGACGGTTCTTGATTTCTCGTGAGGCTGCCGCTCAAATCGGGCGATCCCGTGGCTTTCTTGTGTAGCACGGGAGAGCGCCGAAAGGGGGGCCTTCATGAGCACGACGCCGCCAGACAGCAGCGCGCCGCGTGTCCTAATCGTCGGCGCCGGGCCAGTCGGGCTGTTCCTCGCCTGCCTCCTGCGGCGCCACGGCATCGCTTTTCGCATCGTCGAGCAGGAGGGCGGCCCCTGCGTCGAGGCGCGCGCCACCCAGATTCAGGCCCGCTCCCTGGAGATGCTGGCCCAGGAGGGGCTGATCGAGGTCTTCCTGGCGGCCGGCAACGTGCTCACCGAAGGCCAGCTGTTCGGCGCCGACGGCCAGCTGCTCAAGACCATCCCCTTTACCCAGGTGGCGAGCCCCTATCCCTTCCACCTCTCGATCGCCCAGAGCCGAACAGAGCGCCTTCTGCTCGACCATCTGACCGGCGCCGGCCAGATCGTGGAGTGGAACCGCCGGCTGGTCGCCTTCGAGCAGTGGGAGGAAGGTGTCCTGGTCCTGCTGCGCGACCAGGACGGCCGCGAGGAACGTGCCGCTTTCGACTACCTGGTCGCTTGCGACGGCGCCCACAGCCGCGTGCGCGAGGGCCTTGCTATGGCCCTGCGCGGCAGCGACTACCCGGCGACCTTCACGATCGCCGACGTGGAGATCGAGGGCCCGCTACCTCAGGACAAGATCACGGTTTACAGTGCACCCCAGGCGACCACCTTCTTCGCGCCCCTGGCCGACAGCCGCACGCTCTTCGTCGCCGATGTCCTGGACCATCAGCTGGCAGCGGACAAGAGCGTGCCCAGCTTGGAGGATCTTCACGAGGTGCTTCGCGTCGCGGGCGTCGAGCATTTCCGGATCGTCGACCAACCGAACTGGTGCGGCTACTTCCATTGCCATAGGCGCCTGGCGCGACACTTTCGAAAGGGGCGGGTCTTTCTCGCCGGCGACGCGGCCCACGTGCAGAGCCCGGCCGGCGGTCTAGGCCTCAACACCGGCTGGCAGGACGCCGCCAATCTGGCCTGGAAGCTGGCCCTAGTGGTTTCCGGCCAGGCGCCGGAAGGCCTGCTCAAGAGCTACCACGCCGAGCGCCGCGCCGTGGTCAAGCAGTCGCTCAAGCTAAGCGACCAGATGCACGAGGCGATCTTCCAGCGCCACGACAATTTTCTGGAGCGCGCCCTGCGCTCCCTGGCCGACTTTTTCGCCCACCATGGCCTCAGCCACCCGGAGGCCCTGACGCCCGATCTCACCTGGGTGTCCTATCGGGACAGCAAGATCGTGCGCGAGGATCATGGATCGGCCGGCGGCGCGGCCTGGGCCGCAGCGCCCCAGGCCGGCGACCGGGCGCCCGACGGCGCGCTCTTCGCGCTCTCCCAAGGCACGCCGCGCCACCGGCTGCTGCTGTTCCACGGCGCGGCCGGCGATCCGGCGCTCGAGGATCTCACCCGAAACCACGAGGCGCTGATCGAGACCTGGACTATCGAGTCGGAGGACGACCCAGACGGCAAGCTGCACCAGGCCTACGGCGTGGAGGGCCCTTGCCTCTACCTAATCCGCCCGGACGGCCACATCGCCTATCGCAGCCCAACGCCGGACGCGGCGGCCCTGGGGCGCTATCTAGCGGCAGTGTTTCATAAGACCTGATTGAGAAAGCGCGGCCAGCCTGCAGCTTTCGGTCGACACCGCGTCTACTGGGCTATACAATCTACGCGTTAAACATACCATCTTTGCAACATTTAAATGATTGCGTGGGCTAAAGCTTTTCACCAGGGAGCATGGGTCTTCCTCGCAAATTGAGCACGAACAGACGCCATCCTCTCGATGCCCCTTGGGCATTCAAGGTCCGCGCATTTTGATCGGTCTATCTTGACGAGTAGGAATGTGACAATGGATGTCGTGGTTGCCTACCTACCTTCGATTCTAAAAGGCACATCGATCACGATCGCTGTCGCCATCTGCTCGATCTTTCTAGCAACGATGCTTGGCCTCTTGGGCGCCTGTGCAAAGCTGTCAGCCGCCAAGCCCGCTAATGTCGCGGCCGGATTCTACACGACCTTGATTCGCGGTGTTCCGGAGCTCGTGCTCATGCTCCTGCTGTTCTATGGCGGCCAGCAGTTCTTGAATGACATGGGCATTGCGACCGGCTGGTGGGGCTACCTCGAGATCAATCACTTCACCGCCGGCGTCTGCACCATTGGCTTCATTTACGGCGCCTATCTCACCGAAACCTTCCGCGGCGCCTATCTCGCGATTCCCCGGGGCCAGATCGAGGCAGGCACCGCCTGCGGCATGACCGTCCGCTTGGTGTTCGCCCGGATCATCTGGCCACAGCTGGTGCGCTATGCGCTTCCGGGCTTCGGCAACGTTTGGCAGGTCCTGCTGAAATCGACCGCCCTAGTCTCCTTGATCGGCCTCCACGAGCTGGTGTGGGAAGCCTTCACGGCGGGCCGCTCGACACGGCAGCTCTTCACCTTCTTCTTCGTCACTCTGGTCATCTATCTGATGATGACCGCGGTCTCAGACGTCGGCCTGCGATGGCTCGACCGAAAATACAGTAGCGGCGTGAGACGCGCGTGAAGGCGCGCTCATCAAAAAGTCCGACTGTTCTACACTGATATCTAAGGCATCAGCCCCGCCACCTCGAGCAGGATCTTGCGGCGCACGGCGGCGGCGAAGCGGGCGCGGTCGTCGGCGGTGACCACGAAGCTGCCCGGGCCGCCGGTGATCAGGGTCTGGAAGGCGGCCTCCAGGTCGTAGTCGATCGGCCGGCCGCCGCAATCTTGCGCCCGGCAGAGGATCGCCAGGCCATTGATCACGATGCCGTCGCCCAGCGCCGCGGCGCGGGCCTCCAGGATCGGCACGCCGCCCATGGTCCAGGCGCTGTCGGCGGAAAAGTCGATCACCTTGCGGGTGCCCTCGAAGTCGTTGGCCAGGATCATGGCGTGGCCGAAGGCAAGGGCGCTGCCGATCGCGTTGGGGCCAGTGGCCACGCGCGGTGTGGCCAGCAATTGCTTGGCGAAATGCTCGGCGCTGGCCGGCCCGTCGATGACGCGCCACGGCACGACGATCTCTTGGGAGGAGGCGTCGCCCCACTCCACGTAGGTCACCGCGATCTTCTGCAGATAGCCCCCGGCGATCGCCGAGAGCACCTCGGGGTGAGTGAGCGCGGCGGCATAGCCTTGGCGCTGGAAACGGATCTCGCCGTCGTCGATCGAGCGCGAAGCGTCGGCCAGGAAGACCAGCTCCACGTCGACCGGCTCTTGCGCGGCCGCAGGCCAGGCCGCGAAAAGCACCAGCAGCGCGGCCAGTGCCCGGATCATCTGGCGCGCCAGGCCTGGGTGCGCACGTGAAGACCCCGGGTCAGGATCGCGTGCAGAATGCGCACCCCGGCGTTGGTGTAGAAGATCATCATGCCCATGGCCGCGGCCGGCGCGATGTCGCCGGCGTCGTCCATGTTCAAGACAGCGACCGAAGCCAGTGTGGTGTCAGGCGAGTAGAGGAACACCACGGCCGAGACCGTGGTCATGGCGTTGACGAACAGGTAGATCGAGATGTCCAGGATCGCCGGCAGGCAGACCGGCACGGTGACCTTGAGGAACATCTTGTAAAAGGGCTGCTTCAAGGATTGGGAGACCGCCTCGAACTCCGGATCCATTTGTTTCAGCGCGGTCACGGCGGTCAGGTGCGAGACCGTATAGAAGTGGGTCACGGTGCAGATCACCAGGATCGCCATGGTGCCGTAGATCACGCCCAGGGGATTGGCCGGATCGTTGAAGAAGAAGATGTAGGCCAGGCCAAGCACCATGCCGGGGATCGCCATGGGCATCATGGCGACCATCTGGAAGGCCGCGCGCCCGGTGCCGAAGCCCCTGCCCTTTTCCACCATGTAGGCGCCGGTGAAGACCACGACGGTGCCGATCACCGCGGTGTAGAGTGCCATGCGGATCGAGTTGCCGTAGGATTCCCAGCCGCCGCCGTCCATCACGTCGAAGTTGTAGTTGTTCCAGCTGAGCGAGAGGTCATAGGGCCAGAACTTGATCAGGGCGGCGAACTGACAGACCCCAAGGATGCCCAGGATGAAAACCGCCATCAGGCAGCAGTAGGCGAACATGAGGCTGTCGAAGCCCTTGCTCGGCTTGGGCTCGTAGGGCACGGCCCGGGCCGACAGAAGGGCGACCTGCTTCTTCTGCACGATGCGGTCGATC
Source organism: Pseudomonadota bacterium (assembly GCA_039029395.1). Lineage (GTDB taxonomy): Bacteria > Pseudomonadota > Alphaproteobacteria > Kiloniellales > JAKSDN01 > JBCCGG01. The sequence goes on along the minus strand of JBCCGG010000004.1, from coordinate 54,794 downwards.
GAGAAGGCGAAGAGCGCCGGGATCAGCAGCACCATGGAGACCACCGCGCCCATCTGGAAGTTCTGCTGGCCGATCACCTGCTTGTAGATGTCGACCGCAAGCACGTTGTACTGGCCGCCGATCACCTTGGGCACGCCGAAGTCGGTGATCACCAGGTTGAAGACCACGAAGGCCGCCGAAATCAAACCGTAGCGGGCGCCGGGGATGGTCACCGTGCGGAAGATCTTCGGCTTGGGCGCGCGCAGGGCGATCGCCGCCTCGTAGAGCCGGGCATCGGCGATCGAGAGCGCCGTGATGATGATCAGGAGCGCGTGGGGAAAGGTGAAGAAGACCGAGGCAATGACGATGCCGACCGGCCCATAGACCTCAGACGGCCCATAGGGCCCATTGACCAAGAGCGGCCAGAGGAAGGCCACGGTCTCCTGGCCGAAGATCCACTCCAGAATGCGGATCGCCAGGCTTTGCTTGCCGAGCAGATAAACCAGGGCGATGCCGGGCAGCAGCGAGGGCACCAGGATCGGCACCATGGCGATCATCTTGAAGACGCCCTTGAAGCGCATGCAGCTGCGAGTCAGGGCATAGGCGAAGATGAAGGCCAGGGTCACGGTCACCAGGGTGCTGATGATCGCGATGGTGAGCGAGTTGAAGATCGAGGTGAAGAGCGCCGGGGTCGAGAAGTAGTCCAGGTAGTTGGTGAAGCCGGTGCTCTCGCCCGGCCGGATCGAGACCCGCCGGAAGTCGTTGCTGGAGAACTCGTGCCAGTTGGTGTCGGTGATCGCTTCGCCGCCCGCCTGAATGCGCCCGATGCCGCTGGAGAGCAGACGAACGCGGTACTTGGTCTCGGACAGGAACGAGAAATCCGGGAAAAACTCGGTGACCTGGATCTGCGACCCGGCCGAACTTGCCTGGTCATCCCGGCTGAACTTTCCGAGCTCCTCGCCCAGGGTGAGCGCGTTCAGGGTCGGCCCCCAGCCGGCGCCCTCGTCGACCTGGAACTCCACCTGGTCCAAATGGAAAGAATAGGTCTCCAGGGACTTGGAGAACATGGCGTAGAGCGGCAAGGCGAGCGCGACCAGCAGATAGAGCCCGATCACGCCCATGAAGGCGCGCATGGTCCAATCGTCGCGGCTGACCTTGGGCTTGACCTTGAGGCCGGCCGCCGGGGCGGTGACGCTAGCCATCGCGCGCGCCCGCGGGATAGATGCGGATCTGCTCGGCCGGAATCATGATCCGGATCGACTGGCCTTCGGACAGCTCCAGCCGGCGCACCAGGTTGATCGAGAGATCGGCGCGCAAGCGCGCCTCGCCCATCTCCGGTCCAGTCAGCTCGGCTCGGAAGAAGGAGCCGAGGAACTCCATGTCCGCCACCACTGCCTCGAAGGAGTTCGGCTCGTTGGCCACCACGTCGCGCACCACGATATCCTCCGGGCGCACGGCGAGTGTGATCTCCTGGCCGGCATCCAGACCGTTCAGGGCGCAGTTCAGCTCAAGGCCTCCGATGCGCGCCCGGTCGGCGCCGGCGACGCTGGCCGGTACGAAATTCATGGTTCCGATGAAATCGGCGACGAAGGAGGTCGCCGGGTCCCGGTAGATCTCAAGCGGCGTGCCGATCTGCTCGATCACCCCGTGGTTCATCACCACGATGCGGTCGGCCATGGTCAGCGCCTCTTCCTGATCGTGGGTCACCATCACCGTGGTGATGCCCAGGCGATGCTGTAGCTCCTTGACCTCGTGGCGCAGGTGGACCCGGACCTTGGCGTCAAGCGCAGACAGCGGCTCGTCGAGCAGCAGCAGGCCCGGCGAGGTGGCGATCGCCCGAGCCAGCGCGATGCGCTGCTGCTGGCCGCCGGAAAGCTGGGCCGGGTACTTGTTGCCTTGATCGGGCAAGCCGACCAGCTCGAGCAGCTCGGTCACCCGGGCCTCGATGTCGGCCTTGGCGGCCTTTCGGTTCTCCAGCCCGTAGGCGATGTTGCGGCTGACGCTCAGGTTCGGGAAAAGCGCGTAGGACTGAAACACGATGCCGAAGTCGCGCTCGGAGGGCGGCAGAGCGGAGATGTCGCGCCCCGCCTGTTCGACCCGGCCGGTCGACTGGATGTCGAGCCCGGCAATCGCGCGCAGCAAGGTGGTCTTGCCGCAGCCCGAAGGCCCGAGAAAGCACACGAACTCACCCTCGAAGATCTCCAGGCTGATGTCCTTGAGCGCCATGAAGGTGCCAAAAGACTTCGTCAGGTCGGTGATCTTCAGATAGGCCGGACGCCCCGCCTGGCCCTCCCCCTCGGCCATTGCTCGCCTCTCGATCAAGTTAAGGGCACCTGGCAAGCCTAGCAGACTTGCGGCCATTTGCGGACTCGGACCCCGGCCGCCACCCGATCGGGGCGGCGGCCGGTCTCCGACACGGGATCGCTTAGCGTCTTAGCTCTTCGGCTCGGACTTGCCGTCGTAGCGCGACTGCCACTCCTTCAGGATGGCCTTGCGGTTGGCGGCGGCGAACTCGAAGTCGTTGTCGATCATGGCCTCCGAGATGCCGTCCGGGAAGTGCAGCACCGGCTTGGCGATGCCCGGAATGGCGACCACGGCGTAGCCCTCGTTGTAGAGCCTGTTGGCCTTCTCGGTGATCGACCAGGTGACCAGCTTCTTGGCGGCGTCCAGGTTGCCGGTGCCGCGCATGATGGCGGTCGCCTCCATGTCCCAGCCGATGCCCTCGGACGGGATCACGATGTCGAGCGGCGCGCCGGCCGCTTTCGACTTGGCGCCACGGAACGCGAAGGAGATGCCGATCGGGATCTCGCCGGACGCCGCCTGCTTGCAGGGCTTGGAGCCGGAGTGGGTGTAGTGGCTGATGTTCTCGTGCAGCCCGTCCATGAAGTCCCAGCCGCCCTTTTCGCCGAACATCTGGATCCAGCTCGAGACGTCCAGGAAGCCGGTGCCCGAGGAGTTCGGGTTGGGCATCGCCAGATGGCCCTTGTAGACCGGCTTGGTCAGGTCCTGCCACGAGGTCGGCGTCGGCAGGCTGTACTTGCCGGCTTCCACCGTGTTGACGCAGATCGCCGCGACCCAGGCGTCCATTCCGGTCCAGTAGGGCGGATTGGCGGCATCGCGGAACTTGGGATCGAGCTTGTCGAGCCCTTCCGGCGCATAGGGCTCGAGCATGCCCTCGCCCTTCATCAGCATCAGGCTGGTCGCCGCCAGGCCCCAGACCACGTCGGCCTGCGGGTTGTTCTTCTCGGCCAAGAGCTTGGCCGTGATGATGCCGGTCGAATCCCGGACCCACTTGATCTCGATGTCGGGATAGTCCTCGTTGAAGGCCTCGGCGTAGCGTTTCAGATCCTCGGCCTCGACGGCGGTGTAGACCGTCAGTTCGGTCTGGGCCGCGGCCTGCCCGGCCAAAAGGCCAAGGCCAGCCAGCGCCAGAACGCCGCCTCGCAAGACGTCGCGTAAAGTTCCCTGTTTCATTCCTTGTTGCTCCCTCTCTTGGTCAAACCCGTTTTGTTGATCGCCGTGCCGCGAAGCGGTCTCCGGCTTGACGGCGGAATCGTCGAATTTCGGCAAGCCCGTTGGCTTGGATAGACTTTGTTCTGGTTCCCCCTTCCCTGTCCAGCATTCAATTATTGCACTTTGTTTGCAACGCTCCCCTCACAGACGCTTGGGCACGACCAGGTCGCTGCCCATCTCGTCCGCCTCGGTATCCGCATCCTCGTCCAGACTCAGCTTGTTCCGTTTGTTCCGCTTTTTCAGCTTGGTGCGCTTGAGGCGGCTCTGGCGCAGCTGGCCCTCGGCATCGAGGATCGGATAGGCAACCGAGGTTAAGTGCGAGTTTATGCGCTTCAGGTCGCGCAAGATGTCCAGGTGCAGCGAGCTGGTCTCGATCGTTTCCGGCCGCCCGCTGCGAAGCCGTTCGATATGCCGTTTGCCGCCGCTTCGCTCGAGCTCGCGCAGCTCGTCCTTCGCGGCCAGCATGCGCCGCGCGGTACTCAGGTCGCCCGATACGAAGACGCTCATGGCGAGCTGCATCTGTTCGACCACCTTGCCATGCATCTCGGTGATGTCCTGCAGGCCCTGCTCTGAAAAGCTGAGCTGTTTCGCGATCTTCTTTTGCGCGATCTCGAGCAAGTTCTTTTCGATGATGTCGCCGATGTGCTCCAAATTGGTGTTGAAGGTGATCAGCTCGACGCAGCGTTTGCTGTTCTCCTGGCTGAGCTCGTTGCGGCTGAGCTCGGTAAGGTAGAGCTTGATGGCCTCGTGGAGCTCGTCGACCTCGTCGTCCTGCTTCTGAATGCGCTGCAGCAGCTCGCTGTCGTTCTTGCGCAGGATCTCGATCACGCCGCGCAGCATGTGCTCGACGATGTCGGCCATGCGCAGCACCTCGCGCGTCGCGTTTGCCAGCGCGACCGTCGGCGTTTTGATGCCGGCCGGATCGAGATACCTCGGCTGGATCGCTTCGTCCTTCGGATCGTCCTTGAAAAGCCGCTCGACGAGGCGCGCGGCAAGCCCGGTCAAGGGCAGGAACACCACTGCCAACGCCACGTTGAACAGGGTATGGAAGTTGGCGACTTGGCGCGCCGGGTCGTCGCCCAGCAGGCTCAGCACGGGCAGCACCCAAGCCAGAACCGGCAAGAGGGCAAACGCGCCGATCACCCGGAACATCAAGTTGCCAAAGGGGATGCGCCTGGTCGAGGGGCTGCCTCGCAAGGTCATCACCATGGGAATCATCCCCGCACCCACGTTGGCGCCCAACACCAGCGCCAGGCCGAGCAAAAGCGGGACCACGCCGCTCGCGGTCAGGGACATGATCAGCAGCACCATGGCGACGCTGGAATGGAAGATCCAGGTCAGCACCGCGCCCAACAAAAGGGCCAGGATCAGGTCGTTGGCGAGCGGCGCCATGACCACTTGCAGGGTCTCGCTGTCGCGCAGCGGGTCGGAGGCGGCGACCACCAGCTTGAGCACGAGCAGCATCATCCCGAGCCCGATGACGAGCCGGCCGATATGGGGCCAGAAGGTGCCCGTGGTGGTCATGAACGTGAGCACGCCGATCACCAGAAGAATCGGCGACAACCAGGAGAGATCGAACGACAGCACCTGGGCCACCAGGGTGGAGCCGACATCGGCGCCGAGCATGACCGCAAGGCCGGGGCCGACCCCGACCAGGCCGCTGCCGGCAAAGGACACCAGCAGAAGCGCCGTGGCGGTCGAGCTCTGCACCGCCCCGGTCACGCCCAAGCCGACGGCAAAGGCGCTCAAGGGATTGCGCGTCGAGCGGGTCAACAGACTGCGCAGGGAGCTGCCCCAGGCCCGCATCACACCGGTGCGGATCATGCGCGTGGCCCACAGCAGCAAGGCCACGCCACCCGCTATATTTAAGAGCACTTCGTGCCCGCTCAAAACTCACCTCTTGGAAAGGCCTCCGGAGTCCACCGATTTTGCAACCTCCGGCGGGTGCCCTGACGGCCAACGCCACGAGCCGTAGATCATAGGGCGACGCTCCGGGACTGACAAAGACGCAGGACATGGCGGCTACTCTGGCGAGCCGATAACCTATAAGTCAAATCGATATTACTTATATCTCTTATCGGTATGATCCTATGAATCGCCGTGCCGTCTTCTAAGAAATCGCGTGAAACGAGAAGCGCTTTGGGTCATGCTAGCGTCAAACAATAAAAACAATGAATTTCACTTCGCCCGGCGCCCCCCGCCGGGCCAACGGGAGGACAAGATGAAAAGACTGCTGCACGCTCTCGGGCTGGCGGCGGCCACTGCCTTGGTGGCATCGCCCCTCTTGGCCAGGACGCCCGACAACGCCCTGGTCATGGCCAAGAACATCGACGACATCATCTCGCTCGATCCGGCCCAGGTCTTCGAGTTTACCGGCGGCGAGGTGATCGCCAACATTTATGATCGCATCACCATGTACGAGCCGGAAGACCTGACCACACTGGTCGGCGGCGTCGCCGAGAGCTGGGCGTTCAGCGAGGACGGCAAGACCATCACCCTGACGCTGCGTCCGGGCCTGAGCTTCCATTCCGGCAACCCGGTGACCGCCGAGGACGTCGCCTGGTCCCTGCAGCGGGTCGTCAAGCTCGACCAAGCGCCCTCGTTCATCCTGACCCAGTTCGGCTGGACCCCAGACAACGTGGACGAGCTGGTCAAGGCCAATGACGACGGCACGGTGCAGGTCACCATCACCGAGGATTTCTCGCCCAACCTGGTGCTCAACGCGCTTTCGGCCGGCGTCGGCTCGGTCGTCGACAAGAAGACCGCCATGTCCCACGAGAAGGATGGCGACCTGGGCCACGACTGGCTGAAGACCAACTCGGCCGGTTCCGGCGCGTACCAGCTCCGGTCCTGGAAGGCGAATGAGTCCGTGGTGCTCGAGGCCAACCCGAGCTACCGCCACGGCGAGCCCAAGATGAAACGGGTGGTCATGCGCCACGTGCCCGAGCCGGCGCCCCAGCGCCTGCTGCTCGAAAAGGGCGACGTAGACATGGCGCGCGACCTGACCGCCGATCAAATCGCCGGCATCCAGGGCAAGGAGGGCATCGTGGTCGAGGCCTACCCGGCCGGCCTGCTGCAGTACGTCGCGACCAACGACCGCCACGAGATCCTCGGCAACCCCAAGGTCGCCGAAGCCCTGCGCTACCTGATCGACTACGACGGCATGGCGGACACCTTCCTGAAGGGCACCTGGAAGGTCCACCAGGCGTTCTGGCCGTCCGGCATGTGGGCCTCGCTCGACGACAAGCCCTACAAGCTGGACGTCGCCAAGGCCAAGACCCTGCTGGCCGAGGCCGGCTATCCGGACGGCTTCGAGGTCACGCTGGACGCTTTCAACACCTCGCCCTATCAGGAGATGGCTCAGTCGGTTCAGGACACCATGGGCCGGGCCGGCATTAAGGTGACGATCCTGCCGGCCGAGAAGAAGGCGGTCTACACCAAGCACCGGGCCCGCCAGCACGAGCTGATCCTGTCCGGCTGGTCGCCCGACTACGCCGATCCGCACTCCAACGCGGACGCCTTTGCCTCCAACCCGGACAACAGCGACGAGGCCAAGCTGACCGGCGTCTTGGCCTGGCGCAATGGCTGGGAGATGCCCGACATCACGGCCGAGACCGCCAAGGCGCGCACCGAACTCGATCTGGAGACGCGCAAGAACATGTACCTGGACCTGCAGCGCAAGGTGCAAGCGCGCGGGCCCTTCAACATCATGTTCCAGCAGGTCAACCAGGTCGCCAAGCGCGACAACGTCGACGGCTTCGTCGCCGGGCCCCTGTTCGACCAAACCTACTACCGCAACGTCACCAAATAGGTGACGCTCGGCAGTCAAGCTGAGACACAGGCGGCGGGCGCGGGCAGAAGCCTGCTCCCGCTCGCCGTGCTCACCCGCTGCGCCCAGCTCGCGGCCCAGTTGGTCCTGACCTTCCTGGGCCTGACCGCGGTCACCTTCGTGATCGGCCGGGTGATTCCGATCGACCCGGTGATCGCGATCGTCGGCGACCGGGCCTCCCAGTCGGTCTACGAGAAAGTCCGCATGGAGCTCGGTCTCGACCGGCCGCTCTACGAGCAATACTTGACCTATCTGGGCAAGATCCTCGAGGGCGACTTCGGCACCTCGGTGCTGACCTCCCAGCCGGTCTTGCAGGACATCTTCCGCTTCTTTCCGGCGACCCTTGAGCTGGCCACCATTGCGACCATCATCGGCGTGCTGCTGGGCGTGCCGATGGGAGTCGCGGCGGCGGTCTACCAGGGCCGCTGGATCGACCACGCGATCCGCCTGATCGGTTTGGTCGGCTACTCCGTGCCGGTGTTTTGGCTCGGGCTGATCGGACTTCTGGTGCTCTATGCCCAGCTCGACCTGGTCGCCGGGCCTGGGCGGCTTGACATCTTCTTGGAGGACATCGTCGAGCCGGTCACCGGCCTCATCCTAATCGATGCGGCGATCGCGCGCGAATGGGAGGTCTGGGAAAACGCCTTCGACCACGTGCTGCTGCCCTCGGGCATCCTGGGCTACTATTCGCTCGCCTACATCGCGCGCATGACCCGCTCCTTCATGCTCGAACAGCTGCGCCAGGAGTACATCGTGACCGCCCGGGTCAAGGGCATGTCGGAAGCCCGGATCATCTGGGTGCACGCCTTCGGCAACATCCTGGTGCCGCTGATCACGGTGATCGCGCTCTCCTACGCCTTCCTGCTCGAGGGCTCGGTCCTGACCGAAACGGTCTTCGCCTGGCCGGGCCTCGGGCTTTACATCACCAACTCCCTCTTCAACGCGGACATGAACGCGGTCCTGGGCGGCACCCTGGTGGTCGCGACCTGCTTCATCGCGCTCAACCTCTTCTCCGACATGCTCTACAAAGTCTTCGATCCCCGGACCCGATGAGCGACACGACCAGAGCCCCTGCCCCCTCCTGGCGCGCCTGGCTCTTGGCCGAGGCGCCGGAGTCCGCGCTTCAGGCCCGCTGCGGGCGCTGGTACCTGGCTTGGCTGGCGCTTCGGCGCAACCCGCTCGCCTTCGCCGGGCTGGCGGTCGTGGTTATCCTGCTGGTGGTCGCCGCCTTCGCGCCCTGGATCGCCGGTGGCGACGGCACGGAGCAGAACCTCGCCGGGCGCCTTCAGCCGCCCAGCTGGGACCATTGGTTCGGCACCGACGAGCTGGGTCGGGACATCTTCGACCGCATCGTCTACGGCAGCCGCATCACGCTCTACATCGTCGGCCTGGTCGCGGTCATCGTGGTGCCAGTCGGCCTGGTGGTCGGCACCACGGCGGGCTATATCGGCGGCGCGGTCGATGTGGTGCTGATGCGCATCACCGATATCTTCCTGGCCTTCCCGCGCCTCATCCTGGCGCTCGCCTTCGTTGCCGCGCTAGGGCCCGGGATCGAGAATGCGGTGCTGGCGATCGCGCTGACCACCTGGTCGCCCTATGCCCGCATCGCCCGGGCCGAGACGCTCACCGTGCGCCACAGCGAGTACATCGAGGCGGCCCGCCTGCAGGGCGCGGGGCCCCTGCGCATCCTTTGGGGCCACATCACGCCGCTTTGCGTCTCCTCGGTGATCATCCGCCTGACCCTGGACATGGCCGGCATCATCCTGACCGCGGCTGGCCTGGGCTTCCTCGGTTTGGGCGCCCAGCCGCCCTTGCCCGAGTGGGGCGCCATGATCTCGACCGGCCGGCAGTTCCTGCTCGATCAGTGGTGGGTCGCGACCATTCCGGGCATCGCGATCTTCGTGGTCAGCCTGGGCTTCAACCTGCTGGGCGACGGCCTGCGCGACGTGCTCGACCCCAAGAGCGGAGGGCGCTGATGAACGACGGGCCCCTGCTCCAGGTCGAGGATCTCTCGGTCACCTTCGACACCCCCAAGGGCCCGGTCGCGGCCGTGCGCGGCGCCACCTTCGCCCTGGGCCGGGAGAAGCTCGGCATCGTCGGCGAGTCCGGCTCGGGCAAGACCATGACCGGCCGCGCGATCCTGCGCCTGATCGCCCCGCCCGGCCGGGTCGCCGCCAAGCGCATCGCCTTCGACGGCCAGGATCTTCTCGCGCTCAGCGAGCGCGCCTTGCGCGAGGTGCGCGGCCGTCGCATCGCCATGGTCATGCAGGACCCGAAGTTTTCCCTCAACCCGGTGATGACCGTGGGCGAGCAGATCTCCGAGGCCTACCGCCTGCACGGCCGGCACAACAAGGCCGAGGCCAAACGCCGGGCGCTGGAGATGATCGGCGCCGTGCGGATACGCGATCCCGAGCGGGTCTACCGGGCCTACCCCCACGAGCTGTCCGGCGGCATGGGCCAGCGGGTCATGATCGCCATGATGCTGATCCCCGACCCGGACTTGCTTATCGCCGACGAGCCGACCTCGGCGCTCGACGTGACGGTCCAGCTTCAGGTGCTGGCGATCCTCGACGACCTGGTAAGCCAGCGGGGCATGGGGCTGATCTTCATCAGCCACGATCTCAACCTGGTCGCCTCGTTTTGCGACCGGGTCCTGATCATGTACGGCGGGCGCATCGTCGAGACCTGCGCCGCCAAGGATCTGCACGATGCCAAGCACCCCTATACCCGGGGCCTTTTGAACTGCCTGCCGCGGATCGACGGCGGACCGGGCGCGCTGCCGGTGCTCAAGCGCGATCCGGCTTGGCTGGCGCTCGAGCCATGATCACGGTCGCCAACCTAGAGGTCACCTTCGGCCACGGCGCCAAGCGGGTCCAAGCGGTCCGCCGGGCCTCGTTCTCCGTGGCCGAGGGCGCGAGCTTTGGGCTGGTCGGCGAGTCGGGCTCCGGCAAGTCCACGGTGCTGCGCGCCATCGCCGGCCTGATCGGCCGCTGGTCGGGCCGTATCACGGTCGACGGCGTGGAGCAAAAAGCGCGCCGCAACAAAGCTTTCTTCAAAACCGTTCAGATGGTGTTTCAAGATCCCTTCGGCTCCCTGCATCCGCGCCACACGGTCGACCGGGTGCTTTCCGAGCCGATCGCGATCCACCGCCTGGGCGATCCCGAGCGGCGCGTCGAGGCGGTGCTCGAGGAGGTTGGCCTGGGCCACAGCTTCCGCTTTCGCTACCCTCATCAGCTTTCCGGCGGCCAGCGCCAGCGGGTCGCGATCGCCCGGGCGCTGATATTGGAGCCGCGCATCCTGCTGCTCGACGAGCCGACCTCGGCGCTCGACGTCTCGATCCAGGCCGAGGTCTTGAACCTCCTGTCCCGCCTCAGGCGCGAGCGCGGCCTCACCACGATCCTGGTCAGCCACAACCTCTCGGTGGTTGCCCACATGTGCGAGGACCTGGCGGTCATGAACCACGGCCGCATCGTCGAGGAGCTCACCGTCGAACAGCTGCGGGCCGCCGCCCCGCGCGAGCCTTACACCCGCCAGCTGCTGACCGCCAGCCTGGGCTACGACCGCGCCGCGATCGACCGCTTCGAGGACTTCGGGGCGGAGACACCGTGAAACCGGCCGCGGCTTCGGCGGTGCCATCGGGTTGTCGTAGAGAGAAACTCTTATGGTACCGTCCCTCAAATGGACCGGATCGAAATGGGATAGAGATCAGTTGCGCAAGGGGGAAATGTGCCGAAACCCGATGACCTGGGCCAGGAAATTCAGGCTGAAGTTCACCTGGCAATTTCTCGGCTGAGCGAAGCGCTGGAGGAAGGGGCAAAGACCGAAGACGGGTCTGAGGACAAGCTCGATTTCTTTTCGAGCTTGGAGGCGGAGATGTACGCGCATCGTCGCCAGATCAAGGATCTACTCGAGGTGATTAGGGACGACCCTACGGACTCTCAGAAGCAAGAGGTCGTTCAATGGGCAAAGGATCTAGAACACGTTTCATCGCCTGACGATAAGCCCTCGAAACCCATCCCCAAGCGTGACAGTGACGCGCCCCCTTTCGATCCATACCGCGTACTTGGCGTGTCGAAGAGCGAGACAGCGGAGGGCATAAAGGCGGCCTATCGACAGATGGCGCTCAAGTTCCATCCAGAGAGGACAAGCGGCGGCGAACAATCTTTGCAGCGTTTTAAAGAGATCTCGCGGGCCTATGAGATCCTAAGGAATCCTGAGACGAGGACAAAGTTCGATTCAGGTGAGATTGATGCCGTTGATTTTGACGAGCGGGATCTTATGAGTGGAGGAGCGGGCGACGCGCCGGAGTTTCGTACGCCAGAATTCCAGTGCTTGAGTGACTATCAGCGTTGCGTGGATCACTTCGGGGACGATTCATACAAATGTTCCGTGCTCTTTGCGATCTGCGTGGCCCGCCAGTTGATTCCTTTCACAAAGTGATTTGCAGAGGACCGTAAGAATAGAGACGGTGCTCCGCAGGCGGTGGCACGTCCAACGCCAGCAGAGCGCGCGGCCAAGTCCCTTGCCGGCATCACCGGCAAGCGCCTGACCCATCGGCCGACTGATGAGGGGACAGACGCCTAAGTGCCTCTACACGCGCGCAAAGTGGACACGCGTGATCCGCGTGATCGCGTACCCCTAGAAGACCAATCGAGCTTGACTAGGCTGCCCGTCGCCGGTCCCAACGCACCGCTGCCGCGAGAGCCAAGAGCGCCAGTGAGAAGATCCAAGCGGCAGGTGGCTCGGGCACCTCAGACTGAGGATGGCGAAACTCAATAGAGGCGTCACGCCCGAAGCCCGTGCAGGCATAACGCTCGGCGAGATCTTCGCACCTAATTCCATCCACATCCAACGCGCTCGCGGTGAGCGACAGCTCCTCGAATTCGCAGTCGTTTGGTTGGTCGGGACACGTGTTGCCGCGGGATGCCAAAAGACTTAAGGCCACGACATCCCATGTGAACGGATCCAGTGTCCACGAGATGGACGTGATATCGGCTTCGGTCCAACCATCAACGTACTCGAAGGATACACCAGCCGTGCCACTCCCCATCTCCGACGGGAACTCAATGGTCCCCTCCTGTTCACTGATGCCCTGAAAGACGTTGAAGATGTCTTGTATCAAGGATGCTTGTGCTTTGAACGGGATGAAGGTCATGGCGGCAAGCACCAAAGCTACCGCCAGGGACAGTCGCGTGAAACGATCTCTCAAATTGTGAGTCATCGAATAGCCTCCCCTCTCTGTTGCCTGCGTGGCAAACGCGGCTCCCTTAACCGCTTCCCCGCAGAGTGGAGGAATACTGTCACAGGTATTTGGTTAACGAGTCAAATTAAGAATTGCACTCTTATCCACATTCCGTGCGCAGGCTCTCGATTTCGAGCAGAGGCGTTGCCCAAGCGCCCAGGTAGTGCAAGCAGGGTGTGATCTGCGTAATTTCTCAGAGTCTGCCTCAAAATCAATGTACTTATCAAATCGAATTGTCCTGCCAAGGTTAATCACCCCTTTGCATAGTTAAGTATAACGTGATTTTTATTGTAAGCGAGTAACAGGTGTTAAATTCTTATAAAGAATAAGCTGATATTAAATTAGCTCGAATTGACCGCTTGTTCGCTCCCATGTCGCTGACCCGGAAACCGATGTGCGGTCTCGGTCAGCTGCCTCGAAACGGTGTTAGGGGGAAGGCTCTTGCTGCAACACGAGGATATCTGGCGCGCCGTCGATCGATTGGCTGCCAAGTACAACCTCTCCGCCTCCGGGTTGGCCCGCAAGGCGGGCCTCGACCCGACCACCTTCAACAAGAGCAAGCGGGCAAGCAAGGAAGGCAAGCAGCGCTGGCCCAGCACGGAATCGGTGGCCAAGATCCTGGACGCCACCGGCGCCTCGTTGGACGAGTTCATCAGCCTGATCGGCGACAGCCCCTATGTTTCGTCGGCCCGTCGCATTCCCGTCATGACATTCGGCCAGGCGAGCAAGGAGGGCCAGTTCGATTCAAGCGGCGCGCCCATCGGCGGCCATTGGGACGAGGTGCTGTTTCCCTACCTTGGCAAGGCGCAGGTTTTCGCCTTGGAGGTGACGGGCCAGAGCATGAACCCGGTCTACAGCGACGGCGACATTCTCGTGGTGTCGCCCAACGCCGGCATCCGGCGCGGCGACCGCGTGGTGGTCAAGCTGCACAATGGCGAGCTCCTGGTCATGCGCCTGGTGCGCCAAAGCGCGGCGAAGGTGGAGCTTGCGCCGATCTGGGGCGACGGCGACGCGCGCCTGATCGAGATCGAGAATGTCGCGTGGGTGTCCCGCGTGCTGTGGGCAAGCCAATAGCTAAGCGCGACTGAGCTAGACCCGGCCCCCTACCCTCACTCCACAATCGGCTGGGAGAGGATCCACAGGCTGATCATGGTGTAGCCGACCATCAGGATCACCATGGGAATTTGGCTGAGCAGGGCCGCCCGGTGATCCTTGAAGGCGCGCAGCGCCATGACGTGGGCCAGATAGACCGCGATCACGTGGCCGACCACGATCGCGGCGACCGCCACGTACCAGACCATCTTGGCGCTGACCACGGAGATGTCCATTCGATAGGCCGCGCCGCCGAAGAGGTCCCAGCCGTAACCGAAGGGATCCGAGGAGAGCGGAACGATCAGCTGGCCGGCCAGCATGAGGAAGGAGAGATAGTGGGCCACGTGATAGGCGATCGCGATCGGCACCAGGGTCAGCACGAAGAAGCGCGCCACCTCGCCGGCCGGCAGGCGCCCGCCCGCCGCCTTGGCCATGAAGAGGCTGAAGATCAGATAGATCGCCAAGAAGCTGAGCGGCAACAGCACGATCGACGCGGAGATGATCAGCGCGATCAGGTTGACCGCGACCGAGCGCAGGGCCAGTAGCGTGTCCCGCAAGGCCGGAGATTCACCGATCCAGGTCAGGAAGTTGGCCCAGGTTTCGGTTTCGCTGATGCCGTCGAAGGTGACCGTCGAAAGCGCCAGGATGACGAAGGCCATCATGGAGCGGGTGACCGGCTTGTCGTCGAGCAAGCCGATGCCGAAGGGCCGGATCTTGAGCCGCCCGTCCTCAACCGCGAAAAGCGCAAAGCGCGCGAAAAGCGTGAAGAAGACCGTGAAGACCTCGCCGCGCTTCAGCCAGGTCTCCGCCCCGAAGACCACCATGGCGCCCCAGGTGATCGCCGAATAGACCAAGATGATCGAGGCGATGAACGACGGCTTGCCCGGGGTCTCGTAAACCAGCTCGATCCAACTGATCGTGAGGAACAGAATGATCGCCGGCCAGACCCCCAGGCGCTCAGGATAGGGCTTGTTGAGGGTCAGACCGCCGGTCAGCCGCTCGGCCCAGGCGAAGAGAATCTTCCAGGGATTGACCAGGCCCCAGAGGTTGCCGATCAAGGCCGAGACGAAGGCCATGCCGACCCAGAAGATCACCCACACCATGGTCGGCGCGAGGTTCTTGAGGGAATGCTCGACGCCGAAGTAGCCGGTCGCGATGATCAGGCAAAAGATCCCGACCGAAACGACACGCAGGAGGGTGTGCAAGGGCCGAAAGCCGACCAGCCAGCCGAGCGGCGTGTTCTTCAGGTCGGCGGTGTACTTGGCCTGGGCCGCCTCCACGCTGCGCAGGAAGACCGCTGTCACCACGAAGGACAGCAGCACCGCGGCCCCCGCCCCGATCAGATAGAGCGAGAGCGGGATCGGCAGGTCGTAGCGGGCGCCGAAGGCATGGGCCGCCACCGGGCTCGGCAAGGCGAGCACAAGCAAACCGAGGAACGGGGCCGCAAGGCGAGGCTGTAACATGGGCGCGAAACGACTCGGGCGACGGGGACAAGGCGTGGCGGATCGAGGTATCATCCCCAAGGTCCCTAGAACAAGAGGCGCTAAGGAATGTCTAAGATCACGCTCCCGCTTGCCGCCCTGCTCCTGCTGCTGCCAGGGCCGCTGGCCGCCCAGACCCAGTTCTATCCGGCCGAGCACCAGAGTCAGCAAGAACAAGACGCCGACGCCTGGCAGTGCCACCAGTGGGCGACCGAGACGACCGGCGTCGACCCCATTGCCATGGCCCACCAGGAGAGTCAGATCCTTGCCGAGAAGGAAGACGAGGAGTCGCTCGCCGGCGGCGCCGCCCGGGGCGCCGAGCACGGCCTATTGGCCGGCGAGGTCTTCGGCGGCGGGTTGGCGCGCCACGCGGCGCTCGGCGGCGGGATCGGCGCCCTGCGCGCCCTGCACCAGCACCGCAAGGAGATGGACCGCCAGCACCAGGCATACCTGCAGGCCTATCGAGCGCGCCAGGCCAAGCTGAAGAGCTATGACCATGCGGTCGCCGCCTGCATGAAGGGGCGTGGCTACACAACGCCATAACGCATCGAGATCAAAGGCTTTTCAGCGCGCCTCCAGCCTGCCAATCTAGGACCGTCCGCCTATCTCCGGCGGGGAACACGATTGGTTCTGGGAGGAACACCTTAAATGACCATCAAGCTGTGGCCGCTGGTCGGCCTCTGCGCCCTAGTGCTGGCCGCGCCGCCCCAGGCAAAGGGCGAGATCCTCGCCATGATGAACTACGAGACCAAGCCCGAGGACTCCCTCAAGGCGCTCAAGCTGACCGGCCCGCGCGAACGGGAAGAAGGCATTGCGATCATGGACGTGGACCCGAACTCGCCCAACTTCGGCAAGGTCCTCCTCGACATCCCCCTGCCCGCCGATGTGATCGCCCACCACATTTTCTACGACCGGACCATGACCAAGGCCTACGTCACCGCGCTCGGCAAGCCCGAGCTCCGGGTGATCGACATGGAGGCCAATCCCTACCGCATGAAGACGCTGCCCGTGCCGGCCTGCCAGGTCGGCGAGGATGTCATCTTCTCGGATGACAATAAGACCTGGTACCTGACCTGCATGGGATCCAACAACGTGGTGGTCGGCGACGTGGCCAGCGACGAGATCACGGCGGTGATCGACATGCCGATCCCCTACCCCCACGGCCTGGCGGTGCACGGCGGCATCGACCGGGGCCTGGTGACCAGCACCGTGCGGGCCAGCGACCTGGGCGACCCCGGCGATTCCGTCGTGGTCTTCCAGCCCTCGAGCAACCAAGTGCTGGGCGTCCACCGGGTCTCCAACAAGCCCGCCCCGGGCGGCGAGGCGCCGGTCGAGATCCTCTTCGTGCCGGGCAGCAACCCGCCGGTCGCCTACATCACCAACATGTTCGGCGGCTCGCTCTGGACGGCGACCTGGAACCCGGAGAAGAGCGACTTCGAGATGGCGGAAGCCTACGATTTCGCCGACATCAAGGCCGGCGTGCCGCTCGAGATGTACTTCAACAAGCGCGGCAACCGGCTCTATCTGACGACCGCCAACCCGGGCCAGTTCCACATCTTCGATATCGGCCAGGACCTGGCCAAGCCGAAGCTGATCAAGAGCCTGGCGACCGGCGGCGGGGCCCATCACGTGGCGCTCACCAAGGACGGTCGCTACGCCTTCGTGCAGAACGCGCTGCTCAACCTGCCGGGTATGAGCGACGGCACGATCACCGTGATCGACCTGCCAAAGGCCCAAGTGGTGGCCCAGATCGATAGCCTGCAAAAGGCCGGCTACAACCCCAACTCCATCGTCCTGCTGCCCCAGTGGAACGACCTGGCGGGCCATTGAGCCTGCTGGCCAAGCATCGGCTTTTAACCTATTGAGGAGGGGCCGCGCGACAAGGCGGCCCCTTTTTCTTTGCCCCCCAAGGATCATGTCGTCCAGCCGCGGCCTTTCGATCGCCATCATCGCGCTTTGCGAGGTCGCCGCGCTGGCGCTCTGGTTCTCGGCCTCGGCGGTGGTACCCGACCTGCTCGACCGGGGCCTGCTGGAGCCGGCGCGCGCACCGCTCTTCACCAGCGCGGTGCAGCTCGGTTTCGTTGCCGGCACCCTGATCAGCGCGCTGCTGGGCCTCGCCGACCGGATCGATCCGAGGACCTTCTTCATGGTCTCGGCCCTGGTCGCGGCGGCCGCCAACGGCGCGATCCTGCCGCTCGATCCGAACGCCGACCTGGTCTTGATCCTGCGCTTCGTGACCGGCGCCTGCATGGCGGGCATCTATCCCGTCGGCATGAAGCTGGTGACCACTTGGGCCAAGGCGGACATGGGCCTCTTGATCGGGCTGCTGACGGCCGCGGTCACCCTGGGCTCGGCGTCGCCCTATCTGTTCAACGCCTTGGGCGGCTTGGACTGGCAGCTGACGCTGGGCTTTGCATCCCTCTCGGCGATTGCCGCCGGGCTCGGCATCCGCTTGGCCGGGATCGGGCCGAGGCTGGCCGAAATGCCGCCGTTCAACCCCAGACTGGCGTTCAAGGCCTGGACCAACCGCGCCCTGCGCCTCGCCAATTTGGGCTACCTGGGGCATATGTGGGAGCTCTATGCCATGTGGGCCTGGATCGCGGTCTTTCTGGATGCGAGCTTCCGGCTCAGCTTCTCCGACGGCGCCCAAGCCTCGCTCTTGGCGGCCTACGTCACCGCCGCGACCATTGCCAGCGGCGCGCTCGGCTGTTGGCTGGGCGGGCTCTTCGCCGACCGCTGGGGCCGCACCACCCTGACCATAGGCGCCATGGCGATCAGCGGCGGCTGCGCGCTGGGGGTCGGCTTTTTCTTCGGCGGCAGCCCGCTGCTTCTGACCGTCGTCTGCCTCATCTGGGGGGTGACGATCGTCGCCGACTCGGCCCAGTTCTCGGCCGCCATCACCGAGCTGTCGGAACCAGGACTGGAGGGCACCATGATGACCCTGCAAACCTGCCTGGGCTTCCTGCTGACCTTGGTGACGATTCAGCTCATGCCGGTGGCCGTAGGGGCGTTGGGTTGGGAATTCGCCTTCATGGTTCTGGCCATCGGGCCGCTTTGGGGCGTGATCGCCATGGCCCGCCTGCGCCGCCTGCCCGAGGCCGCCAAACTGGCCGGCGGCCGCAAGTAAGCGCCCTCAAAGGGATAGACCGGGACTCTCCAGAGCGTGGGCCTTCAGCTCGTGGGTCACGTAGTCGAAGGCCTCGTCGACGGAATCGGTCAGGATAAAGAGGTCCAGGTCGGTCGGGCTGATCGTGCCGTACTCCACCAGGGTCTCCAGATTGAGCACCTTGGACCAGTAGTCCTTGCCAAACAGCACGGTCGGCATGCGCTTGCGGATGCGTCCGGTCTGGACCAGGGTCAAGAGCTCGAAAAGCTCGTCCAGGGTGCCGAAGCCGCCCGGCATGACGACGATCGCCTTGGCGTGATAGGCGAACCAGAACTTGCGCATGAAGAAGTAGTGGAAGGTAAAGGCCAGCTCCCGGGTGACGTAGGGGTTGGGCGGCTCCTCGAAATTGAGCGAGATGCCGAGCCCGATGTTGATGCCCTTGGCCTCCGAGGCGCCGCGGTTGGCCGCCTCCATGATGCCCGGCCCGCCGCCGGTACAAATCACGAAGCGCCGGTCGACGTCGTCCAGGCTCTTGGACCATTCGGTCAGGCGGTGGGCCAGCGCGCGCGAAGCCTCGTAGTAGGCCGAGAGCTCCAGGCGCTTCTCGGCCCGGGCCATGTCGCCGCCATTGGCCTTGGCCTTCTCGACCTCGGCCTCGGCGGTCTCGCGCGAGGGTATGCGCGCCGAGCCGTAGAACACGATGGTGTCGTCCACGCGGTAGCGCTCGAAGCGTGCCTTGGGCTCCAGGTACTCGGCCAGCATGCGCAAGGGCCGTCCGTCCTGGCCGCGCATGAAATCTTGGTCCTTGTAGGCCTTCTCGGGCCGTCCTAAATCATCATTCATGGCCTGCGACTCGGGTTGTTCGGCGCTAAGCTTATAGCAAGCGCCCCGGAAGCAAACCGGCCTTCGACCCTGCCGGACTTGACAAGCCCGCACAAAGCGGGCGCTTTGGAGCCACGATGATAGAAATCATTATAGAGCGCTGGAGCCATCTGGACGGCTCGACCGACCACCTCTGGAGCATGTGGCGCGACGGCTCGCGGGTCCATCTGGGCAACCGCCACGACGACGCCACCTCGGCCGAACAGGAGGCGATCGCGTTCTGCCAGCAGGCGCTCGGCCAGCAGCCCGACCGGGTGACCCGCCTGTGATCCCCATGCGCAGCGAGGACGGCCCGCGCGAACGTCAGCCGATTTTCAACGCGCCGCCGGCGACCCTGTGGACCTGCGGCGTCCTGGTGGCGATTTACCTGCTCCTCAACCTGGTGGGACCGGGATTACAGTCCTGGCTGCTCACCAACTTCGCCTTCATCTCCGAGCTGTTCCAGGCGCAGTTCGCGACGCCCGGCATCGGGATCCGCCCGCTCGTCATGTCCAGTTTGGTGACCCACGGCCTGATCCATCTGGAGCTTGGCCATATGGTGCTCAACACCGGCTTCCTGCTCGCCTTCGGCAGCTTTGTGGAGCGGCGCCATGGCGCGCTCGGATTCCTGCTGCTGTTCGCCGGCAGCGCGGCGGCCGGCGCCTTGACCGAGCTGGCCTTCATCGGCTCGCGGCAGTTCTTTCTGATCGGCGCGTCCGGCGCGGTCTACGGCATGATGGGCGCCTTCGTCGCGACCATGGCCGTCAAGGGCCGCTTCGCGCGCTCGACCGCGCTCAATTTCGTGATGATCGTCCTGGTGCTCAACCTGGTGCTGGCCATGCTGGGCGTCAGCGACTTCCTGGCCAACGAAGCCCAGGTCGCCTGGCGCGCCCACATCGGCGGCCTGGTTGCCGGATTGATCATCGCCTTCGTGCTTCAGAGGCTCGGCAGACCGGCCTCGCGCAGGTAAGCCATGAGGCAAAAGGCCGCCACGCCGACCCCGGCGGCCGGTAGAATGCGCCGCTTGAACGCGAAGAACACCGCGAAGCCGAGCGCCATGGCGCCAAGCCGGTCGATCAGGGGAGTCTCGGCAAGCGCACCGATCGGCAAGATCGTCATGCGCGCGATCAGGCCGGCAACCATGGCGTAGGAAACGCAAGAGATCCACTGAAAGAACGCGCTGTCCGGCTGGATGCGCGCCGAGAACACGACGCCCATGGCACGCCAGACGTAGGTCCCGAGGACCGACAGCAGCAAGACCAGCCAGGGTGCTGCGGATTGGGTCATGGGCGCCCTCTCCGGCGCGCCAGAAGGAAGGCCGCGGTGCCAGCCAGAAGACCGGTCGCCATGAGCCCCCAATCGGGCGAGACCAGGTGCAAGAGCGGCCCGACGACCGCGCCGAGCAGCAGGGCGAGCACGGTGGAGCGGCCCTCCAAGCTGGCGAACAGCAAGGCGAAGAACAGCGGGTTCAAAAAGATCAGCCCCAAGGTGAGCGGCCGGGGCAAAGCGCCGGTCGCGAGATAGCCGAAGGCGGTGCCGGCAAGCGCCGCCGTGACGCAGACCGCGGCGAAGGTGACGAAGTAGAGCCGCCGCTCGCGGCCGCTCAGACGACCCGCCTCGCGCAGGGTCGCGGCCCAGGGATTGAGCGACATCATCTGGACCATGGGAAAGAGCCATAGCTTGCGCGTCAGGCCGACCCGCAGGAGCGGCAGGATGACCAGCGCCATGGGGAAGAAGCGCGCGTTGGCGAGCGAGACCGCCATGACGATCGCGATCAGCTCGCTGCCGGCCAGCTGCAGCTCGACCATGGCGAGCTGGCCCGGCAAGCCCCAGATGCCGGCGGTCGCGCCCAGCGCAATGGCCAGGCTGAGGTCGCTCGCCCGGCACAGGGAGCCGAAGCCGGTCATGGAGGCGAAGAGCACGATCGAGGGAAAGCCCGCCGCGCCGATCACCGCCTTGCGTACAAGGGCCTTGTCGCCGCCCTCAGCCGCCATGCGGCGTGCTCAGCTCGGCAAGCACCTCCTCCGTGTGCTCGCCCAACGCCGGCGGCCGGCGGCGCACGCCGGGCCGTGCGCCGCCGAAGCGCAGCGGCAACACCACGGTCTCGCTCGCGCCGCCGCCCGGCAGGTCGAGTGGCGCCACCAGGCCGCCGTGGGCCACCTGGGGATCGGCCAGGGCCGCGCCGTAGCCGTTTATCGGCGCCGACGGCACGCCAGCCTCGGCGAAGACCTCGAGCCAATGGGCCGCCGGCTTTTCCGCGAAGTGAGCCTCGATCAGGACCTTGAGCGCATCCTGGTTGGCGGCCCGAAGCGCGGTCGAGGCAAAGCGCGGGTCCTCCGCCAGAGCCTGGTCGCCGAGCAGGCGGCAGACCGTCTGCCACAAGCGGTCGTTGCCGGCGGCCATGGCGAAGAAGCCGTCGGCCGCCTGGAAAGCCTGGTAGGGGGCGTTGCGCGGATGGGCCGAGCCGAGCCGCTCGGGATCGCGCCGGTTGCCGAAGTACTCGCTGGTCTGCAGCGCCGCGACGCCCAGGGTGGCGCCCTGCATGGAGACATCCACATGGCAGCCCGGCTGGCCGGCGCGCACCGCCAAGAGCGCCGCCTGAACGCCGTTGGCGGCGTAGAGCCCGGCCGAAAAGTCGCTGATCGGCACGCCGCACTTAGCCGGCGGCCCGTCCGGCTCGCCGGTCACGCTCATGACGCCCGCGATCGCCTGAATAGTCAGATCGAAACCGCCCTGGCGGGCACGCGGGCCGTCCTGTCCGAAGGCCGAGATCGAGCAGTAGATCAGGCTGGGCTTGCCGGCCGCCAGCGCCGGGTAGCCGAGGCCGAGCTTTTCCATCACGCCGGGTCGGAAGTTCTCGAGCACCACGTCGGCCGAGAGCGCGAGCGCCCTGGCGGCGGCCAGGCCCTCGGGGAATTTAAGGTCGAGGGCGACCGAGCGCTTGTTGCGGTTGAGCGAGGCGAAGTTTTCGGAGAAGCCCTCGTTGAAGGGCGGCCAGTTGCGCATACCGTCGCCGCCATCGGGATGCTCGACCTTGATCACGTCGGCGCCCAGATCCGCCAGCAGCATGCCGCAGAAGGGCCCGGCTGCGATCTGGCAGAACTCGACGACACGCACGTTGCTCAAGGGGCTCATGAAGCGGCTCCTCAACCTCGGCTCAAGGGAACATCCCGTCCCCCTCTAGTAGCGCCAATGGGCGCAACGCGCCAGGGGGGCTTGGACCGCGCCGAAACCGTTGGTCAAGGGATGGTGGAGAGAGGGACAGCCGAGATGCTCAAAACGACCAGGACACAGGAACGGCGCCACGTGCCCGCTACGAACTTGAAAATTTCTCCCGCCATCTGATGCAACGATGTGCGTCACGTTCTTCGTAAGCTTGAATGGCAGCTTGGGGATCCAGCGCGAAGGCGTCCTCTTTATCCTCGCCCAACGCGGTGAGCCGCATAGTGTACCAGGCTGTTACGCCACCCCGAGGCGGGGACTGGAAGATCGGAAACTCGGGATCACCGCCTTCCTCCGTCAACCAAAGGTCCGCCAAGCGAGGATCTAGAACCATGGCGCGCGCCAAGCTCACCATGTCGACGTTACCGCCCGCCACGGCGTCCACCGCCTGCTCGCGCCTTTCGAAGCCGCCGGTCAACATCATTGGCACATCGGTCACGCCTTTTGCGCGTCGGGCAAAGTCCAGAAAATAGGGCCCGCTGTCCGACACCCCATCGGAGCTCGCTTTCGCGCCGGGGAAGTAGGTCCCCCCGCTGATATCGATCAGATCGACGGAGGACCGATCGAGAAGACGCACGACCTCCAAGGCATCGTTCTCCGTCAATCCGCCTTCCAATTTGTCCGTCGCGTTGATCTTGATCCCGATGGGAAAAGCCGGGCCTACTGCGTGCCGCATTGCGTCGATGACCTTGAGCACGATTTGACAACGCGCCTCGATCGAACCGCCGTAGGCGTCGTCGCGACGGTTAAACAAGGGAGAGAGAAACTGACTGAGCAGGAAGCCGTGCCCGGCATGAAGATGAACGCCGCCAAACCCTGCGTCCTTTGCAAATGCGGCTGTTCGCGCATACATGGGCGGCAGGTCTTCAACGTCTTCACGTGACATCCCCGCACATTGAAGACCTTCGAGATTCAACGCTGACGGTCCCTTGGGCTGGCTGATCGGTGCATGCGATAGAGCGCCAGCATGACCTAGTTGGGGCCAGAGGTGCGCACCCCTGATCGAGGCCCGGCTGGTCAATGACCCTATCGCCCGACGGTCGCTACCAATACCGAACACCAGATTGCCGGGTTTCTCGGGAAAACGCGGATCTCCTTGCACTTCGCCGATGATGGACACTGCGGCGCCGCCGTCCGCCCACCTTTCGTAAAGTCGAACCTGTGCCTCGGTGGGATCGCCCTCACCGTTGCCAAGGGAATCAGACATCGCCGACTTCGCGAGCCGGTTCTTTAGAACCGCGCCACAGGGAAGCTCCAACGGGCTTGCGAGTATGTGATGGGGCTTTGGCGATCTATCCTCAAAGCTCTGTTTGGTCATCTGGGTCCCTTCCATCGAGATATTTCGATTTATCGGTTCATCGAGTTACGCTTACGTTTGCTGTCTGCCCTCGCAATCGGTTGCGCCTTACGGCTTCAGAAGCTCCTTCTCAACCGCGTTCAGGAAAGCACGTATCGCGCTTTCGTCTCGGCGGTAGAAGGTGAATTGGCCGTGGCGCTCGGAGATCACCAATCCAGCCGCTTTAAGAAGGCCCATATAGTTGGAGATCGTCGATTGCGAGAGACCTGCTTTTTCCTGGATGTAGGCGACGCACACCCCTTCCAGACCGGCGTGCTCCGGCAAGGCGGGTGGAAAGTTCGATCTGTCCTTCAGCCAGTCGAGGATCCTGCGTCGAACAGGATTGTTGAGAGCGGCAATCGCTTTGTCCAGTTCCATATATCGAGATATATCGATTTATTGGTTTCTGTCAAGCCCTCCAACCTATCGACCGAACACATCCTGGTACCGGTGACTTTCGCCCGGATCAGGACCTCGCCGCCTGATCAATCCACGTAGCGCGAGTCCTGGTAGACCGTGAGGAAGAGGCAGCCTTCGGGACCGCTGTGGAAGTTTTTCTCCAAGGTGCCGCTTTCGCCGACGCTGGCCCAACCGGGGCCGATGCGCCGGCCGTCCTGGGTCGCCTCGCCTTCCAGCATGTAGACGAACTCCGGGCCCTCATGAAAGTGATCGGGATAGCTGGTGTTCGGCGCGAAGCGATAAAGCTCCATGGTCTGGCCGTCGGCGCTGGCCAGCGCCTTGACCTCGACGCCCGGGGCGATTTCCACGGGCTGCCAGGGGGCGGCTTCGCCATCGGTGAATAGAAAGCGCGGGGTCATGTGCGGTCTCTCTCCGTGATGTGAGGCGGCTACTGTCCCACCCCGGGCCGGGCGCTGTGAAGAGAAAAAATCTTGGGCTGCGTCAACAGCTTTGGTTATGAATGGGAGTCTTCTTTGGCACAAAGCAGCGGCTGCACCCGATGGACGCACCTAGCCTCAAAGAGTCCGACACACGCCTGCGCGACGCTATCCTTGCCTTCGTCGCGGCCCATCCCGATCCCGCGGTCGGGCGCTTCAAGGCGGCGCTGGCCGATTGGGGCGAGGACTGGCGGGCGGCCGCGCCCCACCATCTGCCCGCCGCCGACACCCTCGGCCAAACGCTCGCGCTCAGCGCCCCCGAGACCCGCGATCTGCTTGCGCTTTTCGTCCAGGAGCGGGCCTCGCGCAAGTGGGAGCAGAGCTACACCCGGGTTGACGGCGTGGTCGGCGAAGACATGCTGGCGGGCTACGGCTTTGCCGAGGTGATCGGCAAGCAAGGCCCTTTCGTGAGCACCCGGGTGCGCGCGGGCATCGGCGTCTGGGGGCCGCAAATCACCTACCCGGCGCACCGCCACCAGGCCGAGGAGGTCTATGTCGTGCTGGCCGGCAGCGCGGTTTTCAGCCTGGGCGAAGGCGAGCGCGCGTCGAGCGCCCGGCAGCGCGCCGGCACGGCGGTGCACGTCTCGCCGCTGCTGACTCACGGCTTTCGCACGGAGGACGAGCCGCTCGCGGTCTTCTACCTGTGGCAAGCCGGCGACCTTAGGGAAAAGTCTAGCTTTTCCTGATCACGGGACCTTTGTCTCGATCGCGTCGACTTGCTAGAAACGCCCAGAGCCGCCGCGCGAACGCCATCCGAGGAGATTGGCCCGATGCCCTTCACCAGCCCACTGGGCAATCTGTTCGGCCCATCGCCCTTCAAGCCCCTACAGGAGCATATGCGCGTGGTGGTGCGCTGTG
This sequence comes from Pseudomonadota bacterium, assembly GCA_039029395.1. Classification (GTDB taxonomy): domain Bacteria; phylum Pseudomonadota; class Alphaproteobacteria; order Kiloniellales; family JAKSDN01; genus JBCCGG01. The sequence goes on along the minus strand of JBCCGG010000004.1, from coordinate 29,379 downwards.
CGGAACAGGTGCCCGGCCTGTTCGAGGCAATTTTCAGCGGCGATGAAGCCAAGCTGCAGGCGGTCAAGGACAAGATCTTCGCGCTGGAGAACGAGGCCGACGAGATCAAGAACGAGCTGCGCTCCCACCTGCCGCGAACCATGTTCATGCCGGTCGACCGGCGCGATCTTCTGGAAATCCTCGACCTGCAGGATTCGATCGCCGACACGGCCCAGGACATCGCCGGCATGGTGACCCTTCGGCCGGTAGCCCCACTCGAGCCAATCCAGGCGCCCCTGATGGCTTTAACCGAACGCTGCTTGGATGCCTGCAACAAGATGGCCAGCATCATGGAGGAGCTCGACGAGCTGCTCGAGACCGGCTTCCGCGGCCGGGAGTCGGAACTGGTGCTCAACATGATCGACGAACTCAACAAGATCGAGACCGACACCGACCACAAGGCGATCGAGCTGATGCGCGAGCTGTTCGTCCATGAGAAGGAGATCGACCCGATTTCCCTGATGGTCTGGCACCGCTTGATCCGCTGGGTCGGAGACCTCGCCAACTACTCCGAGAAGGTCGGCAACCGCCTGCGCCTTCTGCTCGCCCGCTAAGCCACCTGCCCAGAGCGCGCCATGGCCATCATCGCCGAGCACGGCTCGACCTTCATCATCATTGCCGTGATCTTCGGTGTCTTCATGACCTGGGGCATCGGCGCCAACGACGTCGCCAACGCCATGGGCACCTCGGTGGGTTCGGGCGCCTTGACCGTGGGCGCGGCGATCGTGGTCGCCGCCGTGTTCGAGTTCCTCGGCGCAGCGTTGGCCGGCGGTCAGGTCACCAAGACGATCCGCAAGGGCATCATCGATCCGGGGCCGATCGCCGATCAGCCCGAGATCCTGGTGTTCGGCATGTTGGCGGCCCTGCTGGCCGCCGCGGTTTGGCTGGCGATCGCCTCGATCAAGGGTTGGCCGGTCTCGACCACCCACTCGATCGTCGGCGCGATCGTCGGCTTCGGCATGGTCGGGATCGGAATCGAGGCGGTCAACTGGGGCAAGATCGGCCAGATCGCCTTCAGCTGGGTGCTGTCGCCGGCGCTCGGCGGCATCATCGCCTTCGGTCTCATGATGTCGATCCGAGCGCTCATCCTGCGGGCCGAAGAGCCCTTGGCCAGCGCGCGGCGCTGGGCCCCGGCCTATGCCTTTTTGGTCGGCTTCGTGATGGCCCTGGTCACCCTGTTCAAGGGCCTGAAGCATCTCAGGCTCGATCTCTCCATCCCCACCAGCTTTCTGCTCGCCGCGCTTTTCGGCTTGATGGTCGCGGGGATCGGCCACCTGCTGATCCGACGGGTCGAGATCGACAGGGCCGCCGATCGGGACTTTCACTTCGCCAGCGTCGAGAAGATATTCGCGCCTCTGATGATCTTCACCGCCTGCGCCATGGCCTTCGCCCACGGCTCCAACGACGTGGCCAACGGCATCGGGCCGCTCGCCGCCGTGCTGGCACTGGTCAAGTCGGGCGGCGACGTGACCCAGAGCGCGCCCTTGCCGATCTGGGTGCTGATCCTGGGCGGCGGCGGAATCGTGCTCGGCCTGGCCACCTACGGCTACCGGGTCATGCAAACCATCGGCAAGAAGATCACGGCGCTGACCCCCTCGAGCGGCTTTTGCGCCACCATGGCGGCGGCGACAACGGTGGTGCTGGCCTCGCGCACCGGTCTGCCGGTCTCGACCACCCACATCGCGGTCGGTGCCGTGATGGGCGTCGGTCTCGCCCGGGGCTTCGCCGCCCTGAACCTCCGGGTAATCGGCAACATCCTGGTCTCCTGGGTCGTCACCCTGCCGGTCGGTGGTCTCTTGGCGGCGTTCTTTTTTTTCACCCTGAAGGGTATCTTCACATGAGTGGGCCGTCGCGATGAGCAATCCTCGCATCCACTTCAGCGCCGAAGAGTTCGCCGAGCGCCAAGCGCGGGCCCCCGACCTGGATGGAACAGTCCTTGATCTACGAGGGAAGCCCGTCCGTCCTGAAGGAGAACATGACCTTCTTTACCCACGCACCGCGCGAGCCGGTGATTCGGGCGTGATGGAGATGGCGCGGTAAGGCAATGATCAAATCAATCGCATTGGATCTTGGCGGCGTCCTCTTCACCGAGGGCAAGGGCGTCGCCTTGGCGGCGCTGTCCCGGGACCATGGCTACGATCCGGCGATCGTCCGGAAGCTTCTCACCTGCGCGCGCAGCCTGGATCTTCGAAAGGGGCTGCTGACAGAAGTAGCGTTCTGGTCATGGGCCGAGGGCCAAATCCCTCAGGGCTATAGCGCCCTGGTGATCAGAGACGCGTGGTACGCGGCTTACACCCTGGACCGGGATGTCCTCCAGCTGGTCGAGGGACTGAAGGGCCGTTTCAGGCTCGTCGCCTATTCGGAGAACATCCCCGATCGCATCGCCTATCTGGAGGCCAAGTACCGCTTTCGCGCCCTGTTCGATATGGAGGTTTATTCATACGACCACCATCTCGGCAAAGGGGATCCGGCGTTTCTAGAGGTCCTCTTGACGACGCTGGGCGACCGCCCCGAAGAGATTCTCTACATCGACGACACCAAAGTCTTCCTCGATTTGGCCGAACAGCGCGGCCTCAAGGTCCTGCACTACACGACCGGCCGCTTGAAACAGATCGAGCCGGAGCTTCGGCGCCTGGGCGTTCTGGCGTGAGCCACCGTTGCTTGAATGGCAAAGTTTAGAAACTTCAGACGCCGATCACGTTGATGTAGAAGCAATCGGAAGCCACGCACGGGCTGTCACCTTAACACCTGCCGCCCCGAGAGGCCCGATGGTTCGGTCGCCCTAGGCAAACTCCGCACGATTAACCGCAAACAACGTGGACCGGAAAGCGGCTTGGCTATGCTGCGACGGGTTGCCCTCATGGTGACTGATCGAAGGCTGCATTTGAGGACGGTGCGGCCGCACGTAAGCGCCGCCCAGGACGGTGAAATACAACCAGAAGCAGTCGCCCAAGGAACCCGAATCACACAACTTTTGACTCGATAAACGCTATCGCATCTGCTCCAGCTGCTTCCTCAGAAATGTAGATGTAGACTCCCTTTTGTGGCCAGAGCAGTATCCCCTTCGGAGTCCGGACACATTTCTCGACGCCATTCCAAGTCATGCGAGCATGCGAATAACTGCTCTTGGTCTCGAAGCCTTCGTCGTCGAACGACATCTCAATCTTCTGGTTTGCGGCTTTGCTTCTGCCGTGTTTTCTGAGCCAAAAGAACTTCTTGATTCGACTGCTGAAAATCTCGAAAACACCGATAGCGACAAGGGCAAGCGGCAGAGCGGATGCCCAATCTGCGTACGCGAACAACACCAGGCCGCCAACTATGAATACCACGCCGATCACCAACTCAACCAGGTGCCATCGGCTCCCGTATCGGCGCGCTTGATCGAAGCTCTCGCTCATGAAACCCTTATCAAGAGTCATTGCTACAATGAAGTTCACGATTTCCCTTTCGCTCTTTGGCCGGGATCCTAGCAGGTATTCCTGGCTTAAATCGGGAAACAGGTGATTTTCGCCTTCGGGTCAATCCTTCCCGTTCCCACCTCGACCAGTTATGGTCCGCTGCTGAAGGTACAGCCACCATTCGCGGACCACCGAAAAGGCGCTCTTTTGGTGCACCGGCGCACTGTCTTCTTAGCTCTTGCAATCGTTCATGCTGGAATGCTGCAAATGGGCAGTGCAAATCTAGGCGGTGTCCACTGAACGGCCAGCGCTTCCTTTTCTCGCAAAGGACCGCCTATCTCGGCAGAGGCCGCAACCTTCCGAAACCGCCCCCTCACCGCCCCTTGCCCAGGCGCTCGACGAGCGCGCGCAGGTACCGCCGGTCGTTCTCCTCGAACTCGCCCTCGGCGATGTCTTCCTTGTAGCCTTCCAGGTCATCGCGCAGCTGGTCGGAAATGCCCTCCTTGGCGAGCAATTGCTCGATCAGCTTGAGGGACTGGGCGTTGGCAGCGGCTGCCTCTTCGGGCGATTCCTCGACGTCCTCGTCATCGTCGTCGAGCGGCGCCTCGTCGTCGTCCTCCTCGTCGTCGAGCTCGTCGAAGTCGTCCTCGTCCCGCTCGGGCACCAACAGCGCGTCCCAGGTCAGCTCCGCGGCCTGCACCCGGGCGTGCGCCTCGCGGGCCGCCGCCAGCACCGCCTCGTCCTCTTCCTCGCCCAGCTTGTTCAAAAGCTCGACGACAACGTCCCGCTCCAACGCCTCGGCCATGTTCGCTTTGCTCCGCCTGAGATCCCGATTCGGCCATCCTATCGCCATTCCCCCGGTGGGAAAACGTCTGTGCCTCTTCCCGGTGAAATTACAAAAATTTTGACACGCTGTCCTAATTATTGATACTCCTTTCTTGGGCTGACGGGGCGGCAAAAGATCGCCTAAGATGCCCCGCAACGAAGCGAACGACATAACGATCGGGGAGGATCACATGAAGACGAGACGCGACTTGGCCACGCTTGTTGCCGGCCTTTTCCTGGGCGCGGCCCTGGCCGGCCCGGCTTTGGCCGCGGAAGACACCCTGCCGGACAGCATGGAGCGGCCGAACGGATTTCCGGAACGCCCGCTGACCATGATTGTACCCTATGGGCCCGGTGGCGGCTCGGGCCAGGTGGCGCGCGCCATGGCGCAGGCGGTGACCGAGGTTACCGGTGTCGACATCACGCCGGACTACAAGCCGGGCGGCAGCGGCATCGTGGGCTTGGGCACCTTCATGGCGACACCGCCCGACGGCTACACGATCCTCGAGCACATCGACGACGCGACCAGCGCTTTTGTTTCCGGCGCCAGCGACGTCAACCCGGCCGAGGACCTGGTGCCCCTGGTGATCTCCCAGATCACCTTCAGCCAGATCTACATTCGCACCAGCGAAGACCGCTTCACCGACTGGGGCTCCTTCGTCGAGTGGGCCAAGGCCCAGGGCGGCAACGGCACGATCGCCAACGTGTCGCGCGAAGGCTCCATGGAGCGCATGAACCTCAAGCAGGTTATGGATCACTTCGGCTTCAATCTGCAGCAGATCAGCTTCGACAAGGGCGGCCCGCGCTACGGCGCGCTCAAGGGCGGCCAGGTCGACGCCCTGTTCGAGCAGCCGGGCGACGTGCGCGGCTTCCTCGACAGCGGCGACTTCAAGCCGATCCTGACCCTGCTGCACGAGCGTCCGGCCGCCTTCGCCGACGTGCCCGCCATGAAGGACGTCGGCCTGGAGTTCGACCCGCTGATGCGCTTCCGCGGCTTCTACGTGAAGAAGGGCGTGCCCGAAGATCGCCTGAAATGGCTCCAGTGGGCCTTCCAAAAGGCCTTTTTCACGCCCAGCTATCAGGCCTACAACAAGGGCAAGTTCATGGATCTGATCGACAGCTTCCGGGACACCCAAGGGGCGATCGATCTGATCAATCAGACCGGCGAGGGCTACCGCCGGGTCTATAAGGAAACCGGCCTGATCCAGTAGGCTTTTGTCCATCCTGACTAGGCATGCCCGGCGCGCCCTGAGGGCCGCCGGGCGCCAGCCTCGGGAGCGCCGCTCACATGGCTAGACTGTCCCGCGGCCAGGTGCTCGAGGTGGCCTTCTGGCTCGCCTTCGCCGTCCTGGCCTACGCCTTCAGCTTCGGCTTCGACCGGGAGATCGAGATCTACAAATTCGGCGCGGCCGGCTGGCCGCGCGTGGTGATCGCGCTGATCGTCGTCGCTGCCCTGTTCCAGCTGTTCCAGGCCTGGCGCGACGGCAAGACCAAGGCCGAGCCGGCCGCTGCAAAAGCCGCGCCGGACCAGGCCCGCAGCCGCAGCGACATGATCCGCATCGCCTTGGTGCTCGGCCTGCCGGTCGCCTATGCCGCACTGCTCGACATCAGCGGCTTTTACTTCACCACGCCGATCTTCATCGTCGCCTACCTCTGGCTCAACGGCGAACGCCGGATCGGCTGGCTGATCGGCGTGCCGCTGGGCATCTATTGCTTTTTGCTGCTGGTCTTCACCCGGCTGCTCTATGTCGGCCTGCCGATCGGTTATGTCTCGCCATTCTACGAATTCAGCAACTGGCTCCTGGTGCTGATCAAATGACCCGGCTGGGAGCATAGCGGGGAGGCCATGGAAAACTTCCTCCAAGGCACCGCGACCCTGTTCGGCGATCCGACCAGCATCATGATCTTCGTCGGCGGGCTGTTGGGCGGCATGTTGTTCGGCGCCGTGCCGGGCATCTCCATGCTGACCCTGGCGGCGATCATCCTGCCCTTCTCTGGCAAGCTGAGCGCCAGCGACGCGATCATGCTCTATTCCGTGATCTATTGCGCCGGCGTCTTCGGCGGGGCGATCACGGCGATCCTGTTCAACATACCGGGGGCGCCGGAAAACGCGCCAACCGCCTTCGACGGCTATCCCATGACGGTCAAGGGCCAGGCCGGCAGGGCGGTCGGCGCCGCGGTGCTCTGTTCCGCCTTCGGCGGCACCTGCTCGGCGCTTTTGATGATGAGCGCAACGCCGACCATCGCCGACTGGGCGATCTCGGCCCTGGGGCCGCCGGAGATCTTCGCCCTGGTGTTCTTCGGCCTGGCGGTCGCTTCCTCGGTCGGCGCCTCCACCCTGTGGAAGGGCTGGCTGTCGGTTCTGCTCGGCCTGATGATCGCGACGGTCGGCCTGGACCCGGTGGGCGGTGTCAAGCGTTACGACTTCGGCTTCACCTACCTTTTGGCCGGCATTCATTTCATCCCGACGATCCTTGGCTTCTTCGCGGTCTCGGAAGTCTTCGTGCAGCTGGAAAAGCGCGTTAAGGGAACCTACCAAGCGCCCAAGGTGAACCTGGACTTTCCCAGCTTCATGGAGTTCTGGAAGCTCAAGTTCGCGGTCATCCGCTCGGTCGTGATCGGCTTTTTCGCCGGGATCCTGCCGGGTATCGGCGCGACCCTGGCGGCCTTCATGGGCTACAACGAAGCGGTGCGCTGGTCCAAGCACAAGGAGCGCTTCGGCAAGGGCGAGCTGGAGGGCGTGGTCTCCTCGGAGACCGCCAACAACGCCGCGACCGGCGCCGCCATGATTCCCCTGCTCGCGCTCGGCCTGCCGGGCGGCGCGCTCACCGCGATGATGGTCGGCGTGTTCCAGATCCACGGCATCGAGGCCGGCCCGCTGGTTTTCATGAACTCCAACGACCTGGTCTGGGTGGTCTTCTCGGCGATGTTCTTCGCCAACATCGCGATCTTCTTCCTGGGCTGGCTGCAGACCAAGACGGTGGTCCACCTGCTGCGCGTACCGTTCCACTTCCTGGCGCCGGCGATCCTGCTGTTCGGCTCGGTCGGCGCCTACGCGGTGCGCGGACTAGCGCTCGACGTAATGATCATGTTCATCGCCGGCATCGTCGCCTTTTTCTTGCGCCGCTCGGGCTATTCGGTCGCCGGCATCGTGCTCGGCCTGATCCTGGGCAAGATCGGCGAGCAGAACTTCGCCCAGGCCATGCAGCTGGTGCACTACGATCCGGTCAACTTCTTCAGCCGCCCGATCGCGGCGCTGCTGACCCTCGGCGGCGCCCTGACCATCGTCGCCAACGTGGTCAAGAGCCTGCGCGGCACCCGGGTCTCGGTCGACGACGAGAGCGCGCCGAAGACGACCTGAGCGCCTGATGATCGAGCAGCTCATTTTGCGGCGCCTCAAGCTGCCCCTTAAGACTCCCTACCGCCTCGCCTTCGCCGAGCTCGTTTGCTTCGAGACCCTACTGATCGAGGCACGCGACGAAGACGGCCGCAAGGGCTTCGGCGAGGCGACCTACCTGCCCGGCTATGGCAGCGAGAGCCTGGACGACGCCTGGAGCATCGCCCAGCAGATCGCGCCGCACCTGGTCAATCGCCGGCCGGACGCGGCCCGGCGCGCGGCGGCGCTTCATCTGGCCGGCCGGCCCTTTACCGCGACCGCGTTCGTAACCGCCTTCGAGATGCTCGAGGATCACCCCTTGCTGGGGCCGAAGGCGCCGGCCCGAATTCCCCTGCTGGCGGGGCTCAACGGCACCGGCGAGCAAGAGATCGAGGCCCGCCTGGCCGAGGGCTACCGGACCCTCAAGGTCAAGGTCGGCTTCGACCCCGACGAGGACCTCAAGCGGGTGCGGCAGATTCAGCGGCGGGTCGCCGGCCGCGCGGAGCTGCGGCTGGACGCCAACCAGGGTTGGACCCGGGACCAGGCGCTAGGCTTCGTCGGTGCGCTCGACCCCGCCGGCATCGAGCTGCTGGAGCAGCCCTGCCCGGCGGGCGATTGGGAGGCCGCGGCGGCGGTCGCGCAGGCCGCCCCCCTGCCCCTCATGCTCGATGAATCGATCTACCGGCCTAGCGACATCGAGCGCGCCGCCCAGCTCGGCGCGGCCGGCATGATCAAGCTCAAGCTCATGAAGCTGGGCGGCCTAGAGGCGCTCGCGGCGGCGCTCGAGCGGATCGCAGAGCTGGGCATGACCGCGGTCCTGGGCAACGGCGTGGCAGGCGAGCTGGGCTGCTGGATGGAGGCCGCGGTGGCCCGGGACCGGCTCGCCGCCGCCGGCGAGATGAACGGTTTCTTAAGGGCCCGCATGGGGCTTTTCGCCACGCCGCTCAAGGTCGAGCGCGGCCAGCTTCTGTTGCCGGCCGATCGGCCGCGCGTGGATCCCAACCGGCTGGCCGACACTTGCGAGGCCGCGGCGGTCTTTCCGAGCCATGCCGCGGTCTCGGTCTCGATCGAACGGATATGTACGGATTCGGTCCCGACCAGGTCCTGATCATCGCCCTGGCCATGGCGCTGGGCGGGCTGGTCAAGGGCACGATCGGCATCGGCCTGCCCGTGGTCTGCGTGGCGATCCTGTCGAACTTCTTTCCGGTCACCCTGGTGCTCGGCCTGGTCATCGTGCCGATCGCGCTCACCAACCTGTGGCAGGCGGTGCACGCCGGAAACCCGATGGAGCCGATCCGGCGTTTTTGGCCGATGATCGTCTGCCTGCTGATCACGATCTACCTGACCGCCAAGCTGGTCGTGCGCATCGACGAGGCGCTGCTCTACGGTCTAATCGGGATCGCCGTGATGATCTTCTCGGCGACCAGCCTGATCCGCCCGAGCCGCGGCCTCTCGCCCGCGACCGAGCGCTGGGCCGGGCCGCTCGCCGGTACCCTGGGCGGCATTCTGGGCGGCATCTCGACCATGTGGGGGCCGCCCATGATGATGTACTTCGTCATGCTGGGCCTGCCCAAGGAGGCCTTCATTCGGGCGGTCGGCCTGGTCTGGTTCGCCGGCTCGATCCCCCTGGTGATCGGCTACATTGAGAACGGCATCTTGAACGGCACCACGGCGCAGATCTCGGCGCTCGCCTGCCTCCCCGGCTTCCTCGGCCTCTGGCTGGGCACGGTGCTGCGCCGATACATCCCCCAGGAAATCTTCCGCAAGGTGCTCCTGCTGGCGCTTTTTGTGGTCGGGCTGAACTTGATCAGGCGGGCGCTGGTGTAGGGGGTAGTGCTTGGGTATCACCGAGATCCCACCAGGTTCGAAATGGACTAGGTTCGGGATGGATTGCAAACTCCCAATATTTCGTGTTGTAATCGTTTGCAAATTATAAATTTCGCAATTTTGTCGGACCAAACGATAAATGGCCAATTCAACAAAGCCCCGCGTATCTAACAGCCTAGTCAAAAGACGTTCGGAGTTGCAATCTGAACCCGATGGAACGGGAGAAAGAACAAGACGGTGTAATCGATCTGATACCGGATAAACTACCAAGAGAGTGAATTTTGAGCATGCATGAACTTCGCAATATAGACACTTCCTTTCTGTGCTTCGCTCTTCTCACATTGCTAACCATTGGTCTCGTGTGTTGCGCGGTTTCTATTTTCCGGCATCGCAAGAAGCGCAATCGGCTGGACTGGTGGCTGCGACCAGCGACCTACGTCTTAACTGGAGCTATCGTCATTTTGTTTGATCCGTTTGGTATAGGAACAGCAACTGACGAATACTCTCATGACAGCGTCATTCGGGCAGTCCTCGGACCTTTTCAAAGCGACCAAGACAGACAAATCAGCGAAAGCGAAGATTCTACTATTGGTATTCAGAATCCAGATGTTTCTGTCATCCTATTGCGCGAATTTGATCTTCTTCAGCTGGACGCAAATGAAGAGCTGCGTGCTTCGGTGCAGAGACAAAGATGTGCAGAGGATTACGAAAAGACTACACAGGCCACAGAGCTGCAACTTTGTTTAGAAAACATAAAAGTTCAGAGATACGACTGGCCATTGAAGATGGCGCAGCATGTTGACTTTATCTTGCAAGTATTGAGCTATGAGCCACAAGCGATCTTTGTGGATGTACTTTTTATTGAAGAGCGCGATCCTTCCCCCGATGAAATTGCCTTACTGCTAGAGTTGTCACGAAATTGGTCGACAGACACGGATATCAAAATTTACTTTGTAGGATCTCCACGTCCAAACGAATTCGAGAATCGTGCCGATCTTCAGACCAATGTGGACAAGTTCGCTCACGCTCGGTTTGTATTTCCTCCAAAAGTACCTGAGCGTGGAATCCTCCGCACCTACCCACACCGATTTGCTCTATGCGATAACCCGCCCTGCAATCCTGACGACAAAGAAGAGTGGTCGGCCGCCTTTGACATCTTCTTTGATCAGCACGGCATCTCCGAAGCGAATCGGGCCAGTTTCGAGAAAGATCTGGACATAATTTGGGGTACTACGCCCGGAGCCTTCTCGGACGACTGGTTTGATTGCAAGGAGGGAGAAGAAATCTATAACATGCCGATACAAAGGTGGACCTACAGGCTTCGCCACGCAATTCTTGACCATGGAATACTGCGCAAAGATCGCCTCATGCGGCGCTGCCCATACATTGGGACAATTCCATTCGTCTCTTTCTACCTTCAAGATGAGCGACACGATGTAGAATTTCAGAAACGTCATCTAATCAAAGATAAGGTGGTATTTTATGGTGTTTCCCTCACTGGCGCCGATGATGTGATTTACACGCCGGTTCACGAAAGACTCCCTGGTGTGTACATGCATGCCGCCGCTTACGACAACCTCTTGCGGTACGGAGACCGTTTTCTCTCGCGGCCGAAGGCGGTTGACGGCATTGGTGAGTACACCGTTCGTAGAATACTCGATTGCTTCATACTGGCCGTGATCGTACTCACGTGGTCAGCGTTCTGGGTCCGAGATCAACGCCTAGATTACATTTTAGATCGATCATTTCGGAGGAAAGGACCCGGCAAGCGGAGATCCAAACAATTACCAAGGAGACAAAGCAAAACCTCTCGGAGCCGAAGGTACATTGCTCCTAGAAGAAAAAGATTTCTCATTGCAGTTACATTGCGACGACTTCGGATCTGGGCCTTTGGTTTCGGTGCTAGCATCGCTGTGATGGTTTGCACCGCTGTGGTGCTTGTCCGATGTTTCAGCTTATCTCCATATAATTGGGCCTGGATGATTCTGTTGGGTGCAGGATTCAACCTATACTGGCTGATCGTCCTTGTATTCAGAAGCTTCTTCGTCACCGCTAACTCGCAAAACAGAACCTCTCCCACCAAGGCAGTAACACCGTAGGGTCGAAGCGTCGAGCTGCACTTTAGATGGAAAAACATGGCCATGTCCGGTCGGGCCTAAAGTATCCAAATATTCCCGATTTGGTGGTCGTACTAGAAATTCGCGCTGTTGTGCAATTTTGGGCTGTTACAAAACCGACAGTATGTTTAAGATCTAAGGTCGTTTAGTAGATTTGATCGATTGGGAGGACTTTGTCATGAGAGGGTTCATTATTGTCCCAATGATATTGATCTTCGGAGCAGTCGCGGCTGAACCGCATCCGCTCAAGGCTCAAGAGCTTCAGACCGTTACTATCACTGGCATCAAGACGCCCAAGCTCTTCATCTTTCGCGATGCCAACAATTCGAAGCCTGACCCGGTGAGCAAAGACGGCGCTCTTGGCAAGATCACTGAAGCGAAGTGCTGCAACAACCGGATGATGGTGCAAGTTTGGAGCAACGATCCCAAGTATCAGGGCTTCGTCCTCAAGCAGCATTTGACCCTCGATGAACCCAGGAAGAAGCTCACGGCCGGCTGCAACCAGTCGGGCTCGTCGGGTCAGGTTGCCGCGGCTCAGGTCGGCTCATCGCGTGGCCTTGGCGAAGGCTGCAACTGATGTCACAAAACCGTCACGTCTGGCTCCGTGCAGGCGCCCTCGCCGCCTTGCTCGCCCTCCTGCTCGGCGCTTTCGCGCCCGGCCCGGCCTTGGCCGAGAAGGGCGACCGGCCGCAGGCTAAGCCGAGCGGCGACAGCAGCGAGAGCGGCAACCCCTTCGGCGGCCTCTTCGGGGGCGACGACGAGGACGAGGAGATGGTCAAGGTGCTCGATACCTACGAGCCCTCTGGCCACGACTATAGCGCCATCGCCGTCGATCGGCCGCGCGCGCTTGGCATCTTTCGTTCTTGGGCCTATGGCCTGGTGTCCGATGCGGCGCTGGATGCCTATGTTAACAAGGTGCTCCGGCGGATCATGGCAGTCGCCCCGGAAAAGCCAATCCCGGCCAAGGCCTATGTCCTGTCCGACGACACCTTCGGCGCCTATGCGGCGCCCGACGGCGGCATCTTCATCACCCTAGGCATGCTACGCGACTTGGAGAACGAGGACGAGCTGGCCTTCGTGCTGGGCCACGAGCTTTCCCACATCATCTACCGGCACCACGACAAGGACTGGTACCTCAAGACCGAGCGCCGGGCGCTGACCGCCGCGGGCCTGACCCATGAAACCCTGGCCACGGCCGAAGGCCTGACCGGCACCGAGATCGGCGCCACCAAGGATTTCAAGACCGGGGTTCTGGTCGGCGCCCTGATGCTCGAGGCCCATACGGTGGTGATCGATCCGGCCTTTACCCGGGAGCAGGAAGACGAGGCCGACCTGCTCGGGCTCGATCTGATGATCGCGGCCGGCTACAACATGGCGGCCACCATTACCCTGCTCGAAAAGCTCGACATCTGGGAGAAGCAGCAGGAGGCCAAGAAGCCGAAGCGCACCGCGGGGGAGCGCGAAGCGGACATGGAGGAAGCCGCCACGGAAGGGGGCTTGGGCGGCCTCTTCGGCCAAGCGTTCGAGGACTTGACCTCGGTGATCGAAGAAGAGAAGGCCGAGCTCAGCAAGGAGCACGTGCCGGCCGCCGAGCGCAACGCGGTCCTGCAGAACTACATGCTGGGGCCCTACATGATGGAGGTCCCGCCACCGATCACGCCGCTCGCCTGGCACGACGCGACGCCCGAGGGCGCGGCAATCCTGCAGCTGATCGAAAAATACAACGCCGCGCGCAGCGCTTTCATGGCGCTCGGCGGTGGCGATCTGCAGAAGGCGGAATCCTTGGCGCGCAAGGCAATCGAAGACGCCACGAAGCACGACGCCTATCCGCGCATGGCGTTCTATTCCGTGCGCAAGGCCCAGGGTAAAGGCAAGCTGGCCAAGAAGAATCTGGAGCTCGCCATGGCCGGTAAGGAGCCGTCCTTCGCGATCTATGCCAGGGCCATCGAGGACGCCAAAGCGGCCGAGGACTGGCAGCTCGCCGTGGCGCACATCGAGGAAGCCCGCAAGCGTTTGGCCGATACTCCCACCCTGCTGCCCCTGCGCATAGAGGTCTACCCCAAGGTCGGGCGCAAATCGGAGGTCGCCGAGCTGCTGATCGAGTGCAAGGCTGACTACCCGTCGCTGGCCGACCGTTGCGCCATCGCCGCCGGCCAGGAGCCGGCCAAGGCGCCCGAAGTCGAGGCGCTCGAGGAAGGCGCCAGCAGCCTGACCAACTAAAAGCTCAAACCGGCGCCGATTGGGCTCGCCGAGTTGATGCAGGCCTCGGCGGTCTCCTGGTCCGCCAGCTTGGAAATCAGCCAGCGCGAAAGCTCGATGCCGGCCAGGCAGCCGGCCGCGGTGGCGACCCGCTCGTGGGCCACGAAGGGCTCTTCCACCACGGTGACGCCAAGCTCCTCGAGCGCTTGGCGGGCGCTCGGATAGGTCGTCGCGGTCAGGCCTTCCAACACGCCGCAGGCGCCCAGCACCAGCGCGCCCGAACATTGGGAGGCGACCAACTGTCGGCCCGGGTCGAGCGCCAGGCCCGAAAGGTAGTCCAGATCCCACATCAGCCCGCGGGTCGCCTGGCCGCTGGCATGGAGCACCGCGTCGGCCGAACCGGCCTCGTCGATCAAGCCATGCATGGGAATCGCCAGGCCCGCGCGCGAGACGTGGCTGTCTGCCGTGCCCAGGAGGCGCACCTGCCAGTCCGGATGCTGCTCGGGAAAGAGCTGCCCGACCCGGTTCAACAGATCCCAATGCAGAAAGACGTCGATGTCGGTGAAGCCGTCGAAGGCGACGATGGCGAGGCTCGGCATGGCAAGGGACTCCGGAGGGACTCGGGCGCAAACGGCATGCAGTGTCGCGGGCCGGGCCAAGCGAAGCAAGAAGAGGTATTGAAATCGAGCGGTTTGCCTTGGCGGGAACCCTGGCTACGTGCCAGAGCTCCGGGCCAACTCGCAGGCCGGGCCACCGCTAACCCCGGCGACTACACCCAACCGAATTGACCTCCTGTGGCGTGGTCAATCCCTGCGGTTACTGATCACAGTTAGAGCAGATAGGATTCGAGTCGGTCAAGGGGGGTAAAGCGGGCAAACCGGGGATAAAGAAAATGTGATCGCCTTAAGGCAGCCCCGCCTTGGCCAGACCCTCGAGCAGATGGTCGAGAGGCGCGGAGTCCTTGAAAGGCATCACCCTGCGCCAATAGGCGCGCCAGCTCTCGGCGTCGACGCAGGGGTTGAGGTTGAGCGCCGCGGCGGCGTGGCTCCGAAACGCTTGGGCGGCGGCCTCCGCCTCATCCACACGCCCAAGCTGGGCATAGCAAGCCGCCAGGAAGGCGTGAACCTCGATGTAAGGCTTCGACATCTTGCCGAAGCTCACGATCGCCCGCTCGTAGCGGCCCGCTAGGTAGTCGGCCATGCCTATGGAGTAAAGGCAGCCGCTGGGCAGCAGGGGGCTGCGCCGAATCGCCTCATTGGCGCAAGATATGCTGCCGTCGAGATCGCCAGCGCAGGTGAGGAACCAGCTCTTGAAGCAGTAGGCCCCATAGTCGTTCGGATTCAGAACCATGGCGTCTTCCAGCTGGCTTTCCGCCAGCTCGAAGTTCGACTGAACCCAAAAGTGGGCCCAGGCCAGCACCAGATGCGCCCGGCTATCCCGATCGTCCAGCTCGACCGCCTTGCGCGCCAGCTCGAAGGCCCGCTCGGCCGCCTGCTCCGGCGCATCGGTCCAGGCTGACACGGCTTCGTAAATCGCTGTCATCGCCAGCTCAACGAAGGCCGGCGCGAAGTCCGGATCGTTCTCCAAGGCCTGCTCGAGGAGCGTCCGTGCGGTCTCGAGGTCCTCCTTGGCGCGGCTCTCCATGATATGCCTGGCGCGTAGCAGGAGGTCGTAAGCGGTAAGATCCTTTGCCGGCTTGCGCAGGGCGCGCTGGCGGTCGGCCTCGTCCAATCGGCCCGCCACGGTCGCGACGATCGCCTGGACCACCTCATCCTGCACGGCGAAGATGTCGGCGAGTTCCCGGTCGTAGCGCTCGGCCCAGAGCTGGGAGCCGCTCTCGGCCTCGACCAGCTGGGCGGAGACCCGCACCCTTGCGCCGGCCCGACGCACGCTGCCCCGAACTAGGTAGCGCGCGCCCAGCTCCCGGCCGATCTCCTGCAGGGCCACGTCTTTGTCTTGGTAGGTGAAGGCAGAGTCCCGGGCGATCACGAAGAGCGAGCGAAAGCGGCCGAGCTCGGTGATGATGTCCTCGGTGATGCCCTCGGCGAAGTAGGCCTGTTCGCCGTCATCGCCTTGATTGGCGAAGGGCAGCACGGCAATTGAGGGCTTGCTAACCGGCTCGAGCGGCGCTCGCCGCTGGGGTGCCGCGCCGTCGAGCAGGATTTTGAAGGCGCGCACCGGGCGAGCGATGTTCTTGACCTCTATCTCGCCCAGATCCTCGAAGGCGAGCGGCAACTTGTCGCGCACCTGGTCGCGCACGTCCCGGCGCACGCAGATGCCGCCGGGCTCGGCCAAGCCTTCCAGACGCGCCGCCACGTTGATGCCGTCGCCGTAGAGATCCTCGCCCTCAACGATCACGTCGCCCAGATTAACGCCTATGCGCAGCTCCATGCAGGCCCGGTCGCCGGCTTTGCCATTACGTCGGGCCATGCCCTCCTGGATCTTGACCGCGCACTGCACGGCCTCGACGACGCTGGCGAACTCGACCAAAAGGCCGTCGCCCATGAGCTTGACGACACGTCCTTTGTGGCTCGCGATGGTTGGGTCGATCAGCTCCCTGCGGTGCGCTTTGAGACATTCCAACGTGCCCGCTTCGTCCGCGCCCATGAGCGCCGAGTAGCCGACCACGTCAGCGGCGAGAATGGCAGCGAGGCGGCGTTCCATGTTGAGTCCCTAACTGCTCTTCCGGGCGATGACCGTCGGGAACATTTTGGCGCGGTCCCATAGCAGGTCAAGGGAATCGAATCCTGCGGCAGCGAGCTGCGCTTTGCTGGTCTCGGAGGAGCGGTAGCACTGGAACGCGGCCCCGATGATGTCGGCGAACACGATCTTTTGCAGGCGCGTGGCCTCGGGATCGAGCGCGGTCCTGTCCCATTCGCAGCTCGGGTCGAGCGCCGGCGGCGGGGTCAGGAAGCCGGTGACCAGAACGCCGCCCGGCTTCAGGGCCTCGAAGAAGGCGCGGTAGAGCGCGATCACCCGGGCCTCGTCGGGCTCGTAGATGTTGAGGCCGTTGCTGGCGATTAGATCGAACGCGCTTTCAGACCCGAGGGCCCAAGCGTCGGATCGCCGGAAGCTGGCCGCCCCGGTGAGCCCATAGTCCGCGGCCAGGCGCGTGGCCAGGTCCAGGCTCTCCTGGTCGATGTCGATGCCGACCAGCCGCACGCCGGGCGCATTGCCGTAATCGCGGGCCAGCAGATCGCGCATCAGGCCGCAAGGGATCGAGGCGAACACGGCACCTTCGGCGATGCGCGCCTGGATCGCCGTGGCAAAGAAGCGCGCACGCTCCTGAGTCGCCAGGACAATGGGGAAGCGGTCCAACAGCTGCCGCTCGAGAGGCGTGAGCGGTCGCCCGTCCGGCGCCCGCCCGCTGGCCCGGCCACGGTCCGGGTGCTCGATCACCCGGTCGGTCCAATAGCCGTTCAAGCCGCGGTTTTCGAGCAGGAAGCGCCCCAAAGGAAAGCCGGCGAGCTGCTCGATTAGCTCGAGCCGCTCGGCCGCCGTCCCATCGGGCAGGTCGCCCCGTTCGGCAATCTCCCGGCGCTTGCGGGCCAGGATCGCCGCAAAGTCCTCGCCGCCCCGGCCATGGGACAGAGCGGCGTCCTTCGTCACTAGGTGTTCCGCGGCACCACGCCGGGCAAGGCGCAGAGCATCTCGTAGAGCAGGTTGGCGCCCAGGAGCGCCGTGTTGCCAGACGGATCGTAAGGCGGCGCCACCTCGACCAGATCGCCGCCGACGATGTTGAGGCCCTTGCACCCGCGTACGATCTCGATGCCTTGGATCGTGGTCAAGCCGCCCGGCTCGACCGTGCCGGTGCCCGGCGCATAGGCCGGGTCCAGGCCGTCGATGTCGAAGGAGATATAGACCGGCCCCGTGCCCATTTGCTCGCGCACTTCAGCCATCAGCGGCGCCAGGGATTTGTGCCAGCACTCCTCGGCCTGGACCACCCGGAAGCCCTGCTGGCGCGGCCAGTCGAAGTCGTCCGCTTCGTAGCCGGTCGTGCGCAGGCCGATCTGGACCACCCGGGTCGGCTCGACCAGGCCCTCCTCGACGACCCGGCGGAACGGTGTGCCGTGGGCGATCTTCTCGCCGAACATGGTGTCGTTGACATCAGCGTGGGCATCCACGTGGACCACGCCAACCGGCCCGTGTTTCTTGGCGATCGCCCTTAAGACCGGCAGCACGAGCGTGTGGTCGCCGCCTAGGGTGAGCGGGATCACGTCGTGCTGAAGGATCTCGTCGTAGGCATCCGCAATGATGTTGACCGTCTTCTTGAGGTCGAAGGTGTTGATCGCCACGTCGCCGATGTCGGCCACCTGCAGGGTGTCGAAGGGCGAAGCCCGGGTCCACATGTTGTAGGGCCGGATCATCGCCGACTCCGCGCGCATCTGTCGCGGGCCGAAGCGCGCGCCGCAACGGTTCGAGGCGCCGATATCCATGGGGATCCCGACAAAGCAAACGTCGAGCCCCTCGGCAGTCTCCTGAGTCGGCAGGCGCATCATGGTGGCCGGCCCGGCAAAGCGCGGCATGTCATTGCCGCCCAGTGGTTGATTGAACGCCATCGGTGGCTCCCTTCGTGCTCGTCGCGGACCTTTGACTATAAGCAAAGGCGGTCCTTCGAGAAAGCCGGACCTCAAAGCTTGTTAAAGCAGTGTGAAAGCTTCCTGAACCATGATACATTGACGAATCGATAGTTATCGCAATTCATAACGCAATTGCGTATCCAGAGGCGTTAGGTCCATGGCCGTTGTCGACCCTAAACTTGCGACCAATAGGGCCGCGCCGTCGATCCGCGCTCAGCGCAAGGCGGGAAACCGCCAAAAGCTCATCGAGGCAACGATCGACTCGATCGCCGAGCTCGGCCTTGCCGGCACTACGGTCTCAACGGTGATCGAGCGCGCCGGGCTGTCGCGCGGCATCATCAACCTACACTTCGACACCAAGGAAGCGCTCTTGATCGAGGTCATGAGCACCTTGGCCGAGGGCTACTTCGAGCCCTGGAACGAAATTCTGCGCGATCCGAACCGGTCGCCAGCGCAAAAGCTGGTTGACCTGCAGCTCATCCAGGTCGACCCGGTGGTGACCGAGTCCAACCGCATCAAGGCCATCTTGTGCTACTACGGCGATCCCCACTACATCGAGATCTATAAGCAGCAGTTCGGCGGCGCCGATCTGGACTCGCTCAACCGCATCGCCGAGGTCTGCGGCGAGCTGATCCGCGACGGCGGCTACAAAGGCATCGAAAAGATGGCCGCGGCGATCTCCATATGGTCGGTCGGCGAGGGCATTCAGCCGAGCCGCAACTCCTATCCCAAGGTGTTCAGCCGGGAAGCCTGCCGCGCGGCTCTCATGCTTTCCCTCAACCGCCTATTCCCTAGGCACATCGGTCCCAAGGGCGAGATACTAACGTCTGGAGCCTAGGAGGTTATAGGGGTTTCCCTGCTCACACAGGC
Organism: Pseudomonadota bacterium; assembly: GCA_039029395.1. Taxonomy (GTDB): domain Bacteria; phylum Pseudomonadota; class Alphaproteobacteria; order Kiloniellales; family JAKSDN01; genus JBCCGG01. The sequence continues at coordinate 10,148 of JBCCGG010000004.1, read as the reverse complement.
ACATGACCATTCGACAAAAATCGAGATTGCTTTTGCTCCTCTGGATCGTCGGCGGCTTTGGCTTGGGCGTACTTGCTTTGCAGGTCAGCGATTGGTGGATCATCCCACTCTTGCTGCTGTTTATCGCTACTGGAGTATCCGTGATGCGCCTGCGCTGCCCGAGCTGCGAGCACCCCTTGCATTTCAATTCTTTTCTCAGCCTGCCCTGCTGGACACCTTGGATCCCCAGTCGCTGTTCAAAGTGCGACCACGCGATTGAATAGAAGGCCCCAGCGGCTCACAGCACCTTGTCCGCGATCTCGTCGACCGCGCCTTGGGCCAGCTCGACCAGCTGATCGACCTCGTCCCGCGTGATGCAGAGCGGTGGGGCGAAGCCCAGGATGTCGCCTTGGGGCATGGCCCGGGCGATCAGGCCGCGCGCGGCGGCGGCCGCGGCGATCTGGGGGCCGACCTTGAGCCCAGGGTCGAACAGTGTTCGGCTTGCCTTGTCCTGGACGAACTCTAGCGCGGCCAAGAGCCCTTCGCCGCGCACGTCACCGACCAGGGGATGATCCTCGAAGGTCTCGCTGAGGCGGGCCTGGAGGTAGGCGCCGGTGTCGCGGGCGTTCGCCACCAGGCCAAGCTTGTCGATCAGCTCCAGGTTCGCGATGCCCGCCGCGGCGCAGAGGGGATGGGCTGAATAGGTCCAGCCGTGGCCAAGCACGCCGAGCTCGTCGGAGCCCCGCTCGAGCACCTGCCACAGGCGCTCCGAGACGATCGAGCCGGAGAGCGGCGCGTAGGCCGAGGTCAAGCCCTTGGCGATGGTGATGAGGTCCGGCCGGAGGCCGTAGTGATCGGAGCCGAACTTGGAGCCCAGGCGCCCGAAGGCGGTCACCACTTCGTCGACGATCAAAAGCACATCGTACTTCGCCAAGACCGCTTGGATCTTCTGCCAGTAACCGGCCGGCGGCGGCACGATACCGCCCGTGCCCAGCACCGGTTCCCCGATGAAGGCGGCGACCGTATCGGGTCCCTCCTCCAGGATCATCGCCTCGAGCGCATCGGCGCAGGCCTGGGAGAAGTCCTCCTGGCTCTGGCTCGAGTCCTCCCGGCGGAAATAGTAGGGCGCGTCGGTATGAAGGATCGGCGCGCGTGGCAGGTCGAAGGCCTTGTGGAACAGCTCCAGGCCGGTCAATGACCCGGTCATCACGCCCGAGCCGTGGTAGCCGCGCCAGCGCGAGATGATCTTTTTCTTGTCGGGCCTTCCGAGCACGTTGTTGTAGTACCAAACCAGCTTGATGTTGGTCTCGTTGGCGTCCGAGCCGCCGAGCCCAAAGTAGACCCGGCACATCCCCTCGGGCGCCCGCTCGACCACCATCTGGGCAAGCCGGATCGCCGGCTCGCTGCCGTGCCCGGCATAGGCGTGGTAATAGCTCAGCTTGTGGGCTTGCTCGGCGATGGCGTCGGCGATCTCGCTGCGCCCGTAGCCGACGTTGACGCAGTAGAGCCCGGCGAAGCCGTCCAGGCTGCGCTTGCCATCCCGGTCCTCGATGAAGACTCCCTGCCCGCCGGTGATCACGCGGGCCGGGGCGTCGCCGCGGGCATGCTGGCCCATGTGGGTCGAGGGATGAAAGAAATGCTCCCGGTCCCAGGTCTCGAGCTCGTCGCGGTTGGGCAGGTGGCGGGCGTCCATGGCGGTGGTCCTTCCGGTCTATCGAAATTCAGGCGGCGTCGAGGCAGAGATACTTGAGCTCGGTGAAGGCCTCAAGCCCGTGGCGGGCGCCTTCCCGGCCCAGGCCCGACTGCTTGGTGCCGCCGAACGGCACCGGCGCGCCGGTCACCTTGGTGCGGTTGACCGCGACCATACCGAAGTCGAGCGCCTTGGTGATGCGGCTGATGCGCCCGTAGTCCCGGCTGTGCAGATAGGCGATTAAGCCATAGTCGGTGTCGTTGGCCCGGGCCACGACCTCGGCCTCCTCGTCAAAGGCCGTTAGGGCGGCGACTGGTCCGAAGGTCTCCTCGCGCAGGATCGCGGCCTGGGGCGGCACATCGGCCAAGAGGGTCGGCTCGTAGAACAGCGGCCCCTGGCGCGCGCGCCGGCCACCGGCCAGGAGCTTGGCGCCCAGGGCCAGGGCGTCGGCCACATGGGCCTCGCACTTGGCGACCGCCTTCTCGTTGATCAGCGGCCCGATCTCAACGCCGGGCGTGAATCCGCTGCCGACCTCGAGCGCCTTGACCCGGCGCGCGAAGGCGGCGGCGAAGGCGTCGTAGACCTCGCGCTGAACAAAAAAGCGGTTGGCTGCCAGGCAATCCTGGCCCGAGGTGGCGAACTTGGCCGAGACCGCGCTGTCGACCGCCCGCTCCAGATCCCCATCGGCAAAGACGATGAAAGGCGCATGGCCGCCAAGCTCGAGCACCAGGGACTTGACCGTATCGGCGCACTGCGTGGCGAGCAAACGGCCGACTTCGGTCGAGCCGGTGAAGCTGAGTACCCGGACCCGGGGATCCCGGCAGAATGCGCCGACCACCTTGGCGCCTTGGCCCGGCACCACGTTGAAGACGCCGGCCGGCAGGCCGACCCGGTCCGCCAGCTCGGCCAGCGCCAGTGCGGAGAGCGGCGTCTCCATGGAGGGATGGAGCACGACCGTGCAGCCGGCCGCTAGGGCCGCGGCGGCCTTGCGGGTGACCATGGCCGAGGGAAAGTTCCAAGGTGTCACCAGCGCGGCGACGCCGGCGGGCTCGCGGCGCACCGTGAGATCGGCCGCCGGCAGATGCCCGGTCACGGACTCCACGTTTATGCGCTTGGCCTCCTCTGCATACCACTCGATGAAGCTGGCGGCGTAGTCGATCTCGCCGAGCGCCTCGGAAATCGGCTTGCCTTGCTCCAAGGTCATGAGCGTGGCCAGGTCCTGCCGGGCCGCCACGACCGCCTCGTGCCATGCCCGCAGCAGGCGGCTGCGCTCCTGGGGCAGGCGGGCGCGCCACGCCGCAAAGGCGCGCTGGGCGGCGTCGATCGCGTCCACGGCCTCGCCGGCGTCAAGCTCGGCGACCAGGGCGAGCAGATGACCGTTCGCCGGGTCGAACACGTCGCGAGTCCGGCCACTGGAGCCGGCGCGCCACTTGCCGTCCACATAGGCAAGCTCACGAAACAGGCGGGCATCGGTCAATTGGCCGAGCTCTTGGCAGGCGATTCTCTCCGGCAGCATCTCGCGGTCTCCCTTGGCTTTGAGGTCTGCGCGAAACCTAGGGCCGAAGAGTGAGAATGTGCCTCCAAAGTTGGGGCGCTTTTTGGAGACTCTCTCCGGGATTGGGCCGTTGGCTGGAGATTTATTCTCCGAACAGCTCGCCGACGGGGATTTGGGGCGGTGCCTTGACCGATTTGGTGACGATGTAGGTGAAATAGCGGTCGATGCTCAGGTCGGCCTCAAGCAGCTCGTCGATCAGGCGCTGATAGGCGTCCACGTCCCGGGTCACGACTTTGAGCAGGTAGTCGATGCCGCCGCCGGTCGCCCAGCACTCGGCGATCTCGGGCCGCGCCTGAACCGCCTGCTCGAAGGCGGCGAAATCGCCCGCCTTGTGGCTTGCCAGGGTGATCTCGGTCCACACCGTGGTGATTGGCCCCAGCTTCTCGAGCGCCAGGCGGGCATGGTAGCCGGCGATCACCCCGGCCTCCTCCAGGCGTTTCAAGCGCGCCCAGCAAGGCGTCGGCGAGAGGTTGACCTTTTCGGCGAGCGCCAACTTCGTGATTCGCCCTTCGCGCTGGAGCACGGCCAGGATCTTGAGATCGATCTTGTCGAGGGCGAGCGGGCGAGATGGCTTGGACATGGGCGAAAGAGGTACGCGAGCGCGTGGCAAGCCGCAAGCCCGAGGGTCCTTACTCAAACTACCTCGAACGACACCTCGCCTCGTAGGCTGTCACAATGCGCGCGCGGATCTCGACGAAATCACCGAAGATGTCCACATCGGCATCGTAAAAAGCTTGGGCCTTGGCGACCCGCTCAATCGAGTCTTCGAGGTGCTGCATCACGGGCAGGATTTTCTCCGGCTCATCCCTCAGTTTCTCTTCGATCAGTCTGAGATAGCAGCCCGGCGCATCGAAGTCCCCGCGGCTCTGTTCGGACAGCAGGTAGTCACGCAGAGCCAGGATGTAGTAACGGAAGGGCACCGGCGGCATGAAGCGAATCTCGTCGGCGCGCTCGATTGGGTTCCCCTGAATCTTCGGAATGGCCTCCTCGATCGACTTGCCGAAGAAGACCTTGAAGGCATAGGCCGTGTCCAGATCGCTTTCCACGTCGCCCCAGTCTTCGCGTGTAGGAATTGTTGGTTCTCGCCGTTTTGCCATTTGGCCAGACCGCCGGCCGCTCAGAGGCTGCGCTGCAAATGGGCGAAAAAGATCACGATGAAGCAGAAGGCCGCGGCAAAGAGCGCGCGCAGGAAGCGCCGCCGCTTCATCTCGCGCAGCTTGGAAACCTTGAGCAGCTCGAAGGCAACCTCGGTAAGCGGGTCGCTGCGCTCCGCCGCCGCCTTCAGGTCCGCCACGCTGCCGAGCTTGTTGGGATCCACATACATGACCTGCTGCAGCTCCGCGCCAGGCTTGGTGTCGAGCCTGGGCGCCATCTTGCGCGAGGGGTAGAGGACGTAGCCGAACAGCAGGATGGGCAAAATCACCACGGCCCAAGCCACCAGGGTGGCAATCAAGGGATCCATGTCTGGGTTCTCCGGCATCCACTCTTGGAACCTGCCGAGGACGCCGAGCGCGAAGATGTAGCCGATGCCGACGATCTGGGCCTTGGTGTCGTAAGAGCGCACGGTCGCCTGTGCCTCGGCCAGGCTGGCGCGCAGCAAGTCTAGGGACTCTTCACTCGAAGATTCCAAGTTCGTCCACCAAACGAATCGCAGGCGAAAGCGCCTGCTGCTCCCCTAGCACCCTTTGGGTAGGTGTTCAATTGCGGTTCGAGCCGCCTAAAGCCCCAGGAAGAACTGGATCACGAAGGCGTTGGTGAGGTCGACGAAGAAGGCGCCGACCAGGGGCAGGATGATGAAGGCGGTCGGCGCCGGGCCGTGGGTCTTGGTGACCGCGGTCATGTTGGCGATCGCGGTCGGCGTGGCGCCCAGGGAGAAGCCGGCGAAACCGGCGCTTAGCACCGTCGCCAGATAGTCCCGGCCCATCAAGGGGAAGAGCACGAAGAGGATGAAGAGCACGGTCGCCGCCGCCTGCAGGGCAAGCAGGATCAAGAGCGGCCCGGCCAGCTGGGCGACGGTCCAAAGCTGCATGGACATGAGCGAGAGCGCGATGAAAAGCCCCAGGGAAAAGTCGGACACCAGGGCTAGCGCCTTGGTGCGCGCCGGCCAGCGCAGCTTGGGCAGAACATAGGGCACGGAGTTGGAGAGCAGGATCGCGACCAGCAGGCAGGAGACGAAAAGCGGCAGCTTGAGCCCCGCTTCCGCGATCACCTCGTTGAGGAAGTAGCCCAGGATGATCGCCACGTGGAGCGACAGGATCACCGCCATAATGCTCACGTGATTGATCTTCTCCTCGTCCTTTTCTTTCTCGTAGGGCAGGCCGACGATGAGGCCGTCGTCTCCGCTGCTCTTAATGTCGTGGCGCGCCAGTAGGAACTTGGCAATCGGTCCGCCCAGCAGACAGGCCAGCACCAGGCCCAAAGTCGCCGCGGCGACGCCGATCTCCAGCGCATTCGGCACCCCGTGGCTGGCGGCGATCTCCGGCGCCCAGGCGATCGCCGTGCCGTGGCCGCCGATCAAAGACGCCGAGCCGACCAAGACCCCGATGGCATCAGGCTGGCCCAGCACCCGCGCCGCGCCCACGCCAATGACGTCCTGGAGCACGATGTAGACCAGGGTCAGCCCGAGCAGGATGGCCAGCGGCCGCCCGCCCGCCAGGAGGTCCGAAAAGCGCGCGTTGATGCCGATCGCCGTGAAGAAGTAGACCAGCAGCCGGTCGCGCGTATCGAGCTCGTAGTGAAGCTCGACGCCGACGAACAGGAAAATGGCGAGCCCGACCAGGGCGGCCAGAATGCCGCCGGTCACCGGCTCGGGAATGTTGTAGGCACGCAGCAGACCGACACGCTCGTTAAGCTTCATGCCGACCAAATAAACCACGATCCCGATGGTGTAGGAGAGGAAGTCCGGGACGGTGATGATGCTCGTGGTCATCTCTGGTGCAGCTCTGCGACGGGCCTAAACGGTGCCACTGGTTCTGGTTTCCCGGTGCCTCACGACTCGATCACCGTGCCCAGGCCCTGCTCGCTGGCCAGGCGGAAGACATGAGTCGCGATCGCGGTGTCCTGCATGCCGGTGCCGACCAGATCGCAGACCGTGACCTCCTGGTCGTTGGCGCGGCCCGGCTTTGTGCCGGCCGAGATCTCGCCGAGCTCGTCGACCGGCCAGTCCTCGGGCACGATGCCGGCGGCGATCGCGCTGCGCAGCTCGCCCAGGGTGACCGACTGCTGGCGCCGGTCGCAGACGAAGCGGTCGGCGGCGCCGGCGATCTTCGGGTCGAGCTCGCCCTTGGTGCCGGTGTCCGAGCCCATGGCCGTGATGTGCAGGCCCGGGTGCAGCCACTGGGCCTGGATCAGCGGCTCCTGAGACGGTGTGGTGGTGACCACCACCTGGGACTCGCGCACGCAAGCCTCGGCGCTTTCCGCAACTTCGACCGGACAGCCGAGCGCGGCGCTCATGCGCGCGGCATAGGCGCCGGCCTTGGCCGGGTCCCGGGCCCAGACCAGAAGCCGGGCGAAGGGCCGGACCAGCTGCAGGGCGCGCATCTGCAAGTCGGCCTGGACGCCGGCGCCGAACACGCCCGCGGTCTCGATGCCCTCGGGCGCCAGATGCTTGGCGGCGACCGCCCCGGCGGCCGCGGTGCGCAGGTCGGTCAGGTAGCCGTTGTCGAGCAAGAGGGCGCGGGCGAAGCCGGTCTTGCTGTCAAACAGCACCATCAGGCCGCTGCTGCTGGGCAGGCCCAGCTTGGCGTTGTCGTGAAAGCCCGAAGCCAACTTGATGGCGAAGCTTTCCAGGCCCGGCACATAGGCGGTCTTGACGTCCATGTCGCCGTGATGGTCGGGGATCGCCAGGGACAGGATCGGCGGCATCACCACGCCGCCGCCGGCCAGGGTCGCGAAGGCCCGGTCGATGACATCGACCGTCTCCAGGTCGAGCGCGACACAGGCGCGCAGGTCGCTCTCGGTCAGGATCGTCACGTCAGCCATGGGAAATCTCCAAAGGGTGTTCGTTGCTTCACGCGTCCTTGCCCGCCGGAACGCCGATCGTGCCCGCTTCTTCGAGCGCCGCCAGCTCCGCCTCGCCAAGGCCCAGAAGCTCGCCGAGCACGCCTTGGGTGTGCGCGCCAAGCGCCGGCGGACCGGCCTCGGGAGAAAGCGGCGTTGCCGAGTACTTGATCGGCGAGGCGACCGAGGGGACCTGGCCAGCGGTCTCGTGGGGCAGCTCGAGCCTGAGCCCCCGATGCTTGACCTGGGGATCGTCGAACACCTGGGACAGGTCGTTGATCGGCCCACAGGGCACGCCGACCGCCTCCAGGCTGGCCAGCCAATCGGCGCTGCTGCGCGCCTTGAAAAGGTCGGCCAGGATCGGCACCAGCACCGAGCGGCTGCGCACCCGCCCCGGGTTGGTTGCGAAGTGGGGATCCTTGGCCAGGTCGGGCCGCCCGGCGACCTCGCAAAAGCGCTTGAACTGCCCGTCGTTGCCGACCGCCAGGATGACGTGGCCGTCCGCGGTCGCGAAGGTCTGGTAAGGCACGATGTTGGGATGGGCGTTGCCGAGCCGGCCCGGCGCCTGGCCCGAGACCAGGAAGTTGAGCGCCTGATTGGCCAGCACCGCGACCTGGGAATCGAGCAACGCCATATCGATGTGCTGGCCCCGTCCCTCCCCTGGGGCGCGCCGGTGATAGAGCGCGCCCAGGATGCCGATCGTGGCATAGAGCCCGGTGAAGAGATCGGAGACCGCGACCCCGACCTTGACCGGCCCGCCGCCGGGCTTCTCGTCGGGCTCGCCCGTGATCGACATGAGGCCCGACATGCCCTGGATCATGAAGTCGTAGCCGGCCCGCTTGGCATAGGGCCCATCCTGGCCGAAGCCGGTGATCGAGCAGTAAATCAGCGCCGGATTGACCGCCTCCAGGGATTCCCGGTCGAGGCCGTATTTGGCCAGGCCGCCGACCTTGAAGTTCTCGATCAAGACGTCGCTCTTGGCCGCCAGCCGGCGAACAAGATCTTGGCCCTCGGGCTTGGTGAAATCGATCGCGACCGACTTCTTGCCCCGGTTGGCGGAAAGGAAGTAGGCGGCTTCCTGGGTCGCTTCGCCATCCGGTCCGGGGGCGAAGGGCGGGCCCCAGCTGCGGGTGTCGTCGCCGCCTTGGGGCCGCTCGATCTTGATCACATCGGCGCCCAGATCGCTCAGGGTCTGGCCGACCCAGGGTCCGGCCAGGATCCGGCTCATGTCGAGCACCCGCACGCCCTCGAGCGGACCAGCCATCTGAAAGACCCCTCCCCTTGCCGCATCAGCGTCCGGGTCCAGGTTCCTTTAGAGGGGCCCTTTCGTCAAACCCTTAAGGGCGCGTGGTGAGATGCTTAACCGCGATCAGGGCGGCGCCCGAGAGCACGGCGCAGGCGAAGATCCAGCCGAAGAAAATCCCGGCCATGCCGCCCATGTTCAGCTGCCAATGAATAGCACCTGTGAAGATCAGCACCAGGGCGAGGCTCGCGAGCCCCGCGGCGATGAACTCTGCGGCGAGCGAGCCGACCGGCAGGAAGCCGCGCAAAAAGGCCCGCACCAGCCCTGCCGTGACGGCCGCCAGGGCGGCGCTGATCGCGCCCAGCAGCACGACCACTTGGGTGGCCGACCAGCAATCGAACTTGCCGTCGCCGCGGCCCAGCAAGCAGTCCTCGATGACCGCGACGGCGACCCACTCCGCCATCACGAGAAGCCCCATCGCCGTTGGAAAGATCATCAGCTTCATGGCATTGGCCTCTTGGAAAAAGACTTGGCCCGGGACAATGCCCGGGCCAAGCGGTCGTGCTGTGGTTCGTGGTGTTAGGTCAGATCCTCACACCGGGCTGTCGACGAAGGAGATCGAGCGGATGCCGCTGGGGCCGTTCTTGGTCTCGATGCCGTTGCGGATCGATCCGACCAGCTTCTTGTTGCCGGGATCCATCTGCACGTCGACGAAGCCGCCTTCCAGGGTGAGCGCGCCGGCATGGACCGCGGCGCGGCAGACAATGGCCTTGAAGTCGTAGGAGTCGGTGCCGACCACGCGGCGGGGACGCAGGTTGTTGGGCGCCGCCGGGCACTTGAACGTGAAGCGCTGGCCGAGCATCTGCTTGTAGGCGAAACCGGTCTTGGTGAACTTGGTGTCCCACTTGAGGCGCGGGATGTACTGCTCGCGGATCTCGTTGGCGGCCGCGAAAGTGGTCTCGTCGATGAAGACGAAGCTGCGCTCGGTGGCCGGCAGGCTGGCGGTCGTCACGCCGTTGCGCGCGGTGCCCACATAGCTCTCGGCGCCGGGGTTGAGCTGGACCGTGAAGGTGCCGCCGTTCTCGTCGATCTGGCCGGCGTGGAGCGCCGCGACACAAAGGGCGTTGTCCGAGGGATAGGCGTCGGTGCCGTAGACCGTGCTCTCGTCCAGCTTGCCGAGGGTGAGCTCGGGGCAGGTTGCGGAGAAACGCTGGCCGATGAACTTATCGGAGTCGAACTGGAACTTAACCAGCGAGGTGTCCCACTCGATCTCGGGGATCTGGGGGTTCTCGGCCTGCGTGGCGTTGGCGATGGCGGCGCCGCCCAGGGAGAGGCCGGCGGCGATGGCGATAGAGGCGATTTTCCGAGTGTACATGACAGGGGCTCCTTGGGTTGAGTGGCGGTGCAACAGCGCCGCAACATTTCGTGACCACAAGCAACATGGGCGCCCTCTGTTTCAGGCTTATGTCCAAAACGCGAGGAAAGTGTTTCGATTGTTTCAAGGGGTGGCGTATGCCGATAAGCTTATAGAAAGCGTTCGGGGCTAAACTCCTGCGCGAAGTTAGCTCACCTCGGAAACAGGACGATGAGTGTTCAGAAGAAGATAGATAATTTCCTAACCCGTTTGAGTAAATTCCGCACGGAAAAACCAAATAAATACGTTTGCGCGTACGCTGTATTAT
>JBCCGG010000003.1:0-227890 GCA_039029395.1 Pseudomonadota bacterium | reverse complement strand
TCCTCAAGGCCGTCGCAGCACGCACCGTCGATGATCTCTGGGACGCCATCGCTCAAGCCGTCGATATCTTCACACCACAAGAATGCCGAAACTATTTCGTCGCTGCAGGATATGATCCCAAGTGATCAGAAAATGCTCTAGCCGCCGAAGCGGCTTTCGAACTCTTCGTTCAATTGGGTGAGCGGCTTGAAGCCCTGCGCCTGATTCAATTCGGCGGCCGGCACCTTGGCGAAGTCGATCGCGCCGACCCGGGTCATCACGTTGTACTCGCCGATCAGCGCGTCGAGCAGCAGAAAGGCGGCGCCGATGATCTGCTCGTCGTCGGGCGGCGCTTTGTCCTCGCCGACCGCGATCACCAGATCCAAGCGCTGGCCATCCTCGTTCATCAGGGGCGCGTACCAGAAGTCGTCGGGCGCGAAGCTGCAGCCCTGGAACTGGATGGTCTCGATCCGCTCCTTGGGCGGGCGAAAGGCGACGACCCGCCAGCCGGCCAAGCCTGGCGCGCCGGCGACCAGGGTTTCGACCGCCGGCATGGTCTTGAGGATGCCGTCGGCCGAGACCACGAAGCAGTAGGTGCCGCCAGCGTCCCGGCCGACCTCGAAAGTCAGCTCACCGTGGACCCGGTGCAGGCGCGGCGCGATCAGGCGGACCAGGGCCTGGGGGTCGCCCAGGGATTGCTCGATCTCCTCATGGTGAGTCGAGAACCAGGTCCAGAAGGCCGTCACCTCTGCGGCTTCCGGGCTCGGCAGGTCGTTGATCTTGAATCGCGTGAAGAGGCTCGAGAGCATGGCCGGCGGCTCGGTATCATGTGTCGCTGCCCGACGGCCCTAGGTTTGGCACTGCGGCCTTAAGAAAGTCTTGCGCTCCGGCCCTTTAGGCGACCGCGCCGGCGGCGAGCAAAGCTTCGATCTCCGCGGCCGAATAGCCCGCCTCCGCCAGTACTTCTCGGGTGTGCTCGCCATAGGTGGGGGCGCCCCGGGCGATCTGGCCGGGGGTCTCGGAGAGCTTGATCGGCAGGCCGACGGTCTCGACCGGGCCGAGCCGGCTGTGGGCCACCTCGGTCACCATCTCCCGGGCCCGGGTCTGGGGGTCTTCATGCATCTGGCCGACCGAGAGCACGGGGCCGGCCGGCACCCCGGCCGCCTCCAGGCGCTCCAGCCAGGTCTCGGTGGTCTCGGCCGCGAAGCACTCTTCAAGCCGCGCGGCGAGCGCCGCCAGGTTGGCCATGCGTGCCGCGTTGTCGGTAAAGCGCGGGTCCTCGGCCAGCTCGGGCGCGCCCAGGACCTCGAGCAGACGCAGCCAGTTGCGCTGATTCGCCGCGCCCACGGTGATCCAGCCGTCTGCGGTCTTGAAGGCCTGGTAGGGGGCATTGAGGGGGTGGGCCGAGCCCATGGGCCCGGGCGATTGGCCGGTCGCCAGGGCAATGGCCGACTGCCAGTAGGAATGCACGATCCCGGCCTCGAACAGCGAAGTGTCGACCCGTTGGCCGCGGCCCGTGCGGTCTCGCTCGTGCAGCGCCGCGACCACGCCGAGCGCCCCCAAGATGCCGGCCGTGATGTCGGTGACCGGCGCGCCGACCTTGACCGGCGGGCGGCCCTCGCCCTCGCCGGTGATGCTCATAAGCCCGCTCATGCCCTGGGCGATCAGATCGAAGCCGGCGCGCTCGGCATAGGGCCCGGTGCGCCCGAAACCGGAGATCTCGCAGAGGATCAGGCCCGGGTTGTCGGCCCGCAAGGACTCGTAGCCGAGTCCAAGACGCTCCAGGGTGCCCAGCCGGTAATTCTCGATCGCCACATCCGCCTGGGTCAGCAGGCGCCGGGCGACCGCCTGGCCGGCCTCGGATTTCAGGTCGACCGCGATGCCCCGTTTGTTGCGGTTCATCATCATGAAGGCAGCCGGCTCGCCATCAATCTCCGGCGGCAGGAAGCGCCGGGAGTCGTCGCCGCCCGGCAGTTTCTCCAGCTTGACCACCTCGGCGCCCAGATCGGCCAGCATCAGGCCGCAGACGGGGCCGGCCATGATGTGGGCCAGCTCGACGACCTTGATCCCCTTGAGGGGGCCTTCGCCCATGTTACTTGGCCTTGAACTGGGGCTTGGTCTTGGTCAGGAAAGACTGGTAGCCGATCTGGAAGTCTTCGGTCGCATAGCAGTCGTAGCCTTCGGACAGCTCTTCGGCGGTAAGGGGCGACGGGTCTTCCAGGCGGCGGATGAACTTCTTGTGCCAACGGGCGACCAAGGGCGCGCCGGCGGCGATGCGCCCGGCGGTCGCCATAGCCTCGGCCCCGACCTCGCCGTCGGGCAGGACCCGGTTGACCAGCCCCATGGCCTTGGCCTCGTCGGCGCCGAACACCCGGCCCTCGAGCAGGATCTCCAGGGTCGCGGCGCGCCCGACCAGGCGCTGCAGGCCGCGCACCTCGGGATAGGCCATGACCAGGCCCAAACGGTTGATCGGCACGCCAAAGCGGCTTGAGGTGCCGCAGATCCGCAGGTCGCAGAGCGCGGCGATCTCCAGCCCGCCGCCGACACAAATGCCTTCGATCAACGCGAGGGTCGGAATCGGGCAGTCGAGCAGGGAGGTGAAGGCGATGTCGGTGTTTTCGGCATAGGCCTTGGCGAGCTCGGGCGTCGAGCGGTCGCTCTCGAATTCCGAGATATCGTTGCCCGGCGAGAAGGCCTTGCCGCCGGCACCGCGCAGCACCAGGCAGCGCAGGTCGGCCTCGGCGCCAAGGGCCAGCACGGTCTCGCCCAGCTCGCGCCACATGGGCTTGGTCATGGCGTTCAGCTTGTGGGGGCGGTTGAGCGTGATGGTCGCAATGTGGCCGTCGCGCGCGACCAGGATATCGTCGGACATTGAAATCTCCGTTAGCGGTAGAACAGCTCCACCAGGCTCATGGGGATGACCGGCAGATAGGTCACCATCATTAGGATCACGAAAAGCACGCAGATGAAATAGATGTTGACCTTGCTGACCTCCCAGATGTTCGCCTTGGCGATCGAGCAGGAGGTGATCAGCACGCTGGCGACCGGCGGAGTCTGCTGGCCGATGCCCAGATTGAGGGTGACGACTAGGCCGAAGTGCACCGGGTCGATGCCGACCGCGGTGATCAGCGGGATGACGATCGGCACCACCAGAATGATCGCCGCGGCCGAATGGAGGAACAGGCCGATGATCAGGAAGAAGACGTTCAGGAGCGCCAGCACCGCGTAGCGGTTGTCGGTGAAGGCGAGGATCTCGGCGGCCAGGCGCTGGGGCACTTGTTGCTCGGTGAGATAGACGCCGACCAGGGCGGAGGACGCGACCAGCAGCATGACGATCGCGGTCTGCTGGGCGCCTTCGATCATGGCGTGCTTCAGGAAACGCCAATTGAGCGCCCGATAGACCACGCCGCCGACGAAGAGGGCGGCCACCACCGCCAGGCCGCCGCCCTCGGTCGCGGTCACCAGGCCGGAGAAGATACCGCCCAAGATCACGACCGGCAGGACCAGCGCCCAGGCGGCCTCCTTGAGGGTGGTCCAAAGGCGGGACAGCTCGAAGATCTCCTCGACCGGCCAGTTCTGGCGCCTCGCCATCCAGTAGGACACCACCATCAGGCCGAAACCGCCGAGCACGCCCGGGATGATGCCGGCGACGAACAGCTGAACCACCGAGCTGTCGGACATCACGCCGTAGAGGATCATCGGGATCGAAGGCGGGATGATGACCGCCAAGGTTGCCGAGGAGGAGGTGACCGCCGCTGCAAATGCCTTTGGGTAGCCGCGCTTCTTCATGGCCGGGATCAGAATCGAGCCGGTCGCCGCCACGTCGGCTACGGCCGAACCGGAGATCTCCGCAAAGAACATGGAGACGCCGATGTTGACGATCGCAAGCCCGCCGCGCACGAAACCGAGCAGGGCCGAAGCGAAGGCGATCAGCCGCTGGGAGATGCCCGATGCGTTCATAATCGCGCCGGCCAGGATAAACATGGGGATCGCCAGCAGCGGGAACTTGGTGGCGCCGTCGAACATGACCAGCGCCACGTTGGGCAAAATCGCCGTGCCCTGGGTCGCGACCATGGCGACCACCGCGACCACGCCGAGCGCGACCGCGATCGGCACGTTGATCAGGATCAGCGCGAAGAGGCCAGCGATCATCAGCAGCAGGGTCATTGCCGGGCCTGCTCCTCGGCCTCTGCCGCCTCGATCTCGTCGTGGGAGACCCCGGCGCTGACCCGGCGCCAGTAGTCGGGCAGGCTGACCGCCTCACAGATCATGAAGAGCACCGCGGTGATCGGAATGGCCGACTGGGTGATCTGGACCGAGACCTCGGGCAGGCTCACCAGGTTGTCGCCCTCGAGCACCTGAAGCACGACCCAGCCGGTCCAGGCGAGGACAGCGAAGAAGCCGAAGACGCAAGCCTCGGCAATCACCACGAAGGTCAACCGCCACTTAATCGGCACCGCGATGATCAATCCGTCGAAGCCGATGTGCGCCCGCTTCAGCGCCGCCAGACAAGCACCGTAGTAGGTCAGCCAGGCGAGCAGCTGAGAGGCGATCTCGTCGTACCAGGAGAGGGAATCGCCAGCGAAGCGGTAGACCACGGCGACCACCACGACCACGGTCAAGATCACCATGAGCGCCATGGCGATCGCTTCCAAGAGACGCTCGAGCGCGCGGCGGGCCAAGGTCAGCATGGGCTCAAGCGGTGCCCTATCGGTGCGACATTAAAACGAGAAGGGACGGCGCGCGGTGTTCTCGAAACGTAACCGCGCGCCGCCAAATGCAAACTGAGGCTCAGTTGCCCAGGCTAATGGCCTGCTCGACCATCTCCTTGCCGCCGGGCACGGAGCTGGAGAACTCCTCGTAGATCGGCTTGCTAGCCGCGATGAAGGCGGCCTTGTCTGCCGTGTTGACCTTCATGCCGCCCTCTTTCAGCTTGGTCAGCAGGTCGGTCTCGAGCTGCGCCGCCGTCTCATAGACGAAGGCCTGGTTCTCCTTCGCGGTCTCCTCGAGGATCTGGCGCACGTCTTCCGGCAGGCTCTCCCACTTCTCCTTGCCGACCACCACGTAGGCCGGGGTGTAGACGTGGCCGGTCAGCGACAGGTAGTCCTGCACCTCTTGGAACTTGGCGCTGTAGATCTGGGCGAAGGGATTCTCCTGGCCGTCGATCACGCCGGTCTGCAGCGCGGTGAAGACCTCGGAGAAGGACATCGGCGTCGGGTTGGCGCCGTATGACTTGAACATCTTGACCCGCCAGGCGCCCTTGGGCGTGCGCAGCTTGAGGCCCTGCAGGTCCTCGGGCTTGTCGATCGGGCCGTCGTTGTTGGTGATATGGCGGAAGCCGTTCTCCCAGACCGCCAGGACTTTGTAGCCCTTGTCCTCGACCGCCGGCGCCAACTTGGTCCAGAAGATCTCGTCCTCGATCTTGCCCATGTGCTCCCGGTCCTTGACCAGATAGGGCATCTCGAAGAGCGCGAACTCGTCGGTGACGCTGGACATGACCGACGACGGCAGGGAGAAATCGACCGTGCCGAGCTTGAGCTTTTGCATCAGCTCCTTGTCCTTGCCGAGCTGGCTCGAGCCGAAGGTCGAGACCTTGGCCTTGCCGGCGAGCTTCTCGTTGGCCTTTTTGGCGAACTCGTCGACCGAGATCTGGAACAGCGAGCCGGGCGCGCCGACATGGCCGAACTTGAGCTCGATCTCCTCGGCCAAAGCCGGACCCGCCAGCACGGCGCCGACGACGGCGGTGGCAAGAAGTTTGGTGAGTTTCATAAGCGTCCTCCCTTGGTTGTCTTTTGGTTTTTTGGTCTTGAGGTTATGACGAGCCTACCCTAGCCAAATCGTCGGCGACAGCCTCCCGGTCCGGGTCTTGGGCAAGGAAGTCGATCGCCGCCTGTAGGCCGCCGGCCTGGTGCGGCACGCCGGCGCGGGCCAGGCCCATCTCGATGCCGGCCAGGGTGCCGGCCAGCATCAAATCGTTAAAGTCGCCCAGGTGGCCGATCCGGAAGACCTTGCCCTGGACCTTGCCGAGACCGTTGCCGAGGGAAAGGTCGAAGCCTTCCAAGGTCACACGGCGGAAGGCATCGGCGTCCTGACCGGCCGGCAGCAGGACGGCGGTCAGGGAATTGCTGTACTCCTCCGGCTCGACGCAGAGCAGCTCCAGCCCCCAGGCGCGCACCGCCCGGCGCGCAGCTTCGCCGTGGCGGGCGTGGCGCGCGAAGACCTGCTCGAGGCCTTCCTCGTTGAGCATGGCGATCGCCTCTTTCAGGCCGTAGAGCAGGTTGGTCGCCGGTGTGTAGGGGAAGCTGCCGCCCTCATTGGCGCCCAGCATGGCCTTCCAGTCCCAGTAGGAGCGGGGCAGGCGGGCGGTCTCGGCGGCGTTCAACGCGGCTTCGCTCACCGCATTGAAGCTCAGGCCCGGCGGCAGCATCAGACCCTTCTGGGAGCCGGCCACCGTAACGTCCACGCCCCACGCGTCATGGCGGTAATCGATCGAGGCGAGCGAGGAGATGGTATCGACCATGAAGAGCGCCGGATGGCCGGCAGCGTCGATCGCGCGGCGGATCGCCGGGATGCGCGAGGTGACCCCGGTCGAGGTTTCGTTGTGCACCACGCAGACCGCTTTGATGCTGTGCGCCCGGTCGTCCGCCAGGCGCGCCTCGATCGCGCCCGGGTCGGCGCCGCGCCGCCAGTCGCCGGGCAGGAACTCGACTTCCAAGCCGAGGCGCGTCGCCAAGCCGTGCCAAAGAAAGGCGAAGTGACCGGTCTCGCACATCAGCACCCGGTCGCCGGGCGAGAGGGTGTTGACCAGGGCAGCCTCCCAGGCGCCGGTGCCCGAGGCGGGGTAGATGATCACCGGGCCTTCGGTACGGAAGATGCCCTTGAGGCCATCCAGCAGCTCGCGCCCCAGGCGGGCGAAGTCCGGGCCGCGATGATCGATCACCGGGCGGTCCATGGCGCGCAAGATCCGATCGGGCACGTTGGTCGGCCCGGGAATCTGCAGGAAATGACGGCCGCTTCGATGGCTCATCCGCGCAAATGCCTCCCCAATGGCATGAAAAGCGCTTTGCATTATGCATTCAATCCGGCGCCCGTCAATCCGGTCATGAGTATGTTTTAAAATCAATAAGATGACAGGGTTTTCTCACGATTCGTTCTGCGATGTTTGAATTTTGAATGCAAAATAGGTACCTTTCGCCCATGACGACCAAGGGCAAGATCGGCGACTCGGCGCTGGCCCGGCGGCTGGCGGGCGCGCTCCAGGGCGAGGTGTTGTTCGACGCCTTTAGCCGGGGCCGCTATGCGACCGACGCCTCGATCTATCAGATCGAGCCGATCGGCGTGGTGGTACCGCGCGGCTTGGACGATGTGGCCGCGACCCTTGAGATTGTCGCCGAGCAGGGCCTGCCGTTGCTGCCCCGGGGCGGCGGCACCTCGCAATGCGGCCAGACGGTCGGCGAGGCGATCGTGGTCGACGTCTCCAAGTTCATGGACAAGATCCGCGACTTCGATCCCGAGTCCCGGCGGGTCACGGTCGAGCCGGGTCTGGTGCTCGCGCGCCTGAACGCCTTTCTGAAGCCCCACGGCCTGTTCTTTCCGGTCGACGTTTCGACCGCCAACAGGGCGACTCTGGGCGGTATGACCGGCAACAACAGCTGCGGCGCGCGCTCGATCCGCTACGGCCCCATGCGCGACAGCGTGCTGGCGGTCGACGCGATCCTGGCCGACGGCACCCGCTGCCGCTTTGCCGAGACCCCCGACCAGGGCAGCGCGCCGGCCGACCTGACCACTGCGCTGAGCGCCCTTGGCCGGCGCGAGGCGGCCGAAATCGCCGCGCGCTTTCCGAAGCTTCAGCGCCGGGTCGGCGGCTACAACATCGACGCCCTGGCCGGCAACAGCCCGCCCAATCTGGCCCAGCTCTTGGTCGGCTCCGAGGGCACGCTGGCCTTCTCCCACGCCATCGAGCTGGCGCTGCAACCGATCCCGCCGGCCAAGGTCTTGGGCGTCTGCCACTTCCCGACTTTCTACCAGGCGATGGACGCGACCCGGCACATCGTCGCGCTGGAGCCAGCTGCGGTCGAGCTGGTCGACCGCACCATGGTCGAGCTGGCCCGGGACATCCCGCTGTTCCGGCCGACCCTGGAAGCCTTCGTGCGAGGCGACCCGGCCGCCCTGCTGCTGGTCGAGTTCGCCGGCGAGGAGACGGCGGCACAGCTCGCCAAGCTCAAGCAGCTGACCGAGCTGATGGCCGACCTGGGCTTCCCCGGGGCCGTGGTCGAGGCGACCGACGAGGGCTTTCAGAAGGCGATCTGGGAGGTCCGCAAGGCCGGGCTCAACATCATGATGTCCATGAAGGGCGACGGCAAACCGGTCTCCTTCATCGAGGACTGTGCGGTCGTGCTGGAAGACCTGGCTGACTACACAGACCGCCTGACCAAGATTTTCCACAAGCACGGCACCGAGGGCACCTGGTACGCCCACGCCTCGGTCGGCTGCCTGCACGTGCGCCCGATCCTCAACATGAAGCAGGAGGCCGGCGCCACCACCATGCGGGCGATCGCCGAGGAGGCCTTCGCCATGGTGCGCGACTACAAGGGCTCCCACTCGGGCGAGCACGGCGACGGCCTGGTGCGCTCGGAGTTCCACGAGCCCATGTTCGGCCAGCGCATGGTAAAGGCCTTCGAGGAGGTGAAAGCCGCCTTCGATCCAAATGGCCTGTTCAATCCGGGCAAGATCGTCAAGCCCGCGAAGATGGACGACCGGTCCTTGTTCCGCTTCAAGCCGGGCTACAAGACCGAGGATCTGGACACCGCGCTCGACTGGTCGGACTGGGGCGGCTTCGCCGGCGCGGTCGAGATGTGCAACAACAACGGCGCCTGCCGCAAGTTCGACGCCGGGGTCATGTGTCCGTCGTTCCGGGTTACCCGCGACGAGCAGCACGTCACCCGGGGGCGGGCCAACGCTTTGCGCCTGGCGCTCTCCGGCCAGCTCGGCGCGAATGCGCTCGCTTCCGAGGAAATGGCCGAAGCCCTCAAGCTCTGTGTCGGCTGCAAGGCCTGCAAGCGGGAATGCCCGACCGGGGTCGACATGGCGCGCATGAAGACCGAGGCGCTGTATCAGCGCAACAAGATCCGCCCGCCGGGCTTGCGCGAACGCCTGATCGCCCACACGCCGCGCCTGGCGTCCTTCGGCCCACTCTTGAACCTGCGCGACCAGATCCCCGGCGTGGCTGGGATGAGCGAGCGCTGGCTGGGCTTGAGCGCCCAGCGCCGACTGCCCAAATGGCGCCGGCCCTATCGCCCGGCCGGTTTGGGCGAGGGGCGCCAGGTCGTGCTGTTGCCCGATTGCTTCAACGGCAACTTCGAGCCGGAGAACCTGGAAGCTGCCGAGCGGGTGCTGGCGGCGGCCGGCTACAAGGTGGTGGTGCCCGCGGCGTCTGGCCGGCCGCTGTGCTGTGGGCGCACCTACCTGGCCGCCGGATTGGTGGAACAGGCCCGCGCCGAGGCCCGGCGCACGATCGACGCCCTGGCGCCCTACGCGGCCCAAGGCCTGGCCGTGGTCGGGCTCGAGCCGTCTTGTTTGTTGACCTTAAAGGACGAGTTCAAGGCTTTGTTTCCAGGGGAAGAAACCGACGATCTTGCCGATCGCGCTCAGCTGCTCGAGGCGTTCTTGGCCAACGAAGAAGCTGCCTTGGATCTCAAGCCCCTGGCGGCGCGC
Source organism: Pseudomonadota bacterium (assembly GCA_039029395.1). Taxonomy (GTDB): domain Bacteria; phylum Pseudomonadota; class Alphaproteobacteria; order Kiloniellales; family JAKSDN01; genus JBCCGG01. Next base: position 218,197 of record JBCCGG010000003.1, on the reverse strand, counting down.
CATGCCCTGTTGCACGGACATTGCCACCAAAAGGCCTTCGGCGTAATGGCCAGCGTGACCGAGACCCTGGCGCGAATCCCCGAGCTGGCGGTGCAGTCCATCGAGTCCGGCTGCTGCGGCATGGCCGGCGCCTTCGGCTACCAGGCCGAGACCTACGAGGTCTCTCGCCGGATGGCCGAGCTCGACCTGGCGCCGGCGGTGCGCGCCGCGCCCGACGATACCCTGGTGATCGCCGACGGCTTCAGCTGCCGGCACCAAATCGCCGATGTGACCGGCCGCCGGGCCCTGCACAGCGCCCGGGTGCTCGACCAAGCCCTTGCCTCAGGAGGTACAGACTATGGCTAGCGTGGAACAGCGATCCGACCAGGTGGAGCCGATCAAGCGGGTCTCCCTGCACGACCAGCTGGTCGGCCGCCTGCGCGATCTGATCGTCCAGGGCGACCTGGCGCCGGGCAGCCGCGTGCCCGAGCGCGAGCTGTGCGAGCGCTTCAATGTCTCTCGCACGCCCCTGCGCGAAGCGCTCAAGGTGCTGGCCAGCGAGGGCTTGCTGGAGCTGCTGCCCAACCGGGGCGCCATGGTCTCGCGGCTAACCTTGGAGGACGTCGAGGAGATGTTCCCGGTCATGGGCGCGCTCGAGGCCCTGGCCGGCGAGCTGGCGGCGACCCGCATCTCCGAGGACGCGTTGGCCGAGGTCCGCGCCCTGCACTATCAGATGGTGCTGCACCACAAGCGCGGCGAGCTGGCGCCTTACTTCCGGCTCAACCAGCGGATCCACGAGCTGATCCTGGAGGCCGCCGACAACGTGGTGCTGGCCAACCTCTACAGGGGCCTTGCCGGGCGCATACGCCGGGCCCGCTATCAGGCCAACATGTCGTCCGAACGCTGGGGCCAGGCGGTCGCCGAGCACGAGGAAATCCTGGCCAAGCTGGAGGCCCGCGACGGCCCGGGCCTGGCCGCCACCTTAAAGCGCCATCTGAAGAACAAGTGCGAGACCGTGAAGGACGCCTTGTTAGCAGAATCAGATAATTAGAACCTATAGCGGATCTAAGATATGCACTATACGAACTTGGGCGACAGCGGATTGACGGTCTCGCGGATCTGTCTGGGGACCATGATGTTCGCCGACCGCACCGACGAAGCCGAGGCCGGTCGCATCGTCGATCTGGCGCGCGACGCCGGGGTCAACTTCATCGACACCGCCGACCAGTACAGCCGGGGCGGCGCGGAAGAGATGGTCGGGCGACTGATCGCGGCCGACCGCCACGATTGGGTCTTGGCCTCCAAGGTCGGCAATCCCATGAGCGACAAGCCGAACGAGACCGGCCTGTCGCGCAAGTGGATGATGCGCGCGATCGATGACAGCCTGAAGCGCCTGGGCACGGATCATCTGGACATTTACTACCTGCACTTGGACGACTGGGAGACGCCGCTCGAGGAGACCTTGGGCGCCATGGGCGACATCATCGCCGCCGGCAAGGCGCGCTCCTTCGGGGTCTCCAATTACCTCGGCTGGCGCATCGTCGAGATCGTCAATCTGTCGGCCGCGATGGGGCTCGGCCGGCCGGTGGTCTGCCAGCCCTACTACAACGCCATGAACCGCCTGCCCGAGGTCGAAATCTTGCCGGCCTGCGACTACCACGGCATCGGCGTGGTGCCCTACAGCCCGCTGGCCCGCGGTGTGCTGACCGGCAAGTACGCGCCAGGCGCTGCGCCGAGCGAAGGCACCCGGGCCGGTCGGGGCGACAAGCGCATGCTGGAGTCCGAGTTCCGGCCCGAGTCCATCGAGATCGCCCAAAAGCTCCAGGCCCACATCGCCGGGCGCGGGCTCACGCTGGGCCAGTGGGCGCTCAACTGGGTCCTCGCAAATCCGATCGTCGATGCCGCGATCGCCGGCCCGCGCACGACCGAGCATTGGCAAGAGAATCTGGGCGCGCTCGAGCATGCTTGGGACGAAGCCGACGAGGCGGTGCTCGACGCCCTGGTCGCCCCGGGCCACCCCTCGACCCCCGGCTACAGCGACCCGAGCTATCCGCTGAGGGGACGGCCTGTTTAGGGGGCTGGCCGGCGGCTGAAGCGCGCACTGCCGACAATTGCGGCCCAGATCACCCATGGTGTCCAAACCGCGAAGGTTGGCAGTAGTACAGCGGGATTCTCCGGGAACCGGCCAATAGCGAGACTCACCAGCGAACCTCCGCCGTGAATCAATAGCGTGACCACCGCCACGACCATGGTTGTCGCGTCAGCCAACCGTCCGTCCATAGATTTCGTCAGGATGAATCGACAAGTCAGGACGCTCAGGAGGCCCTCGATCAGGCCGTAGAAAACACCAGCGGTGATCGAGCCCAAGAAGGGCTTGGATCCAAGCGCGTAAAGTTCAGTCATGGCGTACTTGACGAACCAAAAGCTGAACAGGAACACAAGGAAGCCCATCCCGAAACGCCGGAGCCTGTGTAACGCTTTTTCCAGAATTGCAATATCACCCAGTGCCACGATCATTGGTGTAATTCTGTTAGCAAACTCAATTCGCTAGAGCAAGGAAGCCTTTGGACAGCACTCACGGTCAAGCGAGGTCCGTCCGTGGATCGATCGGCGTCGCAGCCTCTTGCCGCTGCTCCATCGCCTCGGCGGCGTCCAGGCAGAGGTCCTCGTGGAAGCGTGGCGCGATGATCTGCACGCCCTGAGGCAAACCCTCGCCGGCTCGCACTGGCACGGCGACGCTTGGTAGGCCGAGAAGGTTGCAGGCTTCGGTCAGCACCAACGCGCCGATGAAGCGCAGAAGTGCGGCGCGTCCGGCAAGGTCGAAGTCGACCGCTTGGGGCGGCAGGGCCGAGACCGGGCCCAGGATCAGGGGCCGCTTCGCCATGAAGCGGGCCCAGGCCTGGGCGATCCGGTAGCGCTCGGCGATCGCCGCCCGATAGGCGGCCAGGCCGGGCTTCGTGTCCGCGACGATCTGCTCCAGAACCCTTGCACCGGCGCGGGACATCATGGGCAGCATGTCGGCCAGATAGGGCTCGGTCTCCGTGTTGGCGATCTGCTCCAGCGCCTGGCTGGCCTCCCCCAACATCGGCGGGTCGGCTTCCTCGACCCGGTAGCCGGCGTCCGAAAGAAACCGCGCGGCCCGACGCAGCCCTTCGGCGACGCTCGCTTCGGCGTCTTGGAATGTCAGCGCGACGGTGATCGGTCGTGGCACCTCCGTGCCCAGGCGCGGCGCGGGCGTCCAGCAGGGATCGTCCGGGTCCGGCTGGCTCATGACGTCTAGCGCGAGGCGCAGGTCCTTCACATGGCGCGCCATGGGCCCGATGGTCGAGGCGACCTGCTCGTAGAGCATGGGCGGATCGTCGAACAGCGTCGTCAAGGTTCGCGAGATCCGCCCCAACCCGGGCTTGAGCGCCGCGATGGCGCAGCATTGGGCCGGGTAGCGCAGGGAGCCGCCCATGTCGCCGCCGATGCCAAGCGGGCTCATGCCGCAGGCCAGCGCCGCCGCCTCGCCGCCGCTCGAGCCGCCCGGTGTTAGGCGCGGGTCCCAGGGATTGCGGGTCGCGCCGCGCAGATCGTTGTCCGTGTGCCAGCGCAGGCCGAAGTCGGGCTGGTTGGTGCGTCCGATGGGGATGGCGCCGGCCCGCTTCAGGTGGGCGATCACCGGCGCGTCGCGCGTTGGCATCGACTCTTTCAGGGCGACGATGCCGTGGGTCGTTGCCGAGCCGACCAGGTCGAGGTTCTCTTTGACCGTGATCGGCACGCCATGCAGCGGTCCGACCACTCGGCCTGTGGCCAGTGCTTCGTCGGCTTGGTCGGCTGCGGCCAGGGCTTGGTCGGCGAGCACCACGGTGACGGCATTGACCGCGGGGTTAACCGCTTCGATCCGGGCCAGATGGGCCTCGACCGCCGCGCGGCTCGAGATGGATTTGTCGCGGATCGCCTTGGCCAAATCGCTGGCGCTCCACCGCCAAAGTAAATCGCTCATTTCTGATACTCTCCTAAAGGAGTGGCGTCGGGAGGCTGCCCGAAAGGCGTGCTGATCATGTGGAAAAGGCGCGCGCATCACGCCGCGGGCCGATCGGACCCGGGGCGGGGGCAGCCGGAACCTGTGCTGCGGGGAGGGGCGGGCGTCAGTGCATGGGCCGAGCCTAGCACAGGAGCGTGACAAGTGGGAACGGCCCCTGAAGGGCTCAATCGAAGTAGCGCGCCGGGGTCGTGCCCATGGTCTCGCGAAAGGCCTCGATGAAAGCGCTGGTGGTCTCGTAGCCGACCTCGAAGGCGACCGTTGTGACGGGTGTGCCGGCGGCCAGGGCCTCGGTCGCCTTGAGCATGCGGATCTGGCGGCGCCATTGGCGGAAGGTCGAGCCGGTCTCCTCGCGCAGCCGGCGCATGAGCGTGCGCGGGGCGGCACCCACCTGATTGGCCCAATCCGCAAGCCCGCGCTTATCTGCCGGGTCGGCGAGCAAAGCGGCTTGGATTTTTACCAAGGGTGCCGCGTGCACCTGGCGCAGGATGATCGGCTCGGTGTCCAGGCGCTCGAGCTCGCCGAGCAGCAGCGCGGCCAGGTGATCGGCCAAGGCCGGGGCGGGTTCGTCGGCGAAGCGGATGATGATTTCGCGCAGCAGGTGCGAGATGCGCCAGACCTCGCAGTGGGACGGCAGCCATGGCAGGGCGCCCGCCAGGTAGACCGTGCGGGTGCTAACCGCGGTCAGGCAGTAAATCTGGTGCTCCATGCGGGCCGGCATCCACAGGGCGCGGCCGGGCGGGATCACCCAGGTCCCGGCGCCGCTTGAGACCCGCATGACGCCGCTGGCAGCGTGGACAATCTGGTGCTCCTCGTGGCGGTGCAGCTCGATCAGCTCGCCCTTGCGGTAGTCCCAAGCGTAGCCGGTGATCTCCGGGAGGCTCATGGTATCATTGTCACTTACGACGTATTTACTGTCAGTATATCGATATTCACACCAAAATCTCAAGCCTAGGCTGGCGCCCTGATCCAAGACCAGGGGTGAGGCCCATGACCAACCGCCGACAGCTTCGATATCTCTGTGCCGGCCACTTCTTTCATCACTATCTGATCGCCGTTCTGCCGGTCGCGGCCTTGGCGATCCAGGGCGCCTGGTCGCTCAGCGACGGCGCGGCCCTGGCGCTCGGCACGCCGCTCTACGCGATGCTCGCCCTGGCCACCTTGCCGGCCGGCTGGTTCGGCGACCTTTGGCCCCGGCGCTGGCTCATGGCGGTCTGCCTGATCGGATCGGGCCTCGCCGCCGTGCTGGCCGGTCTGAGCGCCGGACCGCTCTCTCTGATGATCGCCCTGGGCCTGCTCGGCGCTTGCTCGGCGATCTATCACCCGGTCGGCCTGGCGATGGTCGCGGACTATGCCGAGCGCAGCGGCCCCGCCTTCGCGCGCAACGGCGTCTGGGGCAACGTCGGCATGGGCATCGCGGCGGCACTGACCGCGCTGATCGTCGGCGTGCTCGGCTGGCGCGTCGCCTTCATTTTGCCGGGCCTGATGGTGATCGCCGTGGGCGCGCGCTACGCCTGGCTCAACCGTGACGCGCCGAGCCATAGTCCGGTAACGCACAAAGAGCCATCACGCCCCAGCGGCGGCCCGCGCGTCGTGCTGCCCGCCTTGCTGCTGTTCCTGATTGCGGCCTCGCTTTACGACGGGCTGGTTGCCGGCGCGGTGACCTATCCCCTGCCGCGGATCGTCGAGCAGCAGGCCTTCGCCGGCCAAGGCCTGTTGTGGATCGGCGGCTCAACCTCGCTGATCCTGGTGCTCGGCTCCCTGACCCAGCTGGCCAGCGGCTGGTGCGTGGAGCGCGTCGAGGCACGTCTGCTGCTGGCGCTGCTGTTCTGCGGCCAGATCGCCGTTCTGATCGCGGTGAGTCTTTCCGGCGGCCCGATGATCGTGCCCCTGCTTGGGCTGTTTCACGGCTTGCTTTATGCCTGGTTTCCGCTGACCGGCTGGCTGATCGGACACCACATGCCGGTGCACCTGCGCGCGCGGATCTTCTCGCTCGAGTACGTCGCCAGCCTGGCCATGACCGCCGCCGCGGTGCCGCTCGTGGCCTGGCTTTACGACAAGGGTGTCGCGCCTGGCCAGCAGCTTTGGATCGTGATCCTGGCCGCCGTGCTCGTCCTCGGGTGCATCGCCGCCCTGCCGGGCGCGCCGTCTAAGGACAGAGCGCTGGATCCCGCGAAGCCTCTATCAGATAGGCGATCAGATCGGCGCGCTCGCCCGGGTCCTTGATGCCGTCGTAGCCCATGGAGGTGCCGGGCAAGGTCTCGATGGGCGCTGCAAGGAAGCGGTCCAGGGTCTCGGGCATCCATATCCAGCCCGACTCGCTCATGGCCGGGGAGTAGGCGAAGCCCGGCACGGCACCGGCCGGCCGGCCGATCAGGCCGCAGTGTTTGGGACCGGTGCGGTTGCGCGCCAAGGAATGGCAGGCCCGGCAACGGTCGTAGAGCGCGGCGCCGCGCCCGGGATCGCCGCCCGCCGCCGCCGGCGAGGGCAGCAGCAGGCAAGCGATCAAGAGTGCCAGCAGGGGCATCAGGTGACGAAGGCGACCGGCACCGGGTCCAGGCCGACCGCGCCGCGCAGCACCGCCCAGTGCATCGCCTCGTCGCCCAGGATGCTGGCCGCGGCCTTGGAGAGATCCCTGTTCTCGAACAGCGGCACGGCGCCCAGATAGGCGCTGACCGCGCCCTTCTCCAGGCCGGCGGCGAAGCCCAGCACGTCGGCTTCGCTCTTCAGCTGATCGACCGGAAAGTCGTAGGACGCCGGCGCCGGGGCTGGCTTGCCGCCTAGGGTCTCGATGGTCTGGGCCAAGAGATCGGCATGCTCCTTGTGGTGGCCCTGGAACTGCACGGCAAGGGCCAACACGCCGGGACTGAGAAGCCCGCTCTCGGCCCCTACCTGATAGGCCGCGACTGCTTCGCGCTCCGCGCCGAGCGCGCTATTCAGGATCACGATGTCGTTCTCCGCCGATCCGCCGCGTGCTGCTTTGGTGGTGGCCAGGCCGCCGGCCCCGGCCAGCAAGGCGACCGCGGTGCCCGACAGGGTGAGCCGGGCGCCTTGGCCGAAAAAGCTACGCCGGGTCAGGAAGGAGTTTGGCTGGTGGATCTGTCTGTTCATCTTGGCCTCCTGAGGTTTTGGGTTGGAAAAAGCACGCGGTTAGGGGCGCGTGGCCGCATCGGGCCGCGCTCAAAGGCTCAAAGGGTTGAAGATGCTTTAGGCTTGCTGGCTCAGGCCCAAACGTTGGCAAACCGCGGCGACGATCCGGTCGCAGCGCCGGCCGGCGAAGGGGAATGCCTCCACCAGGGTCGCCTGGAGTTGGGCGCTCAGGCTTCGGCGTAGGCCGCGCTTGGCCCGGTGGAAGCGGGTCTTGACCGTCTCCTGGCGCAGGCCCAGGCAATCAGCGGTCTCCGCGACGCTCATCTCCTCGAGCGCACGCAGCACGAAGACCGTGCGGAAGTCGAGCGGCAGGTCATCGATCGCCGACTCCAGCAGGCCGCGGATCTCGCTCCGGGCGGCCGCCGCCTCTGGGCTATCGGGCGCCGCCCCGCCGATCGGTTCGAGCGCAATTTCCTGGTCGCTCACCTCGTTCAACTCCGTCGTGGGCTGGCGCCGCCGCAGGCACATTAGAGCTTGGTTGGTCGCAACCCGGGCAAGCCAGGCTGAAAGGCAGGTCACCTCGACCAGGCCCTCCAGGTGGGTGAAGGCGGTGAGGTAGGTCTCCTGCACGACCTCCTCTGCCTCCGCCTCGTCCTTGAGGATCGACCGGGCGATGCGGAAGAGGCGCTGGTTGTTGTGCCGCATGATGGCGACGAAGGCGGCCTCCTCGCCGCGCCGCGCTCGAGCCACCAGGCCGGCTTCCTGCGCGGGCCCGGCTGCGGTCGGCAAGGGGTATGATGCATTCATGGCGACCTGTCTCCTTGCCCCCATAGATGCACCGAACCGAGCAAAGGTTCCCGAAAAAAGCGCGTCATGGCTTCTGCGCGATCTGCCTCAGCGCGCCGGCCGGTAGGTGGGCCATGGGTTTAACTATGTCCTCGGTCGACGTTCACTTCCGGTCCTAGGGCGCGAGTTGCGCGCAGCGGAAGCCGACCATGTCGAGGCCGATATTGGGCGGATTGCCATGCCTGTAGGAAACCCTCAGACAATAGGGATTGTTGCCCCATCCCCCGCCGCGCAAGCTCACCTGGTCGGGCCGGCCGGGGAAGGGGTCGGCGGTCCATTCCCAAACGTTGCCGGCCATGTCCAGCAAGCCGAAGGGCGAGGCGCCATTGGGAAAGCTGCCGACCGGCGCGGTCGCCCTGAAGCCGTCGCTCGCGTCGGGCGCGCAGCAAGCCACGGTACCGAAGTTGGCGCGCCGCGCGCCGTCTTCCTCGGGCGGCTGGTCGCCCCAAGGATAGCGTCGCCGGTCGTCGCCGCGCGCCGCGCGCTCCCAGGCCGCCTCGCCCGGCAACATCAGGCCGTGGTGGGCGCAGAAGGCCGCGGCGTCCTGTTGGGAGACCTGCACCACGGGATGGTCGTCCAGGCCTTCGAGGCCGGTCTCCGGACCGCCCGGGTGGCGCCAATCGGCGCCCGGCACCCGGCGCCAGCGGTCGCTCCAGACGTATCCGAAGCCGCGCCGCTCCGGGTCGGTGAGGTAGCCGGTTTCGGCGACGAATTTGGCGAACTGGGCATTGGTCACCTCGTGACGCATAAGTGCGACGGCCGGGACCTGGACCTGGCGCTCGACCTCATTGGCGTCGCCCTCCGGGTCGCCCTGGTGCAAGATCCCGGCCGGCACGGGCACGAGGTCGAGCGAGGGCTCGGCCGCCACCGCGTCGGGCCATAGCAGGAGAACAACCATTAGGGCGGGCCGCATAGGCGCCTCCACAATTGCCAAATGCGCGCGATCGCCATAGTCTAGCAGCCATGGAAGCGCTGCGCCGCAGCTCGATTTCCGCACGATGCGCCTGGCAGGCCGCCGGGCTGGCGCTCGGCCTGCTACTGCTTCCTGGCGCTCCGGCCATGGCGCAAAACTGTCAGCCCCAGGACGGCTACAGCTACGAGGTCGACGTCACGATCGACACCCCGCCGGTGCGCCTGCACCGTAATCTGAGCCGGGCACAGTTAACCGGAAAGACTTTTCACGGCGCCAGCAGCGGCCAAACCTTGGGGTTGATGCAGTCGAGCCTCGAGGTCGCGACCCAAACCCACTACTTCAGCCACGTCGTGGAAGGGGGCATGTGCATCTGGGTGTCGCGGATCGACGTCACGCTGCGCTACAACACCCTCGACATCTTCATCGCCAAGGAATACCGCCAGCATTCCTGCGAGTACAAGGTGATCCTGGAGCACGAGAAGCAGCATGTGAAGGTCGCACAGCAAGCGCTCAAACCCTTCGTCCCGAAGATCATCAGCGCGCTTACCTCCTTCTCGATCCCGCGCGCGGGAAATCCCCTGGGCGTCCAGTCGCTCGACCACGCAAAGCAGCAAATCAATCGGCGAATCGACGAGCGGATCGCGCCCCTGCGCAATCAGATGACCCAGGTGATCAACAAGAAACAAGCCAAGGTCGATTCACCCCAGTCCTACCGGGCGACTTTCAAGCGCTGCAAGAACTGGTAGCCGGAACCGGCGCTAAAGCTCGCCGCGCTCCTCGTCGCGCAATCTTTGTAGGGCCCGGTGGTAGGCCAGAACGACCTCGTGCTCGTGGGCAACGCCGATCAGCTTGCCGCTGTCTCGGTTGTCGACCACCGGCAGATGAACCTCGCCCGAAGCGCCGAACAGTTCGACCGCGGTCGCCAGGTCGTCGCCCGCCCGCAACACCGCCGGGTGCTTGCGCGCCACGTGGATCGCGTGCCACTCGTCGTCATGGCTGGTGTCGACCGCGCTGTCGCGCAGGTCGGAGAAGATGATCGTTCCGGTCAGCTTGCCGTCGTCGATCACGAACAGCTCGCCGTAGCTCGCCTCGAGCAAGCGCTGGCGCACCTCGGGCAAGGGCGTGTCGGGTGCCACGGTGTCGAACTTGCGATCCATTAGGCTCTCGATGGTCATGGCCTTGAGCAGGCCGATGTCCTGGCCGCCCTTGATCGTTACCCCCTGGCGCTCGAGTTGGCGGGCGAAGAAGGAGCGGCCATAGAGCGCCTGGGTGATCAGGCTGGCGATCACCGTCGCGATCATCACCGCGATGGTCAGCTTGTAGTCGTTGGTCAACTCGAAGATCATCAGGATCGTCGAGATTGGCGCGCCCAGCACGGCGCCGGCGACCGCGCCCATGCCGATCATGGTATAGGCGCCGTGGCCCGACGAGAGGTGTGGAAAGATCTCGGTTGCGATAATCCCGAAGGCGCCGCCGATCATGGCGCCCAGGAACAGGGACGGCGAGAACACCCCGCCGCCGAAACCGGCGCCCAAACTGAGCGCGGTTGCCGCGGTCTTGGCGACGACCAGAATGAGCAGCAGCTGCAGGGTGTGATCTTCCATCAGGGCGGCGTTGGTCGCCTCGTAGCCCACGCCCAGGACCTCCGGGTAGAAGCACGCGATCGCGCCGACCATCAGCCCGCCGACCGCCGGGCGGGCCCACAAGGGGATTTTGGTCTTGCCCAGCACGTCCTGGGCGAAGAAGACCGAGTGCATCATGATGATGGCCGCCAGGGCGCTTACCGCGCCCAAGAGCGCGAAGGCCGGAAACTCCAGCACCGAGGCGATGACGTGCTCTTCGGGCAGCACGAAAGCGGGCACGTCGCCGTAGTAGGATCGGCTGACCAGGGTGCCGGTCACCCCGGCAATGACGATCGGCGCAAAGGCCGAGAGGCCGTAGTGGCCGATCACAACCTCGAGCGCGAAGAAGACCCCGGCGATCGGCGCATTGAAGGAGGCGGCAATCGCAGAGGCCACGCCGCAGCCAAGCAGAGTACGCGAAAGCGAGCGCCCCAGATGGAGTCGCCGGGCGACCCAGGCGGCCAAGCTGGCGCCCAGGTGCACCATGGGTCCTTCGCGGCCGACCGAGGCGCCGAAACCGATCGAGGCCGAGCTGACCACCGCGGCCTTGATGCCGGCGGTCAGCGACATGCGCCCGCCGTGCAGGGCGCTTGCCTCGATCACCTGAGGCACGCCGAGCGGCCGGCGCTCGGGCATGAAATAATAGATGAAGAGGCCGACCGCCAAGCCGCCCAAGCTCGGCACCAGCAACAGGTGCCACCAGGGCAGTTCGCCGGCATGGGTGGCCACGGTCTCTCCGCGGAAGCCAAAGCTGAGCCATTGCACCAGGTCGATCGTCTCGCGAAAGGCGATCGCCGCCAGGCCGGCTGCGATTCCGATGACCAGGGACAACACCGACAGGATCACCTGGTCGTTGCGCCCAAATCGGCGCAAGCGCTTGGACAGGCCGTTGGAGGTCTCGTTCGGGGCCGTCATCTCGCTTCTAAGGCGATCCCCTTGTGGTGCGGCGACTCCAGGGAAATCCTGCCCAACTGGCAGAATTAAGCAAGCCTGCGTTTAAGGCGCGTCCGGGCCCGGGCTCAGTTGCAGCGGCCGATCGAGCCTTCCCGGCACACCCGATTGCCGCTGGTCCAGGTCGCGCCGGAAAGATCCGCCTGGGTCAGGTCCGCGCCGCGCAGCTGGGCGCCGGTCAAATCGGCGCCGCGCAGGTTGGCGCGGAACAGGCGCGCCAGGCGCAGATCCGCGCCGACCAGGGTGGCGTTCTCCAAATCGGCCTTGGTGAAATCCGCCTGATAGAGCATGGCATCATTGAAGTTGACCGCGGCCACATTGGCATTGACGAACTTGGCCCGATTGGAGGCGCTGCCTTGCAAGTCGCTGTCCGATAGGTCGGCGCGAAAGAAGCTGGCGTCTCGCAGGCGAGCGCCATTCAGATCGACTCTTTGCAGATCAAGCCCATCGAAATTGCACCGCTGCCAGTTGACCTTCGGGCCCGGCGGGTCGGTGCAGCCGGCCAAGGCCTGGCCCGGCGTGCCCACGAAGAACACCGCGAGGAGCAGCCAGCAGGGTAGAGTGGAGACGCGGTCTAGCATGGCGTTAGAGTTGGCTATCCGGCCGATAAGGGCAATAGCTTTCCGATTCACCTTCCGGTTACGACCGGCTCACGCCGTTTTCGGGCGCTTCAGGGCGATCGCGCGCCCGGCCTGCTCGGGAATTGCCAGGTCACTGTGATCGGTCATCACCTCGCCGAGTCGCGCCAGCAGGGTTGCCGGCATCGGGCCGACCCGGCGGCGCGCCATATCGACGTGCAAGCTGAGGCACTCGTTGGTCGCCGACAGGAAGCCCTCCTCGGCGTGATACATATTATGGAAGAAGTGCAGGCGCTTCTCATCGAAGCCGAGCAGCTGAGTGGTCACCCGCACCTCGCTGTCCGGCTGGAGCTCGCGCAGATAGGAGACGTGAGTCTCGACCGCGAAGGTCGAGCAGTTGCTCTCGGCCCGGTAAGCCCGGTCCAAGCCGACATGGTCGAAGAAGGTATCGGTCGCGTGATCAAACACCAGGAGATAGTATGCGACATTCAGATGCCCGTTGTAGTCAATCCATTCCGGGCGCAACCGCTCCCTATGCTGGTCTAGGGGGCCTGCTGTGGTCATGTTTGCTCCTTGAGTGATCGATTCGCCCGAAAATCGCCATTTGTTAACCATACTGCGGCAATTTTGTCACAGTTCTTTGACTTGGCAACCTCGTGATCGAAGCCTTATGGTCTTCGCGGTGCGCCTATGATACCTGGAAGCGTGAGGAAGCTGTCGGAATCACGTTGAACCGGCAGCTGGTTTTTGTCTATCAAGTGTCGGGGGCAAGGGGGTTTCCGATCCGGGCCACTGCTCCCGTGGCGGGCTTCGGTCCGTCCACGGCACGCCTAAACCGAGTGCGGAAGGATGATGGCTAGGCCAATGGGACCGATCAAACGAGTTGGTGGCGCGGCCCTGGTGTTGCTGCTCGCCGTGATGCTGCAAGGAAGCGGCCCGGCGCATGCCGGCGAGCCGGGGCAGCCCTCTATTCAGCCGGTCGCGACGCCGGGCTGGGAGGTCTACAAGCGCACCGACTTTACGCTGACCACCTGGCCGCGGCGCCAGTTCGCTCAGGGCGTGCCCGAGGTCGAGGACGACAGCGACCTGTTCCCGGATCCGGAAGACTTCGGCGTTGCCGAGGTGCACGATCCTCTGGAGCCGTTCAACCGCTTCGTCTTCGCGATCAACGAGACGATCGACATTTTCCTGCTGCAGCCGGTTGCCGCGACCTATCGCTTCCTGCTGCCCGAGGTGGTGCGCGACTCGGTGCGGAATGCGACCCGCAACCTCAATTCCCCGGTGGTGTTCGCCAACGAGCTGTTCCAAGGCAAGACGGACCGGGCCTCGGACACGGTGGTGCGATTCGCGATCAACAGCACAGTCGGCGTGCTCGGCCTGTTCGACTTCGCGACCGACTGGGGCTATCCCCACTACGACGAGGACTTTGGTCAAACCCTGGGCGTCTATGGGGCCGGGCCCGGCGCCTATTTGGTGCTGCCGATCCTGGGCCCCTCCAATATCCGCGACGGTATCGGCACCGGCGTCGACGCCTTGCTCGATCCCTGGTTCTATGTCCTGGGCGCCACGACCGATCTGAGCAGCAGCGAGCGCCGGGCAATCGATATCGGGCGGGCGGGGCTCGAGGGCGTCGACCTGCGCTCGCGCAACATCGAGAACATCGATGACCTGCGCCGGGACTCCCTGGATTTCTACGCGCGCATTCGCTCGCTCTATAACCAAAACCGGGAAAACAAAATTCGCTCGGCCCAGCCCCCTGGTAACCCACCTGAAACCAAAAGCGAGTTGACTGTGCAGGAAAGCGCAATCCGCTCGAGGTAAAGAAAAGATGAACCTGCGACGCTCTCTCCTGGCCCTCTTCCTGGTCGTGCCTCTGGTCGGCCTTACCTTGCTCACCCCCCAGCGTGCCTCCTCGGCCGCCACCGCCGGTGATTTTCTGGTCACAATGAGCGAGACGGCGATCAACCAGCTTGGCGACAAGGACACCAGCCAGGCCCAGAAGGAAGATCAGTTCCGAGAGCTGGTCAGCGAGGCCTTCGACATTCCGCGTATCAGCAAGTTCATCCTGGGCGTCAATTGGCGCTCGGCCTCGGAAGAGCAGCGTAAAGCTTTCATTGCGGCCTTTGAGGAATCCAACATGCGCCGCTTCCTGCCATTCTTCGAGGACTACAAGGGCGAGAAGTTCGTCGTGCTGAGCGAGCGACAGGACAGCAACAACGATAAAGTTTTTTTCGTCAGCTCCAAGATCGACCGCCCGGGAAGCGAGCCGATCGAGGTCGAGTGGCGGGTCTACAAGAAGGACGGCAAGTACAAGATTCTCGATGCCGTGGTCGAGGGCGTCTCCATGGCGCTGTCACTGCGACAGGAATATAACTCGGTAATCCAGCAGTCCGGCCTCGACGGCCTGATCTCCCAGCTCGAGAAGTCCGCCGGCCAGCCGGTCCAGCAGTAGGCGGTACCTTTATCCCAGCTTAGCCCTAACCCTGTCCCTCTCCCTAAAGGAGAGGGAACGCGGTTGCACGACTCCGCCTAGATCCCCTCTCCTCCGCTGGAGAGAGGGTTTGGGTGAGGGGGTTACCGCTTTAGCGGCTTGTACTTGATGCGGTGGGGCTGATCGGCCTCGGCGCCCAGGCGGCGCTTGCGGTCGGCCTCGTAGTCCTCGTAGTTGCCCTCGAACCAGACCACCTGGCTGTCGCCCTCGAAGGCCAGGATGTGGGTTGCGATGCGGTCCAGGAACCAGCGGTCATGGCTGATGATCAGGGCGCAGCCGGCGAACTGCAAAATCGCGTCCTCGAGCGAGCGCAAGGTGTCGACGTCCAAATCGTTGGTCGGCTCGTCAAGCAGAATGACGTTGGCGCCGGACTTCAGCACCTTGGCCAGATGGACCCGGTTGCGCTCGCCGCCGGAAAGCTGACCGACCTTCTTCTGCTGGTCGGGCCCACGGAAGTTGAAGGCCGCCACATAGGCCCGGGACTGGACGTTGTGCTTGCCCAGCTCGATCAGTTCGGCGCCCTCGGAGATCTCCTCCCATACGGTCTTGTCGGCCGCCAGGCTATCACGGGACTGGTCGACATAGCCGAGCTGGACCGTCTCGCCGACCTTGAGCGTGCCGCCGTCGGGTTGCTCCTGGCCCGAGATCATGCGGAAGAGTGTGGTCTTGCCGGCGCCGTTGGCACCGATGATGCCGACCAGGGCGCCGCGCGGAATCTTGAA
Source organism: Pseudomonadota bacterium (assembly GCA_039029395.1). GTDB lineage: Bacteria > Pseudomonadota > Alphaproteobacteria > Kiloniellales > JAKSDN01 > JBCCGG01. The sequence goes on along the minus strand of JBCCGG010000003.1, from coordinate 202,981 downwards.
GGTCAGATCGTCGATCAGCCAGCGGTCGCCGAAGCCCTTGCTGAGGCCGTCTGCCTCGATCACCAGCTCGCCCAGTCGCGGGCCCGAGGGAACCACGATACGCCCGGCCTCCGGCGCCCGGTCGCGATCCTCGGCCAGCAGGTTCTCGTAAGCCTGGAGGCGCGCCTTGGATTTCGCTTGGCGCGCGCGCGGGCTCTGGCGCACCCATTCCAGCTCGCGGCTGAGCGTGCGCTGGCGGGCTTGAGCGGTCTTCTCCTCCTGAGACAGACGCTTTTGTTTCTGGTCGAGCCAGCTGGAGTAGTTACCCTCGAAGGGGATGCCCCGGCCCCGATCGAGCTCGAGGATCCAGCCGGCCACGTTGTCCAGGAAGTAACGGTCATGGGTGACGCCGACCACGGTGCCCGGATAGTCGTGCAGGTGCCGTTCGAGCCAGGCCACCGATTCGGCGTCCAGATGGTTGGTCGGCTCGTCGAGCAACAGCAGATCGGGCTGCTGGAGCAGCAGGCGGCAGAGCGCGACCCGGCGCCGCTCGCCGCCCGAGAGCTGGTCGACCGGGGCGTTGCCCGGCGGGCAGCGCAGGGCGTCCATGGCGATCTCGATCTTGCGCTCCAGGTCCCAGGCGTCGGCGGCGTCGATCTTCTCCTGCAGCTCGGCCTGCTCGGCCAGCAGCTCGTCCATCTCGTCGGGGTCGACCTCGGCAAACTTGTTGGAGACCTCGTTGAAGCGGTCGACCAGGGCCTTAGCCTCGCCGAGACCCTCGAGCACGTTGCCGGCGACGTCCTTGGCGCCATCGAGCACGGGCTCCTGGGCCAGGTAGCCGACCTTGATGCCGTCGGCCGCCCAGGCCTCGCCGACGATCTCTTTGTCCTGGCCCGCCATGACCTTGAGCAGAGTCGACTTGCCGGCGCCGTTCAAGCCGAGCACGCCGATCTTCGCGCCGGGCAGGAAGTTGAGGTAGATATCCTTGAGAATCTGCCGGCCGCCGGGAAAGGTCTTGCCCAAGCCGACCATGGTGTAGATGTACTGATGCGTCGCCATCGCGCCGTCGCTCCGCTGTCGAAATTCTGCTGGGTGCCGTCCAAAGGCGGACGGTTCTACAACAGGCGACCGGCACTTACCAGCCGGCGTTTTCGCCCACCTCGAGCGCGGCCAGACCGAGTGCTAGGACGGCCCTAGCCCTTCAGAGAAGCTCGCCAGTCAGGGGCGATCCGGCCGAAGAGCCCACCACTTCCGCGGCGGACAGCCGTTTTCGCAGCTGTTCGCGAATGTCGCGCCAGCGGAAACGGATCGAGTTCTTGACGATTTCACTGTCAAGGGACTTGAACTCATCGACCACCGGCGCGACGCGGACCAGATCTTCTGCACTACCCTCGAAGGTTTGCTTCCAATGGAGGGCACTGGCCCAAACCGTCTTTTCAAGGCGGTCCTGAAAGCGCCGGCTGGCGTCAGCCGGGATCATGTAGTGATCCTTCGCCTCCACGCCGATGTATAGCGCCGCTTCGTAGAGTTCATAGGCGAGCGCCCTTGCCCGGTCGGCTGGAAGCGCCCTTGCCTCCACGATGAGCGCGACGCTGTAGATCGTGAGATCTGACAGGCAGGAGACAAAGAGGTTGATCGACGAGCGGTGAATGAGCTTGGAGAAACCATCGTCCTCGAAATAGGTCCGGAACTGCGTGCCCATGCGGGTTTTCAAGTAGCCGAACAACGAGGTTTGGGCGACATATGCTGCGCGAGTCGCGATAAACTCGCTGAGCTCCTCGACCGAAAGAATTTTCCCGAGTTTGAAGCGCTGGCTCAGGGCGAACTTCAAGCGGGCAACAACTTTATCCAGGAATGTTTTCATATTTCCTTCGGCTGCATTTCCGCCAACCGGGCCCGCCTCGCTCGGGGCGGTGCATTGTGAACGGGGCCACAGTCTAGAGGTTTTGGCTTGCTCAGGGAATCCCTGTTCCAGCTGCATTGCAGACGCAAGATTGAGAATCGATGCTTGGAAGCCCTTGAAACACAGACCTTCTGGGGTGCAATGCCCCGTCCAAAATGCATCGCATCCAGCGAGTCTGCGCACGTGCAGGCCCAAAAGTGGGATACAATTTTGAGCAGTGGCAATCTGGTCCAGTGAGAAAATAGTGACATTTCTTGACAGTCTGCTCTAAACTATTCGAACAATAACCGGAAAATAAGCGGATGACACTTTGGAGCTCTGTGCTTCTGATTGACCATGTCCGCAAATAGGGGGGAAACCAATGGCCTCAGATAAATCGGAAAAACGCCGCATCCATTGGCAAAAGACGCGCAACCTTACGATTGTGGTCTTGATAATCTGGTTCATCTTCGCGTTCGTGTTGCCGTGGTTTGCCAAGGATCTCAACGCTTTCACCTTCCTGGGCTTCAAGCTTGGGTACTACTTCGTCGTTCAGGGCTCGCTGATCGTCTTCGTCCTGCTCATCATCGTGCAAAACCTGAGACAGGATGCGATCGACGACGAATTTGGATCCGGTGAATAGGAGAGATCCCAAATGGCAATGAAAGAATCAGATCGCGGATCGGCCTTCCTGGACAATCTCGGCAAGGTCTATGGATTTTACACTTTGGGGTTCCTGGGATTTTTCCTTCTCATGGCCCTTTTGGAACAAGTGGGCGTCGGGGCAAAGACCATCGGCATCCTGTTCCTCTTGTTCACCATCGCCATCTACGCCGGTATCGGCTGGCTGTCACGGACCATGCAGGTCGATGCCTACTATGTGGCCGGACGCCAGGTTCCGGCCCTCTACAATGGCATGGCAACCGCTGCGGACTGGATGTCCGGCGCCTCCTTCGTGGCCCTGGCCGGCGGCATCTATTTCGGCGGCTATCCCTATCTGGGCTTCGTGATCGGCTGGACCGGCGGCTATGTGCTGGTCAATGCCCTGATGGCGCCATACCTTCGGAAGTTCGGCTGCTACACCGTGCCGGATTTCATCGGCACCCGCTACGGCGGGAACACGGCGCGCTTCTGCGCGGTCGTGGTGCTCGTGGTCGCGTCCTTCACTTACGTGACCGCCCAGATCAATGCCACGGGAACGATCGCCTCCCGCGCGCTCGGCATTCCTTTCGAGATCGGCGTGTGGTTCGGCCTCTTGGGCATTCTGCTTTGCTCCATGCTCGGCGGTATGCGCGGCGTGACCTGGACTCAGGTGGCCCAGTACATTGTGCTGATCATCGCCTACCTGGTGCCGGTGATCTGGATGTCCAATGCCCAGGGCTTCGGCGTCATTCCCCATTTCAGCTACGGAGAAGCCGCGCAGCGGATTGCCGAGCTGGAAGGGCAATTCGGACTGCACCCGGCAGCAGAGAGCGTTGCGGGCGTCAAAGTTTTGACGACGGCCCACTTCGATCCGAAGGGCGGCTTCGATTCCTGGAAGTTCGTAACCCTGGCGCTTTGCATGATGGCCGGCACGGCTTCATTGCCGCACATCCTGATGCGCTATTTCACCACGCCGTCGGTGCGTGCCGCGCGCAAGTCGGTCGGCTGGTCGCTGTTCTTCATTTTCCTGCTCTACTGCACGGCGCCGGCGCTGGCCACTTTGACCAAGCTGCAGCTGCTTGACCCGACCTTGCCCACGGCGGTGATTGGACAGGCCTACGAAACGGTGTCCAATCTGGATTGGGTGAAGAACTGGAGCGAGGTCGGCATGCTCGCCGTGGCCGACCAAAACAACGACGGTGTCGTCCAGCTAAACGAGTTCTTCATGCGGCCGGACATCGTGGTGCTCGCCACGCCGGAAATCGCAGGTCTGCCCTACGTGATCTCCGGTCTGGTGGCTGCCGGCGGCATGGCGGCTGCCATGTCGACCGCCGACGGGCTGCTGCTGGCGATCGCCAACGCGCTCAGCCATGACCTCTACTACAAGATCATCGATCCCAAGGCGGATACGAAGATCCGGCTCATGGTGGCGCGCGTTCTGCTGGTGGTGATCGGTGCCACGGCCGCCTTGGTGGCCAGTTTGAAGCTCACCGGTATCCTCGGCGCGGTGGCCTGGGCCTTCTGCTTCGCTTGCTCGGGTCTGTTCTTCCCCTTGGTCCTCGGGATCTGGTGGAAACGGGCCAATCGAGCCGGTGCCATAGCCGGCATGGTTGGTGGCTTCGCAGTCGGCACCTGGTACCTCTACATGGTCTACACAGGCGCCATGGAGCCCTGGTTCGGCATCGATCATCTGCGCTTCGGCATAATCGGTATGCCGGTAAGCCTGATTGCGATGATCGTGGTGAGCCTCATGACAGCACCGCCTGATGAAGAAATGCAGGCCATGGTCGACGAAGTACGCGATCCGACCGGTCCGACCATTCTCGGTCGCGAACACTAGGATCGTCATGTGTTTTGCCCGGGGGCGGGAGGTTATCCCGCCCCCGGTTTTTATTGAGGTCCGGGGCGAGCGCTGAGCGATGGACGGCTTCCCGATCTGGGTGATCGCGATCGATTACATCACCGGCGCGATCATGTGGACGCTCATCGGCCGTACGGCCATGAACTTCTTCCTGCCGATCGATTCGGACTTCTTTTTCATGAAGGCCTTCGTGAAGATCACGGACCCGATCCTCAAGGTCTTCAAGCCGATCACGCCGAGCTTTCTGCTGGAGCCCTTGGTACCGCTCTACGTTGCTTGGTTCTTCTTTATCTTCCGCTTCTACGTCATGCCCTGGCTGCTGGGCTATTCGGTCATGGGCATGCTGTCGTTCCCCTTGGAAAGCGACATCGCGCGCATGATTTACGCGATCTTCGGCTGACGCGCCGGCTCGCTTAGAACATACCCTCGCGCACCAGCTGAACCGCTTCGCCGGACTGTTTGATCGCGTCTTTCAGCGCCTTCTGGTGGTGCTTGTCGAGGATTCCGGGATTGACCCGCGGGCCCGGGCTGCGGCCCGCCTCCACGTCGAGCAGCTGCTGCTGGAGGATCGCCGCCATGATGGTGCCGTAGGCGCGCTCCAGGGACTGGGCGGCGCTCTCCGAGATCGCCCCGGCGGCGGCCGCATTGCGGATTCGCTCGGCCGTGCTGCGCGCCGGCGTGTTGGTCTTGATCGAGAGGATGCGCGCGGCCGCCACGATCGGAAAAAGCCCTCGCAGCTTGAGATCGACCCGTTCATCCGACCCGGTCTGAAAATTGCCGAGCAGGCCCAAGGGCGCCCGCCAGCTCGCCATGGTGCCCTCGAGGGCCCTGAGGAAGCTGGGCGAATGGCTGCCCAGGTCGAAGGCCTCTTCCCAAACCTGGCGCCCCAGATCCTCGTCGCCGTGGACCGTGATGGCGTCATAGAAGATGTCGACGAACAGCAGGGAATCGGGATCCTGGCGGTTGACCCAGGTCTCGATCTCCGCCCGCCAGGCGGTTCTGCTGCGCCGCCAGGCGGCGTTCTTCGCCATCACACCGCCCTGGCAATAGACCACGCCGACGCCGTCGAGAATGTCTGCCATGTGCCCGCCCAGGGCTTCGTACCAGGCATCCTCGTCCGGGCTGAGCTGCTCGGCGGCGACGATGATGGCATTGTCCTGATCGGCAGAGATCATGCTCTCGCCGCGCCCCGCCGAGCCCAGCACCAAGACGCAATAGGGATAGGGCGGCGCGCCTTGGCCCGCCTCCAGGAGCCGGGCCTCGCCGACCAGGGCAGCCTTTTCGGTCAGCGCGCGGATCTCCGAGCTGATCACGTTGGTGATCAGGTCGACCCGGACCTCCTGGTCCTGCAGGGAGCGGGCCACGGCCGAGACCTTCGACCAGGCCTGGCCGAGGTCGGTCTCGTCGCGCGCGGCCTCGATCTCGTCGCCGAGGGTCATGGCCGCGAGCGCCCGGTGGCGCAGCAGATTGTGGGTCGTCACCGCGCCGACCAGGGCGTCTTCATGGTCGACCACGGCCAGATGACGCACCCCGATGCGGTCGAGGCGCCCGATCGCCCGGTACATGAGATCGTCCGCGCGCACCGAATGGACCGGCGACTTCATGATGTCCTTGAGCTTCTTGTTGAAGGAGGCGGCTTGACCGTCCCCCAAGGCGCGTAAGAGATCGCGCTCGGTGACGATGCCGAAGGGGCCGTCCGGGACCTCGACGAAGACCGAGGAGGTGTGCCTGGTGAGCAGCAGCTCAAGCGCGTCGATCACCCGGCTATCGCCGTCGATCTTGAGCGCCGGCGACGACATGACGTCCCCAATGTGATGGGAGAAGGGGTAGCTGTCCAGGTTGCGGAAGGCCTGCAGCTCCTCTTGGTCGGCGGTGCTGTAGGCGCGGTCCAAGGCCGGGTCGTGCTCGATCGACTCGCGCTCCTCGACGGTCCGGCACACCGCCTCGGCCTCGGCCAGGGTGCGGATCTTGCGCTCCCTCAACAGAGGCAGGAGGCGAATGAAGACCTCGGCCGTGGCCACCGCGTCGCCCATCGCCGAGTGACGCCGGGTGTTCTCCACCTCGAGCCAGGCGCAGACCGTCTCCAGGCTGTAGTCGGCCAGGGAGGGCGCCACGGCAAGCGCCAGGGGCCGCACGTCGAGTGCCCGGTAGTTCGGCCAAACCCGCTCCGTGGCCGCCGCCTCGCGGCTCAGGATGCGCAGATCGAAGGCGATCGAGTAGCCGATGATGACCCTGGGCCCGATGAACTCGACCAGGGATTTCAGGGCCGGCCCGGGCGTCGGCGCCGAGACCAGATCCTCGTCGTAGATGCCGTGGATCGAGGAGGCCAACTTGGGGATCTTGACGCCGGGATTGACCAGGGTCTCGAATCGGTCGTCCTCGCGCAGCGTTCTGCCCCGGATGCCGATCGCGCCGAGCTGAACCACTCGGTCTTTGCTCGCGTCCAGGCCCGTGGTTTCGGTGTCCAAGGCGACGGCTTCCAGCGCCGTCAAGGGCGTCGCGTTCAGTTCAGCCAACATGCGCTTGCCCCCAAAGTCAGCTTCAGCTGAAGGCAGCTTAGCGGGAAGCCGGGGGCGAATCCATGGAGGCTGCGCCTTGTCGGCGGGGCTCAGTGGCTCGGGTGGAGCTTCAAGTAATCGTAGCGGTCGCCGGAGCGGATCTCGACGGTCACCAGGTCGGCGCCGCGCAGAAGTGTCAGAGGCACGGTCACGCCGGCCTCGCCGAGCGACCAGACCGCCCGGTAGAAATCGTCGAGCGTGCCGACCGGTTGGTCCTCGACCGCGACGATCAGGTCGTCGACCAGCAGCCCGGCCGCCGCCGCCGGCCCCTCGGGCGCGACCCGGTTGACGAAGACGCGGCTGCGCTCCTCCGCGCCGTAGATCCCGAGCCAGGGACGCACCGGACCCTGGGCCCGGCCGTGGTCGACTAGCTCGGCCAGGATCGGCTTGAGCGCCTCGATCGGCACGAACATGTTCCCTGGCAGGGTGCTGTCCGCGATCGCATCGCCGACGAACAGCGAGCCGATGCCCAAGAGCTCGCCGCCCCGGCCGATCAGCCCGGCACCGCCGTAGTTGCGGTAGGGCGGCGCGGTGAAGATCGCGTCGGGCAGCAGATACTCCCAGTAGCCCGCGAAGTCCCGGCGCGAGACCACATAGGCCGGCATGGCCGGCTCCGCCTTGTCGGCGCTGACCACCAGCACCTGGGTCTGATCGGCAAGCCCTGTCGAATCGCCGAGCGCGAGCGGCGCGATGCCCGGGTTGACCTGGGGCCGCAGCAGGCCGAAGCCGGTATCGTAGTCGTAGGCCAGAACCTCGGCCGGCAGCACCCGTTTGTCGCTCAGCTCGATCTCGACCTGGTCGGCTTCCAGGATCAGGTAGCCGATGGTCACCACCAGCCCGTCATCGTCGATGATCACGCCGGAGCCCCGGCGCTCGACCCCGAGCACCCCCGCCGTGCGGGCGTCTCCCGGGATCTCGGCGCGTACCGCGACGATTGCATCAAGCGGGGCCGCCCAGCCCGGCCAGGGCGCGAGCAGGACGATCAAGCAGAGGGCAAGGAGCGCTTTCCTGAAGGTCATCCATGCAGCCTAGCACATTTCTTGACGACACGGCTTCACGATTGCTTAAGCGACTTGGCGATCGCGACGAGTCGCTGGCGCCAGCGCAGCAGCATGAGCGTGAAGACCACCGCCAAGGCCGCGGTCACGCCAAACCAAACCCCGGGCGCGCCGAGCCCGCCGTGGAAGCTAAGGCCCCATGCGGCGGCCACGCCGATGCCCCAATAGCCGAAGATCGCCAGGATCATCGGCGCACGGGTGTCCTTGAGGCCGATCAGGGCGCCATGGAGGATCGTCTGGCCGCCGTCGAACACTTGGAACCCGGCTGCGATCAGCAACAGCGTTCCGCCCATGGCGACGACCTCCGGTCCGCCGGTTTGGTCTAGGAAGAGACCGACCAGGTCTTGACCGAAAAGCAGAAAAACCACGGCTACCAGGACCATGTAGACCGTGCCCAGACCCAGGGCCGTCCAGCCGGCCTGACCGATCGCCTCGCGGGTGCGGGCACCCACGGCATATCCGACGCGCACGGTTGCCGCCTGGGACAGGCCGCTGGGAATCATGATCGCAACGCCGGTCAACTGCAGGGCGATGGCGTGGGCCGCCAAAGCCTCCGCCCCGAGGCGGCCGACCAGGAACGTGGTGGTCGCGAAGAAGCCCATCTCCGCCAAGAACCCCAAGCCCAGGGGCGTCCCGACCGAGAAAATCTCTCGGAAGCGCGGCCAATCGGGCCGCCAGAAACGCGCCGCCACCCGATAGCGCCGGAATCGCCGATCGCGCAGTACGAAGGTCAGCAAGGAGAGAAAGATGAACCAGTTGACCAGCGCGCTGGCGACGCCGGCACCCACCAGGCCGAGCCCAGGCCAGCCCGAGAAGCCGAACATCAAAAAGTAGTCGGCCACCGCATTGACCCCGATGCCCAAGCCCGCCAAGACCATTGGCGCCCTGGGTCGCGAGTGCGCGGCGCAGAACTCCCACAACACCGCGGTGCAGAATGCGGCCGGCAGGCCGAACACCAGGGCGCGCATGTAGGGCTCGGCTAGGGCGGCCAAGGCCGGGTCCTGGCCAAGGGCGATCAGGATCCAACGGCACTGCCACAGGACCAGGACGGTCGGCACCGAAAGGCAGAGCGCGACCCAAAAGCCTTGGCGAAAGGTTCTGCGCACCGCGCGTGGCGAGCGGGCGCCCAGGGCTTGGGCGCAAAGCGGTCCGACGGCCGAGATGACCCCGAAGCTAAAGAACAGAAACAGCCACAGGGTGTTCAAGCCCAAGGAACCGGCCGCCAGGGGCTCGGGGCCCAGCCAGCCCATCATCAAGAGATCCGTGGTGGTGATCACCACGAAGGAGAGCTCGCCGAGCGCCAGAGGCAGTGCCAGGCGCAGCTGCGCCGCGGCCTCAGTCCACCAGGCGGCCCAGGGGCTGAAGATCCCGTCTAGACGGGGACGAAAGCTGGAAGCGAGATACTGTTGCATCGAAACGAAACCCAAATCTGGGGGAAAGATCGTTCGGATGCGGGGGGCTGTCCCGAAGCTGGGACAGAGGTGTGATCATGTCACGGGATTGAGCCGCATCCGCTTGGCGGCGCGCTCGAAACCCGAAGAAAAATTCTCAGGAAAAAGGCGAGCGCGCGCTACGCCCCGGCACCGACCGGGGCGGCGAAGAAGGCGCTGGTTCGCGCCATCAGAATGATGTGGCTCGCGGTTTGCATGGCGGTTCTATAGGCCTAAACGGTGACGGCGTCAAGCTGCCGGAATTAGCGCGCCCTAGTCGGACATGAGATTGCCGGTGCGATAGTCGAGCGGGTCGTGGCCGGCGATCTTGGCGATCGGCGTGCCGGGCGAGACGTATTTGTGGTGCTTCAGGGAAAGAATCACGCCGCCACCCTGGCAGGCGACCGTGCTGCGCGCCTGGGTCGGATCGGCCGCGCCCGGGTCGATCAGATCGGCGATCACCTGGCCCGGCTCGACCGTCTCGCCGAGCGCGGCCCGGTAGCTCAAAATGCCGCCGCCCGCGGTCCGGACGACGTCGACCGCGTTGAGATCGTAGCAGACGACCGCCGTATCAGGCAGGGCGTCGGGCGCGCCGCCGACCAGGCCGACGCGCTGGAAGTGACGGAACAGCGCTTCGGCGTCGGGCTTGGCCTGGGCGTCGCTGACGTCGCCGGTGCCACGATACTCCAGTGTCGTGGCGAAGCAGGCCGGCGGGATCGGATGGTCCGGATGGCGCTCGGCCAGGCGAGTCCAGAGGGTCGACCAGACCTCCTCGAAGGGATCGCCGCCCGAGGGCCCGTTCAGCAGTATCACCTCGCAGCCCATGTCGGCGGCCAGGGCTGTTGCCTGATCGCGCTGCTCTGGAATGGCATAGAGGTGCAAGAGCGCTTCGTCGTCGCAATGCATGTCGAACACGATGTCGGCATCGGCCGCGTCCTTGGAGAGCGCCAATCGCATGGCGTCGAGCTGGGAAGCGGCCTCGCGCTGGCTCAGTGTTTCCACCACGGCTTGGCGAATCAGGGCCACGTTGGTGGCGCCGTCGACACCCAGCTTGCCCGCGACCTGCTCGTCGACCTGGTCCAGCAGATCCGGCCAGGCGCGGTTGAAGTTGCCGGACCCGGCGAGCGCGAAGCGACCCAGGTGCTCACCGTTGACGAACTGAGTCAGACCGATCGGGTTGGCATAGGGCACGGCGACGATCTCGCCCAGTATTTCGGCCCCCTCGAGCATTTGCAGCAGGTGATGCAGCACCAGCATGGCCGGGATCTCGTCGGCGTGTAGCGAGGCCTGGAGATAGGCTTTGGGCCGGGCGCCGGGCGTGCCGTAGCGGTGCACCGTCAGGCGGCTCGAGGTGCCGGGGCCGGGCGAGGGCAGGTCGATGTGCTGTGTCTGACGGGGCATTGGTGGAGCCTTTCGAATAGCCGTGTCTCAGAGTGACCAATTGGTGCCCCGGAGAGTCACCCCGTCAAGTCTTAGGTTAGGGCTAACCTGATTGTCACTGTGCACACGGCCGTCCCACTTATCGCTCTTCGAATCGGCTCGGCTGCGCTATATAGGATCCATGGCAGAGCCCCAGACCATCCCGGCGCCCGAGGCGCGCCCCGAAGAACACGGCGACGAGCTGCGCTATCCCTACCTGGCCGCGCTCAACGAGTCTCAGCGCGAGGCCGTGCAGGCGCTCGATGGGCCGGTCCTGGTGTTGGCCGGGGCGGGCACGGGCAAGACCCGGGTGCTGACGACCCGCTTGGCCCACCTCCTGATGACCGGCAAGGCCATGCCCGGCCAGCTGCTCGCGGTGACCTTCACCAACAAGGCGGCGCGCGAGATGAAAGAGCGGGTCGCCGGCCTGCTCGGGCGCTCGGTCGAGGGCTGGTGGCTCGGCACCTTTCATGCGCTGGCCGCCCGCCTGGTGCGCGAGGAGGCCGAGCGGGTCGGCCTTAAGCCTAACTTTACGATCCTCGACACCGACGATCAGCTGCGCCTCCAGAAACAAATCCTCGAGGCCGAGCGGATCGACGACAAGAAATGGCCGGCGCGCATGATCCTGGCGGTGATCCAGCGCTGGAAGGACCGGGCGCTGACGCCGGAGAAGGTCAAGGCGGGCGAAGCCGGCGACCTCGCCGGCGGCCGCGCGGTGCAGCTCTACACCGCCTATCAGGAGCGCTTGCTGACCCTGAATGCCTGCGATTTCGGCGACCTGCTGCTCCATTCGCTCACCCTGCTGCAAGAGCATCCCGACGTTCTGGCCAAAGCGCACCGGCGCTTTCGCTACATTCTGGTCGACGAGTACCAGGATACCAACGTGGCCCAGTACCTCTGGTTGCGGCTGCTCGCCCAAGGCCACAACAACCTTTGCTGCGTGGGCGACGACGACCAGTCGATCTACGGCTGGCGCGGCGCCGAGGTCGGCAACATCCTGCGCTTCGAGCAGGACATGGCGGGCGCCCGAGTGATTCGTCTGGAGCGCAACTACCGCTCGACCGGGCGCATCCTGGCGGTCGCCTCGGGCTTGATTGCGAAGAACAGCGGCCGGCTCGGCAAGACTCTGTGGACCGCCGCCGAGGAAGGCGAAGCGGTGCGCCTGCGCGGCCTGTGGGACGGCGAGGCCGAGGCGCGCTTTGTCGGCGAGGAGATCGAGGATCTGCAGCGCAAGGGCCACGCGCTGGCCCAAATCGCGATCTTGGTGCGTACCGGCGCCCAGACCCGAGAGTTTGAGGAGCGGTTCATTACGCTCGGCCTGCCCTACCGGGTGGTCGGCGGCGCCGGCTTCTACGAGCGCATGGAGATCCGCGACGCGCTCGCCTATCTCAGGGTGCTCCATCAGCCCGACGACAGCTTGGCTTTCGAGCGCATTGTCAACAAGCCCAAGCGTGGCCTCGGCGACGCCACGCTGCGCGTGCTGCACGGCCACTCCCGGGCCCGGCGCATTCCGCTCCTACAGGCCGCCCGCGAGGTCGCCGAGAGCGACGAGCTACGCCCTGCCGCGCGCCGGGCGCTTGCCGATCTCTTGGCCGCGCTCGACCGCTGGCGGGCGCTCGAGCCCAACACCCACCATGCCGAGCTGGCGCAGATCGTGCTGGAGGAATCGGGCTATACCCAGATGTGGATGAACGACAAGTCGGCCGACGCGCCGGGGCGTTTGGAGAACCTGAAAGAGCTGATCTCAGCGCTCGAGGACTTCGAGAACCTGGCCGGCTTTCTGGAGCACGTCAGTCTGGTGATGGACACCATGACCGAAAGTTCTCAGGACCAAATCAACCTCATGACCCTGCACGCCGCCAAGGGCTTGGAGTTCGAGACCGTGTTCCTGCCTGGCTGGGAGGAGGGGCTCTTCCCCAACCAGCGGGCGATGGACGACGGCGGCCTGCGCGGACTTGAAGAGGAGCGCCGTCTGGCCCACGTCGGCCTGACCCGGGCGCGCCAGCGGGCGATCATCTCCTTTGCCGCGAACCGGCGCCTGCACGGCTCATGGAGCGTCGCCGTGCCCTCGCGCTTCATCGACGAATTGCCGGAGGATCAGATCGAGCGAGAGAGCGATCCCGGTCTCTACGGCGCGGTCGGCGGCGGCTTTCAGGATAGCTTCGCCGATTGGGGCCAGCGCCGCGTCACCCCGGGCATGGCACGCGCGCGCGAGCGGGCCGGGCAGAGCAGTCGCTTCATCGATGTTATGCCGAGCCAGGTGAGCGCTCAGGGGTCCGATGGGTATGAGACGGGCAGCCGGGTGTTTCATCGCAAGTTCGGCTACGGCACCGTGCGCTTGGTGGAGGGCGAACGCCTGACCATCGCCTTCGACAAGGCCGGCGAGAAGAAGGTCATGGCGAGCTTCGTGGTGCCCGAAGACCAGGCCGGCTAAACCCTTGGCGGAGGCTTCCACCTGGCGCCTCAGCCTTGAGGTTCCGCGCGAGGCGGTTGCGCTCTTCGAGATTGCTTTGGAGGTCTTGGACGGCGCCTTGGTGTCCGACCATGTGGAAGACGGACCGGTGCCCCTGGCGCTTCACCTAGAGGCGCGGCCGGAGCCGGAAGCCCTTGCCGCGTTGGTCGAGTCCGCCGCTCACGCGGCCGGGATCAGCGCGCCGGATTTCAAGCTTGAAGAGGTAACGCCGCGCGACTGGGTCGCCGAGAGCCAGTGCGCCCTGCCGCCGATCCGGGCTGGGCGCTTCTATCTCCACGGCTCCCACGTAAGCGGTCCGCCGCCTGGCGCCAGCATCCCGATCCTAGTCGACGCCGGGGCCGCCTTCGGAACCGGGCGCCACGAGAGCACCCGCGGCTGTCTCTTGATGTTGGAGCGCCTGGCGCGCCGCCGGCAGCCCCAAAGGCCGCTCGATTTGGGCTGCGGCTCCGGGGTCTTGGCGATTGCCATGGCCAAGCTTTGGCCGGTCTCGGTGCTGGCCACGGACAACGATCCCCTGGCCGTTCCAGTGGCCCGCGAGAACGCGCGGATCAACGGCGTGGCCGGGCGCGTCGCAACGGTCGAAAGCGACGGCTTCAAGTGCTTGGCGGTGACCCGTCGCGCGCCTTTCGACCTGATCGTCGCCAACATTCTGGCCGAGCCGCTGACCGCCATGGCCCGGGACCTGGCCCGCCACGTGACACGGCCGGGTGCCGTTGTGCTGTCAGGACTCTTGGCCGAGCAGGAGCGCAGCCTGCTGGCCCACTACAGGCTGCAGGGATTGCCACTGCTCGGCCGAGTCCGTCTGGGCGGTTGGGTGACCCTAATGGTCGGGCGTTAGGCGGCCCGGGCCAGAGCCTTGCTGACCACCTGGGGAATCTCGCTCCGGGCCACGCCGATGTCCATCAGCGCCCGGTCGTCGAGCGATTCCAGCTCGCGAACGGCCGTGCGCTGCTGTCGCCACAGCGAAAACGCCTCGCCGACCGTCTGCGGGCCGGCCGCAGGGGCGCGCTTGTCCGCCGCCGCACGCGCGATCACCCGGTCGATGTCGCCCGGGATGATGCCGATGTCAGCCAGCATGTGCGCCGGCAAACGCTTTAGCTCGGCGGCTGTGCGGCGCCGCTTGATTGCGTCCGTGATCGGCCGAAACATCAGCGTCGCAACGAGGCCCAGGGTTACAGGCTTCGGGGCCTGGCTCGGGGCCGGCGCCGCCGGGCGAGTCTTCGCCTCGACCACTCCGAACAGGAAGCTGACCCGCGACTCCTGGATCACATTCAGTTCTTGATCCGTTAACCGCGCCATATGTCCTACTCCATTGAAAAGTTTGTCAAAGTCCTACCGTTCACCAGTCCTGGCGCAACGGTTCACGGCCTTTGAGATAGGCCTTGGCAGCTGGCCGGGCGAACGGTCATATTGCGGTGCAGCATTGCGTCGCCCGCATGGCTTTCCAAGCGCCGAAATCCGCCAAAATGTGCCCTCTCACCCTTGTCATGCGGGCCGCCTGAGCTTAGCTTTCCGGTGCCGAGGTTTGATGGCCGAGGCAGCATTCTCAAGGTAGTTTCGCGTGTCGAATGACGAACTGAGCCGGTTGCTGGGCGAAGCGGGCAGCGCCTATCAGGTGGACACCCTGAAGGAATTGGTGGCCGGCGTATTGGCGGCGCCCCTAGGCCCCGACTCCGAAGCCTGGATGGCCTTGGTGGTCGCCGAGCCGTCCGAGCGGCTGAAGGCCGAGCTTGGCGCCTTCATGGCTGCGCTTGCGGCGACCCAAACGACCGCCCGGGCCGATTATGGCGCCCGACTGGCAGGTTTGCGGGATCGCTTGGCGGCCCAGGGCCTGGCCGGCGTTCTGGTGCCCCACGCCGACGAGCATCAAGGCGAGTACCGGGCAACCCGCGCCGAGCGCCTGGCTTGGTTGACCGGCTTCACCGGCTCCATGGGCAGCGCCGTGGTGCTGCGCGACAAGGCCGCGCTCTTCGTGGATGGGCGTTACACGCTCCAGGCGGCCGATCAAGTGGACGGCGCGCTTTTCGAGGTGCGCCACCTGATCGACGAGCCGCCGTCAAAATGGGCTGCCGGCCAGCTCGACGACGGCGCCAAGCTGGGCTATGACCCCTGGCTACACACCGAGGATCAGGTTGCGGTTCTGGAACGGGCTCTGGCGGCGGTTGGCGCTACGCTGGTTGCCTGCCCGGTCAATCTGATCGATGAGATCTGGTCGGACCAGCCGGCCGCGCCGATCGCCCCGGTGGTGCCTCACCCGGAGGCCTACAGCGGGCGGGCGCCGGGCGAGAAGCGTCTTGAGGTGGCCGAGCGACTGAAGGCGGCCGGCGCCGACAGCGCCTTGCTCAGCTTGCCGGATTCGATCATGTGGTTGCTCGACGTGCGTGGCGGGGACGTCGGCTGCACGCCGCTCGCGCTCTCCTTTGCGCTGCTGCAGGATGACGGCACGCTCGATTGGTTCATCGATAGGCGCAAGCTGACGAGCGACCTGGAGCGGCATCTGGGCAACGGGGTTACCGTGCGTGCGCCCGAAGAGATCGGGCCACGCCTGGACGAGCTGGTTGCCGTCGGTAAGCGCATTCTGGTCGACCCGGCAAGCGCACCCGCCTGGGTCGCCCAGCGGGTGCGCGCGGCCGGCGGCACGCCGGTGAAAGCCTCAGATCCCTGCCAACTGCCCAAGGCGCGCAAAAACCCGGTCGAGCTGGAAGGTACCCGCCAGGCCCATCGGCGCGACGGGGCCGCGCTCACCGGCTTTCTCGCCTGGATTGCCGAGGAGGCGCCCCGGCGTCTTAGCAACGGCGGCTTGGGCGAGCTCGAGGCGGCCGAAAAGCTGGCCGGCTTTCGCGCCAAGAACGAGCAATTTCGCGGGTTATCCTTCGAGACCATTTCCGGTGCCGGCGCGAACGGCGCGATCGTTCATTACCGGGCGAGCCCGGAAACCGAGCGTCATTTGGGCGATGGCGACCTGCTGCTGGTGGATTCAGGCGCCCAGTATCTGGACGGCACGACCGACGTGACGCGCACAATCGCGGTGGGTCAGCCCAGCGACGAGATGCGCGACCGCTTCACGCGGGTGCTCAAGGGCCACATCGCCGTCGCCACGGCGCGCTTTCCCCACGGCACCTCGGGCAGCCAGCTGGACATCCTGGCGCGCGCCGCCCTGTGGCAGGCGGGTCTCGACTACGATCACGGCACCGGCCACGGCGTCGGCAGCTACCTGGGTGTTCACGAAGGCCCCCAGCGAGTCTCCAAGATGCCGAACCGGGTACCGCTCGAGCCCGGCATGATCGTCTCCAACGAGCCCGGCTACTACAAGACAGGGGCTTATGGCATCCGAATCGAGAACCTGGTTGCGGTGATCGAGAGTCCGGTTCAGGACGGCGACGAGAGGGAGATGTTGGCGTTCGAGACCCTGACCCTGGCGCCGATTGATCTGGCGTTGGTCGAGCCGGCGCTGATGCGGCCGGACGAGCTCGCCTGGCTCGACGACTATCATGCCAGGGTGCGCGAGCGCCTCGCGCCCTTGGTCGACGCGGCGACCGGGTCCTGGCTCGATGGGGCAACCCGTCCAATCGGCCAGCCGGCCACGAGGTGACCATGAGCAAGCTGGACCCGAAAGTCATCGTGATCAGCGTCGCGGCACTGCTGGTCGTGGGCGCCCTGGGGTTCGCCGTCGCACGCCAAATGCCCCGAGACGAGCCGGCGCCCCTGGCGGTCGTCACGATCGACCGGGTCGCCGAACAAGCCGCCGAAGAACACCGGACGGAGCTAACCGCGCTCGGCGCCGAACGGGACGATCTGGCAGCCCAGCTGGAGACCGCGGCCAATGAGCGCGACCAAATGCTGGGCGAGCTCGAAGATTTGCGCGCCGCCCAGGCCGAAGCGGCCGCCGAGCCGGACTCGAGCACTCTGGTCAGCGACCTGGCCACGGCAACCGCCCAGCGGGATAGTATGGCTGGCGACCTTGAGCGCCTGCGCGCCGAGCTCAAGGCGCAGGGCACGGCGCTGGAAGCCGCCTTGGTAGAGGCTGAGTCGCTCAAGCAGCAGCTCGCCCAGGCGCAATCCCGAGCCGAAGCCGAGGCGGCCGCCGCCACGCAAGCCGATCAAAGCGCCGCGGCGTCGAGCGAAAGCGTCGAAACCGTGGCCGAAGTTCCGAACAACGCGGCCATCGAAGCCGCCGTGGAAGAGGGACTCAGGGCCTATCAGGCGAAAGACTTCAAGACCGCATTCGATACCTGGGCGCCGCTCGCCGAACAGGGCGTTGCGCGCGCCCAGTTTTACGTCGGTGCGCTCTATCGGGACGGCGCCGGGGTCAATCGGGATATGGTGCAAGCCTACGTCTGGCTGAAGCGCTCGGACGAGCGCGGCTACATCTACGCCAAAGGGCTGCTCGACCGGGTCTCCAAGGAAATGAACCCCGAGCAGTTGGCCCAAGCCGAAGCCGTGTTGGGACAGTAGGCGCCGCCCGTGGAATCAGCGCATTGAGCATCGTTCAGATTAACGGCAAGGCGGTCGGCAACGGCGAGCCGATGACACTCATCGCCGGCTTGAACGTCATCGAATCGCGGGATATGGCGCTCCGGGTGGCCGAGCACTTCGTTCGAGCCACCGGCAAGCTAGCCATGCCCTATATCTTCAAGGCTTCTTACGACAAGGCCAACAGGTCTTCGGTTCACTCGTTTCGCGGGCCGGGTCTCGAGGAAGGCTTGCGCATTCTTCAAGATGTGAAATCGGCGTTCGATGTGCCGGTGCTGACCGACGTCCACGAGCCGTCGCAAGCGGCGCCGGTTTCGGAGGTCTGCGACGTCCTCCAGGTACCGGCCTTTCTCGCCCGCCAAACGGATTTGATCTCCGCCATCGCCCGAACCGACGCTGTCGTCAACGTGAAGAAGCCCCAGTTCATGAGCCCGCCGCAGGTTCGGCATCTGGTCGAGAAGATTCACGAGTGCGGCAACGACAAGGCCATGTTGTGCGAACGGGGATCCAGTTTCGGCTACGACAACCTGGTCGTCGATATGCTGGGCTTTCGGGTCATGAAGGAGGTTAGCGGCGACGCGCCGATCATCTTCGATGTCACCCACGCCTTGCAGATGCGCGACTCCGGCTCCGCCGCGTCCGGCGGACGGCGCCGGCAGGTCGCCGAGCTGGGCCGCGCGGGCCTGGCGATCAAGATCGCGGGACTTTTCCTGGAGGCGCACCCCGATCCGGACAACGCGAAATGCGACGGGCCGAGCGCGCTCCCCCTAGAGCAGGTCGAGGGCTACCTGACTCAGATGAAGGCGATCGACGAATTGGTCAAATCCCTGCCGGATTTGGAGATTACCTAGCGGCGATTCTTAGGGTCTGTCGGTCGCTCGCGCCGCCGCTTCCTAGAGCCCGTCGGTCCCCGCGCCACAGATGATGGCAGTGACTTTCTCGCCTGGCTTTGCCGTGACACGACCGCTTTGCAATGCCGCAACCGCCGCGGCACCGGACAGCTCGGCGGCGACGCCCAGCTCGCGCCATAGCCAGCGGGCCGCTTCGGTCATCTCTTGGTCGCTGACCAGCACGATCTCATCCACGTGATCGGCGATGAGCGCCAGGTTGACTTCGGCGCTGCGGCGCGGTGCCAGGGTGCCGGCCCGGGTTTCGATGGCCGGCAGGGAGACAAGCTGGCCGGCCGAGAGGCTGGACGACAACGTCGGCGCGCCGGTCGGCTCCACACCGATCACGCGGGCGCCGGGTTTCAGCGCCTTGACCGCCGTCGAGACGCCCGCCATCAAGCCGCCGCCGCCGATCGAAACGATCAGGAGGTCGGTCTCCGGCAGATCCTCCAGAATCTCCAAGCCAAGCGTGCCCTGACCGGCGATCACATTCGGGTCGGCAAAGGGATGCAGGTAGGTCAAGCCGCGCACTTCCCCCTCGGCCAGCGCCGCTTCGTTGGCCTCGTCCCAGCCGGCGCCGTGGATATGGACCTCGGCGCCGTAGCTCGCGATCTTGTCGGCCTTGGCCTGGGGCGTGCTTTCCGGCAAGTAGATCACCGCCGGTACACCGGCCTGCCGGCCCACATAGGCGACCGCCAAGCCGTGATTGCCGCCCGAGGCGGTGATGATGCCCCGCTGGACCGCCGCGTCGTCTAGGGTCAGCAGGCGGTTGGTGGCGCCGCGCGGCTTAAAGGAGCCGGTCACCTGCAGGCACTCGAGCTTAAGCCACAGCTCGCCTTCGGTGATGGGTGCCAGGTTCGGCGCCGCCTTGATCACCGGGGTGCGCCTAAGGCGCCCGGCAATGCGCGCCTTGGCGGTTTCGATGTCGGCCAGTCCGACGCTCAGGCGATCGGCCGTGTCTTTCGGTTGCTTCATGGCTGCTCTCCGGCCGCGACCTTCAACCAAGCCTCCTCGCTCAGGATCTCCAGGCCCAACTCCTCGGCCTTGCGCGCCTTCGATCCGGCGTCGGCGCCGATTACCACGTAGTTGGTCTTCTTGGAGACCGAGCCGGCGACCTTGGCGCCGAGCGCTTCGGCCTTGGCCTTGGCCTCGCTGCGCCCCATGGCGCTCAGCGTGCCGGTGAAAACGATGGTCTTGCCGGACAGGATCGAATCGCTTGCCGCGACCGGCGCCGGCGCCTCGATGGTCAGCTCGGTGGCCAGCCGCTCGAGCACCTCCAGGTTATGGGGCTCGGCGAAAAAGCCGCTGAGATCCGCCGCCACCGAGGGACCGATCTGGTCGATGTTGATGAGATCCGCATAGGCTGGGGAGTCGGGGTCGGCGGCTGCCTGCATGGCCTCGCGCAAGGCATCCAGGGTGCCGTAGTTGCGCGCCAGCAGTTTGGCGGTCGCCTGGCCGACCTGGCGAATGCCGAGCGCATAGATCACTCGGTCGAGGGCGATCGTGCGCCGCCCCTCGATCGCATTGAAGAGCTTGCCGGCCGAAGTCTTGCCCCAGCCCTCCCGTTGGCTCAGGGGCGTCTCGCTGTCCTGGTCCCGTTGGGCCAGGGTGAAGAGATCGGCCGGGCTCTTGAGCTGCCCGTCCTCGAAGAAGGCGCGGATGTGCTTGTCGCCCAGGCCTTCGATGTCGAAGGCGTCGCGCGAGACGAAGTGGCGCAGGCGCTCGACCGACTGGGCCGGGCAGATCAGGCCGCCGGTGCAGCGGCGCACCGCCTCGCCGGGCTCGCGTATCGCCAGGCTGCCGCACTCCGGGCAGCGGTCGGGAAAGACGTAGGGGCTGCTCTTCTTGGGCCGCTTGCCCTCGACCACCGAGACCACCTGGGGAATTACGTCGCCGGCCCGTTGCACGATCACATGATCGCCCTCACGCACGTCCTTGCGGGCGATCTCGTCCTCGTTGTGCAGGGTGGCGCGGCTGACCACGACGCCGCCGACGGTGATCGGCTCCAGGTTGGCGACCGGCGTCAGTGCGCCGGTGCGGCCGACTTGGATGGTGATCTTGTTGAGCCGGGTCTCGGCCTGCTCGGCCGGGAACTTGTGTGCGATCGCCCAGCGCGGCGCCCGGCTGACAAAGCCAAGCCGGTCCTGAAGGTCGAAGCGGTTGACCTTGTAGACGATGCCGTCGATCTCGTAGTCGAGATCCGCCCGGGCCGAAAGGGTGTCGTGGTAGAACGTCAGAACATCGTCGAGCCCGCTGCACAGGTGCGCCAGAGGGTTGGTCGGGAAACCCCAGTCGCGCAGGCGGGTCAGGAAATCCCAATGAGTCTTGGCGATCGGCTCGCTGACCTCGCCCATGGCATAGACGAAGAGGGTGAGCGGCCGGCCGGCGGTGACGCTCGAGTCCAGCTGGCGCAGGGAGCCGGCCGCCGCGTTGCGCGGATTGGCAAAGACTTTCGCGCCGGCCTCCTCTTGGGCGCGGTTGAAGTCCGCGAAGGCGTGGCGCGGGAAATAGACCTCGCCGCGCACCTCGAGAACCTCGGGCGCTTCGCCCGCGAGCGTGACGGGCAAGTCTTTGAGGGTACGCACATTTGCGGTGACGTCCTCGCCGACCGTCCCGTCGCCCCGGGTCGCCGCCTGAACGAAACGGCCTTTCTCGTAGCGCAGCGCGATCGACAGGCCGTCGATCTTGGGCTCGGCGACGATCTCGATCTCGGCATCCTCGGCCAGCCCCAGGAACCGCCGGATGCGGGCGAAGAACTCGGCCAGGTCTTCCTCGTCGAAGGCATTGGAGAGCGACAGCATGGGCACCGCGTGGCGCACCTTGGCGAAACCTTCGGCGGGCGCGGCGCCCAGCTTGCGGGACGGGCTGTCGGCGCGCACCAGCTTGGGAAAGCGCGCCTCGATCGCCTCGTTGTGCCGGCGCAGGGCGTCGTAATCGCCGTCCGAGATCTCCGGGTCGTCTTCTTGATGATAGCGCTTGTCGTGATAGGCGATTTCCTCGGCCAGGCGCTTGAGTTCCGCTTTTGCCTGAGCTTCGGACAGGGTCTCGACGGCAACCTCCGTCATGCCGCCCCCATCAGCCGCTCGGCCGCGGCGCGCGCTTCGGCGGTGACTTCGGCGCCGGACAGCATGCGGGCGATCTCCTCCCGGCGCGCTTCGGCGGTGACTTGCTCGACCCGCGTCGCCAGGGTCTTGCCCCGGGCCTCCTTGCGGACCCGCCAGTGATGGGACGCGCGGGCCGCGACCTGGGGGCTGTGGGTCACCACCAGCACCTGACGGGCGGCGGCCAGGCGGGCCAAGCGCGCGCCCACCGCATCCGCCGTGGCGCCGCCGATGCCGTTGTCGACCTCGTCGAACACCAGGGCCTTCTCCGGCTTCAGGTCGCTCAGCACCACCTTAAGCGCCAGCAAGATGCGCGACAGCTCGCCGCCTGAGGCAATCTTGGCAAGCGGCCCCGGCGCGGCCTTGGGCGTGGTCGCGATCTCGAAGGCGATTCGATCCAAGCCACCCGGCCCCAAATCGCTTTCGGCCAGAGGTGTCAGGCGGGTTTGAAAGCGCGCCTTCTCCAGCTTGAGGGGCGCTAGCTCTGCCTTGACCGCCTTATCGAGCCGGCGTGCCGCGGTTTGGCGCTTGGCGCGTTGCGTCTCGCCGGCAGCCAGATAGGCGGCGCGCGCGTCCACGACCGCCTGGGCCAGCTCGGCCAGGCCGTCGCTGCCTTGGTCGATCTGGGCCACGCGTTCTTGAATCTTCGCCAGCAGCTCGGCGAGCTGGTCGACCTCCACATCATGCTTGCGGGCCAGGTCCTTGAGCGCGAAGTAACGCTCCTCGACCGCTTCGAGCTGATCGGCCTCGCCCTCCAAGTCGGCCGACAGGGCGTAGACTTGGGCGAGCGCTTCCTCGGTCTCGGATGCAGCGCGTTGCAGGGCTGCGATCGCCGGTGCCAGGCGCTGGCCGGCGCGCGGCGCCATGCGCTCCAGAGCGCTCAGGGCCTGACTGAGCGCGGGCCCGGCGCCGGCCTGGGCGCCTTCGCCCGAAAGGCTGGCGAGCGCGCCGTTGAGCGCGTCGGCGAGCTGCTCACGGTTGACCAACAAGCTGCGCTGTTCGGCCAGGGTGTCGGCCTCGCCGGGCTTGGGATCCAGAGCCTCGAGCTCGGTGGCGGCGTGGCGCAGCAACTCCTCGTCGCGCCGGGTCTCGCTCAAGCGGGTCTCGGCCTCGGCGTGCGCCGCCTCGGCCTCCCGCCAGGCCTGCCAGGCCTGGGCCACGGCCGCGTCTTGCCCCGCCAGCCTGGCGAAGGCGTCGAGCAGGGCCCTGTGTTGGCTTGCATCGAGCAGGCCGCGCTGGTCGAACTGGCCCTGCCACTCGACCAAAAGCTCGCCCAGGCGCCGAAGCAGGGCCACCGCGACCGGCTGGTCGTTGACGAACCCGCGGCTGCGACCGTCGGCGCCGAGCTGACGGCGCAAGATGACCAGGTCGTCGTCGGCCTCGAGTCCCGAGTCGGCCAGCAGCGCCCTGGCCGGATGGTCGGCCGGTAGATCGAACGCCGCACTGACCACCGCTTGAGTTGCGCCACCGCGCACAAGACGCGCCTCGGCCCTGGCGCCTAGGGCGAGGCCCAGGGAATCGAGCAGGATCGACTTGCCGGCCCCGGTCTCGCCGGTCAGCACGCAGAGCCCGGAGGAGAAATCCAGGTCGAGACGGTCGATCAGGACCACGTCGCGGATGGAAAGAGCGGCCAGCATGGCCAAGTCCATAACCCGACAGCCCATGCGGGGGAAGACCAAATTATCGGGGCGGCAGCCGCCTGGCTTCAGAAGACGGAATCCCAGGTGCGGGCGATCCAGGAGCCCTGGTCTTCCTGGGGCGTCAGGTCGACGCCGGTCAGAAGCGCGTAGCTGTCCACATACCACTGGCTGCCCGGGTAGTTGTAGCCCAGGACCGCGGCGGTCGCCTTGGCCTCGGGGATGATGCCGAGCGCCAGATAGGATTCGACCAGGCGGTGGAGCGCCTCGGGCGCGTGGGTCGTGGTTTGGTAGTTCTCGATCACCGCCCGGTAGCGGTTGATCGCCGCCAGATAATCGCCCTGGCGCTGATAATAGCGGCCGACGCTCATCTCCTTGCCGGCCAAATGGTCGCGCGCCAGATCCGCCTTGAGACGGGCGTCGCGGGAATACTGGCTGTTCGGGAAGCGGCGCTGGAGATCCTCGAGGGATTCCAGGGCAAGCCGCGTCATCTTTTGGTCGCGCTGCACGTCCGAGATCTGCTCGTAGTAGCTCAAGGCCTTGAGGTAATAGGCATAATCCACGTCCCGGTTGCCCGGGTGGAGCTGAATGAAGCGGTCCAGCGTGTTGATCGCGTCGGTGTACTTGTTGTCCAGATAGTGGGCGTAGGCCGCCATGAGCTGAGCCTTGGAGGCCCACACGGAGTAGGGGTGCTGACGCTCGACCTCGTCGAACAGGTTGGCCGCCTGCTTGTTGTCGCCGGCCAGCAGGGAGTTGACCGCGGAGTTGTAGAGATCCTCGACCGGCCGCTCCACATAAGCCGGGCCATCGTCGCCGCCACAGGCCGCCAAGCCGAACAGCAGGACGGCGGCCAAAAGACCGCGCGAGAGAGATTTCACGAATGGCTCATGTCGGGTAGCTGTCACCACGTCTGATCCTCGGCAGCGGACCCCTCCTGGGGACCAATCTTGCCCAAAAAGACGCTCGGATCAAGGCTTGAGGGCCCGCCTAGGCGGGTGTGGCGACTGCCCGTTGGGGCGGCACGCTGGGGCCGATCTGGTAGGGCCGCGGTGCGCCCTGGACCGCCGGCTGGTCGCTCCAGGTCCAGGCGTCCTGCTCGGCGAAGAGCGCGCGCAGCAGGCGCAGGGTCAGCGCGTGGCCGGCGCAATAGCCCTCGAAGCGCCCAATGATCGGCGCGCCGGCGAGATAGAGATCGCCGATCGAGTCCAGGGCCTTGTGGCGTACGAACTCGTTGTCAAAGCGCAGGCCGCCCTCGTTCAGGATACGGTCGCCCTCGATCACAACGGCGTTGTCCAGTGAGCCGCCGCGCGCCAAACCGAGCGCCCGCAGCTTCTCCACGTCCGCCAGGAAGCCGAAGGTGCGCGCCGGCGCGATCTCGCTGCGGAAGCTGTGGCGGTCCACCTCGACCTGCCAGTGCTGCCGCGCGATCACCGGGTTTTCGAAGTCGATCTCGAAGTCGACCATGAACCCGTCGCCGGGCCGCAGATGGGCGGCGCGGCTCTCCTCGGCGACGGAGACCGGCTTGAGGATGCGAATCGCCCGGCGTGGGACCGCCTGTTCGACGGTTCCGGCGCAGTCGATCAGAAACAGGAAGGGCGATGCGCTGCCGTCCATAATCGGAACTTCGCTGCCGGTCAATTCAACCACCGCGTTATCTATGCCGCAGCCGGCCAGGGCCGACATGAGGTGCTCGATGGTCGAGACCGTGGCGCCGTTGTCGCCGACCAGGGTCGTGCAAAGCGGGGTTTCGATCGCGTTGCGCCAATTGGCGGCGATCTCGTTCTGGCCTTCGGGCAGGTCGAGCCGGCGAAACAGGATACCCGTGTCGGGCAGCGCCGGGCAGAGCGTCAAGGACACCCTGAGGCCGTTGTGCAGCCCGACGCCCGAGCAGTGGATCGCCGACTTCAGCGTCCGCTGCCTGGCGATGCCCGCACCGTCTCCATTGTGTCCGTTTTGCATCCGGCTCATTCCGCGTTTATGCCGCACTTAGAAAGTCGCTACCTGACGGGCTGCTTTGCTTGGGGGCTGGTGCTTGTGAATGTGGCGCGCCGGTCCGTCTTGAAGCTGGCGGCCTGTTGCAAAGCCTTTGAGTCGCTCGTGAGCCCCGTCATGCTCACCGGATGTCATTTAACCGGCTGACTCGAGCGACTCAAATCACTGTTTGTTACAATATGTTACTGTGCATTGACGGGGCTCATGAGCCTGTAGAGAGGATCACGTCATCAATTGGCCTGGCGCCGCAGGAACGCCGGGATGTCCAGCAGCTCCTCCTCGGCGCTGGACGCCGAAGCCGCCTCCGGAGCCTCAAGACCGGACAGTTTGGGCTGGCTGGCGGGCCGCAAGCTGGGCTCGGCGGCCGCCCGGGCACGCTGCTCGCCCGGTGCCGTCCTGGGGGCGATCGGGCGGGCCGGCAGGGGACGAGCGGTGGGTCGCGGTGCCGCTTCGCTGGCGCCCGACGTGCCGCCGTGAATCACCCGGGCCGCACCGGTCACCTTGGCCAGCAGGCTTTGGGCCTTGCTGCGGCCGGGGCTAAGGGGGGCCTTGGGCTCGGCCGCCGGCTGCGGACGGGCACTGTTGGCCAACTCGGCCTCGGCGAAGGGGTCGGGGCTGGCGGCCCTGGTCGCGCGGCCTTCGGGCTCGACCGGCTGAGGCGGAATGAACTCCTCTTGCTCCTGGACCTCTTCCTCGTAGTAGTCCTCGTCGGCCAGGGGTGCCTCAGCCTCCGGGGCCTCCTCGGCCACCTCTTCTTCCTGAATCGGCAGATCGGCCTGCTCCGGCTCGGCGAAGGCCTGCTCGATCTGCTCGGCGAGCTGCTGGCGGTCCATCGCCAGGGCGCTGGTGGCCTCGGCGCTGGCCGTGGGCGCGGCGGCCGCCGGGGCCGCCACCGCGGTTGCGCCACCGGCGCCACTGGCCGCCGGCGCCTGGCCGCTCGGAATCGGCTTGCCGCTGCTGTCGGCCACCAGGCTGAGGGTGACCGGCCGGGGCTGCACCGACTCGTCGACGTCGATGCCGGTCGCGACGACCGAGACCCGCATCTTGTTCTCCATGTCCTGGATGAAGGTCGAGCCAAAGATGATGTTGGCTTCCGGGTCGACTTCGTCGCGGATCCGATTGGCCGCCTCGTCGACCTCGAACAAGGTCATGTCCATGCCGCCGGTGATGTTGATCAAGACACCCCGGGCGCCCTTCATGGAGACCTCGTCGAGCAGCGGATTCGAGATCGCCGCTTCGGCCGCCTCGATCGCCCGGTTGTCGCCGTCGGCCTCGCCGGTGCCCATCATGGCCTTGCCCATCTCGGTCATGACCGCGCGGATATCGGCGAAATCCAGGTTGATCAGCCCGGGCATGACCATCAGGTCGGTGACCCCGCGCACGCCGGCGTCGAGTACGTCGTCGGCCATCTTGAAGGCATCGGCGAAGGTGGTCTTCTCGTTGGCGACCCGGAACAGGTTCTGGTTCGGGATGATGATCAGGGTATCGACGAACTGCTGCAGCTCGTTGATGCCGGCCTCGGCCAGGCGCATGCGGTGCACGCCCTCGAAGTGGAACGGCTTGGTGACCACGCCGACCGTCAGGATGTTGGCCTCGCGGGTCGCCCGGGCGATCACCGGGGCGGCGCCGGTGCCGGTGCCGCCGCCCATGCCGGCCGTGATGAACACCATGTTGGAGCCTTCGAGCTCCTGCAGGATGTCATCGAGCGCCTCTTCCGCGGCGGCCCGGCCGATGTCGGGCCGGGAGCCGGCGCCGAGGCCCTGGGTGATGTTGCGGCCCAGTTGGATCGTGCGCTTGCAGATCGATTGGGAGATCGCCTGGGCGTCGGTGTTGGCGACCAGAAAGTCGACACCCTCCAGGTTCGATTGGATCATGTTGTTGACGGCGTTGCCGCCAGCTCCGCCGACGCCGATCACCGTGATTGTTGGCGACAGCTGTTCAGCGGCCTTCGGTACGTTCAGGTTTAGACTCATTATCCCCTCCACAGGATAGTCGTTCGAAGGTGATTGGACGGCTTAAGCGCTAGGCTGCCCCACTCCGAGGCCAAAGCCCTCCTTGACGGGTTTAAAAATGCTCACGAAACCAATGACCAAGTCGGCCTATCAGACCGCTCGGCTCCTTTACTTTTTCGTCCAGCTCGACCGGTGCGGTCATGTCGTGGTTGGCCACGAAGGACAGCAGGCCGGCGCTGGTTGCGAAGGCCGGTCCGCTGGTTGCCTCGGCGAGACCCAAGGCGCGGTTGGGCCGGCCGATGCGGACTTGCTTGTCGAGCATCAGACCGGCCAGATCGCGGAGCCCGGGCAGTTGGGAGGCTCCGCCAGTTAAAACAACGCGGCGTCCGGCGACCTTGTCGAAGCCGCTCTGCTCCAGACGGGAGCGGACCAGCTCGAAGGTTTCCTCCAGACGCGGTTGGATTATTCCCACCAGGATCGATCGCGGCACCTGCTGGATTTCGCAGTCGTGCTCGGCCTCGCCGACCTGGGGCACGTCGATCTGCTCACGGTCGTCGGCTGCCGCCGCGACGGCGTGGCCGTAGAGCGTCTTCATGCGTTCGGCGTGGACCAGCGGGGTCGAAAGCCCGCGCGCGATGTCGTTGGTGACGTGGTTGCCGCCGACCGGCACCATATCGGTGTAGATCACCTTGCCTTCGAAGAAGACGGCGATTGTGGTGGTGCCGCCGCCCATGTCGATCACCGTGACGCCGAGTTCCTTCTCGTCTTCGACCAGGGTGGCGAGGCCCGAGGCGTAGGGCGAGACCACGTAGCCCGACACGTCCAGGTGGCAGCGCTGGATGCAGGTTGTCAGGTTGCGCACCGCACCCGAGCTGGCGGTCACCATGTGCAGGGTCACTGCAAGGCGTTCGCCGTACATACCCCGAGGGTCGCGCACGCCGCGGCTGCCGTCGATCGAATAGCTGACCGGGATGGTGTGGATCAGCTGGCGGTTGATCTCAGCGCCGTTGACGTCGGCTTCGCCCGGCTGGCTCCGGCGCAGCGCGCGCTGCAAATCCGCCTCTCCGACCTCGTGGCCAGCGATCGAGACCTCGACCGCGACCGAGCTGGAGGCCGGATAGCCTCCCGAGAGATTGACCACGACCCGGTCGATGGTCTCGCCGGCCATCGCTTCGGCGGATTCGACCGCGTTGCGGATCGCCCCCTCGCAGGCCTCCATGTCAACCACCGCGCCATTGCGCACCCCAAGGCTTGCCTGGTGTCCGATACCGCGCACTTGGGGCTGCTGCTTGCTGTCGAGCGTGGCGATGAAGCAGCAGATCTTGCTGCTGCCCACGTCGAGCGCGGCGCAGAGACCATTTCGGGTTCTTCCAAGACCGCTTTTCATGTTCCTACGTCTACCGCTCCCAAGGTCTGCCTCCCGATCCTCGCCATCCCGCTCAGGTGTTCTTGCCGTCGCCGACCACCAGGTCGCGCGTTCCCTTTTCACCGCCGACGCGCACCACCAGGCGGTCTGGCAGGCGCAGGTCGATCGCCACCACGTCGCGCTTCAAGAGCCCGTGCTTTCGTTCCATGCGCGCGAAATGAGACCAGGCCTCCGCTTCGCCCTGTTCCGGCAAGCGCACGTCGATGCCGCCTTCCATCTGCAAGTTCCAGCGGCGCTCGCCGACCCTGACCGAGGCGGTAACCTTCTTCTCGAGGTCGGGCTCGCGCGCCAGTATCCCGAGCAGCGCGCTTGCTTCCTGTGCCGCGCCCGGACCGACCACCAGGGGCAAGGCCGCAAAGGACTTCGCCGGGATATCGGGGATCACGACGCCCTCCCGGTCGATCACCGCGAGCCGTCCTTCGAGCTGCCAAAGCGCCACCGGCTGGCGTTCGACCAGGCGCAGGTAGACAATGTCCGGCAGCTGGCGTTCGACCTCGGCCTCGGCGATCCAGGGCAGGGCGGTCAGCTTCGCCTGGGCCGCGTCCAGATCGATCGCCAGGATCGACATGCCCCGCTCGACGCCAATGGCGGCCAACAATACATCCTTCTCGCTGCGCACCCGGCCCTCGACGAGCACTTGGCCGACCGCCAGGCCGGCGCTGACCGCGCCCTTGTGGAACTGCTCGACCACGGCCTCGGCTTGCCGCTCGACCCAGCCGCTGGTCCACAGCCAGCCGCCGCCGCCGAGCACAAGCAGCGCGCACAGCGCCAGACCGCCGCGCAGCAGCCAAATACGGTCGAGCCCGGCGGGCGCGCCACGCCGCCGCTGTGCGCCCTTTTTGGTCTTTTTGCTCTTGCTTACTCGTCGCATTGGGCGTGCTCCACCATCCAGGCGCAAATCTCGGGGAAGGAAATGCCCAGGTAGTTGGCCTGCTCGGGCACCAGGCTGAGCGGGGTCATGCCGGGCTGGGTGTTGATCTCCAGCAGGTAGAGCTGACCCGGGTCCTGCTCGGTGTCGTCGTACCGGAAGTCGGCCCGGCTCACGCCCCGGCAGCCGAGCACCTGATGAGCCAGCAGGGCTTGTTCCAGGGCGAGTTCGTAGATCGAGGCCGGCACCTCGGCGGGCACGATGTGGTCGGCCTTGTTCTCGGTGTACTTGGTCTCGTAGTCGTAAAAGCCCTGGCGTGGCTTGACCTCGGTGACCGCGAGCGGCCGGTCGCCCATGACGCTGACCGTAAGCTCCCGGCCCGGGATGAAGCGCTCGACCAAAATCTCGTCGTGATAGGGCCAGTCACCGCCGTTGAGCGCAGGCTTGTTGTCGCCGCGCTGGAGGATCTTGACGCCGACCGAAGAGCCTTCGTCGACCGGCTTGATCACGAAGGGCCGGGCCATGGGGTCACCCTTGGTGAGCTCTTCGCGCGGCACCACCTTGCCCTCGGGACAGGCGATGCCGGCCCTTTTGAAGATCCGCTTGGCGGCCGGCTTGTTCATGGCCAGCGCCGAGGCCAGCACGCCGGAGTGGGTGTAGGGAATGTGCATCAGCTCGAGCAGGCCCTGGACGCAGCCGTCCTCGCCGAGCCGGCCGTGCAGGGCGTTGAAGACCGCATCGGGCGCGGGCGTCAGCGCCTCGACTAGATCGCGGATGTCGTGACCGACGACGATTTCGCTGACCCGGTAGCCGGCCTCGCGCAGGGCGGCGGCGCAGGCCTCTCCACTGACCATGGAAACTTCCCGTTCGGCCGACTGGCCACCCATCAGGACGGCGACGTGTTTTTTCTTTTTTGTCATCCTATTGATCCACCTCCGGCGCCTGACGGCACGCCGATCCGGCGGATCTCCCATTGCAGCTCGACGCCGCTGGTCTCGAGAACGCGGCGGCGTACCTCCTCGCCCAGACGCTCCAAATCGTCGGCGCTGGCTTGGCCGCGGTTGATCAGGAAGTTGCAGTGCTTTTCGGAAACCTGGGCGTCACCGATCACCAAGCCCCGGCAGCCGGCCCGGTCGATCAGTTGCCAGGCCTTGAGGCCCGGCGGGTTCTTAAAGGTCGAGCCGCCGGTGCGGGTGCGGATCGGCTGGCTCTCGGCGCGCGCCTGCTGGATCGCGGCCATGCAGCCGGCGATCACCGCCGGGTCGTCCGGCTGGCCGGCGAAACGGGCACCCAGGAAGATCCAATCCTCTGGCACCGTGGAGTGGCGGTAGCTGTGGCCGAGCTGGGCCGGCGTGAGCTGATGAACCTCGCCGATCGGGTCGATCGCTTCGGCGGAGAGCACCACATCCTTGGTCTCACGGCCATAGGCGCCGGCGTTCATCCGGAGCGCACCACCGATCGTGCCGGGGATGCCGGCGAAGAACTCGAGCCCGGAGAGGCCCGCCAGCTTGGCGGCGGTCGCCAGGTTCAAATCGAGAATTGCGGCGCCCGCCACCATGGTTTCGCCTTCGGCCTCGGCCATGGCGAAGGCCCGGCCCAGACGCAAGACCACGCCCGGCACGCCGCCGTCGCGCACCAGCAGATTGGAGCCGACGCCGAGGACGGTGACCGGCACGTCGGCCGGCTTGGCCGCCAGGAACGCCAACAGGTCCTCCCGGTCGGCCGGCTTGAACAGCACCTCGGCCGGACCGCCGACCTGGAACCAGGTGACCCGCGCCAGCGAAGCGCCCTCGGTCAGCCGGCCGCGCACAGGCGGCAGGCGGTCGATCAGGCGCTCTTCGGGGTCTTTACGCATGGGCATCATAGTCCGGCCCCCGCGGTCTTGGGCGGCGGCCCGGCCTGCAGCTCGGCCAGTTGCTCGGGAAGCGCGTTGGCCCAGGCGGTGATGTTGCCGGCACCCAGGCAGACCACCAGGTCGCCCGGCTCGGCCCGCTCGTGAATTTGCTGGGCGAGCTGGTCCGGATCGATCAACGGCGCCGCGCCCCGGTGGCCGCGAGCGCGCAAGCCTTCGACCAGGGCATCCCGGTCGATGCCCTCGATCGGCGCTTCGCCGGCGGCATAGACATCGGCGACGATCACCTGGTCGGCATCGTTGAAGCAGCTGCAGAAGTCCTCGAAGAGGTCGGACAGCCGGGTATAGCGGTGCGGCTGCACGACCGCGATGACTTTGCCTTCGGTGTCTTCGGTCGCCATGCGGGCGGCCTTGAGCACCGCGGAGATCTCCACCGGATGGTGGCCGTAGTCGTCGATCACCGTAATGCCGCCGACCTCGCCGGTCTTGGTGAAGCGCCGCTTGACGCCACCAAAGCCCTCTAGGCCCTTGCGGGTCAGCGCCCGGTCCAAGTTCAAGGCCTCGGCGACCGCGACGGCGGCGAGCGAGTTTTGCACGTTGTGGGCGCCCAGCATGGGCAGATAGAGGCCCTCCAGCACGGTCTCGCGCTGTTCCGAGCGCTCGGTCAGCACCACGTCGAAGGAGGTGCCGCCGTTCCGGGCTGCCAGGTTGACGCCGCGCACGTCGGCCTGGGGCGAAAAACCGTAGGTGACGACGCGCCGGTCCTCGATGCGCCCGATCAGGGACTGCACCACCGGGTGGTCGATGCACAGCACCGCCGTGCCGTAGAAGGGGATGTTCTCGATGAAGCGCTCGAAGGCGAGGTGCAGTTCCTCGACCGAGCCGTAGAAGTCCAGATGTTCCGGGTCGATGTTGGTGACCACGGTCATGATCGCCGGCAGCTTGACGAACGTGCCGTCGCTCTCGTCGGCCTCGACCACCATCCAATCGCCGTCGCCCAGGCGCGCGTTGGTGCCGTAGGCGTTGATGATGCCGCCGTTGATCACCGTGGGATCCAGCCCGGCGGCCTCCAGCAGGGCTGCGACCATCGAGGTGGTCGTGGTCTTGCCGTGGGTGCCGCCGACCGCGACGGTCCATTTGAGGCGCATCAGCTCGCCCAGCATCTCGGCGCGCTTGACCACCGGAATGAAACGCTCGCGCGCGGCCAGGACCTCGGGGTTATCGGCCTTGACCGCCGAGGAGATGACGACGACCTGCGCCTCCTCGACGTTCTCGCCGCTGTGCCCGGTCATGACCTTGATGCCGGTCTGGCGCAGGCGCTGGACGTTGGCGTTAATTGCCAGGTCGCTGCCCTGCACCCGGTAGCCAAGGTTATGAAGAATCTCGGCGATGCCCGACATGCCGATGCCGCCGATACCGACGAAGTGCAGTGTGCCGAGATCGATCGGAAGGGAGTTCATGCGGCGGCGTCCTTTCTGTCGCGCCCTTTGGAGGGACTTGCGCCGTTGGTCCGTGGCAGCAGGCCGAGCACGAGCTCGGCGAGGCTCTTGGCGGCCTCCAGGCGGGCCGTGGCGGCAGCGCAGTGCGCGGCGCGCGTCAGGACCGCGGGCTCGCCCAAGATCTTGGCCAGACGCTCGGCCAAAAGCTCGGATGTGAGCGTCGCTTGGGGCATCAGCCAGCCCCCGCCGGCTTCGGCCAGCGCTTCCGCGTTGGCGCGTTGGTGGTCGTCCGTGGCGTGGGGATAGGGCACCAGGATCGCCGGCCGGCCAGCGGCCGCCAGCTCGGCCACGGTCGAGGCGCCGGACCGGCAGATCACCAGCTGCGCCTTGGCCAGGCGCGCCGGCAGATCGTCGAAGAAGGCGGCCAGCTCACAGGCCACGCCGGCCTCGTGATAGCGGGCGCTGATCTGCGCCGTGACGTCGCCGCGCACCTGCTGGGTAACCGAGAGACGCCGTCGCAGGGGCTCGGGCAGGGCGGCGATCGCCTGAGGCACCAGCTCGTTGAACACGCTGGCACCCTGGCTGCCGCCGGTGACCAGCAGGTGGAGCTTGTCGTCATCGCCGGCGACCGCCGTTGGCTTGCGGGCCAGCGCCGCAATCGCGCTGCGCACCGGGTTGCCGGTCAAGACCGTCTTGGCGCGGTCCTCGTCGCGGAACCCTTGGACGGCCGGGAAGGAGGTCGCGATCGCCTGGGCGCGCCCGGCTAGCAGGCGGTTGGCCCGGCCGAGCACGGCGTTCTGCTCGTGCAGTACAATCGGCAGGCCGGCGTGGGCGGCGGCCATCACGGTCGGCACAGAGGGATAGCCACCGAAGCCGACCACCCGGTCAGGTGCCAGGGTGACGAGCAAGCGGCGCGCCTGGAACGCGCCCAGCATCAGCCGGCACACGCCGAGCGCCTTGCCGATCAGCCCGCCGCCGGCAATCGCGCCGGCGCTGATCCGGTAGGTCTCGACCTGGGGCAGGTCGGGCCCGAAGCCGCCGCCGCGCTGGTCGGTGATCAAAGTGACCGCGATGTCGCGTGCCAGAAGCTCCCGGGCAAGCGCTTGGGCTGGGAACATGTGGCCGCCGGTGCCGCCAGCGGCGAGAACGACTTTTTTGGGGGATTGTCCGTTCATGGCGTCGCCTCCGGACCAAGCCGCCGGCGGGTCAGGGCCAAGACCATGCCCATGCCCAGCGCAAGCGCCAGCAAGGAGGAGCCGCCGTAACTGATGAACGGCAGGGTCATGCCCTTGGTCGGCATGAGGTGCAGGCTGGAGGCCATGTTGATCAGCGCTTGCAGGCCGAACTGAGCGAGCAGGCCGCTGGTCGCCAAAAGCGCGAAGAGGCTGCGGTCCTGAAACGCCCGGGAGAAGCCACGCAGCACCACGAAGGCGAAGAGCAGCAGTATGATCAGGCAGACGATCAGGCCGAACTCCTCGCCGGCGACCGCGAAGATGAAGTCGGAATGGGAATCCGGCAGCTGTGCCTTGACCGTGCCTTCGCCCGGTCCTTTGCCGAACAGACCGCCGCGCATGAAGGCCTCGATCGAGCGATCGATCTGGTAGCGGTCGCCGGCCTGGGGGTCGATGAAGGAGTCGATGCGCGCGGTCACGTGGGGCAGGGCGACGTAGGCGCCGAACAGGCCGAGCACGCCAAGCGCCATCAAGATGCCGACCCAGAGCATGGGCAGACCGGCCAAGAAGAACTGCACGCCCCACACCGCGGTCACCACGAAGGCCTGGCCCAGATCCGGTTGCAGCAGAAGCAGGCTGACGACCGCGAGCCACAGCCCGGCGACCAGCCAGCGCCCGGGAAAGCCGATTTGGCAGCGCTCCTGGGCGAACAGCCAGGCGGCCGCCACGGCGAAGCAAGGCTTGACGAACTCGGAGGGCTGCAGGGACAGGCCGCCGATCGAGATCCAGCGGGTCGCGCCTTTGATCTCGTTGCCGGTCAGAAGGGTCATGACGCACAACAACAGCGCGCCGACCAGGCCAACCACGGCCAGACGTCGGATCCAGCGCGGCTCCAAGAGCGAGACGCCGATCAGGATCGCCAGCGCCGGCGGCAGCAGGATGAACTGCCTTTGGGCGAGCTGGAACGACGGCAGGCCGATGCGCTCGGCTGCGGCCGGCGAGGCCGCCAAGATTAAAATTGCGCCGATCGCCATGAGCAGAATCAGGGCGGCCAGAATCCAGCGGTCGACGGTCCACCACCAGTGGCCCAGGACGCTGGTATCGGTGCGGCTGAAGATGTTCATTGCAGCACCCTCCCGCCGGGCCCCAAATCCTCGTGGCGGCCGGGCAGGGCCTCGACCAGGGCGCGGAAGGCCTCGCCGCGCGCCTCGAAATCGCTGAACTGGTCGAAGGAAGCGGCGGCCGGGGACAGCAGGACCACACGGTCCGCCTCGGCGTCGTTCATGGCCGCGGCGCGCGCCTCTTCGAGTGCGCTGGCCAGATCGCCGCAGCGGCTGAGCGCCACCTTGCCGTCGAGCTGGTCGGCGAAGGCGCCTTCCGCCTCGCCGATCAAGAAGGCCTTGGCAACCCGGCTCAAGAGCGGCTCCACTCCGTCCAGGCCGCCGTCCTTGGCCCGTCCGCCGGCGATCCAGTAGATCCGCCCGTAGCAGGCCAGCGCGCGCTTGGCGGCCTCGGCGTTGGTCGCCTTGGAATCGTTGATATAGACGATGCCGTCGACCACCGCGATGACCTCCTGGCGGTGGGACAGGCCCGGGAAGCTCGAGATGCAGGCGGCGATGACCGGCGGCTGGACGCCCATTGTCTTGCACACGGCATAGGCCGCGGCGGCGTTCTGGGCATTGTGGATTCCGGGCAGGCTCGGCACGTCGGCCAGGCTCAGCACCGGCGCCGCTTGGCCTTCCAAGTCGTCGATCAGGATGCCGTTTTGCTGGAACACGCCGCCCGCGACCGCTGTGTTGCCAGAGATCGGGATCACGTTCTGCTCGTCGGCTTGGCGTAGCTCCTCGAAGATCGCCCGGCAGGTCTCGTCGTCGGTACCGATCACAGCCGTGCGCGGCTTGGTCTGGCGCCGGAAGATCTCTCGTTTGGCCTTGACGTAGCCCTCGAAGCCACCGTGTCGCTCAAGGTGGTCCGGGCTGATGTTGAGCAGCACCGCCACGTCGAAAGTGATCGAGAAAGTGATCTCGAGCTGGTAGCTCGACATCTCGAGCACGTAGCTGCCAGTCGAATCCAGGCCGGCTAGCTCGAGCACCGGGATGCCCAGGTTGCCGCCAACCTCGACGTCGCGCCCAGCGGTCTCCAGAACGTGTCCGATCAGGCTGGTGGTGGTCGATTTGCCGTTGGTCCCGGTGATGCCGATGTAGCCGGCGTCCCGTTGGGCGCGCGCCAGAAGCTCGATGTCGCCAATGATTTCGCAGTTCCCGGCCCGCGCCAGGGCCGCCACCGGGTGCGGTGCCGGCTGGTCGTGGGGGATACCCGGCGAGATCACCAGGGTGGTCATTTGGCGCCAGTCGACGGCCGTCAATTCGGCGATCGGGATGCCGGCCGCGGCAGCCGCTTCGCGCTTGGCCGGATCGTCGTCCCAGGCCGAGACTTCGGCGCCGCACTGGACCAGCGCCTTGGCGGCCGAGAGCCCGGAACGGCCGAGGCCTAGCACCGCCACCGGGTAGCCACCGAAGTAGAAGAGATCGATCATCGTCCCGCCCCCTAGCGCAGCTTCAGGGTGGAGAGCCCGGCGAGCGCCAGGATCGAGGCGATGATCCAAAAGCGGATCACGATGGTCGGCTCGGCCCAGCCGAGCTTCTCGAAGTGGTGGTGCAGGGGCGCCATGCGGAACACCCGGCGGCCGGTCAGCTTGAAGGAGCCGACTTGGACGATCACCGATACGGTCTCGAGCACGAAGAGGCCGCCGATGATCGCCAGCACCAGCTCGTGCTTGGTGATCACCGCGATGCCGCCCAGCGCGCCGCCGCAGGACAGCGAGCCGGTGTCGCCCATGAAGACCATGGCCGGCGGCGCGTTGAACCAAAGGAAGCCGAGCGAAGCGCCGACCAGGGCGGCGCAGAACACCGCCAGCTCGCCGGTGCCAGGCACGTAGTGGATCTGCAGATAGTTGGAGTAGACCGTGTTGCCGACCAGCCAGGCGATCAGCGCGAAGCAGCCGGCGGCGATCATGACCGGCACGATTGCCAGGCCGTCGAGTCCGTCGGTCAGGTTGACCGCGTTCGACGCGCCGACCATGACGAAGACCGAAATCAAGAGGAAACCCCAGCCGAAGTTGATCAGCAGGTTCTTGAAGAAAGGCACCGCCAGTTGGGTGGCCAGGGCCTCCGGGCTCAGAAGCACGATCCACACCGCGGCGGCCAGGGCGATCAGGATTTGCGCCGCGAACTTGTAGCGGCTCTTGAGCCCGCTTGCGCTGCGCCGGGTCAGCTTCAGATAGTCGTCGCCGAAGCCGATCAGACCGAAGCCGATGGTGACGAAGAGAATCACCCAGACGAAGCCGTTGGTGAGATCGGCCCACAGCAAGGTCGAGATGCTGATCGCCAGCAGGATCAACACGCCGCCCATGGTCGGCGTGCCCTTCTTGGTCAGCAGATGGCTCTCAGGTCCATCCTCGCGGATCGGCTGGCCCTCGGCCTGGCGCGACTTGAGCCAGGCGATGACCCTGGGGCCGAGCAAAAAGCTAATCACCAGGGCGGTGATCACCGCGCCGCCGCTCCTGAAGGTCAGGTAACGGAAGACGTTGAACACAATGTGCTCGTCGGCCAGCGGTACGAGGACGTTGAAAAGCATGCCCGGGCGCTTCCCCTATTCGCCGTTGGCGACGCGCGGCGCGGTGTCGCCCAGGGTGTCGAGCGCCTCGAGGGCCTTGATGACGATCGCCATCTTGCTGCCCAGCGAGCCCTTGACCAGTACCGTGTCGCCGGGACGAAGCGCGGCCGCGACCATCGGCGCAAGACCCCGCGAGTCCGCTGTGTGGCCGCCGCGCAAGGTCTTCGGCAGGGCGTCGTGCAAGGCCGCCATGTTGGGCCCGCAGGTGTAGACCAGGTCGATGCCCGCCGCCTTGATCGGTTCGGCCAGGGCAGCATGCAGCTCGGGCGCCTTGTCGCCCAGCTCGAGCATGTCGCCGAGCACCGCGATGCGCCGCCCACCATTGCCCAGGGTAGCCTGCATGAGCACGGCAATCGCCGCCGCCATGGAGGTCGGGTTGGCGTTGTAGCTGTCGTCGATCAGCTCGAAGCTGCCGCCGTTTAGGGTCAGGACCTCGCGCGCGCCGCGGCCCTTCAGAGGCTTGAGCCGGCACAACTGGCCGGCCGCCGCGCCGACGTCCGCACCGGTCGCCTTGATGGTCGCCAGCACCGCCAGGGAGTTCATCACCCAGTGAGCGCCGGGCAGGTTGACGAAGTAGTCGAGCGCACGGTTGCCGATCAGCGCGCGCACCGTGCTGTGGCCGGGCTGAAGCGTGTAGTTGATCAGGCGCGCATCGGCCTCGGGGTGCTGACCGAAGGAGATCAAGCGCTCGGCGCCGGCCTCCCGGACGCGCTGGGCGAGCAGCTCGTAGTAGGGCGAGTCCCGGCCGATCACGGCGGTGCCGCCGGGCGCCAGGCCCTCGAAGATCTCGGCCTTGGCCTCGGCGATCTGATCGAGCGAGTCGAAGAACGCGCTGTGCGCCGGGGCGATCGCGGTGATCAGGGCGACATGGGGGCGCGCCAGCTTGGTCAGCTCGCGGATCTCGCCGGGATGGTTCATGCCCATCTCGTAGACGCCGTAGAGCGCGTTGTGGGGCGTGCGCGCGAGCGATAGGGGAAGGCCCCAGTGATTGTTCAGGCTGCCCATGCTGGCGACGGTCGGGCCTTGGCCCGACAGGCAGTGGCGCAACGCCTCCTTGGTGCCGGTCTTGCCGACACTTCCGGTCACACCGATGACCCGCGCGTTGCTGCGCGCCCGGGCGAAGCGGCCCAGATCGCCGAGCGCCGCCAGGCTGTCCTTGACCATCACCAAGGGCGCCCCGCGCGGCAAGCCCGTGGGCCGGCGATGGGCGACCGCCGCGGCGGCGCCGGCCTCCAGTGCGGCACCTATGTAATCGTGCCCATCGAAGTTCG
The DNA here is from genome assembly GCA_039029395.1 of Pseudomonadota bacterium. GTDB lineage: Bacteria > Pseudomonadota > Alphaproteobacteria > Kiloniellales > JAKSDN01 > JBCCGG01. The sequence goes on along the minus strand of JBCCGG010000003.1, from coordinate 163,934 downwards.
GCCCTTCCAGCGCGATGAAAAGGTCGCCTGGTGTCACCGAGCGGCTGTCGATCGAGATCCCGCCGGCGGAGAATTCCCGCTTGGTCTTGCCGCCGGTCGCCTCGACCACCTCGGATGTGGTCCAGAGGATGTCCTTGTCGCCATTTGACTTGTTATTCATCGCCCACTTCCCCCCAAACGCGTTCCGCCGCGGCGCGCGCGACCTCGCGGTCGTCGAACGGCAGAACCTGGTCGCCGATGATCTGTCCCGGTTCGTGTCCCTTCCCGGCGATCACCAGCAGATCATTGGCTCCCAGTCCGGCGACGGCGGCCTGAATCGCGGCCCCGCGTTCGCCGATCTCCAACGCGCCGGGAGCCCCGGCAAGAACTTCTTTGCGAATTGCCGCCGGATCCTCTGTGCGCGGATTGTCGTCCGTCACGATGACCCGGTCGGCGAGTCGCGTCGCGATCTGGCCCATTTGCGGGCGCTTGCCCCGGTCCCGATCGCCGCCGCAACCGACCACAACCTGCAGGCGCTCGCTGGCGTGGGGGCGAAGGGCCTCGAGCACGCAGCGCAAGGCATCGGGCGTATGGGCATAGTCTACATAGACGCTGGCCCCCTCGGGGCTGCGCGCGACCCGCTCCAGGCGCCCGGGCACGCCCATCAAGCGGGCCAGGCCAGGGACCGCGGTCTCGACCGGCAGGCCCGTTGCAAGCGCCAGGCCGAGCGCGGCCAGGGCGTTGGCCGCCTGGAAGTCCCCGGGCAGGGGCAGCTTGACGGTGTGCTCTTGGCCGAGTACCTGCAGCGACAGCTCCTGACCGTCGGCCTGCGGCGTGCGGGCCAGCAGCCGAATCTCCTGGGCCTTGTGGCCGTAGTCGAGCAACCGGAGCCCTCGTGCGGCAATGCCCTTGGCGAGCGTCTCGAACTCGGGCACGTCGGCGTTCAAGACCGCCGTGCCGTCGCCCGGTAGGAGCTCGTCGAACAGGCGCCGCTTGGCGGCCAGATAGGCCACGAGGGTCTCGTGGTAGTCCAGGTGGTCGCGCGACAGATTGGTAAAGGCGGCGGCCTGCACGCGAACGCCGTCCAGGCGGTACTGATCGAGGCCGTGGCTCGAGGCCTCGAGGATCAAATGGTCGATACCCTCGCGCGCGACCGCGTCCAGGCAGCGGTGCAGCTCGACCGGGTCGGGCGTGGTGAGCGAACCGGGCGCCGAGGGATGCCACGGGCGCAGGCCCAGGGTGCCCAGGTTCATGGCGGTCTTGCCGTGCTGGCGCCAAAGCTGACGGGTGAACTCGGCGACCGAGGTCTTGCCGTTGGTCCCGGTGACCGCCGCGATCATCGCCGGCTGGAGCCGGAAGTAGCGCGCCGCCATGAGCGCGAGAGCCCGGCGCGGGTTATCGTCGGTGACCAGCAAAGGCGGCCGGTCGTAGGCGTCGAGCGTGGTGCCGGTCGGCGCCAGGACCGCGATCGCGCCGCGCTTTACCGCGTCCGCGATGTAGCTGCGGCCGTCCTCGCGCGCGCCGGGCAGGGCGGCGAACAGGAAACCAGGCGCGACCTTCCGGCTGTCCGCCGAAAGGCCGCGTATGTTCAGGTCAGATAAGGCCGTCTCTTGGTGCATCTGGTCGCTCATACCTTCGGTTAGCTCACTGAGCCGCAAACATCGTCCCCTTGAAGTTGACGGGGATCAGCAGCGCCTCGGCGCCTTCTTCCTCGTCCGGCGGTCGCGGCCGCACGCCGAGCAAGGGCGCGATGCGCTCGACCACCCGGCGGACGACTGGGGCCGCGACCCAGCCACCCGTGGCATAGCCATGAGTCTCCTTGGTGCCTTTGGGCTCGTCGACCATGGCGAAGATCACGTAGCGCGGCCGGTCCATGGGAAAGGCCGCGACAAAGGAAGCGATGCGCGCGTTGCGGGCGTAGCCCCGGCCGCGCAGCTTGTCGGCGGTGCCGGTCTTGCCACCGACCATGTAGCCGGTCGCATCCGCCTTGCGCCCGGTGCCGTGCCGCACCACCAGGCGCATCAGCCAGGACATCTTGCGCGAGGTCTCCGGGCTCATCACGCGGTGGCCCTCGACCGGCTGTCCTTCGGTGCGTTTCAAGAGCGTGACCGGCTTCAGCTGGCCGCCATTGACCACCGCCGCGACGGCGCTGGCCAGCTGGATCGGGCTGACCGCCAGGCCGTGACCGTAGGAAATCGTCATGGTGTTGATCTCGCGCCAGGGCGAGGGCTTCAAGGGTTGGCCGATTTCCGGCAGCTCGTAGCGGGGCGTCCCGGTCAGGCCGAGGCCGGCGAGGAAAGACTGCTGGGCCGAGGTGCCCGCCTCCATGGCCATGTGAACCGTGCCGATGTTGCTTGAATAGATAAAGATCTCGGGGATCGAAAGCCACCGCTTCTTCGGCTTGTAGTCGTTGATCGTAAAGCGCGCCACGCGAATCGGCTTGCTGACGTCATAGCCGTCCTCGAGGCCGACCACGCCTTCCTCGAGCGCCATGGCGGTGGTGAAGATCTTGAACACCGAGCCCATCTCGTAAATGCCCAGGCTGGCACGGTTGAAACGCGCGTCCGCCGAGGCGCTGCCGACGTTCTCCGGCGCGAAGCTGGGCAGGGAGCTCATCGCCACGACTTCGCCGCTGTCCGCGTCGAGCACCAAACCGGTCGCGCCGATCGCCCGGAACTCGGCCATCGCGGCGGCCAGCTCCTCGCTCAGGATGTGCTGGATGCTGAGGTCGAGGCTGAGCTGAAGCGGGGCGATGCCGCTGCGCAGCAACTCGTCGTAAGCCTGCTCCATGCCGGCCAGGCCCTGGTTGTCGACGTTGGTGTAGCCGACCACGTGGCTGGTCAGGGCGCCGTGGGGATAGACCCGCTCGCGCTCGCGCTGGAAGTAGAGGCCGGGGATGCCCAGGCGGTTGACCTCGTACTGCTGGCGCGGCGAGATTTTGCGCTTCAGCCACACGAAGGAGCGGTCGAGGCCGAGCCGGGCGGCCAGTGCCTCGGGCGCGATCTCGGGCAATATCCGCGCGAGCCGGCGGGCGACCGCTTGCGGGTCGTCGATCTGCCGCGGGTTGGCATAGAGCGAAGCGGCCGGCATGGTGGTGGCCAGGATCACGCCGTTGCGGTCGACGATGTCGGCGCGCCCGGTCTCCAGGCCGCCGCCGATCGTGCGCTGGGCCAAGCGCGGCTCGAGGGCGTCCTGGAACAGGCTGATTTCGACCAGCCGCGCGCCGACCACCAGGAAGGCCGCTGCGAACACCAGGGCCGTGACCAGCAGGCGGGTGCGCCCGGTCTCGAGCGCCAGCTTGATCGTGCCGTCGAGCGAAAAGCGCCGCTGCGGGGCCGGCAACTGGTCGGCGACGCTGCGCGGCGGCGTTTGCGCCGTGATGTGCTGGTCTTCGCTCATTGACGCTTTCTCATACTGGCCAAAATCGCTTCAAGTTCAGGGTCGAGCGGCGCGTTGTCGCCCTCGCTCTCCGGGACGGGCGCGACGCGCAGAGGCAGCGCGTCGAAGCGCACGATCTGCTCGACTGTGATCGGCTGCAGGGCCAAATGGCGCTCGGCCAGCTCGGCGATGCGCCCGGGCCGGTTGAGGTAGCTCCATTCGGCCTTCAGCACATGGATCGCCTCCTGGTTGGCGACCACCGCGCGATGCTCCCGGGTCAAGGCCTCCTCGAGACGCTTGACCTCGTGCTTGATCTGAAACAGCGCAAAGGCGGCGACGGCGATCGCGCAAAGCCATGTGCAGGCGGCGAGCTTCTTCATCGGTGCCCTCCGGTCTCGTCCTGGGGCCACGGCGCCGCGGCGGTTCGCTCGGCGGCCCTTAGGCGCGCCGAACGGGCGCGCGGATTGCTGCGCACCTCGCTGTCGCTGGGCCGCCTGGCGCCGCGGCCCAACAGACGGAAGCTGGGCGATCGGGTCTCGGCGCGGGCCGGCCGGTGGCGCGAGCCCTGGCCGCCGACCCCGCCGCGCTGGTGCAGGAACCGTTTCACCGCTCGATCCTCGTGAGACTGAAAGGCGATCACGGCGAGCCGTCCGCCCGGGGCGAGCAGCCGCTCCGCCGCGGCCAGTCCACGATCGAGCTCTTGGTCCTCTTCATTGACCGCGACCCGGAGCGCCTGAAAGGTGCGAGTACAGGGGTCGATGCCATCCGGGCTGCGGCGCACCACCTTGCGCACGATCTCGGCAAGCTCGGTGGTGCGGGTGATCGGCTTATCGGCCCGGACGGTCGCGATCGCGCGGGCCACTTGGCGGGCCCGGCGTTCGTCGCCGTGGCGCCAGATCAACTGGGCAAGCTCGGCCTCGGGTAGCTGGTTGACCAGGTCGGCTGCGGTCTGGCCGCCGCTCTGGGCATCCATGCGCATGTCGAGCGCCGCGTCGTGGCGCCACGAGAAGCCGCGCTCGGGCTGGTCGAGCTGGGGCGAGCTGACCCCCAGGTCCAGGGTGATGCCGTCGACCGGGTCGTGTGTTTCTTGGGTGACCAGGCGATCCATCTCACTGAAGCGGCCGTGGACGAGACTGAGGCGCGCGGCATAGCGCGTGGCCAGGCCCTGGCCTCGGTCGATCGCCTCGTGGTCCCGGTCGATGCCGACGACCCGGCAGCAGGCCGCCGCGAGCAGGAGCGCCGTGGTGCCGCCCAGGCCGAAGGTGCCGTCCACATAGAGCCCGCCGTCGCGCGGCGCCAGGACCTCGACCGCCTCGGGTCCCATGACCGTGATGTGCTCCGGCGCCTCGGTCGGGAGCTGGTCGTCGCGCCGGCTCACGAGCCTTCTCCGTTCGGCTTCGCAAGGCGCACGCTGAGGCCTCTTTCCTGGACCCGGCGCCGGGATTCGGCCTTCTTTTGCTCGAGGGTCGCGGGCTCCCAGATCAGGAAGGTCGAGCCGAAGCCGGCGAAGGAGGCCCGGTCGGTGATGCCGGAGTACTCCAAAAGCTTGGCCGGCAGGATGATCCGGCCCTCGCCGTCGAACGACAGCATGGAGGATTCAGAAAACACGTTGAAGCCAAGGTCTTCCTGGGCTTCCGAGTAGAAATCCTTGTCGCTCTGGACGCTGGAGTTCATGTGTTGCATGAACTCGATATCACAAGCTTCTATGGCCTTGTGTTTTGGAGCCGGACGGGCGACAATCCCGGTGAAGGAAGAGGAAGTCAACTGTGCGCGAAAACTTGCCGGCACCGAAACCCGCCCTTTCCGGTCCACCTTGTTCTCGAAGGTGTCTAAAAACACCGCCACGCTCGGTCTCCCGCGACCTTGGCCGCTTGTTCTTTTGCCCCGCCTCCCGGACTGGCTGTATCTGGGATTTCACGCCCCCGTGATGGGATCTCTTGGGATAGCATGGGCAATACTGGGAGCGCAAGTAAAACCCTTCGCTTTAAGAAGGCGTTAAATGGAGTCCTTTAAGCGCCGCGCCCAGCCGACTCTAGATTTAGTGGTTTTCCGCCAGATTCAGGACAGATGAAGTATCTCGCGCCAATGGGGCAGAACTTTGTTCGCGACTTGTTCTATTGTGCTTTTTTTTGGTTTCACAGGGGCAAAGCAGGCCGATTGCCGGCGAGAACCAGAATAAAACAAGAACAAATCGCTTTTACTGTCATTTTGGGCGGAGAATGGCACCTGATCCCATGGCGGCGCCCGGTGCTGTCTTCCGGCTGCAACAATCGTTGCGTGGCGCCACGGAAGGACTTGTAACCCGCCGTTCTTTTGGCTACATGAGGGGCCCGCGCGGCCGGGACGCCGATTATGCGTCCGGCGGCATGGCCACGTCCCCTTCGTCTAGTGGCCTAGGACATCGCCCTCTCACGGCGAAAACAGGGGTTCGACTCCCCTAGGGGACGCCATTCGGTGCGTGTTTAGTAGCCCTCAATTCGTGCGTCATCAAAAAAACTGAATCAAAACGCTGCCGTTCTCAGGTGGTGTTTGCTTATCCACTTGATGGTTCCGGAGAGAACCCGCGCGCCCTGCAGAGGTCGTAGGCCAACTTGGCAGCCGCCGTGTCCATGATCGCGATGCCGACGGAGTCGAATATCACGGTGGCCCCTTCCGGGACCGTCTTGTTGCCGGCGTAGACCTCTCCGATCTCGGCAAAGATCTGGCAGTTGGAGCCGCGCACGTCGCCGGCTTGATCGCGGGCTGCCTCGACCGATTCCACGATCACGCAATTGGCCATGGCCGTGTCGTCTAGCTCCCGGCCGTCGGGCGAGTTCCAGCCAACCGAGGTCACGAAAGCGCCGGGCTTCAGCCACGCGCCTTCAAGGATCGGCACCGTCGCCGAGGTCGTGCAGGCGACAATGTCCGCATCACGCACGGCCTGTTCGCCATCGGTAAAGAAGACGGCGCCGAGCTCCTCCGCGAGCGGCCGTCCACGACCCTCGTTGCGCGACCAGAGGCGAAGCTCCTGGAAATCCCGGACTTCGGCCAAGGCCTGGGCATGGGCGCGCGCTTGGACGCCGTTGCCCATGATCGTGACCACCTGAGGCGCCGCCGGTGCCAGCTTGCGAGCCGCCGCCGCCGAGCCCGCCGCCGTGCGCATCTCGGTGATCAAGCGGCCGTCAAGCACTGCCAGCGGCGACCCGTTTTGCTTGTCGAACAGGAGGATCACCGCCTGGTGGGTCGGAATCTCGGTTCCGGCGTTCTCGTGGTAGAGCGTGACCACCTTGACCGCCATGGCCTCGCCGACCGCCGGCATGGCGGCGATGATCGCATCGTGCCCGGGCACCGGCACCATTTGCCGGACCGGCTGGGCGACCTTGCCTGCGGAGAAGTCCACCATGGCCGCTTCGAGCGCATCGATGAGCGGCCGCCATCTGAGCACCGATTGGATTTCCCCCTCGCCCACGAAGGGCAGCGTCTCTATTCCTTGATAGGCCATCCACTTTCCCCTGATTGATCGGACCCGGACATGGCGGCGCTCGACTTTACGCCGCCTGATCTTGACCCCCATCGGGCCAGAGCATATTCTGATATGTAGAACACTAGTATCATATAACAGCGCACCCAGGCACTCCATCATGGCGAAGACAGAGCACGGCGAGGGTCCGAAGGAGCGGGTCGACTCGACCCTCTTCAAAGGACTGATGATCTTGGAGACCCTCGCCGCCGCGCCCGACGGCTTTGGTGTCACCGAGCTCTCCCGGCAGCTCGGTCTGACTAAGTCGAACACCTTCAGATTGCTGCAAAGCCTCTGCACCCTGGGCTACGTGCGCCGGCGGGACGACCGCCTCTACGTCGCCACGACCAAGGTGTGGAAAGTCGGCCTCTTGGTCATGGAACAGTTCGAGGTGCGCGACTATGCGGCGCCGGACATGCGCCATCTCTCTGAGCTCACGGGCGAGACGATCTACCTCGCGATCCTGGACGGTGCCTCCTTGCTTTACATCGACAAGATCGAGGGCACCCAGCCGATCAGAACCTGGACGCCCAAGGGCGGCAACGTTCCGATTCACAGCGTCGGGACCGGCAAGGCCCTGCTGGCCTACAACTATGACAGCCTGCGGGGCGCCGTGATTGGGACTCTCGAGGGTTTCACCGAGAAAACCATCACGACCGCGCAGAAGCTGGACGAGGAGGTGGCGAAGATCCGCAAGGCCGGGGTCGCGATCGACTGGGGCGAGTACCGCGCCCAGGTGTACAGTATCGGCGCACCCATTTTCGGCCCGGGCGGCGCGGCCATCGCGGCGATCGGCGTATCCGTGCCGGCGGCCAATTGCACCAAGAGCGAGGTCAAGAAAATCGCGGCACAGGTCATCGAAGCCGCTGGCAGCATCACCAGGAAAATCGCTCACGCCTAAGCCTTGAAGCGCGGCCATGGCGCGTGGCTCGCTGTGTGCTGGCGGCTTCGTCATCCCTTCTTCTTGGCAAGCACCTGGTCGCGGTAGGCCATGACCCGCTGCTTCAGGCCCGGCCGTCCGGCCGTGGTGACGATCGCGGCGATGTCTTCACTGCGTGTGTCTTGGGTCGTGATCTCCAACATATCCGCCAATGCCTTCGCCGGCAGTGCGCGAGTCCGCGTGAGGGAAGCCGCCACGAGTGCCGGCCAGCGGTCCGCCTCGACAATCTCCGACACCAGACCGCAGGCCAATGCCTGCGCCGCGGGCAAGGTTTTCGTATCGATCAAGAGATCGCGCGCCGCCTCGCGACCGATGAGGTGGGTGAGGCGCCGGGTTCCCAAGGCCAACTCGAAATTCCAACCGGGCATGCGGAACTTTGCTTCTGCGGTCGCGATGCGGCGCCAGCAGGCAGCAAAGAGGTCGGCGCCGGCACCGACCACCTGTCCCTGAGCCAGGGCCATGACCGGGAAGGGAGCGTGATACACCAGTTGCAGAAGATGCTCGATGCGCAGGAAGCGCCAGAGCAGATCGCCGTCGCTTATGGACTCCAGGTCAGAGAGATCGAAGCCCGCGCAGAAATGCTTGCCTGCGCCACGCAGCACGCAAAGGCGCAGGTCGCCTGGCCGCTCCAGGCGCTCAATCAGGCGCTCGACCAAATCCGGGCTGAGCGCATTGGCGCTGCCGGGCCGGTTCAAGGTCAAGGTCAATCTGTCGCCGTCGCGCTCGACTTCCAGGACTGACGCCGCCGCATTGGTCATGGTTTTCCCGTCTAGACCGGCATGATCGGCGTGCTGAGGTGCTTGGGGTCGACCCTTCCCAAGACTTCCTCGGTGTGTTCCCCCAAGGCCGGCGGGTCCGCGCGAATGGTAATCGGCTGATCATTGATGCGGAGGGCCGAGCCGAAGGTCTTGGTGGTCTTGCCATTGGGCAAGGTGATGTCCTGCACCCAGCCCATGTGCGCGACCTGGGGGTCGTCGAGCGCTTGGGAGTAGCTGTTGATGGGGCTACAGGGCACGCCGACTTCGTTGAAGGCGCCCAGCCAGTGGAACACGGGCTTGTCGCGGAAGACCGTCTCCAGGGTCACCCTGAGCGCCTCCTGATTGGCCGCGCGCAGGCTCGGCGTCAGGTAGCGCTCGTCCTCCTTGAGCTCAGGCAAGGCGACCACATCGCACACGGCGTGCCATAGGCTGTTGTTGCCGGCGGCCATACCGAAGTAGCCATCCTGAGCCTGAAAGGCCTGGTAGGGCGCATTACGCGGATGGGGCCGAGCCGAGCTTGCGGGGGTCCTTGCCGGTACCGAAGTATTCGCTTGTCTGCAGCGCCGCGACCGCAAGCGCGGTGCCCAGCATGGCGACGTCGAGGTGCTGGCCCTGGCCGCTGCGCTCCCGCTCGCGCAGGGCGGCCGCGACGCCGAAGGCGCCGTAGAGCGCGGCCACGAAGTCGCAAAGCGGCAGGCCGCACTTGGTCGGACGACCGCCCGGCTCGCCGGTGATGCTCATGATGCCGGACATGGCCTGCATGGTCAGGTCGAAGCCGCCCTCCTTGCTGCGCGGCCCGGACTGTCCGAAGGCCGAGATCGAGCAGTAGATCAGGTCCGGCTTCTCCCGCGACATGGTCTGGTAGTCAATGCCCAGGCGCGCCAAGACGCCGGGCCGGAAGTTCTCCACCACCACGTCGCTGTCGAGGATGATCGAGCGGGCCGCGTGCACCCCGTCCACTGTCTTGAGGTCCAGGACGACCGAGCGTTTGTTCCGGTTGATCGAGGCGAAGTTCTCGCTGTAACCCTCGTTGACCGGCGGCCACATACGCATGGCGTCACCGGATGGCCGCTCGACCTTCACGACCTCTGCGCCCATGTCCGCCAGCAGCATGGCGCAGAAGGGTCCGGCAGCAATCTCGCAGAACTCGACGACTTTGATTCCCTCAAGTGACGACATGCTAAACCTTACCGCCATGATCCACAGAGCTGTCCGCCGCGAAGCGGGCATTTGCCGCCTTGAAGATGCGCCGGCTCTTCTCGACGTCGAAGGGCTGCTCCTCGAGCGTCTCCGGATCCCACTCGCTGCGCCCGGGGGCGAAGAAATTGCCGCCATAGACATGTAAGGCCGAGGTCATCTTCTCGATCGGATTTGTGACCGAATGTATGATGTTCGCACCGAGCGCGCCAGCGCTACCGGGCATCAAGGACTTTGCCCCGGCGGCCTCGATCCGGCTGCCGGCGCGCTTCCAAAAAATGTTGTCCTCGCGGCCGGCGTAGAGCCCGATCACCGCCCACATATTGTGATTGTGCGGCATCAAGGTCATCAAGGGCGCCCAAGTGAAATTCAGAATTGTCAGCTGGTCGTCCTGATAGAGCGTCTCGAATCCGGCCTCGCGCGGCTCGCCCAAGGCCGCGCGCACCAGGGCGGGCTCCGCGACGGCCTCCGCGACCACCTCACGCACGGCCTTGTGGCTTTCGTCTTCGGCCCTGGCGCGCTTGCAGTCGTCTATGAACGTCTCGAGATCAAACAAGTTGGCGCCCTTTCCGTGACACCATCATTGCGCGGCCGGCAAATGGGAGGTGGCTCCCCTCGGCGAGGGGAGCCACACCTGGAAGTGGCCTTACACAAGCCACCAGCGCTTGATGAAGTGGCCGCCATCCATCTCCCATCCCCCGCCGTATTGGTTGGTCGTGCCGACCCGGTCGCTCAAGGCCATGACGTCCTTGGTGAAGGCCGGGACGATCGTGCCGCCCTGCTGGCTGATCAGCATCTGCGCCTCGCGATAGAGCTCGCGCCGCTTGTTCTCGTTGAGCTCGGCGCGGGCATCGCGGATCACCGCGTCCAATCGGGGCAGGTCGATCTGGCTGTCGTTCCACTGGGCGTCCGACTGGTAACAGATCGACAGGATCATGTCCTCGACCGGGCGCGAACCCCAGATGCAGGCGCAGAACGGCACCTTGTTCCAGACCGTCGACCAGTAACCGTCGTTTGGCTCGCGCTTGACCGTCAAGTTGATGCCCGAGGCCTTGGCGTGCTCACTGAACAGAACGCCGCCGTCGACCGCGCCGGCGTAGGCCGTGTCGGCCGCGTGATAGGTCACGTCGAGCGACGATAGGCCGGCCTGCTTCAGATACCACTTGGCTTTTTCCGGATCGTAGGTGTTCTGCGGAATGTCGCCCGCGTGGAACTGGAAGCCGGGGCCGATCGGATGGTCGTTGCCGACCGTGCCGTAACCGAAGAGGATCTTTGCGATGAACTCGTCGCGGTCGAGCGAATGCTTGATCGCCATGCGCACATTAAGGTCGTCGTAGGGCGCGACCTTGGAGCGCATGGGCGCGGTGTAGTGCTGATTGCTGTCGACCGCCTCGATGCGCACGCCAGGCTTGCGCTTGGTGAGATGCGCGGTTTTGAGATCGGGCTTGTTGATCACGTCCACGTCGTTGGTGAAGAGCGAGCTCTGACGTGCCGCCGTGTCCTGGATGACCACCACCTCGGCGGAGTCGACGAAGCCGAAGCCGTCGTCCAGCTGCCAGGCATTGGGGTTGCGCTTCATGGTCGCGCGGATTCCCGGCTCAAACTCCTCGAGAATGTAGAGGCCGGTGCCCATGCCCGAGTCTAGGTCCAGCTTGCCCTCGACCACCGGGCCGACCGCCAAGTGATAGTCGGTCAGCAGGAACGGGAAGTCGGAGTTGCCGGAGCTCAGGCTGATCACGATACGGTTGTCGCCGTCGGCCTTGACGTCGGTGATGCCGGCGAACAGCGCCTTGGCGGCCGAGTTGGTATCTCCCCGATGGGCATTGATGGATTCGATCACGTCCTCTGTGGTCAGGCTTTTGCCATTCGAGAACTCGACGCCCTTGCGCAGCTCGAAGTACCAAGTCGCCGCGTCGTCGCTCGGCTCCCAGCTTGTCGCCAGGCCCGGCTGGGCGGTGTTGTCCTGGCCGACTTCGACCAGGCTGTCGCGAATTGCCCGGTTGATCGAGATCATGACCGTGTCGTTGTAGGTCGTCGGGTTGATGCGGTCCGACACGGCGCCGCCCAAGAGTCCGGCTCTCAGGTGGCCACCCTTCTTGGGGTCCGCCGCTTGGGCAACGCCCAAAAGGCCCGGCGTGGCCGTTGCCGCCACGCCCAACGCCGTCGCGCCCGCGAGAAACTCCCGGCGCGTCGCGCCGCCAAGCATCTTCTTCTGCATGTCATCGTGTCCCATGGCTCGCCTCCTTGTTGGTTGCTTCGGGTCCCGACACGGATCGGCAACCTGGACTTCGGCATGGCGCCTTGTGCAGCAAGGGAAGATGTCTCGGCGCCAGTTTCAAATCCGATCTCGTCTGCCGGATTGCCGTGCTCGTTTCGACGCCTGCGCGGCGTTCTACCGCTGGCATCCATGACGCACCCTCGTCTTGCTTTCATCAGTGGTCCGGCACGATGCCGTCCAACTGAGCAAAACTGAATGTGCTGTATTTCAGTACAACGTATCGATTATTAGAACATACGCCTCGTGCAGTATTCTGTCAAGAGGCATTCGACTTGGAGAGCTGAAGGAGTTGGCCGTAAAATACGGACAAGATCGACGATCGGCGACCTTTGCAGGTGCCGGCAAAAGGCATGGAAAGACGGCACCGAACGTCGGATGAAGTCTCCGCCGCTCAGCAGGTGTAGTTCATGGCGAGGCGTCCGCCGTCGACATAGATCGTCTCGCCGGTGATGTAGCTCGCCTTATCGCTGGCCAGAAAGGCAACGACGTTGCCGATCTCGCGCGGGCTGCCGACCCGGTTCAAGGGCGTGCGCGACATCACCATCTTCATGGCCTCTGGGTTGGCATTGACACCGGCCATCATCTCTGTGTCGATCGAGCCGGGTCCAACCGCATTGATGCGGATGTTATGCGGCGCCAGCGCCAGGGCGACCGCCTTGGTGAGCTGCATGACGCCGCCCTTGGAGGCACAGTAGGCGGCGATCGTTGGGATCGCGACCTGTGCGTTGATCGAAGACATGTTGACGATGGCGCCTTCGATGCCTTTCTCGACCATGGTCTTGGCGGCCCGTTGTACGGCCAGGAATGTGCCCGTCAGATTGACGTCGATAACCTTGCGGAATTGCTCCAGCGAGATCTCGAGGAAGTCGCCGGGGGCTGCGATGCCGGCATTGTTGACCAAAATCGCAACTGGGCCGACCTCCGCCTCGACTTTGTCGAACAGCGCCGCGATCTGGGCCGGGTCGCCCATATCGCACGCGAGCCCCACACTGTCGCCACCGAGCTGCTTGGCGGCCGCCTTGACCCCCTCGCTGTTGATGTCGACCAGCACGATGCGCGCGCCGTTCTCGGCAAGGGCTTCGGCGCAGGCATAGCCGATGCCTTGTGCGCCGCCGGTCACCAGGGCGATAGGCCTTTCCGTCATTGCGATCTCCGTTCTCCGGCCCTGGGCGGGCTCAGATGCTTTTCAGAACCTGATTGGCGGTAAAGGCCGCCTGGTAGCAGCGCGATTTGATCGGCGCGCAGAGAACCGATTTCAGCTCCGAGACCGGCAGCGGCAGGTCCTCTTCCTTGCCGCCGGCCAGTAGCTCGGCGATCGCTTTGCCGAAGATGGTGCCAGGCGTGATGCCGCGGCCGTTGTAGCCGATCGGGGTGTAGAGCCCTTCGGCCAAACGGTGGATGCGGGGCAAGTGATCGGGCGTCATGGCGATCTGGCCGTGCCAGCAGTGCTCAAACTCGACCGCGCCCAGCGCGGGAAAGAGTCGCTGCAAGGTGCGCGCGGCCCAGCGCCGGGAAAGGCCATTCATGCCGCCGACGACCGTGCCCATGGAGCCTATGATCAATCGACCGAAGGCGTCGCGGCGCAGGGAGAACATGATAGCCCCGGTGTCCCAAAGGCCCTGTCCGCCACGCAGAATGGACTGGGCCCGATCGCCCATCGGCACGGTCGCCAATTGAAAAAAATGGATCTTGGTGAAGGTGTCCTTCAGCCGAGGCCAGAGGTCGTCCGAATAGGCGTTGGTGCCCAGTACGACGGACCTCGCTGTGACCGTGCCACGGTCCGTCTCGACGATCCAATTTCCGTTCTCGCGGCGCAGGCCTTGGGCGGTCACGCCGGTGGTGACCTTTGCACCTGCACCGCGCGCCGCGCGGGCCAGTCCGCGCACGTAGCCCATGGGGTTTATGGTGCCTGCCCGTCGGTCCACCAGGCCGCCGTGGAACGCATCGGAGCCGATCATCTCGCTGGCCTCGTCTCGCGACAGCAAGTCGACCGGCGCGCCAAGGCGCTGCCACTCCCCGGCGCGCCGGGCCAGATCCTCGTAGCCCTTGGGCGAATGGGCGGCGTGGATGGTGCCATTCCAGGTCGCCTCGCAGCGAATCTGGTGGCGCTCGATCAGAGAACGAACGTAGGCCGGCGCCTCGCCGAGAGTCTGGGTCAGCGCCGCGCCGCGCATCTCGCCTAGGTGGCTGCGCACGTCCTGGGGCGGCAGCCATAGCCCGGCATTGACCAGCCCGACATTGCGCCCAGAGCCGCCGAAGCCGATCTGCCGTGCCTCCAGCACCTGGCAGTCGATGCCTTTCTCGGCCGCGTGCAGGGCGGTGGATAGCCCGGTGAAGCCGCCGCCGACGATCGCCAGCTCGACCGCGCTGTCGCCCTCCATCGGCTCGGCTAACTCCGGCTCGGTCGCGGAGCTATCCCATAGGGAGATCGCAGCAGTCTTGTTCATGATTTAAGCTATCCATCTCTACCGCTGGCTCAAGTCCTTACAAATCGCAGACCGTTGCGCGGTTCGGGGATCTTGACCGGTCGTGGTATGTGTGTCAATATAAAAAACCATTGTTCTAAATAACAGCACAAATGATTGGGCGTCATGAACAAACTCAAGACCTCGGTCGCCGAAATGGTCGCCGCCTCCCGGGCCCGTATCGAGGAGCTCGAAACCGAGGACGTTTTGGCCATGGTCGGCGATCCGGCGGTCGTCATCGTCGACCTGCGCGATGTGCGCGAGCGCCAGCGCGACGGCTTTATCCCCGGCAGCTTCCACTGCCCGCGCGGCATGGTCGAGTTTTGGGTTGATTCGACAAGCCCTTACTTCAAAGCCATCTTTGCCGAGGACAAGCGTTTCGTCTTTCACTGTGCCTCGGGCTGGCGCTCGGCGCTCACCGTGGCCACGCTAAAGGACATGGGCTTTTCCGCCGCCCACCTGAAAGACGGTTTCGCCTCTTGGAAAAAGGCCGGCGGGCCGGTCACGTTCTGCGAAAACGAGAACGCCTAGGCGTCAGCTTCTGCAGGGGCGATCGGCGGCTCGAAGGCGGTGACGTCCGGCAAGAGGCCCTGGTGCTTTTCGATCTCGACCAGCGCCGACTGCGCCGCCGGACCTTGGGACAGGCGCGAGCAGCGCAGGTCGTGGGTCAGCACGTTGGGATTGCCATGGCGGTCCAAATGATCGGGATCCTCGAGGTCCGGGTCGTACCAGGCGCCGGTCCAGAGAAAGACCACGCCGGTCCGGATGTCCTCGGTCACCACCGCGCCGGCCAAGCAGTGGCCGCGCCCGTTGAAGACACGCACCACGTCGCCGTCGGCGACGCCGCGCTGGGCGGCATCCTTTGGGTTGATCAAGATGGGCTCGCGTCCCTTGATCTTACGGCTAAGACTGAAGGCGCCGTTGTCGTACTGGCTGTGCAGGCGGGTTGCCGGCTGGCCGGAGATCAGATGCAGCGGCGCCTCGGCCGTTGCCGAGCCGAGCCACTCGCGCGGCGGCAGCCAGACCGGGTGGCCCGGGCAGTCCTCGTAGCCGAAGCTGCCGATCGTTTTGGAGGCGAGCTCGATCAGGCCACTCGGGGTCGCCAGAGGATGGCCCTGCGGATCGGCGCGAAAGGCCGAGAGATAGACCGCCTCGGGTGCCGGGTCGTGCAGATGGACGATATCGCCTTGCAGAAAATCGTCCCACTCGGGCAGGGCATGGCCGTGGGTCGCGGCGCGCCCGCGCACCATCTCCCACATCTCCCGCTGCCAATCCTCGGCGCTCATGCCCCGGCTGAAGGCGGTGCCGTAGGACAGGCGCCGCTCCAGCTCCCGGTAGATCTCGAATTCGCTGCGGGCCTCGCCGGCCGGCTCCAGCGCCTTGGGCATGGGAACCAGAGCATTATCCTGGCTGCCGGCACCAAAGTCGCAGCGTTCCTGGGGCGCGGCGACCGGCAGCACGATGTCGGCATGGCGTGCCGTCGCGGTCCAGCTGATCTCGTTGACGATCACGGTCTCGGGCCGCTGGAAGGCCCTACGCAAGCGGTTGAGGTCCTGATGATGGTGAAAGGGGTTGCCGCCGGCCCACCAGACCATGCGGATATCGGGGAAGGTGCGCCGCTGGCCGTTGTAGTCGTAGGCGCCGCCGGGATTGAGCAGCATCTCCGCGATCATGGCCACCGGTATGAAGCTTTCGACCGGGTTGGTGCCTTGGGGGAAGGAGGGCCAGGGCAGTGGCCGGTCCATCGTGCCGATACTGGCATCGCCGCCATAGCCGATGCCGAAGCCGCCGCCGGGCAGCCCGATCTGGCCGAGCATGGCCGCCAGCACAACGGTCATCCAGAGCGCCTGCTCACCATAGTCGGCCCGCTGCAAGGAGAGCGCCGTGCACACCAGGGTACGCCCGGCGGCCATGTGGCGGGCCAGGCGGCGCAGGCGATCAGCCGCGATGCCCGATTGCGCCTCGGCCCAGCCGGCGTCCTTGACCACGCCGTCGATCTCGCCCCTCAGATAGGCCGCGACCCGGTCGAAGCCAACTGTGTGTCGGGTCAGAAAGTCCCCGTCATGGAGTCCTTCCATCAGCAAGGTGTGGGCAAGGCCCATCATGATGGCGGTGTCGGAACCGGGTCGGGGCGCGTGCCATTCGGCGCCGAGTATCTCCGCGGCATCACTCCGCAGGGGGCTGAAGTTGACGAACTCCACGCCCGCCTTCGCACAATCGGCCAGGTCGTCGCGCAGGCGGTGCTGGCCGACGCCGCCGCCGGAAACCTGGGCGTTGCGCATGGGGATGCCGCCGAACATCACGACAAGGCGGCCTTCCCGGGCGACCACGCTCAGGCGTGTGGCCTGCTTCACATGGTGGCGGAAGTTGCCCACGATGTGCGGCATCAGCACCAGTGCCGCGTTGTAGCTATAGTTGCCCTCGGAGTGCACGAATCCGCCAGCCGCGTTCAGGAACCGCTTGAGCTGACTCTGCGCGTGATGGAATCGCCCGGCGCTGGCCCAGCCGTAGGAACCGGCGAAGATCGCCTCATTGCCGTAAGTGCCACGTACCCGGATCAGCTCCTCGGCCACCAAGCCAAGCGCGGTGTCCCAGCTGACCTCGATGAAGGGCTCGGCGCCGCGCTCGCCGCCGCGGGCAAGCGGGCCCGCCTTCAAATAGCTCTGGCGAATCGCCGGCCGCAGCACCCGTGTGGGGCCGTGAAGACCTTCGGAGATGTTCTCATTGATTGGCGAGGGATCCTGATCGCCCGGGTGGGCGCGCACCGAGAGCCGGCCTTCGGACAGCTCGACCACCCCTGCGCCCCAATGGCTCGCGGTCAATAGGGTCTTGAGATCGGGCGGGGAGCCAGTCATGGATTAAAGTGCCAATATGCAGAACATATGTATTTCATGTTGACACACAGATGAGGTCCCGTCAATACTCCAGAGGCAACCGCAAAAGTGGGCGTTCCATGACTTCGAAGGATCGATGCCAGACCGATAAGCTGACCCACCTGGGCCGCGGGCCCAAGACCGCCGGCCGCTCGGTCAATCTGCCGATCCACCAAAGCTCGACCCTTCTTTTCGACACCTTGGCGGAGTTTCAGGCAGCGCGGGAGTCCCGCTACGAGAAGGGCACCCTCTATTACGGCCGCTACGGCACGCCGGCGAGCTTCGCGTTGGAGGAGATGATGGCCGAGCTTGAGGGCGCGGCCGGCTGCATCTCGGTCTCCTGCGGTCTGACGGCAGTGACGCTGGCGCTCATGGGTGCGGCCAAGGCGGGCGATCACGTGCTGGTCGCTGACAATGTCTACGCACCGACCCGTGGCTTCTGCGACAATGTGCTGACGCGCTACGGGGTCGAGGTGACCTACTTCGACCCCATGATCGGCGAGGGCCTGGCCGAGCTCATGCGCCCTGAGACCTCGGCGGTGTGTTTCGAGGCGCCGGGCTCGGGCACGTTCGAGGTGCCGGACATCCCGGCAATCGCCCGGGTCGCCCGGAACCACGGCGCGCTCTCGATTCTCGATGGCACATGGGCCACGCCGATCTTCTGCCAGCCCTTGACCCTGGGCGTCGACGTAGTGGCGCACTCCGGATCCAAGTACATCGGCGGCCACGCGGACGCCATGATCGGATTTATCGTTTGCAACGAGGCGACCTACGGCCCGATGCGCAAGATGGTGATGGCGGTCGGCGACAAGGCCGGCGGGCAGGACGTCTTTCTGGCCCTTCGTGGCTTGCGCACCCTCCAAATGCGCATGGCCCATGCCCAGGAGGCGGGCCTTACCGTGGCGCACTGGCTGGCCGAGCAGCCACAGGTGTTCAAGATGCTGCACCCGGCCTTCACGGATTGTCCCGGCCATGACCACTGGCGGCGCGACTTCTCGGGTGCCTCGGGTCTCTTCGGGGTGCTTTTCAAACCCTGCGACGAGGCCCAGATACACGCCTTCGTGGATGCCTTGGCGAACTTCGGCGTGGGGGTGAGCTGGGGCGGCTTCGAGAGCCTGGTGCTGCCGGTCTCGCCCCACCGCACGGCCAAGCCCTGGACCGAGGAGGGGAGCCTGGTGCGCTTTTCCATCGGTAACGAGAGCACGCAGAGCCTCATTGACGATCTCGCCCAAGCGCTCAAGCACCTCAGCTGAATCTCAAGCAATCTGCTGTCTCCTTAAACAATCGGGACGAGGATTTCGGGGCTGCCGCCCGTGACCCTAGTTCGGGCGCGCGGACTCGCTGGACCGAAGCTTGCCGTCCCCCGTTTCATCGGTCGGACCTGGAGACTTTCTGAGCGGGCGCGCTTCGGGCAGGATGCCGGCCGCGGGAGCATGCGAGGGCAGGGCGGCAATGTTGGCGGCGAAAAGCGATTTCATCGGGCTGGAGGGCGTGGCCCATCTGGCGAGCGGCGGTCAGCCGCCGTTGCTGCGCGCGCACCAAGGGGCTTTCGACGCCTTCGCCCGGGACAAGGCCAGGGGCATGGCCGGCTATGACGCCCACTGGCAGATCGGCCAGGAGGTCAAGGAGCGCCTCGCCAGCTTGACCAAACTGGAGGCCGGCGACTTCGCGCTGATCGGCAACGCCTCGGAGGGCATCGCCCGGGTGGTCTCGGCGATCGATTGGCAGCCCGGCGACAACGTTGTGACCTCGGCGTTGGACTACGCCTCCGGGCGCTATTCCTTCGCCCGCCTGAGCGAGCTCGATGTCGAGGCGCGCCTGGTGCCGGCCGAAGAATGGCGCATCGAGCCCGCGGGGTTGATCGCCGCCTGCGATGGCCGCACCCGCCTGGTCTACGTCAGCCAGGTCAATGCCCATACGGGCCAGCGCCTGGATCTGGCGGCCCTCTCGGCACCCTTACAGGATAAAGGCATTGCGCTGCTGGTCGACGCCAGCCATGGGCTCGGCGTTGTGCCGCTCGAGGGCGCTCTCTGTGATTTCATGGTCGCCAGCACCTACAAGTTCCTGCTCGGCCCCCACAGCGGGGTCCTGGCCTGGAACCGCCGGCGCTGGCCCCATTTCGAACCGCTCGCGGTCGGCTGGCACGCCGCCGAGGCGGGCGAGGAGAGGGGCGACTACCGCCTGTTGCCGGACGCCCGTCGCGCGGAGATCGGCAATGCCAACCACCTGGACGTCTATCTGCTCAAGACCTCGCTCGACTTTCTGGCCCAGGTTCCGGCCGCCGACGTGGAGCGCCACGTGCTCGACCTGGGCGGCCGGCTGCGCCAGGCTCTGGTCGAGATGGGGCTGGAGGTCATCACGCCGGAGCCGGCGGCAGAGCGCGGCCCCAACATCGCCTTCGCCCATGATGCCGCGCGCGATCTGGCCGAGCTGGCGGCCGCCGAGAGCATCCTCCTGTGGGGCGAGGCTGGCCGTCTGCGCGCCTCCCTCCACCTCTTTGTCGAGGTGGCCGACGTTGCGCGCTACCTGGCCTGGCTGCCAAAGGGCCTCGCCCAGGTCGAAGGGGCCCGGTGAGCGACGACAGCCCCAAGCGCCTGGGCGCCTTCGGCCTGCTGCTCGTGATGGGCGCGGCTTGGGGCGCCACGCTCTCTCTCGCCAAGATCGCGGTCGCCGAGGGCGGCCACCCGATCGGCCTGGCCCAGTGGGTGACCACCTGCAGCGGACTCTTCCTGCTGCTGGCCGCCACGCTCAGCGGAAGGCTCAGCCGGCCGAACCGGCAGGTCGCGCGCTTCAGCGCGGTCTGCGGCCTGGTCGGCTCGGTGCTGCCGGCGCTCGCGATGTTCGCGGCTGCCAAGCATCTGGCGGCCGGGGTGCTGGCGATCTCGCTCGCTACCATGCCGCTTATGACCTACGGGCTCTCGGTACTCTTGCGGGTCGAGCGGGCACAGCGCCGGCGCCTCTTGGGCGTGCTCCTGGGCCTCGCCGCGGTTGCCCTGATGGTCGCGCCGGAAACCAGCCTGCCCCAAGCGGGCTTGGCACCTTGGGTGCTGCTGGCGCTCACCGGCAGCTTTGGCTATGCCTGCGAGAACCTCTTCATCGCGCTCCGGCGGCCGCCCGGCCTCGATGGCTTGATGCTCGCCTGTGGGCGGCAGATCGCCGCCGCGCTCATGCTCACGCCGGTCGCGCTGGGGCTCGGGGTCTCTGTCCCGCTGGTCGCGCCTTGGGGGGCCTTGCAGTGGTCTGTCAGCGCCATGGCCGCGCTGACGGCGGTTGCCTTTACCTGCTTTCTCCACGTGATCCGCACCGCCGGCCCGGTGTTCGCCAGCCAGACCGCCTACATCATCACGATTGCCGGCGTACTATGGGGCATGGCGCTGTTCGGCGAACGCCATTCGCCTTGGATCTGGGCCGCTCTGGCGCTGATGCTGGCCGGCCTTTCCTTGGTACGCCCGCGCGCCGGTCGGGATCTTCGCTGAGCGCCATGCTATAAGGCGAGTCGCCTGATTCCACGACGACCATTCAAATCCGCAACAAGAGACATCCTGGACATGCACGAGAATCCGATCATCCGCATCCTCGCCGCGCGCCTCGAGCTGGAGGGTAAGTCCGTGCCCATGCGCGTCCACGTCCTCTCGGCCGAAGGCAAGCTCACCATGTTGCGCGACACCGCCAACACCCGCTGGGACGTGCGCGACGGTGCCCTGTGTCTTTATGATTCCCGTTACGACAGCGATGAGCCAAAGGAGATCATCAACCCGAACATCATCGCCGCCGTCGACTTCGGGCAGTTCGGCATGCAAGGCGAAATGCTGGCCCGCCGGGACGTCCCAAAGGGCTTCTCCTAGGGCCGAGCCTTGGTCTAGGCCTCTGCCTTTGCCGCTTTGGCCGGTCGAAGGCGCATGCTACGGCCGCTGCCGAAGTCGCAATAGGTTAGGCCGCCGCGTTCCCGGTACACCAGGCCGACGGCGCCGTCGCGCCATTGAATGCGCAGGCGCTCCAGCGCCTCGTTCCAAGTGCCGTGATCCCGTCCCGGCAGGTCGCTCGCCGCCGTGCCGTCTACGCGGATCTCCAGTTTGTGGTCCTCGAGCCGCCAGTCGCCGGTAAAGCTTGGCGTCGGCGAAAGGCCGGAGCCGAGGGCCAGCATGTGCTCGATCATGGGTCTTCTCCCTCATTGGCCGCCACGAGAGGGCTCGGGCGGTCCCGTAGGATGGCGGCATAATTGGGCAGGATAGGGGCGCCGTCTGTGGCCTATGCCACAGGGTGCGGCCTGAATTTTTTCAGGCTCACGCGAAGGGCTTGTCGCCCCTAAGCCAATGAACGAGCGAGCACCTTACGCCGGCGGTGACCGGTGTAACCCGGTGCAGCACGTAGCTCGGGAAGAGCGTCACCACCCCCCGGTCCCGCGACGTTGTGGTGGTGCCCTCGTCGAGCTTGAACTCCAAATTGCCACCTTCGTAGTCGGCGGGGTCGCTGAGCTGCACGGTGATGCTCAGCTTGCGGAAGGAGTTCGGCCCGCGCGAGGCCAGGTCCATGTGCCAATTGTAGTGCTGGTCCGAGCCGTAGCGGGCGAACTGCAGGCGCTCGGAGCCGGATAGCTCGAAGCGCCAGTTCTGGCTATTGGCATCCCGGGCGATCGCGAAGAGGCGCTGGTAGATCCATTCGGTCTCTTGCCCCCGGTCCAGGAAAGCGACCGCCGAATCCCGCTCCGGCCCCTCTTCGTAGTGCGGCTGAACGCTCGGCGCCGCGCGCTGCACCACGCCGGCAATGGCCGGCCGGCGCTCGCCGATCGCTTGAATGCGCCGGCACTCTTCGGCGGTGAAGAGCGGCTTGCTGGAGGCGAAGCAAGGCAGATAGGCGGGTGACCTGTCCATGGCCCTAGCTATAGGGGCCAAGGCCCCCGACCTCAAGGCTCCTCGCAGCTGTCGGGGCGCGAGATTTTGGCTTCCTCGATGAGCCATTGTCGGAAGGCGGCGACCTTGGGCTGCTCGGCGCTGTCCTTGGCGCTGACCAGATAGTAGGAGAATTTTACGGGGGTCGAGAGCGCCGGGTCGAAGGGCCGCACCAGGCGACCGGCGGCCAGATCGTCGGCCACCAGAATGTCGCCGATCAGCGCCACACCGTGGCCGTCGAGCGCCGCCTGGACCGCCATGTTCTCCATGGTGAAGCGCGGCCCCCTTGTCGGGTCGATGTCGTGCAGGCCGGCCGCCAGCAGCCACATGCGCCAGCTCGGCGCGTACTCCTCGGCCTCTTTCCAGTCCACATGCAGCAGGGTGTGGTGCTTGAGGTCGGCGGGCCGGCGCAGGGGGTGTGGGCCCTCCAGCAAGGCCGGGCTGCACACCGGGGTGTTGACCTGGCTGAACAGGCAGTCGACCCGCACGCCTGGGTAGCCGCCGGCGCCGTAGCGCACCGCCACGTCGGCCTCGTCGCGCGCCAAGTCGACCAACCGGTCGGTGCCGTCGATGCGGATCTCGATATCGGGATGGCGCAGCCGAAAGTTCTCGAGCCGGGGCACCAGCCACTTGGCGCCGAAGGAGGGGCTGACGCTGACCGTCAGGACCCCGCTTTCGCAATGGGCACGCATTTGCTCGACCCCTTGGGCCAGCTTGTCGAAGCCTTGGCTAAGGGCCGGCAAGGCGGCCTGGCCGGCATCGGTCAGACGCAGGGCCCGGGTCAGGCGGCGGAACAGAGGCACCTCGAGCAGCTCCTCCAGGGACTTGACCTGGTGGCTCACCGCCGCCGGCGTGACGTTGAGCTCGGCCGCGGCCTTGGTGAAGCTGAGGTGCCGGGCGGCCGACTCGAAGGCGCGCAGCGCGTTTAGGGGCGGGAGCGGCCGGGCCATGGCTCATGCCTGAAATTTTCTAACATATGTGCCGAGATCTTCTCGTTTGTTGGGGCTCATAGGTGTGCATAGATTTTATGCAATTCAAGGCCGAAACGCACCTCTGGAGGTGTCTCGCTGGCCACGCTCTAAGATCAAGGAAATCTTGATCATGAGCAGACCCGCGCGCGGTCCAACCGCAACCCGATGGAGATCCCTATGAACCCCTACTACGAGCTTCCCAACGTGGGTAACGGCTTCCAGCGGCACGAGATCGCCGTACAGCCCGAGGCCCAAGTCGACGGCATTGTCAGCGTCACCGCCTTGCGCGCGGTCAACGCCGTGGATGCCGCGCTCGAGAGCTTCGCCCGCTGGCGCCGGCGCCGCGCCGCAATCCGCGAGCTCGATGCGCTGAGCGACCGGCACTTGCAGGACATCGGGCTGCACCGCTCGCAAATCGCCTCGACGGTTGATGAGATCGTCAAGTCCGGCGAACAGCCGAGCTGGCGCCGGGCGCGCAGCTGGCACGGCGCACCCCCAGGCGCGGCCAATGACAACGAGGCGGCGCCCCAGTTCGACGGCCAGACGGTGGCCCGGCTCGCTCTCCTGCAGCGTTGAGCCATTGACCCGGGCCGGGGCCCGCTCCGCGCAGAGCCGTGGATCGGGCCCCGAGGCTGCGCTACCCTTGCGCTTTCCAGGAGGGTGCAAGGGAACGGGTTCATGAAGCTTGCCAGCATCGAAGGCGCCGGGCCGGACGGCCGGCTGGTGGTGGTCAGCCGGGATTTGGCCCGCGCCGTGTCGGCGGACGGGATCGCACCCGCCTTGCAAGCCGCGCTCGACGACTGGCCGGCGGCGGCGCCGCGCCTGGCGGCCCTGGGGGCCACGCTGGAGGCAGGCGAGGCGGCGGGCGCCTTCGCGCTCGATTCGGAGAAACTGTTAGCGCCCCTGCCGCGGGCCTATCACTTCGTCGACGGCAGCGCCTATGTCCATCACATGGAGCTGGTGCGCCGGGCCCGCGGCGCCGCCATGCCGAACTCCTTCTGGCACGATCCTCTGGTCTACCAGGCCGGCAGCGACCGCAACCTGGGGCCGCGCGCCGAGATCCCCCTGATCGAGCCGGACTGGGGCCTGGACTTCGAGGCCGAGCTGGCGGTGATCACCGACGACGTGCCCCAGGGAATCGGCGAGGATGCGGCCGGCGGCCACATCAAGCTGGTCATGCTGCTCAACGACATTAGCCTACGCGGATTGATTCCGGCTGAGCTGGCCAAGGGCTTCGGATTCTACCAGAGCAAACCGGCCAGCGCGTTTTCGCCGGTCGCGGTTACCTTGGATGAACTGGGCGACGCCTGGGACGGCGGCAAGCTGCACGGGGCGCTCACCGTCACGCTCAACGGCGCGCGTTTCGGCGCGCCCGACGCGGGGGTCGACATGACCTTCGACTTCCGCCAGCTGATCGCCCATGCCGCCAAAACCCGGTCGCTCGGCGCCGGCACGATCGTCGGCTCGGGCACGGTCTCCAACCGGGATCCCGCGACCGGCAGCTGCTGCATCGCCGAGCGCCGCATGCTCGAGACCCTGGAGCAAGGCGCGCCGGTGACGCCGTTCCTCAAGGTCGGCGACGAGCTGCGCATCGAAATGCTGGATGGCGAGGGGCGAAGCTTGTTCGGCGCGATCGAGCAGCGGGTGGTGGTGGCGTGATCGCTGGCGCGAGGCCCTCACCCTAACCCTCTCCCAGAGGGAGAGGGGACGGCGGTGGACCGACCGATGTACTCTAAGGCGGATGTCCAGGACCGAAATCAGCCGATATCTACGTCGACGCTCGACAGATGCAGAGAAGCTGTTGTGGCGGCGCTTGCGGGACCGCCAGCTCGGCGGTGCGAAGTTTCGTCGCCAGCATCCGATGGGCCCCTACATCGTCGACTTCTATTGTTCAGCCGCGCGTCTCGTCATCGAGCTGGATGGGGGTCAACACGCCCTCGACGCGGGCCGCGACACTGAGCGCGACCACTGGCTCCAGTCGCGTGGATGCCGTGTTCTGCGGTTTTGGAACAACGAAGTGCTTGGCAACTTAGACGGCGTGCTCCAACGAATTCTCGAAACGCTTGACCAAGAAGCCGAGCCGAGCCGCTGCGTCCCCTCTCCCCCCGGGAGAGGGACAGGGTGAGGGCCGGCCTACGCCCTACTCGCTCGCGCGCACCTTCACGTAGCTGCCGGGCGCGTCCTCGATCGCCTTGAGCTTGCCGTCACCGGGCGTGCGCGCGGCGACCTTGGGGCCGCCCTTGCGCGCCAGCCACTTGCCCCAATCGGTCCACCAGGAGCCCTCGTGGCTCTTGGCGCCGGCCAGCCAGGCGTCGGCGTCGGCCGGTGTATTGCTGTTGGTCCAGTAGCAGTACTTGTTGGCCGCCGGTGGGTTGATCACGCCGGCGATGTGGCCCGAGGCGCCGAGCACGAACTTGACCGGGCCGGCGAACAGCTGGGTCGCCGGATAGCTCGAGATCCAGGGCGCGATGTGGTCGTCCTTGGTCGCCAGGAAGTAGCTCGACGTCTTGATCTTGGTGACGTCGATCTTGACGTCCGATAGCTCCAGGCAGCCCGGCTTGGCCAGGCCGTTCTCCTGATAGACCTTCTTCAGATAGTAGACCAGCATGGCCGCCGGCAGGCGCGTCGAGTCCGAGTTCCAATAGAGCAGGTCGAAGCGCATGGGGTCGCGGCCCATCAGGTAGTTGTTGACCACGAAGGACCAGATCAGGTCGTTTTCGCGCATCATGTTGAACATGTCGGCCATGTGGTGGCCTTCCAGATAGCCCTTCTCGGCGACGTGGGCCTCGAGCGACTTCAGCTGGTCCTCGTCGATGAAGACCGAGACCTCGCCGACGTCCTTGAGGTCGACCATGGTCGCCAGGAAGGTCGCCGAGTTGACCCGCTTGTCGCCACGGGCCGCCAGGTAGGCCAGCGTCGCGACCATCAGGATGCCGCCGATGCAAAAGCCCAGCACATTGAATTCGCGCTCGCCGGTTGCCTGTTCCATGGCCTCGAGCGCGGCCAGGGGCCCTTCTTGCATGTAATCCTCGAAGGACTTGTGGGCCAGCTCCTTGCTCGGGTTGGTCCAGGATACCACGAACAGCGTGTGGCCCTGGTCGACGACCCACTTAATCAGGCTGTTCTTGGGCTGCAGGTCGAGCACGTAGAACTTGTTGATCCACGGCGGCACGAAAAGCAGGGGCCGCTTGTGCACCTTGTCGGTGGAAGGCGAATACTGGATCAGCTGCATCAGCTCGTTCTGGTAGACCACCTTGCCCGGGGTGACCGCAACGTTCTCGCCCACTTCGAAGGCCTTCTGGTCGGTCATGGATATCTGCAGGCGGCCCTTGCCTTGCTCCAGGTCGTCGAGCAGATGCTTCAGGCCGGCCAAAAGATTTTCGCCGCCGCTCTCCACGGTCTTGCGCACCACCTGGGGATTGGTCATGGCGAAGTTTGTGGGCGACAGCGCGCTCAAGTACTGGCGGGTATAGAACTCGACCTTCTCCTTGTCCTTGGGGTCCAAGCCCTCCACGTCGTGGACCACGCCCTGAACCCAGCGCGAGGTCATCAGATAGGACTGCTTCAGATAGTCGTAGAGCGGATCCTCGGCCCAGGCGTCGTCCTTGAATCGGCGGTCGCCCTTCTCCGGCTGGGCGAGCGGCGGCGCTTCTTGCCCGGCCATGCGCTGGGCGGCGGATTGCCAAAGCGCCATGGACTCCTGCCAATAGCGCATCTGGGCTTCCATCAGCTTGGCCGGGTCGGCCATCAGCCCGGCCGAGGCGGCCATGAAGGCTTGGGCCACGGACTGGGGATTGAACACCGAGAAACCGCCGTCCTGCTGCTGACGCTCGGCGAAGGCCTGCACCACCCGCTGGCTTTGTTCGCCCAATTCCTTCCAGGTCTCGACCGGATCCCGCTGTTCCATCGCAAAGCCCTCCCAAAGATCCCCACTTTCACGGGCGCAGTATAGCGAGGCTGGGAGGATTGTGCACGGGCGCGCGGTCCGCGCCGTCTCATGCTGGGGTCCACGTTCCAGTCTCCGTTGAACGGGAGCGCCTCGAGGCGCGCTGTTTGGCTTGCCGCTTGGAAAAGGAGCCTCTTGACTCGGCCCTTGGGGCCGGCCCGATAAAGGGTGCCCGCCTGCACACAGCGAGGTCCCCATGAGCACGCCCGTCCCCGTCCTGACACCCGCCGACGCCGCCAAGTCGCTCGGCATCTCCACCAAAGCCCTCCGAATCTATGAGCAGCGGGGCCTGATCACGCCCTTGCGCAGCGCACGAGGCTGGCGCGCTTACGGTCCTGATCAGATGAGCCGTGCCGCCGAGATCGTCGCCCTACGCGGCCTCGGCTTTAGCCTGGCGCAAATCGCGAGCCTCTTGAAGGAAGACGACCCGGGCAGGGCGCAGACCTTGAACGCCCAGCAGACGGATTTGGAGCGACAGCTGCGCGAGGTCTCCGCAAAGCTGGAGAAGGTTCGCGGCCTGAGGGATCACTTGGAGCCGCCTGGGACGCCCCTGGTCGCCTTCGATCTGCCTTGGCCCTGGGGCGGCGAGCGCTTCGAGCTCAGCGATATCCGGGCGCTCACTTACATCGTCGGTCCTCTGTTCAGCGGCAAGACGAAGCTGGCCCAGCGCCTCGCCGAGCGTCTGCCGGGGGCCGCCTTCATCGGCCTCGAGCGCTTGCCAAACAATGGCTCGGCAGACGAGGGTCTCAATAAGCGGGTCATTCAGGTCATGGACTCGCTCGTCGAGGCCGGCGCGGCGCCGTCGGATTCCTTGATCGCTCTGCTCGCCGCCTTGGAAGCCGAAGGGCCGGAGATCCTGCTGATCGACATGGTGGAGCAGGGACTGGATGAAGCCACGCAGCAGGCTCTGATCGCCCATTTGCGTTGGCGCGACGGCAAGGCGCGGCCGCTGTTTCTACTCACGCGGTCCAGCGCGATTCTCGATCTGGCCGCCGTCGGCCCGGACGAAGCCATTCTCCTGTGCCCGGCCAACCACAGCCCGCCGATTTGGGTCGCGCCGACGCCGGGCGCGCGCGGGTATGAGGTGGTCGCCAGCTGCCTTGCGCCGCCGGAAGTGCGCGCGCGCAGCGAAGGTGTTATCGCTTGGCGGCCAAAGGTCGCGTGAGCGGCGGCTAGTCCGCGGCCGCGATACGCGCCCGGGCGAAGCCGAGCGCCGTTTCGATCGCGGCCTCGGGCGTCATGCGCTGGGGATTGAGGCAGCACTCCAGCCACAGGCCGTCGGCGAGCGCGATGATGCCGTTGGCAATCTCGCGCGCGTCGTCCCGCGGCCCGGCATGGCCTTCGATCAAGCCGACGAAGTGAGCCTGAAAGGCCGAATAGGTCGCCTGCTGAATCGCGGCAATTTTCGGGTTGGTCAGCACCAGGCCCCAGAAGGCGGCCATGATGCGCATCTGCCTTGGGTCGCTCAGGTCGACCGGAAAGAAGGCGCGAAGCGCACGCTCCAGGGCCCGCTCGATCTCCTCGCCGTCCGCGCCCCTTGCCGCGGCGGCCATGCGCGCGAGCGCCGCCTGGTTGATCTGCCGGTAGCTCTCGATCAGCAGGGACTCCTTGCTGTCGAAGTGATGGCGCACCAGCCCGGCGGTCACCTCGGCGCGCTCGGCGATCTTGCGCACCGTTGTGCCCTGGTAGCCGTAGTCAGCCATGCAGGAGAGCGTCGCTTCCAAAAGGCGTGCCCGGCCATCGCCGGTCTCACTCGATGCCATGGCCGTGTTCCTTCGCACTCTGCATTTTGCTCTTGACTACACATTTGTATAGCACTACACGCTTGTATAGTTCAAGGGGAGACGGGCCATGATCCGCAAGTTCGACGAGACCACCGCCCTGCTGCTGATCGACGTGCAGAAGGGGGTCAACGACACCGCCTACTACGGCGGCCCGACCGGCCGCCGCAACAACCCCGAGGCCGAGGCCCGGCAGGCGGCGCTGCTGGCCGAATGCCGCAAGGCGGGCCGACTGGTCGCCTTCACCATGCACGATTCCCGGGAAGCCGGCTCGCCGCTCAAGCTTTCCTTGGAGAGCGGTCAGCAGCTTGAAGGTCTCGAGCCGCGGGACGGCGAGATCACGGTCTCCAAGGACGTCAACAGCGGCTTCGTGGGCACCTCGCTCGAGCTCGAGCTGCGCCGCGCCGGGATCGGCCGCTTGGTGGTCGCCGGCTTCTTCACCAACGTCTGCGTCGAGACCACGGTGCGCATGGCCGGCAACATGGGCTTCGACACCTACCTGGTGCACGACGCCTGCGCGACCATGAACCGGGTCGGTCTGGACGGCACCGACTACGAGCCCCAGCTGGTGCACGACCTTTCGGTCGCCAGCCTGAACGGCGAGTTCTGCACCGCGATCTCCAGCGAAGACGCGCGCGCGCTGTTCTCCGGCGACGCGCCCCATCTCAACCGGGTACAGGGAAACGAGTGATGTACGGACTGTCTTCCATGACGGCGCCCTTGCATCGGGTCGCCGTGCGCGCGCCGGGTTCGGCCATGTTGGCTGCCGACGCCCAGGCTTGGCACTACGGGCCGCGTTTCGACCGGGAAAAGGTCGCCGGCAATCACGCGGCCTTCTGCGAGCTCTTGGCGGCCGCCGGCATCGAGCTCCTGTGGATGAACGGCGACGAGCGGGGCATCGCCGACGCGGTCTTCACCTACGACGCTTCCCTCATGACGCCCGAGGGCGCGATCCTGATGTCGCCGGGCAAGCCGCTCAGGGCCGGCGAGCAGGCGCTGCACCGGGCTTTCTACCAGGCCGAGGGCATTCCCATTCTGGGCGAGATTCAAGGCGAGGGCCGCGCCGAGGGCGGCGACACCCTCTGGCTCGACGCGCGAACGCTCGCGATCGGCAGAGGTTTCCGCACCAACGACCAAGGCATCGCTCAGATCGCCGCTCTGCTTCGGCCCCTGGGCGTCGAGGTGCTCGCCTTCGATCTGCCGGTATACGGCGGGGCCGCGGCCTGCATGCACCTCATGTCCCTGGTCAGCTTGGTGGACCGGGACAAGGCCCTGGTCTGCGCGCGCCTGATGCCGGTCGCCCTGTGGCAAAAGCTCGAGGCCTTGGGCTTCCAGCTGATCGAGGCGCCCTACCACGAGTTCCAGGCGAGCGGCACGCTCAGCCTCAACGTGCTCGCCACCGCGCCGGGCCGCTGTATCATGATCGACGGCTTTCCCGAGACCCGGCAGGCGCTCGAGGCCGCCGGCATCGCCGTCAGCGTGTTCGACGGGGCGGCTCTGTGCATCGGCTGCGAGGGCGGCCCGACCTGCATGACCCGGCCGATCCACCGGGTTTAACGGTCCAAGGCTCTGCCGGAACGCCGACTGGCCGAATCCACGCCTTGCTCGAAGCCGAATTTTGCCGGGCCGGCAGCGGATTGCTGGTGCGGGCGGCGGGACTCGAACCCGCACGGGACAAGCCCAAGGGATTTTAAGTCCCTTGCGTCTACCAATTCCGCCACGCCCGCATGGTTC
The DNA here is from genome assembly GCA_039029395.1 of Pseudomonadota bacterium. GTDB lineage: Bacteria > Pseudomonadota > Alphaproteobacteria > Kiloniellales > JAKSDN01 > JBCCGG01. The sequence goes on along the minus strand of JBCCGG010000003.1, from coordinate 133,246 downwards.
GGCTCGGCCGGTCCCGCAGGTATGCCCCAGCCCATGGCGCGAGGCAACCGCCGGGCGGCCTCTGGGCCCTGGCCGAGCGCCAGGCGATCTGGCAAGAAGGGGCGGGCATAAAGCAGTCGCGGGAAAGGAAGCGGGGCATGGCCGGACGCATGGCGGAAAAGGCGGTTCTGGTGACCGGGGCCGGCTCCTCCGGGCCGGGCTGGGGCAATGGCAAGGCGGCCGCGGTGCTCTATGCCCGGGAGGGCGCCCGGGTCTTCTGCGTCGACCGGGATTTGGATGCCGCCGAGGAAACCGCCGGCCTGATCGCCGCCGAGGGCGGACAGGCGATCGCCCACCGTGCCGACGTCGCCCAAAGCGATCAAGTCGACCAGCTCGCCCAGGCCTGCGCCCAAGCCCTGGGGCGCATCGACGTGCTGCACAACAATGTCGGCATCCTCGAGGTCGGCGGCCCCGTCGAGGCCACGGAGGAGTCTTGGGACCGGGTCATGGCGGTCAACATCAAGTCCATGTTCCTGACCTGCAAAGCGGTCGTGCCGATCATGCTGGAGCAGGGTGGCGGCGCGATCGTCAACATCGCCTCGATCGCCGCGATCCGCTGGCTCGGCGTCGCCTATGCCTCCTACACCGCGTCCAAGGGCGCGGTCGTCTCCTTTACCCGGGCGCTCGCCCTGGAGTACGCCGCCCGGGGCATTCGGGCCAACGCGATCCTGCCTGGGCTAATGCACACGCCGATGATCGTCGCGCCCTTGACCGCGGCTTACGGCAGCTCAGCCGAGGAGATGTTCGAGAAGCGCCACGCCCAATGTCCCATGGGTCACATGGGCGATGCCTGGGACGTCGCCTATGCCGCGCTCTACCTGGCCTCCGACGAGGCCAAGTACGTCACCGGCACGGAGCTGGTGGTCGACGGCGGCCTGACCGCCTCGATCTGACGGCGTCCCGGCACGGGCGCTCACGGCGGATCGTTCGGCGCCGCGCGGTCCTGCCAGCCCAGGCGCCTGAACAGAGTCGGCGCCAGAACCACGATCAGAAAGATCCGCAGCATGTGGTGGGTCGCGACGAAGGCGGTCTCGATCGACAGGACCAGCGCGATCAGGCTCATCTCGGCCAGGCCGCCGGGCGCATAGGCCATGACCAGCCCGGCCAGAGGCAGCCTGGTCAGGCCGTGCACCAAGAGCGCGAAGACCATGGAGATCGCCAGCAAAATCACGGTGCTGCCGGCGGCGAAGGCGAGCGCCCGTCCGATCACGCGCGCCGTGACCCCGGCGAAGCGGCAGCCGACCGATGTGCCGATCACCACCTGGGCGATCGAGACCAGCAGGTCCGGCGGCTTGGCCTCGCTGATCCCCGCCAGATGGAGCGCCGCGCTGGCCGCCATGGGCCCGATGATCGCCGCCGCCGGCAGCTTGAGCAGATGGGCGACCAAAAAGCCGACCACGCCGCAACCGAGCAAGAGGGCGCCTTCCTTGAGAGAAAGGCCGTCGAGCAGGCCGCTGCCGGCGGCCAGCGCTTCACGGGCGGCCGGCTCGTAGCCGAGCAGGATTTGAAAGGCGATCGGCAGGGTGGTGACCACGAAGAGGATGCGCGCGGCGTGGGTCAGCGAGATGATCCGGGCGTCGCCGCCCATGGCGCCGCCCACCAGGATCATCTCCGAGAGGCCGCCGGGCATGGCGGCGAAAAAGGCGGTGGTGCGGTCGTAGCCGGCCCAGCGCCGGAAATAGACCGTGCCGGCCGCCGCCGCGGCCGCGCTGTAGATCACCAGGACGAAGAGGCTCACGCCCCATTCCGAGAGCTGAGGCAGGATCTCCGGCGTGAAGCCGCTGCCCAGCATGACGCCGAGCACCGCAACCATGACGTGGCGCAGGGGCCGGGGCATGGCGAGCGGCGCGCCGGCCGCGGCGGCCAGCGTGGTCGCCGTCATGGAGCCGATCATCCAGGCGAGCGGTAGGTTGAGCCAATTGGCCAGCGCGCCGCCCAGCGCGCCGATCGCCAAGGCCAGGGCGAAGCGGGCCCAGCGGGGGGCGCTCAAGTCCATGGGGCCGCTCAAGTCGCTTAGCGCTCCAGCAATCCGTCAGCCGCCAAGCGCGCCCGCAGGACGGACGGCCCGGTAAAGTGGTGGCCGCGCAGGCCGCTCGCCTCGGCCGCCGCCACGTTGACCGCCACGTCGTCGATGAAGATCGCGTCTTCGGCTGTGATCCCGTGGCGCTCCAGCAGAATCTGGAAGATCCGCGGGTCGGGCTTCTTGACCTTCTCCCGGCCCGATATCACCAGGCCCTGGAAATGGCGCAGGAAGGAAAAGCGTTGCTCGGCGTGGGGAAAGGTGTCGGCCGAGAAGTTGGAGACCACGTAGAGCGCCGTGCCTCTTGCCGCCAGCTCCTCCAGGATCGCGACGCTGCCTTCGATCTCTTGCTTCATGGTCTCCGGCCAATGGGCGTGATAGGCCTCGATCTCGTCGCGCCACTCCGGGTGGCGGGCGATCAGCTCGGCGGCGGCGGTGGCGGCTGGCAGGCCTTCGTCCTGGGCCTCGATCCAGGCCCGGGTGCAGACCGTCGCCAGGAAGTGCTCCATGGCCGCCGCGTCGTCGAACAGGCGGCGGTAGAGGTGACGCGGGTCCCAATCGATCAGGACCCCGCCCAGATCGAACACCACGGTGGTGAGCTTGCTTGCCATGACGGCGGCGAAGATGGCAGAGCCGGCGGCCGGTGGCCAGAGGGGCTTTTCCCTATGGCCCGCCCCTAACCCTGCACGTCTTCATCGCCCTCGACCTCTGCGATCTCCTTCCTGCGCTCCACCTCGGTCTCGGCCAGGAGCCAGTCCCGGAAAGCGGCGATCTTGGGGCGATCGCCGCCGCCCGCCGGGGTCACCACGAAGTAGCGCAGGTTGGAGCGCAGGCGCGGGCCGAAGGGCACAATCAGGCGGCCGGCCTCCAGGTCGTTGCCGACCAGGGCGCGCCGGCCGAGCGCCACCCCTTGGCCGTCGATCGCGGCCTGGAGCATGAGGCTGGAGTCGGTGAAGCCCGGCCCGCGAGCAGTGTCGATGCCGCTCACGCCGGCCGCGGCCAGCCAGCGCGCCCAGGTGACCGTGGCCTCCGACTGGGTGTCGTGCAGCAGGGTGCAGGCGGCGAGATCTTGCGGTCCGGTGAGCGGTGGATCTGCTGTCGCCAGCTGTGGGCTGCAGACGGGAAAGATCACGTCGCCCATGAGGAAGTGAGTCTCGTGACCCGGATAGTCGCCATAGCCGTAGCGAATTGCCACGTCGACCCCGTCGTGGCGGAAGTCGCTCAGGTGGTTGGAGGCCTGGACCAGCACGTCGATCTCCGGATGGCGGGCACGGAAGACCGACAGGCGTGGCAATAGCCATTTGGCGGCGAAAGAGGGCAGCACGCTGACCGTCAGGCTGCCGCTCGATTCCAGCTGGCGCAGTCGGGTGGTCGCCGCGGCGATGGAATCGAGCGCCTCGCGCAAGGGCGGCAGATAGGCTTGGCCCGCCTCGGTCAGCGCCAGGCGACGGTTGTAGCGCCGGAACAGGGCCAGGCCGAGGGCTTCCTCGAGCGCTTTCACCTGATGGCTGATCGCCGCCTGAGTGACGTTGAGCTCCTCGGCCCCCTTGGTGAAGGAGAGGTGGCGCGCGGCCGCCTCGAAGGCGCGCAGGGCGTTTAGGGGAGGAAGGTATCGGGTCATATCTTCAGATTAGAAATTTTGATGCGTTCCATGAAATATCATCGTTTGTTGAAGGCCACAAGGCGGGCTATCTAACTGTCCAGGCAAAAACGCTTCTCACCGCTAATTTCTTTCGGCACGGCAAGATTCGGAGCGTGTCGGGCGGGGGTCGGCCCCAGATCATGGGGCGGGCCCGCGACGGAGCCCCTCGCCGCGCAAGACTCGGATAAGGAGAATTGATATGTCGAGCATCCACTACACGCCCACCACCCAAACCGCCCGGCCGGTCTTCAAGGGTTTCGCTCAGCTCCTGGTCTCGGTCGCTGCCGGCATCGGCCGCACGCTCATGGACTGGCAGGCCCGCTCCAGCGACCGGGCCCACCTGCAAGAGCTTCCCGATTACATGCTGAAGGACATGGGCCTGACCCGGGTCGACGCCGACCGGGAATCCGCCAAACCCTTCTGGCGGGCCTAAGCGACCCGCCAAAACCGCCGCGTTTGCCCCTCAACGCCGCGGCACGGGGCCGGCCGCCACCAAGGCGCCGGCCCCGTTCTTTTTCAAGGGTTTAAGGTGCGATCCGCGCGGCTATGGATCGTCGATTTCAGGCGCAGATCCCGCCGTTGCATGGGGTCGTTCCAGCCAAAATGAATCGGGGAGGGTATACATCCCTCCGTTTTTTGAAGAAACACCAATTAAATCAAATGGTTATCTCTGCAAGAATGGTCAGTTCGTGACAAGTCCTTGATTTTGCGAGGAAATGTTCGGCCGGCCAATCCCAATCGGCGTCCTCCCCCACGGCAGTTGCCGCTGAGCCGCCCTTACGCCGCGCGGATCTCGCCGCGGATGTAGAGCAGGCAGCCGGCTTCGGTGGAGACCTCGGGGTGGTCGAGGCCGGGCGGTGCTGCGTGGTAGTCGCCGGGCCCGAGCTTGAGTTCGCCGATCGAGAAATCGCCTTCCAGCATCAGGCATTCCTCGGTCACGGTGTGGCTGTGGGACGGCGCCCGGGTGCCCGGCGCCAATCGCAGCAGGTAGGATTCGACCCCGGCGGCGGGGTCCTGGTTCAGTAGTTTCTTCTCGATGCCCTCGGAGATCTCCTGCCAGGGGCCCTCGTCGGCGCGCAGGGTGATCATGCGCGACACTTGGGTTTCATTGTTGAGCGCCTGGTCGATCTTGCTCCACAGGCCGGCCGAGGGGGTGATCGCCGCGCTGCGGTCCTCCAGGGTCTCCAGCCGGCGCTCCCAGTGGGCGACCCGGTCGCGCAGGTCGCTGTTGCGCTCCAGCTCGGCGGCGACCTCGCGGCGTCTCTCCGCGTCCAGGGTGCCGAGCACGTACTCGGCGGCCAAAAGCTCCAGGTCGTCTTGGGTCATGGCTCCAGACACTCCTTCATCTGCAGCAAGCCCCGGCGCACCCAGCTCTTGACGGTGCCGAGTGGCGCCGCCAGCTGAAGCGCCAGCTCCTCGTGGGTCATGCCGTAGTAGAACGCCAGGCAAATGGCCTTCTGTTGCTCGGTCTTGAGACGGCCCAAGCAGGCCCGCACGCTCGCGCTCAGGTGCTCGGGCAGGGCCTCGGCGCCGAGCAGGGGGCCGGCCTCGGCCTCGGTCGCCTCGTTCCACTCCAGGGGGCTGTGCGGGCCCTTGGCGTGGCGCCGCAAATAGTCGATCGCCCGGTGGCGCACGATGACCGACATCCAGGCCAGCGGCTGGCCGCGCTCCGGGCTGTACTGGGCGGCGCGGCGCCAGATCGCCAGATAGGCCTCCTGCAGTACGTCCTCGGCCGCCTCGCGCCGGCCGACGATCCTGAGCGCGATCGGCAGCAGGCGGTTGGCCGAGAGCTGATAGATCCGGGCGAAGGCCTGGCGGTCGCCCAGGGCGGCCTCGGCCAGCAGCTTGCCGAGGGGGTCGATGTCGGCCAGCGTGGCGCTCTCGGCCATGGGCGGGGTTCCTGGTTTCCTAAGGGCGGCCGCACCATAGCGCGTTTTGCCCCGGGCGGGGGCATTTTGTCTCATGTCGCCGAAGTCGCTGGAAAGGCTCATCCCGGTCCTGCCGCGGTCGTGTGGCGGAGCGCTTACCAATGCGTACGCAGGGCGCGCGGGATTTGGATGCAAGAGGGCACGCGAAAGGTTACAGCGCAAAGGCAGGTGAAGCATGAGGTATCGAAGACGGCCAAGGCGTGTGGTCTAGCGACAAGGTCAATCTAGGCAAAGACGACGGCGATGGCGTGGTCTGCTCGAACGATCGCGGAGGTTGAGACGGCGAACACACAAAGGGGCTCCAACGGGGATGTTCGAACCAAGACCGGGCCGTCACGGTGTTGCTGGATTTTTGCCCAAACTTCCCCTTAACGTTGTCATCTCATAATGAATAGTGATGATGACGCGATTCGTAGAGGGAGGAGATGGCTGGGAAAGAAGCACTTACCGCTCAGGACGTCCTCCGACGCTATGAGGATGAAGATCTTCCTGACTTTCTCGAGATGCGCTTCACGGATGTGAATCAAGTGGGGCTCTTTGGCAACACCCCGCTCGAGGTGGCAGCTGTTCGCGGCGACCTGGAGGAGATCGATGCCCTTCTAGCCGCCGGCGCCGACCACAACGCCCGATGCGAATTGGGCTGCACGCCCCTGCACGGGGCGGCCGGCCAAGGTCATGCCGAGGCGGTGACCCGCCTGCTTCGAGCTGGGGCATCCACGGATCTACTAAATGAATTCGGCGACATACCACGGGAAACAGCACTTCGGGGTGGCAAGGCGGATGTCGTCGCGGCGATCGATGCGTGGACCGATAAGGCCCGAAAGGCGTAGGGGTGGATTCAAAGCCACGCAAGAGTGTCCCGAAGTGGCTGGCCGCCCTGGCGCGCCGTCATCCTGCCAAAGTGATCTGGACCGGCTTGTCGCTGGCATTCTTGGGCATCTGGCTTGGGGTGGTTTGGACAGCTTCAGTCAACGATAGCTATCCGCCCGAAGGACATCTGCTGAGTTGGTTGATGTGCGTGCTATCCTTCCCATCCTACTTCATCGCACGGATCAGCATTCTCCAGTTCTACGCTCTGTTTGGTTTTCTACCTCACGAACTAGGTCCAACCGCACAGGTCTTGGTTCTATGGATCGAGATGTACCTGTGCGGCTATCTGCAATGGTGCGTGATTCTTCCATACTTGTTTAGGAAGACCCGCGCGGCGGTGCGCCTCATTGGCCGACGGGGGCGGCAAGAAAAAGCAGCGCCACGCGCAAGCTTGCCGAAGCGTCTCGCCGCCTTGGCGTGCCGCCATCCCGGGAAAGTGGCTTGGACAGGCGTGTCCCTGGTGATTCTGGGATCCTGGCTAGAGGAGGTTTGGACGGCTCCGGCCGTAGAGATTTATCCACCGCCCGGAGATTCACAGGGAATGTTGATGTTCTTTCTGACCCTTCCATCCTACATGTTCGCAAGGTCGATGTTTCAGGAAGTCTATGCTTTGTTTGGTGTGTCCTTTCATGAGCTGGGCCCGATGGTAGAGGCTACGGTCACTTGGACGGAAATGTACATTAGTGGTCTTCTTCAATGGTGCGTGATTCTCCCGTGGGTTTTTGCAAAGTTCGGAGCAGTTGCTTTGAGGCACCGAGAATGGATAAACGACACTTCATCACTCAACAGCGATCGAGAATGAACTACCCTAACGGACAGGAAGTGCGGCTCGGCGACCGGGTCAAGCTAGGTCGGGACGAGGGCGGCGTCGTGGTCTGCTCGATCGATCGCGGCGAGTACGGCGGCGAACATTCCGAACGCCAGTGGGGCTACTTGGGCAGAGGCGTGATGATCGACTTCCCGACCTACGGTCTGATCCATTTCGAGGAGCCGGAGGAAGACCTCGAGCTCCTGGCGCGCGCCGACGCTTAGGGCTGGAACTGCTCCTGGAGGATGCGCTGCTCCAGGTTATGCTCCGGGTCGAACAGCAGGTGGATCACCCGGGACTTGTCCTCGCAGATCTCGACCCGGGCGATGTCGCGCACTTCGGTGAAGTCGGCGTTGGCGCCGCAGGGGCGCTTGACCGGGTCGAGCACCTCGAAGACCACCGTCGCCGTGTCGGGCAAGAGCGCGCCGCGCCAGCGCCGGGGCCGGAAGGCGCTGATCGGGGTGAGCGCCAGCAAGGGCGCGCCGATCGGCACGATGGGGCCGTGGGCCGAGAAGTTGTAGGCCGTGCTGCCGGCCGGGGTGGACAGCAGGATGCCGTCGCAGATCAGCTCGGGCATGCGCTCGACACCGTCGACCAGGATGCGGATCCAGACCGCCTGGCGGGTCTCGCGAAACAGCGCCACCTCGTTGATTGCGATCGCTTCGGTCTCGCGGCCGTCCATCTGGCAGGCGGTCATCTTGAGGGGCCGCAGGGTGACGCGCTCGGCACGGGCCAGGCGCTCGGGCAGATCGTCCTCGTGGTACTGGTTCATCAGGAAGCCGACCGTGCCTCGGTTCATGCCGTAGATCGGCACCTGGCGGGCGATCGAGCCGTGCAGGGTCTCCAGCATCAGGCCGTCGCCGCCGAGCGCCACCACCACCTCGGCCTCCTCCAAGACAACCGTGTCGTAGCGCGTTTCCAGGGCAACCTTGGCGGCTTGGGCTTCCTCGGTCTCCGCGGCGACCAGGGCGAAGCGTGGGGCGGTGGCTGGAGGATCAGTCATGGCCCGGACTATAGCCCGGCTAGGACAGTTCGCCACGCAGCTTCTGGCGCAGCATGTCGATCGGCACCAGCTTGCCTTCCACGTCGTAGTTCCAGAACTGCCAGCCATTGCAGGCCGGCGCGCCCTGAACATGGGCGCCGGCCTGGTGGATCGAGCCCTTGAAGTCGGACGTCACCAGGGTCCCGTCGGCGCGCACCCGGGCGCTGAATCGCCGGGCCGGGCCATAGAGCACGGTGCCCGGCTCGAGCAGGCCGCGCTCGACCAGCCAGCCGAAGGGAACCCGCGGCTCGCTACGCTTGGAGGGGGTCTCGACCAGCGCCGGGTCGTCGACCGGCTGGGTTCGCGCCAGGCGCCGGCGGGCCAGCTCAAGGTAGCCCAGGTCGCGCTCGATGCCGATGTAGTCCCGGCGCAGGCGCTTGGCGACCGCCGCCGTGGTGCCGCTGCCCAGGAAGGGGTCGAGCACCAGGTCGCCCGGATTGCTGGCCGACAGGATCACCCGGTGCAAAAGCGCCTCGGGCTTCTGGGTCGAGTGGGCCTTCTTGCCGTCCTCGTCGCGCAGGCGCTCGGCGCCGGTGCAGATTGGGATCAGCCAGTCGCTGCGCATCTGGACGTCGTCGTTGAGCGCCTTCATGGCGCCGTAGTTGAAGGTCTGGCGGGCGTCCTTGTCCTTGGCGGCCCAGATCAGGGTCTCGTGGGCGTTGGTGAAACGCCGGCCGCGGAAGTTCGGCATGGGATTGGACTTGCGCCAGATCACGTCGTTGAGGATCCAGAAGCCCAGGTCCTGGAGCGCCGCGCCGACCCGGAAGATGTTGTGGTAGCTACCGATCACCCAGATCGTCGCGTCGTCGGCCATGACCCGCTTGGCCTCGGCCAGCCAGGCCCGGGTGAACTTGTCGTAGGCCGCCATGTCGTCGAAGCGGTCCCAGGCGTCGTCGACCCCGTCGACCCGGCTTTGGTCCGGGCGGGTCAGGTCGCCCGAGAGCTGCAGGTTGTAGGGCGGGTCGGCGAAGATCAGGTCGACCGTGCCGGCCGGCAGCCCGGCCATGCGCGCGACGCAGTCGCCCTCCAGGATCTGGTTACGGGACGGCTTCATCGTCCCATCCTGAGTCATTCGGGACTCGCCGTCAAGAGTCCGTTTTGACTCAAGATGTTAACGTCAATGCCTCACGAATTGGGCGAAACGAGCGCCGGTGCTCTGCGGTGACTCCCAGGCGGGCCAGCGCGGCCTGGTGCTCGGCCGTGCCGTAGCCCTGGTTGCGTTCCCAACCATAGCCGGGATAGCGCCGGGCGAGCGTGGCCATTTGTCGGTCCCGGGTAACCTTGGCCAGGATCGAGGCGGCGGCGATCGACCAGGAGCGCCCGTCGCCCTTGACCACGCAGGTCGCCGGACAGGTCAGCGCCGGTTCCCGGTTGCCGTCGACCAGGGCCGCGTCGGCGGCGAGGCCCAGCGCTTCGGCGGCCCGGGCCATGGCGAGCAGGCTGGCCTGGAGGATGTTAAGCCGGTCGATCTCGCCGACCGAGGCCTGACCCACCGCCAGGCGCACCGCCGCTCGGGGCGCCGCCTCGAGCGCCGTCAAGACTGTCTCGCGCGCGGCCCGGCTGAGCTTCTTGGAATCGTCAAGGCTTGAGAGCAACTCGGGCGTCAGCTTGTCCGGGTCGAGCCAAGCGGCGCCGGCCACCACTGGGCCGGCCCAGGGCCCGCGCCCGGCCTCGTCCAAGCCGATCACGATCCGCCCCTCGGCCGCGCCCAGCCCGGTCTCCAGGCTGTAGTCAGGCATGTGAGTCCCCTGGCGCCGCCTCGCGCACCACCCAGTCGAAGAAGCGCTCGGCCAAGGGGCTCGGCTTGAGGCCTTTGGGCATCACCAGATAGACCGCGCAGCCGGCGCTGTGGCTGGCGTCGACCGGGCGCACCAGCTGGCCGCGGGCGAGCAGGGGATCGATGATGCCGCTGAAGCCGAGCGCCACGCCCTGGCCGTCGAGCGCCGCCTGGATCACGTTGGCGTAGTTGTCGAAGCCCAGGATGTGCAGGCCCTCGGGCGGCGTCACGCCGCAGCCCTCGAGCCACCAGGTCCAGTCTTCGCCGGCATGGGCCGAGCCGTCCAGATTGAGCAAGGTGTGCGCCGTCAGGTCGCCGGGCCCGGTGATTTCGCCGCTGCGCGCGGCATAGTCCGGGGCGCAGACCGGGAAGGAGTCCACGTCGAAAAGATGGCGTGCTTTTAAGCCCGGCCAGTTGCCGTCGCCATAGCGCAGGCCCACGTCGATGCCGCCGGCCAGTTCCACCGGCGTGTCAGAGACCACGACGCGGATCTCCGCGTCCCGCTGTTCGCCGCGGAAGCGGGGCAGGCGGGGAGTCAGCCAGTAAGACGCGATCGCGATGGTCGCGCTGACCGTCAGGCGAGCCGGCTTGCCGGCGCGCTGCAGGCCGTCGGCCGCCCGGGCGATCGCCTCCAGGTTCTGGCGCACCGCGTCGTAGAAGGCTTCGCCGGCCTTGGTCAGCGCCAGCGCCCGGTAGAGGCGCTCGAACAGGGTGACCCCCAGGTGGCTCTCCAGGATGCGGATCTGGCGGCTGATCGCCTCCCGGCTGACCATCAGCTCGCGCCCGGCCCGGGTGAAGCTCAGGTGCCGGGCCGAGGCCTCGAAGGCGACCAAGCTGTTCAGTGGCGGCAGGCGGCGGCGCAGATTTGGCATGAAGAAAATGTTACGCAAAGCGAAGTCTTTTTCAAGTTTACGATTCTGCCCCTTTTGGCGCTTAGTGGGCTTGGAGACGGCTGCCTCGGCAGGCTGGGCTCTTATGACCTCTAGCCCCCTAAAGGAGACGAACCATGCGGTTCAACCTGGTGATCAATCTGGAGCGCATGAGCCCGGACGAGGACATGGTCGAGGTCATGGCCCACACCACCGAGATGGTGCAGATGGCCGACGAGGCCGGTTTCGACATCGTCTGGGCGGCCGAGCACCACGCGATCGAGATGACCATCGCGCCGGGGCCGTTCCAGCTCTTGGCCCACTTCGCCGCCAACACCAAGCAGATCCGCCTGGGCACCGGCGTGGTGGTGGCGCCTTACTGGCACCCGATCAAGCTGGCCGGCGAGGCGGCCCTGCTCGACCTGCTCTCCGGCGGGCGGCTCGAATTCGGCATCGGCAAGGGCGCCTATCAGCGGGAGTTCGACCGCATGGCCGGCGGCATCCATCAGAACAAGGGCGTGCCGATCATGCTCGAGATGCTGCCGGTGCTCAAAGCCCTTTGGCAGGGCGATCACGAGCACAGCGGCGAATTCCACGACTTCCCGACCGCGACGGTCTGCCCCAAGCCCCTACAAAAGCCGCACCCGCCGATCTGGGTCGCGGCGCGCGATCCCGGCACTTTCAACGCCGCGGTCGAGGAGGGCTACAACATCATGACCTGGGCCCTGACCCGGCCCTTTGGCGAGGTCGAGACCTATATGGGCCGCTTCGAGGAGGCGCTGGCCGCCAACCCGGGGGTCGCGCGGCCGCGCTTCATGACCATGCGCCATAGCGGGGTCTATCAGACGGAGGCCGAGGCGGACGCATTCATCAGCGCGGTCCAGCGTCAGGGACGGCAGTTCGAGAACCTGTTCCGCAACCTGGCGCCGGTCATCGACGGCTTCCCCCAGGAGCCGGACCCGGCCGAGCTGACCAATCAGGCGGAGTACGAGCGCGACAACTTGCTGGCCAACCTGATGCTCGGCACCCCCGATCAGGTGATCGCCAAGCTCAAGCCCTACGAGGCGCTGGGCGTCGACTACTTCTGCTATTGCGCCAGCTACGGCCTGCCCATAGCCCAGCAGCAATCGTCGCTCAAGCTGTTCATCGACGAGGTCCTGCCGGCCTTTCAGGAGCCGGCCGCCAAGCCGGTCGCCGCCGAATAATCGGCCCTCCTCCATGGGCGAGGGGCGCCTGAAGGGCACGGTCTACGAGATCGCGGGAGACGGGCCGACGGTCGTGCTGGTCCACGGCCTGGGCATGACCAGGGCCATGTGGGATTGGCAGTGGCCGGCGCTCACCGCCCGCTACCGGGTGCTGCGCTACGATCTGATCGGCCACGGCGCGAGCGACCCGCCGGCGGGTGAGCCCAGCCTCGACCAGCTGGCCGACCAGCTTATCGGCCTGATCGATGGCCTGGCGCTGGGCCCTTGTGCCCTAGTCGGCTTTTCCCTGGGCGGCATGATCGTGCGCGCCGTCGCCCTGGCCCACCCGGGGTCGGTGAGCGCCTTGGCGATCCTGGCCTCCGCCCACGACCGCACCGAAGAACAGCGCGCCGCCGTACTGAAGCGGGTCGCGCAAGCCGCCGCGGAGGGGCCCAGCGCGACCGTCGGCCCAGCGCTCGAGCGCTGGTTCACCCCGGCCTACGCCGCCCGCCATCCGGAAGTGCTGGAGCGGGTGCGCCAGTGGATTCTGGCCAACGATCCGGCGGTCTACCCGGGGCTCTACCGGGTGCTGGCCGAGGGCGACGCCCCGCTGGCCCAGGCGATCACTCAGATTTCCGCACCGACCCTGGTGTTGGCGTTTGGCGAGGACGCTGGCAATTCGCCGGAAATGGCCCACGCCATGGCAGCGCTGATGCCCAACGCCCGGGCCGGGATCTTACCGGGCCTGCGCCACATGGGCTTGGCCGAGGATCCGGAGGCGGTCAATCGCTCGCTCATTGGCTTTCTCGACGAGGCGCTCGCTTTACCTGGCTGAGTTCCCTGACCTTCCAGACGGTGCGATTATTGGAGGGCTTTTATGCCTTTATGGGTTGTCGTCTTAAAGTAGATTCAATAATTTCGAATCAATCAAAGATTTTCAGTTGCTGGAGCGGACTGGCTTTTGGACTCCGCTTCGGTTGCTTGATGTTCAACTCGAAACCAATGGAGATACTCTATGTCAAATGGGGATTCGCATTCTGGCGGCGGTACGCTAAATGTGGTCGTGACCAACATCCGTATGCCATTTCTCTCAATGGTCATTTTCATCATCAAGTGGACGATAGCCTCGATCCCCGCGATGATCATACTAATGATCATCTTTCTAATTGTGACTACCTTGCTAGGTGGGGTGTTTCAGGGGCTGGGATTGACCACCGGCAGATAGGGTTAGGTTGGTCAATTTGACCCACATGATCTAGGCGCTTCCTCTCGAACTGCCACTTCAATGTCCTTGCTCTCTTAATCAAGGCAAAGTGAAATGGATGGTGTGCGTCACGGGAGGAAAGCGAGCGTCCATGCAACAGACCTTGATGGACAAGTTGGTCGCCGAAGTCCGGCACTACCGCAACAAGGAGTTCCTCAAGGCGGTGATGGCGGTCTGCGCGCTGGCCGCGCTGGCCGACGAGGAGTTCAAGCTCTCCGAGCGCTACAAGATCTTCCAGATCTTCGCCAGCCAAGAAGCGCTCAAAGAGCTCGATTTCAACAAAGCGGTCCGCATTCTCGATGACTATGTGCACGCGCTGCGCACGGACGGTGCGGGCGCCAAGACCGTGCTCTATCAGAAGGTCGCGCGCATGGCGGACAAGCCCAAGCGGGCGCGCACCATGATGCGGGTCGCCTACATGATCATCGTTGCCGACGACGAAGTGACCGAGAGCGAGATCGCCGAGTTCAAGCAGCTCTGCCATCAGCTCGGCCTCGCGCCTGAGCAGGTCTGGCGCGATTTGGGCGGCAATCCACGGCTGACCCCATGAGCAGGGTAATCAGCGACGAGACCCTGGCGCCCGGCCGGCCTTGGTCGAAGGTGCTGGCGACCGGCCAGATTCTGCGCATCGTCGACCTGGAGGGCCGCCAGGGCGTCGACTTCCTATGCTACAACGCCGAGCGGCCCGAGGAGCGCTACCACGCGCCCAACACGCTCAAGGCGGCCGGCACCCTGAAACTGACCACGGGCCATCGGCTTTATTCCGACGAAGCGCGGGCGATCTTTACGATTACGGGCGACAGCTACGGCGGCCATGACACCATTGGCGGCTGCTGCAGCGCGCCCAGCAATCGGATGCTCTATGGGGTCAGCGATTGCCCGGGGTGCCGGGAAAACTTCCTCGAGGCGCTGGCGCCTCACGGCCTGAGCCGGCGCGACATCGTGCCCAACATCAACTTCTTCTGCGACGTGCCGGTCTCCGGCGAGCGAAAGCTGGCCGAGAGCACCTTCGCGCCGGGGCCCGGCAAAGCCGGCGACGCCGTGGAGTTGCGCGCCGAGATGGCGGCGCTGGCGGTTGTCTCCAACTGCCCCCAGGTCAACAATCCCTGCAACGACGGCCAGCCTAGCCCGGTTCGCCTAATCGTCCTCGATCCCGCGTAGGCGCTTGGAATAGTCCGCGTCGTCGTAGGCGAAGGCACTGGGGTCGATCTTGGCGGCCGCGCGGACCTCTTCGAAGGGCCGGTCGTTGGCGATCAGGCCGAGGTCGTAGGCGACCTCGTCGGAATAGCCGGGCAACAGCAGCTTGGGGTGGGTATAGAGCCGCAGCTTCGAAATGCGCTGGGAATAGCGCCAGAGGCTGACCGTGCAGTTGTCGGTCAGGGTGTGATAGAACTCCGGCTGGTCGTGGATCTCGTTGACCCGGATCAGAAGTTTTTCGAACAGCTCCCGGATTTTCTCGGGTGCCGCCGTCACCTGATAGAGATAGACCTCCTGACCCCAGATGTGGGTGCGCCGGCCGATCACGTCGCGCTCTTCGCTGACGATCAGGATCAGCTCGTAGGCGCCGAACACGCCGCGAATGGGATTGTAGCTCTGGTCGGTCTCCTGACGCGCCTCGAAGGAGAAGGTGACGTAGCGGCCATCGGCGAAGCCGAAGCTCAGGAAAGTGTGGGCGAGGCCGTAATCGGTAAAGTGAGAAATGCCATACCACAGGGTCTCCAGCTGGGATAAATCGTAGTCCCGATCGTGATAGCGCGCTTCCTTGAGCGCGCCGTCGGGTTCGAAGACGAAGTCGCGGACATTCGTGATCCGCGCCTCGTTGCCGGCCAGCTGGGCGCTCGGTAGGCGCGCATACTCGGCCTTCCACTGGCCCTCGTGACTGGGCGTCCTGAGCGCGGCGACCAAGATCGAGGCGCCGGCCAAGGCGACCACCAGAAGGAGGGCGACGAGAAGGATCTTACCGAGGCTCAAGGGACGGTGGCCTGCCAGTTGAGATGCAGCGTCCTCTTTAGCCTAGGCGCGCTGCGGGGTCGAACGGAATCGGCCTTGCCAAGAAAAAGCCTAAAATTTGGGATAAATGTAGTAGTGTCGCTTAAGAAATTTTAACAGGGATAAAGTATTTCTTGCCATTCCTAATGGGGATTGGAGGGTTATCTTATGTCTAGACGCACGATAGGCTCCGCGATCCGTCTGCCTCGCCTCAAGATTGCTGGATTGGCGCTTTTGGGTGCCAGCCTGCTGCTGAGCGATGCCGGACCTGCCGCGGCGCACGTCCAGGCCAGCCCTCACGGGATCCACGAACACCAGCCGGACGGCACCGAGATCGTCATCTACCTGCGTGGCAACGAGGGCTTCAGCTGGGAAGAGGATGCCAACGGCTTCACTGTTGTGCGCGACAATGGCCGCTACGTCTATGCTCGGCAGGCCGCCAACGGCAGATTGGTCTCGACCCCATGGCAGGTCGGCAAGGTGAATCCGGTCACCAGGGGCTTGAGACCCCGGGAGCTGCCCTCGCGCGCGGTGATCGACGCCCAGCGCGCCCAGGGCCTTGGCGAGGCCGAGAGCGCCCAGGTTCAAGGGATGCCGTCTTTCGGGCCGAGCGGTGCGATCCCCAACCTGGTGGTGCCGATTCGCTTTTCCAACCACACCGGCCGCACCTTGCCGAGCCAAGGCGATCTGGACATTCTGTTCAACGCACAGGGCGGTCACCCGAGCCTGGCGCCGACGGGAAGCATACGCGACGTCTATCTGGAGAACTCCTACGGCCAAATGTCGCTCAATTCGACCGTCGTGCCCTGGGTCACCGTGTCCCAAACCGAGGCTTACTACGCCGACGGCGTGTCCGGCTCCTCCAAGCTGTGGCAGGCCCTGCGTGAGGCGCTCGATGCGGTCGACGCGACCACGGACTTCACCCAGTTCGACCAAGATGGCGACGGCTGGATCGACGCAGTCGCCTTTATCCACTCGGGCTACGGCGCCGAGTGGGGCGGCACCGATTCCGCCGGGACGCACTACTCCAACCGCATCTGGTCCCACCGCTGGGGCATCCAGCCGAGCTGGACCTCGGCCGAGGGCGTCAGGGTCAGCGCCTATCACATCAGCCCGGGCCTCTGGGGCACGAGCGGATCGAACATCGGCCGGATCGGCGTGATCGCCCACGAGACCGGCCATTTCTTCGGTCTGCCCGATCTCTACGACACCAACGGCGGCGGAGAGGGTATCGGCTCCTTCGGCTTGATGGCCAACTCCTGGGGCTTCGACTTCTCCCAGCTTTACCCGCCCCATTTCTCACCCTGGAGCAAGATTCAGCTCGGCTGGCTGACGCCCATGACATTGAGCGCACCCGGCAGCTACAGCCTGCGCGCCGCGGAAACCCACGCCGAGGTCTACCGCATCGACGATGGCTTTCCCTCGAACGAATACCTCTTGATCGAAAACCGGCAACCCCTCGGCTTCGACTCGGCCATGCCCCAGGGCGGCCTGGTGATTTGGCACATCGACGATGAAGCCGGATTCAACACCGAAGGCCATCCGGGTCAGAGCAATTGGCCCGAGAACGGCAATCACTATCGGGTGTCGGTGCTCCAGGCCGACGGCAAGTATGAGCTGGAGAAGGGCAACGACCGTGGCGATGCCGGCGACGTGTTTCACGGCGACGGCGTCAATCAGCTTATGACCACGGGTAACCCCAGCACCAACGCCTATCAGGACGGCATCGTCACCGACACTGGCCACGAGATCACCGACATCTCCGAAGCCGGTTCTACCATGACCTTCAACTTCAACAGCAGCGGTACGCCGGCGACGCCGCCGGCCGCGCCGAGCGACCTGACGGTCGCCTCGGTCGGCACCGACTTCGTACAGCTGACCTGGGCCGACAATGCGACCGACGAGCTCGGCTTCCAGCTGGAGCGGCGCCCGCAAGGCACCTCGAGCTGGACCCTGATCGCCGACCTGCCGGCCAACAGCCAAGGCTACAGCGACACCAACCTGCCCTCGGGCGCGAGTTTCGACTATCGGGTCCGCGCCTATAGCGGGGCGGGCGACTCCGCCTATGACGGCCCGGTCGGCGCGACCACCACGGCGCCGTCAATACCGGCCGCGCCCAGCGGGCTCAGCGCCGCGGCGATCACCGGCACCCGGGTCGATCTCAGCTGGGGCGACGCGGCCACCAACGAGAACGGCTACCGCGTGCGGCGCGCCGCGAACGGCGGTGGCTTCAGCCAAATCGCCGACCTGCCGGCCAACAGCACGTCCTTCACCGATAACGGGGTTTCCAGCGGCAACAGCTACGATTACCAGGTTGCCGCCTACAACAACGACGGCGAGGGCGTGGCCCAGACCAGCGTCACGGTCAATCCGCCGCCGCCCCCGCCGCCGAGCGGCCTGGTGGCGGACGGCGAGATGCCGATCGATGGCGCGGTTAGCGGCAGCTATCAGGATACCCGGCAGGCCTCCGGCGCCCAGCAGATCACCGAGGTCCTCGTGGGCATGCGGGGTATCAGCCGCCTGGAGCACTTCTGGCGCTTCGACAACGTGCCGGGCGGCAATGTGCTGACGTTCAGTGCCGACGTTTCAGGGCCGAGCAGCGACGGCGATCGATTCGACTTCCACTATGCGCCCAGCCAAAACGGGCCCTTCACCTTCCTGTTCTCGGCCAAGACCGACAGCTCTAACAACTACCAGAGCGTCGAGCTGCCGTCCGCCGCCGCCGGGACGTTTTACATCCGGGTGCGCGACAGCTCGCGTTCGCGCAGAAGCACCAGCGCGGACACCCTCACCGTGCGCCACCTCTATCTCGAGGCCGCCCAAGACGCGCCGCTCACGGCGCCCGGCAACCTGAGCGCCCAGGCCCAGTCGGACAGCCAGATCCAGCTGACCTGGAACGATGCCAGCGGCGAGGACCACTACGAGGTGGAGCGTTTGGACGGCAACTCCTGGAACACCGTCGACAGCAACGTCGCCTCCGGCAGCCAGAGCTTTACCGCAGGCGGCCTGCAAGCCTCGACCGGCTACACCTTCCGGGTCTGCGCGGTTAGTGCCACGAGCGAAGTCGCCTGTTCGGGCCAGGCCTCGGCGACCACCGACGACTCTGGCGGTGGCGGTGGTGGTGGTGACGAGTCCATCGAGCTGAACGCGGTCGGCACCATCAAGCGCGGCAAGCACAGCGTTACGCTGACGTGGAGCGGCGCGCTCGGCACCAAGGTGCTGATCCTGCGTGACGGCTCTCAAGTCGGCGCGCCGACGCGCAACGACGGCATATACCGGGACAACATCGGTGCGAACGGCAGCGCGACCTATAGCTACCAAATCTGCGAGCAGAGCGGCGGCGCCTGCTCCAACACCGAGATTGTCGTCTACTAAGGGAGACCGGCGGCCTCCGGGGATGCTATAGGGACAGATACTGTCCTATAGCGTCCCCGGAGATCCCATGGCCCTCGAGACTCTGCTGCTCATTCTGATCGCGCTTTTGGTCGGCGCTGGCTACCCGATCCAGGCCGGCGTGAACGCGACGATCTCTCAGTTTCACGGCCACGCGCTTCTGGCGGCGCTGACCAACACCACGGTGGCCAGCCTGGCCTTGCTGGTCGTCGTTCTCGTTCTGCGCATTCCCCTGCCGCAGATGGCCAGTTTGGCGGCCGCGCCCTGGTACGCCTGGACCGGCGGATTCCTGGGTGCCTTCTTCGTGCTCTCCTCCTTGGTGCTGGCGCCCAAGCTGGGCGCGGCCGCCTTCGTTGCCACGACCATCGTTGGCACCATGGCGGCCTCTCTGGTGATCGACCACTACGGCTTTCTGGTCTACCGGGAGCAGCCGATCACCTGGTGGCGCCTGGTCGGCGCGGTCATGGTGGTCGGCGGCATGCTGCTGATCCAGTGGAAGCGGTGAACACTTACACGTGCCGAGTTATCCCGCCGTCGACGCGGATGTTCTGGCCGGTGATGTAGCCGGCGTCGTCGGACAGCAGAAAGGCGACGGTCTTGGCGATCTCGTCAACCTTGCCGACGCGCTTCATGGCGGCGCCCTTCACCCAGTCCTCGGGGATGTTGAGGCTGTCGATGTAACCTGGCATGACACTGTTCATGCGA
This sequence comes from Pseudomonadota bacterium, assembly GCA_039029395.1. Taxonomy (GTDB): domain Bacteria; phylum Pseudomonadota; class Alphaproteobacteria; order Kiloniellales; family JAKSDN01; genus JBCCGG01. The sequence goes on along the minus strand of JBCCGG010000003.1, from coordinate 113,716 downwards.
ATGTTCTGGGCGCCGTAGCGGTCGGAATAGAGCTTCGTGAAGGCGCCGATGCCGGCGCGAAAGGTGGAGGAGACCGGGAACTTCAGGTCCGGCTCGAAGGCGCTGAATGTCGTGATGTTGACGATCGCGCCGCCGCCTTGCTGCTCCATGACGGGTGTCACTAGGCGGCACATGCGCACGACTGAGAGGATCACCAGATCGAGTCCCTGGATCCAGCTCTCGTCGCTGATCTCCAGCAGATCGCCCTTGGGCGGGCCGCCGGTGTGGTTGACCACCCCGTCGATCCGGCCATAGGCCTCCAGGGTCTTTTTGACCAGGATCTCCAAGTCGCTCGCCACGGCGGTCGAGCCCTGGTGGCCGACCGCGCCGAGCTCTTCAGCCAGTTTGAGCGCGCTCTCCGAAGGCGACATAAGCGCCAGGCGGTAGCCCCGCTCGTGCAGCTCCTTGGCGGTCGCCGCGCCCATGCCCCGGCCACTGCCGGTGACGATCGCGACCTTCTGGTCTTCTGCCATGGTGTCCTCTCCTCTTCGTCCAGAAGCTTCGCAATGAGTTTGCCGTGCTGCGAAGCCTGCGGAAAGCAGCAATCTGGCAGCTCAGGGATTAGGGAATCCTATCCATTGTGTTTCTCTGAGCTGTCATTTCGGCAGGTGCGCGCGTGACGCTCTCAGATTCACTACCTCAAAGAACAAGCAGTCGTGCCCAGAGGGCGACTACATTGGTGAGAGGAAGCTGTTGCACAGACCAAGAACTGTGCAACAGTTTCTCTGGCAGTGTCCCGAGCTAAACCCAGGACAACTAAGCTGCCTGAGACTAGATTGTCGATTGGTTGCAATTCCGCAGTGTACTACGGACAGCCCGACACCGGCGTTTGACACAGACGAAGAGATTCAATGGAGTTGATCAATGGAAGATAAAAGCATTGCGGAACCAGATAACATTTTTGAATGTCAGAAATTGTATGCTTCTAGGCTGTATGAGAAGATCGATTATCATAAGAGAGTTCGTCTTCATATTCCGGTGTTCTCCGCAGTGGCGAGTTTTGCGTTCTTATCCACATCAATAAAGTATGGTTTCCCATCGAGTGAGAGCGTTATCTTTATTCTCATATCTTTTTCTATCGGGGTAATCTCTTCTATAACTTTGGAAGTTGTCAGGAGGTCATTCAACAGAAATGTAAATCAGCTTGAGTATTTGTACAAAGAAATGGGGATAGGAGGGGAAAAATTTGGAAAAAATGACGATTCTCTTGTCGAACGATCAAGACATATGTGGTTGTTGCTTCAATTTCTTATTCTTGTTTCTTGGTTTGTCCCAAGCCTTTTAGTGCTCTTTGCTAAATCGACTCCCTAATCTGCAAGAGGCCACAACTAAGGCAATAGGGGGTGAGATGGCGATCTCTGAAAATCTGGGAAGCATCTTGTTGCGGTGCGCTTCAACAGTCACCGAATCACAGTATCAAACCAGTTGAGTTTTCGAGAACAGTCGCCTGCCTGCCAGTCGCTTTGTTGTCTCTCTGGAAGGCGTCTAAATCCCAGTTGGCGATGCCATTGAGGTCGAGATAAGGTGGTCCATAGCCGGCCAGTTCGATTGGGATTGGCGTCAAGTTTTGCAGTCTGGTTAGTCAACGGTCATGGTCATCGCTCCTCGTGAGGCACTTACTGCGATTTGGCGCGACGCCGGTATGCCGCCCGACGCGCTCGGGCAGGTCGTTCTGTCGGGCGCCGATCCGGTGCTGCCGTCCTCCTTCGCGGTCGGCACCGCGGCCCAGGCCACGATCGCGGCGGCGACCCTGGCGGCTGCCGAGATCTGGCGCTTGCGCTCAGGAGAGCGGCGCGGGGTCTCGGTCGACATGAACCATGCGGCGGCGGAGTTCCGCAGCGAGCGCTACCTGCGGGTCGACGGCGAGCCACCGCCCTCGCCGTGGGATCCGATCGCCGGCGCCTATCTTTGCGCCGACGGTTGGGTCCGGATCCACACGAACTTTCCCCATCACCGGGATGGCATCCTGGAACTGCTCGGCTGCGCCAACGAGCGCGAGGCGGTCGCCCAAGCGCTCGCAGGCTGGCAGGCCTCGGCCTTTGAGCGCGTGGCCGCCGAGCGCGGACTGATCGCGGCGGCCCTGCGCACCCCCGAGGCCTGGCGGGACCATCCCCAAGGCCGGGCACTGGCCTGCGAGCCCTTGGTCTGCCTGGAAAAGATCGGCGAGGCGCCACCCGAGCCCTTCGCGCCGGCAGCGCGGCCGTTGGCCGGTTTGCGGGTCCTGGACCTGACCCGGATCATCGCCGGGCCGGTCTGCGGCCGGGCCCTGGCGGCTCACGGCGCCGAGGTGCTGCGGGTGACCGGGCCCGATCTGCCTTCGATTCCCGCCCTGGTCATGGACACCGGCCGAGGCAAGCGCGGTTGTCATGTGGACCTGAAGGACCCGCGCGGCCGGGAAACCCTGCGCAATCTCGTGACCGAAGCAGACGTCTTAGTTCAGGGCTACCGCCCGGGCGCGTTGGCGGCCAAGGGCTTCGCGCCCGAGCGGCTCGCCGTGTTCCGCCCGGGCATTGTCTCGGCCTCGCTCGCGGCCTACGGCCACGGCGGGCCTTGGGCCGGGCGGCGCGGTTTCGACTCGATCGTCCAGACCGCGTGCGGGCTCAATCACCAGGAGGCTGCAGCCAGCGGCGTCGAGGGCCCCAAGGCGCTGCCTTGCCAGGCGCTCGACCATGCCAGCGGCTATCTGCTCGCCTTCGGCACCCTGGCGGCGCTCAGGCGCCGGGCAACAGAAGGCGGCAGTTGGCACGTGCGGGTCTCGCTGGCGCGCACCGCCCGCTGGCTCGAAGGGCTCGGCCGCTTGCCCGATGGCTTCGACTGCCCGGACCCGGGCCAGGACCAGGTTGCCGAGTTCCTGGAGGAGAGCCAATCCGGCTTTGGCCGCCTGACCGCGGTCCGCCATGCCGGCCGGATCGAGGGCCATGCGCCCCATTGGGCCGCGCCCGCCATGCCGCTCGGCAGCGATCCGGCGGAATGGCCCGCTTAGGCCGGCCGCGGCTTACTCCACCTCGGCGATCACCAAAGCGGTCACGTAGCCCGTGTAGGGGTCGTCAAAGTTCTTATCCGCGTAGTTGCACTCGACCCGGATGTTGACGCTATTGCCGTTGATCGAGACCACGTCGGTGTCGGCTTCGATCACGTTGATGTGGTGGTCGGAGTTGACGTAGTCCAATTTGAAGCCGTTGAGCGCAACGCCGGCCTGGAACACCCGCGACCCAAAGGAAACCGCGCCCTGAATGCTGCGCCGGCCGGTGCCCGCTGGCACGCCCAAAGAGATCGTGCGGAAGTCGCAGCGCCGCTTGCCGGTGATCTCGGCTAGGGTCGGCGACTGGGCCAGGATGGCGCCTATACGGACACCGTGATTGTGGCTGCCGGCCGTGGTCGAGCAGCCGCCGTTGGTGTGCACGCCGACGATCCGGCCGCTCGGCGAGTGGAGCAGGCCGGAGCCCGAGCTGCCGCCCAAGGTGTCGATCGAATCGTAGCCGATGCGCGAATCGTGAAAGTGAAAGATCGGCCCGGCCTCGATGCGCTTGGGCAGCCCGGCCGGGTGCTGAATGATACACAACATGTCGCCTTCGTCGGCGTCCTCGTCCGCCACCTCGGTGATGCCGAAAGTGTTGCCCGGACTGCCGGCCAAGCGAACGATCGCAAAGTCGAGATTGCCCAGACGATACTCCACCAGGCTCTGAATCGCGACCTGCTGCTCGGGGCGCAGGTTGCCGCCGGGATCGACCTGGAAGTCGAAGTTGACGTGCATGTTGGTGGCGATCTCTGCGGAGGAGATCACCGTGTTGGTACCGTCGATCAGCGGCCGCTGCCAACCGCCGCCGGTACGGTCGAAGCAGTGGCCGGCAGTCAGGAACAGGTTTCGCGAGATCAGCGTGCCGGTGCACCAGCGTACATTGTTGACGTTGCCCGGGTTGTCATAGATGTCCGCCAGGTTATCGTTCCACTGTAGCTGGCCGACAGGGCGCTGATGGGCGCTGACGAAAGCTTGTGTGACGCCCAGTGTGCCGTCGTACTGCTCGACCGGCTGGGAGTCGTCGATCCCCCCGCATATGCTCTCGATCACAATCGCGCCGGGGTCGGACTCGACGTCTTCGGGAAGGCCGTGCTCTCCTGGGCGCAAAGGCAGCTCGGGTAGGAAGTTCCAATGTTCGTGCTCGTGGGCATGGGCCTCGGTCTTCTCGTGGACCTTGGAGGTCTTGGTCTTTTTCGCCATGAGAAAGTCCTTTCGCGAACGGAAAGTTCACGTGAATGAACAGGAAGTGCCGCGCGTGATTTGCCGCTACTCGACCTCGGCGACCACCAGCGCGGTGATGTAGCCAGAGTAGGCGTCGTCGAAATTCTTGTCGGCGTAGGAGCATTCGACGCGGAAATTCACGGTGTTGCCCGAGACCGAGACGATATCTGTGTCGGCCTCGACCACGTTGATGTGATGGTCGGAACTGGCGTAGTCGAGCTTGAAGCCGTTGAGCGCGACGTTGGCGCGCTTGACCGGCGAGCCGAAGGTGGTGCTGCCGTTGATGCTGCGGCGTCCGGTGCCCGAGGGGATCGCGACGCTCGAGGTGCGGAACTCGATGGCCATGAGAAATCTCCTGGTTTTGGCAATGAAGTGTCGGAAAGTGGCAATGGCACCGACTATGACTCGGCCCCAGGCGGGGCAACTGTGGCAAATGTCACGCCCAAGAGGAGCGTTTTTGATCGGCGCGCAATAGGCTAGGCTTGGGCCCTGGGGAGGTGAAGCGCCATGAGGCGGAACAACTTGGCGGAAAATCTGCGCATGTTGTGCGGCCACTACCGGTCGGTCGCGGAGGTTTGCCGGCGCGTCGGGATCAACCGCCAACAGTTCAACAAGTACCTGAGCGGCGCGAGCCAGCCGTCGGTCCACACCCTGCGGCGGCTGTGCGATTTTTTCGGGCTCGACGAAAGCGAGATCCTCTTGCCGACTGGTGAGCTCAGCCAGATCGTTGCTCTGCGTCGGGAGCCGCCGGCCGTCGCCTCGGCCCTGAGCGCGACGATCGAAAAGGTCGCGACGGGCCATGGAGACTCCCAACAAAAACTGCAACGCTATTGCGGCTACTACGCTGCCTATATGTGCACGCCGGCCTATCCGGGGCGGATCCTCAGGTATCTCCAGGCGATCTACCAGAAGGAAGACCATACCTACGGCAAGGCGATCGAGCGGCTGGTCGACAAGAGCGGTCGGCCGGACGACGGCTACATCAGTAAGTATCTCAGCCTCGTGCTCCACAGCCAGGATCGAATCTACCTCTTCGACCACAGCCCCCAGTCTCATCAGGTCTTTGCCCTTTCGGTGCTCTACCCCTCTCATCGCACCAGGCTGCATCTGCTAACCGGTCTCGGCATCGCGGTCTCGGGTGGGCCCGGGCGCCAGGCCTTCGCCACGCGCATGGTGTTTGAGTACCTCGGCGAGACCACGGATTTGCGCGCGGCGGTCGCGGCCTGCGGCCTTTATCCGGAAGACAGCGACCAGATCGAGGAGTCGATCAGATTGCGGGTCAAGAACCAGATCGGGCCCGGTGAAAACGCCCTCATGGCGGTCGAATTTTAGTTAGCTGACGCAAGTTGGCGTCAGGTCGCGTCACCCCCGACCGGGCAGCGAAATTGTCAGCCACATCGGCTGGGCGTAGCCTTTTTTCACGTTCATCGCTCAATTCGCAGACGGGAGCGTTGCATGAAGATCGTCAGCGCGATCATGCAGCACGAGACCAACACCTTCTCGTCCCTGCCGACCCCTTACGAGGCCTTTGCCGGTGCCACCGGTCTCGGCGAGCCGCCCCGTGGCGAGGCTGCGATTGCGGCTTACGGCGCGATCGACTGCCCCTTTGCCGCCTTCCTCGACCTGGCAAAAGCCGAGGGCGCCGAGGTCGTCGTACCGATCGCGGCCTACGCGGAGCCGAGCGGACCGGTCGAGCGCGCCGCGTTCGAGGCGATCAGCGAGCAGATCTGTGCGGCCGTCGCGGCTGGCTGCGATGCGGTCATGCTCGACTTACATGGCGCGATGGTGTGCGAGCACAGCGACGACGGCGAGGGCGAATTGCTGCGGCGGATCCGCCAGATCGCACCCGATCTGCCGGTCGCGGTCGCGCTCGACTTTCACAGCCACATGACGGCCGACATGGCCGACAACGCGACGGTCATCACCGGCTACCGCACCTATCCCCACGTGGACATGTACGAGACTGGCCGGCGCGCCGGCGCGACGCTCTTGCGCGCGCTCAGGGGCGAAGTCAGGCCGCGAATCCTGTGGGACGCCTTGCCGATGATCACCCATCTGCTGCGCCAGACACCATCGGCGCCGCCCATGGCGGGAATCATGGCCCAGGCGGTGGAGGCCGAAGCCCAGGGTGCTGTGCTCAATGCCAGCGTCTTCGGTGGCTTTCCCTACGCCGACATCCCTCATGTCAGTCTAAGCGCCGTGCTGGTGGCCGACGAGCATCGCGAGGCGGCGGCCAGGGACCTTTTGGACGAGTTGCTGTCCGCCGCCTGGGGTGAGCGAGAGCGCTTCGTCTTCGAGGCCGAGCCTTTGGCGCGCTCGATCGCGCACGCCAAGACCCTGGACGGCGGGCCGGTCGTCGTCGCCGACCACGGCGACAATTCGGGCGCCGGCGGGTCGGCCGACGATATGTCGGTGATCGCCGAAATGCTGGATCAGGGCCTGGAAGACATCTTGGCCGGGCCGATCTGGGATCCCGAGGCGGTCGCCCAGCTGCACGCGGCCGGCCACGGCGCCGAGGTCACGGTGACAGTGGGCGGCAAGACCGCGACCCCGGATATGGGCCTGAAAGGCCGCTCGCTCACGCTGACCGGAAAGGTCTGGGGCTTGAGCGACGGTCGCTTCACCATTACCGGGCCCATGATGACCGGTTTGGCGGTCGATCTCGGCCGCACGGCGGTGCTCGAGAGCGGGCCTCTGCAGCTGATCGTCAGCGAGCAGCGCTGCGAGCCGACCGACCTGGGCTATCTGGCCCACACCGGGCTCGTCCCGACCGACAAAAAGTACCTGGTGCTCAAGTCGCGCCAGCATTTCCGCGCCGGCTTCGAAAAAATCGCCCGGCACATCGTGCTGGCCGCCGGACCCGGGGTCTGCGGCTCGGACTACAGTCAGTTTCCATTTCGGCGTCTCAAGCGGCCGATTTACCCGCTCGACGACTTCGCCGACCACACCGCAACCGCATAAAAGCAACCAAAGGGAGGGTAAAATGACCCAATCCGATCAGAAACGTCAGCTCGCTTGGCTGGAGCAATCCCTCACCGCGCGCAGGATCGACCGCCGGGAGTTCATGGGCCGAGCGCTCGCCCTGGGTGCTACCACGGCGTTGGCCACCAGCCTGGTCGGCCGGGCGGCCGAGGCGATGAAGCCCAAGCGTGGCGGTGAGATGACGCTCGCCATGAAGCACGGCGAGACCTCCGACACGATCGATCCGGCATCGCTGGTCAATGGCTACCAGTGGGCGCTCGCTTACGCCATGCGGGATACGCTGACCGAGGTCACTGCTGGCGGCAAGCTTGAGCCGAGCCTGGCCGAAAGCTGGGAAGCCTCCGACGACGCGACCCAATGGACATTCAAGCTGCGCAAGGGAGTCGAATTTCAAAACGGTAAGAGTCTGACCCCGGACGACGTGGTCGCCTCGATCAATCACCACCGCCAGGAGGATTCCAAGTCCTTCCTCAAGCCGATCGCCAGTGAGATTACGGAGATCAAGGTCGACGGCGACAACATCGCCATCACGCTCGTGGGCGGCAACGCCGACTTCCCCTTCACCTTGGCCTCGGCCGGCTTCACCATATGCCCGGGCGACAGCTCGGGTGGAATCGACTGGGCCTCAGGCACTGGCACAGGCGGCTATCACGTTGAGACCTATGAGCCCGGCGTGCGCGCCCATCTGAAGCGCAATCCGAACTATTGGAACCCTAACGCTGCCTTCGCCGACGAGGTCGAGTTCCTGACCATTATCGACACCACGGCGCGATCCAACGCACTGGTCACCGGGGAGGTCGACGCGATCGATCAGGTCGACCTCAAGACGGTCAAGCTGCTGGCCCGTCAGTCCGGCGTGACGATCGAGGAGACCGAGGGGCCGCTTCACTTCGTCTTCCCCATGCGCATGGACACCGCGCCGTTCGACGACAACAACGTTCGTCAGGCGCTCAAGCATGCGATCAATCGCGAGGAGATGCTTCAGAAAATCCTGAGCGGTCATGGAAGGGTCGGCAACGATACGCCGATTGGGCCGTCCTACCGCTACTTCGATGCCAACCTGGCGCAGACACCCTATGACCCGGATAAGGCGAAGTGGTACCTCCAGCAATCTGGATTGAGCGAACTCAAGATCGATCTGAGCGCGGCGGACTCCGCCTTCGCCGGCGCGGTCGATAGCGCGGTGCTCTACCGCGAGCAGGCCCTGAAGGCCGGCATCGACATCACCGTCGTGCGCGAGCCAAATGACGGCTACTGGTCGAATGTCTGGATGAAGAAGCCGTGGTGCGCCAGCTACTGGGCCGGCTACACCACCGAGAACGAGATGTTCACCACGGGCTATGCCCCGGGCGCCGCCTGGAACGACACCTGGTTCGATAACGAGGCCTTCAACAAGCTGCTGATCGCGGCCCGCGCAGAGCTGGATGAGTCCAAGCGTGGTGAAATGTATGGCGAGATGCAGCGCATCGTGCGGGATGAAGGCGGCAGCCTGGTGCCGATGTTCGCCAACGATGTCATGGCGCGCACCGACCGGGTCGCTCATGGCGAGCTGGCGAGCGACCGCGGCTTCGACGGCCGGCGCATCATCACGCGCTGGTGGGTTGTCTAAAGGTTTGCTCCCAAGGTAGGACTTAAGAGCCCGGCCCACCGTGCCGGGCTCCCTTTTTCCTGTCCGCACTCTTCGGCTCGAGCGCCCATGACCAGACCCCGTATCGCGATCGCCGGCTTTCAACACGAGAGCAACTCCTTTGCCGCCTTCCCGACGGTCTTCGAGGACTTCTTGGCGGCTGATTCCTGGCCCGGCTTGACCCGCGGCGACGCGATGTTCGAGACATTCACGGGTCTCAATATCCCGATCGGCGGCTTCATCGAAGCGGCCGGTGACTGGTCCTTGATGCCGATCCTCTGGGCTTCGGCCGAGCCGGCCGGGCCGCTCGAGGACGAGGCCTTCGAGCGTGTCACGGCCATGATCCTGGAGGGGCTGGCGGCGGCCGCTCCCTTGGATGGGGTTTATTTGGACCTGCACGGTGCCATGATGACGGCCTCCCTGGAGGACGGCGAAGGTGAGATCTTGCGTCGGGTGCGCGCTTTGATCGGCCCCGACCTGCCGCTGGTCGCCAGCCTGGATTTCCACGCCAACCTGAGCGCGGCCACGATCGAGGGCGCCTCGGCGCTGACCATCTTTCGCACCTATCCCCACATTGACATGGCCGAGACCGGCGCCCGCGCTCAGGCGCTCATGGCCGATCTTCTGGCGCGCGGGCAGCCATTTCAGAAGGCCTGGCGCCAACTGCCCTTCCTGGTTCCGGTGCAGGCCCAGGCGACGACTCGGGCACCACTCGACGAGCTCTACCGCGGGCTAGGCGACGGCGTGCCGGAGGTCGCAAGCTTGGATCTGGCCCTGGGCTTCCCGCCGGCCGACATACACGACTGCGGGCCCGCCGCCGTCGCCTATGGACCAGGGGCCGAGGCCGCGGTCGAGGACCTGGCCGCCCGGCTGACCGCCGTCGAGCCCCTGCTCGACGATAGCCTGCTGGACGAGCGGGCGGCGGTGCGCCGGGCCGCCGCGGGGCCTTGGCCGGCCGTCTTGGCAGACGTTCAGGACAATCCCGGTGCCGGCGCCACCTCGGACACCACGGGCCTTCTGCGCGCGCTTGTGGAAGAGGGCGCACAGGGCGCGGTTCTCGCGCTCTTGTGGGATCCGGAGGCGGCATCCAAAGCCCACGAGGCCGGCCTCGGCGCGCGGCTCGAACTCGCCCTGGGTGGCCGCTTTCCCTCGGCTGGCGGTGCACCTTTCGAGGCGGCTTTCCAGGTCGAGCGGCTGTCCGACGGGCACTTCACCTGTACCGGCGAGATGTATGGTGGCTGCGAGATGGCGCTCGGCAAGATGGCGCTGCTCAGGATCCTTGATCCAGTCGCCGACGTCAGGGTGATCGTCAGCAGCCAGCGCTTCCAGTGCTGCGACCTGGCGATCTTTCGCCACATGGGTGTCGAGCCGACCGAGCAGCGCATCCTGGCGGTCAAATCGACGGTCCACTTTCAGGCCGATTTCGCGCCGATCGCCGGCCAGATCATTCCGGTCGCCTCGCCGGGCGCCAATCCTTGCTCCTTGGAGCAGGTGCCCTACCGCAGACTTCGGCCGCAGGTGCGCCGGAGCCTCGCCAAGGCATCTTGACTCTCGGGCCCTGGAATCGGATCAAGGGTCGAACCTAGGAGGAGCCGGGGGAGAGCGCCATGACGGCTGGGATGTACATAACCGCGCGCATCCGCAAGTCGCCTTTTTTCGATTCGACGGTGGCCGCTGGCGCCAGCGAGTTCAGCGTCTACAACAAGACCTATCTGCCGGGCTACCCAGATCCCGAGGGGCAATTCTGGGCCTTGGTCGAGGACGTCGCCCTTTGGGATGTGACCTGCCAGCGGGTGGTCGAGATCTCGGGCCCCGACGCCTTCGCCTTCATGGACCGCCTGACGCCGCGCAATCTGGCCAAGTGCCAGGTCGGCCATTGCCGCTATGTCCTGTTGACCGACCGGGGCGGTGGCATTCTCAACGACCCTGTGCTGATGCGCCTGGCGGAGGACCGCTTCTGGCTGTCCAGCGCCGACGGCGATGTGGCCATGTGGGCGCGCGGCGTAGCGGTCGAGGGCCGGCATGACGTAAGGATCACCAAACCGGACGTGGCGACCCTGCAGCTTCAGGGCCCCAAGTCGACCTCCGTGCTGCAGGCGCTGATCGGCGACAGCGTTCTGAGCCTGTCTTATTATCACCACCGGGAAGCGGAGATCGACGGCATCCCGATCCTCCTGGCGCGCACTGGCTTCAGCGCCGAGCGCGGCTACGAGCTCTACCTGTTAGACACGGCGCGCGGCGGCGAGCTGTGGCAATTCCTCATGGAGGCCGGCCGGGACCACGGCATTCGGCCGGGCTCGCCCTCGCGCATTCGGCGCATCGAGGCAGGCATCCTGGATTACGGCGTCGACATGAACGAGACCACGAACCCTTTCGAGGTCGGCCTGGGGCGCCTGGTCGACCTTTCGCCCGAGGCCGACTATATCGGCAAGGCGGCGCTCCAGCGGATCAAGGCAGAGGGCATAAAGCGCAAGATCGTGGGGCTCGAAATCGAAGGCTCTCCGGTCGGCCCGAACGACGTCTCCATCCCGATCGAAGCCGACGGCCAGGCGGCGGGCTATGTGACCTCTTGGATCTACTCGCCGCGCCTGGAGGGCAACATCGGTTTGGCTATGCTGAACCTGGCGCAGAGCGAGCTTGGTAGCCGGGTCGAGATCCTGGCCGGCGGCGGTCCCCGCGCCGCGACCGTGGTGCCAACGCCGTTCGTCGACCCGGAAAAGTGGCTGGCGCGCACCTGATGGAAATCGGCGGCCTACTCACCCGCAACGCGCGCTACCGGCCGGCGCATCTGGGTTTCGCGTTCGAGGAGGATCGCTTTACCTACCGGGAGTTCAACGCCCTGGTAAACGGCTATGCCAACGGCCTGCTGAAGGCCGGCCTCCATAAAGGCGACTGCTTCGCCACGCTCTTGCCGAACTCCACTGAGCTGATGGCGCTCTATTGGGCGGCGGCAAAGACCGGCTGCGTGATCGTGCCTCTCAGCACGCTGCTCCAAGAGGCCGGCCTGAAAGGCCTTCTGGTGGATTCCGGAAGCCGCCTCATCTTCGCCGAAGAGGCTTTCGCCGAGCCCCTCGGACGGCTCTTGCCCGACTTACCCGTGGTTTTGCACCGGCAGCAGAGCCAGCAGGACTTTCTCGTGGGCGCGCCAATCACCGAGCCGCCGGATCCTGGTCTCGGCGGGCAAGACATCTTCAACATCATGTACACCAGCGGCACGACCGGCGCGCCAAAGGGCATCGTCCACGACCACTTCGTGCGCGCCGCCTACTGCACGATCTTTGCCACCGCCTTCCGCATGACGCCGGAGAGCGTGGTGCTGCACGCCGGCTCGATCGTGTTCAACGGTGCCATGATTGACCTCATGCCCTGGATGTTCGTCGGCTGCACCTACCTGCTGCACGAAAAGTTCGACCCGGCGGCGGTGATCGCGACCATTGACCGGGAGAAAGTCACACACATTGTGCTGGTACCGGCCCAGATCATCGCGATCCTCAATCACCCGGACTTCGCGCCCGACAAGCTGGCCAGCCTGGAGATGATCCTCTCGGTCGGCGCGCCGCTGCATCTGGACCACAAGAAGCGTCTCAATCAGGTCCTGCCCGAACGCTTCTACGAGCTCTATGGTCTGACCGAGGGCTTCGCGACGGTGCTGGACTGCAAGGACGCCTTGCGCAAGGAAGGCTCGGTCGGCGTGCCCCTGCCGTTCTCCGAGATCGCGATCCGCGACGACGCGGGCCGCGACCTGCCGGCCGGCGAGGTAGGTGAAATCTGCGGCAAAAGCCCCTTTCTCATGCCCGGCTATCACAAGCGCCCGGACCTGAGCGCGCAGGCCATCGTCGACGGCTGGCTCAAGACCGGCGACGCCGGCTATCTGGACGATGACGGCTATCTCTATCTGGTCGATCGCATCAAGGACATGCTGGTCTCCGGCGGGGTCAACGTCTACCCCAAGGACATCGAGGAGATCATTATCCAGCATCCCGAGGTTGCCGAGGTCGCGGTTTTCGGCGTGCCCCACGAGACCTGGGGCGAGACCCCGGTCGCCACGGTGATCGCCAAGGACGGGTCGGCGATCGACGAGGCCACGCTGATCGAATGGACCAACGCCCGGGTCGGCGCCAAGTACCAGCGCATCAGCGGCGTCATGGTGCTCGATTCCTTTCCCCGCAACATCGCCGGCAAGACCCTGAAGCACGAGCTGCGCGCCCGCTACGGAGAGACATCTTGAGCAAGTTGGACGGCAAGGTCGCCCTGGTCAGCGGCTCTGGCCGGGGCATCGGCCGGGCGATTGCCCTGAAGCTGGCCGCGGAAGGCGCTCAGCTCGTGGTCAACGACCTGGAAGAAGCGCCGGCCGCCGAGACCGTGGCGGCGATCGAGGCGGCGGGCGGCCAGGCCGTCGCCTGCGTCGGCAACGTCTGCGACGGAGACTTCGGGCCGCGCTTCGTGGCCAGCGCGTTGGAGGCCTACGGGCGGCTCGACATCATCGTCAACAACGCCGGCTACACCTGGGACGGGGTGATCCACAAGACCGGCGACGACCAGTGGGCTGCCATGCTGGAGGTGCACCTGAGCGCGCCCTTCCGGATACTGCGGGCGGCGGCGGACTACCTGAGGACCAGCGCCAAGGAAGAAGCCGAGGTCGGCCGGCCGGTCCACCGCAAGGTGGTCAATATCTCGTCGATCTCCGGTCTCGCCGGCAATGCCGGCCAGGTCAACTATGCCGCCGCCAAGGCCGGCCTGGTCGGGCTCACCAAGTCGCTCGCCAAGGAATGGGGGCGCCACCGGATCAACGTCAACTGCGTCGCCTTCGGCCTGATCGAAACCGACATGACCCGGCCCGGGGCGGCCGGCCAGGGCATTCCCGAGGAAAGCTATCAGGCGATTTGCCGGGCCACCCCCTTGGGCCGCGCCGGCACGCCGGAAGAGGCCGCCGGCGCGGTCTGCTTATTGTGCCTGCCCGAGTCCGATTTCATCACCGGCGAGGTGCTGATCGCCAGCGGCGGCTTGATGTTTTAGGCTTCTCGGCCCGGTCGGCGCGGAGATCTATCTCATTGACTTTGCACAATAAGACCTTATACAGGGGGAGACCGGCCGACTCGGGCGGGTCGTAAGGCCAAAAGGGGGCCCCACCACTGAAGCGCTGGACCGCGACCCATGGATAGGTCCCGCGTTTAAACTGGCTGCGGCAAGACTTCCCCTAATTCTGCCATATAGGCATGTACGCTCGTTGGGTTCTGGCGTGGCTGTTTGGCGCGCGTCGGCGTTTTGGTGTAGCGAGATCGGCGGTGCTTTGATGACAATGACGGATGTTCGGACGGCGGTCGTGGGCGTAGGCCACTTCGGTCGCTATCACGTTGAAAAATATCGCAATCATCCGAATGCGACGCTGGTCGCCGTGGTCGATATCGACCTCGAGCGCGAAGAGCACATCGGCGCGCGCTACGGGGTGCCCGGATATCTCGATTATCGGGACGTGCTGGACCAGGTCGACGCCATTTCGATCGCCACGCCGGTCAGCTCTCACTACGAGATCGCCAAGGCCGCCTTGGAGCAAGGGGTTCATGTCCTGGTCGAAAAGCCGATCGCCATGACTCTGCCCGAGGCCGACGAGCTGATCGATCTGGCCGCGGCCAAGGGCCTGGTGCTCCAGGTCGGCCATCAGGAGCGCTATTACTTGAAGCATCTGGGCCTCAAGGAGTTGGCCGGCGAGCCGATCGAGATCCAGTGCCGGCGCATCGGGCCCTTCACTGGCCGCTCGATGGACTGCAACGTGGTGCTCGACCTGATGATCCACGACATCGATTTGGTCCACCAGGTGGTCGCCGAACCCTTCACCCGGGTCGAGGCCTATGGCGCCTGCTTGCGCGGGCGCCACGAGGACGATGTGGCGGCAACCCTGTTAACCGACACCGGATGTAAGATCAGCTTGCATGCCAGCCGGGTCAGCGAGCAGAAAGAGCGCGGCGTCAAGATTCTATCCAACAAGGGCTCGATCACGATCGACCTGGACGGCCGGCGCATGGTGCACCAGCCGGCCGAGCCCGGCGACAGCCTGGCCGCGGAGATCAACGGCGCGGCGGCGCAAGCGCCCGAGCAGCAAGATTTGCTGGCGCTCGAGATCGGCGCCTTTATCGAATCCGTGCGCAGCGGCACGCCACCCTTGGTGAGCGGTGCCGACGGTCGACGGGCGCTCGCCACGGCGCTTTCGATCAACCACAGCATCCAGCCCTGGCCGGGCCTCGACACGGCCCAGGCGCGCGCCGTCTAACGAGACACATCCCCATGAGCAGCTTTGCTGTCGCGCCGCCCGAGGGCGCGCCCCGGCGCGCGATCGACTTCGTCGACCTGAAAAGCCAGTACCAACGCATCAAGCCAGACCTGGACCGACGGCTGGCGGCGGTGCTCGCCCACGGCGCCTACATCAATGGGCCGGAGATCGCCGAGCTCGAGGCGGCCTTGGGCCGGCGCGCCGGCGGCCGGCATGCGGTCTGCGTTGGCAGCGGCACCGAGGCCCTGCAGATCGCCCTAATCGGCGACGGCATCGGGCCGGGCGATGCGGTCTTCATTCCCGGTTTCACCTACATGGCGACGGCCAACGCGGTGATGCTGGTGGGTGCAACGCCGATCTTCGTCGACGTCGATGCCCGCACCTTAATGATCGATCCGGAGGCCTTGGAGGCGAAGATCGAGGAAATCGCGGCCGATGGCAATCTGCAACCGCGCGCGGTCATCCCGGTCGACCTCTTCGGATTTCCTGCCGACTATCGACGCCTGCTGCCAATCGCTGAGCGCCATGGTCTGCTGGTGGTCGCCGACGCGGCCCAGAGCGTGGGCGCCACGGCCGGCAACCAAGCGGTCGGTGCGCTGGCGCCTGTCACCGCGTCCAGCTTCTATCCGGCCAAACCGCTGGGCTGTTACGGCGATGGCGGGGTGATCTTCACGGACGACGAGGCGCGCGCCGCGCGCTGGCGCTCGATCCGCACGCACGGGACCGAGCACGACAAGATGCGCTCCGAGCGCCTCGGCATGAACAGCCGCTTGGACACGATGCAAGCCGCGGTCCTGCTTGCCAAGCTTGAGATATTCGACGACGAGCTGAAGGTCCGCGCCGAGATCGCCCGGCACTACGATGCGCGCTTGGGCGACCATCTGGAGCTGCCGGCCCGCCCGTCGGACACGAGCCCCTCCTGGGCGGTCTATACGATCCTGACCCCGCGTCGGGACCAGGTGCTCGAGGCCCTGCGTGCGGCCGAGATCCCGGCGGTCGTCTACTACACCCACCCGCTCCACAAGCAGCCGGCCTACCAGCACTTGCCGGATCTACCGGATCATCTGCCGGTCTGCGAGGACCTCTCCACCCGCAGCCTCAGCCTGCCGATCCATCCCTATCTGGACGAGGCCTCCGTCGAGCGCATCTGCGAAGTTGTGATCGACGCTCACTCCTGATCGGGCTTGAAGTAGAGCCAAATCAGGAAGCCGATGAAGGCGAAGGCCGTTACGTTGAGCAGTGTGTCGACGAAGGGATCCACGGTCATCTCAGGTCCTCGCGCTTGAGCGCCTTCAAAAGGCAGACCATCAGCAGCAGCACGATAAACACGAAG
This sequence comes from Pseudomonadota bacterium, assembly GCA_039029395.1. Classification (GTDB taxonomy): domain Bacteria; phylum Pseudomonadota; class Alphaproteobacteria; order Kiloniellales; family JAKSDN01; genus JBCCGG01. Next base: position 97,227 of record JBCCGG010000003.1, on the reverse strand, counting down.
GGCATGGCGCCGAGCGCGATGATCGCCTTGATGGCATCGATCGAGTTGGACAGGATCATGACTAGGCCGAGCGCGCCCAGGATCACGCCCCACACCACCTTGACCCGGACCTTCGGGTTGATGTCGCCGCCCGAAGAGAACATCGCCAGGACGAAGGCCGCGCTGACCACGCTGGTGACGATGTAGAGGAAGGCGGCCAGGATCGTCGCCGCCGAGGTCAGGCCTGAAAGCGGCAGGCGTCCGAGCAGGAAGAAGGTGGTGTTGTCCAGGTTGGTCTCGACCACATGCAGAAGCGGCACGTCGTCGCGCAGCATCTCATGAAAGCCCAAGCCGCCGAACACGCCGAACCAGAAGACCGAAAACAGGCTCGGCACCAGCACCACGCCCAGGATGAACTCGCGGATCGTGCGCCCGCGCGAGATGCGCGCAATGAAGACTCCGACGAACGGCGCCCACGCGAGCCACCAGACCATGTAGGTGAGCGTCCAGGACTGAAACCAGCCAGTGATCTCGTCGTCGAAAAAGGTGAAGGTCTTGAAACCGTGCGGGACAACTGCGGCGAAGTATTCGCCGATCGCCTCGACGATGCCGTTCATGATGTAGTGGGTCGGGCCGGCGAGCAGGATGTAGGCCAAAAGCAGCCCGGAGATCGCCATGGCGGTGTTGGAGAGCAGCGCCATGCCGCGGCCCAGGTCGACCAGCAAGGGCGGCGCGTAGCAAAGGCACAGCACGGCGAACACCACCAGGCTGAGCCACAGGCCCGCCTGTTCCAGGCCAAGCAGGGTTTCCACGCCGCTTTGCACCTGGAACACGCCCATGGCGATCGAGCCGCCCAGACCGATCGCGATCGCGACGATGGCGAGCAGATCGCTCAGCCAGCCGACAACCCGGGTCCAGGCGACTGGGCCGAAGACCTTCTGGATCGGCGCGCTGATCAGGCTGGGGCAGCCTTGGCGGAAACCGAAGTAAGCGATCACCAGGGCGGTCACCGCGTAGACCGCCCAGGCGTGCAGGCCCCAGTGGAAGTTGGTGATGAAGCGCGCCGCGGCGGCCGCCCGGCTCTCGTTCTCGAAATCGCGGATCAGCGCGAAGTGGGTGACCGGCTCGGCCGCCGCCCAATAGAGCAGGCCGACGCCCATGCCGGCGGCGAACAGCATGGTCAGCCAGCTGACGGTCGAGAATTCGGGTGTCTCGTCGTCGCGGCCCAGCACGATCTTGCCGTAAGGTGAGAGCGCCAGCCAAATGGAGACGATCAAAAAGGCGCTGACGGTCAGCATGATGAACCAGCCCCGGCTGGTGAACATCACGCCGACCGCGGCCGAGGCGAACGCCGCCAACCCGGCGGTATCCACCAGACCCCAGAGCGCAAGCGCGCCGGTCACCGCCAGGGCGATGATCAAAAGCGGGTTCTTCATCAAGAATAAATACCTCTCCCACGATCACATTAGCCCATGTCTTCGCCCGGGTCCATGCCAGGCTTTCGGTCATAAGCGGGCAGGTGCTAGTCTGTTGAAAGATCTACGCTTGGTCGGTCGGACATCGGCATCGGGAGGGGCGGCATGAACCTGGAAAAGGTGGTCTTCGGCTTTTTCATCATTCTAGCCTTGACCCTGAACTTCGGCTTCGTCATGGGCGAGGTCGAGAACCCCGACCATCACGGCATCGTCGAGCTCTTCATCGTCATCGTTGTCAATCTGATCGCGACTGGGCTGAAGCTCGGCGACCGTACCCAGATCGGCGCGATCCTGCTCTCGACCAGTCTGGTCGCCGACCTGCAGCTGATCAGCGCGGCGGTCATTTGGGCCTTCGCCGTGCACGTCAACAAGACCGGCCTGGAGCCCTCGGTGATGGTCGAGATCGTCTCTCTAGCCGGCGGCGCCTTGGTCGCCAACGTGATCTCCGTCACCATGGTCGTTGTCGAGACCCTGATGCTGCGCCGCTGAGCGGGGAGGGCCTGATGGCCGGCAAGATCGACGAATCGCGCACCAGCCGGGTTACCTTCATCGTCCTGCGCTACATGCGCCGGCCGCTCATGACCCTGGTCATCGTCTACGCCATCTCCATGGCCGGCTGGGTCTTGATCCCGGGCGTCGACCCGGAGGGCAACCCGGTCAAGCTAAGCTTCTTTCACGCCTTCTACTTCCTGACCTACACCGCGACCACGACCGGTTTCGGCGAGCTGCCCTATGCCTTCTCCGAGGCTCAGCGCATGTGGGGCATCGTCAGCCTCTATGCCAGTGTGATCGCCTGGCTTTACGCGCTCGGCGCGATCATCACCCTGCTGCAGAACCAGAACTTCCGCCAGGCGGTGGCCGAGCGGCGCTTCGCCAAGAAGGTCGAGCGCATGTCCGAGCCCTTCTTCATCATTTGCGGCTTCGGCAACACCGGCAGTCTGCTGGCCCGGGGCCTGTCCGAATCGGATATCGCGGCGGTCGTGGTGGACCACGACGAGGAGCGCATCAAGGCGCTGATGCTGCGCGACTACCGGGTCGACATGCCAAGCATCTGCGCCGATCTGCGCGAGCCCGACGTGCTGATCGAGGCCGGCCTGATGAAGGAGCACTGCCTGGGCGTAGTGGCGCTGACTTCGGACGAGGAGCTCAATCTCAAGATCTCGGCCACCGCGCGGCTGCTTCATCCCGATGTGCGCATCGTCACCCGCTCTACGTCGCCGGTCTACGAGGAGACGCTGGCGACCTTGGGCGGCGATATCCACATCATCGATCCCTTTCAGACCTACGCGCGCTATCTGGGCGCGGTGGTGCGCGACCCGGCGATCCATACCCTCAACCAATGGCTCGCCGGTACGCCGGGCGCGACCCTGGAACGGGAGGTCGGCGCGCCAAGGGGCAAGTGGATCATTTGCGGTTTCGGGCGCATGGGCCAATGGATCCGCAGCGCGCTGGAAGCCGAGGGCATCCAGACCGTGGTGATCGAGCCACACGGCGACGAGGCCTGTGAGGAGGTCCCCAACCTGATCGAAGGCCGGGCAACCCACGAGACCCTGACCGCCGCGGGCATCAAGGAGGCCGCTGGGATCGTGGTTGGCACGAACAGCGATTCCGAGAACCTGGCGATCGTGGTCAATGCCAAGGCGCTCAATCCGGACATTTATCTGATCGTGCGCCAAAATCGTCACCGCAATCAGTCGGTGTTTCGGGCCGCCCAAGCCGACTTCATCATGCAGCCCAGCCTGGTCGCCGCCCGGCGCTCCCTGTTTTTGCTGATTGCGCCCATGCTCAAGACCTTCTTCGAGGCCCTGCGCGACGATTGGGCGCCTGGCGACCTGCTGGGCCGGGCGGTCGGCGAGCTGGAGACGGTGGTTGGCGGCACACAGCCGCGGCTCTGGACCCTCGAGGTCACCCCAGGAGCGGCTGACGGCGTGCTGCGCACTGTCGCAAGCGGCGAGGCCGTCGCCTTGGGCGACGTGCTGCGCGACCCCAACGACCGCAGCCGGCGCCTGGCCTGCGTGCCCTTGGTCATCGAGACCAAGGGCGAGAGTTCGGTACTGCCCGATCTGGCGACCCGGATCGAGCCGGGCAGCCGCATTCTTTTCTGCGGCACGACCCGGGCCTTTCACATGGTCGAGGCGACCCTGCACAACGAGTACACCCTGCGCTACCTCATGACCGGCTACGACGAGCCGCGCGGCTGGGTCATGAAGTGGTTCGCCGAGCGGGTGCTCAAGCAGACCAAAGCGGCCGAATCAGAGCCGCCACTCAGCGGACTCGGCCAGCCGGGTGGGCGTTGAGCAAGCATCGGAGCCCGCCCAGAGACCAATAAAACGGGGTACAGTGTCGGGATTCTTTACACCTTTTGAGTTAACGCAACTCGACTAAACTATTGATATACAAGGATTCAATCTAAAATTGGGAGACGGTTCCTCAAAGTAGGTGTCGGAATTCTTTACAATTGTGCTTAGCAGTTTCTTAACGGCAGAGATAACTCACTGAATTATATATTAAAACCGATCTTGGCACGAAAATTGCATGGAAAGTCCCGGGGAACACTGGAGGGACGTTATGACCGTCATGCGATTGGCCTTACTTTTTGTCCTGACGCTTGCCAGCGGCGCGCTTATCGGTGGCCCGGCTCAAGCCATCATCAAGGACTATACCTATGTGGGAAACCCATTCACCGAGGCGGTGGATCCGCTCTCGACGAGTGATTTCCTCAAGATCGAGTTTAGGATCGATTGCGTGGCAGCCGGCGGATCAGGGGACTGTGTCGACCTGCCTTTTGATGACTATTCGGGCGCGGTCAGCAGCTTCACGTTCGAATCCGGTCCACTTTCCATCGAGTCTGGGGTCAATGTTTTTTTCGAGTTTTCCTTCAGCACCGGCCCGGACATGTTGATTGATGACTGGATAGTCAGTGCCGGCGATTTCAACGAGTTTCCCGTTCTGGAAATGCAATCCAGCCGCTTCATGCAGGAGGAGTTTCCGACGCTTGACCGGGTGATTCTCAGTTTCGGCGAGGGCGCCGAGACCCTCGGCATCGTTGATGCCAATCCGGGGGACTGGTCGGTCACCGGCGGCGGGGGCAGCGTGCCCGAGCCCGGCACCCTGGCGCTCTTCGTCATCGCCCTCGGCACGCTTGGCCTTCTGATGCGCCGGCGCACGGCCGTCACGCTGCAGGCCCAGTCGTAGGCGTCTGGTCCCCGCCCCGGGCCGACCTCGAGCGCGGGGCTAGATCGCCATTGCCCGTTCTCTGCCTCCTGGTAGGTCATTCTTCGCATTCTAGCGGTGGACACCCCTGCATGACCGAGCCGGCCGCGCCGGGGGCGGGCTAGACGCGCTGGGCGTTCACACCGCCTCAAGGATCTTCCGGCTAATCTCGCGCCGCAGAGTCTTTCCAAGAACCAGGCCTCTCGCCAGCCAAGGGGGTGCCGGAGTGCTGCCGGATCCGATTGACACCGCCGCCGTGCCTCAGCTCAACGGCATCTTCGCGCCCACGGTCGACGAGATCGATACGCGCCCTTTGGAGGTCGTGCAGGGCGCGCTGCCCCGGGACTTGGTCGGCTGCTACCTGCGCAACGGCCCGAACTGCCGCTTCACGCCGTTGGGAAGCTACACTTATCCGCTGGACGGTGACGGCATGGTCCACGGCCTGTGGTTCGACGGCGACAGCGCGCGCTATGCCAACCACTTCGTGCGCACGCCCGCCCTGGAGGTCGAGGAGCGGGCCGGCCGCGCCTTGTGGCCGGGCGTGATGACCGGCCAGTTTCCGGGTGCCGACGAGGTCGGCCAAGAGCTCGCTGGCACGGACCGGGATGCGCCCAGCATTCACGTCATCCGGCACGCTGGGCGCATCTTGGCCTTGGCCGAGGGGGCCCGGGCGTTCGAGCTCGCCGGCGACCTCGGCACGATCGGCCCTTACACCTTCGACGGCATCCTGCCGTCGGGCCTATGCGCGCACCCGAAGATCGACCCCGTCACCGGGGAGATGGTTCTGTTCCGCTACGGCCTTGAGAGCCCCCCCTGGCTTTCCTGGTCGGTCGTGGGCGCGGACGGTCGGGTGACCAGGTGCGAGACCCCGATCGATCTGGACGGGCCCTACATGATCCACGATTGCGCGATCACGGCGTCCTACCTGGTGCTCTACGTGTGCCCGCTGCGCTTCGACGTCAAGGCGGCCAATCGGGGCGGGTCCTTGCTAGCCTGGCAGCCTGAGTTGGGCACGCGCATCGTCGCCGTCGAGCGCGCCTCGGGCGCGGCCCGTTGGTTCGATGCCGCGCCCTGCTGGATCTGGCATTTTGCCAACGCCTATGAACGTTCGACCGAGCGTGGCTCGACCGAAATCGTGGTCGACTATCCCTGCTGGTCCCATGCTGGAATGGGCCTGGTGTCCGAGCCGGTGACCGGCGGTGTGGTGCGCGCACGGCTCGACATGGCGAGCGGCCGGGCCTCATTTCAGGACCTGAGCGATGAGATGTCCGAGTTCCCACGGCTAGACGACCGGCGCGTGGGACAGTGCCATCGCTACTTCCACATGGCCGCCAAGGATCCCGACTCGCCAACCAAGGTTGCCGGAGAATGGAACCGCTTGGTGCGATATGACATGGAAACCGGTCGGATCCAGGAGCGCCGGGGCGGGACGACCCGCTTTGGCGAGGCGGTCTTCGCGCCGCGCAGGTGCAGCAGGGACGAGAGCGACGGCTACATCGTCACCTACGCCTATGATGGCGAGACCCTTTCGACATCCTTCGTCATTTTGGATGCCGCCGACATTGCGGCCGAGCCGGTCGCGACCTTGCGAATGCCGCAGCGTGTCCCCTTCGGCCTGCACGGCAGCTGGCTGCCCGCCGACTAGCGCCGCGCCCTGTCATACGTTGCCCGGTGTTTGGCTCTTGGGTCGGTGCCGTTTGCCGCCTCCTCATAAGTTTTCTTTAGGTTCCAGCGGTGGAAGTCCTGTATGACCGGGCGGGCGGCGGGCGCGGATCGCTCTATGGCATTTTCGCTGCTCCCTCGACACGCGCCGTTCAATGAGGCCGGATGGATTGGCCAGTTGTGATCCGGAGCCGCCTCTGTATCGAAAGCCCTTGCTGTTGCCGGATTTCGCCGCATAGCTGCATGATAGGCCCCGTGTTTTGAGTAGTGGAAAGGCTGAGCCAATGAGTTCCAGTATTCGCGAAAACGACGCGGCCGCCTATTATAGTGACAATTCCTCAGGTCCAGAAACTTATGACCGCATCTATGGTCCGGTTTGTACAGAAGCGATTGAGTTCTATGTCAATTGTGCAGACAAATATGGAGGGCCCCTCTTGGAGATTGGATGTGGGACAGGACTGGTTACATGGCCTGTCGCGAATGCCGGTCATAGCGTTGTCGGCATTGATCTCTCGGATCGCATGCTCGATATTGCCCGTTCGAAGAAAGATCTAAATACTCAAACAACAATCGATCGTGTCGAGTTTTGTCATGCGGATATGGGGGAGTTCCAACTCGACAGGAAGTTTAGGACGGCGATCATTCCGGGGCGTTCGTTTCAACATCTTTTGAGTCCCTGCAAACAGCGATCCGCATTGGCTTGCACCTACGATCATCTTGACGCGGGTGGAACCTTGGTTATGAACCTGTTCGATCCAAAGCTTGACTATTGCGTCCCCAATGCGGAGCCACCTACAAAAATCGAAGAGACCGTTGACCCACACACGGGACAGAAAATTCGGCGATCCTTCCTTTCTCGTACTACCGACCCTCTAGCACAGATCTTCACCGAGCAAGTGCTCTTAGAAGTATTAGATGAGACCGGAATCACGATTTCAAAAGAAAAAACAAGCTGGTCACTGAGATGGAGCTATGCGCAAGAAATGCGGTACCTATTTGAAATAACAGGCTTCCACGTTGAGCATCTTTTCTCTGACTATAGCTATGCGAAGCCCGCGTATGCCAAGGAACAAATCTGGGTTTGCCGAAGAATTTAGCTGAGAGGTGTGAATAGCCCGACTGCCTGAAGATGAAGTAGGCACACGACGGAGCAATTGGAAGTCGCCCTGTGGCTAGAGTCTGCCGCCGCTGGCACGCGCATCCATAGGCCGCTTCACGCCTAAGAATGGCCCCCCGTGAGGGGCCCTTCCGCCGCGGCGGTCAGCCTCTCAAACCAACCCCCCGTTCACATGAAACGCCTGCCCGGTGACGTAGCTGGCGCCGGGGGAAAGCAGGAAGGCGATGACCTCGGCGACCTCGTCCGCGCGGCCCAGGCGGCCGAGCGGGATGTTGGCTGCGAGCTCTTTCAGGCGGTCGCTCTCAAGGCCGTCGCGGGTATCTGCGTCCTTCAGGATCAGGCCGGGCACCACGCAGTTGACGGTGATCCCGTCTGGCGCCAGCTCGACCGCCATGGTGCGCACCAGGGTCTCAAGCGCGTGCTTGGAAGGCGCCGAGAGGGGCGAGATCTGCATGTCCGGGCGGAAGAGGTGGGCGGTAAAGCTGCTGACCGCGACGATGCGCGGCGCCGACCGGCCCTTCAGATGGGGCAGAGCGGCCTGGGAAAGGTCGAACAAGCTCGCGAAGTTGGCCCGGTAGCTATAGTCCAGCTCCTCCCGGCTGCCGCTCTCCAGGCCCTTGAAGATCGGCAGCCCAGCGTTGGCGACCAGCCCGTCAAGTTGGCCAAAGGCATCCACCGCCGCCTGGATCAAGGTGCCGCCGACACCCGGCTCGGCCAAATCGCCTAGGGCGACGGTGGCCTGACCGCCGCGGGCGCGCACCTCTTCGGCGACCGTCTGGGCGCCGGCCTCGTTGTGGCGGGCATGGACCAGTAGGCCGACGCCCGGTTCCGCCAAGCGGCGGCACAGCGCGGCGCCGATGCCGCTGGAGGAGCCGGTCACCAGAATCGCGCGCTCAAGCGGGGCTTCGGTCGCCATGGCAGGTCCTTCCGCTGGACTATCCTGGCGACCTCCTTAGCACGGCGCGGGACTCTGGGATATGGGCACTAGACGGCTTTGCGCGCGGCGCAGGGAGTTATCGCCCGGGCCGCCAGCGCGTCGCCGAAGATCGCCTGGGCCGCCAAGAGCGAGCGGGCGGCCGGCCGCGCCTCGGGCGCCGTGGCCCGTTCCAGGGCGACCAGGCGTTCAGTTAGGCTCGCCAGGGCAAGCTGCTCGGGGTCGACGCCGACGGCGGCCTGGCCGAGGGGAAAGCTGCTGAGGACGGTCATGATCGGTCTCCTGTTCGCTGCGCCGGCCAAGTCGCGGCCGGCGTTCTACAAGGTTATAGCCGGCTGCGCGGGCAGCGGATCGTGATCGCCGTCACACTGTCCTTGGTAAGTTTTCTTAACCCTTTTCTGCCAAGTCTTCCGCGGGCGACGGGCCTTGGTTGGGTTCGCTGCCGAAAGCTGCTAAGCAAGTTGCCCTGACGAGTCGATTCCTTCGTGCCATGTCCCCTGCCGCGCCCAAGAGTCTGGAGCTGATCCGACGCCTCATCGCCTTCGACACGACCAGCGTCAAGTCGAACCTGGCGCTGATCGATTTCGTGCGCGAGTTCCTGGCCAGTCACGGCATCGAGAGCCAGCTGGTCCACAACGAGGAGCGCAGCAAGGCGAACCTCTATGCCACTATCGGCCCAGAGGACCGGCCCGGAGTCATGCTCTCGGGCCACAGCGATGTGGTGCCGGTGACCGGCCAAGCCTGGGACAGCGATCCCTTCGACGTTCTCGAACGAGACGGCAAGCTCTATGGCCGGGGCACGGCGGACATGAAGAGCTTCATCGCCGCCGCGCTGGCTTTCGTGCCCGAGATGGCGGCGTCCGACCTCAAGACGCCGATTCATCTCGCAATCTCCTATGACGAGGAGATCGGCTGCGTCGGCGTGCGCCGTCTGCTCGAGATGATGGCCGGCCTGCCGATTCGTCCGGCAATGTGCGTGATCGGCGAGCCGACCGGGATGAAGGTGGTGATCGGCCATAAAGGCAAGCGCGCCTTTCGGGTCCGGGTGCGCGGCCTGGAATGCCACTCGTCCTTGGCGCCAGCGGGGGTCAACGCGGTGGACTACGCGGCCGAGCTGATCGTCTTCATTCGCCAGCTGGCCAAGCGCCTGGCCGCCGAGGGGCCTTTCGAGGCCGAGTACGAGGTCGCCCACACCACGCTGCACAGCGGCCTGGTCCAGGGCGGCACGGCGCTCAACATCGTGCCCAAGGACTGCTTCTTCGACTTCGAGATCCGCAATCTGCCGGACCAGGATCCCGAGCCGCTGATCGAAGAGATCACCGCCTACGCCCGGAACACGTTGGAGCCCGAGATGCAGGCGGTCGATCCGGCAAGCGGCTTCGCGTTCGAAGCGCTCTCCGGCTACCCAGGGCTCGACACCGGGCCGGGCGAAGAGGTCGTCACCTTCGTCAAATCCCTGGTCGGGGCCAACGACCACAAGAAAATCACATTCGGCACCGAGGGTGGCTTGTTTCAAGGGCAGCTCGGCGTGCCAACGGTGGTTTGCGGGCCCGGACACATCGCCCAGGCCCACAAGCCGAACGAGTGGATCGAGCTATCCCAAGTCGCCGCCTGCGAAGCCTTCATGGGCCGGCTGATCGAGCGGCTCGCCACATGAACGATCTGTTAGTGGTTGAAAGTGACCGTCTATGCTATAGGGCGTCGAGCGTTGCGACGGGCGGCGCCAGGAGAGGACAACTCGAACCAGGAAGGGAGCCGCCAGCGTGAGCTTCGCCTTTACCATTACGGTGGTTGACGCCAACGACTTGATCTCCGGCGCCACCGAAGCCCTGCTGATCGAAAACATGACGGCCAGCCTCCTAGAGTGGGGCGAGTTCATCAGCGGCCTGGGATCGGTCGAGGTCGAGCTGACCATTGACAACACCTTCGTGGGCACGGCGGAAGGCGGTGCCGCGACCAACCCGATCGTGCGCCAAGAAAACGGCACCAACATCGCGGAATCCACCGTCGCCCTCGAGCTGCGATCCGGCTTCGACGCCACAGGCCCGGGCCCCGACGCGCTGATCACGATCGACCCGGATTTTCTCCTCAATGAGCTCTGGCTCGACCCGACTCCCTTCGATCGGAGCGATGGTCCGCCCGCGGGGTTCCTCGACGGAATCGGCTTGCTCTCCCACGAGTTTTCTCACACCCTCGGAATCAACGGATTCATCGACGACCTAACCTTCCAGATCCCGAACGATCTGATCTCCAATTACGACGAATTCGTCACCGTGGTCGGCCAGCAAGCCTTCTTCAACGGGCCCTTGACCGTGGAGGCCTATGGCGGCCCCCTGCCGCTGACCTCGCTAAGCGACACCCAGAACATCTACCATTTCGGCGATGACGACGGAGTCGGACCTGATCTTTTCGGCTCCCTGCTCAACGGCACCGGCCAGTTCGCCAGCGACCGCTATGAAGTGGAGGCGTTAACGCTGCTGGTCTTTGCCGACCTGGGCCTCGACGTCTCGATCCCAGACGACCTGCCGTTCGTCGATCCCTTCACCCTGGTGCCCGAGCCGACTCTGACGGTCGCCAGCGTCGGCGTGACCGGCAACCAGGTGAGCGCGGTCCTGGCGCTCTCCTCGCCGGAAGTGTTCTTCACCCTGGGCGCGACGGTGGCGCTGGAGGATGCATCGGGCACGGTGCTCGGCGACGCCCAGCGGGTGCTGTTTCAGCCGGGCCAGACCCAGCTGATGGTGAACATGCCCTTGCCGGCCCAGGCCGACCCGAGCCAAGTGATGCTTGTGGTCTCCAATCCGGCGGGCGCTCAGCTCGAGACCGGTACCCGCTTCCTGACGGTCAACGTGGGTCAAGAGCCCGGGGAGGAGCTCGGCACCGAGGGGCCGGACGTCCTCGTCGGGACGCCCCTGGGGGAGACCTTGCTTGCCCTGGGCGGCGACGACAGTCTGACCGGCCTTGCCGGCAACGACATCCTGGATGGCGGCGCGGGCCTGGACACGGCGAACTTCACCGGCGCGACAAGCGCGTCCAATGTCTCCCTTCTGGCCGACGGCCGGGTCGTGGTGCTGGGGCCGGATGGGCGCGATGTGCTGAACGACGTGGAGCTGCTGGCCTTTCAGGACGCGGTGCTGGAGACCGCCCAACTGGCCACCACGCCGTCGCCGATCGACCCGGGCCAGGCAAGCGATGTCTTCCGTTTCTTCAATACGGGGGCCGGCGGCCACTTTTTCACGACCGATCCGGACGAGCGGGATGCGGTCATGGCGCTGGAGAACTTCATCTTCGAGGGCGTCGGCTACCGGGCAATCGAGGCGACGCTTCCGGTCGAGGGCGCGAGCGACGTCTTCCGCTTTTTCAACACGGTCGCCGGCGGGCATTTCTTCACCACCGACCCGGGCGAGCGGGATGCGGTCATGGCGATCGATACCTTTATCTTCGAGGGCACTGGCTTTCAGGCCTTCGAAGAGCAAGTCGAGGGTTCGGTGCCGGTCTTCCGATTCTTCAATCAGGGCGCCGGTGGGCACTTCTTCTCGACAGACATCGACGAGGTCGATGTGGTCGAGGACTTGGCCGGATTCACCTTAGAGGGCGTTGGTTTCTACGCCTTTCCCGACGATCTGATCGCTTAAGCCAAACCGAGCAGCTGCCGCAGGCGGCCGTGGTCAAGAGCGTGAACCTTAGCGCCCTTGAGGCCGGTCATGGTCTCGGCCGCGACCAGGGCGTTGAGAATCGCCTCTTCGACCGCCTCGACCGTTGCCGCGAAGATCGGGTCGAGGGCGTCGTTGGGCAGATAGCTCAGGCGTGGCGGCGGCGAGGCCGCCCCCTCGGTGACAGGCATGCCGGTGGAGAAGGCCAGAAAAATGTCGCCCGAACCGTTGCCGCCGGAGGTCCCGGTGCGGCCCATGCCCAGGCCGGCGCGCCGGGCGACCCGCTGCAGCTGGATCGGCAGCAAGGGGGCATCGGTTGCAACCAGGATGATGATCGAGCCTTGCTCCCCTGAAAACACGCTGTGCTCGGTGATCTGGCGGCCGACCGGCACGCCGCGCACGGTGAGCTGGGAGCGCCGCCCGAAGTTGGCTTGGACCAGGGCGCCTAAATGATAGCGCTCAGCGCCGATCGCCACTTGGCGCGAGGCGGTTCCCGTGCCGCCCTTGAACTCGTAGCAGATCATGCCCGTGCCGCCGCCCACGTTGCCCTCGGCCAGCGGGCCGCCGGCCGCCTGCTCCAGGGCTTCGAAGACCACCGCCTCGGTGACGTGAAAGCCGTTCATGTCGTTCAGAAAGGCATCGCAGGTCTCGGCGACCACTGGCAACAGCCAAGGATCGGCCACGCCGTCATAGGCCGGGTGGCGGGTTAGCCAGCGGGTCACGGCGTGATGGGTCATGCCGACGCCATGGGTGTTGGTGATGCAGACCGGTCCGAGGAAATGCCCGGCCTCGGCGATCCAGTGGGAGCCGGTCATCTCACCGTTGCCGTTAAAGGACGACAAGCCGGCCCATACAGAGTCCAGCGCGCCGGCCTTGCCGTGCGGGAAAACCGCCGTGACGCCGGTGCGCGCCGGGCCTTTGTCGTGAATCACCGTAGCCGCGCCAACCTCGACGCCGGGCACGTCGGTGATTGCGTTGAAAGCGCCGGGCTCGCCCTCGAAGGCGATCCCGAGGCCGCGAGCGCGCGGGCGGCCGTCGGGCAGAGTCGTCGTTGGATCACTCATCAGGCGCCCCCTTTGGCTAAAAGCGCCGCATTAAGGGGGCGCTCCCGCGGGGCCGTCAAGCCCGCCCCGCGAGATCCTCGCGTGCCGCTACTTCTTCAAGCGGGTCCAGATGGCGTCGTAGGTGGACTGAGTCTGCTCGTCGCAGACCTCGATGAAGGTTCCGGTCGGCGCGTCAGCCGGCGGGTTGGCTTCCGGCGAGTTCTTCAAGGACTCCTGCAAAAGCGGCCCGACGTTCTTCACGCCGGCGGTGTACTGGGCGAAGTTCGTGACGGCCGCGGCGTTCTCGGGCTCGAGCAGGAAGTCCATGAACTTGATTGCCGCGTCCCGGTTCGGCGCATCCTTCAGAAGCACCACGTTGTCCATCCAGATGACATAGCCCTCTTTCGGGTAGGCGTACTCGATGTTGGCGCCTTCCTCCCGGGCCTTGGCCGAAAAGCCGTTATAGATCTGACCGACGGCGGCGTCACCGGAAACCAGCACGTCCTTCGCGATGTCCGAGCCGAAGGAGGCCCAATGCTGTTTGGCCTCTTGGAGCATGGCGTCGAGCGCCTTGAGCTGGTCGCGGTCGTTCGAGCACTGGGGGATATCCATATGGAGCGACGCCATCAGCATGACCTCGCCCTGGCTATCGAGCATGTTGATCTTGCCCTTCAGCTCGTCCGGCGGGTTGAACAGGATGTCGGTCGTGTTGATGTCGCCGTCGTAGGCGTCCCGATTTACGGCAAAGCTGGTCGAACCCCATTGATAGGGGATCGAGTGCTTGCGCCCTGGATCGAACTCGACGTCGATCCACTGCTCCTGGATGTTGCCGAAGTTACTGAGCTCGCTGTGCTCGTAAGTGTCCAGCAAGCCTTCGTTGGCCATGATCTTGACCATGTAGTCGCCCGGCACGGCGACGTCGTAGCTGCCCAAGCCGCCGGCCTTCAAGGTGGCGAGCATGGCTTCGTTCGAGTCGTAGGTGTCCATGGTCACCTCGATCCCGGTCTCCTTGGTGAACTTATCCAGGAGCTCTTGGGGCATGTACTCGAACCAGTGGTAGACCGTTAGCTTCTCCTGCGCCAATACCGGTCCGGAGATCATCATGGCCGCCAGGGCGGTTGCGCCCAATGTCAAACCGAATCTCATTTTCGCTCACTCCCTTTCCATCTTGAGGTCCAATGCTTTTCCATGTCCTTGAGGTCAATTTTTGTTGTTTCTGGCGCCCATCTTGCCGACGAAGTAGGAGATCGTGACGAAGAGGATCGAGATCATGAGCATCAGCGTGGAGAGCGCCATGATGTTGGGTTTTATGCCTTGCTTGACCGAACCGAAGATCGCCGTCGGCAGGGTCTCGATGCCCGCGCCCTTGACGAAATTCGTGATGATGAAGTCGTCCAGCGAGATGATGAAGGCGAGCATGAAGCCGCTGATGATGCCGGGCATCATGAGCGGCATGAGGATCTGCCAGAAGGCCTGGGCCCGGCTGGCGTAGAGATCCATGGCCGCCTGCTCGTAAGTGCCTTCGATGCCCTGAAGGCGTGCCGATATGGGCAAATAGGCGAAGGGGATGCAGAACACGATGTGGGCGACCAGGATCGTCAGATAGCCGCGCGTGAAGCCGATCGTGCTGAAAAAGATCAAGGTTGCCACGGCGGTCACGATCTCGGGCACCATGATCGGCAAACTGATCAGGCCGAAGGTCAGGGACTTGCCGCGAAACACACCGCCCCGGATCATGGCCACCGCCGCCGAGGTCGCGATCATGGTCGAGACCGTGGCCGCCGAGACAGCAATGACCAGCGAGTTGAACGCCGCCGCCTTGAACTTGGCCGACTCCAGGCCGAAGAAGACGTCCTCGTACCAGCGCAGGCTGAAGCCGCCCCAGGAGGTGATCGATTTGGAATCGTTGAAGCTGTAGACCATGACAATGATCAGCGGCGCGTAGAGCACGAATAGGCACAGCAGCGTCACCCAGATAAAACCGGGGTAGCGCTTCAGGTCGACGGCTTTGCGGGCCATGGCTAGCGTCCTCCCTGCTCGCTGCGCACCTGCTGGCGGGCGTAGATCATGAGCACGATCAGCACCATGGTGAGCAGGATCATCGAGGCCGCCGCCCCGAAGGGCCAGTTGCCGGCGTTACCCTTGAACTGCTCCTCGATCAGCGAGCCGATCATGAAGTTCTTGGCGCCGCCCAGGAGGTCGGGCGCCAGGAAGGCGCCCAGGCTGGGCACGAAGACCAGGATGCAGCCGGCGATCACCCCAGGGGCCACCGACGGCAGGATGACGTGGCGCAGGGTCGTCCAGCGGTCTGCGTAGAGGTCCGCCGCGGCCTCGGAAAGCGCGAAGTTGTAGCGCTCCACCGAGGCGTAGATGGGCAGCACCATAAAGGGCAGGTAAGAGTAAAAGAGACCGAGCTGCACTGCGAAGTTGGTGTTGACCATGTGGATCGGCGTGGCGATCAGCCCGCTGGAGATCAGCCACTCGTTGAGCGGCCCGGTATCGCGAATCAGGAACTTCATGGAGACCGTGCGGATCAACAGGTTGACCCAATAGGGCACGGTGATCAGGAACAGCCAGACGAAGCGGGACTTTTCCGCCCGGGTCGCGATGAAGTAGGCGGTCGGGAAGCCGATCACCAGACACAGCAGGGTCGCCAAAAGCGCCTGCCAGATCGAGCGCAGGAAGATCTGGATATAGATCCACTCGATCTTAGGCGCCTCGTCGCCGAACAGGCCCCGGTCGAAGATGAACTGGTCGTAGGCGGCGAGCGAGAATTCCCAGATCACGCCGCCGCGAAAGTCCTTGGTCAGGAAGGAATAGACCAGCATCAAGAGGACCGGCAGCAGCAGGAAGATTCCGATGGCCAGCCAGGCCGGCATCAGGAGCCGGTTGCGGTACGCCCCGAAGGTGCTGGACGCGGCGCCGCCGCCGCCTGGAATGCCGCCCGCCATCAGTCGACCAGGAGGCGCGATGCGCCGGCATCGATCTTGAGCGCCGCCCGCTCGCCCGGGCCCACCTCAAGCCGCGAGTCGTGGGCGTTTTGGGCGCGCACGGTGATCACCGTGCCGTCGTCCAAGCGCAGCAGGTATTGCGTGTCGGTGCCCAAATAGATCAGGCGCTCGACTTGGCCGACGATCGCGTCGTCGCCGTTCGGCTTGGACAGGCTCAGACGCTCCGGCCGGATCGAGACGTGGCCGCTGGTGCCGGCGGTTGCCGGCCCCGCGGTGCTGCAGGGCAGGACTGCGTGGCTACCGATACGGCAGAGCGCTTCCTCGCCGCGCACCTCTTCGACCGTCACGTCCAGCAGATTGGTCTCGCCGATGAAATCGGCCACGAAGCGGTTGCGCGGCGCCTCGTAGATGTCGAGCGCGCCGCCGACCTGCTGCAGCTCGCCGGCCGACATGACGGCGATGCGGTCGGACATGGTGAGTGCCTCCTCCTGATCGTGGGTCACGAACACGAAGGTGATGCCGGTTTCCTGCTGCATCTGCTTCAGCTCGGCGCGCATGGCCTGGCGCAGCTTGAGATCGAGCGCAGAGAGCGGCTCGTCGAGCAGCAGCACCTTGGGGCCCGGCGCGAGCGCTCGGGCGAGCGCGATGCGCTGCTGCTGGCCGCCGGACAGCTGGTTCGGCCGCCGGTCGGCCGTGTGTGCCAGCTTGACCAGCTCGAGCATGCGCTGGACCCGCTCCTTGACCTCGGCCTCCGATTTCTTGAGCCGCCGTAGCCCGAAGGCAACGTTCTCGGCGATCGTCATGTGGGGGAAGAGGGCGTAGTGCTGGAACACCGTGTTGACCGGCCGCTTGTTGGGCGGCAGGCCCTCCAGGTGCTCGCCGAACAGCAGGATTTCGCCGTCGGTCGGTTGCTCAAAGCCGGCGATCAGGCGCAAGAGCGTGGTCTTGCCGCAGCCCGAGGGGCCGAGCAGGGTGAAGAACTCGTTGTCGGCGATGGTCAGCGATACGGTCTTGAGCGCGACGACTTGGGCCGCGCCGGCGCCAAAGGCTTTCTTGACCGCCCTGACCTCGACGGCCGAGGGCGCAGTGTTGGATGTGTCCGCCACGCTCTTTGTCTCCCAGTCCTTGGCGCCATGGCGCCCCGCCCACGGGCCAGGGTCTTCTTGACCTCTTACTTCGATCCCGTGACTGGAGAGACTCTGACCGAGGCGAGATCATGAATAAATCATCATTTTCCTCACCAAAGGTTCAGGATTTTTGATGCAGATCAAAACGGCGCGGGCCGCTTAGCCGAGCTCCAGGCCGCCTTTTTGGGCATGCGCCCGGGCGAATTGGGCAAAGGTCTCGGCCGCCTTGGTGAGTTGCAGGCCCTGGGCCTGTGCGATCCCCATGCGTAGGGGCGGCAGATCGTCCGACAGCGCGACCGCGGCGAAGGCCTTGCCGTCCATCGCCCGGTCGAAAGTCGGGCGCACGTTGAGCAGGGCGTAGCCGAAGCCGTTGGCAACCAGGCTGCGCACCATGTTGGGCGAGGGCGTTCGGTGAGCAATCCGCGGGGTCAGCTTGAGGTCGCGGAAAATGCGCGCGAAGTAGTCCCGGCTGTGGGGCAGGTCGAGCAGCACCAGGGGCTCCTCGATCAGGTCGTTCAGCTTGATCCGCTTGCGTTTGGCCAGGCGGTGGTCGGCCGGCAGAATGGCATGGGGCGGGATCTCGGCGAGCGGCAGAAAGGTGACCTCCTCGCCGCCCTCCAGATCGTAGACGAAGGCGAGCTCGTAGGCGCCGTCGCGCAAGCCGGCCAGGAGTTGCTCGTGGTCGCCCTCCCGGCAGTTGATCTCAAGGTCCGGGTTGTCCAGCTTGAAGCCCTTGATGAGGCTCGGCATGAGGATCGGCGCGAGGGTCAGAAAGCAACCCACGTCGAGCCGGCCGGACAGCGTCTGACCCAGATCGATGGCATACTGGTGCAGATTCTCGGCCTGCTTGAGCAGTTGGGCGGCTTGGGCCATGAGGCGCCGCCCGGCCGGCGTAAGGGAGAGCCCTTGGGCGTGGTGGCGAATGAACAGCTGCACGCCGAACACCGCCTCTAGGTGGGCGATCGCCGCGCTGATCGACGGTTGGGAGACGAAGGTCTGTTCGGCCGCCCGGGTCACGCTCTGGGTTTGGCCGGCGGCGACGAAGTAGCGCAGCTGCTTGAGAGAGAACCTGGTCATGGGCGGTAGGCGCTCCATTAAGGGGCGCAAATGGTATCAGCTTTTCCGATTTGTATCACAGGGCTAAAAAATTTCTTCGATTCAAACTCCGGCAGGTTTGATCGGCGCCGGCAAGAACTTTGACCTCTTCGCCAACGGCGCGCTTGAGGCGCTCTAGCGGCCAGCGCTTTCGGCGATTTGTGCCTGCTGGGGCGGGGCCGCCTGATCTTCGACGGCTGTGATCTTGGCGCTCTCGGCCTTATGGTCGGCGCGCCGGGTCCAGACCACGATCGACGATACCGCGTAGTTCCACACCGCCCCGATGACGGCGCCGATCAGGCCGGCGCCCCACCAGGGCACGCTCAGCTCGTAGAGATATTCGGCGGTGCGGATGTTCGCGAAGGCGCCGATCGCGCAGACCGAGTAGAACAGGAACAGGCCGCTCAGCACGGCCATTCCCTTGAGCCGCATGGCGCGGTAGGTGAAGGCGTTGTTGAGCAGGAAGTTCGCGGTCATGGCAAAGACCGTGGCGGCGGCCTGGGCATAGAGGAATTGGACGCCAGATCCCTTCAAAAGCATGCCCAGTATAGCCAGGTGGAGCACGGCGCCCAGACAGCCGACTGCGCTGAAGATTACGAAATTGACCGGGATGTAGCGCCCGATCAGCTTGTCGGCGATGACCAGGAAGTATTCGTAGATCACTAGGGTGTCGAGCTTGCTATGGCCGGCGTGGCGCTGACGGAACTCGAAGGGCAGCTCCTTGACCCGGACCGCCCCGGCCACCGAGGTGACCAGATCCAGCAGGATCTTGAAGCCTTTTCCTGAGACTCTGTGCAGGCAGCGCTGGTAGAGCTCGCGCTTGATCATAAAAAATCCACTCATCGGGTCGGTCAACGGCACCCGCAGCACAAGCCGGGCAAGGTCGGTCGCCAGGCGGCTCATCCGTGCGCGCAGGGCCGACCAGTCGCCGACGCCGCCGTCGCCCGTATAGCGGCTGCCGACCACCAGATCGGCCTCGTTTCGGCGCAAGGACGCCAGCATTTCGGGCAGGAGGCGTTCGTCGTGCTGCAAATCAGCGTCCATCACCGCCATGTAGGGTGCGCAGCTCGAGCCGAAGCCCTCCAAGCAGGCGGAGGAGAGACCGGCGCGGCCAACCCGGTGCAGATAGCGCACCCTGGGGTCGCGCCGGGCCAGGCTTTGCAGCACGTCAAGGGTGCCGTCCGTGGAATCGTCGTCGACGAAGACCACCTCCCAGTCGACACCGGCCAGGCAATCGTCGAGACGGCGCACCAGCTCCTCGATGTTGGGCGCCTCGTTGAGGGTTGGCACGATGATGGAGAGCTCGGGGATCACGGGCGCTTCCTCGCTTCGGCGAAAAGCAGCAGGCCATAGAGACCCTCGAGCCAGGGTGTCTCGAATTCGGCGACCGCGTCGGCGAAACGCCAGCCGAAGGGCGCGGTGAAGGCGGCCAGGCCCATGTAGGGGCGCACAGAGACCGCCCGGCCGCCGGCTGCCTCGAGCAGCCGATGAAGGCTCGCGCGCCGGTAATGGGTGATGTGCTGGTCTTCGTAGGAGGTCGGCCCAAGGCGATTGACCAGGGCCTCGATGATCGGCCAGCAGCTGCCGTAGTTGGGCGTCGAGACCAGGAGCTTGCCGTCCGGCCGTAGGACTCGCAGAGCCTCTGCGATCAGCGCTTGGTTCTGCTCGGCCGGCAAATGCTCGATCAGCTCGATGATCGTGATCGCGTCGAAGCTGTCGTCCTCGTAGGGCAGGGGCAGATCGCCCGCCACCTCGAAGCTGCGTTCCCCGCCGGCGTAGTGGCTGCGGGCGAAGTCGATCTGGGGCTGGGCGATATCGATGCCGCGCGAGCGTATGCCGCCCTCGAGAGTGGCGATGAAGGTGCCGGGCCCGCAGCCGATGTCCAGATGGTCGCGCGCGCCGGCCATCGCGCGCCTGAAAGCGGCGAACTTCAGATGATGCCACTTGCTCTGCACGCCGGTCGCCCGGCGGTAAACCGAATCGTAGTATCCGATCGGTATAGCGTCGTAATCGAAGTTAACGGTCATCGCGCTCCCAGGCCCGGGGTCTCGTCGGTTCCTGGTGCGATTTTCCAGCGGCACGGTTAAGAAATGTTCTATAGCGCCGATCCACGCGCCGTACCCGAAGACAAACCTACGACGCCGGGCGCCGGCCCACGTGGCCTGTTGGAGCGGCCGAGCCACCTGTTCTGCTTTGCCGTCGTGATGCTTTCGGCCGTCTACTTCGTGATTCACGCCTCGATGTACTACAGCGGCCTGGATTTCGAATCGCGCAACCTGGGCCGCTCGGATTTGGCGGATTTCTTCGCCTTCTACTCCAGCGCTCGCCTGCTGTGGGAGGGCGGCGCGCCGTGGGAGCTCTATGACGGCGCGATCCTGAAGGCCTTCCAGATGTCGCTCGGCGCCGGCCAGGAGGGCTTGCACCCCTTCAACTACCCGCCGACCTACCTGCTCATCATTTGGCCCTTCGGCGGCTTAACCTATCCCGTTGCGCTGATCGTTTGGCAATTGGTGACTCTGGCCCTGTTCGTGCTCGCGCTCAGGACGGCGGGCTTGCGGCCCTTCGAAATTCTGGCTGCGGTCGTCGCGCCGGTGACGATCCTAAACTTTTCCGGCGGCCAGAACGGCTGCTTGACCTCGGCACTCTTGATCGGCGGATTGGCTTTGCTGTCCCGGCGCCAGGCCGTGGCCGGCGGCCTGTTCGGGCTGCTAACGGTCAAGCCCCATCTGGGGCTTCTGGTGCCTCTGGTGTGCCTTGCCGAGCGGCGGTGGTTAGCAATCGCCTCTGCCGCCACGGTGACCGGCCTGTTAATCGCCGTGACGGTCGTGCTGTTCGGCGCCGGAATCTGGCAGGCTTACTTGGACTTTCTGGTCGGATTCCAGGCCCAGGTGCAGGACCAGGCGGCGGGCGCCTTTCTGGACTATTCAGCGACGGTGCTCATGGCCGGGCAAATCCTGGGAGTGCCCAAGGCGCTGGCCGCCGGCCTTCAGATCGCTGTCTCGCTCGGCGTTGCGCTGGCGGTTTGGTGGGCTTGGCGGCGGCCGACCGACGGCGACCTGCGCCTGGCGCTGCTGCTCATCGGGGTTAGCCTGGCGACGCCCTTCGGCTTCCTCTACGACCTGCCGTTCATGGCGGTCGCTATCGTGCTGGTGGCGCGCCTGGCCCTGCGCGATGGCTTTATGCCCTATGAGATACTCTGCCTCGCCACGGTTTGGATGATGCCTTTCTTCGGCAACCTGGCGGCCGCGCGGGGCATACCTCTGGCCGCCCTGGCGCACCTGATTTTCTTTGGCTTCGTGCTCATGCGCATGCGGCGTGCGGCTTAACCGGCCGACGAAGCCAAGGCCTCGGGGCGAAAGCTTTGCAGGCGCTGGCCTTCCTCGAAGCTTTCGATCGATAGCCCCCAGCTGCCATTCGGCCACAGGAAGCGCGCCTCGCCGCGCTGGGGCCAGTAGGCCGCGGTGTAGAGCGTGCCGAAGCCCTTGACGAAAGCTGTGGTGTAAAGCGGCGTGCGGTGAAAGCAGGCGAGCATCCGATCGAGCGTCATGCCCTGCTCGCGCAGCCGAAAATAGAGGAAGCGCTCTCGCTCGAGGGTCGCGGTCGCCCGGGCGTAGCTGTGCCAGTCGATGTTGCCCTGGTGGTTGGCGGCGATCGGCAATTCGCGCACCCGGGTCTTGCGGTCGGGCGCGGCGAAGGCGGTGATGAAGCGTCCCTTTCGGTCGACCGCGGTGACATTATAGGCCATGTGCACGGGCACCCGGCTCATGACTTCGGCGGCCTCTTCGGCGGTCGAGCAGAACTCCAGAATGTAGCGCAGCACCACCGGGATGCCGAAGCCGTCGCCCACCACCTTGCGGCCGCCGAAGGTTAGACTGATCGCCAGGCCGTCTTCGTTGACCCCGTCCAGCACGCCCCACAGGCAGTCGACCATGGCGAGCACGGCCTTGCCGTTCCAGCGGCTCAGGAGCACCAGGCCCTCGCAGAGGGTCGGGCTGTAGTCGTAGTTGCGAATCAGCACCGGCTCATCGCCGGGCCAGACCACCTGGCTGCAGCCGGTGAGATAAGCCGGTGGCCGGTAGAGCGCCAGGAAGCGGGCCTGCAGGTCGAGCCCGCCGGAAAGCTCGCACAAGCGCTCGTAGGTCGGCAGCAGCTCGGGCATGTAGCGCTTCAGCTTGGCCCGGCCGTGAGCGTAGGTCGCCCGCTCCTCGATGCCCTCCGAAAGGAACCACTGCCGATAGGCCGGCCAACCGTCGTCGAACAGCGCCTTCCACTTTGGTCCCGGGGCGTCCTCGGCGACCGAGCGGAAGAGCATCTCCATGGAGCGGTCCCGATCCTAGAGAATCTTGAAGGCGCCCGGCTGGATCGCCGGCACCGGCGCGGTCTGCTGCAAACTGCCGAGCGGGCGCGCCCGATAGTGCTTGCGCAGTCCCTCGATCCAGGCCTTGGCCCGGGGATTGAGCTTGAAGTTCTTGGTCATGAGCCGCCCGCGGGTCACCAATATGCCGAGATCGGCGCCCTCGTAGCGAAAATCCCCCGGTCCGCTGATGCGCAGGAAGAAAGCCTCGTTCTCGCTCTGCACCGCGCGCCGGTGATAGTCGAAGCGGTCAAAGGTGACGCTGCCGTCGCCGTTCAAGCGCCAGATCCCGCTCTCCGGCGCGGCGGTCAGAAGGTCGACCGAATCTTCCGTGTGCTTGACCACCAGCTGGCTCCAGCTGTCGATGTTGTCCGGGTCGGCCCAGCGGCTGTTGAGACCCGCCACGTCGAGCTCGAAGTCGACGTCACTGAACTCGAGCAGATGGAACAGGAAGAGCGGCGCATCGGCATGGGCGAAGGCGGCGTGATTGGTCATCGAGCTGCAGCCTGTAATGCGCGGGTTAAGCTCGCCCAGCCACATCTCCTCGGTATCCTTGTCGATCAGGAAATCGAGCTCGAAGTAACCGCGATAGCCTTCCTTGCGCAGCTGCTCGCCGAACTTGAAGGTCAGCTCCCGGGCTTGGGCGCGCAGCTTCGGTGTGAAGGCCTCGGCGAAAATCTCGTTGCCGGCCCAGCCGCCCTTGTATGGAGTCAGCTCCTTGAAGCCGACAATTTCGGTCATGAGCGGGCCGACGATGGTGCCGGCCTTGGTGGCGCAAGCTTCGATCGCCGCTTGGCGGCAGTCGATCCGCTTCATGATCTTGATCTCGCCCTCGCCAACGATCTCGTCCGCGTGGCGCTTCCAATCGCTCTCGTTCGAGATAAAGAAAGTGGTGTGGCCGGAGTCGCCATAGGCGCTCTGCAGCACCAAATGCTCGCCGAGTTTCTTGGAAACCTTGCGCAGCTGCTCGTAGCTCTCCAACTCGGTCAGGATGTTGGGTACGCTGGGCACGCCGGCCTTGTTGCCGATGCGCACGGTCTCGATCTTGTTGTCCAGGCTGTTGCGCAGCTTGGCCTTGGGGAACCAGACCTTGAGCCCGGCGGCGCGCGCCGCCTTTTCGGTCGCCTGGTCGAACATCAGGAAGACCGCCTTGCCGCCCTTGCCGCGCGCCTTGATGAAGTCCAGCACCTCTTTGTGCTCGAGCAGGTAGTTGTTGATGTCCTCGATCGATTCGAACTCGGGGTGCGGCGCAGGCGAGGGGATGAAGGTATTGGGATGGCGACCGTCGTAGCAGTCGATGTAGTTGATGTACTTGAAGTTCCGCACCCACTCGTCGATCCCGAGCAGGTTGAAGTTGGTCGCGCTGATGAAATAGATCGGCGTCTCGTTGCGATGGAAGAAGCGCCGGATATCGGAAAGTCCTTTGAGCTTCTTCTTGCCTGATCCCTTGGCCATGTCGTCCCCCGGATAAAATCGTGATCGCAAGTACAGTCTATTCGGCCGCGAGCTCGGTCTTGTCGGGCTTCAAGAGCCGCTCGAGCGCTTCTTCGGTGAAGACCCGCAGGCCAAGCTCGGGCCGGAAGCCATGGATCTCCTTGACGTCGAGCGCGCGCATGAAGTCGATGATCTGCTGGTCGATCACCTGGCCCGGCACCAAAATCGGGAAGCCCGGCGGGTAGGGGATCACGAAGCTGGAGGAGACCACCTCGCGGCCGCTCGCCAGGATCTGATCAAGCGGTCCCTTCTCCAGGCTGATGTACTCGCAAGCCTCTTCGTCGTAGGCCAGGAAGTAGGCCCGGCGCAGGTCGCCTTCCACGGTCTGGCCGCTCGGGTCGCGCCTGAAGGCGTCGTGGAAGCGGCTGAAGTCCGGCAGCGGCGGTTGCTGCTCGGTGAGCGCCGCGACGCGCGCGGTGTGAATGCGATGCTCGGCCGGGCTGGAGTCGTCGATCTCCTCCTCGATCGACTGGGCGATCTTGACCAGCACCTCGATCAGGTAGGCGGTCGAGCTGCGCGTCGTGCCGATGTTGGTCATGAACAAAACGGTGTTGCGCGAGGTCTTGTTGATTTGAATGCCGTAGCGGTCCATCAGCACCTGCTCCTTGAAGGTGCTGCCGTCCAGACCGGTCTTGCCGACCTCGAGCGTAATCCGCGTGGCGTCCAGCGTGAACTCGTCGTTGCTCCAGGCCTCCCAGATATCCTGCCAGCCGTGGTCCTTGTCGTAGTACGACTGGATGCCCGACTCCCGGTACTCCTCGGGCACTATGTCGCCCACCGTCAAAACGCGGAAGTACTTGCTGATCAGCGGGTGGGTGATGATGCGCTCGCGCAGCACCATGGCCATCTCGACCTGCTTCTGCACCAACTCGAAGCCCTCTAGCTCGACCTGGCGCCGGCCAACGTCGAGCGAGGCCAGGATCTGATAATTCGGCGAAGTCGAGGTGTGGGTCATATAGGCTTCGTGGAAGGTCGCCTCGACCTTGGCGCGATAGTCCTGGTCGTGAATGTGGATCATCGAGCCTTGGCGCAGGGCGGTCAGGGTCTTGTGGGTCGACTGCGTGGAATAGAGCCGGATGCGCACTTTGTCCGGGTCGGGCATCAGGCGGGTCTTGATCCAGGTCTCGTTGTCGTCCGTGTCTAGGGTGTCGAACTCGGCCTTGTAGGCCTCGTAGCGCCGGCGATACTCGGCGCTGCGGTAGCGAGCACGCAACACCTCGGCGACGTGCATGGCGGTGCGTTGACGATAGGTCGGCGCGAAGCGCGCGAAGCCGAACCAGGCCTCGTCCCACAAAAACACCAGGTCCGGCTTGATCGCCAAGCACTCCTCGACGACCCGCTCCACGTTGTAGACGATGCCGTCGAAGGTGCAGTTGGTGAGCAGCAGCATCTTGACCCGGTCGAGCTTGCCGGCGCGCTTGAGCTCCAAGAGTTGACGCTTGATCTCGGCCAGCGGCACGGCGCCATACATGGAGTACTGGCTGAGCGGGTAAGACTCCAGATAGACCACCTCGGCGCCGCTCAAAACCATGCCGTAGTGGTGGGACTTGTGGCAGTCCCGGTCGACCAGCACGATGTCACCCGGGCGCGCGAGGGCTTGCACGACGATCTTGTTGCAGGTCGAGGTGCCGTTGGTGGCGAAGAAGGTGTAGCGCGCGCCGAACGCCCGGGCCGCCGCTTCCTGGGCCTTCTTGATCGGCCCGGTCGGGTCGAGCAGCGAGTCGAGCCCGCCCGAGGTGGCCGAGGTCTCGGCAAGAAAGATGTTCATGCCGTAGAAATCGCCCATATCGCGGATCCAATGGGACTTGCTGATCGACTTGCCGCGGGAGATCGGCATGGCGTGGAACACGCCGGTCGGCTGCTTGCTGTAAGCGCGCAGGGCGGTGAAGAACGGCGTTTTGTAGCGGGAATTAACGCCGCGCAGGATGTTGAGGTGCAGCTCCATATAGTCTTCTTGATTGTAGAAGACCCGGCGGCAGCTGCCGCAGACCTTGCCGGCGATTTCCTCGACCGATTGGTCGGTCACCAGGTAGACGTCAAGCTCTGGCCTCATTCGGCCGATCAGCACCGCCAGGGTGGTGCCGAATTCCTCCGGCGGCAGGTCTTCCAGGTCGATGTCGCCGAAGCGGGTCAAGTAGCGCTGCAGCAGCTCCAGCTTGTGGCGCGAATGGAGCGGGAAGCCATAGCGCACAACGACCGCCTGAATGTTGTGATTGAACAGCACGCCGATCAGCCCGTCTTACAGGCTATTGACGACGACCGACTCATAGATGAAGGGATCTTCCGGGCGGCGCATGTCGCGCAGGCCCCGGCGCAGCATTTGCTGCTGGCTGGTCGTGATGTTGTCGACGATCAGCACCTCGAAGTAGGGCCGGGCGTGCTGGACGTCTTCCTCGCTCTCGACCACGTATTCGTCGTCATCGTCGCCACTGCCATGCAGCTCCAGGGGGATCGTCTTGCGCCGGTAGGCGTTGCTCATGAGCGCGCGCACGATGCGCGCGACGATCCGCGCCAAGAGGGTGTAGTCCTCCTTGTCCAGAAGGTTCTTGAGATGCTGGAAGGTGTTCGAGCCGGGAAAGGCCCAGTAGTGCTCGATCGGCTCCAGGACGGCGAGCGCCTGTTCGGCTTCGACCCTGAGCGTGGCGGTCCTGGCTTGCTGGCGCTGAGCCTTGTCGAGGCGGCTGGTCAGGTTCTTCAAGCGGCTCCAGGTGTCGGCCCGCAGCTGGGATGCGTTGTAATAGCCGCTCAGTGAGCTGTCGCCCGCCGAGGTGTCCTGTTGTACGGTCTCTTCACGCATAACGCCCTCCCCTTTTGCCAAGGCTTTCCGGTCCCCGTTCCCGATGCCAAGGCTTGACCAAGCGTAGCACAGGTGTCGTCGCTCACAAGGCGCCCGCCGGATATTTTGCGGCGACGCTGGCTTCAAGCTTGGGCGCGGCGGCGGCAATCCGCTGCCAGACCTCTTGCTCCTGGCGGGCGATGCCGTCTGGTGGCACATTTCGCTTGGGATTCGGGTTGTGGCTTCGGCGCGAGATCTCGGCATGCTGTTGGGCTAGCAACCCGAGGTCTTGAGCCGGCTCGACCAGATCCAGGGCGTGGGCCAGCTCGAGAAGATTCTCGAATTGGCCCAGGGCCTGCGCCGAGGTCTCGACCGCCGTTCCGCCAGCATCGAGGATCTGCTTGCGGTAGGCGACTTGCCGCCGCTCGATGTCGAGCGCCGACCAGAAGCAGAGCTGATAGTCGCTGAGCCGCCGCCAGCCGGGCAGGGGGAGCACGCCGGGGTCGCCCGGATGGAGCATGTAGCGTATGCCCAGGTCGCTGCGCCCTGGCACGGTGTTGCGCCCCAGATAGCTGAGCGCGACGGCGCGCGGCGCCCTATTGAGCAATATGAGTCGGGGCGTGAGGCCCAGTTCGAGCAGTGGCTCGAGAAACCCTTTGCAGGTCACATTACTGGTTTCCAGATAGATCGGCTCGGGGTGGCGGGCGATCGCCGGGAGCTTGTGATCCAGCCAGAAGGCGCGCGCCAGCTCCGGGCGCTTTTGGGCCGGGCGGAGCACGCACTCAAAGCCGGGCGCCTCCTCGTGGACGGCCCGGACCCGCGCAAAGAGCGCCATCAACCTGGTCAGATAGGTCGTGCCGCTGCGCCCGGCGGTCACGGTGAAAATCAAGGTTTTGGCCCGCGCGGCGGCCAGCGCGGACTCAGGATCGCCTGCCGGGAATTTGGCCAGCGCGTCGCGGGCCTTGGACAGGCGGTAGGCCGCCAAGGCGCGTTCGGTGCCAAGCCCGCGCAGGGCGCGGCGCAGCTTCACCATTGGAGGCGGCCTTGGACTTGCGAGAAACTCCGATGTGCGCCCATTTTCTGCCGTGCCGCGCTGTTCTGGCCCGAGGCTGGATCCCTATGATCCTATACTAGTATGGGGAGGACCTCAGGTGCGGCCCACATATCCAATAAATTACAGAGGCTTAGCGGACCGGTCCGTAAGAGCGGTTAAGCAAATCGGGATCAATGCCATCGATCTGGTAGGCCGAGTTCTTCGGCATCTTGACCTTGCCGCCGCGGGCGGTCTCAAAAGGGATCGCGCCGCCCTTCTGCTTGTGGGTCTTTGGTTTGGATTTCTTGCCATAGTTCTGCTTATGGGTCACCACGCCGTTCTTTCCGACGCGGAAGTTACGGCCCCAGTTGTTCACCTTGTTATTGGCTTCCTGTAGGGCGGTTGGTCGCTCCAGGACGCCCGCCGTCGCGCTGTCGCCGGTCGCGAAGATCGCAAGTACGCAAAAGACATAGACCATGACAAGGATCGCTCCACCAAGCAGGTGCACCGCGCGGCAGGATACGCGGCAGGATCGGAACAGAAGGTTAAGGCGCTACCGCAAGCATTGAAGGCCTTCGGGCCAGCACTTTCAAGGCTTCGGAAAGAGTTTGAATTAAAGTCATTTTAACGATGATTTGCGCATTCTTCTCGGCAATTCCGCGGATGGAACCGAAGAAACCGATGAAGCTTTCATGGCCCGAAATCCGGGCCTTCCGGACCCTACCGAAGCCCAAGTGGCGCCTCGAGGCCGTGCTCGGCCAGGCGGCCGGCTGGCGCCAGCGTGCGTTGGAGGCGGCTGGCCCATGGTGGGGCAGGGCACACGCCCAGCTGTCCCGCCTGCGTGGCATTGCCTGGCCCGATCGGCGTCTGTTGCCCAAGGCGGTGGTGTTGTGCCTCGGCGTGGGGATCTCGGCGAGCGGCTTCTTTACCGTCCAGCATCTCTATCAAACCCAGGCCCAGACCGAGTTCGAAGGTCCGGCCAACCAGTACGCCACCGCGGTCAGCAAGGCGCTCGACCGCTATCTCGAGGCGATCAAATCGGTCGGCGCGTTCTTTGCCGCGTCCAACGAGGTCGACCGCTGGGAGTTCTTCGAGTTCGCCCGCGATGCCCTGCCGCGTTATCCCGGGATCCAGGCGATTGAATGGATTCCACGGGTGCCGGGTGATGCCCGGGCCGAGTTCGAGCGTCAGGCGCGCGACGACGGGCTGTTCGGCTTTCGCTTCACCCAGCTTGACGGGCTCGGCTACCGGGTCGCGGCCGCGCCTCGCAAGGAGCACTTTCCGGTCTATTTCGTCGAGCCGTTCGAGGGCAACGACCGGGATCTGGGCTGGGATCTGGCCGCCCTGCCGAGCCAAATGGAGGCGCTCAACCGTTCGCGCGACAGCGGCCGCATGGTGACCGCCGGCGGCGAGGGCTTGGGCCTGGCCGGCCATCAGCCGGAGCTGGTGGTGGTTCAGCCGGTCTATCAAACGGGCGAGGTGCCCCAGAGCTTGGAGCTGCGCCAGGAACAGCTCTTGGGCTACGCGCGTGGCGTGTTCCGCTTGGGTGACTTGGTCGAGGCGTCCCTGGCTGGCCTCTCGGCGGCCCGTAACCTGGACATTTACCTCTTCGACGAGGCCGCCCCGCCCGGAGAGCGGCTGGTTCATTTCCAGCCCTCACCGCTCAGCCGGGGCGCGCGCAGCCCCTTGACCCTGGAGGAGATGCGCCAGGGTTTGTTTAGCGAGACCCGCTATATGGTCGCCGGTCAGCCCTGGTCGATCTTCGTCAAACCCATTCCCAACCAGCTCGAAAACAACAGCGATCTGGTTGCTTGGGGCGTCTTTATCATCGGGCTGCTACTGACCCTCTTGCTGATCCAGTACCTCGCCAGTGCGCACAATCGCACTCAGGTGATCGAGCAGGCGGTGCTGGCGCGAACCGCGGAACTCAGCGAGGCGAACCTGGCGCTCGAGCAAGAGGTTCAGGAGCGGCGCCGGGTCGAAGACGAGCTGCGCTCGGCCAAGGAGCGCGCCGAGGTAGCAAATCGCGCGAAGTCCGATTTCCTGGCCATGATGGGCCACGAGCTGCGCACCCCGCTCAATTCCGTGATCGGTTTTGCCGAGGTGCTGACCGGCGAAGCCCTGGGCCCGCTCGGCGACCCGCGCTACCGGGAGTACGCCGGTGACATTCAGCGCAGTGGCCAGGATTTGCTCGGGATCATCAACGACATCCTGCAGCTAACCAAGATCGAGACCAATCAGTTCGAGCTACGCGAGGAGCCCCTTCGCTTGCCGACACTGATCGAAAAGGTTCTGGCCAGCTTGGAAGATCGTCTGCGCGACACCGACCTCACCATCAAGGTCGACGCGGACGAGAATTTGCCGCAGCTTCACGCCGACCGAGAGGCGGTCAAACAAATGATCGCGAACCTGCTGTCAAACGCGATCAAGTTCACGCCGGCCGGCGGGCACGTCGATGTTTCCATCGCAATGGAGCAGGAAGGCAACATGGCGCTCCAGGTGCGCGACAGCGGCATCGGCATCGCCAAGGAGAATCTGGGTCGGGTGCTCCAGCCCTTCACCCAGGTCGATCAGTCCCTCTCGCGCCAGTACGAGGGTGCCGGCCTCGGCTTGCCTCTGACCAGCAAGCTCGCCGAGCTGCACGGCGGCTGGATCGAGATAGAAAGCGTCCTGGGTCAGGGTACGACGATCCGAGTCATCTTTCCCAAGACGCGCACGCTGGAAGCCTCGCCCAGCAGCGTCGTGGCCTAAGGCGCTGATAGAATCCAATAAATTTACGATCTCTCCATCGAATCTTAACCCTGCACAAAGGATGATGGTGCGCTTGAAGGCGTCGGCCCGGCGTCTTCGCGTGACGAGGCATTTGGAGGCACGGAATCTTGGTGCGTGGCGTAGCAGGAGCCGACCGGACGCGACGGCCGTGGGCCGTTGCGGTTCTCGCCCTCGCAGGACTTCTGCAGGGCTGTAACCTTGGCACGATGCCCTGGGAGCGCCCGGAAACCGGCGCAGAGCCGGTGGCCCAGGCACCCCATGGCCTGGATGCGGTGCCGGTCGTTCCCGAGTTCACTCAACCGGTCGAGCTCCAGCCCACCCGGGAGCTGGTCGCAGAGGTTCAGGAGACCCTGACCCGTTTGGGCTACCGGCCTGGTCCGGTCGATGGGCTGCTCGGGCCCAAGACACACCAGGCGATCGAGCTCTACCAGGATTCCAAAGGACTTTGGGCCAATGGCCGCTTGACCGACCAGGTGGTCAATGCCCTGCGCGAAGAGCGGGTCTTCAAGGCGCAAGTTCCCGCCAAGGCAGCAGCGCCTAAGTCGGCTGAGGCGCCGGCCTCCGCCGGGCCCGAGGCGGCGCCGACCGAAGCGGTCGCAGAGGCCGCCTTGCCCACGCCGCCTTTGGGGCCAAGCGACCCCATGCCCGCCTACCAAGCGGGCACCCGCTACATCTACTCCGATGGCGAGGTGCGCAGCATCCTGGAGGTTACCGGCCAGGAGGTCAGATGGCGCTCTAACCGCGGCGCGACCATCGTCAGCCATGCCAACTTCGTGGTACCGCCGACCAGCTGGTTCTCCAGCCAGGAGCGCGGCAAACGCAGCTTCTCCAAATCTCACGGCGAGCTATGGCCGGGTGCACCGGGCCAGGGCGTACGCTTCGAGGTTTCGTCCGAGACCCAGCAGGGCGTGCGCGCCGAGAGCGCTGTCCACAGCAAGGAATTCTGGGCCTGCCGCAACGAAGGCCGTGCCGAGGTCGAGCTTGCCCTCGGCGCGTTCGAAACCCGCAAACTGGTGTGTGAGCGGCGCGCGCGGGACGGCGTCTCGGCGCTTACCCGCACCTGGTACTACGAGCCCGAGATCGGCCACTATCTGGTGTTCGAGGAGCGGCAGCCCGGCCAGCCCGAGGTGCGCTCCGAGCTGGTCGCCATTCAGCCTGGCAGCCTCAGCTGGCCGCCGGCGGCGCGCGCCGGTCTCGGCTGGGCGATCCAGCATGCGCTCGACAGCGCCCAGCCGGGCGAGGAGAGCCACTGGCGGAGCTCGGCGGTTGACGCCGAGGTCACGATCGTGCCGGGCGAGACCTTCGCCCTGGCCGAGCAGCAGCACTGCCGGCGCTATCAGCAGGTTTGGATGGAGGGCGATCTGCGCCAGCTCTATCCGGCCGTGGCCTGCGCCGACTCGGCGGGCCACTGGGTCATTCCCGGCCTGGAGGCCGGCGAGCTGGTCGCCAAAAACCGCAGCTGACTTAAAGTCTAACTTTCGATCCGAATGTCGAGCGAGCTATGTGCCGCCCTGAGCGCGGCCTCGACCTCGCTTGGCGTGTCGGCGCTTGCGAAAATGAAGCCCAGATAACGGTTACCCTCGGGCAACGGCACCACCGGCTGGCCCCGGGCGATCGTGATGGTGACCGCCTCGATGCCGCTCACCGACTCCGCCCGCGCCAGTCCCTCGACGGCCACCAGGCGACCGCGTCTGGGAATTGGGATCATCATCACGCCGGCCGCGGCCCCGTCGCGCGCCATTGAATCGATCGGCAAGCCCATGGCGTGGCGCAGGATCAGATCCTCCAGGCTGGGCCCGACGCCGAACTTGAGCGCCCGGCCGCAGAGGCCGCCGATTGAACGGGCCGCCAGCTCGATCACCACGGGGCCTTGCGGCGAGAGGCGCAGTTCGGCGTGAATCGGTCCATTTTGCAGGCCGAGGGCCGCCACTGCGCGGCTGGTCGCCGCCTCGATGGCGCCTTGCTGGCCGCGCGGCAGACGGGACGGCGTGACGTAGATCGTCTCCTCGAAATAGGGGCCGTCCAGCGGGTCGGGTTTGTCAAAGATCGCCAGCACCCTGAGAGCGCCTCGATCCAGTAGCCCTTCCAAGGCGACCTCGGGCCCCGGCAGGTAGGCCTCGACCAGGATGTCGCGTGGCCCCACATGGTCGAGGGCCTCCAAAATCCGATGGATCCGCGCCAATCCTTCGAGAAACTGAGACGGATCGTCGACGCGGATCACCCCTTGGCTGGCCGAGAGGCTCAAAGGCTTGAGCACGCAAGGATAGGCCGGCTCGGTTGCCGGCGCGGCCCAGTCTTGATCGGGTGAGATCACCGAGAAGGCCGGTCCGGGCGTGCCGGCGGCGGCCATGGTTTGTCGGAACAGCAGCTTGTTGCCGGCCGCCGCGACCGCTTCGGGAGGGTTGTGGGGCAGGCCAAGCGCGGCGGCGGCCCGGCTTGCCAGCAAGGTGGTCTCTTCGTCGGTCGGCACGATGGCGGCGAGTGGGAAGCGCGCGTGGTACTCCCGGATCTGGCCGATTGCGCGCTCAGGCTTTTGGAAGCTCAAGGTCACCGTGCCGCCGTCGGCGTACTTCTCAAGCACCTGACGGCGCTCCGAACCGACCGCGACCTCGATGTCGAGGCGGTGCGCCGCGCTCAGAAAGTCGCTGATCCGGTAAGAGGTGGTCGGCACCAGGAGCAGAAGGCGGGCCATGGCCGCTCCCTCTATACCGCGCCCGCGCCCCCTTTGCCGGGCTGGTAGTAGGGGTTGGTGCCGCCCGCATGATCGGTCACGTCAAGCACCGCCGAGATCGACGGCGCGACCCGGCGGATTTCCACCTCAACGCCCTGCTTCAAGGTGACATTGGCCATGCCGCAGCCTTGGCAGCCGCCCTCCAAGCGGATGTAGACCCGGTCGCCTTGCACGTCGACGAGGGAGATATGTCCGCCGTGGGCGGCCACCGCCGGGTTGATGCGCTCGTCGAGCGCCTGCCGGATCGCTTTGCCCTCGGCGGTTTCCAGGCCGGGCTTCGGGATGGCATCCCGATAGTCCTTCACGCCGGTAACTTCGGGCAGGTAGTGCTGCAGCACATTGGCGATGCCGTTTTGCAGGCTCGCCGCCTGGCCGCTCAGCTCGACATACACGATACCGTCGCGGAAGCCATGAAACTGCACCTCGCCGCCGGCCTGTTGGGCGGCTGGCCGCACCCGGGTGTCGATCAGCTCGCGGATCTCTTGGACGATCCCGCTGTCCTCGGGCGCGAAGCCCGGGTCCGGCTCGGCCGTCTCCTCGACCGCCGGCGCGCCGCTCATGAAGTGGGCCATGATGGCGCTGAGGACAGCGGTGCGCTGGCTCGCCCAATCGGCCCCTTCTGCAATGGTGACCGTGATGTCGTCCGATCCCAGGGCGACACCCGTTACCGCTTCGAGCGCGAACAAGCGCTCGGCGAGTGGCGAGCCTTCGGCCTGGCCGCGCGTGAACTCGCGGCGCCCGGCCGCCAGCACCGCCTGGCCTGGCAGGAACCGCATAGACTTGGGATCGTTTGTGTCTTCGCTTTGAATGAACACCGCCGGCAAGCCTTTCTCGAACTCCATCGAAGGCGCCGGAGTCTGTCAGATTTGGCGCTGAAGGCCAAGCGGTGGTCAAATTGGCGTGCTTGGTAATTGCACCTGGGCTGCTTACTTGCTTGATTTACGGCCGGCGTGCGCAAGACGAGGATCAAGAGCAATGGCGGGACCGCTCGACGGGATCAGGGTAATCGACCTCACGATGATGGTGTCCGGGCCGCTCGGCTCCATGATCCTGGCAGACCAGGGCGCCGACGTGATCAAGGTGGAGCCGCCCAGAGGCGGCGACCATTCGCGCCAGGTGGCGACCCGCCGTGGCGGCTTCTCGGCGTCATTCCTCAACAACAACCGCAACAAGCGCTCGATCGCCCTGGACCTCAAGGCGCCGGGCGGACTGGACGCGCTCAAGCGCCTCTTGGTCGGCGCCGACGTTGTGATCCAGAATTTCCGGCCCGGCGTCGCCGAGCGCATCGGCCTGGGCGAGGCCGCGGTGCGCGAGGTCGCGCCGGACATCGTTTACGTCTCGATCAGCGGCTTCGGCGAAGCCGGTCCCCTGGCCCACAAGCCGGTTTTCGATCCCCTGATCCAGGCGCTGACTGGCCTAACGACCGTGCAGGCGGGCTCGGACGAAGCGGCGCCCAAGCTGGTGCGCACGATCCTGCCCGACAAGCTGACCGGTTTCACGGCGGCGCAGGCGATCACCGCGGCCTTGCTCGCCCGGGCGCGCGGCGCGCCGGCCCAGCACGTGCGGCTCTCCATGCTGGACACGATTATTGCTTTCCTCTGGAGCTCTGATATGGGCGGCCATACCTTCGTCGGCGACGAGCTCGAGCGGGAGACCGCGCAAAGCTTCATCGACCTGATCTACCAGACCGCCGACGGTTACATCTCGGTCGCGGTCATGCGCCACAAGGAGTGGGTCGGCCTGGCCCGCGCCTGCGAGCGGCCGGAGTGGCTCGAGGACCCGCGCTTTCAGGATTCCGAGGGCCTGGACAAGCACCGGGACGCCCGCCTGGAGCTGACCCAGGAGGCGCTCAAGACCCGCAGCACGGCCGAATGGCTGGAGCGTCTGGAGGCCGAGGACGTGCCCTGCGTGCCGGTCCTCAACCGCCGCGCGGCGATCCGCCATCCCCAAGTCGAGGCCACGGGCATCGTGGTCGAGCAGGACCATCCCCAGGCCGGGCGCCTGCGCCAGGCGCGCACCCCGGCGCGCTTTTCCGAGACCGTGCCCGAAGCCCGGCACCCGGCGCCGCTCTTGGGTGGCCAGACCAGGGAGATCCTGTTGGAAGCGGGCTTCAGCGATCAGGAGGTCGCCGAGCTTCTGGCGGCCGGCGCGGCCCACCAGGCCGAGACTCTGGCCGAGGCGGAGGCTTGAGAGCGCCCATGATCGATTTCTACTATTGGCCGACCCCCAACGGCTGGAAAGTCGCGATCATGCTCGAGGAGTGCGGGCTGCCTTACCGCATGATTCCGCTCAACATCGGCAAGGGCGACCAGTTCACGCCGGCCTTTTTGGAGATCAGCCCGAACAACCGCATGCCGGCGATCGTCGACCACGGGGTCGAGGGCGCGCCGGTCACGGTCTTCGAGTCTGGCGCGATCCTGCTCTATCTGGCGGAGAAGACCGGGCGCTTCCTGCCCGACCACCCGCTCGGCCGCAAGGAGGCCACGGAGTGGCTGTTCTGGCAGGTCGCCAACCAGGGCCCAACGGCCGGCCAGCTCAGCCACTATGTCAACTACGGCCCCGAGGGCCAGGACTACGCGCACGCCCGCCATGCCAACGAGTACGACCGCTGCCTGGGCGTGCTCGAGCGGCGGCTGGCCGAGCGCGACCACATCCTGGGCGACTATTCGATCGCCGACATGGTCTGCTGGCCCTGGGTGCTGATCGCCAAGCCGCTCGGCCAATCGCTCGAGGCCTTTCCCAACGTCATGCGCTGGCGTCAGGCGGTCAAGGAGCGCCCGGCGGTGCAGCGGGCGGTCGACCTGGGCAAGGAGCTGCGGCGAAAAGCGCCGCCGAGCGAGGAAGAGCGCCGGGTGCTGTTCAATCAGACCGCGCGCACGGTCGATGAGCGTATGGGTTAGGGGAGGCGGCTCTTGTACGTACTCTACGGCGGCGGGGTGACTCGCTCGGTCGGCGCTCAGATGGTGCTCGAGGAGGCCGGCTTGGACTACGAGCTGCGCCCGGTCGATCCAATCAAGGGCGAGCATCGCACGCCTGAGTTTCTGGCGCTCAATCCGGCCGGTTTGGTGCCCGCGCTCGAGACACCCGAAGGCCCGGTGCTTCACGAGGTCGCCGGGATCATGGTCTATCTGGCCGACCGCCACCGCGTGACCGATCTGGCGCCGGCACCCGACGATCCCTTGCGTGGGACTTTCCTGAGCCGGATCTTCTACGTGGTGAGCGACATCGAGCCCCATGCCAAGCGGTTTTTCTACGCCGGGCGGTTTTCCAGCGATCCGGCGGACGCCCCGCGAATCAAGGCCGCGGCCCTTGCGCTTGCCATGGAGCGCTGGTCGGTGCTCGACCGTATGCTGGCCGACAACGGCCCCTACAATCTGGGCGACCGCTTCAGCCTGGCGGATTTGTTGATGGCCATGTGGGCGAACTACGGCTTGGAAACCACCGAGGATATCGTCGCGGCCTGTCCCGCCGTCAGGCGCTGCACTGAGTTGGTGATCGCTCGGCCGAAATCCGGGCCCCTGCTGGAGAAGGTGCGCCGGGAGCTGATCGCCTGGCAGGAGTCCACGGGCGGCGACGGCTCATGAGCCGGCCGGGCCGTCACAACGCCCTGACCGACGTAGCCGGTCTTAAGGTCGGCCACTTCAGCGACCCGTCGGCGGCGAGCGGCACCACGGTGGTGTTGTGCCAGCCGCCGGCGGTCGCCGGGGTTGACGTGCGCGGCTCGGCACCGGGCACGCGGGAAACCGATCTGCTGGACCCCAGCAATTTGGTGGAGCGGGTCGATGCCGTGGTCTTGAGCGGCGGCTCGGTCTACGGCCTCGCCACCGCCGACGGCGTGGTGCGCTGGCTTGCCGGGCAGGGCCGGGGCTTTCCGCTTGGCGACGGCCAGGTGGCCCCGATCGTGCCGGCCGCCATGCTGTTCGATCTGGGCCGGGGCGCCGACTTCGTGCCGCCGGTGAGCGCGGACTGGGGCCGGCAGGCGTGCGAGGCGGCGCGCGACGGACCGATTCCCATGGGTTGTGTGGGCGCGGGGACGGGCGCCTGTTCGGGACCGCTGAAGGGCGGCCTGGGGAGCGCCAGCCTGGTGCTCGACAGCGGCCTTACGGTGGGTGCCATCGTCGCGGTCAACTCCCTGGGCACGACGATCGACCCGGCGAGCGGCCAACCCTGGGAGATCGGCCAGGAGCTGGCCGGCGAGTTCGGCGACCTGGGCCGGCGCGCGGTGCGCCTGCCCGAGGCGGCGGCCGAAGGCAAGCCGGGCCGGAACACGACGATCGGCCTGGTCGCCTGCGATGGGCGTCTGACCAAGGCCCAGGCACGCAAGGTGGCCCAGATGGCCCACGACGGCTTGGCCCGGGCGATCCGGCCGGCCCACACCATGTTCGACGG
Organism: Pseudomonadota bacterium; assembly: GCA_039029395.1. Lineage (GTDB taxonomy): Bacteria > Pseudomonadota > Alphaproteobacteria > Kiloniellales > JAKSDN01 > JBCCGG01. Next base: position 59,432 of record JBCCGG010000003.1, on the reverse strand, counting down.
CGACGCCCTGTTCGCGCTCGGCACCGGCGCCAAGCCGCTGCCCGAGGCCGACGGCTTCTTCGCGGCGCCCGAGGCGCCGGCGATCAACGCGTTGGGCGCCGCCGCCGCCGACTGCATGAGCCGGGCTGTGATTCACGCGATGTTGGCAGCCGAGAGCGGGGCGGGGGCCACGGCGTTTCGGGACCTAACGGCGCGGTAAACTTGGCGCAGCCCTGCGCAAATGATGGGCCTCGACCTCATTGCTGAATGACAAGACTTAGCTAGGCCCCGTGTAGCACCCACTTCTCAAAGTCGTCTGGCGCGACATTGCTTCCACACAAAACCGTGGCGACGCATTGCCCGCGAAAACGCTCCGGATTTTCCAGCATAAAGGCTACGCCCAGAGCGCCCGCGGGCTCGACGACCAATCCGGAACACTGATAGAGCAAGCGCATCGCCGCGATAATGCTGTCTTCGCTCACCAACACCGCGTCATCGACGATGTCGAGCAGGTCGTCGAGGACTTCGGGAATGGTGTATCTTCCAGCCACGCCATCGGCGATCGTTTTGGGCGGGCCCGATTCGACGACGCGGCCTGCCAAGAACGACCGGGTCAGCGCCGGTGCGTTTTCGGGCTGAACACAAACGATTTTTGTATCCGGGCGGCGACTCTTCACGGCGTATCCGACGCCGCTCGCCATGGCGCCGGCACCAAGCGAGATCAGCACCGTGTCCAAGGCAAAGGGCAAGTTGGAAAGCTCGAGCCCGATCGTCCCGGCACCCTCACAGGTGTCGAGATTCTTGCTGTCTTCGACCAAGACCGCGCCGGTTTCATTGGAATGATCGATTGCCGCCTCGAGCGCGGCCTCAATCTCGCCATCGACCAAAACGACCTCCGCGCCCAAGGCCTTCATGCGCTCCAGCTTCAGCGGATTGGCAGCGGCCGACGCGGTGACGGTCACGCCAAACCCTCGCTTCTTTGCACTGAACGCTAGGGCTTGGCCCAGGTTTCCGGCGCTCGCGCAAACGACCGATTTCGACGCCGCGGAAGAGTCCAATCGCGATAAGACCGTTTCTGTCCCACGGCCCTTAAAGCACCTGATCGGATTTATCGTCTCGACTTTCAGCAGGACACGGCATCCGAGCGCCACGCTGAGGTGCGGGCATATGTATTGCGGCGTGTTGAGAAACACACTGTCGATGTTGGAGACGGCGGACTCAATTCTCTCGATGCTGAGGCGTACCATGAGTCCTAGGTATCAGCCCGCCATATAGGGGCCAAGCATGAAATCGAATGGCCTGGCTCGAGTAATGAGATGCCACCTCTTCAAAACAGTGACAGCTGCCGCCGATCCGAAGGTGGCGGGACGAACTGGCTGACATCCAGCTCGTCGCGCTCGCGCGCCAGCCCCAGGCGCTTGCAGGCCAGCTTGAAGCGTCGGGCGAGCAGCTGAGCGTAGACGCCGGTGCCGCGCTGGCGCACCCGCCAGGTGGAATCGTAGAGCTTGCCGCCCCGGGTCTCGCGCATGAGGTTGAGCACGTGGGCCTTGCGGTCCGGGAAATGGGCCGCCAGCCATTCCTCGAACAGCTCCTTGATCTCCAGGGGCAGGCGCAGCAAGACGTAGCCGGCGGTACCGGCCCCGGCGCGCACGGCGGCTTCCAGGATCGCCTCCAGCTCGCTGTCGTTGAGCGCCGGGATCATCGGCGCGGCCAAGACCCCGCAGGGCACGCCGGCTTCCGTGAGGCCGCGGATCGCCTGCAGGCGCTTGGCCGGGGTCGGCGCCCTGGGCTCCATGCGCCGGGCCAGGCCCCGGTCCAGGGTGGTGACCGAGACCATGACCCGGGCCAGGCCAGCCCGGCCCATTGGCCCGAGGATGTCCTTGTCGCGCAAAACCAGGTCCGACTTGGTGACGATGATGACCGGGTGCTTGGCCCGGGCCAGCACTTGAAGCACGCCCCGGGTGATCCCGAGCTGCCGCTCGATCGGCTGGTAGGGGTCGGTGTTGGCGCCGAGCGCGATCACTTCCGGGCGGTAGCCGGGCCGCGCCAGCTCGCTTGCCAGGAGCGTGGCAGCATCGTGCTTGGCCAGGATCTTGGTCTCGAAATCGAGTCCCGGCGAGAGCCCCAGAAAGGCGTGGGTCGGCCTGGCGAAACAATAGACGCAACCGTGCTCGCAGCCACGGTAAGGGTTGATCGAGCGGTCGAAGGGGACGTCGGGCGACTGATTGCGCGCGATGACCGTGCGGCTCGTGTCCGGGCTGACGCTGGTTTCCAAGCGCGGCGGGACATGTTCGCGCGCGGCCCGCCAGCCATCGTCGGTCTGTTGCTTGCGATAGGGCTCGAATCGGCCGACCTGATTGCTGACCGCGCCTCGGCCCTTTTGGGGAAGATCGGGTAGCGGTGTGTCCATGGCGCGAGCTTAGCGCACCAATTAGAACAAAACAAGAACAAACGAAATCTACGCGGGACCGCAAAGAAATAGGGGGGGTGCGGCCCACACCCCCCCTTAGTAAAACGACAGAGAAATCAGGTGCCGCAGCTGGCCTGGTCGTTGAGGCAGTCGGTTGCCTCGTTGACCTCGCTCGAAACCGCGGTACCTAGACTACCCGCGGCCACCGCGATACCTGCGGCGACCACGGCCAGGAGAAGCGCATACTCGACGGACGAGACCCCACACTCCTCCGTCCAAAAGCGCTTCACGAACCCACCTATCTCCATCGCTAAAAGCTCCTCCGGAACCCCATTTCTTCGCAAGTCGAGACGTTTATCTGCGGAGCGGTTTAGCAGGCGCATCGTGATCGCAGCGTCAAGCGCGCGGCGCCGAAATCGTTAACGGGCCTAAGCCAACACAGCCCAATCTTTATAAGATGGTTAAAATTTGACCGGCCTTGTGAGGATCTGACCGGCGGTACTGGGAACGTTCTCCTGGATCACGGCGGCTTTACCTTGAATTCCTTTCCTCGCGCCTCAGCTGTGCTATCAGACCGAAATGACCGACAGCAGCTTATCGATCATTATTCCGGCGTTGGGCGCTGCGCCCGGCCTGCCGGCCACCCTGCGAGCCCTCGAGGAGGGCAGCGGCCTAACTCGCGAAGTCCTGGTGGTCGGGGGGGCTGCGGACGAGCCCTTTGCTCAGCGCCTGGCCGGCGACAGGGTCAGGCTGCTTGCCGCCGGCGCACCCGGCCGGGGCCGGCAACTGGCGGCCGGGGCCGAAGCGGCCAAGGGTCCTTGGCTGCTGTTCCTCCATGCCGATACGGCGCTGGCGCGGGGCTGGAGCCAGGCGGTCGGCCGGTTCATCAACGAAAACGGGTCTGACCGAAGGGCCGCCTACTTTCGCCTCGTGCTCGACGACGACTCGGCCCAGGCGAGGCGGGTCGAGCAGCTCGCCAATTGGCGCTGCCGCCGCCTTAGCCTGCCCTACGGGGATCAAGGCCTCCTGATCCACCGGTCGCTCTACGAGGACGTCGGCGGCTACCGGGCCTATCCTCTGATGGAGGACGTGGACCTGGTGCGCCGGCTCGGTGCCAAGCGCCTGATCGCCTTTGACGGCGCCGCGGTGACCTCGGCAGAGCGCTATCGGCGGGATGGCTGGTGGGCCCGGCCGGCGCGCAATCTATGCCTCTTGAGTCTCTATTTCCTCGGCTTGCCCCCGGCCTGGCTGCGCCGACTTTACGGATGAGTCTCGCCCGTCATCTGGTGATCTTCGCCCGGGCGCCGCGGCTGGGCACGGTCAAGCGGCGCCTGGCCCGGGACATCGGCCAGGTCGCGGCCCTGCGCTTTCACCGCACGAATACCGCCGGTCTGCTGCGGCGCTTGGGCCGGGACCCGCGCTGGGGCTGCCGGCTCGCGGTCACACCCGACCGGGCGGCCGGCGCGCCCGGCGGCCTCTGGCCGGAGGCAGGGCGGGTGATCGCCCAAGGCACGGGTGACCTGGGCGCGCGCATGGCCCGGGTCATGGCGGCCCTGCCGCCGGGCCCGGTGGTGATCGTCGGCTCGGACATTCCCGGTATCCAAGCGCGCCACGTGGCCCAGGCCTTCCAGCGCCTGGGCGACAATGACTGGGTTCTCGGCCCGGCGAGCGACGGCGGCTACTGGCTGATCGGTACCCGCCGCCGTCCGGTGCTGCGTACGCCCTTCGACGGCGTGCGCTGGGGCGGCGCCCACGCCCGCGCTGATACCCTGGCCAACCTCGGGGGCGCCCGGGTCGCCTTGCTGGAAGAGCTCGACGACGTGGACACGGTGGCCGATCTGGCGCGCCGCGCCTAGCACTCTTCTATCGTGCCGGTCTCGGAGAGTCCTTTTAGTCGGCGAGTTTCATGTCGAATCGACCTTTCTTAGAAATATCACCTAACTTATCAGAAGGTATATCTAACTATCTAATATTAAGCGATTTATTTCGTTTGTTAAATTCCATCTCAAGGCTTTGGCACGGACCGTTGCATGGGGTCGTTCCTTAGGGATATTAGAGAGGACCTACACCCCTCTCGGAATTTGGACAGCTCTCCAAAAAATCCTCAAGCGATATCAAGATCATATCAGATAATGATGATATAGAATCCGAGTTTCTTGTGCCAAAGCTCTCCACGATAGAGATTAATTGGTGGCGGAGCGCAAGGCCTCGGTCTTACACCGCCGCCCGCTCGAAGCGCCGGAGCGGCGCGTCTTCCGGGGCATCGAGCTCCCGGGCGTAGCGGTGGCCCGCGTAGACCGCGGCGGCGATGACGCCGGGCGCGTTGCAATCGCCGATCCGGGTCACCGATTTGATCCCGGCATCCTGAAGCGCGGCCGGATCGTCTGCCAGCAGGTGATAGAGCGCATCGTTGGGATGGCGCCCAGTGACCGTGACCACCGCGCCATAGGAGCGCTCGATCGTCTTGCCGGTGAAGACGCAGGCCAGCTCGGCGGTGGTGCCGTCGTAGGCGCTCAGGCTGTGGCCGGTCACGACCTCGACGCCCTTCTCCAGGACCTGGGTCTGAATCAGATGCTGCTCAAGGGAGAAGCCGGTCCAGGCGGAGACCACGCCCGCCGGCGTTACCAAGGTCACGTCTAGTCCGTCGTCGCGCAGCTTCTCGGCGACCACCGCACCCATGTAGTAGTGGTCGTCGTCGAACACCAGGACCGGGCCTGGAACCTCCGCGCCTGCCATGACGTCGTCCGGGGTGAAGACTTGGGCCAAGGCCGGGTCAAGCACCGGGAAGCGATTGGCCCGGCCGACGCCGTCGCGCCGCCAGGTGGCGCCGGTCGCCAGCACGACCCGGGGGAAGCCGAACTCCAGCACCTCGGCGGCGCCCAGGTGGCTGTCCCGATAGACGTTGACCTCGGGCATGGGCAGGATCTGGTTGACCCGGTAATCGCGTACCCGAACCCATTCTGCCAGGCTCGGCAGTTTAGTCTCGCGGCTGACCCGGCCGCCCAGCTCGGTGGTCGATTCCGCCAGGTGGACCTCGCAGCCGCGCCGGCCGAGCGCGCGGGCGCATTCCAGGCCTGCCGGCCCGGCGCCGACGATCAGCACCGGGTCGTCGTTGGCCTTGGGGGCGATCACCTCCGGGTGCCAGCCCTTGCGCCACTCCTCGCCCATGGTCGGGTTCTGGGTGCAGCGGATCGGCGAGGAGAGGGCGTGGTTGATCACGCAGATGTTGCAGCCGATGCATTCGCGGATGTCGTCGGGCCGGCCCTCCTCGATCTTCTTGGGCAGGAAGGGGTCGGCGATCGAAGGACGCGCCGCGCCGATCATGTCCAAGATGCCGCGCTTGATCTGGGAGACCATGGTGTCGGGCGAGGTGAAGCGGCCGACGCCGACCACCGGCTTGGTGGTGACTTGCTTGACGAAGCTGACGTAGGGCTCTTGAGCCGCTTCCTTGACGAAGCGCGACGTGCGCGCGTCGTTGTCGAAGGTCGAGATGTTGACGTCCCACAGATCGGGCAGCTCGGCCAGCATCTCGACCAGGGCACGGCCCTCGCCATCGGCGGTCAGGCCGCTCTCGCCCTCGAGCTCCTCGACCGCCAGGCGCACCACCACGCCGGCCTTGCCGTCGACCGCCTCGCGCGTGTCCTCGATCAGCTCGCGCAGCAGGCGCGCCCGGTTCTCCAAGCTGCCGCCGTATTCGTCGCTGCGGTCGTTGAAACGCCGGGACAGGAACTGCATAGGCAGGTAGCCGTGCCCGGCATAGACGTAGACCAAGTCGTAGCCGGCCTGGAGCGCGCGCTCGACCGCCGCCAGGTGCCAACCTCGAAAGGCCGCGATATCGGCCTTGTCCATCGCCCGGGTCTGGACCGGGTCGGGCGGAATCACCGGCCGGCTGACCGGGCCAAGCGGGATGTCCCGGGTGATCGGGTTGCCGGTCTTGAGCCCGCCGTACCACAGCTCGCAGCCGGCCAGCGCGCCATGCGCGTGCACCGCCTCGACCATGATCGCCTGGTCGCGCACGTCGCTCTCGTCCCACAGGCTGGTCGACGGCGTGCCGTCGTCGGAGCTCGGGTGGATCGAACAGTACTCGCTGCAGACAACACCCCAGCCGCCTTCCGCCTTGACCCCGCGCATGGCCGCCAGCGCGCGCGGCATGGCATGGCCCATACCGGTGCAGTGGGGCACCTGAAAGAAGCGGTTCTTGGCGGTCACCGGCCCGATCTTGATGGGCTCGAAGAGGATATCGTAGCGCGGGTCGCGGGCCATGGGCATGTCCGGTTTGCCGGGGGGAGTGGTCGCTTGCTATAAGCTCAAATCTCGCCCGCCGGGCCAGCCGCTGTAAAGAGCCTTCGCGACGTGGCTTCGTTGGCGTGCGCAATTGGCGTCTGTTGCAGAACGTCGTTGATCAGATCCGCCGGGGACAGTCTTTTCGGCGGTCGAATTGGCTCAGCTTGAGGCGCCTTCTGAGGCTCACTTCGGGCGCGATGATTGTACGGCCGACCAGAACGTCGCTCGGACTGCCCGGACGCGGCCGGCACCGATCGTCCGGGACTATATTGTCCGTGGCGGCGCAAGTCTGCACCACCCAGGCCATAGCGACGGAGCCGTCGGTGGCATGGCGCCAGGCTTCCAGTTTCTCGCCATAGCCCAGCATCTCGTGGACCTCGGCGTAGGGCGCGCGCTTGAGGTCCTCCCGGCCTGTCCGGGCGGCGACCAGGTTGAAGTAGTCGGATTGGTCCCCGACCACCGCGGCCCAGGGCACCCGGCAGCCGCGCGCCGCCTGGCGCTCGGCGAAATTAACCAGACGCCGGTGCGCCGAGAGCTGCAGGTTGGCCTGGGCTTTGGCCAGCTCCTGCACGTACGGCTCGTCTTCCGACCCGTAGACCAGTGGCGTCCCGGGCGGGCGGCGCAGCGCGACGATAAAATGCTCGGACAGGCGCCGCACCCTGGTGCAAAAGCGATCGCCGGCCGCTTTCGTCCTGCGCAGGAACTCCGCCAGGGCACGCAGGCTCATGAGCGCCCACCTCGGCTCGCGAGGCCCTGCCAGACCAGCAGGGTGGAGAAGAAGCGCTCGAAGAAGGCGCCGATGTACTTAGCCTTCTCTTTACGCACCGAGGCTTTCGGCCAGGACTCGTCTCCAGAGGTCACCATCAACAGCTTCGCATCAAACAGTTTCTTCAGACGAACTTCCGGAAAGCGTTCGACCTTCACTGTAGCTTCAAAGAGCAAATCGACTTCGGCGCCGTCATGGTGCGCACGCATCCATATCGCTTCGGTATCGTTCTCCTCGCCCTCACTCATACGCACAAAGCACAACGCATCATTCTTTCGAGCTTGGTCGATAATCATGAGCAGCTCATCCGCGGTCATTCTGTAGATTGCGGCAGGTGGTAGATCTCCGAGTGACCCGCCTCCTCCGCGCGGGAAATGCTCGGTGAGCGACTCGAGCAGTTCGTGCACGGGCCCCATGGGATTGTTTTGCTCTGGATCGAGGCCTTGGAGGAAATCCGCGAACTGCTCGAAGAAAGGCCCCTTCACGAGCAAGTCCGTAAGCTTGAGGGCAAGGTTTATGCGATCGCTGTCCTCTCGATTAAGCGCGCCGCGCAGGTCGAACTGTACGCCGTCCTCCTTGCTTTCCCGGGTCACCACCTCCCCGTTGCGATCCAGCTTCACGAGAATGTCGGCACGCAAAGACTCAAAACGATAGGGGCTGCCGAAGTGCGGATGAAGCCTGAGCAGATCTTGGTCCAACTGGCGCACCCTATCCAGGGCCATCTCTGACTCCGGATCATCATTGGCCGCGGCCAGGTCAAGGTTCAGGATGCTTACGGCGTGAATCGTGAGCATCTTGATATCATTGAGCAGCTTTACCAAACGCGGCTGCCCATCGGCCTGACCTGGTGGCAGCTCACCCCATTCGTCGGGCGTTGGCAACTGCAAACGAAGCGGCGCTTGATTCTCTTCCTCTCGCGCCCAATCGGCCAGCGCGCGCAGTATCATGAAAACGCCGCTCGGCTCGACGTTGTGGAAGGGACTGGCACCTGTACTGCCAAGTCGCGCGTACTTGATTTCATCAACGTCGCGCAGGACCCAGTAGGGGGATGGTGAAGACTTTATCTCCAATTGACGTTCGTTTTGGGCTTGCGACAGGAACCCGGGAAGCGCGACATAGACGCCCACGTCCCGATCAAGCGCCGGCTCGGCTTCGCGGCATGGCTCGATGGCAATCTTGGCACGGATGTCGGCGACCTTCTCGGTTCGCCGCTCGCCGAAGCGCGGGATCAAGATGAAGCGGTTTTCTTCGAAGGTCGCGCCGAGCGAGATCTTGCCGCGGATGTTCCGCGCAAAAAGCACGTCTTGCCGACCGGACAGCGAGGACTGGCGCAGTCTCAAGGAAAGGTCGCCATGCACGCTATCCAGAATCATCTGGTTCATCAAGGTTCTGATGGCTTCTGATAACTGCATCTATCCCTGTTCGTCCTCGGCGCGTGTGAAGTCAGTTCTTGCGACTGCTACTGCAGAAACATGTCACTCTTGACCTTCATGCTCTTGCGGACGTTGGCTATCAATTCTCTGCTCTTGAAGTCTCGTGATTTCCGCCAACGCTGTTACTGCTAAATTTGCTCTTCTCGGAGTTACATCACCGAGGCTAAACGATTTTCTTACACCAAATGAAATTCCAGCCGCGCCTTGAGCTCCTCTCGGGAGCATAACGCTGGAATACGCCCTGAGGTCTTTGTCCACTTCCAAGAAGAGAAACCAGCCCCTGTTGCCGATCGAGACGATCAATGTACGGTCGAGTGCGTCGTCGCTCAAGAATCTCTCGAGATCCCCACTTACAGCTCCGAAGCTGGGATCCCGGTGGTGCCGAATGATCTCGGCTCGAACCACCTCCCGTTCAAGCCGCTGCAAGACCACTCGGCCGGCTGCCGGGGCTTCGAAACTGTTCGGCGCGGGGGGCGCCGACACAATCTCGAACGCAATGGAATTCTGCATCGCCTCGCGGTGGCTATCGGTCTTGCGATAGACGATAACATTGAACTTTCTCGCTTCCGTTTGCTCCAACTCGAACTTGATCGAGGCGCTAACCTTGGGGATACGCAAGTGGTTCGGTAGGGCGAAGCCTGGCCGCTCAATTTCATAAGCCTCGGAACGCTTGTCGAGCGACCTTTGTGCCTGCACCACGCCTTCGCCCACCGCGTCGAAGAAACCTTCTATCGTGCCTTCCACCATCGTGGCTTCGGGCACGAGCTGACTCAGCCGCGCCAGGCTTTGGCGGACACTCTTGTAGTTCTCAAACGCCTTACGCTTCTTCCTTTTGGCATTGTTCTGCAGGGCAGCCGCGGCTTGCTTGACCGAGGTGGCGCTTGCCGTTATAAGTGCCCAATCAATCTCCGACGAAATGGCTTGTCCTTCCGAAATCGCAGCGAGCGCCTTCAAGGCGTCCTTTGCACCACGATGCGCATTCGTGATTTTCGCGTCTGGCACTGTCGTTGCAGTTTTCAGCGTTCGACCCGAATGTTGAGGCACAATGATGCATTCATACGCGTCGCTGTCAGAGCCCGTCGGCAAGAACAGCAACCAATCTTGATTCCCAATTGCCAGTATGACCGTTCGTGTCCAAGCTTTGTTGTCAATAAACTTGGCCAGCACTTTCTTGACGTTTTCACCTTCACTTGCCTCGTGCCGACGCGCCACCTCGGATCGGACGGCCGCCCGCTCGGCGACGTCCGAGATGAACACGCCGCCGCTCGGAATCTCTTCGAGGCTTTCGGGCGGCGGCGGCGAAGAGATGATGTCGAAGGAAACCGAGTTCTGCATCTCTTGCCGCGTGGTCTCGGATCTTCCGAAAATAAAATTGAAGCCCGATCCTTCGGTCTGCTCGAGGCTGAATTTGATCTCCGCGCTGACCTTGGGAATACGGTAGAGACTCGGAAGCGCGGCAAAGGAGCGTGCTCGCTCATAGTCGGCCGAACGTCGGTCGAGCGCGACTTGCGCGGACGCCACTCCGTCTCCGACCGTCTCGAAGAACTCGCGGATCGCGCCAGGGGCAACATCGCTGTCCTGAACAAGACCGTTGAGCACCGCTAGCTGGCCGCTGGCCTGGCGATATTCCTCTAGCGCTCTATCCGCGCGCTTGGCGTGGGCATGAGCCGCGATTTGCGTTGCCGCTCCCTTCAATGCATCCGCCGCTTTGGCGATCTCATCCCAGTCTATCTCGGCCATTGGCAGTGCGACTCCAGAAGGTCTTACTCACCGCAAGGCTCGACGCCATTGCGATGGCACACGGTTGCTTAAACAGCACCAGACTCGATATCCGTTTGCGCGGTGCTTAACTCATTATGAACTCCCGCCAGCGCCACCGCCGCCATCTTCTCCGGCGGTAGGTACTTCACTTGCCGGTTTTCCGTTTAAGGTCGCCCAGATGCTGCCCAAGGTGTCGTACATCTTGGCGTCTATAGCGGCGGGAGTCGGAAGCTCCACTGTTGAGTTGCTGATCTCCGCAGAACGCTCCAAGAGCTTGTTGGCCATGCTTGGGTCTTGCCGTGCGTGGATCGTCGTTGTTATGCGTGCTGAAGCGCGGTAGTCGTGGCCGTAGCCCAACGTCATCGCGGCGTTGACCGTGACAAACTTGAATGCAACGCCCGCCGAGCCAGCGATCATCCGCTCGCGCGATTCCGCAAAGTCGGCGCTGAAATCCAAAACTGTCTCGGTGTACTGATAGCGCGGCGGCGAAAGAGCCTGCAGGATTGCCATGAAGGTGTCGGTCTTGTCATCCTCGCCAGCCGCGTCGTCGATCGGCATGTCCTTGATGATCTTTATCAAAGATTGAATGTTGTCGAGATAGTCCTTGTTTAGCGCCTTCTGCGCCCGGTTTATGTTGAGGCCCAGGTCCCCGACAATCTGCGCAACCTCGACCAACTGGCTTGTCAATCTGTCCTGCGCCATCTCACCTATCTCCCTTTTTCCTAATGATTGTCTTCACTATTGGACTCTCCGCTGGGGCGGTCCGGCAGAGGCCGTCCCGACTCGATCACGATGGTGAAGCTCGATTCGCTGCTTTCCGTTCTGCCGTAGCGCTTCTCGTAGCTGATCGACACCGGCAGCGCGACGATGCCGATGCCGACACCCAAGCCACGGCTCCCGCGCTCCTCCAATCGTACACGAAAGCTGTACTCGCTGCGGGCAAGGACCAGCTCTGGGGGAAACAAGACGTTCGCCAGATCGCCGAGTCCGGTGCCGCTCAACCGTTGTGCAATGGCAAGCCGGGGATCGCGCGCCGCCTCCGGCGCCGGCGCGCTCCCGGGCTCGGCGTCGTCGAATTGTGGGGAAAGGTCTTTCAGGGCCTGCGCGGCGTCGAAGGTCGCCTCTGCCGCGCCGACAATCAGTTCCGGCACCGCCGCGGCGGTCGCATCTTCGCTTGGGACACCGTTCGCCATGGAACTGCAACCCTCCCCCGAGATGTTTAGGGTAGCGCCACTAGCGTTTGTACACAACAGCCACGTTTAGGGTCTAGCAACCTCAGTGCTATCTGAGGTCTGGCGGTGCACGTGTGGACTGCAGCATCGGCCGTAGCGAGGCTTACTAATCAATGCCGTTAAGCGCGAAATTGCCTCAGGCTTCCGTATTCAGGTGCTCTTGCAGGCGGGGCATGAGCTCGACCAGGTTGCAGGGGCGGTGGCGCACGTCGAGCTGGGTTTTGAGCACGCCCTCCCAGCCGTCCCGGCAGGCGCCCGGCGAGCCGGGCAGGGCGAAGAGGTAGGTGCCGCCACCGACCCCGCCGATCGCCCGGCTCTGCATGGTCGAGGTGCCGACCTTCTGGTAGCTGACCCAGCGGAACAGCTCGCCGAAGCCCTCGATCTCCTTGTCGAAGACCGCGCGCATGGCCTCGGGCGTGACGTCCCGGCCGGTCACGCCCGTGCCGCCGCTGGTGATCACCACGTCGACCTCCGGATCGGCGATGAGCTCGCGCAAGCGGGCGGTCAGCGCGTCGGCGTCGTCCTTCATGATCTCGCGCCCGGCGATCTTGTGGCCGTCCTCGGTGATCAGGCGCTCGAGCAGGTCGCCCGAGGTGTCCTCGGCCAGGCTACGGGTGTCGGAGATGGTCAGAAGGGCGATGTTGACCGGAAGGAAGGGGCGGCTCTCGTCAATCTTCGGCACGGCGGGCAAACTCCTGGCTCTGTCCATCGAGCGCCGCGTAGCCCGGCCAGGTGCCGGAGGCGGCGGCATCGAGCGATGGCGCAGGTTGGCCCAAACGGGCCCGATAGATCCAGAAGTTTGTGAGCACCCGCTCGATGAAGACCCGGGTCTCCCGGGACGGCAGGCTTTCGATGAACAGAAGTGGGTCGTCGGCGACCTCGATCTTGCGCTCCCACTTGGCCAGGTTGCCGGGCCCGCCGTTGTAGGCCGTGGTCAGGCGGAAGAGATTGCCCTGCACCGAATCGTAGTTCATCAGATAGGACAGATAGCGCTGGCTAAGCTCTAGGTTGAGGCCTGGGTCGAACAGCTGGTCGCGCGTCTTGCCGCGGTAGCGCCGGTCGCCGATATAGCTGGCGGTGGCCGGCATGAGCTGCATCAGGCCGCGCGCGCCGTCGGGGCTCTTGGCCTTGGGGTTGAAGGCCGACTCCTGGCGCATCAGGGCATAGACCAGGGCCCGGTCGACTTTGAAGCCGCTGTCCGGCTGCCACGGCGGGATCGGGTAGAGGGCCGCTTCCAGGCGCCCGTCGTCGGTCACGTGGGGCTGGTCGTCCAGACGGCTCGCCAGCTTGAAGGCGAGGCGCGGCAGCTTGCCGCGCTCCGCCAGCGCCAGCAGGGTTTCCATGGTGTCCGGGCTATCCCAATCCTTCAGGCGCAGCAGCTCCTGCTCGGCCAACTCGACCTGGCCGACCTGGATCAGGCCGAGCGCCCGATGCCCGGCGGGGTCAGCGTCGATGTGGGCCAGACCCGCGGCGGTCGGCTCGTGGGGACGGAAGTCGAAGCGGGTCTCCATGCCGAGCGCCCGTCGCGCCAGCAGCCCGTAGAAGGTCTCCTGATGGGCGCTGGCGGTCCGCAGCCATTTGCTCATCTGTTCCGGCTGGCGCAGGCGCAGGTGACTGCGCGCCGCCCAATAGGCGCCGGCCGAGGCGGTCCAGCTCGAGGCGCGCGTGGCCTCGGCCAGGCCCTCGAAGTTTCGTGCGGCGGCTTCCAGATCGCCTAGGCGCCAGGCCGCCAGACCGGCGATCCAATGGGTCATGGGCGCCTGATCGCCGGAGCGCCTGGCAGCCGCGTCAGCCAGCTTGAATGCCTTGTCCGGGCGGCCGTAGTAGTACCAGCCGGCCGCCACCTTGGCGTAGCTTTGGTCGCGCTGGACCTGATCCAGCACGCGCTTGGTCTCGGCCCTGGCGAGCAGCTTCTCGGTCGTGGTCAGGCGAGTGCGCAAGACATTGTGGCGCACTTGGCGCAGGATCTGACGCGCGCGGCGGCGCTGGGAGGGGGTCAGCGACTTGGACGAGCGATAGGGCTCGATCTCCGGCTGAAATCTCGACGTGATGGTGGCCCGTGGCGTGACGGGCTTTTTGGGCGCCTTGTAGTTGGCCGGGCGGCGCTTGACCGCCAAACGATAGATGCGCTTGGCCTCCGGATGGTCGGCATAGTGATCCATCCAGTGCTTAAGCTCCGTATAGCGTGATCGGTAGGCGGTCGGGTGCATGTAGCGCTGGAACAGCACGTGACCCATGAGCCGTTGGTCATCGAGCTGTTTTATGAGCTTGTCGGCCGCCTGCCATTTTCCGGCCTCCTGCAGCTCGAAGATTTGCCGGTAGTGCTGCTCGTCCTGGTGACTGAGCACGCTGGGCAGGCCTTGGGAGTCCAAGGTGGCGCGCGCGGCGCCCGGAAGAAGCGCCAGCGCAAGCGCAGCAGCGATAAAAGGGCCCGCCAAGAGGCGGGTCGTACTCAAGACTTTCAAGGAAGCCCCACCGATCCTGATGTTGTCGCACGCTAGCCGAAGCCGGCCGAGTCTCGCAAGAAAGCGTGCCTGTTCCAGGTTCACATCCGGTTAATCATGAAATGTGGCAGAAATGTGCCCTATGGAGCGGGCTTTGCGAGGGGGTCCGTGCCGCTCAAGCGGGCCTGCTGGAGGCTCAGCAGGTCGCGCCAGGCCAGGCGCTTTTGCGCCGGCTGGCGCAGCAGATAGGCCGGATGAAGCGTCGGCAGGGCCGGGATCGGCCGGGCCAGGCCCGGGTGCTGGTAAGGTCGCCAACGGCCGCGCAGGCGCAGGATGCCCTCAGAGCGCGCCAGCAGGGTCTTGGCCGGGGTGCCGCCCAGCAGGACCAGGTAGTCGGGCGCGACCAGCTCGATGTGGCGCTCGACGAAGGGCAGGCAGGCGGCGATCTCGCCGGCGGTCGGCGTACGGTTGCCGGGCGGCCGCCAGAACAGAATGTTTGAGATGTAGACCGAGCTCCGGTCGAGCCCGATATGGTGCAGCATACGGTCGAGCAGCTGGCCCGAGGCGCCGACGAAGGGCAGGCCCTGGCGGTCTTCCTCGGCGCCCGGGCCCTCGCCGAGCATCATGATCTTGGCCTCTGGATTGCCGTCGGCGAAGACAAGATTTGTCGCCGTTTGCTTGAGGGCGCAGCCCTCGAAGGCGTCGAGCGCAGCTTTGAGCGCCTCCAGGCTGTCGGCCTCGGCGGCCAGATGGCGGGCCGTGCCGAGCGTCTCCTCGGTCGATTCCAGGGGCGTGGGCGGCGGCTCCCATAGGGGCGGCTCGGGGCGCTTGGGCGCGGGCGGCGGCGGTGGCTTGGCCTTCTGAGGCGCCGGCTGGGCGCGCGTGCGGTCGATCGGCGCCGGCTCGATCGCCTCGTCCGCACCCTGTTCGATCAGCCACTGCAGGGCCGACAGCGCTTGGTCCCGCTCCCCGGTCATCATGGCCGACCATAGCACCCGCAAGATCGCTCTTTCCAGGCTGTCAACGCTCGGCTATAGGGGGCGATTGGGCTAAGGTATCGGTACGCTGACATCTTGGGGGTAGCGAGCGATGGAACGGGAATACATGGAATATGACGTGGTGATCGTCGGTGCCGGCCCAGCCGGCCTCTCGGCGGCGATCAAGCTGCGTCAGCTGGCTCAGGAAAGCGGCCAGGAGATCACGGTCTGCGTGCTCGAAAAGGGCTCGGAGGTCGGCGCCCACATCCTCTCGGGCGCGGTCATGGAGCCGCGCGCGATCACCGAGCTGTTCCCCAACTGGCAGGAGCTGGGCGCGCCACTCAACGCTCCGGTCTCGGACGAGAAGTTCATGGTGCTGACCGAGAAGAGCGGCTTCGAAGTGCCGGTGCCGCTCTTGCCGCCGCAGATGCACAACCATGGCAACTACGTGATCTCGCTCGGCAATGTATGCCGTTGGCTGGCCGAGCAGGCCGAGGCGCTGGGCGCCGAGATATACCCGGGCTTCGCCGCCGCCGAGGTGCTCTACGACGACCAGGGCCGGGTCAAGGGCGTGGCCACCGGCGACATGGGCATCTCCAAGACCGGCGAGCAGAAGGACGCCTACATGCCGGGCATGGAGCTGTGGGGCAAGTACACGCTCTTTGCCGAGGGCTGCCGGGGCTCGCTCACCAAGACGCTGTTCGAGCGCTTCAAGCTGCGCCAGGACTGCGACCCCCAGACCTTCGGCATCGGCATCAAGGAGCTGTGGGATCTGGACCCGGCCAAGCACAAGCCGGGCTTCGTGCTCCATACCGCGGGCTGGCCCATGGACAACCGCACCTGGGGCGGCTCCTTCATCTATCACCTGGAGGGCGGCCAGGCGGCGGTCGGCTACGTGGTCGGCCTGGATTACGAAAACCCCCACCTCTTCCCCTTCGAGGAGATGCAGCGCTTCAAGACCCATCCCATGATCCGGCCCATGCTGGAAGGCGGCAAGCGGGTCGCCTACGGCGCCCGGGCGCTCAACGAAGGCGGGCTACAGTCGATTCCCAAGCTGGTGTTTCCCGGAGGCTGCCTGATCGGCTGCACCGCGGGCTTCCTCAACGTGCCCAAGATCAAGGGCAGCCACAACGCCATGAAAACCGGCATGTTGGCCGCCGAGGCGGCCTTCGAGGCGCTTTCGGGCGGCGACGAGGGTTATGGCACGCTGGACGCCTATCCGGCCAAGTTCAAGGATTCGTGGGTCTACGAGGAGCTTTACAAGGCGCGCAACTTCCGTCCGGCCTTCAACAAGTGGGGCCTCTTCGGCTCCATGCTCTACGGCGCCCTCGACCTCAAGCTCATGGGCGGCAAGACCTCCTGGACCTTCCACCACAAGCACCCTGACAACGAGAGCCTGGCCCCGGCCGAGGAAATGCCGAAGATCGACTACCCCAAGCCGGACGGAGTCATCACCTTCGACCGCAACTCCTCGGTCTTCCTCTCCAACACCAACCACGAGGAGGATCAGCCGGTCCATCTCACTCTGAAAGACCCCGCGGTGCCGGTCGCCTTCAATCTGGAGCGCTACGATGCGCCCGAGCAACGGTACTGTCCGGCCGGGGTTTACGAGATCGTGCGCGACGACGACGGCGCGAACCCAAGACTCCAGATCAACGCCCAGAACTGCGTGCACTGCAAGACCTGCGACATCAAGGATCCCAGCCAAAACATCAACTGGGTGACCCCTGAAGGCGGCGGCGGCCCGAACTACCCCAATATGTGATTCCAAGCTTGGCAAATTTTCCCATTAAATTGCCAAGCTTGACCCTATTGTGACTGGTTCTTCCCGCCCGGATGGTCTATCCAGGCAGGACGTTAACCTGTTCCAAGGGATGGCTGGGTGAAACTTGCGACGCCCCGCGCGGCGTCGTTGGGTGCCTGGCCACCTTGCGTGTGCCGCGTTGGTGGGTGCGGTTTTTCAAAGGAGAACGTCTTGAAACGGCGGTCACATTCGATCATGGCGCAGCCTCTCAAGTGGGCGCTTGTCGGGCTCGTGCCGACGCTTGCGCTGGGCTGTGCGGAAACCACCAAGTCGCCTGCCCTGCCGGAGACGGCCGGCACAATCGCCTTCGCGATCTCGGAGACGCCGCGCAACCCGGTGCAGGTCAGTACGACCGGCTACGGCGACTACCTGGCCGCCCTGATCGCCGGCAACCGCAACGACCTTTCGTCGGCCGCCGACTACATGCAGCGGGCGCTTGGCTACGATCCGGACAATCCCGCCCTGGTGCGCCGCACCTTCCACCTGCTGGCCGCCGACGGTCGACTGGCCGAAGCGCGCGTACTGGCCCGGCAGGTGATCGAATCCAACCCGGAGGAATCGGTCGCCAATCTAGTGCTCGCGGTCGAGCAGATCGAGCAAGGCGAGATAAATGGGGCGGCCGAACGCTTGGAAGGCTTGCCCAAGCGCGGCTTGGATACGGTCATGGTGCCGCTGGTCCATAGCTGGCTGCTCCAGGGCCAAGGCGAGCTTGACGAAGCGGTTGCCTCGCTCGAGCCTCTGCGCAAGCGCGACGGTCTCTCCTTGCTGGCCGACATGCACACGGCGCTTATGTACGACCAGGCCGGCGAACCCGCGCAGGCCAAGCCGTCCTACGTGAAGGCCTTGGGCGACGGCACCCGCAGCTCCTTGCGCCTGACCCGCCTGGCGGCCAACTTCTACCTGCGCAACGGCGAGCCGGAAGCCGCCCAGGCGCTGTTCGACCAAGCCAGAGGCGCCGACGAGGGCTCGAGTTTGCTCGAGGCCATGGCCGCCCAGGACGCCGGCCAATCGGACAGCCCCAGGCCGGTGATCCGCGACCACAAGGACGGGGCTGCTGAGGTTCTGTTCAACCTGGCCGGCCTTTTGAGCCAGGAGCGCGCCGAGGACGTGGCGTTGATCTACACCCACCAGGCGCTTTCGCTGCGGCCCGACTTCGAGATGGCCCGCATGCTGCTCGGCGAGATTCTCGAACGCAAGGGCCGGGATGAGCAGGCGATCGCCGCCTATCGTCTGATCGAACCGGCTTCGCCGCTGGCCTGGGTTGCGCGCTTGCGCATTTCCGAGGCGTTGGAGCGCTTGGAGCGCACCGACGATGCGATCCGCGAGCTCGAGATCATGGCCGCCGAGCGTCCCGACAGCTTCGAGCCGCTTTACCGGGTCGGTGGGCTGCTGCGCAGCCAGGAGCGCTTTGGCGAGGCAGTCGACGTCTATGACCGCGCCGTCGAGCGGCTTGGCGAACCGGCCCAGCGCCATTGGTCGCTGCTTTACTTCCGCGGCATTGCCCTCGAGCGTTCGGGTGATTGGGCGCGCGCCGAGCAGGATTTCCTGAAGGCGCTCGAGCTTCAGCCCGAGCAGCCCTACGTAATGAACTATCTGGCCTACTCCTGGGTCGAGAAGAAGCTCAATCTGGAAGAGGCCGAGCGGATGCTGATCCGGGCGGTTGAGCTGAGGCCGAACGACGGCTTCATCGTCGACAGCCTAGGCTGGGTCTACTTCCAGCTCGGCGAGTACGACAAAGCGGTCACCAACCTGGAGCGGGCGGTCGAGCTGCGGCCCCAGGATCCGGTGATCAACGACCATCTGGGCGATGCCTTCTGGCGTGTCGGCCGGCGCCAGGAAGCGCGCTTCCAGTGGCGCCGCTCGCTCAGCCTGGATCCGGAGGAGGATCTCGTATCGGTCATCGAGGCGAAGATCGACGAGGGCCTCGAGGCCGACCCCGAGAACATCTGACGACCTATTTTGGCTTAATCCCGTGAGCGCGCCGGCCCAGGGTGGATCCCAGGTGCGCTGGGCCTGGGCCAAGATCAACCTCTATCTGGAGATCGTCGGCCGGCGCGCAGACGGCTATCATTTGCTTGAGAGCCTGATCGTGTTCGCCGGCTGCGGCGACCGCCTGAGCTTGCGCTTGGACGAGCCGCCGGGGTTTCGCTGCGCCGGGCGCTTCGCCGGGCAGCTGCCGCCGGGTGCCGACAACCTTGTGACCCGGTCGCTCGCGCGGCTCGAGGCCTTGACCGGGCCTTTGCCGCCGTTCCAGATCGAGCTCGATAAGCAGCTTCCGGTCGCCTCGGGAATCGGCGGCGGCTCGGCCGATGCGGCGGCGCTGATCGAGGGCGCGTTGGGGCTTGGCGGGCGGAAGCTTCCGTCCGACGCCTACAAGCGGCTGGCGCTCGACCTGGGCGCCGATCTGCCTGTTTGCCTTTACGGGCGTCCTGCCCTGGTGGGTGGGATTGGCGAGCGCGTGAGTCGCGCGCCTCCGCTACCGGCTGCCTGGCTGGTCCTGGTCAATCCGGGGGTCGCCCTGGCCACGCCCGCCGTCTTCGCGGCCCGCGAGGGCGCATTCAGCGCGGTGCGACCCTGGTCAGTGCTCCCGACCACGGCCCCGGACCTGGCGGTCTGCCTGGCGGACCGCACCAACGATCTGGAAGCCCCAGCAAGGCGGCTGGCTCCGGAGATCGATCAGGTGCTGAATGTCCTGCTGGACCAGGAAGGCTGTCTTCTGGCGCGCTTGTCCGGCAGCGGAGCCACCTGCTTCGGGCTCTTTGCCGGCCCGGTCGAGGCCAAGTCGGCGGCCGGGCGCATCGCGCAAAGTCAACCTGCGTGGTGGAGCGTTGCCTGTCCGATCCTGCACGGCAAGCTGGCGCGCCACTGGCGCCAGGACCCGTGATCTACCAGTAGAGGATCAGCTGGCCGTCGACCACCTGGAAGCCGTCGAGCTTGTTCAGGAACGACATACCGAGCAGAGAGGCGCCCATATCGGCCTTGCTGACAACGGCCGTGACGTCTTCGACCTCAAGCTGGCCAACCCGGATGTCATCGAGCACGACCGGCGCGACCCGCGTTTTGCCATTGGCGGTCTGGACCACGCCGCTAAACTCCAGGTCTTCGTTGTCGAACCCGAGCCGCCGGCTGTCGCGCGGCGAGAGCGCCACGTAGCTGGCGCCGGTGTCCACCAGGAAGCGCACCTCGACCCCATCGATCTCGGCGGTCAGCCAGTAGTGGCCGTGCGCCCCGCGGGTCAAGACCATCTCGCGCGACGGAGCCGTGCTATCGGCGGCCGTGCTGCGCTCGGCGGCCTGTCCGTCGCCCGCGCTGCGCGAACCGCCGAAGCCTTGGTCTTGATAGACGAATTTGAGACCGGCCGCGGCCGCGACGCCGAATATCAGGAGAAGGCCGAGATTACGGATGACCTGAAACATGATGGCGCGGTTCCTTGCGCTTTGGATAAGGATCTACGTGATGCGCTCGCGGTGACCATGCGGCCCGTCCAGTGTGCGCGGGTCCCCCTAAATTTTCGCTAAGCAAGGCCCGCATTTGAGACAAATGCCGTTTGCTTGCGGTTGCCGTCGCCTGCCAAGGGCGCTAACGTGCCGGCCGCTCGATGGGCGATCGTTGGGGCGTGGCCAAGCGGTTAAGGCATCGGGTTTTGATCCCGTCTAAAGATTGTTGTATTTCAAATACTTAACCTACATTGGTCGCATTTTGGTCACACGTGCACTATGGTGAATTATGTTCAAATATGTTCAGGGGATGAAGGATGAGCGACGAGAAAAAGAAGACTGTGACCTCGACCCACAGCATGCCTGTGGAGTGGAGATCAGAGGTGAGTTCGAAGCATGAAATGCCGATTGAGTGGGCGGTGTCGTCGCTCTCAACGACCGTGGCAAGCGCGGTGAAAAGCCACCACAGCAATGTGGCGCACGCTAGCGCTGATCTACAGCAGCTTGTGGTGAATGTGTTTGTACCGGAAGAATCACGAGCACCGATAACGGATGAACAGATAGAAACACTGAAACAACGTATTGAGGCACTAGAAGAAGCAATAAACAAAGATACAGGCCGAGACGTAGCAAGGACGCACACATTTCAGTGTAAGCAAGATTTTGATGATTGTATGGCGAAGGCGGAAACGAAAGGGGAGAAGGGTGTTTGTTGGGCAATGCTTGGTGCGTGTGTAGGAGTAGATTACACAACGTTAGTGGGAGATTGATTGCGCTCTGAAAACTGGATAGGTGGTGTTACATCGCAATTCTGTTGATGATCTCCTCGAAACGTCTAGTGACCTTATCCAGGTCAGAGAGGAGTTGAGGTTGCTCCTGCAATGGAGCATCTTTTTCATCGACATGATTTAGAACAGGCGCTAAACGATTTTCTAATTCCTTCGCTTGTGCAAATAGCTGATCAATATAACTACTATATTTGTTTGGATGCTTTGGTGTTGGCACAGCATCATATGCCATATTATTTTCTTCCATATGTTTTAGGATAGAATATCTGTATTATTTGTCAACCTATTGGTGTGTATTTTTGGTCTCACTTTGGTCGCACTTTTGTGGTTGATGAGGGAGCAAAACCCTTAGAAAATAAGGACTTGACAAATTTTAGAATGTTTATAAACAAGTTGCTAAGTGCTTTGGGGCGTGGCCAAGCGGTTAAGGCAACGGGTTTTGATCCCGTGATCCCAGGTTCGAATCCTGGCGCCCCAGCCACTACCGGCGCAGTGTCGCCGCATGACAGACCATCGACCTCAAGGCCCTGAAAACTGACACGCTGCCGCGCTAGCCGTCGGCGACCGGGGAATTTGGGCAATTTTGGTAAGGATTGGTTGAGACACGGAGCGGGAGCCTCTATAGTTCAAGCACTGGCGGCGGCGGGCGCCTTGGGCGAAGGGGATCATCCGACATGACGCTACCTTGGGAACAGAGCGGCCAGATCGCCTATCCGATCTCGAAGTCGGTCAAGCTGCTCGCGACCCAGCTGTTCGATCGGATTTCGAAGGATGACTATCCCTTTGGCACACGCTTGCCGGCGGAACGGCAACTGGCCGAGGAGTTCTCGGTATCCCGAAACACCGTGCGCCAGGCCCTGGAGTTTCTCGAAAGCCATGAGATCGTCGCGCGGCGCGCCGGCAGCGGCAGCTTCGTAACCTTCAAGGAAACGGTGGCACCGCCGACCCCCGCAAGCGACGGGTCGGAGATCGCAGCAGCGATCAAGCTCGACGAGATCGCAGAGAACACCAGCCCGCTGGAGCTCAACATCGTGCGCTCCATCATCGAGCCTGAAATGGTTCGCCTCGCGGTCATCAACATGCGCGCGCGAGACATTGTCCGGCTGAAGGACTGTCTCGATGCGTTGCAAAAGGTGAAGACCAGCGTGGAAGAGTTCTCCAAGTGGGATCGGAAGTTTCACCTGGAAATCGCACGCGGCACCCACAATCCCCTGCTGATCGGTCTCTACGAGCTGATCGACCAGGTGCGCCGCGACGCCCAATGGGCGACCAATCAGGAAAAGACCTTTTCACCCAAGCGCATTCGCGAGTACCAGTCCAAACACCGGGCCATCTACGAGGCGATCGAGGCGCGGGACATCGAAAGCGCCGTGGAGTTTTCCAAGCTGCACATGACCGAGGTCCAACGCGACCTAATGCAAGGTCTCTGAAGCGCTGGTTCAAATTTCGCGGCACCGGCCCTCTCCCCCACCCGGCCACCCACCAGTGTATCCTGAAATGGGTGGCCGGGTGGGGGAGAGGGCCGGTGCCGGTTAGAAAATGCGCGAGTTAGCGCATTTCCGCTCATACACTATAGGATCCAGCTCAATCGCCTGAAATTTCGTCGAAGTCGCGCTGATCCCACATCTGTTCGAGCGCGCGCATCTCCTCGATCAAGAGCGCGCCGTGCTGGTCCCACCAATCGGGTATCGAGCGGAAGGCAACGATGCGCGCCTTGCCGTCCTGGATTTGAACCACCGGCCAATTGCCGACCAAGGCATGATCGAGTCCGAACAGCCGTCGGCCCCACCAGCGCGCGTCGCCAAAGACGTGACGGCCGTATCCGCCCGCCTTCATCGCCGCCAGGACGGCAAGCGGCTCGACGGACCCGGCAACCTCCACGGCGGATTTCCAGAGCTCCAGGATAGCCACGTACTCCCAGGACACGGCGCTCCAGCGGCCGGGAAAGCGCTTGGTGAATTCCTGGAAGAAGGCATTGGGGTTGGGAAAGTTGACGTCCGCGGCATTCAAGGCCGGATCGTCGAAATCGGGAAACTGGAAAAGGAAACCCTCCATGTAGTCCCGGCTGGTCTTCTGGATCAGCTCCTGGTAATTGTCGCAGGTGCAGGAGATGAACTGACCAGTAAATCCTTGGCGAAAAGCCTCCTCGGTCAAGGCGTGAACAAAGGGCTCGTAGCAGGTATCCCAGCACAGGATGTCCGGATCGGCCTCGAGCAGGCTCGCGACGATCGATCCAAAGTCAATCGAATCGCTGCTGAAGAGGTGCTGGCGCACGAGCTCAATGCCGGCTGCCCGGAAGGCGGCGCGGTAGGTTGCGACCGATGGCACGCCCAAGGAGTCGTCCTGGGCACAAATCGCCACGCGCTTGAGATCCGGCCGCTCCTTGCTGAGCCACTCGACCCCGGTGACGTTGTAGATCGGATGCACCTCGCAGGGCGCGATCAGATAGGGCGTGTCGGGCGAGAGATCGCTCGGCAAAAGCGTCGAGGCGAGCATCTTGTAACGGTTGAAGAGAGACTGCACGGCGGGGAAGGTGTCGCCGCCAAGCATCATGATGAACTTAACCTCGTCCTCCATGACCAGCTTCTTGGCGCCTTCCAGGGCAAGCCCCGGGTCATAGCGGCTGTCGACGCTCATCAGCTCGACCCGGTAGAGGTCGTCACCGATCCTGATGCCGCCTTCGTCGTTGACCCAGTCGGCCCAGATCTGACAGCCCAGCCAACCGGGCTCGCCCCAGGACGCGACGTCGCCGCTGAGCGGGCCGAGAAAGCCGATCCGCACCGTGCGGGTCGAGGCGCTGGCCCGCAGGCGCGGCATAGCCGTGGCGAGAATCCCGGCAGCCGGACTGGAGCTACGCGACATGCCGTCTTTCCATGTTCAATGGCCCAAAGTGGGACGGCCCTCTCCCAGGCCTAGGTCTGAAGGTAGCTTTCCAGGGAATCGTCCAACGCATCCTCCCACTTGGTATGGTGCACCGGCGCCATGGTCCCGGTCATCACCGATTTGTAGCCGTTGTCCCGGAAGGTCATGATGTTTTGCTTCTTGTGCTTCTTCCATTGGAAGAAAGCGTCGTTGGCGCCGGGGATGTCGAAGCTCGGATAGTCGGTCAGCTCGATCAGCCGCCGGGTGTAGTCGCCCTGGAACTCGATCGCGCCGTAGTCGTCGGGCAGGTTATCCTCGACCTCCCGCCAATGGGCGATGTCCTTGTCCATGTCGTACTTGGAGACCGGCACCTCGAGCCGCTCCATGATCAGGTCGCGGACATACCAGGCCTGGGCGTCGAACATATTGAAGGTGTACCACTGATCCTGCATGCCGAGATAAAAGAGCTTGGGGTTCTTGGTCCAAACCACGCCATTGTAGAGATCGACCGGATAGAGCCGGTTGTTGGTCCTGAGCTTCAGATTCTCTTCCATGAAGGGGAAGTGGTGCAGGTAGCCGGTGCAGAGAATGATCGCGTCGACGTCCGCGGTCGAGCCGTCCTTGAAGGTACAGGTGTTTCTTTCCACCTTTTCCAGCAGCGGCACTTCCTTCCAATTGTCGGGCCAGTCATAGCCCATGGGTGCGGTGCGATGGGACACCGTGACCGACTTGCAGCCGTACTTCCAGCACTGGGATCCGATGTCCTCGGCGGAGTAGCTGGTGCCGATAATCAGAATGTCCTTGTCCTTGAACTCCATGGCATCGCGGAAGTCGTGGGCGTGCAGGATCCGGCCGTTGAAGCCGTCGAAGCCCTCGAAGTAGGGCACGTTGGGCGTCGAGAAATGTCCGGTCGCGACGACCACGTTGTCGAAGGCTTCGCTGTATTCCTCGTTCAGGTCGTGGTCCTTGATGGTCACCATGAAGCGGCCGGCGGGCTCGTCGTAGGTGACGTGGCGGACAACGCTCTTGAAGCGGATGCGGTTGCGCACGCCGGCCTTTTCGACCCGGCCCTTGATGTAATCGAACAAGACGGCGCGCGGCGGGTAGGACGCGATCTGCCGCCCGAAATGCTCCTCGAAGGTATAGTCGGCAAACTCCAGGCCCTCCTTGGGGCCGTTGGACCAAAGGTAGCGGTACATCGAGCCGTGCACCGGCTCGCCATGCTCGTCGAGCCCGGTGCGCCAGGTGTAGTTCCACAAGCCGCCCCAATCGTCCTGCTTCTCAAAGCAGACGATTTCCGGAATCTCGGCGCCTTTGTTCTTAGCCGATTCGAAGGCTCGCAGCTGTGCCAGGCCCGACGGCCCGGCCCCGATGATCGCAACGCGTTTGCGCATTTTGCCTTTACCCCCTGAACTGTTGTGTGAGGCCCACTAAGGCGTACCCGGTGTCGCGCGCACGATTGGCTTTCGTGAAGAACCCCAAAGTCGCCCGTTGCCAACCAAATTACACACACGATATCAATCGCCTCGGATAGTGTCAACCATTCACGGCCATTTGGTTGAGTGCGTGAACCAGCCTCGATGCGCGGCCATGTGAGAGGATTATCTTATTGAATATTATATAAAAATTCACTCCGTCTGATGGGTTCACGATTCCTTTATTGGCTGAGTGCACAACGAGTTTCCCTGATAGCGGCCAGTTTTTGTATGAAATTCCAGCCAAAAACTGGACCGATAACAACCAAAATGCACGAAAACAGCTAGGTTTAGGCCTCTTGCCCTTGATCTGGGCCAAAATATTATTGCATCTGCTCTCTGGTTGGCGTAACTTAGCCAAAATAACGGGGGTTCCCATACCAATGGTTCAGATTGGTTCTGATTTTGGTATTCATCCCCCTGATCCTGCCGGACCACTGCGGCGGAGACGAAGTCAAGACGACGGCGAGGTAGCGCAAACCAAAAGGTCCGCGGCCCAAATCAACCGTCGAGGCCGGCGGACGAACCAACGGGAGGCACAAACAGTATGACTGATCGCAGGATTCCCTTCGGCATGACCAGGCGCAAGTTGCTCGGCACGTTCGCCTTGGGCGCGGCGGGCACCGTGACCGGAAGCTTGACGCCGCGAATCTCGTGGGCGGCCGACGACAAGGTGGTCAAAATTGGCTTTCTGGCGCCGCTCACCGGCGACGTAGCCGCTTGGGGCAAGCCCGGTCTGGACGGCGTCGAAATTTGGGGCGAGTGGGTCAACGAAACCGGTGGCGTCCACATCGGCGACGACAGCTACAAGATCGAGTTCGTGCCCTACGACAACGAATACGACCCGGGCAAGGCGCGCGCCGGCGCCACCAAGCTGATCAAGGAAGACGACGTCAAATTCGTGATGATGCTGGGCGGCGACACCTGGGCCGGCGTGCAACGCATCGCCGAGCGCGAGGGTATGTTGTTCTCGACCCTGCTGCCGAGCGACCTGACGCCCGACACCAAAACCCTTCTGGCGCCCGCCGAGGTCCACCCGATCTACAACGTGACCGGGGTCCAGTGGCTGGCGGAAAACAAGCCGGAGCTCAAGACCTACGTGATTTGCGCCCAGGACGACGCACTCGGACTGCCGTCCGTGGCGACCTATCTGGCGGCCTTTGAGGCCGAGGGCATCGAGCTGGCCGAGGAACCGCTGCTGTTCGACCCGTCGACGACGGACTTCGCGCCGGTGGTTACCAAGCTGCTGGCGGCCAATCCGGACATCGTCTGCCTGGACACCTGCTACTCGGACTACGTCCACCCCATCACCGAGCAGCTGTTCCAGCAGGGCTTCAAGGGCCAGATCATCTCGTGCACGGCGGACTTCTACGACAAGATGATCGAGAAGACCTCCAAGGAGTTCATGGAGGGCTTCATCTTCCAGTTCCCGGATTTCGACGATCCGGCGCTCAACGCCGCGAACATCAACTTCAACAATCCCAACCGTTTCTTCGAGGAGTACAACAAACGTCACCCCGGGGAATGGGGCGCTGTCTCTTGGGAGTACGCCTCGATCATGGACCTCTGGAAGGACGCCGCCGAACGCGCCGGCAGCCTGGAGCCGGCCGACGTGCTCGCCGAGATGAAGAAGGGCGGCAAGGCGCCCCATGCCTTCGGTGTCGCCAACTGGTGGGGTGAGGAGCTGTTCGGCATCGACAACGCCCTGGTCGGCAACTGGCCGGTCGTGGTGATCGAGGACGGCAAGGCCCGCATCAAGGACTACAAGAACATTCCCGAGTGGTGGGAGAAGCACGGCCCCCTCTTGGTCAAGCACATGGAAGACTTGGGCCAGATGCACTACCAGCGCGGCTAACCCGGCCGCCGGGATAGCCCGTTCAAGTGCTCGATTTTGATTGGGGCGCGGCGCGACCACCCTTGTGACCGTGTCGCGCCCCAGCTTTGCGTGCCGCTACAAAGCGGCTAGGCTTTAGGCACCATGTTGGATCTCCTGCTGCAAACCGCCTTCAACGCGCTCTACGCCGCCAGTTTCATGGCTTTGGTGGCGGTCGGGCTGGTGATGATCTTCGGCGTCATGGGCATCATCAACTTCGCCCACGGCGAGCTCTACATGGTCGGCGCTTACTGCGTCGTGGCCTTCTATGCCGACCTGAACATGCCGTTCTTCCTGGCGGTTACCTTGGGCCTCGTTTTCGTAGGTATGATCGGAATCGTCATGGAATGGGGCCTGTTCCGACCCATGCGCGACAACCCCCTGGGCGGCCTGGTCGTCTCGATCGGCTTTCTCTTGATCCTCCAGGCGTTGGCCGTGCTCGCCTTCGGCGTGCGCGCCGAGCACATTCCGCCGCCGACCCAGGTGGTGCTGCAGCCCTTCGGCGAGGGCGGCGCGGTCATGCCCCTGCAGCGGCTTTACGTGATCTTGGCGACGGTGGTTCTGCTCAGCGCGCTATGGTGGTTTCTGCGGCGCACCCGCTTCGGCTGGGCGCTCCGGGCCTGCGCGCAAGACCCCGACGCGGCTGCCTTGCAAGGCATCTCCTTCACCCAAACCGCACGGATCGCCATGTTCATCGGCGCCGGCCTCGCAGGCGTTGCCGGGGCGCTGACCGCGCCTTTGGTGCGCATCGCGCCGCTGATGGGCCATTCGGTGATCGTGACCGCCTTCATCATCATCATCGTCGGCGGCATCGGCAGCCTCGAAGGCGCGGTGGTGGCGGCGGTGCTCTATGCGTTCGTGCACACCTTCGTGACCACCTTCTCGGATGGTGTCATCGCCGACATTGTCGGCCTCTCGCTCATGCTGGTCGTTCTGATCGTCAGGCCGACTGGGCTGTTCGGAACCAAAGAACGTGCTTGAACAGCGTTTCAGCTGGAAGGCGGCGGCCTGGCTCGGCTTGCTCTATGCCGGGCTCATCGTCCTGCCCCTTCTGCTGAGCTACTCCCAGCGGGAGATCGCGGTCTTTCTTCTGATCAGCGTTTTGCTTGTGGTCAGCTACCGCCTGCTGACGCTGACCGGCGAGTGGTCGCTTGCCCATGTCGTCATTATGGGCGCGGGCGCCTACACCAGTGCGCTGCTGTCCAAACGCTTGGGCGTGCCGATCCCGCTCTCGATGCTCTTGGGCGCCTGCGCCGCGGCCCTGATCGCCTACCTTCTCAGCTTTCCCCTGTTTCGCATGAAGGGCTTCTATTTCCTGATCGGATCCTTTGCCGCCGGCGAGATCATCCGTTTGCTGTGGAAGCGTTTTCGCGAGCCCTTCGGCGGGCCCAAGGGCATCAAGCTGATCCCCAACTTGCCTGAAATCGAGATCGGCCCGCTGTACATCGATTTCTTCGAGCCTCAGGTCTACTACTACTTCTGCCTTTTCGTGGTTTCGATCTCGATTTGGATCATGTACCGGCTCGAGCGCTCGCCGATCGGTTTGACCTTTCACGCGATTCACTGGCAGGACAATCTGGCGGAATCGGTCGGCGTCAACACCCGCAGGTTCCGCACAATGGCGTTCGTCATCGCGTCGTTCTTCGCCGGCCTTTCCGGCAGCCTGCTGGCCCACTACGTCGGCACGATCAATCCCAACAGCTTCGATGTCGCGGAAATGGTTTACGTGCTGACCTGGGCGATCGTCGGCGGCACCGCCACGATCTACGGGCCGATCATGGGCGCGGTCGTGCTTACGGTGATCAACGAGATTTTCCTGCGCGAGCTGGGCTTCGATCAACTGAGGCCCCTGTTTTACGGCGTCATCATGATCGCCGCCGTGATGTTTCTGCCCAAGGGGCTCGAGAGCCTGGTGCCCAAGGTTGGCGCCCTGCTGAGCCGGCGCAAAGCGTCTGGCGACGCGGCGAAGACGGCAGAGAGCTGAGCGGGGAGCGGCTATGCCCATTCTCTCCGTCGAATCACTGACCATGAGGTTTGGTGGACTGGTCGCGGTCAACGAGCTCTCCTTCCAAGTCGAGGCCGGTGAGATCCGCGGCCTGATTGGGCCCAACGGCGCCGGCAAGACCACGACTTTCAACGCGATCAGCGGATTCTACTCACCGACTTCCGGACGCATTCTGTTCAAGGGTGAGCCCGTCTCGGGCTTGCGCATGAGCGCGGTCGCCGAGAAGGGCCTGGTGCGCACCTTCCAGCACGCTACCCTATTCCAGGAGTTCTCCCTGCTCGACAACGTCCTGGTCGGCTGCCACTTGCACCACCGCCCGGGCCTCGTCGCCTCGGTGCTCGGCACGGATCGGGCGCAGCGGCGGCAGATGAGGGAGAAGGCGCTCGAGGCGCTGGAGTTCTTCGGCCTGGCCGAGCGCAAGGACGTGCTCGCTGGTGAGCTGCCTCATGGCCTGCAGCGGGCGCTCGGCATGGCGGTCGCGTTGGCCGCCGAGCCCGAGGTGCTGCTGCTCGACGAGCCCTTCACCGGCATGAACCCGGAAGAGACCCGTCAGATGATGGAGCTCATGCTCAAGATTCAGAAGCGGGGCATCACGCTGCTTTTGGTCGAGCACGACATGCAGGCGGTCATGGGTCTTTGCAACTACATCACGGTGCTTAACTTCGGCTGCCTCTTGGTCGAGGGCACGCCCGAGGAGATCCGCAAGGACCCGCAGGTGATCGAGGCCTATCTGGGAGCGCCCGGTCATGCTGCTTAGGCTCGAGCAGGTCTCGGTGCACTACAACAAGGTCGAAGCGCTCAAGACCATTACGATGGAGATCCCTCACGGCGGGATCGTCACCATCATCGGCGCCAATGGGGCAGGCAAAACCACGACCCTAAGGGCGATTTCGGGCCTCGAGACGCCCACCGCCGGAGAAATCTGGTTCGACGACAAGCGCATCGACCGCACGCCGGCACACAAGATCGTCGGCCTGGGGATCGCCCACGTACCGGAGAACCGGCGGATCTTCCCCGACCTGACGGTCGAGGAAAACCTGCGTACCGGCGCCTTCTTGCGCAGCAAGGAAAAGGCTGAGGTGGAGAAGGATCTGCAAGAGATCTTCGAGCGATTTCCGCGCCTGCTGGAGCGCCGATCCCAGTGGGCCAAGACTCTTTCCGGCGGCGAGCAGCAAATGGTCGCGATCGGCCGCGCCCTCATGGCCAAGCCTAAGCTTCTTTTGATGGACGAGCCCTCCATGGGGCTGGCGCCGATCATCGTCCAAGAGATCTCGGTGATCATCGAGGAGATCAGCAAGCGCGGCGTGCCGGTCGTTCTGGTCGAGCAGAACGCCGAGCTCGCCTTGCAGCTGGCCGACTATGCCTACGTGCTCGAGACCGGGCGCGTGGCGCTTGAAGGGCCGGCATCGGAACTACACGAGAACGATCATGTCAGGCGTGCCTACCTTGGAGGATGACAAGCTCGATCTGGCCGCGGCCAAAGCGGCCGGCTGGTCTTCGGAAGATCTCGAATGGGAGATCAAGCAGGAGCGCGCCGCCGCTCACCTGCGTGCGCAAGACCTGACGCAGGCCGGCAACTTTTGGCAAGACGGCCTGGAGCTTGCGCGGGCCCATTTCGCGGAGAACGATCCGCGCCTCGGCACCAGCCTGGCGAATGCAGCTTATGGGTTGCGTGCGGCGGGGAACAACAGCTTGGCCGACTCGCGCTTTGCAGAATCCTTGCGGGTTTGGAGCGGATACGGCTTGTGGATTCAAGCCATGCCGCTCGACCAAAGAGCGCGCAGCTCGCTGTTCCACCTGCGCATGGAGCTAAAGCACCGCGATCAGTACGAGAAGACTGCCCGGGAACGCCTGCGTCGCTTCGGCGAGGAGAGCCACAAGGCGATCGTCGAGCTGGCCGCCGGCGGGCCGCCATTGCTGCGGGGCCTCGAGCGCTGGCGGGCGGAAAAACCAGCGACCTTTTCCGAGCGGCGAAAGTTCCTTTCAGCATGCCTGCTGCTCGTTTCGCGCCCTGAATGACGGCAGCCACCAGCGGTTCAAAAGACCTGGATTTTGATCTAGGTCAAGGCGCCAAGCCTGCCCGTTAGGCCAAACTTCGAGATTGAAGACCTGTGCCTTGGCGGGAGGTCCAAATGAGTGACGCCATTAAAGTCATTCGTGGAGAGCACCGAAACCTAGTGGCCCTACTGGCTTGCATGAAGGGCGTGGTGCGCGATGCGGAGCGGACTGGCAATCCGCCAGATGGCGCCTTGATCGAGGCCATGCTGGACTATCTCGCCAACTATCTGAACCAGTACCATCACCCTAAGGAGACGCGCTTTCTCTTCCCGGTTCTACGCCGCCGCCATCAAGGGTCGATCGGCGTTCTGGCCGAACTTGAAGAGGAGCATGACGAGGTCGCTGGCCAGATCGAGGCGCTGCGGGGCCTGCTCGCGGCCTGCCAAGACGGCGACCCGGGATCGCTCAAAGCGCTGCGCCAGGCTGTCGAGTCCTATGTGGAGTTCGAGATGGAGCACATGGGACGCGAGGAGCGGGAGATCTTGCCGGCCGCCTTGGAACATTTGCAGGACGAGGATTGGACGGCCATCAATGCGGCCTTCGCCGACAACAGGGACCCGCTTTTCGGATCGGAAAGAAAGGGCGCTTTCAAGAGTCTGTTCAGCGAGATTGCCGCCCGCGCGCCGGCGCCCCACGGTTTTGGCAAGGCAAGCTAGGCGCGGAAACCTCGCGCACCAAACCGCGTTTTTTCAGTTAAGTTCTTGTCGGTTCAATCGCCGCTGAGGCGCGCGCCGGAGACCCGTGCGCCGGAAACGCGCGCGCCGGAGACCCTGGCACCGCTCACCCGCGCGCCGGAGACCCTTGCGCCGGAAACCCTGGCGCCGCTGACCCGCGCGCCAGCGACCGAGGGACCGGCGCTGCCGTCCGGATCGAGCAGGATCTCGTCCAGCGGGCCGACCTGAACGTCGAGGCGAATTGAGAAGTCCGACTGGTCGTGATCCCAGGCCAGAAGATTTTTGGAGAAGGTGAAGTCCTGTGCCGCCAGCTTGTTGGTGAGCTTGTGATTCTCGACCGGCGTGCCACTACCGTGCACCAAAAACAGAGCGGGGACGTCCAGCTCGTAGTAGGCGCCCACGTACACGAAGCCGTAAACTCGGGCGAAGGTCGGCTCGTCCTTCTTGGAATTCGAAACCTTGTTGTACTTCAGCAGGCTGCCCACGAAGGTGTTCTTGGTCGGCCAGGGGCCAGCTTGGTTCTCCGTCGCGCCCGTGATGCTCAAGTCAGAGATCGTATCGCCGACCAAAACGACGCTTGAACCGCCCAGCAGTGATTCCGGCATAACCTTCCCCTTTACTTACGTTCGGATCGGATTCCCTCGCGAAATCAAATCCTTGATGGCTTCAAAATGTAACACCCTCGATCAAAGATTATCGCATCGGACTTTGATCCGTCGCAAGCTCTTTTACCGCTGGAAGTCCCGGGGCGAGAGCGTGCGGTCGGAAAAGGCGTGGCTCGTCTTATCGGGCTTTGCGACGCGCGGGCCCGCCACGACCCGGCCGATATCGCGGCTCAAGAAATTGTTGCGGATGATCGTCTGGTAGCGTCCGCCGGTGATGAAGTTGTCGATCTCCAATAGCGCCTCGCCGACCCCCTTGTAGCTCAGGGTTTCGGTGGTCAGCATGATCCAGGCATCCGCCAAGTAGGTGCCCAGGTAGTCGCGCGCCAGCAGCAGGGCTTCCCGAAAGCCTTCGGGGTTTTGCGCGTAGAAGTGGTCGAAGCGCTCCTGCATGATGTCGCTATAGTCGTCGCTGCCCTCGAGCTTGTCGGAGAGGTCTTCCATCTCCGGCGGGATCAGCCCTTGTTCGAGCAAGTTCTCGTGAAAGACATCCACCAGGATGTCGAACATGGCGCCGGTTAGCGGCTGGGACAGTTTGTGCTCGCTGTCCCACCCCTCGGCGAACTCAGAGAGCACGTGGTCGTTGGCCGCCAGGCGGATCTGGCCGTTCGGCGAGGTCTCGGCGAAGCGGCTCAGCTTGTTCATGGTGTAGAGGTTGCCCCGGGTGTTACCGAGCACCGTGTCGACCACCGAGTTGAAATGCAGTGCCGCCACCAGGGCGACCAGGTCGGCGGCCGACTCGTGAAAGCCGTAATACTCTGGGTTCTCCTCTGTGCGAGACGGCATGCCCACCTCGCTGTATATGATGCCGTGGCCGATCTCGTGAGCGACCACGTCGAAATTGAGCGCGAAGGGCCGGTAGTTGCCGTCCACGTAAAGCGCGCCGGTCTCCAGGAAGCCCCAGCCCATGAAGGCGTTGTCCACCTTGGGGATCAGGCTGATCTCCAGCCGATCGTAGTCTTCACGAAAGTGCCAGGGGATCTGGCGGTCGAAGTAGCCTTCCCAGACATCCAGCGTGAAACGCGCCGAGGCGAAGACGTGGGCGGCCTCGAACTGTTTGGTGCCAGGCTCCAGGTGGTCGAAGTGGCCGTCTGGCCCTGGTTCCGGCGGGTCGTAGATCTCGTCGGTCCAGGGCGGCAGGAACAGGACGCTGTCACCGCGCTCGGTCTGGTGCTGGCCGTAGTGGGTTGGCTTGCCAACCGGGTAGACCGTGTACATGCGCTCGTCCTGAGGGCCCGGGCCGAGCGAGCCCACTGGCGAGGAGATGGTTACCACCTCGGGCTCGCTAAAACCTTCCAGGAACGGTGCCTGGGGGTAGAGCAAAAAGCGCGTGCCCGTTTTCTCGAATCGTCCCTTTGCCACCGCCGCCATGCTCCTCTCGGGCTCTCCAGGCGGTAGGATGGCGCCGAGCGGCTCAGGAGTTCAAGAACAAAAACTCCCGTGCCAGCAGCCGGGTAAGCTCGTCGAGGGAATCGAGGCCGGTCTCCTCGAGCCAGCCCTCGGCATCTTCGGGACGGGTCTCCGGCGGCATTTGCGCCAAGAACCAGTCGATCAGGGCCTTCTTATCGAGGCCCGTGTCCTCCGGTTCGCTCTTGCCTTGCGTGGCGAGGGCGGCGGATTTTTCTCCGGCCCGCCGGGCCAGATCGGCGTAGGTGCCGCTGAGTTGCAGCACCGCCAGCATCTGCCCTTCGATGGCATGGCGGTCGAGCGCAATGGCCCGGTCGATGCGCAGCTCGTCGGCCATCAGCTGCTCGAGGGTTTCCGCGTCCAGTCCATTCTCGGCCAGCCAGGCATCCAGGTCGCCGCGCTGGTAGAGGCCGAGGGCCGCGCGGTAATCGCTCAGCTTGGACCGGTGCGCCTGGCGCTCGATCGGGACGCCGTCGCGCGCCGCCTCCTTCAGGGCGAGCAGACGCAGGATCGCCGCGTGGCGGATCTCTTGGTGGCGCTCGCCGTCGAGCCGCAGCTCGTCGAGCACGGCTTGATCGTCGTTCGGTGCGCCACCTGACGCGCGCAGCCAGCGCACCGTGCTGCGTTCCCAAAGCTGGGTCCGTTCGAAATCGAAATCTGCCGGGGTTGCCTCGGCACCCTTGGCCATGGCCGCCAACATTTCCAAGGCGTCCAGGCGCTTCTGGTCGACTCGGCCTTCGGCGAGCCAGGCCTCGAGGCGCGCTGCCCCTGGGAGGTCGGCGCTTGCCGCCAATAGCTTCTCCCAGGAGCGCTCCGGGAAGTAGGTTGCCTTGGCCATCTCCAGGAGTGAACGGGCGGTCTCTTCGCCGACAAGGCCTTCGCTTTGTGCTTTTTCGAGGGTCGCGCGGATGTTGACCAGAGGCTCGGAGAGCGCCGTGAATCCGAGCTCCTCCGGGCCATGCAGCACCGCAACCTCGTCGTCGTCCTCGAGGATGCCGTCCCGGTAGCCTTCAAAGATCCGACCGATGCCGATCATGCCGAATTGGGCCAACTCGGCGGCGCGCAGGGCGCCCATGCTGGCCGCGCCGAAAACCGGGACGCCCTGGGATATGGCCCAGAGAATCTCCTTGTGCCAGACCGAGGGTACGCCATGGAAGTAGCCGTCGACGATCCCGATCGTGGCGGGCTGGCGTTCGAGCGCGCGGTAGAGATCCCCCTGGGCGACCGGCGGCAGGCAGACCGCGTCCAGCACCTCCGCGACCTCGTCGCGAGTCAGCGTCGGCCCGACAAAAACCAGCACGCTCATGGCGCTTGCTCCGCGACCGCGAGCGCCCGAGCGCGCGGCACATAGCTGTTGTCGTCGTGCGGGGCTTCCAAGCCGGGAATGACCACGCGGACGACCGGAATCCCGAGCTCTGGCTGGCTCAAATCGATCGCCATAGCCTCGGTCAGGCCGACCGCCTTCAGACGTTCGAGCAGCCAGGCGTGATCCTCCTGCAGGCTGTCGCGGCGGGCGCCCGCCTCGGCCTGGAAGCGGTGCTGAGCGGTTTCGCGCGCCATGAGATCGCGCGCCGCCGCGCGCTTCTCGTTCAAGCCGGCTGCGGTGAACTCTTCGGGCGTCAAGTCGTCGCGCGCGCCGGAGACGTAGGTCAGCCGGGTCTGCACCGCCTCGGTCAGGGCGCGCGACAGGGCGACCTCAGGACAGGGATGGCAGCCGGCGCCCGCGCCCAGATGCTCCTGCTCGGAGGCGGGCTCGCTCAGCAGGCAGTGAAAGGCCGGCACCTCCAGGTCGCTCGTGGTGTCCCACACCGCCAGCTCCAGGCCGCAATGGGCAAGGCGATCGATGATGTGGCGGCACTCCGGATCCTCGACGCTGGCCAGATCCAGACGCCGAGCCGACCGCTTTGCCTTGGGGCTCATGTGCCAGAGGGTCGTTGCGTCGCGCTCGATGACCTCGCAGATCGCGTGATTGAGCGCCTCCAGGATGTGGTTGCCCGAGGCCAGGCCATTGGTCGAGCAGTGGAAGTAGCCGTGACCCGGTGCCGCCGGATAGGTGTAGTCGCTGTGCACCATCTCATAGGGCAGCCAGGCGGATTGCTCGTCCAGCAGATTGCGGGCCTCGATCCACAAGAGGCGCCGGTCGGGCCGGTAGGCGCCGCCCTGCACCTGGGGCAGACTTTCCGGATCGACCAGCCGATGGGACCGGCAGAGATCCTTGTGGCTGCCATAGAGGAGGGGCAAGGCAATGCGCTCGCCGTGCCAGGTCTCGGCGGATTCCATCAAGGCCGAGGCCTTGGCGGCTTCTAGGTCCAGTCCCTTGCCCTGGGAGACCGCGACCGAGCGGGAGTTGGGCCGGGTCACCATGACCACCGGGATTCCGATGCGGTCGAGCCCGGTCACGTTGGCGACCCGGGTGATGCCCATAGGCTTCAGATGGGGCTGCAGCCGGGCGATGGTCTCGGCCGGCGAGACGATCCGGTGGGTGCCCGTTCGATAGGCCTTGGCGGCGGGGTGGGGGTCGGTCATGGCTCCTGGGGACCGGCGTTGCGGTTCGCCATCGGAGCCTTGCCGGCCGGTCCTGTCAATCCTGGCGGCCATAAAGCGCCGCTCCAGCGGTAGCCGATCGATGCGAGGCGCCAACGTGTTCGCCGCCCCAGTTAGGGCTTGATCATGCATTTCAACCAATGACAATCAGAAATTGATTATCTATGCTGACAAATGGTGGTCATTGGATAAAACTGCGGCGGCCGCTTGGTGCGTCTCACTGGAGCCACGGCGTTGGATCGCTACGAAATTCAAGAGAAGATGGCCAAAGTCGTTGCCGATCATGGAGATTGGTCTGGCCATAACGTCGATCTCGGCTCAGGCGTCTTTACGATCGACGAAAATGACAAAGCCTTTCAGTCGCGGGCCGATGCCTACGCGAGAATAATCGCCGACCTATCGGGACAGCCATGGGCCAATTTGCGAATCCTCGATCTTGCGTGTCTTGAAGGCGGCTTTGCCCTCGAGTTCGCCAAACTTGGAGCGCAGAGCGTCGGTATCGAGATCCGTGAGCCAAATCTGGCCAAAGCGGAATTCGCCAAGGAAGCGCTGGCGCTTTCAAACTGCCAATTCTATAGAGACGACGTGCGTAAATTGAGCCGCGAATCCTATGGCGAGTTCGATGTGATCCTTTGTACTGGGATTCTCTACCACCTGGATGCACCCGACGTTTTTCCGTTCATCGAGGCCATTCATGCAACCTGTAGAGGATTTGCGATTTTCGACACCCACTGCGCCATGCTTGGCAAGGTCAGGGTGGCGCACAAGGGTCAATACTACAGCGGCACCGAGCTGGTTGAGCACTACGAGCAGGATTCACAGCAGGTTCGAGAGGCTCGGAATTGGGCCTCGATTGACAACGTTCGGTCCTTTTGGCCTACGGAAAAGTCTTTGCTAGATGCACTCTCCAATTCCGGCTTCTCGACGATTCTTAAGGTGCAGATTCCTAGCATCTGGACCTTCTACGATCGTTCGGTGCATGTCGCGATAAAGGGTCGGGATGGACCTGCAACACCGCAACAATTTGTAGAGGCCACCCACCTTAGTCCGGGTTTCTTCGGGACCACTTTGAGTCTGCAGGACTGTGTTGCTCTTCCAGGGAGCAAGTTGTTGGCCTTCTGGCTCATCCTCAAGCAGCACAGTCGGGTACGCGGAAGACACCTTTGGCATCTGTTGCTTGCCAGGTTTCCCGCTCTTCAAGCCATTCGATCATCTGAGGGTCGTGATTGACCTGGCCCCATTGGCAACCGAGAGGTGCCTCATCTCGGTTCAATCTCCGCAGCCTAGCAAAGTGAGGTTTTGGCATCGAGGCTTGGTGTTACTTGATCCCGGCGTGCATGAAGGATTGCACGAACTGGCGCTGGAACAGCAGGAAGGCGATCAAGAGCGGCGAGACCGCAAGCAGGGTCGCGGCACTGATGATCGACCAGTCGACACCTGATTCGGGCGCCGCGAAGATCGCCAAGCCGACCGTGAGCGGCCGGGTCTCGACGGAGTTGGTGATCACCAGGGGCCACAGGAAGTTGTTCCAGTGGTAACTGATCGAGACCAGGCCGTAGGCCAGATAGGTCGGCTTGGCGAGCGGCACGTAGACCTTCCACAGCACCTGGAGCAGGCCGCAGCCCTCGACCCTGGCGGCCTCCTCTAGCTCCTTGGGCACGGTCTTGAAAGTCTGGCGCAGGAGGAAGATGCCGAAGGCGCTGGCCATGTAGGGCAGGCCGATGCCGAGGATCGTGTCGACCAGGCCGAGCTCGGCCATGGTGCGGTAGTTCTCGACGATCAGCACCTCGGGCATGATCATGAGCTGCACCAGCACCAGATAGAACGCGATGTCGCGTCCGGCGAACTGGAAGCGCACAAAGGCAAAGGCGGCCAAGGTGCAGAGCACGAACTGGGCTGCCAGTATCGAGCTGACCAGCATGAAGGTGTTGAGGAAGTAGCGGGCAAAGGGCGCCTGCACCCAGACCTCGCGGAAGTTCTCCAAGGTGAGCGGCGCGAAAAGCTCGAAGCGCGTTGCGTAGGCTGGCGGATGGAAGGCGGCCCACAGAGCATAAAGCAGGGGCAGCAGCCATAAAAAGGCCAGAAGCCAGGCGCCGGCAACCTCCAGCGCGTGCCAGAAACGCTCGCGCGAGGGAGAGACTTCGTTGATCGCCAAGGTCGTCATCGGTAGTGGATCCGCTTGTCCAGAACGACGAACTGGCCGATCGAGATCGCCGCCAGCACGCCCAGCAGGACCACGGTGAGGGTGGCCGCGTAGGCTTCGTCAAAGAAGCTAAAGGCGACCTCGTAGATGTAGTAGAGCAACAGGTTGCTGGCGTTGTCGGGCCCACCCTTGGTCAAGATGAAGAGCTGGTCAACCAGCTTGAAGGAGTTGATCACGGCGTTGATCAGCACGAAGAGCGTGGTCGGCATCAGAAGCGGGAAGGTGACTCGCCAGAAGAATACCCATCGACCGGCGCCTTCGAGCTTGGCGGCTTCTTCGAGCTCCGGCGGCAGAGTCTGAAGCGCCGCCAGATAAAAGATCATAAAGAATCCGGCTTCCTTCCACACGGTCAGGACAATGATGCAGCCGAGCACGGTCTCCGGATCGCCCAGCCAGTTGTGGCCGGGCACGCCGAACACCCCCAGCACCTGGTCGACCAGGCCGATATCAGGCGTGTAGAAGAACAGCCAGATGTTGGCGACCGCGATCATCGGCAGCACGGTCGGCGTAAAATAGGCCATGCGCACCAGGCCGCGCGCCGGAAGCTTGCCGTTGACCCAGACCGCCATCAACAGCGCCAGCGCGATCGAGACCGGGATCGTTCCGGCGGCGTACCAGAGGTTATTGACGACGACCTTCCAAAACACCTCGTCGCTCAGCATCAGGTCGTAGTTGTCGAGACCCACGAACTGCGCCGGCCGGACCGCCGTCCCATCAGTGAAGAAGCTGTGGAACAGGGTGGCCGCGGTGGGATAGTGGGTAAAGGCAATCAAAAGGATCGCTGCCGGCGTCAAAAGCAGCCAGCCATAGACGTGCACCATGCGGTCGCGGCCTAGAGACATGGTGACTCGCGAAACGGTAGGGGAGGGCGCCTGCCTGGCGCCCTCTCTCGGGTCAATGCGTCAGCGATAGCGCTTCAAGAGCTTGTCGGCCTGGCCTTGGGCCGAGCCGAGCGCCTCCTCCGGGGTCTTGGCGCCGGTCAGGGCTGCTTGAATCGCGTCGTCCAAGAGCTTGCGGACCCGGCCGGTCTGGTAGGTCGAAAGCTCGGCCGTGGCGAACTCCAGCTGGTCGCGGGCAACCGCGGCCGGCGGGAAAGTCTGGACATAGTCCTCAAGCGCCTTGGTGTGATAGGCGTCGGGCCGGGTGCCCAGATAGCCGGTCTTGATCGACCACTCGGCGGTGCGCTCGGGCTGGGTCAGGAAGCGGATCAGCTTCATGGCGGCCCTGCGCTCTTCCGGCGTGGTCTGCTTGAAGATGTAGAAGTTGCCGCCGCCGGTCGGTGTGCCCCGGCGCACGCTGGACGGCAGCATGGCGACGCCGAAGTCGAAGGCGGCGTTCTTCTTCACCACCGTCAGGTTGCCGGTGGAATGCCACATCATGGCGGTCTTCTGCTCCAGGAAGTTCTGGCGCAAGGTGCCCCACTCGATCGTGCCGCCGGGCATGACCTTGTGGGTCTGGCCCAAGTCGACCCAGTACTGCAGGGCGCCGACCACGTCCGGGTCGCTGAAGAAGGTCTCATTACCGTCCTGGTTCATCAGCACCTGATCGTTCTGCATGGAGAGCGCGCCGAACATCCAGTAGGGATAGCCGGTCGAGGGAATCATCACGCCCCAGCGGTCGACCTGGCCGGAGCCGTCTGTCTTGACCAGCTGCTTGCCCATGGAGACCAGTTCGTCCCAGGTTGCCGGCGGTTTCTCGGGATCGAGGCCGGCCTCCCGGAAGGCGTCCTTGTTGTAGTACATGACGATGGTCGAGCGCTGGAAGGGAATGCCCCAGGTCTTACCGGCGGTGACGCCGTTTTCCATCAGGGCCGGATAGAACTTGGTGAGCCAGGCCTTCTCCTCCTCGGTCTCGACGATGTCGTCGAAGGCGACGATGGCGTCCTGCTCGATCAGCTCGTAGATGTCGATCGAAAACATCACCGATAGCTGCGCCGGCTTACCGGCCTTGAGCGCCGCCAGGGCCTTGATCCGCGCATCATTGTAGTTGCCGGCGTAGATCGCGCTGACCTTGATGTCTGGATTTTGCTTCTCGAAATCGGCGACCAGGCCGTCGACGATCTTGGTCAGCGGTCCGCCGACCGCGACCGGATAGTACATGGTGAGCTCGACCTCGGCGGCGGCCGCGCCACCCATGCCAAGCGCCAGGGCGGCAGCCAGCGCCGCGCCTTTGCAGCTTCGTCTCAGTCTTTGCAACATGACCTCTCTCCTTCCTCTCAAGGCTAAAAACGAATGTCCCCAATCGGCCGTCATGCGGCCATTGCCCTTGCTTGGCG
This sequence comes from Pseudomonadota bacterium, assembly GCA_039029395.1. Taxonomy (GTDB): domain Bacteria; phylum Pseudomonadota; class Alphaproteobacteria; order Kiloniellales; family JAKSDN01; genus JBCCGG01. The sequence continues at coordinate 18,079 of JBCCGG010000003.1, read as the reverse complement.
TCCCTCTAATCTTTTGCCTGTCGCACCGTCGAAGATGTGCACCTTGTCCTGCGCCCAGCGCAGGGCGACCCGGCGCCCGGTGATCTCCGAGAGCCGTCCCGGCGCGCGCACCAGGAGTTCCTGGCTGCCCAGGCGTGCGGTCACGATGGTGTCGGCGCCTAAGTAATCCGACCAAACCAGCTCGGCCGGCAGGCCGCCCTGTTCGGCGATCTCTATATGTTCGGGCCGGATGCCGAGGCGGAGCCCTTGGCCCGCGCCCTCGAGCACTGTCTGCCCGACCGAGCCCGCGATCACCGCGCCCTCCGGGCCGTCGGCCAGGTCCAGCAGGTTCATCGGGGGCGTGCCGATGAAGCTGGCTGAAAAGGTGGTGGCCGGTTGGTCGTACAGCTGGCCCGGCGTGCCGGCCTGCTCGATGCGGCCGTTGCGCAGGAGAATGACTTGGTCGGCCATTGACATGGCTTCGGTCTGGTCATGGGTGACGTAGACCACGGTCATGGCGAGACGCCGCTGCAGGCTGCGGATCTCGCCGCGCATGTCGTGGCGCAGCTTGGCGTCCAGGTTAGAGAGCGGCTCGTCCATCAGGCAGATCGGGTTTTCGGCGATGATCGCGCGGGCAAGCGCGACCCGCTGACGCTGACCGCCCGACAGCTGGGCAGGCTTGCGATGGAGCAGCTCCGAGAGGCCGACAATCTCGGCGACACGGGCCAAACGTTGGGCGCGCTCGGCCGGTGGGGTCTTGCGCACCTTGAGGCCGAAGATGATGTTTTCCGCCACGTCCAGATGGGGGAACAGCGCGTAGGACTGGAACACCATGGAAAGCCGCCGGGCCGCTGGCGGGTGATGAGTCACGTCCTGGCCGGCGATGCGCACCTGGCCGCTGGTGACCTGCTCCAGGCCGGCGATCAGCCGCAGGGTGGTCGACTTGCCGCAGCCCGAGGGGCCGAGAAGGACCACGAAGCTGCCGTCCTCGACCGCGAAGGAGACTTCGTCGACGGCGGTGTCGTCGCCCCAGGCCTTGGTCACATCGATGAGTTCGATCGCGGCCATGGCTTAGGTCCCTCCGCCCGGCGTGGCGGTCACCAGCCGGGTCTTGTGGGTCTTGAAGGCACGGGCGATCGCGGCCGGCGGGCGAGCCTCGGTGAAGACCGCATCGGCCTCCGAGATGTGGCCCAGCTTGACCATGGCATCGCCGTCGAACTTGCTGGAGTCGGCCGCGAAGAAGCGGCGCTTGCAGACCGCCATGGCGGCCAGCGAGACCTGAACGTCCCGGTAGTCGTAGTCGAGCATGTCGCCGGCCCCGTCGATCGCGCCGATGCCGAACAGGCCGTAGCCGAGGCGAAAGCCCTTGATGAAGGCGCTCGCCTGCTCGCCGGTCACCGCTTGGTCTCGGTTGCGCACCCGGCCGCCGGCCAGGCTGATCTCGAAGTCGTCGCGCTGGGACAGGATCGCCACCACGCCGATGTGGTTGGTCACCACCTTGAGGCCTTCGTGATCCAGAAGCGCCTCGGCGATCGCTTCCATGGTCGTACCGATGTCGATGAAAAGAGACGCGCCGCTTGGAATCTCCCGGGCGATGCGTTTGGCGATCGCGCGCTTGGCCTCGGCGTTGCGCACCTTGCGGTTGGAGTAGGCCAGCTTGTCGCTGGCCGGCAGGCCGGCACCGCCGTGGTAGCGCACCAGCAGATCATGGTCGCTGAGCTGCTTGATATCGCGCCGGATGGTCTGGCTGGAGACCTCGAAATGGCTCGACATGGCCTCGATCGAGGCGTAGCCCCGGCGCCGCACCAGCTCGAGGATCTGGGTCTGGCGGGCCTGGATATCCAGGCGCCGGGCTGGCAGCTCCCGGTCGGGCGATAGCTCGCCTGCGCCAGTTCCCCGCAACACCTTGCCCTCCCCAAGCCTTCGGTCTCGCCGGTGTCGAGGATAGCAGTAATCGAATTACAACATCAATGTAAGAAAAGTTACATTGCTATGACAGTTCAAGGGCCGAGCTGGCAGGCATCCGCCGGTCTGGTCTGTCTCCTAGTTGATCGGCGCCTTGAAGCCGTCAGTGCAGACGACGAACTTAACCTCGTGCTCCTTGCCGACGGTCTCGATCTCCATGTGGCAGGTCGGGTCGCTCTTTAGTCGATCGATCGGCGACAAGGTCGGGTCGGGCGTCATATCCGGGACGTCAGGCATTTCGGTGCCGGGCATCATATCGGTGAAGAGTGTGTTCTGTGTCGTGACCGGGCAGCGGGTGTCCACGCTCTTCAGATTGACGCCCCAGATCGATGGATCCTGGTCGGAGAACTTAGCCGTGAGGCCGCTGCCCGCATCCGCGTAGGACTTGGCGGCGAAGTCGGACGGCAGCTTGAAGGCATAGCCCAGGCAGCCCTCGGCCGGGCACTCCGTCAAGGAGATTGACTGTTGTGGAATGGTGATCATGTTGCGCTCCGGCACCGAATAGCTCAGCTCGCCCGAGGTCACCGTGCCCCAGGTGTTGCAAACCTCGCCTAGGGTATCGGCCAACTGTGGATCGCCGTCGTAGCTGCTCGAGAGCACGCATTGGCTGCCGCTGAGCTCGCAGATGTCGCGCGGCATGCAGACCTCGTTGGCATCGCGCGAGGTGATGCTGAACTCCGTGGAAATCTGGCTGTAGTCCAGCTTGATCTCGAACACGCCGTTGCCGAGCGAGGTGACGTTGGTGGTGGGGTAGGTGGTGTCCTCCTTGACCAGCAGGTTGTTGCCGTCGCCATTGAAGAGGTGGGGGAAGACCCGCACGAAGGTGCCGTCCGTGGTGGTGTCGAAGCTGCTGCCCAGGTGGATCTGATAGGTCATGTTGGTCCCCTTGTTGGGGAAGATGTTCCAGACCACGTAGGCGTCGTCCCCTTTGAAGCCGGGCAGCACCACGTTGGACTGCTTCGGCACGCAGGTCGGATTGTAGATCGGACGGCTGGTCTTGATGCCGTTCTGTTCCGGTACCAGCGTCCCGTTGTCGCTGGGCGGCGAGGTGTCAATGTAGAACAGGCCATGGTTGACCGTGAGGTAGGGCGCGCTGCCGGTGGTCGTGCCCATCATGAAGGTGGCGCGATCGCAGGCCCACTTGCCGTCTGACGTACAGACTGTTGTGCAGCTCTCCATGGCCTCATCGGGCAGCAGATACTGCCGATAGATCGGAATTGCCGGAATGCCGCCGTCCGTTACGTCCCATGCGTCGCTTACGGCATTGAAGGTTTCGTTGCGGTTCCAGGCATTGCTCGAAGTGCAGCCCGCTTCGCCCGAGCAATAGTCTTGGAACCAAGGTCCGTTGCCGGCAAAGGTCATGCCGGCCTTGCTCTTCAGCTTGGACATCACCGTGGTGGAAAAGTCGTAGGATGAGGTCTGGACTCCGAAGGAGCCGCATTCCGGATCCTGGGCCGGTGCATCGAAGAAGCGGTTCTGGCTGACCGAGGAGGTGCGCGCGGTGATGTTGCTCATGGAGTCCTCGACCACCATGCCGGTCAAGGTGCCGTCCAGATCGTTCAAGATGGTCGAGAAGTCGATCGGCGTGATGCCGCCGAAGTTGGGGTTGGGAAACAGTTGGTCGCCTGGCATCGGCGGCGGCGCGGGAGCGCCGCCCTCGACCGGCGAGCCGTTGAAGTAAGGCAGGTACTGATCGATCACGTTGTGGCGCAAGGTCTGGTCGTCGAAGGCGCTGCGCAGGAATGCAAAGGCCGGAGGATAGTAAAAGCCGTTGGGCTGCTTCCACCCAATGCCAGCGCTCGGAATCATCATGTCGGAGACGGTCATGTCGCTCTCGGCCGGCTGCTGCCCGGCCTTGTAGACACCGCAATCCTCGTACTTCGTGCCGTCGCAGCTCGTCTTGCCGGAGGGGTTTGTGTAGAGCGCCGTGTTCGGGATTCCGGTCGTATCGAGGACCGCGGGCGTGTTCGTGAAGATGCTGCCTTCGGCATAGAACGGCCCGTCGTAGATGGTCATCAGCCGTTTGGGCGCCAGGGCGCCGATGAAGATCCCCGTCCCATCCAACGGAAGCAGGCAAACACCGGCGGCGCAGGACTTGTTGACCAGCTTGGGGCCCATCTGGCTATCGTCGCCCGGCGTGTAGTTGGTGGTGTCGCGGGTGGAGCCGGCGAAGATCGTGTCCTTGGTGAGGTCGAAGAAGCCCGGCGGCACCTGGGGCCAACTTCCGCCGCCAACGAAGCCCAGGCCGCCGTTCAGTTGGTCGGTGATCGCGCTGTTCAGGAAGATGTACCACTGGGGCCGGAGCCAGACCGAGCCGAAGTTGACTTGGGACCAGTTGAACGATGTGGTGAAGCGGTCGATCACCGTCGCGACGCAGTGCTCGGTGTTGGGCTCCCAAATGTCCATGGGAATCGTGCCGTCCGCGGCGACCGACAGTCCTTGGCTGCAGGTCGGATTGGCCGGTGAGCTGCCGAGCATCGCCGGCTTGAAATCGCCGCTGATCGTCGGCGGCGCGACGACCAGGGGGTTGGCCGCGAGATAGGGGTTCGGCACCATGTTGTAGCCTTGCACCGCCGAGGCCAGATAGCTGCCGTTGGTCGTCGGGTCGTTGTCCAGGCTTGTCTGCAAGCCGTAGGCCGCCGTGGTGCAGTGGTTGCCCCGAAAGCGCTGCAAGGGCGCTTGGCGCGCGCCGGCCTTGTTGAAGTCGGCGTAGCTTTGATCGCTGGTCGTGCCGCTGGTCCAGGTCTTCTTGGTCAGGCTCGGCCCGCTCAAGCCCGAGCCGAGCAGCCAGAAGCAGGACCCGAAGCCATGCACGCCGGCCGCCGCATTGCCGACGAAATCGTTGTACTGGTTCATGGACCAGAACATGACCGGGCTCCAGGTGTCGGCGCCCTTGATGTTGGCCTTCGTGATGTCGTTTCCGCAACTGGGATTAGGACAGCTGAATTCCAAGATCGGCGGGATGTAGCGGTAGGTGTCGCTCGAGGAGTCTTGATTCTGATAGTATTCCTTCAATGCGCCGCGCGCCGAGATTCCCAGGTTGTACCAGAGGTTATTGTTGATCTCCGATCCGTCCTCCAGATAGAAGCCGTGGCCGACCGAGCGGAATCCCACGTTGCGCGCCAGGGTCACGTCGTGGGTGCCGTGGACCGTCACGAAGCGTGTGTTCGAGTTCCAGATCGAGCTGTCCTTCAGGAAGGCATCGGTGTAGCCGGTGTACTTGGCCAGGTGAAAGTGCACTGGGTAGTGACCCATGCGCCCGCCCTGTCCCAGGTTCTTGAACTCGACCCCTTGCACCTGGAAGGCGCCGAAGCCTTGGCGCACGCTGACGTGGCCGCCGAAGTAGCAGCCCATCTCGTCGTTCGGGTTGGTGGCGACCGAGGGTTCGCCGCAATCCGAGGCGGCCGGGAAGGGTTTGATCGACATGCTGTCGGCGGCCAGATCGCCCAGGGACTCGACGGTGATGCTGCGCGACAGCAGGCCGACCGCGGTGCGGGTTTCCACCTCGGTGTTGGGCGCCGTCCAACTGGGGTTGGGGTGGGCGTCCTGCAGCTGGGTGATCACGCTGTCCGGGACTTGGTAGATCGTGCCGTGGTGTGCATAGGCAAGGCCGTTGCCGCCTGGCGTGTTGACCGGGATCGAGAGGTCCATGGCCTGGCTGCCGCTCAAGGTGACTGTCTCGGAATGGCTCGGATGCCAATCGCTGGTCGCCACGACGATCGTGTCGCCTTCTGCCCAATCGACCATACGGTCCAAGGTTAGAGAGGTGGCGCCCACGGCGGCGTTGGCATTGAGGCGCACCCAGCTGCGGCCGCTCTTAGCGGCCCATTGGGTGACGTCGCTCGGATCGCTCGGCGGCACCATGTCGGCCGAGGGTTCGCTGCCGGGCGCCAGCCGGTCGGCCGGATCGACGCCCTTGGCGCCGAACAGCAGAAGCTGGCCGCCATAGCTGACGCCAAAGGTCTTGTACCCGAAGGCCACGTTCAGCGGGTCCGTGCCCATGGGGTTGTCGAACGGCAGATTGCCGTAGGATTCCAACAGCGCGTTGTCGCCGATCGTGGCCGGTTTGGTGGTGCTGTTGCAGGGATCGGTGGGGTCCGTGCCGGTGCAATAGTGCGCCGGGCTGAGCTGGTCAGCGGCGAGGCAGGCGCCGTCCTTCCAGCCGCCCATGCCGTCCGACACTTGGCAATGGATTGCCGCGCTGGCGCCGGTCGTGCCTTGGACCGTGGGGTCGTCGCCCCATAGGCCGATCTGAAGGTGCGCGCCGCTGGCGCCATAGGGATCGCAGTAGCTGCCGGCCTGTATGGCGCCGCCCTTTTGCACCAGGATCGAGCTCGCTTGGAATTTGGTCGTGGAATTGTCGCCCGGATCAAGGAACACCAGGCTGCCGCCCTCTAGCACATGGACGTGGCTGTAGACATAGGGATCCGCGTTTGCCGCGACGCACAGCGTTCCCACGGTTGAGTCCACCACCAGCGGGCCAGGCGCTCCGTTGGCCGGGTTCCAGACCGTGGCGTTGCTGTCGCAGGACGCCGAAGTCGGCGCCGGCACCGGACAGCTTTGCGCGAGCGCGACCCCGCCGGGGGCGAGGAGGAAGATCGCGGTCGCGAGGGACCGGATAGCAATTGTCGTGGGGTACGGGAGGTTTCTTGAGGCAAACGAAATGCCCATGAGAGATTTCCCCTCTCATTCTGTTTCTGCGCCGATTATGGTGACGGCTTGTTCTAGTCGCAACATACTGGGTTTCGCGCCATGCAACCATCGCTTATTTGCGCGAGTTGCATGAATTCCAACGAACTGCGCGGCGTGCCATTCCCAATTGACAAGAGATTCTCGTTGCATCTATCATGTATGTGGTATACCAAATGCCAAAGGTGACGAGAACCAAAAGAGGAGCGTGCAAGGACTGGCGGCGCGGCTGCCAGTTGCTACACTGAAGATCCGCATCGGCGTGCGGCCGGTCATGAAGGCGCGCTTTCAACCACGCCGCCGTCGCCCCGCAAGGTGCTTGGCAGAGAGACTTTCGAGACCTTGTGAACGATAAATTTGGGAGGTCAGAAATGACAGTTTTGGGTAGGAGACTATTTGGCTTCGGTCTGGCGGCCGGAGTTGGGGTTGCCATGATCGCCGGGCCTCAGGCGGCCTTGGCCCAGTGGCAGCCACAGAAGCCGGTCGAGTTCGTCATCATGGCCGGTCAAGGCGGCGGCGCCGACCGTCTGGCCCGCTTGATCCAGAGCATCATCGAGAAGAACGGCTACGCCAACCAGCCCTTCATTCCGATCAACAAGGGCGGCGGCTCCGGCGCCGAGGCACTGCGCTACCTGAAGGACAAGGAAGGCGATCCTCACGTCATCATGGCCACGCTCAACAGCCTCTACACGACGCCGTTGCGCAATCCGGGCCTGGGTGTCGACATCGCCGAATACACGCCGATCGCCCGTCTGGCCGAAGACACCTTCGTGCTTTGGGTCAACTCCGACACCGACATCAATTCCATCGACGACTACGTGGCCGCGGTCAACTCGGCCGGCGCCGATAACTGGAAGATGGGCGGCACCGGCAGCGGCCAGGAAGATTCCCTGGTCACCGCCATGCTCGAGGACGCTTACGGGGTCAAGCACACCTACGTGCCCTTCAAGGGCGGCGGGACAGTCGCCAAGAACCTGATCGGCGACCACATCAACTCGACCGTCAACAATCCCTCCGAGCAGCTCGGCTTCTTCGAGGCCGGCAAGTCCCGTCCGATCGCGGCCTTCACGCCCGAGCGCCTGGCGGCCTTCCCGGACGTGCCGACCTTCAAGGAGCTCGGCAAGGACGACATGGTCTATTACATGCAGCGCAGCGTGATGGGCCCGCCGGAAATGCCCCAGGAGGCCCAGGACTACTACACCGAGGTCTTCCGCAAGGTGAACGATTCCGACGAGTGGAAGGAATACACCGACAAGAAGGCCCTGTTCCGCTCCTTCCTGACCGGTGACGAGCTGATGCAGTACTTCCTCGAGCAGCGCGACGTGCACGAGGATCTCTTGAAGAAGACCGGCGAGATCCAGTAAGCGCCGGTTAGCTTCAAGGCCATCGTCTCGAGATAGGGGAGAGCACCGCCGTGCGACGAGCGGAACTGGCGATGGCCGTCTTACTGGCGGTGCTCTCCTGTTATCTCATGTGGAAAAGCGCCGAGCTGCCGATTGGTTGGGAGCCCAGGCGCGGACCGGGCGGCGGCGCCTTCCCCTTCTGGCTCGCGCTCGGCATGCTGATTTGCTGCGTCGTGATCTTTGTCCGGGCGCTGCGCGGCAAGACCCCCGAATCGCGCTCGGAAGAGCCTTACATGGACGGCGAGACGATCAAGCTGATCGGTATCTCCGCCGGCTCGATCGCGGTCACCCTGATCGCCATCAAGTTCGTCGGGGTCTACATCGCGATCCCGCTGTTCTTCGTGTTCTACATCCGCCTGGTCGGCCGCCACTCCTGGGTTACCACCAGTGCGATTGCCGGGCTTTCGCCGATCTTCATCTTCTTCTTCTTCGAGGTGGGTTTGCGGATCCTCTTGCCCAAGGGCTTCACCGAGCCCCTGTTCTATCCGCTTTACAAGATCTTCCTCTCGACCTGAGTCAATAGGAGCCGGACGGCCACATGGAACTTGTCGGACATCTATCGGACGGCTTCTTCATCGCGTTCCAGCCGCTCAATCTGATGCTCCTGGTGATCGGCTGCGCGGTCGGGCTATTCGTCGGTGCCATGCCCGGATTGGGCTCTGTCAACGGCGTTGCCATCTTGCTGCCGGTGACCTTCTTCGTGCCGCCGACCAGCGCCGTGATCTTCCTCGCGGCAATCTATTACGGCGCCATGTACGGTGGTGCGATCAGCTCTATCATGCTTGGCATACCAGGCGCATCGACTGCCGTGGCGACGACCTTCGACGGGCGCCCCTTGGCGCTCAAAGGACTGGCCGACCGGGCTCTGGTCGCGGCCGCCACGGCCTCCTTCGTCGGCGGCACCATTTCTGTGGTGCTGTTCACGCTCTTCGCGCCGCCCCTGGCTGACTTCGCCCTCAAGTTCGGGCCGCCGGAAGAGTTCGCCCTCATGGTGCTGGCCTTCGCCACCTTCATCGGATTGGGCGGCGATGACATCCCCAAGACGATCTTTTCGATCTGCATCGGCCTGGTCTTGAGCGCGGTCGGCCTCGACATCATCAGCGGCGAGCCGCGGCTGATCTTCGGCGACATCTCGGGCTTCTACAAAGGCATCTCTTTCCTCGTGTTGGCGATCGGCATCTACGGCATCGGCGAGATGCTGTGGACCATCGACGCGAACAAGGGCAAAGTCGAGATCGCCCAGCACTCGGTCACCTTCAAGCGCATCATGGACTCGCTGAAGTCCCTGAAGAAATCGATCGTGACCATGGTCCTGAGCTCTGGTCTGGGCTACTTCGTCGGCATCTTGCCGGCCGCCGGCGCCACGCCAGGCTCGCTCATGGCCTACGGCATGACCAAGTCCATGTCCAAGAAGCCCGAAGCCTACGGCAAAGGCGAAATCAACGGCGTGGTCGCGCCCGAAGCGGCCAACAACGCGGCGTCGACCGGCTCAATGCTGCCCATGCTGACATTGGGTATCCCCGGCTCGCCGACCACGGCGATCCTGCTGGGCGGCATGATTATCTGGGGCCTCGAGCCCGGGCCGCTGCTGTTCATCGATCAACAAGACTTCGTCTGGGGCCTGATCGCCAGCCTCTATGCCGCCAATTTCTTCACGCTGCTGATCAACCTGGCCTTCATCCCGGTGTTCATCTGGGTCTTGCGCATGCCCTTCACGATCCTGGCGCCGATCATCTTCGTGCTCTGCATCATCGGCGGCTATGCACCGACCCAGGACATGCACGACGTCTGGCTGATCTTCCTGTTCGGCCTGGCCGGCTATCTCTTGCGCAAGCTGAACTATCCGATGGCGCCGGCGGTGCTGGCGATCGTGCTGGGCCCGCTGGCGGAGAAGGCCTTCCGCCAGACCCTGATCGGCGAGCACGGAGACGTCACGGTGTTCTTTACCCGGCCGCTCTCCGGCACCTTCATGGTGCTGGCGATCCTGCTCTTCGCCTATCCCCTCTATCTCGGTCACAAACGGCGCAAGGCGGCGCGCGCCCAGGGCCAGGCCGAGAACGATGGAGCCACGTGACGGGCGCTAGGCCCTTGCGGCACCGCGAAATCGTGGTGTATGGTATACCAGATGCCTTGAGTGTGACGCGATGACGAAACCCGATGGCAGATCGAGACTTTAAGGGACCATGGCACCAGCCACCGCACAGTTGGACGTAGCACCGATCTCGGCGGACCTTAGCCTTAAGGATCGGATCTACGACACGCTCAAGCAGGCGATCACGGCGATGAACATCTATGCCGATGACGTCAACCTGCGGCTTGATGAGCGCCAGCTGTCCGAACAGCTGAAGATCAGCCGCACGCCGATCCGCGAGGCGCTGGCCCGCCTGGAGCAGGAGGGCCTGGTCAAGATCGTGCCGCGCAAGGGCGTCTACATCGTGCGCAAGACCAAGGCGGAGATCCTAGAGATGATCACCGTCTGGGCAGCGCTGGAATCGATGGCCGCCCGGCTCATCACCTTGCACGCGAGCGACCAGGAGATCGCGTCCCTGCGCCAGATGTTCGGCACCTTCGACGGCGATCAGATCCAGGCGCACATCGACGAGTACTCGGACACCAACATCAGCTTCCACCAGACCATTCTGGGCTTGAGCAAGTGCGCGCTGCTGACCGAGATGGCCGACAACCTCTTCGTTCACATGCGCTCGATCCGCGCTCGCACGATCTCCGAGAACAACCGGGCCGACCGCTCGATCGTCGACCATTTGCATATCATCGAGGCCCTGGAGCAGCGCGACACCGATCTCGCCGAGCGTCTGGTGCGCGAGCACACGCTGAACCTGGCGGCCCATGTGGAAAAGAACGTCTCTTATCTTGACTGAAAAAAGCTGCGCCCGCCCCCCGGGCGCCACCAAGGGAGGACCGTGATGGCAAAAGCGGCAGTGGATACCCTAGCGGCCAAGACTCGCTCGAACGACGTGATGTCGGGCGGCCAACTGGTTGCCAGGGCGCTCAAGAACGAGGGCGTGGAGGTCATCTTCACGCTCTGCGGCGGGCACATTATCGACATTTACGACGGCTGCCTCGACGAAGGCATCGACATCATCGACGTGCGCCACGAGCAGGTCGCCGCGCACGCTGCCGACGGCTACGCCCGCATGAGCGGCAAGACCGGTTGCGCGGTGGTCACCGCCGGCCCGGGCACGACCGACGCCATGACCGGAGTCGCCAACGCCTTTCGGGCCGAATCGCCCATGCTGCTGATCGGCGGCCAGGGCGCCCAGAGCCAGCACAAGATGGGCTCTCTGCAGGATTTGCCCCATGTGGACATGATGCAGCCGGTCACCAAGTTCGCCGCCACCGTGCCGCACACCTCGCGGGTCGCCGACATGGTCTCTATGGCTTTCCGGGAGTGCTACCTGGGCGCGCCCGGGCCGTCGTTCTTGGAGATCCCACGGGACATCCTGGACGACGAGGTGCCGCGCAGCAGCGCCAAGGTCCCGGCGGCGGGTCACTACAAGGCCTCGACCAAGTCGATCGGTGACCCCAACGACATCGAGCGCCTGGCCGATCTACTGGTCAAGTCCGAGCGGCCTTGCGTGCTCATGGGTCAGCAGCTCTGGACCTGCCGGGGCGCCGACTCTGCGATCGAGCTGCTGCGTAGCTTGAACATCCCCGGCTACTTCAACGGCGGCGCGCGCGGCACCTTGCCGCCGGGCGATCCTCACTACTTCCAACGCACCCGGCGCTACGCCTTCGACAAGGCCGACGTCATCGTCATCGTCGGGACGCCCTTCGACTTCCGCATGGGCTACGGCAAGCGTCTGCGCGAGGACGCCACGGTGGTGCAGATCGACATGGACTACCGCACGGTCGGCAAGAATCGCGACATTTCCTTCGGTCTGGTCGGCGACGTCGGCGCGATCCTCAAGGCGGTCAGCGACGCCGCCTCGGGCCGGCCCGACAACGGCGCGAAGAGCCGCCAAGGCTGGATCGACGAGCTGCGCACCGGCGAGGCGGCGGCGGGCGACAAGCTGATGGCCAAGTTCAAGGACGATTCCAACCCGATCAATCCCTTCCGGGTCGCTTACGAGATCAACGAATTCCTGACCGAGGATACGATCTACATCGGCGACGGCGGCGACGTGGTGACGATCTCGGCCCAGGCGGTTCAGCCGCGCGGTCCCGGCCGCTGGATGGACCCGGGCCCCTTGGGCACCCTGGGAGTCGGCGTGCCCTTCGCCATGGCCGCCAAGTACGTCCATCCGGACAAGGAGGTTCTGTGCTACTTCGGCGACGGCGCCTTCTCGTTGACCGGCTGGGACTTCGAGACCTGCGTGCGCTTTAAGCTGCCGTTCCTTGGGGTCATCGGCAACAATTCGGCGATGAACCAAATCCGCTTTGGCCAGATTTCCAAGTACGGGCCCGAGCGCGGCGACGTGGGCAACAAGTTGGGTGACGTCGAGTACAGCAAGTTCGCTCAGATGCTGGGCGGTTACGGGGAGGAAGTGCGCGAGCCGGAGCAAATTCGTCCGGCCCTGGAAAGGGCCCGCGAAGCGGTAAGGTCCGGCGTCCCGGCGTTGGTCAACATTTGGGTCGATCCGAATGTCTACGCGCCGGGCACGATGAATCAGACCATGTACAAATAGCGCAACAACGGCAACCGTCCAGCGGATGGCTGGAGGCGGGGCGGGCGTCAGGGACGGCTCTCGCCCCGCGCTTCGGTCGATTAGGAGACATCGTTCAGACCAGGGGATATTGAGAGCATGAGCAAGGCGTTAGAGGGGGTCCGCATCCTGGACATGACCCACGTGCAGTCGGGGCCGACCTGCACTCAGTTGCTGGCCTGGTTCGGGGCCGACGTGATCAAGGTCGAGCTGCCGGGTCGGGGCGACATCACCCGTGGGCAGCTGCGCGACATCCCGGACGTGGACAGCCTCTATTTCACGATGCTCAACTGCAACAAGCGCAGCATCACGCTCAACACCAAGACCGAGGAAGGCAAGGCGATTTTTCGCCGGCTGATCAAGTCCTGTGATGTCATGGTCGAGAACTTCGCGCCGGGCGCGCTCGACCGCCAGGGTTTCACTTGGGAGGTCATCCAGGAGATCAACCCGCGCATGATCTACGCCTCGGTCAAAGGCTTCGGGCCAGGTCCCTACGTCGACTGCAAGGTTTACGAGAACGTCGCCCAGTGCACCGGCGGCTCGGCCAGCACGACGGGCTTCGACGATGGCCCGCCGCTGGTCACAGGCGCCCAGATCGGCGATTCCGGCACCGGCCTGCACCTGGCGCTCGGTATCGTCACGGCGCTGTTCCAGCGCGAGGCGACGGGCAAGGGTCAGCGCGTGGTCTGTGCCATGCAAGACGGCGTCTTGAACCTTTGCCGGGTTAAGCTGCGCGATCAGCAGCGCCTAGCCCACGGACCCTTGAAGGAGTATCCCCAGTATCCCAACGGCGAGTTCGGCGAGGCGGCGCCGCGCGCCGGCAATGCCTCGGGTGGCGGTCAGCCGGGCTGGGCGGTGCGGTGCGCGCCGGGCGGCCCGAACGACTGGATCTACGTGATCATCCAGCCGCCCGGTTGGGCCCTTTACATGAAGATCATCGGCCGGGAGGAGCTGATCGAGGATCCGGAATGGGCCACCCCGGAAGCGCGCCTGCCCAAGCTCGACCAGTGCTTCGCCATGATCGAGGAGTGGACCATGACCAAGACCAAGTTCGAGGTCATGGATATCCTGAACGCGGTCAACATACCCTGCGGCCCGATCCTCTCCATGCAGGAGCTGGCCGAGGAGCCGTCGTTGAGGGCGACCGGCACGGTGGTCGAGGTCGATCATCCCGAGCGCGGTCCCTTCCTGACCGTCGGCAACCCGATCAAGCTCTCGGACTCGCCCAGCGAGGTGGAGCGCTCGCCGCTCTTGGGTGAGCACACGGAAGAGATCCTCAAAAGCGTCGTCGGCTACGACGACGAGGAGATTGCGGCCGCCCGGGACGCCGGCGCGATCTGAGGCAGGACTCGGTAGAACGACAGGAAAGGAGCCGTCATGCGGATCCTGGTGAACGGCCAGCAGGCCTTCGGCAAGGCCGTGCTGGAAGCGCTCTTGGAGCGCGGCGAGGACGTGGTCGGTGTCTACTGCGCACCCGACAAGGAGGGCCGGCCGGTCGACCCCTTGAAGGAGCTCGCGGTCGAGCGGGGCTTGCCGGTTTTTCAGCCGGCCTCCTTCCGCAAGCCGGATGTTTGGGCCCAGATGGCGGAGCTGAAACCCGATCTGGGTGTCATGGCCTACGTCACCCTCTTCGTGCCGGCCGAGGTACGCGACCTGCCGACTCACGGCACGATCCAGTATCACCCCTCGCTGCTGCCGCTCCACCGGGGGCCCAGCTCGATCAATTGGCCGATCATCATGGGCGAGGAGAAGACCGGCCTTTCGATCTTCTATCCGGATGACGGATTGGACGAAGGGCCGATCCTGATACAGAAAGAGGTCGCTATCGAGCCAGACGACACCCTCGGCAGCGTCTATTTCAACAAGCTCTTTCCGCTCGGCGTCCAGGCCATGCTTGAGGGAGTCGACCTGGTTAAGGCCGGCCGGGCGCCGCGGATCGAGCAGGATCACAGCCAGGCGACCTACGAGTCTTGGTGCAAGGCGGAGGATGCGGAGATCGACTGGAGCAAGCCGGCGGCAGAGGTCTACAACCTGATCCGCGGCACCAACCCCCAGCCGGGCGCCTGGACCAGCCACGATGGCGCGAAGCTGGGCATCTTCGACGCCGAGCGCCTGGACGAGCCGGGCGGCCAGCCGGGCGAGGTGATGGAGGTGAGCGAGGAGGGGGCCAGGATCGCGGCCGGTGATGGGCAGATCTTGGTCAAGCGGGTGCGCCCGGCCGGGCAGGGCAAAATCCCCGCGGCCGAGAGCGGCTTGGTCAAGGGTGCGAGATTAGGATGAAGAGATCTTGACGGCGATCCCATCTAGGGTTACGCGGTCGCCGAATTCACTGCGGCCCTCCTTGGTTTCGGGGGCCGCGCTCACGAGACAGCAGGGCTAGAGACGAGGGGGATTACCCGATGCCGAAGAGCGATATTGAGATCGCCCGTGAAGCGACCATGCAGCCGATCGAGACGGTTGCCGAGAAGCTCGACATTCCGCACGAGCACATCCTGCGCTATGGACCTTACAAGGCCAAGGTCGACTTCGAGTTCGTCAAGTCGCTCAAGGATCGGCCCGACGGCAAGCTGATTCTGGTCACCGCGATCACGCCGACCCCGGCCGGCGAGGGCAAGACCACGACGACCGTCGGCTTGGGCGACGGGCTCAACCGGATCGGCAAGAAAGCCATGATGTGCCTGCGCGAGCCTTCGCTCGGGCCATGCTTCGGAGTCAAGGGCGGCGCGGCCGGCGGCGGCTATGCCCAAGTCGTGCCCATGGAGGACATCAACCTCCACTTCACCGGCGACTTCCACGCCATTTCGACGGCCCACAATCTCTTGGCCGCCCTGCTCGACAATCACATCTATTGGGGCAACGAGCTCGGCATCGACACCCGCCGGGTTGCCTTCCGCCGTGTGCTCGACATGAACGACCGGGCCCTGCGCGCGATCAACAACTCGCTCGGCGGTGTTGCCAACGGCTACCCGCGCGAGGACGGCTTCGACATTACGGTTGCCTCGGAGATCATGGCGATCTTCTGCCTGGCGACTGATCTGGACGACCTGACCCGGCGGATCGGTCAGATCGTCGTGGCCTACACCCGCGACCGCAAGCCGATCCTCGCCAGCGACCTTAAAGGCCCGGGCCCCATGTCGGTGCTGCTCAAGGACGCGCTGGCGCCCAATCTGGTGCAGACCCTGGAAAACAACCCGGCCTTCATCCACGGCGGGCCCTTCGCCAACATCGCCCATGGCTGTAACTCGGTGATCGCGACGACGACCGCGCTCAAGCTGTGCGACTACGTGGTGACCGAGGCCGGCTTCGGCGCCGATCTGGGCGCCGAGAAGTTCTTTGACATCAAATGCCGCATGGCCGGGCTCGATCCCAAAGCCGTGGTCGTGGTGGCGACCGTGCGCGCGCTCAAGATGCACGGCGGGGTCGCCAAGGGCGACCTGGGAGCGGAGAACGTGGAGGCGGTCAAAGCGGGCTGTGCCAACCTCGCCAAGCATTTGGAGAACGTCGGCCAGTTCGGCGTGCCGGCGGTGGTCGCGATCAACCAGTTCATCAATGACACCGACGCCGAGCTGGAAGCGGTGCGTGCCACCGCCGAGGGCATGGGCGCCAAGGCGATCATCGCGTCGCACTGGGCCAACGGCGGGGCCGGGACCGAGGAACTGGCCAAGCACGTGGTCGAGCTGGTCGATAGCGACGTGGCCAAGTTCCAGCCGCTCTATCCCGACGAGATGCCGCTCTGGGACAAGATTGAGACCGTGGCGACCAAGCTCTACGGCGCTGCCGGCATCTCGGCCGACGCCAAGGTTAAGAAGCAGATCGAGGAGCTCCAGAAGGACTACGGTCACTTCCCGGTCTGCATGGCCAAGACCCAGTACAGCTTCTCGACCGACCCGGACGCGAAGGGCGCGCCGACCGGCCACACCATCCCGATCCGCGAAGTTCGCCTATCAGCCGGCGCCGGCTTCCTGGTGGTGGTTACCGGCGCGATCATGACCATGCCCGGCCTGCCGCGCGTGCCGGCCGCCAACCACATCTATTTGAACGACGACGGACAGATCGAAGGCCTGTTCTAGGCGTGTAGAGGCCCCGCCGGCGCGATCGCCGTCGACGGGGCCAAACCGCCCCAAATCCCGCCGCGTGACAATCCTCTGGCACGGCTTTGCCTGCCCGATTGCTGCCGTCTCCGTGCTCGACTGCCGCCAAATTTACCGGTGCGCTCTGCCGCGCTACAGCCGAGCTTAGATGGCATTCCTCGGTGACCGTCACCTTAATGTCGACCGGGTTAGGGACGGGGGGACAACGCGGTCACGGATTTAGCCCTCCCAGGAGACCGCCTTTCGGCCCATAAGCCCAGATTTCCATTGCGTAGGATCCGTTCTGTGGTATATGGTATACCACAGAACGGATCCTTGAGGCGACCTGAAGGTCGGGCTTGGGCGCTAGGCCGCGCCGTGGGCTAGCCATTGGGAGGTGGCCACCATGAACATTCACGAATATCAAGCGAAGGACCTGCTGCGCCGCTACGACGTGCCGGTCCCTGACGGTGCGTTGGCCGAGAGCGCGGCGGAAGCCAAGTCGGCTGCGGCCGAGTTGGGCTGTGCCAAGTGGGCGGTCAAGGCGCAAGTTCATGCCGGCGGGCGCGGCAAGGCCGGCGGAGTTAAGCTGGTCGACACCTTGGAAGCGGTCGCGTCGACCGCCGGGACCTTGCTGGGGCGCCCCCTGGTGACCGAGCAGACCGGGCCGGAGGGCAAGGTTGTCCGCAAGGTCTATATCGAACCGGCGCTGGAGTTTTCGCGTGGCCTCTATATCGGCCTTCTGGTCGATCGAGCAAGTGGTCGGCCTGCCATTTTGGGCGCGCGCGAGGGCGGCGAGGACATCGAGGCCCGTGCGGCCGCAGCGCCCGATGTGGTGCGTCGCTTGATCGTCGACCCGGACGCCGGTCTGGACCAGGCGGCGCTCGATGGCTTTCTGAGCGAGCTTGGTTTGGAAGGCGCCTTGGGCGAGCAGGCGGCGCAGCTTTTGTCCAACCTCTACCGCGCGTTCTGGGAACTGGACGCCAGCCTAATCGAAATCAATCCCCTGGCGGTGACCGATGACGACAAGCTGCTGGCGCTCGACGTCAAGATCAGCCTCGACGACAACGCGCTCTTCAAGCACGACGATTTGGAAGCTCTGCGCGATCAGGACGAGGTCGACCCCAGCGAGCTCGAGGCCAAGCGCTACGAGCTCAACTTCGTCAAGCTTCAGGGCGATATCGGCGTAATGGTCAATGGCGCCGGCCTGGCGCTCGCGACCATCGACCTGATGCTTGACGAAGTTGAGCTCGTAGCGCTTGGCCTCGAGCTCGCTGGGGTCGACCTCGTCCTGATCGCGCAGAGCTTC
>JBCCGG010000002.1:0-259791 GCA_039029395.1 Pseudomonadota bacterium | reverse complement strand
CCCGGCGTCTCGTCGCTGACCGCCTGCGCCGCGGTGCTCGGCCAGCCCTTGGCGGCGCGCAACGACGTGCTCGCCGTCTTGCCAGCCCCCCTGCCCGAGGCCCAGCTCGAAGCCCGCCTGCGCCAAGACGACGCCGCCGCCATCATCAAGCTGGGGCGCCACTTCCCGAAGGTCAAAGGCCTGCTCGAACGCCTCGACTTAAGCGGCCGCGCGGTCTATGTGGAGCACGCCACCATGACCAGCCAGCGCCTCCTGCCGCTCGACTCCGTCGACCCCAAAACGGTACCCTACTTCTCCATGATACTGCTCCACAAAAAAGGCAAAGCCTGGAAATGAGGGAAAACCCCGCCCTTGTCAGCCTGACCCCAGGGGGCTTGGAAACCGCCCGCCGGGTTGCCGCCGGCCTGCCCGGCGCCGAGATGCACGGCCGGGATCCGGCGGCCGAGGTGCGCTTCGCGGCCGTCGCCGGCCATCTGCAAGGGCTGTTCCGGGACGGCCGGCCGATCGTCGCCTTTTGCGCCACGGGAATTGTCGTGCGCATCCTAGGGCCCTTGCTCGACGACAAGGGCGCCGAGCCGCCGGTCGTCGTGGTCGCCGAGGACGGCGGCGCGGTGGTGCCACTCTTGGGCGGCCACCGGGGCGCCAACGCCCTGGCCGAAAGGATCGGCAAGATCCTGGGCGTGGCCCCGGCGATCACCACGGCAAGCGACCGGCGCTTCGGTGTCGCGCTCGACGCGCCGCCCCATGGCTGGCGCCTGGCCAATCCCGAGGACCACAAGGCCTTCGCCGCGGCGCTCTTGTCCGGTTCAAGCGTGCGTTTGGAGGGCACCGCACCCTGGCTCACCGAGAGCGATCTGCCCTGGGCCGAGGACGGCGAACTCGCGATCAAGATCACCGAGCGGGCTGAAACCGGCTCGGCCCGGGAATTGGTCTATCACCCGGCCACTCTGGCGCTCGGTGTCGGCTGCGAGCGCGGCTGCGAGGCCGAGGAACTCGACGCTCTGGTTCATGAGACCTTGGCCACCCAGGGCCTGGCGCCCGGGGCGCTCGCGGGTGTCTACTCGCTCGACCTCAAGGCCGACGAGAACGCGGTGCAGGCCTTGGCCGCCGGGCTGGAGGTTCCCGCGCGCTTCTTCGACGCCGCGACCCTGGAGGCGGAGGCGCCACGCCTGGCGACACCGTCGGAGGCGGTGTTCCGGGAGGTCGGATGTCACGGGGTCGCCGAGGGCGCCGCCCTGGCCGCGGCCGGACCGGCTGGCCGCCTGATCGTCGCCAAGACCAAGTCGCGCCGGGCCACCTGCGCCGTTGCGATCGCGCCCCAGCCGATTGGCCCGGCCGGGCGGCCGCGCGGCAGCCTCGCGGTGGTCGGCATCGGGCCCGGCGATCGGGCCTGGCGCACGCCCGAGGCCGAGGCGGCGGTCGCCGGGGCGAGCGACCTGGTCGGCTATGGGCTCTACCTGGACCTGCTCGGCAGCCAGGCCGAGGGCAAGGCGCGCCACGCCTACCAGTTGGGCGAGGAGGAGGCCCGGGCGCGCATCGCCCTGGAACTGGCGGCCGAGGGCCGGGCGGTCGCCCTGGTGTGCTCCGGCGATCCGGGCATCTACGCCATGGCGGCCTTGGTCTTCGAGCTGCTCGAGCGCGGCGGGCAGCCGGCCTGGATGCGGCCGGCGATCACCGTAGTGCCGGGCATATCGGCCCTTCAGGCGGCGGCCGCGCGGATCGGCGCGCCGCTGGGCCACGATTTTTGCGCCATCTCGCTGTCCGACTTGCTGACCCCCTGGGCCGCGATCGAGCGCCGTCTCAAAGCCGCGGCCGAGGGCGACTTCGTGGTCGCGATCTACAACCCGGTGTCCAAGAAGCGCGATCATCAGCTGGCCAGGGCTGCCGAGATTTTAAGCGCCCACCGGCCGGGCGATACCCCGGTGGTGCTCGCGCGCAACCTGGGCCGCAGCGGCGAGTCCCTGCGGGTCATCGACCTTGTGGATCTCACCCCCGACCAGGCGGACATGCTGACCCTGGTGCTGATCGGCTCGAGCGCGACCCGGCGCGTCGCGCGGCCCGCCGGCGGCTGCTGGGTCTATACACCGCGCGGTTACGCCGCCAAGGCGACGACCGGTACAAGCGACCCGGAGGCGGCGGCATGACTGTCCATTTCATCGGCGCCGGGCCTGGCGCGCCCGATTTGATTACCCTGCGCGGCCGGGATTTGATCGCCCGCTGCCCACTCGTGCTCTATGCCGGCTCCCTGGTGCCGCCGGAGGTGCTGAGCCACGCGGCGGCCGACGCCCGGGTGATCGACACGGCGCCGCTCACCCTGGACGTGATCGTCGAGCTGATGGCCGAGGCCGTGGGCGCCGGCCAAGAAGTCGCCCGGGTGCACTCCGGCGACCCCTCGCTCTACGGCGCGATCGCCGAGCAGATCCGGCGCCTGAAGGCGCTGGGGATTGCCTACGACATCACCCCTGGCGTGCCCGCCTATGCCGCCGCGGCGGCCGCGCTCGGCACCGAGCTGACCCTGCCCGAGGTCAGCCAGACCGTGATCCTGACCCGCACCGCCATGAAGGCCTCTGCCATGCCCGAGGGCGAGGAGCTGGCGCAACTGGGCGCCTCGGGTGCGACTTTGGCCGTGCATCTCTCGATCCGCAACCTACGCCATCTGGAAGATAGTCTGATCCCGCATTACGGCGCGGACTGTCCGGTCGCCGTGGTCTACCGTGCATCTTGGCCGGACCAGCAGATCATCACCGGCACCCTGGCCGACATCCGCGCCAAGGTGCGCGCCGCGAAGATCACCCGCACCGCCCTGGTGCTGGTCGGCCAGGTGCTGGGGCAGGCCGACTTCGCCGACAGCAAGCTGTACGATCCGACCCACGTGCACATTCTGCGCCCCCGGCGCGCGGCAAAATGACCCGCAACGTGACTCTGGCGGCCGCGCTGACCGAGTCCGAGGAGCGCTACCGGGCGGCCAACCCCAAGAGCCTGGCGCGCTACGACCAGGCCTGCGGGTCGATGCCCGGCGGCAACACCCGTACGGTGATCTTCTATCCACCCTTCCCGCTCACCATGGCGCGCGGCGAGGGTGCTTACTTGTGGGACCTGGACGGCCACCGCTACCGGGATTTTCTCGGCGAGTACAGCGCCGGCCTCTACGGCCATTCCCATCCGCGCCTGCAAGCCGCCCTGCGCGAGGCCTTGGAGAACGGCGTGGTGCTGGGCGCGCCGGGCCGCCACGAGGCGGAGCTGGCGGAGCTGATGACCGGGCGCTTTCCCTCGCTCGAGCTGGTGCGTTTTTGCAATTCCGGCACGGAGGCCAACCTGATGGCGCTGGGCGCGGCGCGCGCGGTCACCGGCCGGGACAAGATCATGGTGTTCGACGGCGCCTACCACGGCGGGGTGCTCTACTTCGCCCACGGGCCGAGCCCGGTCAACGCGCCCTTCCCGGTGGTCCTGGGCCGCTACAACGACGCCGAGGCGAGCGGCGCGCTGATCGACCAAGAGGGCGATCAGATCGCGGCCATCCTGGTCGAGCCGATGATGGGCGCGGGCGGCTGCATCCCGGCCGACCCGGCGTTCCTGGCAAGCTTGCGCGACGCGGCCAGCCGGCACGGCATCCTGCTGATCTTTGACGAGGTCATGACCTCGCGCCTGGCGCCTGGCGGCCTGCAAGAGCGCTTCGGCGTAACGCCCGATCTCACCTCCTTCGGCAAGTATCTGGGCGGCGGCGCCTCGTTCGGCGCCTTCGGCGGGCGCCGGGACATCATGGCGCGCTTCGACCCGCGGTCGCCCGACGCGCTGCCCCACGCCGGCACCTTCAACAACAACGTGCTGACCATGGCGGCCGGGGCCACGGGCCTGCGCGAGATCTTCACGGCCGAGGCGGCCGAGGCGCTCAACGCCCGGGGCGATGGCCTGCGGGCGCGGCTCAACCAGCTGTGCCGGGCGCGCGGTTTGCCGTGGCAGGCAAGCGGCCTGGGCTCCCTGCTCAACCTCCATCCCAGCGACCGGCCGTTGGCCCGGCCGGAGGATCTGGCGGGAGCGCCGGAGGCGGCGCGGCAGCTTTTGCACCTGGAGATGATCGCGCGCGGATTTTACCTTGCCCGGCGCGGCTACATGTCGCTTTCCTTGCAACTCGAGGAAAGTGATCTGGAGGCTTTCGCCGAGGCCTTCGACGATTTTCTCGAATGCCATGCGACGGTGCTGGCCCAGGAAACGCTTTAGGAGGGGAACATGGGTTTGGAGTTTGGCGGCCTGTTCGGCATCTTGGTTTTGATCGCCGACATCTATGCGATCATCAAGATCGTCCAGAGCAACGCGGAAACCATCGTCAAAGTGTTGTGGATCGTGCTGATCCTGCTGCTGCCGATTCTCGGGGTGATCATCTGGTACTTCATGGGCCCGCGCGGCGCCTAAGTCCGGTCAGCCATCGGCCAGCCCCTTCCAGGTCTCGCAAGCGCCGCGGAGGAGTGCTGCGTGGAAGCGGGCGCAGCCCCTTTGGGGCGCGGCGCCGCTTGCCGGGTCGAGCTCGACGGCGAGGTGGTTGGTGGTCAAGCGACGTGCCTTGAGCTCGGGATAGCGCGTTCGCAGGTCGCGGCCGAACTCGCGCCATAGGGCGTTGTTCATGAACAGGGTCGCGGGCCGCCTATAGTCGGTCTTGAGCACACCGTTGGGTCCGACCAGCGATAGGGCGTGATTCTCTTCCAGCTGCGGCGGAATTTGGCTGGCCCACCAGCGCCAGTCCTGGCCCTGCGCGTCGTAGACATCGTGTGGTCCGGTTACGATGTAAAAGTTGTAGGGGGCCGCTTCCGGCTTCGCATCGATGTAGCGCAGGGTGTTGCCGATGCCCTGGCCATACTTGAGGCCGCCCAAAAGGTAGCCTCCGTAGAAGGCCAGATTGATCCCGGCGATAAGGCATACCGTCCCGGCCATGAGGGCGCCTCGAGGCGGCGTCAGAGGCCAGCTCCTCCAGCGGCCGAGCAGCGACACGGTACCCTGCGCGGCCGCCTCCAGGCCCTTGAGCACCAGGCAGGTGGTGAAGGGCAAAAACATCAGCATGCGCGTATAATTCGGCGCCTTGGTGATGACGAAGCTGGTAACGAACAGCAGGGTGAAGAATCCGGTCACCGCCAGAAGATCCTCGAGCTTGCGCAGGCGCCGCCACAACACCGCCAAAACACCGACCCAAAGCAATAGGCCGCTCAAGCTGTCGAAAAAGCCGTGGCCGTGGTTCAAATAGATGTTGCCGTGATCCTCGATCGGGTTGTTGAACGCGGTCAGGCCCTGAAAGATGTTGGTCGCCACCGCTGAGAGCTCGCTCGGCGCGTTGACCCACATCTGCTGGAGTGCTCTGCCCTCGGGCAGGAACAGGAATTGCTGACGGTGGTAGTGGGGCACGGCTGCTTGATTCTGCAAGGTCGAGACGATCAGGGGCGCGATCACCAGGAAGAACCCGAGGCCCGTGGCAAGCCCCAGCTTGGTCAGCTTGAGCCGTCCGATCAGATCGCTGCGGAACAGGAACACCAGGCCGAGGTACAGGCCCCAGATAACGATCGCGATGCGCCCCGGAGTATAGCCGTAGCACGCGATCGCCGCGATGGCGCCGCCCAGGTAGCTGGACAGCAAAGAGCGCGTGCGCAGGCCGTGCAGCAGAAAGACCAGGGCGGCCATCTCGAACAGGAGAGCGGCATTGTCCCGCAGCCCCATCCGGCTGATTGCCAAAAGGGCATGCTGGCTACCGACCAACAGCGCGCCGAGGGTGGCCAGAAAGCGGCTCTCGAGCGCCTCGCGCAGAAAGTAGTAGGCGAAGAGAATGATCAGCAGCCCGGCCAGCGCGTTCACGAGTCGGATCTGCGGCCAGTCCAGGCCGCCCAAGGCTTCGGCCAGGATACCGACCAGATAGAAGATCAGGTTCGGATTTCCGAAATAGCTGCTGAGCCCAAAGAGGTCGAATTGCCCGCCGGGCACCGGGTCGCGGGTCGTGTTCAGGATGTGGACCTCGTCGCTGTTCACCTGCACCGGGAGGTCGTAGAGAAAGAGCAGGTAGAACGGGGCGAAACCCGCCACCAAGAGCGCCGGCAGCCAAAGATCTATCGCCGCGAGCCTTGGAACGGTGGGTCGCTCGGCCGGATAGCCGAGGAAATAGAGGCCGCACGACAGAATCGAGCCGAGCCAGAGCCACGTCACGATCTGGCTGTAGCCGGCAATGGCATAAAGCCCGCAGCCCACGGCCGCCGACAGCAAGCTGAAGCAGAGGAGGAGGTGAAGCGGTTGAACGGTTTTCGCAACGGCGCCGAAGCGGGGCTTCGACCGGGCCCTTCCCATAAAGCGTGGCCTCCAAAGCTATCCCGGGTCCCCTGGAAAGGCCCTCCCCCGGAGCAGGCAGCTTATCACAAGGGCCGTCGGCTCGCCACCCAGGCCCGGGCCGAGGCCACATCGGGCACGCTGTCACCGGCCGGCTGGGCGGGGCGCGCGACCAGGACAACCGGCAGCTCGAGACGCCGGGCGGCGGCGATCTTGCCGTAGGTGGCTTTGCCGCCGCTGTTCTTGCTGACCAGGAGCTCGATGCGCCGTTCTCGCAGCAGATCGAACTCCTCCGCCTCGGGGAAGGGTCCGCGCGCCATAACCAGCTCGTGGCGGGCGAGCGGCAGGGGCTCCGCCGGACGGTCGATCAGGCGCACTAGGAACCAGGGCGTGGCAAGGGGCGTGAAGGCCTCGATGCCTTGGCGGCCGGTTGCTAGGAAGACCCGCCGCGCCTGTTCGCCGACCGCCCGTGCGGCGCCGGCCAGGTCCGGCACTCCGGTCCAGCGGTCGCCCGCGACCGGCTGCCAAGCCGGGCGCAGGAGGCGCAGGCGAGGCAGCTTGAGGCGTGTGCAAGCCGCGGCCGCGTTGTGGGGCATGACCGCGGCGAAGGGATGGGTGGCATCGACTACGGCATCGACCGCGGCCTCCTCGAGGTAGGCGCAGAGACCCTCGACGCCGCCGAACCCGCCGACCCGCAGCTCGCCGGGCAAGGCCGCCGGCTTGCTGGTTCGGCCGGCCAGGGAGGTGATCACCCCGAAATCCGGCAGGGGTGCCAGCAGGCGCGCCAGCTCCGCCGCCTCGCTGGTGCCACCGAGGATGAGCAGGCGGCGGGGCTCAACCATCGGCCCGGCCCACGAGGCCGCCCTTGCGGTCGAAGATCAGGACCTCGAGGCGGATCTGATCGCCGGCTGTCTGGAGCGCGACCTGGCGGGCCGCCGCGGCGATGCGGTCGGCGAGCGGCAGGCTGGCTTGACGCGCCAGCTCGAGCACCTGGTTCCCCGTGTTGGCGGTCTTGGCCGCAACGGTGAGATCGGGCGTGGCGCCGAGCGCCGCCAGGTGAGCGGCCAGATCATCCAGGTCCACTTGGCTACGCCCGGAGTGCAGGTCCAGATGGCCGGCGGCCAGCTTGGAGATCTTGCCGAAGCCGCCGCCAATGGTCAGCCGTGGCAGGGGATTGCGCTTGATGTACTTCAATAGCGCGCCGGCGAAGTCGCCCATGTCGAGCATGGCATGATCGGGCAGGCCGTAGAGCTTTTGGACGGCGGCTTCCGAGGTCGAGCCGGTGCAGCCGGCGACATGCTCCAGTCCGGCCGCCTGGGCGACGTCGATGCCCCGGTGGATCGAGTGGATCCAGGCCGCGCAGGAGTAGGGCACAACAACCCCGGTGGTGCCCAGGATCGAAAGGCCGCCCAGAATGCCCAGGCGGGGGTTCCAGGTCTGCTTGGCCAGGTCGGCGCCGCCGGGCACCGAGACCTCGATCTCGATGTCGCCGGCATCGCCGTGGGCGCCGGCCAAGGCGGCGACGGTCTCGGACATCATGCGGCGCGGCACCGGGTTGATCGCCGGCTCGCCGACCGCAACCGGCAAACCGGGCTTGGTTACCGTGCCGACACCTTCGCCGGCTTTGAAAACAACCCCGGCGCCGTCATGCGCGCGGCGCACCCGGGCGATGATCTCGGCGCAGTGGGTGACGTCCGGGTCGTCGCCGGCGTCCTTGATGATGCCGGCCAGGGCATAGTCCGGGCCGAGCTCCTCCCGGGCGAGCGCGAAAGAAGGCTGCTGGCCTTTGGGCAAAGTGATGGTCACCGGGTCCGGAAATCGGCCGGTCAGAAGCGCCGTGTAGGCCGCCCGGGTCGCCGCGGTGGCGCAAGCGCCGGTCGTCCAGCCGCGCCGCAAGGGGCCGTCCGGCTTGCGAGTCATGGCGTCATTCTAATGCTTGCCGTCGCCTTATGGCTATGCGCGAGGCGACTGGGCCATTAAACTCCAGCGTCATGATGGACTTGCCCTTTCCCTTGCCTGAGTTGCAGCCCGGCTGGGTTTGGCTGACCGGCGCCGGCCCCGGCGATCCGGCCTTGCTGACCCTGACCGCGCTGAACGGCCTGCGCCAGGCAGACGTGGTGGTCTACGACGCCCTGGTGGGCGAGCAGATCCTCGCCCTGGTGCCGGCGGGCGCGGATTTGGAGTTTGCCGGCAAGCGCGGCGGCCGACCGTCGCCCAAGCAGGTCGACATCTCCCAGAAGCTGATTCGCTTGGCGCGCGACGGCAAGCGGGTGCTGCGTCTTAAGGGCGGCGATCCCTTCATCTTCGGCCGCGGCGCCGAGGAGGCGCTGAGCCTGGTCGAGGCCGGTGTGCCGTTCCGCATCGTTCCGGGCATTTCCAGCGGGATCGGCGGGTTGGCCTACGCCGGTATTCCGGTGACCCATCGGGACGTCAACTCCGCGGTCACCTTCCTGACCGGCCACAATGCCTCGGGCCAGGTGCCCGACAATTTGGACTGGGCCGCCTTGGCGCGCGGCTCGCCGGTGCTGGTGATCTACATGGCGCTCAAGCACCTGGAGCGCATCGCTGGCCTGCTGATCGCCCACGGCCGGCCAGCCGACGAGCCGGTCGCCGTGGTCAGCAAGGCCAGCCTGCCCGAGCAGTCCGTGCTGGAGACCACCCTTGGGACCTGCCACGAGGATTCCTTGGCGAGCGCGATCGAGCCGCCCAGCCTGGTGGTGATCGGCCATGTGGTGCGCCTGCGCGACGGGCTCGATTGGCTGGGCGCGCTGGACGGCCGCCGCCTAACCCCCGACCCCTTGGGACGGCGCCGCCAGCGGGCGCTCGGTTGAAGTGAGCCTGGGGCCGCCCGGGCTGCTGATCGCCGCGCCGGCCTCGGGCAGCGGCAAGACGCTCCTGACCTTGGCGCTGCTGCGCCACCTGCGCAGCCGAGGCACCCGGGTTGCCGCGATCAAGGTCGGGCCGGACTACATCGACCCTGCTTTTCACGCCGCGGCCAGCGGCCGGCCCTGCTTCAATCTGGACACCTGGGCCATGCGGCCCGCCACCGTGGGCGCGCTCGCCGCCCGGGCCGGCGCGAACGCGGAGTTGCTATTGGGCGAAGGGGTCATGGGTCTGTTCGACGGCGCGCCCGACGGCAGCGGCTCGACCGCCGACCTTTCGGTCGCGACCGGCTGGCCGGTCATTCTGGTGATCGATTCCAAGGGCATGGCGAACAGTGCGGCGGCCCTGCTGCACGGTTTCGCGACTTTTCGGCCGGAGGTCGCCGTGGTCGGTGCGATCTTCAACCGGGTCGGCAGCGCAAGCCATGGCGAGCGCCTCTCGGCGGCCTGCGCGCCGCTCGGCCTGCGCCTGTTGGGCGCCCTGCCCAAGGATCCGCGCCTGGTCCTGCCCGAGCGCCACCTGGGTTTGGTCCAGGCCGGCGAGCACCCGGGCCTGGACGACTTTCTCGACCAGGCCGCCGCGCTTGTCGCCGAGCACCTGGACATCGATGCCCTGGTCGCCTTGGCCCGGCCCGGTCCGGCGCCATCGGGCGAGGCGGCCAGCTGCCTGCCGGTTCTGGGCCAGCGCATCGCGGTGGCTCGGGATCAAGCCTTCGCCTTTGTCTATGAGGCCCAGCTGGCCGGCTGGCAGGCGGCCGGCGCGGCGCTCACCTTCTTCTCGCCGCTCGCCGACCAGGCGCCGGATCTGGACGCCGACGCGGTCTTCCTGCCGGGCGGCTATCCCGAGCTGCACGGCGCGCGCCTGGCGTCGGCGACGACGTTTCTGACGGGGCTCCGACAAGCGGCGGACCGCGGTGCGGCGATCTACGGCGAGTGCGGCGGCTACATGGTGCTCGGCGAGCGGCTTGAGGACGGCGAGGGCGAGAGTCACCCCATGGCCGGCCTGCTGCCCTTGGAGACCTCCTTCGCCAAGCCGCGCCTGACCTTGGGCTACCGGTCGCTGGAGGCGATCGAAGCCGGTCCACTGGGGCCGCGCGGCAGCCGCTTTCGCGGCCACGAGTTCCACTACGCCCGCACCGCGCGGGCCGGCGAGGGCGCGGCGCTCTTCCGGATTAGCGACTCCCAAGGCCGTGATCTTGGGCCCACGGGCCTAAGCCGTGGGCGGGTGGCCGGCTCCTTCGTCCACCTGGTGGACCGCGCGGGTTAGGAGCCCTCGTCGTCGGTTTTCTTGAGCCGCTGATGTCTCAGGCTGCAGCTGTCGCAGCCGCTGCCCGCGCGCTCTTCGGCGCTCGGCGTTAGGATGGCCGCCGCGCCGAGTCCGGCCGCGACCAGGGCCAAGATGCCGAGGATCGAGATCAGTCGGGCCATTGCACGGGGGTGCCTTTCACATCGCCGTTCGCCAAGCCAGCACGCTACCCCAGCGCGGCCTGGCAGGGTAGCCTAGCGTCATGTTTAGGCGAATCGCGCTCTTGATGCCGTTTCTCGTGTTCGCCCCCGGCGGGGCGTGGGCCCAGAGCCAGGCTGCTCATCTGGTCGACCTGGAGCTGGCGCTTCTGGTCGACGTCTCCTCGAGCGTCAACGACCGGGAGTACCGCCTGCAGGCCGAGGGTCTGGCCACGGCCTTCCGGGATCCGCGGGTGATCGGCGCGATCCGCAGCTCGGCGCCCCGGGGCATCGCGGTCGCCGTGATACAGTGGGCCGACCAGGACCATCAGGTGGTCTCGCAGAAATGGACCCTGGTGCGCAGCGAGGCCGATGCCCTGTGGCTGGCGGCCGAGCTCGCCGCCATGCCGCGCCTCATTCACAGCGGCCATACCGCGCTCGGCGACGCCTTGGCGCACGGGCTGCGGGAGCTCGAGACCAACCACTTTGACGGCCTGCGGCGGGTCATCGACCTCTCCGGCGACGGCCGTACCAACGACGGTCAACCCTTGCGGCGCGCCCGTCAGGCCGTGCTCGATAGCGGCGTGACCATCAACGGCCTGGCGATCCTCAATGAGATTCCCCTGCTGGCTCAATATTTCCGCGATCACCTGATCGGCGGCGAGGACGCCTTCGCGATGACCGCGCAAGACTATGGCGATTTCGCGCAAGCCATGACT
The DNA here is from genome assembly GCA_039029395.1 of Pseudomonadota bacterium. Taxonomy (GTDB): domain Bacteria; phylum Pseudomonadota; class Alphaproteobacteria; order Kiloniellales; family JAKSDN01; genus JBCCGG01. The sequence continues at coordinate 248,450 of JBCCGG010000002.1, read as the reverse complement.
CAGAAGCTGGTGCGCGAGATCAGCGCCGCGCCGCTGACCCGCCGCGACATCAGCCCGAGTCCTCCGGATAACGCGGCAGGTCGTCGTCCGTCTCGAACCAAGGCAGCCGGCTAGAACAGTAGATATGCATCTGGGGCGCGACCGTTTCCGGGTCGTCGAGCGTGCCGAGGTTGAGGGACACCGTGGTCGGTTCCTCAGCTTCGCGAAACTCCAGCTGGCTGCCGCAAGCGCCACAGAACCGCCGCTCGCCCCAGCGCGAGGAGCGGTAGATTTGCGGCGCCGTGCCTTCGTAGGTCAGCCGCTCGATCGGATAGGTCGCCCAAGCCTGGGTCGGCGCGCCGCTTGCGCGCTGGCACATGCGGCAGTGGCAGTAGCCGGCCTCGAGCGGGGCGCCGACGACCCGGTAGCGCACGGCGCCGCACAGACAGGCACCGGTCAAGTCCTTGGACATTCAGCCTTTCTCCCTCTTATCGCCAGCAATTGAACGATCATTTAAACGACTCTTGAATGATTGTTTAAGTGGCTGTAAACTGTTATCCATTGGAGCATAATGGACAAGGCCCGAACGCGCCCAGCCCAATGGGCCGACCGGCTTATGAACAAAAGGGAGACGACATGCGCAAGATGACCTGGCAAAACAGGCTGGTTTCCAATCCGCGGTCCCGGCGCGAGGCGCTGCGGCTACTGAGCGCGGCCGGCGTCAGCGTGGCGACCATGCCGATGCTTGGGAACATGGCCCTGGCCGACGACGAGCAAGCCACCTTCTTTACCTGGGGCGGCTACGACATTCCGGAGCTGTTCCCCTCCTACATAGAGAAGAACGGCGGAACCCCGAACTTCGTGATCTTCGGCGAGACCGAAGAGGCGCTGACCAAGATGAAGGCCGGCTTCGTGCCCGACTTGGTCCACCCCTGCAACAACGACATACCGCGCTGGGTCTCGACCGGCATGTTTCAGCCGATCGATACCTCGAAGCTGAAGAACTGGCCGCACGTCATGGAAGCGCTGACCAAGGTCGAGGGCGCTAAGGACGCCGACGGCAATCAGTGGTTCATCCCCTTCGATTGGGGCCAGACCTCGATCACCTACCGCACCGATCTGGTCGACTGGCAGGGCGAGGAGGAGTCCTGGGGCCTCTTGTGGGACGATCGCTATAAAGGCCGTCTGGCGGTCATCGATTCGGTCGGCGATACCTGGTGGAGCGCCGCGATCTATGCTGGCGTCGACTTCAACAACGTCACGCCCGAAGACATCGAGAAGGTCAATGGCCTCTTGCGCAAGCAGCGGCCTCTTCTGCGCATGTACTCCAACGACACGACCTCGTGGAACCAGGCATTGGCCTCGGGCGAAGTGGTCGCCGCCATGACCTGGAACGACACCCCGGTCGAGCTCAAGAACAACGGCGTGCCGGTCAAGTTCGCCGATCCCAAGGAAGGCGCGCTGACTTGGGTCTGCGGCATTATGATGCACAAGGACGCACCCAACCCGGACAAGGCCTTGGAGGCGATCGACGCCTTGCTGGCCCCGGCGGTCGGCGGCTTCCTCATCAACGACTACGGTTATGGCCACTCCAACTCGGAGTCCTTCGGCGAGGTTAGCCCCGAGCGTCTGGCCGAGCTGGACCTGAGCACCAATCCCTCCGACGTTCTGGACCGCGGCGTGTTCGCCGTGCCCCAGACCCAGGAGCTGGAGACCAAGATCAACCGGGACTTTGAGGACATAAAGGCCGGCTTCTAGCCGACCAAAGTCCCTTTTTACAGGCGATTGCGCCCGCTCTCCGGCCGAACATTCCAGGAGAGCGGGCCGCCTCTTCAACGACCCTGCCATCGGCGCGGGGGCGAAAGGGGCTTGTTGTGCCCAGGGGGCATTTAGCTGGAGGGCATCATGGCGATTGCGATCAGCGACAAGCCGGCGGCGCCAGGCGGCCCGGTCGGTCCGCCTCAAGACAGCCGCCGCCAAGCTCTGATCGAGGCGACCATCGAGGCGATCGCGACCTATGGCCTGTCGCGCACGACTTCGGCCAAGGTCGCCGGCCTGGCCGGGCTGACCGCCGGCACGGTCAACTTTCACTTCGCCGGCAAGCAGGATCTTCTGCTCGCCACCCTGAAGCACCTGGCCGACGAATACGGCGCGGCGGTCGAGGCGGCCCTGGCGGTGGCCGGATCCGATCCGGCCACGGCCCTGGAAGCGCTGATCGAGGTCAACTTCGATCCCGAGTTCTACGACGCCCACAAGGTCGCCGTGTGGTACGCCTTTTGGAGCGAGGCGCGCGCCCGCCAGGACTACCAGGCGATCTGCGGCACGGTCGACCAGGCGCTCGACGAGGCCTATCTGGCGCTGTGCCGGCAGATCATCGACGAAGCCGGCGCCGAGATGGACGCCAAGGCGATCGCCCGGGGTCTGACCGGCCAGGTCGACAGTTTTTGGCAGGACCTTCTGGTGAGCGACCAGGAGGATATCCGGGCGACCGCCCTGCGTTCCTGCCGGGCCTACCTGGCGAGCGTCTTTCCCTGGCGCTTCAAGATGCCCGACGGCGAGGCGCCGGCGGCACCGGCGGTCCGTACGGCGCGGAGCGAGCAAGCGCCGGTCACTCTGCCGGCCTGGAGCTACGACGACCCCGAGTTCTTCGCCCTGGAGCGCGAGGCGATCCACCGTTCGGCCTGGCACGTTCTGTGCCACGTCAGCGAGTTGCCCGAACCGGGCGACTACCGCACCCTCGAGCTGCTCGGCGAGCGCGTCTTTGCGGTGCGCGGCAAAGACGGCAAGGTGCGCACCTTTCACAACGTGTGCCGTCACCGGGCCCACGCCGTGGTTGAGGGCGAGGCGGGCCGCTGCCCGGGCGTGATCCGCTGCCCCTATCACGGCTGGTCCTACGATCTGGATGGCCGCTTGAAGACGGTCGCCGCACAAGCCAGCCTGCCGGACTTCGACCGCAAGGCCTACGGCTTGGCGCCGATCGAGCAGGAGATCTTTCTAGGCTTCGTCTTCTTCCGCCTTCAGGCGGCTGGGCCCTCGGTGGCCGAGCGCTTGGCGCCCTTCGCCCAAGAGCTCGAGGCCTACCAACCGGAGTCGATGGCGCCGACCAGCGGCTTGTGGCACGAGGAGACCGGGGTCGACTGGAAGAACGTCTGGGACAACTACCTGGAGAACTATCACTTCCCGACCGGCCATCCGGGCCTGTTCGAGCTGACCGAGCCGGCCTTCGAGTCCGAGGCCAAGGAGGAGTCGCGCGTCGTGCGCCTAAGCCATGCCTTGCGCGACAAGCCGGGCCGCGGCTGGTCGGTGCGCCACTATCAGCGCCTCTTGCCCGATTTTCCCCATCTGCCGGCGCGCCAGAAACGGCGCTGGAGCTACATCTATCTCCACCCGGCGATCGCCTTCGACCTCTATCCCGACAAGATCGACTACTTCCAGGTCATCCCCTGCGGCCCGGGCAAATCGGTTTTGCGCAGCCGCAGCTTCGCCGTGCCGGACGCGCGCCGGGAAGCCCGCGCCAGCCGCTATCTCAACCTGCGCATCAACCGCCGGGTCCAGAGCGAGGACAACCGGCTGATCCAATCGGTTCAAAAGGGGCTTGGCTCGAGCAGCTACTCAATCGGCCTCTTGTCCGAGCAGGAGGCCATGCTGCGCGCCTTCCAGGATTGGGTGCGCGCCGCCCTGCCGGTGACAACCCTTGCCGAGCGGCCCGAGCCGGGCACCTTGGCGGTCAGGAACAAGCTTTTGAGGGACGCCTAGGGCGTCGGATCCTTGGCGGTTTCGCCGGCACCGAGCCCTACTGGGTCGGCAGCAGGATGAAAGCGTCTTTGGCCCAGCTTAGCCAGACCGGCCGATCGGCCGTGCCGTGGGTGTCGTGGGCCCGGTCCATGTTTTGCGCCGCCACCGCGATCGGCTTCTCGCAGCCGGCCAGCTTGACGTAGTAGTGGCTGCGGTCGCCCAGATAGGCCGCGGCGCCGACCTCGCCCTGGACCGTTTGGGCACCGTTGGTGGGCTCGGCGAAGGACAGGTGAAGCTTTTCCGGCCGAATCGCCGCGACCAACTGGGAGCCCTTGGCCGCATAGTCCGGCGCGCCGCTCAGGCTGAGCCGTCCGAAGCCCTGGACTTGGACCTCGGCTGCGGCTCCGCCGATATCGACGACCTCGGCGGCCATGAAGTTCATCTGGCCGATAAAGTCGGCGACCGCCACCGAGGTTGGGCGCTCGTAAAGCTCGCCGGGGCTCGCCACCTGGAGCACCTGGCCCATCTCCATCACCGCGATGCGGTCGGACAGGGTCAGCGCCTCTTCCTGGTCGTGAGTGACGAAGATGAAGGTGATGCCGACCTCGCGCTGAAGCGCGCGCAGCTCGAGCTGCATCTCCTCGCGTAGCTTCTTGTCGAGTGCGCCCAAGGGCTCGTCGAGCAGCAAAACCTTGGGCCGCTTGATCAGCGCCCGGGCAAGCGCGACCCGCTGGCGCTGGCCGCCCGACATCTCGTTCGACTTGCGAGATTCGAAGCCGCTTAGCTTGACCATCTCCAGGGCCTCGGCGACCCGGCGTCCGAGCTCTTCCTTGGGCAGCTTGTCCTTGCGCAGGCCGTAGGCGACGTTGGCCCGAACGTCCAGGTGCGGGAAGATCGCGTAGCTCTGGAACACCATGTTGGTCGGGCGCAGATGGGGCGGCACCTGGGACATGGCGGCGCCGTCCAGATAGATCTCGCCGTCGCTCGGCGCCTCGAAGCCGGCCAGCATGCGCAGCAGCGTGGTCTTGCCGCAGCCCGAGGCCCCCAAGAGTGAGAAGAACTCGCCCGAGGCGATGTTCAGGTTGACTTGGTCGACCGCGGTCACCGCGCCGAAGCGCTTAGAGACATTGTCGATCGAGATGTAGGAGTCGTTGACCATGGCTTTCTCTAGAGTCCTGCTGCTGAGCCGCTCTGATCACCGCGCCGCCGGATCCACTCGGCGAGGGCGATCACGAAGAAGGAGACGGTCAGGATCGTCGCGCCCAGTGCCAGCACGCCCGGCAGGCGCGCGGGGAAGCGCAGTTGTGAATAGATGAAGACCGGCAAGGTCGGCTCGGTGCCGGTCAGGAAGAAGGCCATCAAGAACTCGTCGAACGAGATCGTGAAGCACAGGAGCATGCTCGACAGCACGCCGGGGAAGACCATCGGAAAAGTCACCCGCCAGAAGGTCCACCAGGCGTTCTCGCCGAGGTCCGCCGAAGCCTCCTCCATGGATTTGTCGAAGCCCTCGAAGCGGGACATCAGGACTGCCATGGAGAAGGGCACGCAAATCAGGATGTGGCCGATCGTCACCGAGATCAGCGAGAGACCGAGGCCGATGTTGTTGACCAGGATCAGCAGCGATGTGCCGAGGATGATCTCGGGCACCACCAAGGGCAGCATGATCGCCGCGATCACCGGCTTTTGGCCCGGCAGGCGGTAGCGGGTCACCGCCTTGGCGCCCAGGATTCCGAAGATGGTGCTGACCGTCGCCGCCGTGAAGCCGACCTTGAGCGAGTTCCACAAGGCGGCGTGCATGGGCGCGTTGTTCAGCATGTCGCCGTACCACCGCAATGTGAACTTCTCGATCGGGAAGGCGACGAAAAGCGAATCATTGAAGGAGAACAGGGGCAGGAACAGCACCGGGATGTAGAGGAATGCCAAATAGCCGATCGCGTAGACCGCGAGCAGGCGATTGGGGCGCTGAAGATATCCGCTCGGGGTCATGCGATGCGCTCCGTCAGCTTGCGGGTGACGAAGACGTAGGCCAGCGAGATCACGGTCACCAGCACCATGGAGGAGATCGACAGGGTCGCGCCCATGGGCCAGTTGTTGGAGCGGCCGAACTGATGCTGGATGAAGTTCGCGATCATGATGCCGTCCGGCCCGCCGACCAAGGTCGGCGTCACGAAGTCGCCGACCGTCGGGATGAAGATCACCAAGCTGGCCGCGATCACGCCGGGCAGGGAGAGCGGCAGGGTGACCCTGAGGAAGCGGGCGACCGGGCCGTCGCCCAGATCGGTCGCCGCCTCCAGCAGGGAGCGGTCGATCTTCTCCAGCGAGACGTAGATCGGCAGGATCGCAAAGGCCGCCCAAGCGTGGGTCAGGGTGACCACGATTGCGATCGGATTGTAGAGGATGAAGGTTAGCGGCTCGCCGATGATGCCGAGCCAGATCAGGCTCGAGTTGATCACCCCGTCGTAGCCCAGGATCAGCTTCCAGGCGAACACCCGCAGCAGGTAGCTCGACCAGAAGGGCAGGGTCATCAAGATGATCCAAACCAGCTTGTGGCGCTTGACCTGGAAGGCCACATAGTAGGCGATCGGATAGGCCAGCATCACCGTCAAGAAGGTGGTCGCCCCGGAGATCCAGAGCGAGCGGATCATCAATGTCTCGAAGATCGGCCGTTCGAAGGCGGTGCGGTAGTTTTCCAGGGTGAAGGTGGTGTCGATCGTCTGATAGTCCTGGGTCCAGAAACTATAGGCGATCGTCAGGCCGAGCGGCACGCACATGGCGCCGGCCATGACCAGCAGGGTCGGCGCCAGCAAGCTGTAACCGCGCAAAGCCTCACTGCGTAGGAAGAGCGCGTTAAAGCGCTCGATCAGTCCGCCCCTCGCCAACGTCGCGGATGGCGGTGCTTCCGCTCTCTCAACCATCCTGCCTCTTCCCTGTTGATGCCATTGTCCCTGTCTTTGCTTGTTCTGACAACGTCAAACTCCCGTGAGCAGGCCCTGACCGCGTTTGGCCAGGGCGCGGGCGATGATCAGGCGCTGGATCTCGCTGGTGCCTTCCCAAATGCGATCGGCCCTCAGCTCCCGGTAAAAGCGCTCGGCGACGTTTTCGCGCATGTAGCCGCGCCCGCCGAAGATCTGCACCGCCCGGTCGGCGACCCGGTTGGCCATCTCAGAGGCGTAGAGCTTTGCCATGGAACAGCGGGCGTGCAGGGCTTTGACGTCGTCGCCACGATCATGCGCTGCCGCCGCCTCGTAGGTTATCAGGCGCGCGGCCCAAAGCTCCGTCAAGCTGTCGGCCAACATGAATTGGATCGCCTGCTGCTCGACCAGGGCCACGCCGCCGACGACCCGCTCGCTGGCGAAGGCCCGGGCCTCTTCGATCAGGCGCTCGGCCGCCCCGCAGCAGCGCGCCGCGATCATCAGGCGCTCCCGGCGGAACCAGGCGTAGGTGTAGGTCATGCCGTCGCCCGGCCGGCCGATCAGGTTGGCCGCCGGCACGCGCACATTTTCGAAACGATAGATCGGGTGGTGCGCGGCGAAGCTGTGGCTGAACGGCGGTGTGCGGACCAGCTCGAGGCCTGGCGTATCCATGTCGACGAACAACAGGACCGGCGCGCCGTCATCGGCGCCGCCCGCGACCTTGGCCTGGAAGAAACAGAAATCCGCCAGGTTGGCGCCGGTCACGTACCACTTCTCGCCGTTCAGCAGATAATCGTCCCCGTCGGCCCGGGCGGTCGCTTGCAGGCTGGCCACGTCGGAGCCCGGGCCTTCCTCGGTGATCGCGTAGCACTCGTGGCGCCGGCCGGCCATCAGCGGGCGGATGTAGCGCTCGATCTGCGTCGGGCTGCAGGCTTCGAACATCCAGCCGTGGGCCTCGGGAAAACACCAGCCGAGCCCATTAGTGACCCGGCCGAGCTGCTCCCAGACGACCGTTTGCTCAAGCATGGTCAGGCCGAGCCCGCCTTCGGATTCGGGCACGTCCATGGCGCTAAGCCCCATGGCCAACGCGCTTTGCCGGTGCTCGGCGGCGGTCGCGTCCGGCAGCACACCGTCGTTCATTTCAGCCTCGACCTCCCAAGGGATCAGCGCGCGATCGACGAAGGCGCGGATCTTGGCCTGCCAGGCGAGCGCGGGGGAGGGCAGCTGGAAGGTCATGCCGCGCTCGAACGGTCGGACCGCAGATGCTGCGGAAAAGTGGTCGCCAGGAACGCCAGGCAGGCGCGCTTTGCGGTCTTGCGGTCGAAGTCGCCTGGGTTCAGCAGCAGGCTTTGCCACATGCCATCGGTCATCGATGACAGGCTGAGCGCGATCAGCCGGCCGTCGCGCTCCGGATAAGGGCCTTCGCGCACGACCTCCCAGCAGATCGCCTCCAGGGCCTCGAAGTACTCCCGGTCGTAGGCGCCGCACAGCGCCAGGTAAGTCGGCCGGGACTTGGCCTCGCCCCAGAAGGCGTACCACACGGCGACTTTCTTGCGGTTGCAGACCTTGGGGTCCAGATCCACCTCGACCAAGGCGCAGAGCCGGTCGATCGGCGCCGGCCCGGCCTTGTCGAGCGCCGCGCGCCAGGTGCCCCGATACTCCTCCGCCAGGTAGCGCAGGGTGTCCTCCAAGAGCGCGGTTTTGGACTGAAAATGAAAGTTGACGATGCCGCGCGACAGGCCGGCGCCGTCGGCGACGTCCGCCAAGGTGGTTCCGGCGAGGCCGCGCCGGGCGATCGAATCGATCGTCGCGTCGATCAGCTGCTGACGCCGAAAGGCCTTCGACGCAGTGCGTCCCTTGGGCTTGCTCTTGCTCCGCGCGGGGGTCACGAAAGCGTCGTCCTTTCAGAACGTTAAGCAGAAAAATGGAGAAAAAATATTCAATTAATAGAGCGAACTATAGCTATTTACTGAATGGATAGTCAATCAGTTTTTGCTGGACGCGGGAAATTCTTCATGGCATCTTGCTAGCGGTCCGAGGGGAGGTTGGATGAAGCTGTACGACGCGATCGTTTTGGGCGCCGGCCACAATGGCCTGACCACGGCCTGCTATCTGGCCAGGGCGGGGCTGAGCGTGCTGGTGCTCGAGCGCAACCCCCACATCGGTGGGGCGGCGGTCAGCCGCGAGCTCTATCCGGGCTGGACCTATTCCAATTGCTCCTATGTCTGCAGCCTGTTGCGCCCCGAGATCACGCGGGACTTGGAATTGCCGCGCTTCGGCCTCCAGGTCGTGCCCTACGACGGCTCTTGCGTCTTCACCCAGGACGGCGACTACCTGGCGAGCTACAACGACCACGAGGTTCACCGGCGCGAGATCGCCCGCCACTCCAAGCGCGACGACGAGGCCTACGACCGCTATGCGCTCGCGGTCATGCGGCAATGCCGCTTCATCAAGCCGCTGCTGATGCGCATGCCGCCCGACCCGACCTCGCTCAAGCCGCGCGACTTGGGCGAGCTGCTCTATCTGCTGCGGCGCTTCAACGACCTGGGCGAGATGGAGATGTACGACACCATCCGCTTCTGGACCATGAGCATCGCCGAGTACCTGGACGAGTTCTTCGAAAGCGACGTGGTCAAGGCCCAGCTCGCCGGCAGCGGCATCATCGGCACGGCGCTCGGCGTCTGCTCGCCCGGCTCGGCCTATGTCCTGCTGCACCACTACATGGGCGAGGTCGACGGCACGATCGGCGCCTGGGGCTTCGCGCGCGGCGGCATGGGCGCGATCACCCAGGCCATGGCGGCTTCCCTCAAGGCCAGCGGCGGCGAGATCCTGGCCGACGCCGAGGTCGCCCAAGTCACGGTCGAGGGTGGTGTCGCCAAGGGCGTGGTGCTGGCCAACGGCGACGAATACAAGGCGCGCACGGTGATCTCCAACATGGACGTCAAGCGCACCTTCCTCAACACGGTGGAGGCCAGGGAGCTGCCCGGCGACTTCCTGGAGCAGGTCCGCCGCTTCAAGATCCGCGGCTCCTCGGGCAAGCTCAACATCGCGCTCGACGGCCTGCCCAGCTTCCCGGCCCTGCCGGACGACAGCCCGGCCCGGCGCGGCGATATGCACTTCACCGATTCGATCGAGCGCCTGGAGCGCGCCTACGACGACTGGAAGGCCGGCACCTGGTCCGCCGATCCCTATCTGGACACCCTGATCCCGACCCAGACCGATCCGACCATGGCGCCGCCGGGCAAGCACATGATGACGGTCTTCGTCCAATACGCCCCGCCCAAGCTGGCAACCGGACCCTGGACCGATGCCGACCGCACGGCCTTCGGCGAGACCGTGATCAACCAGATCGCCGACTACAGCCCGGACTTCAAGGATCTGATCCTGCACGCCGAGGTGCGCACGCCCCAAGACCTGGAGAACGAGGTGGGCTTGACCGAGGGCAACATCTTCCAGGGCGAGCTGACCTTCGACCAGCTGCTGTTCAATCGACCGGTGCCGGGCTACGCCCAGTACCGCTCGCCGATCACGGGGCTCTATCTCTGTGGCTCCTCGGCCCATCCCGGCGGGGGCGTGATGGCCGCGCCCGGCGCCAACGCGGCCCGGGAAGTGCTGCGCGACTTGCGGGCCAAGCAGACGGTGCGCGGATCATGAGCGCGCGCAAGACCGATCCGGGCAAGACCGTCATCATCGGCGGCGGCCACAACGGCTTGGTCGCGGCCTCCTATTTGGCGCGCGCCGGCCACCATGTCACCCTTTTGGAAGCCGCCGGCCAGCTCGGCGGCGCGGCGGTCACCGGCGAGATCGCGCCCGGCTTCAAGGCGCCCACCGTGGCCCATATCCTGCACCTCCTAAGCCCGACCGTGGCCCGCGACCTGCAGCTCGAGTCCCACGGCCTCAGCCTGAGCGCCAAGCGGCTCGATACGGTCAACCTGGACGAGGCGGGCGGCCACGTGAGCCTGCGCGACGGCCAGGTGCTGCGCGCCAGCCGCAGCCCGATTTCGGACGACGACAAGGCGAACCTGGCCAAGCTGCATCGGCGCTTGGTGCGCTTTGCCGGCGCCTTGCGTCATTACCTGGAGCGCCAGGCGCCGCGTCTCGGCACCCGCAACACGGACGACCTCGTCACCCTCGGTAAGCTCGGCCTTTCCCTGCGCTTGCTCGGCAAGCAGGACATGCGGGAGTTCCTGCGCATCGCCGGCATCAATGTCTACGACGTGCTCGAGGACGAGCTGGCCAATCCCCTGATCAAGGGCGCCTACGGCCTCGACGCGGTGCTCGGCACCCACCTGGGGCCGCGCTCGCCGGGCAGCCTCATCACCTTGCTCTATCGCATGGCCGGCCGCGTTGACGGCGCCGCCGGTGCGCTCGCCCTGCCGCGCGGCGGCATGGGCGCGGTGACCCAAGCGCTTGCCAAGGCCGCCCAAGCCGCCGGTGCCGAGCTGCGCTGCGACAGCCCGGTCGCGCGCATCCTGGTGGACGGTGATCGGGCGGTCGGGGTTGAGCTGGACGACGGCACGACCGTGCCGGCCGACCGGGTGGTCTCCAACGCCGATCCCAAGCGCACATTCTTGGAGCTGCTGGGGCCGGGCGAGCTGGACACCGGCTTCCTGCGCCGCATCAAACATCTGCGCATGCGCGGCACGGCGGCCAAGCTGAACCTGGCGCTAGACGGCTTGCCCGGCTTTCGGGGCTTGAGCCCCGAGGACCTGATGGGCCGGATCCTGGTGGCGCCCAGCGCCGACTACGTGGAGCGGGCCTTCAACCACGTGAAGTACGGCGAGCTCTCCGACAAGCCGGCCTTGGAGATCACCCTGCCTACTTTGCAGGACGCCAGCCTGGCGCCCGGCGGCAAGCACGTCTGTTCGGTCGTGGTGCACTACGCGCCCTACGATCTAAAGGGCGGCTGGGACCAGGCGCGCGAGGCCTTCGCCGATAAGCTGATCGCCCAGCTCGCCCACTACGCGCCGGATCTGCCGGACAAGCTGGTCGCCCGTCAGCTGATCACGCCGCTCGATCTGGAGCGGGACTTCCGCATGACCGGTGGCCAGTGGCACCACGGCGAGCTGGCGCTCGACCAGTTCTACATGTTGCGCCCGGTGCCCGGCGCCGGCCAGTACGCCACGCCGCTGCCGGGGCTTTATCTCTGCGGCGCAGGTTGCCACCCGGGCGGCGGCGTGATGGGCGCGGCAGGCTTGAACGCGGCCAAGCGCGTGCTGGCCGATCAGGAGGCAGGGACATGACGAAGCTCCATTTCCGAACCGCCCGCCTCGAGACTCCCTTCCACCCGCGCACTTCGGCGGCCTGCGAGACCAACGAGTGGGTCAACTGGGCCGGCTACACCACGGTCAACGTCTATAGCCAGGTGGAGAAGGAGTACTTCGCGGTCCGCAATGGGACCACGCTGTTCGACCTCTCGCCGATGATCAAGTACCGGGTCCGCGGCGCCGGCGCGACGGCCTTCTTCAACCGCCTGGTGACCCGGGACGTGACCAAGCTCAAGCCCGGTCGGGTCGCCTACGTGGTCTGGTGCGACGATGCCGGCCACGTGCTCGACGACGGCACCTTGTTCTGCTTCGCGCAAGACGACTACCGCCTGTGCTGCCAGGAGCGGCAGCTCGACTGGCTGCTCGACTCGGCGATCGGCTTCGAGGTTTCGATCGAAGAGGAGAGCGAGGAGATCGCTGCCCTCGCGGTTCAAGGCCCGACCTCCTTTTCGGTGCTGACCGCCGCCGGCTTCACCGGCTTGGACTCCCTACGCCCATTCGGCATCGCCGAGAGCGAGGGCATCACCGTTTCGCGCACCGGCTTCACCGGCGATCTGGGATACGAGCTCTGGATGGCGCCCGACCAGGCGGTCGAGGTCTGGGACCGCATCATGGCCCAGCGCGGCAACTACGACATCCAGCCGATCGGCTCGGCGGCGCTCGATCTGGTGCGCATCGAAGCCGGCTTCATCGCGACGAATCTGGACTTCGTGTCGGCCGAGCAGGCGCTGCGCCACACCCGCGGCCGCTCGCCCTTCGAGCTCGGCCTGGGGCGCCTGGTGGATTTCGAAAAGGGCCACTTCAATGGCCGGCGCGCGCTGCTGGCCGAGCGCCAGGCGGGCGCCAAGTACCTGCTGGTCGGGCTCGACATCGAAGGCAACAAGCCGGCCGACGGTTCCCTGGTTTACCTGCGCCAGCGCAAGGAAGTCGGCCACATCACCTCGGCCATGTGGTCGCCGACCTGCAAGCGCAACCTGGCGCTCGCAATGTTGCGCCGGCCCTACGGCGATTCCATCACCAAGGACCTTTGGACCGAGATCTACGTTTTGAAGGAGCTGAAGTACGACCGCCAGATGGCTCGCTGCCACGTGGTCGAGCGGCCCTTCTTCAACCCGCCGCGTCGCACGGCGACGCCGCCCTTGCCTTACTGACGAAAGACACGCCCATGACACTCCTGCCCAAGCTCGACACCAAGACCCTGCAGAGCTACGACAACCAGTACATCCACCCTTGGGACCCGCTCTATAACGCCGGCCAACATCGGCGCACCGTGGTCGCCGAGGCCGAGGGGATCTACGTCAAGGACAGCGACGGCAACAAGCTGATCGACGCGCCAGCGGGCATGTGGTGCGTCAACATCGGCTACGGCCGGCGCGAGATGGCCGAGGCGATCGGCGAGCAGGTGCTTGCCATGCCCTACAACTCTCCTTGGTCCCTGACCAACGCGCCCTCGGCGGTCTTGGCGCGCAAGCTGGCCGAGCTCTCGCCGGGCGACTTGAACCAGGTGTTCTTCACGACCGGCGGCTCGACCGCGGTCGACTCGGCCTTGCGCTTCGTCATGTTCTTCAACAACTACCTGGGCCGGCCCGAGAAGAAGCACATCATCTCGCGCGCCAAGGGCTATCACGGCAGCACCTATCTGGCGGCTTCCTGCTCGGGCAAGGAGCGCGACAAGAACTTCCTCGACTTCGAAACCGACTGGGTCCACCACCTGCCCGACGTCAACCCATACCGGCGGCCCAAGGGCATGAGCGTCGAGGACTTCTGCGACGCCAAGATCGCCGACCTGGAGAACAAGATCCTGGAGATCGGCGCGGACAAGACCGCGGCCTTCATCGCCGAGCCGATCCTCGCTTCGGGCGGCGTCATCGTGCCGCCGCCGGGCTACCAGAAGCGCTGTCTGGAGGTGTGCCGCAAGCACGACGTGCTCTACATCTCCGACGAGGTGGTGACCGCGTTCGGGCGCCTGGGCCACTTCTTTGCCTCCGAAGCGGTGTTCGACATCGTCCCCGACATCATCACCAGCGCCAAGGGACTGACCTCTGGCTACCAGCCCCTGGGCGCGGTGCTGATCTCCGACCGGGTGCTCGACCAGGTCAGCGGGCCGGAAGCGGCCGGCGCGGTCTTCTCGAACGGCTTCACCTATTCCGGCCATCCGGTGGCCTGCGCGGCGGCGCTCAAGAACATCGAGATCATGGAGCGCGAGGACCTTATGGCCCATGCCCAAGAGATCGGGCCCTACATGCAAACGCGCCTTCAGGAGTTACGCGACATCCCGATCGTGGGCGACGTGCGCGGCCTCGGACTGATGGCCTGCATCGAGTGCGTGATCAGCCAGGAGGAACAGAACCCCCTGATGCTCGACTACGAGATCGGCAACCGCATCGACGCCCATTGCCAGAAGCTCGGCCTGATCGTGCGCCCGCTGATCAACATGTGCGTGCTCTCGCCGCCCTTGATCGTGACCAAGGCGGAGATCGACCGGATTGTCGAGATTCTGCGCCAGGGCATCGAGCTGGCCATGGCCGACGTCGAGCGCGAGGGCCTTTGGACTCCGTGAGGCCGCTCTACCATCCTTCGGTCTACGACGAGCGCACGACCGCGCCGAGCTATTGGGAGGAGAGCGCGCCGCCGGCCCTGGACGACCTGACGCCCCTCAACGGCGAGGAGTCTTGCGAGGTCGCGGTGATCGGTGGCGGCTACACCGGGCTCTCGGCGGCGCTCCACCTGGCGCGCGACCACGGGGTCGACGTGCGCCTGCTCGAGGCCGGGCCGATCGGCTGGGGCGCCTCGGGGCGCAACGGCGGCTTCTGCGGTCTGGCGGCGACCAAGCTGTCGCTCGACGCCATGATCAAGCGCTACGGCTTGGAGGAGACCAAACGCTTCTACGAGTCCCAGCTCGAGGCTATCGAGCTGGTCGAGGCGCTCGCCCGCGACGAAGAGATCGACTACGAGCGCCGTGGCGACGGCTATCTGGAGGTCGCCCATCACCCCTCGCGCTTCGCTGGCCTGGCCGAGGAGGGCGAGACCCTGTCCCGCCTGTTCGGCATCGAGACCAAGCTGATGACGGCCGAGGAATTCGCCGAGGTTGGTTTCCAGTCGCAGGAGCAGTTCGGCGCCCTGCGATTGGCCGTCGGCTTCGCGCTCCATCCCCTCAAGTTCGCCCGAGGCCTGGGCGAAGCGGCCCGGCGCTGGGGCGCGGTCCTGCACCCCGACAGCCGGGTGCTCGATTGGCGCCGCGAGGGCGCCCGCCACCACCTGGTCACCGCGGAGGGTGCCTTGCGCGCCGACAAGGTCATCCTGGCGGCCAACGGCTTTCTGCAGGACGGCCTGATGAAAGCCTTCGACCGGCGCATCCTGCCGGCGCTCTCCAACATCATCACGACGCGGCCGCTCAGCGACCAGGAGCTGGCCGCCCACCACTGGCGAACGGACGACCCGATCTGCAACACCCGTCACATGCTGTTCTACTTCCGCATGCTGCCTGACCGGCGCTTTCTGTTCGGCGCCCGGGGCGACCTGACCGGCCGGCCGGCCGACTCCGAGAAGATGCGCGCCTGGATGGTGCGCCGCCTGGGCGAGGTCTTCCCCCATTGGCGGGATGTGGAGATCACCCACTTTTGGCGCGGTCTGGTGTGCCTGACCCGGGACCTGACCCCGGCGGTCGGCCTGCTGCCCGACGATCCCAGCGTCGCCTACGGCTTCGGCTATCACGCCAACGGGGTCAACACGGCGCCCTGGACCGGCCGGGCCCTCGCCCGCCTGGTCGCCGGCAACCAGCGCGACCAGAACGCCCTGCCCCGGGTCGTGACCGGCCTGCCGCCGCGCTTTCCCTTCGCCGCCTTGCGCCCGTGGTACCTGGGCGCGGCCTTTGCCTACTATCGCTGGCTCGACGCTAGGGGCTAGAGTGATCGATGGCCGAGCACACGGACTCCTACTACGCGGCAAGCGCGATTGGGCTGGACGAGCACCCGGCGCTGGCGGATCCGATGAGCTGCGACGTCTGTGTCGTGGGCGGCGGCTTCACCGGTTTGTCGGCCGCCTTGCATCTGGCCGAGCGCGGCTACGACGTGATCCTGCTCGAGGCCGAGCGCCTGGGCTGGGGCGCCTCTGGGCGCAACGGCGGCCAGCTCAACACCGGCCAGCGCAAGGACCAGGGCACCCTGGAGCGCCTGGTCGGCAAGGCTCACGCCCGCCAGCTCTGGGACCTGGCCCAAGAGGCCCGCGACGAGGTCAAGGCGCGGGTTGAGCGCCACTCAATCGACTGCGACCTCAAGTCGGGCCACCTGACCGCCGCCTACAAGGCCGGCGACGTGGCCGACCTGGAAGAGTCCGCCGCGCTGCTCAACAAGCACTACGGCTATCCCCATCTCAGCCTGGCGTCCCGTGCCGAGACCGCCGAGATGCTGGGCACCGGGATCTACCACGGCGCCCTGCTGGACCGGGATGCCGCCCACATCCACCCGCTCAACTACGCGCTGGGTCTCGCCCGGGCCGCGCGCGAGGCCGGCGCCCGCCTGTTCGAATCGAGCCGTGTCACGAAGCTGACCCCCGGCCAGCCGAACCGGCTCGCCACCGCCCAGGGGGAGGTGCGGGCCAAGGCGGTGGTGCTGGCTTGCAACGGCTACCTGGAGCGGCTCGAGCCCCGCATCTCGGGCTTCATCATGCCGATCAACAACTACGTGCTGGCGACCGAGCCCTTGGGCGAAGCCGGCGCGCGGGCTTTGATCCGCGACGACGTGGCGGTGGCCGACACCAAGTTCGTGGTCGACTACTACCGCCGCTCGGCCGACCACCGCCTGCTGTTTGGCGGCGGCGAGACCTACAGCCGGCGCTTCCCCGCCGACATCAAGGGCTTCGTGCGCAAGTACATGCTGCGGGTCTATCCCCAGCTGGCCGAGACCCGGATCGACTACGCCTGGGGCGGCACGCTTGCGATCACCATGAACCGCATGCCAGCCTTTGGGCGCCTCAAGCACGACGTCTTCTACGCCCAAGGCTACTCCGGCCAGGGGGTCGCCCTGACCACCGTGGCCGGCAAGGTGATCGCCGAAGCGCTCGCCGGCACCGCCGAGCGCTTCGATGCCTTTGCGAAGGTGCCGGTGCCCCAGTTCCCTGGCGGCACGCTGCTGCGCTGGCCGGGCCTGGTGGCGGGGATGCTGTACTACTCGCTCAGGGACAAGCTCTAGGCGGCGCAGGGCTTTGGCACGAGGGGCTCATGTCGATCGCGCCGGCAGATTTGTAAGCCGCTGATATCTCTTGCTCATTTTTGCGGCGCGGGCGCGAATTGACGGGAGGTGGTAGGTCCTCGCTCGTTTTCCGTTGGAACGACCCCATGCAACAGGGTTGTCAAGAGCGTGAGAACCGCGGCGGCTTTGAGAGGAAAGGCTTTTAAGAATAGGACGTTAGCGCTCTGCGGCTGGTCCAACTTGAGGTGCGCGAAGGTGCAAGTTTCCTAGCCCCTCATGCACCCCGCTCACCATGATATGAAAGGTCCGTTGCGGCGCGCCGGCGAAAAGAGCGACTAGAGGGTGCCAGTCGGCGGGGGCATACTCTAGCGTCTTGCAACGTTTCGTCTCACAGGTCCGCTGTTGCACGGACGACGTGAGGCCTGAGATCGGATCGGACGTGCCGAGCAGCATCATAAAGTCGAAGCGGTTTGAAGCGATCGCGGTGAGCGAGAGCGCCGGGACCTTGCTGAAGGTCCGTATTCTTGAGAAGGGAAGAACACTCAGTTTCACTGAGGTCCTCGATCTTTGGGAATCTGATTCCGACTTCGTTGACCTCATTATCGCCACCTTCAAGCAAAGTGGGTTTCATGGATACATCTGGGAGACGCCGGCTGTGTCCAGCGAGTCAAAACACCGACGCTTCGAATTCATCATCCACAACTGGCCTCACGCCTCGGGGCTGCCAGATCACCAGACCTTTGCCGACTATTTCGATACTGAAACGGCCGCGGAAGGTATCGTGGCCTTCGAGAACCTCGGACGGGACGCTTTGTTGATCGTGCCTTCGCCCTATCGCGAGACCGCGGATTACAGCGGGCTCGCCGAGTTCTTTCGTGAGGCGCCTTTCGGTCAGCAGCGCGGACTCTGGCGCGCGTTGGGCCGGCAGGCAAAATCACGTCTTTCCGACCGACCCATGTGGCTGTCTGTTGCCGGCGGCGGGATACAATGGCTGCACATTCGGCTGGATAGCACGCCGAAGTATTATCGATACGGATCGTATAGATCACCGGACTGATGCAGACCCGATCGGCGTGACGCTTGGGGCATGTCTCATGGCAAATGTCTCGCCATCACGCTCGTGAACCTGGAGGCGATACTTGGCCTCGGAAGCCGGGTGTTGCATTGTGTCTGGCCGACAGTTCGAGGGAGGACCGCAAAACCCCATGCTCTACATGGTTATCGAGCGTTTCAAGGACGGCGATGCCCGGCCGGCCTACCGGCGCTTTCGAGACAAGGGCCGGATGCTGCCCAAAGGCCTTGCCTACGTGAACAGCTGGACGACGGAAGATTTCGCCACCTGCTACCAGGTCATGGAGTGCGCCGAGCGGGCCCTACTCGACCAGTGGATCGCCGCCTGGCAGGACATCGTCGACTTCGAGGTGCATCCGGTCCTGGCGTCAAAGGAGGCCGCCGCCGAGATTGCGCCGAAGCTAGATTGAGGGGCGGATCTGGTCTCAGTTACACGTCAGCAGGAGAAAGCCATGATTGACAGAAAGTGCATCTCGCTGCCGGCGGCGCATCCTCGGAGCGACCGGGCGGCCAGCGACAACGATGAAAATTCCTCCGCCGAAGAGGATATGAAAAAGGTCTTGGAGAGCCCTTTAGCCAAGGCCGCGATTGGCCGAATGTGGGACGAAGGGCTGGCAAGCGGTCGGGCCGATCCCGATGAAACCATTGCCGACATCAAACGCAGGGCTCGGCTATCGCGACCGGTGTAAGCACCCGGGCCTCACACCACAACTCTCGGCCGCAAAGCGAGCCTTTGCTGGTGCCTTGGGTGTTCACGCCACAAGGCGCCCTTTGTTTCATGATCAGCGCTGTGCATGAGGCGGTCTCCAGGTCAAGGACCTGCGGCCGGCGGAGCCGGCGCCCCTTCGGGGCGTCCTTGACCTGGAGACCGCCTCATGCGGTTTGTTCATCATGAAACGAAAGGGCGGGTCCGGTTGTTGGGGCCAACAGGGCTCCCCTTCGTTCGGCGGTCCGCATTCTCAGAATCTACACAGTTGCCTGGCACAAGATGGCAAGCGCCTCGCTGGCCGCGCATAGCCACTGAGGCCTCGAGGTTGTAGTGTTGCCCAACACCAGACCAGAGCGCGAGAGAGAAAGAAGAGGAACCCCCATGGCCTTCACCGGCAGATCGAGCATTCCCGTCAGCCAGCACCGGCGCCAGGGCGATATCGCGGACGACGTCGACTACGAGATCAAGGGCGCCGAGATGCAGTTCGTCGAGATCGAGCTGGATCCGGGCGAGAGCGCGGTCGCCGAGGCCGGGGCCATGATGTTCAAGGACGCCGCCGTCGTCATGGACAGCGTGTTCGGCGACGGCTCGGAAAGCCGGCGCGACACCGGCTTCTTCGATCGCATGGTGGGCGCCGGCAAGCGCCTGATCACCGGCGAGAGCCTCTTTGCCACGGTCTTCACCCACGAGGGCCAAGGCAAGGCCCGGGTCGCCTTTGCGGCGCCCTATCCAGGCTCCATCCTGGCGCTCAAGCTGGACCAGCTGGGCGGCAGCCTGGTGTGCCAGAAGGACGCCTTTCTCTGCGCCGCGCGGGGCGTTTCCATCGGCGTGCACTTCCAGCAGCGCATCATGACCGGCCTGTTCGGCGGCGAGGGCTTCATCATGCAGAAGCTGGACGGCGACGGCTGGGTCTTCGTGCACATCGGCGGCAGCCTGATCGAGCGCGAGCTGGCCTCGGGCGAGGAACTCCACGTGGATAGCGGCTGCTTGGCCGCCATGAGCCCCGAGGTCCACATGGACGTCCAGTCGGTCGGCGGCATCAAGTCGGCGATCTTCGGCGGCGAGGGCTTCTTCCTGACCCGCTTGCAGGGCCCCGGCAAGGTCTGGCTCCAGAGCCTGCCGTTCTCGCGCCTGGCCGGGCGCATGCTGGCCGCGGCGCCGGCTCAGCAAGGCGGCGGCGGAGGCCTGCAGATCGGCGAGGGCTCGGTGCTCGGCGGTCTCGGCGATATCCTGCGCCAGCGTTAGGTGTGTAGCGGTTGTCGCGGAGCGGGCCGGTGCCGGCTCGACGAAGGTCGAGCCAAACTAATCTAAGGTCTCGAAGGGGATCCGACCGGCGGCTCTAAGGCGCGTCGCCTGGCGCTTGGCATAGCGCTCGGCGGCGGCTGCGCGCTCGGCCTGTGGGCGGGCGAGGTAGGCCGCCGCCAGGGTGCCCTTGGTCCGGCTGTGGCTCTTGAGCACCGGGCGCCGCACCTGCTTTTGCCAATCGACCCACAGGCCGACCGCGCGCAGCAGGCGGTCGTAGAGCATGGTGTCGCGTACCGCGGCTTCGCTAAGTTGCGCCTTGGCGTGGCCCAGGTGGACCGCCTCGAGCAGCAGGGCGGAGCCCTTGTGGCGGCCGAAATCGGCCCGATAGAGGCAGCGCGCCCAGAGCGGCCCAGCGATCTCCTCCCGGCGGGACGGCTGGCGGAGCACCACCAGGTCCAAGCCCAGCAGGTCGGGCTTGGGCAGAAGCGAGAGCAGATGGCGCGCATCGCGCGGCCCGCAGCCGTAGCTTGCGCCCAGGCGGGCCGGCTCCGCCAGAAGGGTCAGCGGCCGGCCGTGAAGTTGGCTCTGGATCACCTCGTGGGGGCCGAGCCGCGCGGCGTAGCGCTCCGGCGCCTGGCGCGGATGGGCGACCAGCTGGCGCTTCGACCAGGCGCGCCCGAAGACCGCCATGCCGATCCTGCCGCGCCGCGCCTCCGCTTGCCAGGCCGTGCCCATGCGGGCCAGCCTTCCAGGGGAAGGTTAGGATCGGGTGAAAACCGCTAACCGTTCAGGCCCGGCTGACCGTCACCTCGACCCCGTGGACGCAGGAGCTTTCGCCCATGTCGGTCTTGAGGCCCGGGTTGAGCAGGTTGACGCTGGCGCCCGAGGGCTCGCAGGCCGGCCAGCGGCCCTTGTGGGCCAAGGCGGCGCCGCGCGGCACCTCGTCGCTGAGCCGCGCCACCATGGCGAGACGACCGAGGTCGTTGGCGAGCTCGACGGGATCGCCCTCGGCGACCCCCATATCGGCGGCGTCGGCCGGGTGGAGCGTCACGTTGACCGGGCCGAGCTTGCCCTGGATGCCAGCGTCGTTGCCGTAGCTGTCGTTCATCACCCACTTGCTGGCCGGCGACAGCAGGCGCAGGCGGCCGGCCGCCGGGCGCGGGTCGGCGCCAGGGTGGGGCAAGCGCGGATGGCCGTCCGCTTCGGCCTGGTCGCTGGCCACCTCGATCTTGCCCGAGGGAGTCGGGAACTTGAGGTTCTGGAACTGGATTATCGGCGAGTCCCAGGGGTCGATCGTACCGGCCTCGGCCAGCTGGTCGAAGGTGATGCCCAGGCCGCTTTTGGCCAGCACGTGGTCCAAAATCGCCCGGTCGTCCTCGTAGAGCGACGGCTCGTTGTAGCCCATGGCACGGGCCAGGCGCCGAAAGATCTCCTGGTTGGGCAGGGCCTCGCCCGGCGGCTCGTCGGCCTTGACCTGGGCCGAGACCGAGAAGTGGAAGTAGGGCACCATGAGGTCGTCGAACTCCAGGAAGCTGGCCGCCGGCAGGATGTAGTCGGCATAGGCCGCCGTGTCGGTCTGAAACAACTCGACCACGACGGTGAAGAGGTCCTCGCGGGCCAAAGCCGCCATAAGCTCAGCCTGGCGCGGCGCCGAGGCGGCGACGTTCATGTTCCAATTGAAGAAGGCGGCGCTCTTGGCCGGGTCGGCCAGAGTCGGCACCAGGTCCATGTGGCTGATCTCGGCACCCGGTTCGCCGCCGCCCGACGCATAGTCGCCGTCGATCTGGCGCGGGCCCTTGCCGTTCAGATAGCAGATCCCGGCGCCCGGCTTGCCGATATTGCCGGTCGCCGCCGGCAACAGGCCGCAGGCGCGCATGACGTTGCCGCCCAAGGGCTGACGCTGGAGTCCCTGGCCGAGCCACAACAGGGCCGGACCGGCGCCGTAAAGCGCCGCGGCCTGTTCGATATCCGCGGCCGGCACGCCGGTGACCTCTTCGGCCCAAGCCGGCGTGGCGGCGGCGATGTCGTCCGCCAGCTCGTCGAAGCCCATGGTGTTGGCGGCGATGAAGTCTCGGTCGAACTTACCGTCGCGCTCCAGCACGTGAAGCAGGGCGAAGGCGAGCGCGGCGTCGCTGCCCGGGAAGGGCTGCAGGTGCAAGTCGGCGGCGGCCGCGGTCTCGTGGCGCACCGGGTCGATCACCACCACACGGGCCGGCGAGTCCTTCAGCCAGTGGCGGTGGGCGTGGGGCGCGGAGGCCGAGGGGTTGGCGCCCCACACCATGATACAGGCGCTGTCCTTCGCGGTCTTGGGGTCGAAGCCGTCGACCGAGGTGCCGTAGAGAAGGCCGAGCGCCACGTGGCCGGCGTTGTTGCAGATCGTGTCCGGCGCCACCTCGGTCGCCCCCAGGTGATTGAAGAAGCGCCCGGGGAAGCCGCCGGCGATCAGCGAACAGGTGCCCGTGTAGTGGGCGTGCACCACGCTCTGAGGTCCCGGGCCGGCGACGATCTCCTGAAGCCGCCCGGCGATGGCGGCCAGCGCCTCGTCCCACGAGACCGGCTCGAACTGGCCCGACCCCTTTGGGCCGCTGCGCTTCAGGGGCGTGCCGAGGCGCTGTTCGGGATCGCGCCAGGCGCCGTTGTAGGCGATCGCGCACTTGCCGCAGAGGGCGCCTCGGCTGATGGCGTGGTTCGGGTCGCCCAGCACCTTGCGCACCCGGCCGTCCTCCTTGACCACCGCGATGCCGCAGGAGTCGTAGCAATCCCGGGTGCAGGTGGTGCGAATGATCTCTCGATTGGCCATGTCTCTTCCGCCCCAAATGGTTCCGACCGCGCCAGCCTAGCGCAGACGCCGGGCGGAGCCGAGCGGGAAATCAGTGGAGGCCCCTCAGCAGCATTTGTCCTTGGCCAGGCAGCAGGCCCAGACCTCCGGGTCGTTGTTGCAGCAGTCGTTGAGCATGAAGGACATGAGGTTGCCCAGGTTCCGGATCTCCGCTCGGTAGATGATCCTGCGCGATTGGCGCTCGGAGGAGATCACGCCGGCCTGTTCCAGGGCCGAGAGGTGGAAGGAGGCGCGCGACGAGGTCGCCTCCACGTGATCGCCGACCTCGCCCGCCGAGGCGCCCTCGGCCCCGCGGCGGACCAGGTAGCGCACGACCCGAAGCCGGGTCTCCTGAGACAGTGCGCCGAGCATCCTGAGGGCCTGTTTTTCTTCCATATCTCAATATCTCTTGAAATGTTGAGATTAAGCCACTATACCTCCACCAGGCGTCGGCGATCAAGGCCGGGGCCGTCCATCGGTCAAGCGAGGATCCCTGCCCGTGAAAATCGTCAGCTTCAAGATCTGCCCCTTCGTTCAGCGGGTCACCGCCCTGCTCGAGGCCAAGGCCGTCGCCTACGATCTGGAATTCATCAGCTTGCGCGATAAGCCCCAGTGGTTCTTGGACATATCGCCCAACGGGCAGGTCCCCGTGTTGATCACCGACCAGGGCCAGGCGCTGTTCGAGTCAGACGCCATCGTCGAATACATCGAGGAGGCCTATCCGCCCCTGCAGGCGGGACTCTCGCCCGAGGCGCGGGCGCTCAACCGGGCCTGGAGTTATCTCGCCTCCAAGAACTATCTGGTTCAGTGCAGCGCCCAGCGCAGTCCCGACCAGGAGGTTCTGCGGGAGCGCAGCGCCAAGCTCGGCAAGGCCTTCGACCGCATGGAAAAGCAGCTCGGCGAGACGCCCTTTTTCGCCGGCGACGAGATCGGCATGGTGGATATCGCCTGGCTGCCGCTGCTGCACCGCGCCGATATCGTCGAGCGCCGCTCCTGCTACGACTTTATCGGCGAACGACCTAAGCTCAAAAAATGGCAAGAGCAACTCTTGAGCTCCGGGCTGGCCGAAAAGTCCGTGGCGCCCGACTTCAAGGACTCCTTCACGGCCTTCTACCTGTCGGATCAGACCTTTTTGGGGCGGGGCTGCGCCGTCGAGAACCGCGCCTTCAGCAAGGCCTGCGCCACGGATGCCTGCTGCTAGCGGGCCGAACGAGGGGATCGACGTTCAGATGAGCGATTACGGATTGGCGGACTTTCTGGCGGAGACCCGGGCCGCCGTGGCCGGCGCGGCGGAGCCGGCCGATTGCGTCGAGGCCATGGCCCCGCTGCTGCACCGTCTGATCACCGGCGCGAGGGACTTCCTGAAGCCCGAGCACTTTCGCCCCGCGCCGGGCCACTACGCCCGCAACGCGGTCCATGTCGACGAGGCCGGCGGCCCGTCGCTCTATGCCTTGGTCTGGACGCCGGGCCAATGGACCCCGATCCACGACCACGGCACCTGGGGCGTCGTCGGCGTGATCCGCGGGGTCCTGGAAGAGCGCAGCTTTATCCGCGTCGACACCGACCAGGAGTCGGACAGTGGCATCGATCTGCGCCGGGGCAGCCCGATCCTGCTGGGCGAAGGCACGGTCACCACCTTCGTGCCCAACCCCGATCACATCCATAAGGCCGGGGTGCCGGAAGGCCGCGCACCGGCGGTTAGCCTCCATCTCTACGGCCGGGCCATGAACGCCTTTCACGTCTACGATCTGGCGGCGGGCACGCGCCAGCGCCTTGAGGTCTTTCACAACGAGAGCTGAGCGGCGCCCGAGGGCAAAGGGGTCGTGCCTAACCCTCCAACCTGGCGCGGGTGTCTTCCTTGAAAGCTCTTTCCTGCTTCTTCCGGAAGGCCGCGCGCCAGCTTTCCGAGAGGGCCGGCAGGCCCGCCAGCGCTCTTGCGTCATCGGGATCGAGCCGGGGGTCGAAGCGGGCCTTGATGACGCGCTCCAAAGGCCAATCCGGGTGCGGTCTTTCGGCCAGGCGCAGCTGGTCGCCCGCCTGAACCTCGCCGCTTTCCAGGACCCGGTAGTACCAGCCCGTGCGCCCCGAAAGCTGAAACCGCGCGGCCATTTGCTCGATGCCGGTGTGCGCGCTCAATTTCCAGCAGGGCTGGCGGCCCTGGGTGATCTGCACCCGCGCGGACCCCATGGTGAGTACGTCGCCCAGGCAGAGGTTTTGCTCATTGAGGCCGATGGTCGAGATGTTCTCGCCGAAGCAGCCGGGCAGGAACTGCGCTGCCTTTTCGGGAAAGATCCGTCGCCAATGGGCCATGTGCTCGGCCGCGTAGTGGTGCACCGCCTTTTCCGGGCCGCCATGGACCGTCAGGTCGGCTTGGCTGTCCTCGAGGAAGCCGTTCTCCTCCAGGCGCAAGACAGCCTCGGTGGCGCGCTTGCCGATGGCCGAAGGGGCCTTGCCAGGCCAGCGGTCTTCCACCTTGCCGACGAAGAGCGCGGTGATCTCGGCGGCAAGCGTGGGGCGCGCGCTCATCTAGGCCGCCTCGGCATGCTCGTGACAGATCTGCGTGGTCTCGGTGGGCGAAAGGGGCTCGTCCAGCAGCTGGCAGTAGCCGCCCCGGCCGACCTTTCGATGATGCACGCAGGTTTTGCAGACGCCGAAGGAGCGCGATCCCCTTTGCCGAAGCGCCGTGCGCGCCAAGGTCTCAAGCCCGGCGCGCAAGGACGACCGTTCGCTTGCCTTCAACGAGGATACGGCCTCCTCCACCAAATTGGGCCGTCGCAGCAGCGCCGCGCCTTGCTTGGTGACGGCGTAGGAGATCGACCGCTTGTCCTGGGCGGAGGGGATCTCCGAGATCAGCCCTTTCTTGGCCAAGGCCTTCAGGGTTTGCGAGACCGTGCCCCGGGTCGCGGCCATGAAATCGGACACCTGGGAAGGCGCGCGCGAGAACTTGTTGGCCCGCGCAAGATAGGACAGCGCCGCCCACTGGGTGGGGTTGAGGCCCTCCGCCCATTCGTCCGCCGCCATCACGCGGCCGAGCCGATAGATCAGCTCCGTGATGCGCTCTGGATCGTTGCTGCTCATGAAAAGAAAGTAGCGAGTCGAAATTATTATTGCAATGCCTCTTTTTCATGTTATGTAATAGCGAGTCGCTACTAAGAAAGAATGGAGACCCCAATGAGATCCCCCCTTATGGCAATCGCCACGTTGCTTCTGACGGCCGGCACCGCTTGGGCCGGCGGCGACCAGCACGCCCACGCCGTCGAGCGGGCGGACGCGGTCAAATCGGCGCCCGACGGCACGAAAGTGGCCGCCTTCGATATCCTGGCGGCCCACATTCACCGCAACGGGCGCACCTTAACCTTCCGCATGACCACGAACGGGACTGCCGGCGCCGAAACGCCGACGCCGGCCGGCGAACTGGGCGGCGCGCCGGTGCTGTCCTATGTCTGGCCCACGTCGCTCGATCCCTCGACCGTGGGCTTCGAGGGCAAGACCGGCATTCTGGCCCTGGCTGCCACCAGCCATCCGGATTTCGACGATACGCCGCTTTACGACGAGGACGGCGACGGTGATCCCGGAAACGACGGCGCCCTGTGGCACAGCCATTGGGTCGTGCTGACGCCGACCGAGGCCTGCGGCGAGGGGACCTTGGCGGTTCGGGACATTCCCGAGGGCGAGACCCCTGCCATGCCGGCGACCTGGCCGGGCTTGCCGCTCTTCCTCGACAGCCCCGGCTTTACGCCTCTGTTCGACGGCCCCGAGATAACGATCAACGTGGGCTTCGCCGACCCGGACGCGGTCGCCGGCGCCGCCTACGACGGCGTTACCTCGGCGCTTCGGGTGAATGGCGACGTGCACGCCCCCTTGCTGTGCGTGACCGACGTGTTCGACGTGGCTTCCGGCGACCTCAGCCTGCCGGGTAAGGTAAACTAGGGTTCCATCCGCGGGTTCGGTGAGGCGTTTTGTCGCCCTGCCGAACCGAAGAATGGAGAACGCTCAATGCAACAGCTACAGGCCGCGCCGGAGCTCATGGTCTCCCAGTGGTTCAACGCCGAAACTCCCATCGCCCTGCAGGACTTGCGGGGCAAGGTGGTGGTGATCGAAGCCTTTCAGATGCTGTGCCCCGGGTGCGTGTCCCACGGCCTGCCCCAGGCCCAGGCCATCGCCACCCTCTTTCCCGCCGACAAGGTCGCGATGCTCGGCCTGCACACGGTCTTCGAGCATCACGCGGCGATGACGCCGGTGTCACTGGAGGCTTTCTTGCACGAGTACCGCATTGGCTTCCCGGTCGCCGTCGACGAAGCCGGCCCGGGCGGCGTCCCCAAGACCATGGCCGCCTACGGACTGCGCGGCACGCCCTCCCTAGTGATCGTCGACCAAAACGGCTACTTGCGCGCCAAGCATTTCGGGCGGGTCCACGATCTCCAGGTCGGCGCGGAGATCGGGACCTTGCTGGCCCACGGCGCCCCCAAGGAGATGGGGGACGCGGTGACAAAAGAGAGTGATCAAACCTGCACCGACGCGGCCTGCCCAATTCCGGCGAAAGACTAGATTTGCTCCTTGCGCACCTCCTTCATGACGAGGCTGAGGAAGAACGACAGGCTCGAGCGGGACCCGGCTGTCGCGGGTTTGCGTTTTGCGTATCGCGGGCCAGACATGGATGGATTGCAGCAGGTGTCCGCTCGGACCAGGAGTGGTCGGGTCTTTTCGGTGAAATGGCTGTGGGAAGTAAGCCGCGATTTATGACAGGAGTATCACTATGCTTCATCCTTGGCGGGTATCGCTGTTGATCGGGCGGCCGAGGAGACTTCGATCATGTATGAAGGTGTTGCGGACGCGTTTTTTCAGAACGTCACGGTCTACGACGCGATCGGCGTTGTGGGCGTCGTGCTCTACATCGTGGCCTACGCTGCGCTGCAGTTCGGGCTTATCATCGGTCGAGGAACTCTTTACCCGGCGCTCAACGGACTCGCCGCCAGCCTGGTCATGGTCAGCCTGTTCGATCAGTTTCACCTGGCGTCGGCGATCATCCAAGCCATGTGGATCGCGATCAGCGTGACCAGCTTGACCCGTCTTTACTTTGCGACCCAGCGTGCCCGCTTCAGCAAGGAGGAAGAAGAGCTGTTGGCGGCAAAGCAAATTCATCTGCCAAGCTACCTTTCCCGCAAGCTGATGGATCTGGGCGAATGGCGCAACGCCCCCGCCGGAACGGTCTTGACCGAGCAGGGCAAGCCGGTCAGTCACCTCTACTATCTCTCCAAGGGGGAGGCGGAGGTCACGCGCAACGACCAATTCCTCACCCATCTGGGCCCGAAGTCCTTTGTAGGTGAGATCGTGTGCCTCACCGGCGAGCCGTCGCTCGGCACCGTGACCTTGACCGAGAGGTCTCGCTTGTTCTCAATCGAGTCGGGCAATCTCAAGCGTTTCGTCGGCCGGAGCGGCGATATCGCAGAGGCACTCGAGTCGAGCATTGTGCAAGAAATTTCCAGGAAGCTGGTCGAAGGCACATCGCGGTTGCGCGGAGGCGCCAGTCCATGAGGCGCAACGGTAGATGGATGAACTGAGGCCAGTGGCTCACGCCACCATGCCCTGCGCCAGGCGCAAGGGCGGCACGTGGCCGCGCAGCTGTTCGGTCAAGAGCCGCAAAGAGGAATGGAACTCTTCCATGTCCACGGAACTGGTCAGGACGGAGCGCGCCGGTTCTTCCGCCGAAAAGCCGGTGCGGCCGTGCAGGACCCGTTGATTGTCGAAGATCAATCCCTCGCCGGCGGCCAGCTCGAAGGTCACCCGCAGGTCGGGATCGTAGAGGATCTCGAAGAGATGCTTCAGCGCCCGGTAGCAGGGCTCTATCAGCCGTTCCGGCAGGTCCAGTGGCATGATCTGGCGCTCGTTGCAGCGCAGGCCCGAGACCTCGCCGTCGAAATCCAGGCGGATCGCCGGCATGGTCGCGGCGTACCATTTGACCTGGCCGGCGCTGTTGTGGGCTTGATCTCGCCGGCTTCCGGTGATCGGCACCCGGGTGAGCAGCTCGAAGTCGGCGCGATGGGCCGCCTTCAGGCGGCGCACCGCCTCGAAGCCGTCGACCAGGGTCGAGTGCCCGCCCTCGGCGCTCGGCCGTAGAACCTGAAACACTGTGATGCCGATGGTCGATAGGCGATAGGTCTCGTCGACGTGGGGGTCCAAGGGATCGGTGATGTCGCCGACATTGTCGACGGCGGCCTTCTTGGAGAGCTTGTAGGTGCCGTAGTGGGAGCGGCGCTGTGGGCCCACAAGGTTGATCAGGCGCTCGGTCTCCGCCGCCTCGGTGCCCGCGTTTCCGACCCGGCAGAAGCCGTAGTCGCGCACCCGCTCGAGCAGGGCCAGGCGCTGCGCCGCCGAGGCTTCGCACGCGGGCATGTCCGCGGTGGGCGGGTCATTGTGGATTCTGCGGTCCCACAGAATTGGCCTGTGGCGGCGCCGTTGCCGTTCCCCATAGGAGTAGCAGTGATCTCGCAGCCAGGTGGCGCTGTAGCGCGAGGGGTGACCGTCGTTGGTCCAGACGAGATCGACCGTCCCCCCGTCGTGAGCCACGACGCGAAAGGCGATGTCGCTCGGGATGTGGTGCAGGCGCAGGCCGCGCACGGCGGTGAGCGGGCTGCCGCAGGCCGGGCAGGCGCATTGGTGACGCAGCCAAATGGGATGAAAGCGGCTGCTGTGGCCGTCCGACCAGTCGATGCAGAGCTGGCCGTCGACCGCGTCCAGGGATTCGATCCGATACTTGGGGTCCGATGGGGCCATGGCGTCGTTCCTCTTCGCGAGCCATGGAACACCAAGCCGCTCGACCGTACAAATCCTGATTCGTCACCCTATGGATGATCCTCGTTCATCTACCGTGGGACCGTGAAGCCCAACAGTGCCACGGCCCTGATCCGCTCGCCTGCAATGGCGGCTCATGCTAGCGTTTGCAGCCAATTTGAGGGATTGTCTCAGCGGTCTCAGGTTGATTGTCGGCAGCACCGTCGTGGTGTGGCAGCCGATCTTTGGCCCGGCGGAAAGTTGGGCTGTTGATGCAATCTGGATCGGGGATGAAGGTTTTCTATGGCAACGTTCGTTTTGGTTCACGGGGCTTGGCAAGGGGGTTGGTGCTGGAAGCGAGTCGCATCGCGCCTGCGCCAATCTGGTCATGACGTGTTCACACCCACACTGACAGGTCTTGGAGAACGGTCACATCTTTTGGATCGTGAGGTCGACCTGGATACCCATATTCAGGACGTTCTTGGAGTCATTCAGTGCGAAGAGCTGTCCGACATCGTCTTGTGCGGTCACAGCTACGGCGGGATGGTCATCACTGGCGTAGCCGACAAAGTGACCGAACAGATTCGGTCGCTCCTTTATCTCGATGCCTTGGTGCCAGCCGATGGACGGAGCGTTCTGGATCTCCTGCCCGCGGAAGCTGCGTCTAGTCACCGGGAGAATGCCAGAACCGACGGTTTAGGCTATCGGGTCACACCGGCGCCGGCCAAGGTTTTTGCCGTCAATGCTCAGGACGAAGCTTGGGTGGATCGGCTGTGCGTCGACCATCCCTTCAAGACCTTTGAGCAGCCAATTCGCTTAGACGGCAAATGGAAAGAGGTGCGCCGACACCTCTATGTCTACGCCACCGGCTGGATCCCGGGTATCGGCAAGCCATTCTTCGAAAGAGCACAAGAGTCGCCAGAGTGGCAGGCTTTGTCTCTGGCTTGCGGTCATTATGCGATGATCGATAGGCCCGAAGTGGTAACACAGATACTGATTGATTCGATGTAGCGGTGGCTACCACAAGCGATCTTCTTGAATTTGATTGCCGCCGGGGCGAAGGCAAATCCAAGTGTTGAAGCTATACTGGCCGACTTCGATGCTGGGCTGGAGAAATTAAAGAAAAACGGTAAGTACGATAGGATACTGGAGAAATGGTGACAGGGGGGGCTAATGGAGTCTCACTCAAAGGTTATGGGAACTGTCGTTTAGGGTTCTCCGGTCGGTGGTCCAATCCCGATCCTGAAGGCAACCACGCACTTCGCGCTTAGATGCCGCCGCAAGAGTCGCCTTTTGCATCAGAAGCGGCCCCCAATGAAAGTTCGGTGATCAATGCACAAGGTCAATACTCCACCGCGTGCAACGGCCATTCTCCCGAAACCCCCTTGAGACTATAGGTTCCCCGTTCGCTGAACCTGAGGCTCGACCCAATCACAAGGTCCTTGACCGTGCCCGAAGTCCAAATTTCTCCTGCTTTGGCCTCCGCGAGGATCCTCGCCGCTATATGAACTGCGATTCCTCCAACATCCTCACCGATCAGTTCGATTTCGCCGGTATGCAATGCAGATCGTATCTCTATGCCCATTTGTTGCATTTCTTCGCTCGCGGCATG
Organism: Pseudomonadota bacterium; assembly: GCA_039029395.1. GTDB lineage: Bacteria > Pseudomonadota > Alphaproteobacteria > Kiloniellales > JAKSDN01 > JBCCGG01. Next base: position 217,142 of record JBCCGG010000002.1, on the reverse strand, counting down.
GGCACAATGAATTGCACGAGCTGGCCCATCAAAGGTCGCCAGAAAACCGTCGCCAGTGGTTTTGACGGCGCGTCCCCTAAACCGCTTGATTGCCGTTTGCATGACCGAGTTGTGACGGGCCAGAGTATCTCTCCAGCGACTATCCCCCATCTCTGTCACCTGCTTCGTCGAGTCCACGATATCGGTAAACAGCAAGGTCGCCAGGACGCGGTCGGGCTCTACAACTTGGCGCTCTCCGGTAAGGAACTCCTGGACCCTATTGACGATCGATTCTGAATCCCCAACCCACCACAGGTGATCATCTCCACTCAGCTCGGCCAATTCTGCACCGGGAATCTGCTGCGCGAGAAATCTCCCTTGTTCAATTTCGATTGCCCGATCACCTGCACGGTGCAAGACGAGCGTCGGTACATGTATTGCGGGCAGAATTTCCCGGACATCAATGGCGGCGTTCATGCGAAAGACATTGACAACGGCACTCGGGCTTGCGCCGAGGCGCAGATACTTGGCCCACCATTGTCGAAACTGCTCGTCATGGGCTGCCGACGGCGCCCAAACGTCGATACCGTAGGGACCTCCCCATTCCTTTTGCAAACCCTCGATCCACTCATCGATTTCGTCCGGCCTCGCCCCCCATGGATAGTCCGGAGCCCAGGCCCCCCTTGCGATGCTGCCGTACAATATCAGCGATGAAACGCGCTGCGGATAGGTTGCGGCGAACAACGCACTCATCGGGCCGCCTTCGGAAATCCCAAACAATGCGGCGCGTTCGGAGCCAACGGCATCCATCACCGCCCGTACATCGTCCATCCGCTGCTCTAGGGTCGGAATGCCGGCGATTCGATCCGAAAGACCCGTACCCCGCTTGTCAAATTGGATGAGCCGCGAGAAAGACGCCAAGCGGTTGAGAAACCGGCTGAATGCGGGGTCTTCCCAACCCTGCTCCAGGTGAGAAATGAACCCTGGAACGATTAGAAGGTCGAGGGGGCCGTCCCCCAATACTTGATAGGCGATGCTGATCTCACCGCTTTGCGTATATCTTGTTACAGGTGGCATTCGCCTGTCCTGACAATCTGATACAAACTCGTTCGGCTACAACACGGCAGTCCGCATGGAACAGTAATACGAGATTGGCGTTGGAACCAGAGGAAGGGGCACCGGCCACTTGCACCGAAAGCGAAGGACAAACCGGGGTCAGCTACGGGTCAGACTCGAGCGTGGGAATGCCCCAAGATCTAGGGCCGCAATCGGGGTAAAGCTGACGACACCCGCGAGGTCCGACCATTGCGGGCCTGCCGGCCGAAGGACCCTTTGGATCTAACCTGCTGACCGAAGGTGCGGCACAACCGGCCTTTGCCCGCAGCAAACCCGCATAAGCCGTCACCGCCCCTTCGCTCACTGCGCCGCGATCCACTGCTCGTAGACGCGCTGCACGCTTGGCCGTGCCATGACGGCGTCGGCGATCCGCTTGACGTTGGGGAACTCCTCGGCCAAGGGCTGGCCGCGGAACGGGCTGAGCCGGAGGAAATTCGCGGGGGCTGTTGGCGGGTGAGGTCTGCTCTAGCGGTGCTTCCAGATATGATGATGTGCGGTTCCCAATTCGATGATGAGCCCTGTGCGGACCCACGCTTGCTTTGCTGGTCGCGCTTAGTCGAGTTCACCAAAAATGTGAAAAATGACGACGATTTAGGTGTCATGTCCTGATCGCCGTGCTATGTATGTTTGCTCAATATGGGAGAGGGGTCCTGACACACTTTGGGGGGGCAGCGGATCGGCGTTTTCAGCTCATCCTGATTAAGCCGTCACATTACGACGACGACGGATATGTGATTCGCTGGTGGCGGGCGATGATTCCGTCTAATTCACTCGCCGCGGTATACGGCATCGCGGCAGACTGCGCCGAGCGCCAGGTGCTCGGTCAGGGCGTCGCCATCGACATTGCGGTGATCGACGAGACGAACACGCGCGTCGACGTGCCCGCGCTTCTTGCCGGTCTTCGGCGCCACGGCAATTTCGGCTTGATCGCGTTGGTGGGCGTTCAGTCGAACCAGTATCCGCGTGCCCTCGATATCGCCCGGCCTTTCCGCGAGGCTGGAATTCCCGTTGCCATGGGTGGTTTCCACGTTTCGGGGTGCCTGTCCATGCTGGACGGGCGCGCCATAGAGCTCGACGCCTGTCGCCGCATGGGCGTCGCCATGTTCGCCGGCGAGGCCGAGGGCAGGCTCGACAGAGTGTTGCGCGATGCCGCTGCGGGCCAGCTCGCGCCGGTCTACGACTTCATGAACGACCTGCCCGGCATGGAAGGGACCCCCGTGCCGTTCCTACCCAAGCGCTATGTCGAGCGCACGCTCGGCTACAGCACGAGCTTCGATGCCGGGCGCGGCTGCCCCTATCAGTGCTCCTTTTGCACCATCATCAATGTGCAAGGCCGCAAGTCGCGCTTTCGCTCGGCTGACGACGTCGAGCATCTGGTGCGCCTCAATTGGGCGCAAGGCATCCATAAGTTCTTCATCACCGACGACAACTTCGCGCGCAATAGAGAATAGGAGTCGATCTTCGATCGCCTGATCCAGTTGCGCGAAAAGGACGGAATCCCGCTCGGCCTGATGATACAAGTCGACACGCTGTGTCACAAGATTCCGGGCTTTGTAGAGAAGGCGAAGCGGGCCGGCGTGACGCGCATCTTCATTGGATTGGAGAACATTAATCCAGACAATCTCGCCGCGGCGAAGAAGCGCCAGAATAAGATCACCGAGTACCGCACGATGCTGCTCGACTGGAAGGCACAGGGCATCATCACGATGGCCGGGTACATCCTCGGCTTTCCGTCGGATACGCCGGAGACGATCAGGCGCGATATCGCGATCATTCAGGAGGAGTTGCCGCTCGACGTCATCGAGTTTTTCTGTCTGACGCCCCTGCCCGGCTCGGAGGACCATCAGGTCCTGTGGAAGAAGGGTATTGAGATGGACCCCGATCTCAACATTTACGACGTCGAGCATGTCTGCACCGCCCACCCAAAGATGAGCAAGCGCGAGTGGGAGGACATCTACCGCGAGGCCTGGTCGCTCTACTACACGCCCAAGCACATGAAGACGCTACTGCGCCGGGCGGCGGCGACCGGCGTGCCGATGGGCAGCCTTGTCAAGATCCTGGTGTCGTTCTCAACCACAGTCCGCCTGGAAAAATTGCATCCCTTGCAGAGTGGCCTACTCCGCCTCAAGCATCCTTCCGAGCGCCGCCCCGGACTGGCACGCGAGAAGCCCTGGATCTTCTGGCCACGCTTCGCCCTGGAGACGCTCGTCAAGCACGTCAAGCTGGCCGGATCGATCGTCTCGCTGTCGGCGGCAGCCATCGTCATCTCTCGCAATCCCGCCGCTTGGAGCTATAGGGATCAGGCGCTTTCGCCGGTTGGCGACGATGGCGATGAGCGGCTTGACCTCTTCACCAAGACCACCGGAGGCCGCTCCTCGGTCGCTCATATAAAGAGGGTGGCGGGATTGGTCGGCGCCGGTCGGGCCGTCTAATGCCATTGTACTGCTGCGGTTGATCTATCGTTTGACATAATCACTTTAGGAAGAATACGTCTGCATTTCGGCTCTGGGGCAGACTCGAGCGTGAGCAGGCCCACCAATCCAGGGCCGCTGTCAGGGGTAAAGCTGACGATAACCTGGAAACCCGACTTTTCTTTGGCCTGACTGCCGAAGCCCCCTTCGCTCACCGCTCCGCGCTCCACTGCTCATAGACGCGCTGCACGCTTGGCCGTGCCATGACGGCGTCGGCGATCCGCTTGACATTGGGGAACTCGTCGGCCAAGGGCTGGCCGCTGGACGGGGTGAGCTGGAGAGAATGTGTGGGGGCCGTTGGCGGGTGAGGTCTGCTCTAGAGGTGTTTTCGGACATGGTGATGTGCGGCTCCCATGTCGCTGAATAGCCAATTTCAGTCATTCTTTGAATTGCAACAAATGTCGGCTTCGAGCCCAAATTGACAGTTCCACCAAGCCACATCGAGGTCAGAAACGCGCCACTTTCAGTTATTGCTCTGGCTGTGACAGCGATTTCGTGCGACTTCTCCAAGCCAGTTCGCTAGGAAATCAAACACGATTCTAATCCGTGGGCTTGTTTGAAGTTCTCGGTGTGTAACGAGCCAAACCGGAAACTCTAGGGATGGCACATCTGCAAGAACCCTCTCGACCCGCGGTTCAAACTCTCCCAAGACTTCGGGCAAAATTGAAACACCAAGGCCAGCCTTTACGATTTCCCAAGTGACCATGCTGGATTGGGGCTGAATCACGAAGCTCTCGGCTCGCACCGGAATTCCCATGTTATGCAACGAAGCAATCAAGCGCTCATGATCGGGAATGCCAATAAAGGCAAGGTCTGCCACCTCCCGTAATGTGCGGGGCCGACCCGCTTTGTCCAGATAAGCGCGTGAGGCGTATAGATTAGCACGTAAATCTCCTACGTGCCTCGCGATGAGTTCCTGTTCATTTGGGCGCGCATGTCGGATGGAGATATCTGCCTCACGCTGCATCAAGTTCAAAATTTGATTCGATTCTTTGATGCGTATGGTGATGCCCGGAGCGATCTCTCTTAGTGGAGACAGAATCCTCGGCAGTATCGCCGCAGACATAAGGTCCGTCGCTGCAATTGCGACGTACCCTGAAACCTCCTGTGATTGGCGGTCTGCCGCCATCGAAATGAGCGTGGCTGAATCCCCCATCGAACGCGCATGATCCAGCAGTTCTTGCCCGGCAAGTGTGAGCGTTTGGCCTGTTACACTACGTTCAACCAAGGTGACTTTGAGCGATGCCTCAAGAGCCGAGATCTGCCTGCTTATCGTTGGCTGAGTCGTGCTCAATACGCGAGCTGCTGCGCTGAATGAGCCCTCTTCGGCAGTCGCAAGAAACGCCCTCAGCTGGTTCCAGTCAAATGAGATCGCCTGCCAGTTCATATATTTTTGTATACCCAATCAACACAAATCGTCAATCGACTGCAGAAATATGTATATTAAATGTTCGCCTTGAGGGGCCATTGTTTTGTCCTCATCCCTTTGCAGCCCGCAGCCGAGAATTGCAGCAGCAATAGGCTTCACAAAATAAACTAACCCAGCTGTTCGGAAGGAACGGAGCGTCGCGAGATGTGTAAATCGGAAGAGTTTTGGGACAAATCCGCCGACAACTATGACAAAGCCGAGGAGCGGTTTGAGTACATTCATCGCCAGACCAGGGAAAACACCAAAAAGCACCTCAGGGGTACCGAGACTGTCTTGGATTATGGATGTGGAACAGGCACGACCGCCTGTGAGATTGCCAACCTTGTGGAACAGGTTCATGCAATCGACATCTCCTCAAGAATGATTGAAATCGCAAAAGACAAAGCGGCTGCCAGAAAAATCGAAAATGTGTACTTCGCGCGGGTAGATATTTTTGATGATGGATACGAAGAAGCATCATTTGATGTCGTTCTGGCTTTTAACATGTTGCACACCGTACCTGATCCCCACAGGGTTGTTCAGAGAGCGATTGAGCTGCTGAAACCGGGAGGATTATTCATATCTGCAACACCTTGTTTGCGGGGCAGAATGTCATTCCTGGTTAGCCTGCAGATTGTGATCATGCGGGTTCTGTTGAAAATCGGGGTGATCCCCGTGCCTATAAGAAGGCTAAGAAGTTCCGACTTGGACGACTTGCTGGCCGATAAGAACATTCAGATTGTTACTGCTGAAGAAGTATATGCAGGTGCCTCTAGCTATTTCGTTGTGGCAAAGAAGGCACTCAGTTCAGACGCCTCCACTGAACTGCAATAAAGTCAGCATAGTCCGCACAGCAGAAACTGCAGTAGACGGGCTCCATTTCCGTTCAGGGTCAGGGAACGAACCCGCTCTCGCGGGAGGGTTGGCGCTTCGAGGTTTCGGCGTGGTGGTTTGGGTTGGTGAGGTTTTGAGCGGTTTGGGGTGACGCTCGTGGGGTTTGGTCCCGAGCATTGGGGGTTCCAGCAACCTCCAGCTCGAAAGGACCAACGCGATGACCATCGATCCGTCCAATCAGTCCGACCACTCCCATGGCTCACTTCGCCAGCGCATGATCGAGGACATGCGCCTGCGCGGCTTCGTCGAGAACACGCGTCGAAACTATCTGCGGCATGTCGAGGCCTTGGCGGTCTTCCTCGGCCGCTCGCCGGACAGCGCGACAGCGGAGGATCTGCGCCGCTTTCAGCTGCATCAGGCCGAGGCCGGTGTCTCCGTGCCGATGCTCAACGGCGCGGTGTCGGCGCTGCGCTTCTTCTTCACGACGACGCTCGACCGGCCGGATCTGGCGCGCCGGCTGACGGCCGTGCGCCGGCCACACAAGCTGCCCGAGGTCTTGAGCCCGGAGGAGGTCATCCTGTTGCTCGAGGCCGCACCGGGGCCGAAGTACAAGGCCGCACTCAGTACCGCCTACGGCGCGGGATTGCGTGTTTCGGAGGTTGTGAACCTCAAGGTGAGCGACGTTGACAGCACCCGGATGATGCTCAGGATCGAGCAGGGCAAGGGCCGCCGTGATCGCCATGCCCTGCTGTCGCCCCAGCTGTTGGCGCTGCTGCGCGCCTGGTGGAAAGAGGGGCGCCAGCTCGGTGTCATGCTGCCCAATGGCTGGCTGTTTCCGGGCCGACCGCCGGTCAACCCGATGTCGCCGCGCCAGCTCAACCGCGTCGTCCACGCCGCGGCCGATGCGGCCGGGATCAAGAAACGGGTGTCACCTCACACCCTGCGCCATAGCTTCGCCACCCACCTGCTCGAGCAGGACATCGACATCCGGGTCATTCAGGTGCTGTTGGGGCACGCCAAGCTGGATACAACGGCGCTCTACACGCGGGTCGCCAGGACCACGATCAGCACCGTGACGAGCCCGCTCGATCGGCTCGCCCACTCAGCAGCAAGCCAGGAGAGAGCGGGGGCCTGACCCGGCGACGGTGCGCCGCCGGAGGCTCGAGGTCGCCGATATCTTCCATCATCATGGCGACGCCTGGCGCAAGGCCCATGCTGGCCATGTGAGCCTCGGCCAGCTCAATGTCATGTCGGCGATCGAGAGCTGTCGCACAGCGGCGCTTGGCGGCCATGTGGAGCAGTGCCAGGACTGCGAGCACACAAGGATCGCCTACAATTCATGCCGCAACCGCCATTGCCCCAGGTGCCAGGGCGCGGCGGCGCGGGATTGGCTTGCTGCGCGCCAGGCCGACCTGCTGCCAGTCGGATACTTCCATCTGGTCTTCACCCTGCCGGCGGAGATCGCCAATGTCGCCTACCAGAACAAGGCCGTGGTCTACGATCTGCTGTTCAAGGCATCGTCCGAGGCGCTGCTGACGATCGCGGCCGACCCCAGGCACCTCGGCGCCCGCGTCGGGATGACCGCCGTGCTCCACACCTGGGGCTCGGCCATGACCCACCATCCCCACGTTCACATGATCGTGCCGGGCGGCGGGCTCTCCGTCGACGGCGCCAGCTGGATTGCCTGCCGGCCCGGCTTTCTCCTGCCCGTGCGCGTGCTGTCCCGCCTGTTCCGGCGGCTGCTGTTGTCCCGCCTGGCTGATGCCCATGGCGCGGGCCGGCTAGCTTTCTTCGGCGATCTCGCCGGCTTGCGTGATCCGAAAGCCTTCGCTGCCCATCTCGCGCCGCTGCGAAAGAAGAACTGGTTCGTCTACGCCAAGCGCCCCTTCGCCGGGCCCGAGGCGGTCCTCGCCTATCTCTCCCGCTACACCCACCGCGTCGCCATCTCGAACAGCCGCCTCATCGCCCTCGACGACAGGGGCGTGAGCTTCCGCGTCAAGGACTATCGCCGCAACGGCCGCGCGCGCACCCGCACCATGACCCTCGAGCCAGGCCAGTTCATCCGACGTTTCCTGCTCCACGTCCTGCCCAAGGGCTTCCACCGCATCCGCCACTACGGCCTCCTCGCCAGCGCGACCCGAAAGGCCAAGATCGCCGAGGCCCGCAAGCTGCTCGCCGCGCCGGAAACGCCAACGGAGCGAGATGACAACGTCAATAGCAACACCGCCCCATCACGCGACCACCGCCCGCCATGTCCGCACTGCGGCGCGCCCATGATCATCATCGAGATCTTCGAGCCCCTATACACACAAGGCGCCCAGCCACGGGCCCCACCACAGTCACGTCGAACGGCCGAGGCTGATATGCCATGACCGGCACAGCCATCTCTCAACGCTACCTGACCGCCGGCGGCCAAACCAGCCGGCAATCCAACCGCTGCGCCCGCTCGAGCTTAAGCCGCAGCCGCAGGCCATCGGCCGTCTTGGACTCAAACCGCCGAGCCCCGCGCCACGACCTCGATCGCCATGCCAGGCGCCAATCATGCCCCCGCAGATCGCAAAACCACCTCCGTGGCCGGCACTCCAGGCCACGTGCCGACCAAGCCACACCCGAGAATTCCCCATAGATCGCCAACACCACGCCAAGCCCCCGCGGGTTCCTTCCCTGGAGGCTTTCGGACGCCGGCCCACCGCGCAACTGTGCCCCCCTCGAAGGGCCGGCATCCGAAACCCTTCACAAACTCGGAACTGGGCAGACCCCCAATCTATGGCCGTAGTGAAGGCGAAAGCTGACGACACCCAGTACATCCGACCTTTGTGGACCTGTTGGCCGAAGGTCCCCTGGTATCAAACATGCTGACCAAAGGCACGGGACAACCGGGTCTCGCCAGAAACAGACGCGCTTAGGCCGTCACCGCCCCTTCGCTCACTGCTCCGCGATCCACTGCTCATAAACGCGTTGCACGCTTGGCCGTGCCATGACGGCGTCGGCGATCCGCTTGACGTTGGGGAACTCGTCGGCCGATGGCTGGCCGCGGGGCGGGGTGCGCCGGAGGAAATGTGTGGGGGCCGTTGGCGGGTGAGGTCTGCTCTAGAGGTGTTTTCGGACATGATGATGGGCGGTTCCCATGTCGCTGATTAGCCAGGAACAGAAGTCAGCGCGTGCCAGAGACCCCTCTCAGTCCTTGCTTGAGCCACACCCTGGCTGGGTGTCAACTGCAGCTGCGGAAACGGCGGCCGGGACAGGTCGCCGGCCTAACTGTAAAGCAGGCCGACGAGTTAAACTGCTGAAGCTATTTACTAATCTTTTCGGCCTCGCGACCGGCCCGGGAAAACTGTCAGGATTCTTTACACTTTTGCTAGGGCTCGATTCCGGCCAAGTGCTTGAGAACACTCAAAACCGCTCAAATCAGGGCCTCGAATCGGCGATTTTGGGTGACGGAATTCTTAACACTTTTGGTTAATGACCCTTGGCCAGATCAAGCAAAACCTTTTTGTATCAATTGCTTGCGAATTTTGGCACGATTCTTGCTTGGTAATTTCTAAACCGTGCCACGCCAGGATGGAGAACAAGATATGCTCCACGCACCAAAAAGACTTTTGATGGGTATTGTTGCGGCCGGGTGGATCTTTGCGGCCAACATCGGGCCCGCAAATGCTGTCGCCTTCAACATCGATTGGACCGGCTCGGGTGGTTATACCTTGGAAGGTATGTTTAGCTATGACGACAGTTTGATTGGGACGGGACCTATTGACGAGTCAAGCCTCGATACCTTTATGATAGAAGGGTTTTTCAACGGTGGTAGTGTGGGCACGTGGGATTTCTTCGCGGACGGCATTTCCGCCGGCGCAGGTTTCAATTTCAACTTCGATACAACGAGCGAAATGTTCTTGGTTGGAGGCGTTACGGGTTCCGCCTCGGGCCAGGCCTGGAATATCGAGCCGGTGGTTGGAGTTTGTACGGCCGATTTTGGATTTGGCAGTGGTAGTACCGGCCAGGGGCTTTGCGTTGGGGGTGGTCTTGCGGGGCTGATATCCCCTTCACAATCCACATTGACGGCTAGTCGAAAACAAGTTCCTGAACCTGGAACGTTGGCCCTTTTTCTGATTGGAATCTTGGGTCTTGCTATTGCCACGAGGCGAAAAACCGCCGCTGCCTAGAGGGAGGATTGAACACATCCATCTCAATTGCCCTGGGCCCCAGCTGAACCATAGGTTTGAGTCGGAACGCGGCATTCTTGGTTAGTTGGATGACGTATCTGGAGCTGCATTGGTGAGGCCCTCTTGGGGTCAAACTCGGACCTGGGCAGACCCCCAATCTATGGCCGTAGTGAGGGCGAAAGCTGGCGACACCCAGTAAATCCGACATTTGTGGACCTGCCGGCCGAAGGTCCCCATTGGATCGAACATGTAAGACCAAAGGTACGGCACACTGGGTCTAGCCAGTAGAAACGCGCTTAGGCCGTCACCGCCCCTTCGCTCATCGCTCCGCGATCCACCGCTCGTAGACCAGCTGCACGCTTGGCCGTGCCATGACGGCGTCGGCGATCCTTTTCACGTTGGGGAACTCGTCGGCCGAGGGCTGGCCGCGGGACGGACTGAGCCATGTGGTCAGCATGAAAAGGTAGATGTCGGCGGCGCTGAAGCGGTCTCCCAGGAGCCACGGGTTGTCGCCGATCTGATCGTCGATCACCGACCAGGTCTCGCGCAGCCGGCGAATGCCCCGTCGCTGGGCGCTCGGCTCGTGGTCTGGCGCGTCGGCGAAGCGCTCGGGATAGTAGTCGAGCTGAAAAGCGTTTTGGACCGAGCTGGAAAAGTAGACGAGGGTTTGCAGGAAAAGCCCGCGCGCCGGCTCGCCGATCTTGGGCGCCAGCTTTGCCTCCGGATGGCGGTCGCACAGGAAGGTGGCGATGGCCGCGCATTCGTACATCGCGCCCTCGTCCCAGATCAGCACCGGGATCCAGCCGTTCGGGTTGAGCGCCAGCTGCTCGGGCGGGCGCGGCTTGTCCATGTCGATGGTGGTCTCGATCAGCTCGTAGGGCGCGCCGATCTCTTCCAAGATGACCCGCACGCCCATCGCGGCGCTGCCGAGCGCGTAATAGAGCTTATACACCGCGGCTCCCTTCCTGCTGAGTTATCCGGACAGTTTCATGCTCGATCGAGCGGGCCCATGGTCGAGTCGCCCTCGGCGGCGCGCCGGCTGAACTCGTCCCACCTGACGTCGAAGGCCTTCGCCAGGCCGTAGCCGAGCGCGGCGCCGAGCAGAACCGCGGGCACGGCGAGCAGCGCCGCCTTGCCCAAGCCGGCCATCGCGCCGGCCTTCGCCAAAGGCGCGCCGCCGGCGGCGATCGCGGGCAGCTGGCTGCTCTGAAACCCTACGGACATGGTCATCTCCTCTGCTTCGAGCGGGCCGGGGACCAGGAGCATAGCACCCCTCGCCAAATGGCAACCATGGCAGTCTTGTTCCCAGAAAGCGATAGGGGCTCAGCTCGCTTCCCGGCCGTCTTCGCCGGGCCACAGGGCCTCGACAATGCGGCAGTCTGCGATCACGCCGCCGGCCTGGCAACGGCCGAGGATTTGGCGCAGGCGCGCCGCCAGGCGCTCCAGGTCGGCGATCTTGTCCTCGGTCTCCGCCAGGTGCAGCGCGGCGATGCGGTCGACGTCGGCGCAGGACTTGCCCTCCTGGGAGGACAGGCGCAAGAGCTGGCGCACCTCGTCCAGGGTGAAGCCGAGCGCCCGGCAGCGCCGGATGAAGCGCAGCTGCCTCAAGTGCCGGTGCGCGTAGGCCCGGTAGTTGCCGGCCGTGCGCGCCGGTGCCGGCAGCAGGCCGATCTTCTCGTAGTAGCGGATCGTCACCACCTTGGTGCCGGTCGCCGTGGCGAGATCGCCGATCGTCATGGCCGCGTCGGTCATCCAGATCTCTCCCTCTTGACCCTATAGTCACTATAGACACCATCTTGGATCGCGTCATCCTTGGCCGAGGAAGAGATTACCAGTGAGCGCCCGCTGCTGCGCCCAAGTTCCCCAAGCCGGCCCGCCGGAGCACGAACGCGACCGTCGCTACCGCCGGGTGCTTTGGGCCGCGCTGGTCATCAACGTTGTCATGTTCCTGGTCGAGATGGCCGCGGGTCTGGCCGCCGGGTCGGTGTCCCTGCAGGCCGACGCCCTGGATTTCCTGGGCGATGCCGGGAACTACACGATCAGCTTGCTGGTGGTCGGCAGCGCCCTGCGCCTGCGGGCCAAGGTGGCCCTGCTCAAGGGCGCGACCATGGGGCTCTTCGGCCTCTGGGTGATCGGCGCCACGATTTGGCACGGTCTACAGGGCACCTTGCCCGGGGCCATGACCATGGGGGTGGTGGGGTTTGCCGCGCTGCTCGCCAACGGTGCGGTGCTGGGCCTGCTCTGGGCCTATCGGAGCGGCGATTCCGACATGCGCTCGGTCTGGCTTTGCTCGCGCAACGACGTGATCGGCAACTGCGCCGTGCTCCTGGCCGCGCTCGGCGTGTTCGGCAGCGGCAGCGGCTGGCCCGACGTTATCGTCGCCGCCGTGATGGGGCTGCTCGCGCTCCAAGGCGCCTGGCTGGTCATCCGCCAAGCCGCCGGCGAGCTGCGCCGGGCCCGCGCCGCGGTCGTTTGAGCGGTCTCACGCGGGCTTGATCGCCACCATGAAGAGGCGCCTGAAGGGAAACAGGGTGCGGCCGTCCGGGCGCCGGGGGTAGGCCTCCGCCAGGCGCCGGCATAGCGCGGCCTTGAAGGCCGGGAGATGGTCTTCGCTTAGCTTGTCCAGCACCGGACGTAGCGCCGTGCCGCTCATCCAGGCATAGACCGGATCCTCGCCGTCGAGCAGCTGCATGTAGGTGGTTTGCCACATATCGAGCCGGGCGCTGCCGGCCGCCAAAAGGTCGTAGTAGACCTCGAGCGGGGCCACCGGACTCTCGCGCAGCACGCCGTCGAGGCTGGCGGCCCACGGTCCTTCGGCCGCGGTTGCGGCCAGAGATCTGTGGGAGGGGGCGTCGAAGTTCCCGGGCATCTGGACCGCCAGGCAGCCGCCCGTCGCGACAGTGGACAACAGCCGCGGAAACAGCGCCTGGTGGTCCGGCAGCCAGTGCAGGGTGGCGTTGGAGTAGATCAGCTCGTAGGGCCGCTCGGGCCGCCAGGCGGCGATGTCGGCGACCTGCCAATCCGCTTCGACACCGCCGGCCCGGGCCTTATCGATCATATCCGGCGAAGAATCGAGCCCAAGGATCTCGGCCTCGGGCCAGCGGGCGCGCAGCAGGGCCGTGGCGTTGCCCGGCCCGCAGCCCAGATCGGCGACCCGCCCCGGCGCCGCGAGCGGCACCCGGGCAAGCAAATCGGCGGCCGGGCGCGTGCGCTCGGCATCGAACTGCAGATAACACTCGGGCTGCCAGGTCACGCCGTCCCGCGTCATGGACGAGACGGCGTCCAGCCTGCCCCGAGGGCGGCTTGGTTTAGCCGCCGACGCACTCGGCGATGATGACCGGCGAGGGCACCAGAACCCGTTGGGTGGTGGACTCGACCGAGAAGGTGCGCTGCCACTCGTTGGAGCGCCGGCCGGCCGCGGTCATCTGGGCGGCCGCCGCCTGGCAGGCCTCCATGGAGGAGAACTCGATCTCCCGCACCTGCATGACCTGGTCCGGGCCGAGGCTGATGCCTTGGATCGAGCCGGCCGTGATTATCAGGATCAAAATTGCCTTCATAACGCCTTTCCCATCCTTCCCAAGCTTCTTACCTAAGCCTTGCCCGGCACCCCCACTATAGCCCATCGGGCGCGCCTGCGCCAAGGGTCTTAAGGAACTATTTGCCAAAGAACTTTATATATATCAAAGAGATAGGCGCGTTAAGGTTAACGGCCCAGGGGCCCTGCGGGTCTCGGGGGGGTGCGCCGTTAACGGGCGTGACCGCCAAGTCGCCCCTGCAGGAGACGCTCGACCAGAACGTGGAACAGGCCCTGCGCGACGGCTTGCGCCAATCGCTCGCCTATTCGCGCGCCATGACGCCCGAGGAACGGGCTCAGATGGGCTTGCAGGAAGAGGGCTGGGAGGACGCGCTCTTCGGCCACCTGGGGGTCGATTTGAAGAACCCTTGAGGGCGCGACCCGGTTCACCGCGGGCACCGGCTCGCTTGTCAGTCTCTTCGCGCAAATGTAGATTGACAGGGCACAATACATTCCACTGGTTGCCGAATTGGTCTAGGTGTCACACCCCATGAAGGAAGAGCTTGATCAACAGTTGGCCGCGGCGCGGTGGGTTCTGGCCGATCATTGGGCCAGTTGCTTGGAGTTCCAGCTCGAAGGCCACAGCGAGCATGCCCATCGGGCCGTCGACCAGCTGATTTACCAGTACTTCGAAGCGCTCAAATCCCTTCCCGAGCCAGGGCGCCCGGACGACATCATGGACGCGCTGAAGCGTTTGTTCGAGGGTCTGGCAGAGCTCAACGCCCAGTCCGACGACGCTTTGCTGGAAACCGACGAACGGGAGGTCATCGTCCCCATCGTGATCGCCGCCGCCAAGACGGCGGGCCTCCCCGTGGAGGACTACGAAGACGGCGACCCGACGTTCGCCTTTCGGATGTTTTAGGTCGCTGCCTTACTGGCTCCGCTTGGCCGGCGTCGATCAAGTCGTCTCAGGCTTGCCGTCGTGCTCGGGCTCCTTAAGACGGTCTGCATAGCGCGCACCAGCTCGCAACGAAGGATGGCTCGCGGCGGTCGATGTCAATGACAACGACCAGGGCTGGACAGAAGCCATCAGCCGCCGCTCCGCAAAATCTGTTCGCGGGTCACGATGACGTCCCTTTCGACGTATTCGCCCGACTCTTCATTGCTATCGAGCTGGTCTTGTTCCGCTTCGGACAGCTCTTCATAGGGTCGGCCATCGGACTTCCGAACCTCAATCTCTTGCGTGAACTTAAAGGCATCGTTGTTCAGCCAGCCGTCGCTATCGGCCAGATCACCCAGTCTCAAGTATTCTCGGTATGGGAGGTCGTCGGGTGTCGTGAAGTCGAAGAAGACAATCTCGTAGGGGCAGGCCCAATAGCAGCCATCCACTGCGATAACGGTCGAGTCAGGAGAGGGAAAAGCCGCCAACCAACAAAACCCGAAGCCCCCGTGTCCTGCCTTCGGGAAGTAGGTGTAAGTGTCTCCCTTAGTAAGGTTTACAACGGTCTGGCCCTGATAGTCCTCGCCACACAGCAAGTACTCGTTTCCGTTCGCATGTTGAACCCACGAATGCCAGAAATTGCTGTAATTCCGCTTCACGTCGGCAATGGTTTTGCCGCTTCCGGCGCGCCGAACTATTCCCCGCGTAAATTCCCAGGTATTCTCGCCTGTTGAATAGGTATCAATCGTAAGCTCGAATTTACCCGAGAGCGAAACGGATCTTTTTGTTTTCTGGCGGTCTCTGACGCTCCGTTTGAATACGGCTTCAACATCTCGGCGTCGCTGCGAATAGTCTTCATCCATAGTCAAAATATCGTACCATGGTTGAAAGATTCAATCCCACGCCGAGCTTTGTTCCCTAGCAAGCCATTGCGCCGAAATCAGTCGTTCAGGTGACTGGTTTATGAGATTGGCGACCTTTCGGGACGAACTATCTTCGCCCGCCCGGCCAGGGGGATGCGAACGTTTGCTGATCCGACCGAGGTCGGCTCCCAGCCATGCGATTTTTGCCGATTCGCGCGGCCTATTGCCCCTCCGGCTCCCGCTGGCCAACGTCGCCGGCCGCGCCGCCGAGCTCCTGGCGCCAGTACTCCAGGATCGCCAGCGCCGATTCCTCGGTCATCTGATCGAACACCGACATGATGCGCGGCAGATTGCGGGGCTCGATCTCCTTGGCGTTGGGCTGAGCCTTACGGCTCATCAGCAGGATCGAGGTGAAATGCAGCTTGTCGAGGCCGAGCGCCCGGCAGACGATCGCCAGGTCCTCGCCCTCGGCGCCATAGACGATGCGACGGGCCTGGGCCGGGCTCAAGCCTGAGAGCTTGGAGAAGTGGCTCTCGAAAGCCGCCAGATCGCCCCGGCGCAGGGCCTCGATCGCCGGCTCCGGGCCCTCGGTCGGCGGCTCGGCGCCGGTGGGCTCGACAGCCGGCGGCTCGGCGGCGGTCAGCTTGGGGGCCGGCACTTCGGGCACCGGCTCCGGGGCTGGCGGCTCTGGGGCCGGCTCCGCCTTCGGCGGCTCGGGCGCGGCTGGCTCGGGCTGCGGCGGCGCCGGCGGGGCGGCTTGGGGCGGCGGTGCCGGCTCGGGCACCGGAGGCGCGGCTTGCGGGGCCGGGGCCACCGCCGGTGCGGGCATGACTTGGGGCGCATTGGCCAGATAGACCGCGCCCGCCGGGACCGCGGCGGCCTGCAGGCGCCCCAGGCGCCGCCACAGCAGCAGACAGAGGATCAGGCTGCCCAAGGCGACCAGGGCGAGGGCGATCATGGGCGCCTCGTCGGCGCTCAGCTTGCTGAAGGAGACCAGCGGCCTGGCGCTGTTGGCCGCTTGCGCCGCGAGCTGCTGGCTCAGGCTGGCGATCTCCTGGCGGCTGACCTCCAGGGCGGCGACCAGCTGCTCGGTGCGGGCTCGGTCTTGGGCGCGCTCATCGGCCAGCGCGGCGACCAGCGCCTCGCGGGCCTGGGCGCCGTCGGCCCGGTTGGTCGCGACCATGGCCGAGACCTCGTCGCGCAGCAGCACCAGATCGGCGCCCGCCAGGCCCTCGCCGGAGCCGGCCTCGATCGCCGAAGTCAGGCGCTGGTCGAGCGCCGCGAGCGCCTGGCCGAGCGCCGCGCGGGCCGCGCCGTCGCGCTCCTGCTGACTGGACAGATCGGCGCGCAGGTCGGCCAAAGCGGCGCCGGTGCCGGCCGCCAGCTCGTCGCGCAGGCCACCGGCCGTGGTTTCCGCCTCGCCGATTTTGGCGTCCAGGGCGGCAATCTGCTGCTCGGCCTGGCTGTCGCGCGCGCGCAAGCCCGCCAACTCGTCGCGCAAGGCTTCGGCTTGGGCCGCACCATCGGAGGCCAGCTCCGCGCGCAAGCTGCCGGCGGCGGTCTCTGCCTCGCCGAGCCTGAGGTCCAAGGCGGCGATCCGCTGTTCGACCTCTCCGCCTCGGGTCTGCAGGACCGCCAGTTCGCCGCGCAGGGCTTCGGCTTGGGCCGCACCTTCGGTGGCCAGCTCATCGCGCAAGGCGCCGGTCGCGCTTTCCGCTTTGCCGATGCGCGAGTCCAGGGCGGCGATCCGCTGTTCGACCTCTCCGCCTCGGGTCTTAAGGTCCGTCAGTTCGCCGCGCAAGGCTTCGGCTTGGGCCGCGCCTTCGGTGGCCAGCTCATCGCGCAGGGCGCCGGCCGCGCTTTCCGCCTGGCCGATGCGCGCGTCCAGGGCGGCGATCTGGCCGCCCACCTGGTCGCCGTTCTGCTGAAGCGCCGTCAGCTCCTCGCGCAAAGCCGCCAGCTTGGCGTCGCTGTCGGCGGCGAGCTCCTGGCGCAGGGTTCCGGCCTGACTCTGGAGCGTGCCGACCTGGGCGTCCAGGGTGGCGATCTGCTCGCCGAGCCTTTGGCGCGCTTGCCCGTCGCTTGACTTGATGGCGCTCAGCTCGGAGCGGAAGGCCGTCTCCAGGTCTTGGCGCAAGGCGTCGGTCGCGCTTTGGGTCTCGTTCAAGCGGGTGTCCAGGGCGGCGATCTGCTGGCCCATGTCTTGGCGCGCCTGGTCTTCGCCTTGGCGCAGGGCCACGATCTCCGACTGCAGGGCCACCAGGGCCGAGCCGTCGTCCGCCTCGACCGCCTCGCGCAGGCTGGCGGCGGCGCCCTGAACTTCGCCGAGGCGGGCGTCCAGGGCGGCGATCTGCCGGCCGATCTCCTCGCGCGCCTGGCCGTTGCCGTCGCGTAGAGCGCCGGTCGCGCTCTGCAGCGCCCCAATGCGCTGATCCAGGGCGGCGATCTGCTGGTCGATGTCTTCGTGGCTGGCTTGGAGCGCCGCGCTCAGAGACTGCTGGACCTCCTCGGCGCCGATCTCGTCGTCACGCTGAGCCAGCTCGCCGGCCAAGCGCGCGGTCTGATCGTCCAAGCCGGCCAGGGTCGCGGCCAGCTGATCGACCCGCGCGGCCATTTCGGTACGCTCGGCGGCGAGCGCGCTGGTGAGCTGTTCGTCACGGGCGGCGCTGGCGCTGCGTGTTTCGTCTAGATCCTGGCTTAGGGAGGCGATCCGCTGCTCGGTGTCGGCCTGGGCCTGATTGAACTGGGTCGAGATCTGGGTGCGCAGAGTCGTCGCTTCGTCGTCGCGCGCCTGGCGGCTGGCCAGCTCCTTGCGCATCTCCAGATTGACCG
Organism: Pseudomonadota bacterium; assembly: GCA_039029395.1. GTDB lineage: Bacteria > Pseudomonadota > Alphaproteobacteria > Kiloniellales > JAKSDN01 > JBCCGG01. The sequence goes on along the minus strand of JBCCGG010000002.1, from coordinate 199,025 downwards.
ACTGGAGCCCGCTCAGCTGGTCGCGCAGAGCGGCCAGCTCTTGGTCGGCGGTGGCGCGCTGCCGGTCGATCTCGGCGAGCTGATCGCTCAAGGCGGCGTCCTGCTGCTTGGCGCCGGCGACCGCGGCGGCCAGCTCGTCGCGCAAGGCCTGTGCGGCCTGCTGATCGGCCTGGCGGCCTTCGGCGATGGTCGCGTTGAGGTCGGCCATCGCCGCGTCCAAGGCGGCACTGGCTTCCTCGAGCGCCGCGTTCGGTGCGCCTGACAGGGTGACCAGGCGGTCGAGCGCCTCGGTCACCTTGGTGTGGCGCAGGTGCATGACGTATTCCAGGCTGTCCATGCGCGCTTCCAGGCTCTGCACCAGCTCGAGCGGCGCGACCCGCTTGGCCGGCCCCGCTCCGCTTGGCTGTGCCGCGGCCTTGCGGCGCGGCTCGCTCTTGGCGGCATAGCTTTGCACCTGGCGGTCGTAGTCCAGCACGGCGGTCTGGAAACGCGCCGCGGCTTGCGGACCCAGATCTCTTTCCAGCTGCTTGGAGGCTTGCAGGATCTCGGCGAAGACCGCGGCCCGTCGGCGCTCCAGCTTGTCCTTGTCCTGGGCCGTGTCGCTTTCTTCGGCAAGACGCGCCAGGTGGAAGTAGCGGTCTTTGAGGAACCACAGCTTGGCCAAGTGACGGCGCGCGACCGCCGGGCTGGGCCCGTTGGAGAGGTCGTTGAGCCGCACTTGGCGCTGCTTGATCGCGTACCAGCCCCAATCCTGTTCGGGCGAAACCGCCAGCAGGGCCTGGAGCAGGACCGTGGAAAGCAGGCCGATGTAGCCCTCGTCGCCGGCGTTCGAGCGTCGGGCATAGCTCACCGTGTCGGCCGGCCATTGGCCGCCCAGCGTGGTGTCCAACTGGATCAGGCTGCCCGAGATCCGGCTTTGTACCGAATTCGGCAGCTCGGCGATCTTGATGTGGCCGACCTGCTCCAGATCGGCCAGGCGCCGTTCGGCGGCCTCGTAGGACTCGGCCAGTTTGCGCCACAGAGCGCTGGCCTCCGGCGCCGGGGCGCCGTCGGCGAGGGCGTCGAAGAAGTGGCTGAGCGTGCCGATCTGGACGATCGCCCGGCGCACGTCGGCCGCGGAAAGCTGGCCGTTCTGACTCTGCGCCTGCGCGCGCGCGACGAGCGATGGAGAGGACGACGGAAGCGGCGGTGCCAGGAGGACCGAGAGGCCGACGAGGGCCGCCAAAGCGCCCCCTGCAAGCTGCCGAACGCCGCTAGAACGAGCTTTTTCAATCATCGGAATTCTGCCCCTAATCCGCTTCCAGCCTGCCCGAACGACTCGGCTTACGGCAAGCGGGAATCCGGCGGGAATCGGGCAGGAAATCGTCAGTTATCCACAGCTTCTCCACGTTTTCTCCACCGCGCGGCCGGGAAAAGTAGGCGCGTGCCGGCGCCGGACCAGGGGATGGTCCTGAGCCGCCGGATACTGCCGCAGGCTGCGGTGTCCTGTTCACGGGGCGGCTGCTCTTCTTTCCGTCGTGACCTCGCGCCTGGTCACGGAGGCTGGGGCTCCCCATCTCTTGGAGCGGAGAGGCAACCAGCGACCGAGGACTCCGCCATGACCAGGAGCAGGAGACTGAGCCGGCGTGCCGCGCTCGCCGCGGGTGTCGGGGTCGGCACCAGCCTACTGGCCCAGACCAAAGCCATCGCCGCCTTGACCGCCACGCCGCGGCAAACGCCGGGGCCGTTCTATCCCAAGCGCTTTCCCCTCGACGGCGACGCCGACCTGGTGCAGATCGCCGGGCGTCCCGAGCAAGCGGTTGGCGAGATCCTGCACGTCTATGGCCAGGTGCTCGACCAGGCGGGCCAGCCGATGTCCGGCCTCACGGTCGAAATATGGCAGTGCGACGCCTTCGCCCACTACCACCATCAAGGCGCGCTCGACGCCCGGGCCGACCCCAACTTTCAGGGCTGGGGCCGGGTCCAGCTGGGTGACGACGGCGCCTACCGCTTCCGCACCATCCGCCCGGTGCCCTATCCGGGGCGCACGCCGCACATCCACTTCGCGGTCTCGGGGCCCGGCATCAAGCCGCTGATCACCCAGATGTACATCGAGGGCGAGCCCGACAACCGGCGCGACGGGCCGCTCAACCGGGTGCGCGACCCCGAGGCCCGGGCGCGCCTGATCGTGCCCCTGTATGGGGCGCCAGAGCTCGAGCCCGGCGCGCTTTCCGGGCGTTTCGACATCGTGCTCGACGACAAGCTGGTGGAGGGTTGAATCGCGGCCAATGCGGCCGCGGGGATCCTGTGTTAGACTGTAGGTTGTCGCCGCCCAGGACGGGCGGCTCGTTCGTTCGAGGTCGATTGCGATGACATTGCTGAAGGATCTGCTGGCCAATCTGCGCGCCGGCGCCCGGCTGGCCTTCCTGCGCCCGGTGCGGCGGCGGGACTTTCGGGTCACCACCGACCAGATCCTGATTCTTCTGGCGCTTTCCGTATTGCTGTCGGCCGCCGGCGAGTACCTGCGTGCCGAGCCCGGCGCCACGCTTTCGGGCAACGGCGTGCTCTATTACGGCAGCTACCTGCTGGCCGGCGTGCTCAGCCTCTTGCTGTTGGCCCGGGTGTTCGGGCGGGTCGTTCTGCTCGCGCCGCTCTTGGTGGTTTTGGCGGCGGCCGGCCTGTGGCTTTCCTTGGTCACCTTGGCCGGCTTGGCGGCGCTCGACCAGTGGCAGGTTCCGCTCGACGGCACGGCGATGGATCTTTGGACCGGGATCGCCCTTCTGGTCGCTATCGCGTTGGTGCTGATCTGGATGATCGTGCTGACCACCCGGACCCTCGGGTTGATCTTCCAGCTTAGCCTGGGCAAGGCCGTGGGCGCGACGCTTTGCTATGGCGCCCTGTTCATGGGCTTGATCATGGCTTTGCCCAAAGCGCCCTTATGGGTCGGGCCGGCGCCGCCCGAGGTGGTTGCCGGCGAGGATCACGGCGAGAGCTTCGACTGGTCGCCCTATCAGGCGCTCGACCAGGAGCGCATCACCTACCGGCAAGGAGAGCTTCTGGCCCAGACCGCCGGCGCGCTTTCGCCCGAGCGGCCGGGTCTGGCCGACCTCTACTTCATCGGCTTCGGCGGCCATGCCTATCAGGACGTCTTCATGAAGGAGGTCATGAGCGTGCGCGCCCTGTTCGACCAGCGCTTCGATACCGAGGGTCGCTCGCTGGCGCTGATAAACAACACCAAGACAGTCGACTTCCTGCCGCTCGCCAACCAACACAATCTGTCCGCCGCGCTCGACGCCGTGGCCGGGCAGATGAACCCGGAAGAGGACGTGCTGTTCCTCTTCCTGACCTCCCACGGCTCGGAGGATCACTTTCTGTCGACCGACTTTTGGCCCTTCGGCCACAACAGCCTGTCGGCCGAGCGGCTCGACGCCATGCTCGACGCGGCCGGCATCAAGTGGCGCGTGCTGATCGTCTCGGCCTGCTTTTCCGGCGGTTTCGTCGAGCCCCTGAAGGACCCGCACAGTCTGATCGTGACCGCCTCGCGGGCCGACCGAAACTCCTTCGGCTGCGGGCACCTGAACGACTTCACCTATTTCGGCAAAGCCTATTTCGACGAGCAGCTACGCCGCCAGACCTCCTTCGTGGCCGCCTACCACGACGCGGTCGAGGCGATCGCGGCGCGCGAGTTGGGCGATGACCTGACCCCTTCCGAGCCGCAGATGTACGTCGGCCAGGCCGTGGCCGGCAAGCTCTTGGAGCTGGACGAGCGCCTGGCCGCCCAGGCCGAGGTTCACACCGAGTGAACCGCTAGCTAAAGTTCCGCAATGGCGAATCGAGACGGGGGCAAGGTCCATGGAACTGGACGGCAAGGTGGCGATCGTGACCGGCGCGGGCTCTGGCTTCGGCGCCGGCATCGCCAAGCGCTTCGCCCAGGCGGGCGCCGCCGTGGTGCTGGCCGACATCGACGGGGACGGCGGCCGGGCGGTCGCCGAGGAGATCTCGGGCGCCGGCGGCCGGGCCCAGTTCAAGCAGACCGACGTGACCGACCGGGACGAGGTCGCGGCCATGGTGGGCGCCGCGACGGCCCGCTTCGGCGGGCTCCACATCCTGGTCAACAACGCCGGCGTCAGCCACCGCAACCAGCCGATGACCGAGGTCAGCGAAGCGGACTTCGACCGGGTCTACGCGATCAACGTCAAGGCGATCTATCTGGCCGCGCTGGCCGCCGTGCCGGTCTTTCGCGCCCAGGGCGGCGGTTGCATCATCAATACCTCCTCGACCGCGGCCGAGCGGCCACGGCCGGGTCTGACCTGGTACAACGGCTCGAAGGGCGCGGTGAACACGCTCACCAAGTCCATGGCGGTGGAGTTGGCGCCCGACAAGATCCGGGTCAACGCAATCTGCCCGGTGATCGGCGAGACGGCCTTGCTCGAGACCTTCATGGGCCAGCCCGACACGCCCGAAGTACGCGCCAAGTTCGTCGCGACCATCCCCTGGGGCCGCATGTCGCGCCCCGAGGACATCGCCGAGGCGGCGCTGTTTTTGGCCTCGGACGGGGCGGAGATGGTGACCGGGCACTGCCTGCCGGTGGATGGGGGAAGGACGGTTTAGCTTGGCGCCACTCAGCCAGCGGTGACCAGAGAGGGCGCGCGAGATCGCGCGTGAGCCGTCAAGTCTTCCACGATCGCCTTGGATTGTCGGCAGTTGGCAAGGCCGGGCTTGCAAATGAAATGGAGTTCCGTCGGATCGTCATCCCTGCTTGATGAGCTTGGGATTGTCACCGAAGCAAGGTCGCCGTAAGGGCCGCCGCCGAGGCGAATCAGGCAATCGATCTCGTTGGTCCAAACCAGCTCAAGATCGGTTGTTTGGATCGAGTCGCGCACATAGGGCTTCAGGCTGTCGCCATGGTTCGGCCAGTTGGGCGGCAGCAGAGCCATCGCCTTGGCACTGATGCCGACCGTGAATTTCTTGCCGTTGATCTTGGGCGCGATCGCCTCCGTGGCTTCGGTCAAATCTTCGAAGACCTTGGAGATCTGGGGCAGATATGTCTCGCCCTCAACCGTCAGAAGCAGCCCGTGGGGCAAGCGGCGGAACAAGGCCACGCCCAACGAGCCTTCCAGCTTCTTGACCTGTTGGCTGACGGCGCCCGCCGTGACGCCAAGCTCGCTGGCGGCCATCTTGAAGCTCAGGTGCCGGGCGGCCGCCTCGAAGGCGCGCAGCGTGTTCAGGGACGGAAGTCTGTAGGTCATCTCGTTCTCCTCGGCCGCACACTTACACAAAAACTCGCCACTTTGAGACTCAGTATTTCTATCTCTCCAAAGGAGCTTTTCTGCGTTGTGCGGCCATCATCCCGATCGATAGCTTTCAGCCAGGATTTCGAGAAGCCGAAGGTACGCCACGATGAATGTAGAGCTGATCAACGCGCCGGACGCCCACGACCTCAAGAGTGGATACTCCCAAGCCGTAGCGGTGTCCGAGGTCAAGCGCACGGTCTATGTGAGCGGTCAGATTCCAGTGAGGCCAGACGGGACGGTCCCCGAGACCTTTCGAGAACAGGCGGAGCAGGCATGGGCGAATGTCGAGGCCCAGCTTAGAGCGGCGGGCATGGGCATGGGCAACATCGTACGCCATACGACCTACCTGTCGGATCGCCAGTATCGCGCGGAAAACTCGGAGGTTCGGCGCAAGGTCCTGCAGGGGTTTCAGCCCGCGCTGACGGTCATTATCGCCGGGATTTTCGATGGGGCCTGGCTGCTTGAAATCGAAGCCGTGGCCGTCGAGTAGACAGGCGTGACGTCTCCCGGCCCGCCGGGAACCTGTCCGAACAGCGATTGAAGGCATAAGGGAGCGGCCCAGAAATGACCCAGGCAAAACCCAACGCGCAGCTTTACGACGCCTTCAAGGCGCGCGGCAGGATCTATCTCGCGGTGTTTCGAGAGCTGTCAAAACGCTATGGCGAGTCCGAGGCGATCAGCGTGATGCGCAGTGCCAGCCGCGAACATGGCACGGCGGTCGGCAAGACCTTGGCCCATCTCGGCCCGCGGGATTTTGCCGGCATGGCCGAGTGCTTTGCGAAAGCGCCCGACAATGGGGCGACCTTCTCGCCCGACATCCGGCAGCTGGACGATAGCTGCCTGGAGGTCAAAATGATGACCTGCCCGCTGAAGGATGCCTGGATCGAGGCCGGATGCAGCGACGAAGAGGTGTGCACCCTGTTGCATTGCGCGTCGGCCTACGATGAAGCCACCTTGGACGCGGCGGGCTTCGCCTATGAGCTCGAACTCTGGTCGCCGGGCAAGGACGGCTGCTGCCTGACCAAGATCACCGAGAAGCCTCAACCTTAAAGCGGGCACTCATGACAATCCCGTCGCCCCATGTTACGCAACCTCATGGGCGCGACCTACGACACCATCGGCGTCAACTATTCCGATCTCAGGAAACCGGATTCCCGGATCGAGCAGACGATCGGACGGGCGCTGGGGTCTGCCCGAACGGTTCTGAACGTCGGCGCCGGGGCGGGGTCCTACGAGCCGTCGGACCGGCAGGTCACGGCGCTGGAGCCTTCGGCGGAAATGATCCGCCAGCGCGCGGCGTCGGCGGCGTCGGCGGTTCAAGGTTTCGCGGAGGACCTGCCGTTCGACGACAAGGCCTTCGATGGCTCGATGGCGATTCTGACGATTCACCATTGGGCCGATAAAGAAAGAGGCCTCAGGGAGATGCGCCGCGTGACCCGGGGCCCGGTGGTCTTGCTGACCTTCGATCCGTTTTCTCGGGGCTTCTGGCTGTTCGACTACATTCCGGAGCTTGCGACCTTGGACCAGCGGCAGATGCCGCGGATGGCCGATTACCAGGCGTGGCTCGGGCCCGTGGAGATCTCGGCCGTTCCGGTGCCCCATGACTGTAGCGACGGATTCTTGTGCGCCTATTGGCGGCGGCCCTCGGCCTATCTCGACTCCAGAGTTCGCGCTGCCATGTCGCCCTTCTGGGCGCTGGGCGACATATCCGAAGGCTTGAGCAAGCTTGCGCGCGACCTGGAGAGCGGTGCATGGGCGCAGCGCTATGCCGACCTGCTCGACCGTGATGAGTTCGACCTGGGCTACCGCCTGGTCGTGTCGAAGTAGGAGGGCCCGCGCCTAGCCGCCGGCTTGGCCCGCCTGGTCGTTCAGGTCCCAGTCGTAGCCGTGGTCGGCGATCGCTTTTACGGTGGCGAGCTGCTCGGCGAGCGGCTGGTCGGCGTAGCGCTTCAAGTGGCCGATGATACCGGCGTCGTTGCCGCCGAAGTCTTCCGAGAACCAGACGTAGATGCTCGAGACCACCAGCTTGCCGTCCTCCAGCCTGGCGCCGCGCGGGTTGTTGACGTATGCGCGCGCGGCGCCGTCGAGCTGGGCTTCCAGCTTGTCGCCGGAAAAGGCCTCGTTCAGCAGGTTGGGGCAGCCGACCGAGGCGCAGTTGACCGCGTAGTGAATGCGCGGGTCGCGCCAGATCGGGCGCAGGATGCGGTGCTCGATGTCGTTGAGCGAGACCGCCTCGCCCTCGACCGAGACCAGCTCCTTGTCCCACGGCCCGTCGGCGAACAGGCCGGGCGAGATGTCGATGTCGCGGATCGAGGGCACCGGATAATGCTGCAGGATCACCTCGACCGTCAGAGCGTTGTAGAGATTGATCCAGTAGGCCTGCTGCTCGGGCCGGCTGTAGGTGCTGACCGGCAGGGCGGTGAGCGCCTTGATGTAGCTCTGCAGGGCGTCGCGGTCGGCCACGGAAACGCCGCCATAGTCGAAGCGGTTGAGCCCGCTGGCATCGCGCAGCACGTAGCGGCCGAGCAAGCCGCTCCAGACGCCGTGGTCGATCGCCTCTCGGGACTCCGCGTCGTGGGCTTGCCAGCGCTCCCACAGCTCGGCCTTGGGCGCGAACAGCGCCTCGATCGATGCGAAGCCCATGAGCGGCAGGGCGGTCGCGACCACGATGGGCACGCGGGTCAGCTTGAGCAGAGCGCGGCGCAGGGAACGCTGGGTCATAGAGAACTTGCCTCTTGCGGGGGAGGTGATGGGGCGCCTGCGCGGCGGCGCCGGGAATCGTAGAGCCGCGCCAGCAGGGCGGGCGGCACGCCGATGGCGAAGAGCCCGTGGACCAGCAGCCAGCCGCAGAAGATCGCCACCGGATGGCGCCCTTGAAAGCGCCTGGACGAGGTGACCAGCGCCGGCTCGGCGATGCAGCAGGTCGCCCCGGCGCGCTCCATGCGCCGGCTCAGGTCGTAGTCCTCCATCAGGGCGATTGGCTTGATGCCGCCCAGCGCCCGATAGGCGGCGGCGCTTAGGAAGATCGCCGAATCGCCGTAGTAAAGCCCGTGGCGGCGGAACCAGGCGTAAAACCCGGTGAGCCAACGGGCGAACCCGCTGGCGCCGTCGAAGATCACCCGGAAGTTGCCGCCGATCAGGCTCGGCTGTCGAGCGAAGGCGCGCTCGACGGCGGCCAGGGCGCCAGGTGCGAGTTGGCTGTCGGCGTGCAGGAACAGCAGAACCTCGCCGCGCGCAGTTTGCGCGCCGGCGGCCAACTGCTGGCCCCGGCCCGGTTCGCTGGCGAGCGCTCGGGCGCCGCCGTGGCGGGCCGCTTCCAAGGTCCCGTCCCGGCTGCCGCCGTCGACCACGATGACCTCGTGAGCCGCGGTTTGGGCGTCCAGGGCGGCGAGCAGTGCCGGCAACCGAGCGGCTTCGTTGAGGGTTGGGATGATCACCGAGATCATGACTCAAGCGACCTCCGCCCGGGCCGCCGGCACCAGGCCGAAATCCTCGAGGCCTTGCATCTGGCGCTGCCAACCGGCCGCCAGGCGGCGCTCGATCGAGCCGCGCACCAAGACCCGGTAGCCGCTCAAGCTTTCGACCGTCGCCTGGGCGCAGTCGCGCCAGGTGTCTTTGACCCAATCGTAAATCGCCAAGCGCTGCTCGAGCGGCAGAGCCTCGACCTTGCCGGTCAAGTAGAAGCGCCCGAAGGCCACGTGGCGCGCCTCGTCGGGCGCGGCCAGACGGTTGATTGACCGCAATAGGGGGCAGTTGACGCCGTTCGAGAGATCCTCCTGGATGGTCAGGGCCTCGCTCTCCAGCACCAGGTGGCAGGCGACCATCTTACCGATCGTGCCGCCCGGGGCGGCGGGGCCGGCATCAAGCGCCAGCGCGACCGCCGGGTCGATCGGCGCGATGTCGCCCAGGCGCTCCAGATAGCGCCGGTAGGCCTCGGCATGGCGGCTCTCGTCGGCGATCTGCAGCTCCAGGCAAGCGCGCGCCGTGGGGTCACCGATCTCGTCCAGCAGCTGACGGCAAAGGCGCTGGGTCGCGAGCTCGCCGTAATAGACTTGGCTCACCACCTTGGCGACCACCCGGCGCGGCAGCCAGCGAGTCGGCGCCGGCGCCGGGTCCCAGTCGATATCCCGCTCGAGCGACCATTGGGCCGCGCGGCCCTTGGCCAGCAGGCGCTCGAGCCTCGGATGTTCGTTGCTCTGCCTAGGGGTCATGTTCGTCTCAGCCTAGCCGTCGAAGCGAATGTCTTTGACCAGGGCCAGGCTGCGCCCGGGGCGGTCGTCGCTGTCGGCCGAAATTGCGATGTAGGCCGCGGCCGGCGGCGGATAGCCGAAGCCCATCTGGAAATCGGCGGCGATGTCGATCTGCTCGCGGACCCAGCCGCCGGGCGCCTGGCGGCCGGAGCGCAGCACGATCAGCACGCCGTCATCCCTCAGGTGCGGGTTGACCAGCTTCTCGCCGCGCGCTTGGGTGCCACCCCAGACGTAGGTCAAGACCTTGCCCGGCACCGGCACGTCGAACAGCGCGCCGGCCGCGCTCTTGAGCCCGCCCCAAAAGCTGTTTTCCTCTGGAAACCAGAGATGGATCGCGAGCGGTCGATCGTCGGCGCCCTTGACCGAGAGGTCACTTGGCGGCGGCGCGCTGTCGACTCGCCAGTGCCAGCTCATGCGGGCTTTGCCGGCCTCGCCGTCCGCCAGCGGTCGATAGAGGAAGCCGACGCCGCCGTCGGCGCTCACCTGCAGGCCGGTCCGCTCGCTGCCCGAGAACCGGGCTGGCGGCTTGCCCGGCAGCTCGAGGAGACGCCAGCCAGCGTCGCTGAGCTCGGCCGGCAAGGGGCTTTGGGCCGCGACTTGAGTCGGCTGAACATCGCGCGGCTCGGCGGCGGCGGGCCCGAGCGGCAGGCCAACGGCCAGCGCCCAGGCGATGGCGCGATGCGCCAAGCGTGCGTATGAGGTCCCCAGTGTCATACCCCAAGAGATAGGGCGCGCAGCTCCCAGGGGAAAGCGACAGGGGGATCAACCCTGGGTCAAGAATATGTGAGAGATCGCGAGGCCTTATGCCGGCGGACCCGGGCGCCCTAGCTGTCGAGCACCGCCGGTGGCTCGTCGGGCAGGCGGCGCAGGATCTCCGTGAAGTCCCGGTGGGCGTCGACCAGGCGCGACTTGCCGCTGCGCGCCACGTGGAGCACGTAGTACACCCCCTGGTCGCGCCAGAAGTAGTGCAGCGGCGGCCCGCTCGGATTCCTCAAGATCGCGGCCCAGGTTTGGCCGGTCTCGTCGCGGCCTCGGGCGACATGCCCCGCCAGACCCTGTTCCAGGCGCCGATAGCCTTCGCTCTTGAGCGCTTGCAGGTCCTGCTCGGAGAGCCCCGAAGACGGAAAGTCGATCACCGTCATGACATAGTCCTATTCCCTCATCCCCAGCCTGAAGGCTATCAAAGAACCGGATTTTTGACAAGTGAACGAAAAATTTATGTAGCATTTTCAATATATTTAGGCGAAATGCGCGGCGCCCCCGAAAGGGCCATTCGGGGATTTGGGGGCTACTGTCTCAACGTTTGTGATCCCGGTCCCAGGGTTGAGGTCGACCAACGGGACAAGGTTTGCGCAATGCCTTAACCACTTCGCGAAAAAGTTGTGCTATCAGCCTGCGCGAGCCTTAACCTTCAATCGCGCCACGCCCCAGATGCTGCTCAACCTGACCACGACCCACCGGCCGGCCACCGACCTCGGCTTCCTGCTGCACAAGCATCCCGACCGAGTACACGGCCGTAGCCTACCGTTCGGCCGAGCGAGCCTGTTCTATCCCGAGGCGGGAGAAGGCCGCTGCACGGCCAGCCTGCTGCTCGAGGTCGACCCGGTCCACCTGGTGCGCGGCGGCAAGCGGGGGGCCTCCTCGGGTCTGTTCGACCACTACGTGACCGACCGGCCCTATGTGGCCTCGTCGTTTCTCTCGGTCGCCATCGCGCGAATGCTGGGCACCGCCATGTCCGGTCGCTGCCGGGGCCGCCAAGACCTGGCCGACCAGGCCTTGCCGCTGGAGGCCGTGGTGACGCCCCTGCCGTGCCGGGGCGGGCCTGAAATCCTGGAGCGCCTGTTCGCACCGCTCGGCTACCGGGTCGCGGTCGAAGGCCATCCGCTCGATCCCGAGGAGCCGGCCTGGGGCGAAAGTCCCTATGTCACCGCGCGCATATCCGGCGAGGTGCGCTTGGCCGACCTCTTGACCCATCTCTTCGTGCTGATTCCGGTGCTCGACAACCAGAAGCACTATTGGGTCGGCCGGGACGAGGTCGACAAGCTGCTGGACAAGGGTGCCGGCTGGCTGGAAGAGCACCCGGAGAAAGACCTGATCACAAAGCGCTATCTGCGCTACAACCCGAGCCTGACCCGGGCCGCGCTCAGCGTGCTTGCCGAGCGGGTCGCGCCGGCCGAGCCCGAGGTGCTGGAGGCGCTGGACAAGCCGGAGGAAGAGCTCGAAAAGCCGCTCAAGCTCAACGAGCTGCGCCTGGAGACCGTGGTCGCCGCCCTGCGCGAGGCCGATGTGCGCTCGGTCGTGGACGTCGGCTGCGGCGAGGGCAAGCTCTTGACCCGGCTGATGAAGGAGCGTGTCTTCACGCGCATCGTCGGGCTCGAGGTCTCGGCCCGGGCGCTCCAAATCGCCGGCCGGCGCCTCAAGCTGGAGCGCCTGACGCCGCGCCAGCGGGCGCGCATCGAGCTGATCCAGGGCGCCGCGGTCTATAGGGATGAGCGCCTTGCCGGCTTCGACGGCGCCGCCTTGGTCGAGGTCATCGAGCACATCGAGCCCGACCGCCTGCCGGCCTTCGAGCGGACGCTCTTCGCGCTGGCCCAGCCGCGCGTGGTCGTCGTGACCACGCCGAACCGGGAGTACAACGCGACCTTCGAGGACTTCAACCCCGCGCGCCTGCGCCATCCGGACCACCGCTTCGAATGGACCCGCGCGGAGCTCCAGAACTGGGCCGAGGGGGTTGCCGAGCGCAATGGTTACGGGTTCCAGATCTCCGGTATCGGCGAGGCGCACGCCGATTTCGGCGCGCCGACCCAGATGGCGGTGTTCCGGCGATGAAGGTGACGCTTCCCGATTACTGCCTGGTGCTTCTGATCGGCCCGACCGGCTCGGGCAAGTCGACCTTCGCGGCCCGACACTTCAAGCCCAGCGAGGTGGTCTCCTCGGACCGCTGCCGGGGCATCGTGGCCGACGACGAGACTGACCAGTCGGCCACCAAGGACGCCTTCGATCTGGTCCACTTCATCATCGAAAAGCGCTTGGCGGCCCGGCGCCTGACCGTGGTCGACGCGACCAACGTGCGCCCAGAGGACCGGGCCAGGCTGATCGCGATCGGCAAGAAGTACCACGCGCTGACCGCCGGTTTCGCGTTCCTGACGCCCGATTCCGTCTGCCTGGAGCGCAACGCCAGCCGCCCGGACCGGGACTTCGGCGCCCACGTGGTACGCAACCACGCCCGCTTGCTCAAACGCGGCCTGAAGCGCATCCACCGGGAGGGCATGCGCTTCGTTTACAAGCTGGATCCAGCGCAGGCCGACGGGGTGGAGATCACGCGCGAGCGTCTGTGGACCGACAAGCGCGACCAGAACGGGCCGTTCGATATCATCGGCGACATCCACGGCTGCGCTGACGAGCTGGAGGTCCTGCTCGGCAAGCTGGGCTACGACGTTCGAAGGAATGGCGGCGGCTATGACGTCATCCCGCCCGACGGCCGGCGCGCGATCTTCCTGGGCGATCTGGTGGACCGGGGTCCGCGCACGCCCGACGTGCTGCGCCTGGTCAAGGCCATGGTCGAGGCGGGCACGGGCTTCTGCATCCTGGGCAACCACGAGGCCAAGCTGGTCAAGGCGCTGGATGGGCGCAAGGTCAAGGTCGCCCACGGCCTGCAGGAGAGCCTCGACCAGATGGCCGAGGAGACGCCCGCGTTCCGCCAGGAGATGCGCCATTTCATGGCCGGCCTGATCAGCCATTTCCTGCTCGACGAGGGCCGCCTGGTGGTCGCCCACGCCGGCATTCGCGAGGACATGCAGGGCCGCTCGTCGGGGCAGGTGCGGGGCTTCTGCCTCTACGGCGAGACGACCGGCGAGACCGACGAGTTCGGCTTGCCGGTGCGCTACAACTGGGCCCAGGACTACCGGGGCCGGGCCAAGGTGGTCTACGGCCACACGCCGGTGCCCGAGGCCGAGTGGCTCAACGGCACGATCTGCCTCGACACCGGCTGCGTCTTCGGCGGCAAGCTGAGCGCGCTTCGCTATCCCGAGCTGGAGCTGGTCCAGGTGTCGGCGGCCCGGGTCTACGCCGAGCCGATCCGTCCCCTCGACCACGAGGCGTCGCCCGCCGAGGAGCGCCAGGAGGCGACCCTCGACATCGCCGACGTGCTCGGCAAGCGGATCGTGACCACGGGCCTTCGGCGCACCATCACGATCTACGAGGCGCAGGCCGCCGCCGCGCTGGAGACCATGAGCCGCTTTGCCGTCGATCCGCGCTGGCTGATCCACCTGCCGCCGACCATGTCGCCATCCGAGACCTCCCAGCGCGACGGCACCCTGGAGCACCCAGAGGAGGCCTTCGCCTACTTCGCCGGCCAAGGCCAGCGCCATCTGGTGTGCGAGGAGAAACACATGGGCTCGCGCGCCATTTTGGTGGTCGCGCGCGACGATGGGGCGGCCCGCGCCCGCTTCGGCGCCGGGCGGCCTGGCTCGGGCGTGATCTACACCCGTACCGGCCGGCCGTTCTTCGCCGACCAGGCGCTCGAGCTGGAAGTGCTGGCGCGGGTCCGCGCCGCGCTCACCGGGGCCGGGCTATGGGACCGGCTGGCCAGCGACTGGGTCTGTCTGGACGCCGAGATCCTGCCCTGGTCGGCCAAGGCCCAGGCGCTGATCGAGCAGCAATACGCGCCGGTCGCCGCCGCCGCGCGGATTGGCTTGGGCGCCGCCGCCGAGGCGTTGGCCGCCGGCCAAGCAAGGGGCCTCGCGCTGGACGAGCTGGAGCGCGAGAACGCCCAACGCCAGGCGCGGGCCGCGCGCTACCGGGCGAGCTTCAAGGGCTACGTTTGGCCGGTCGCCGGTCTGGACGACCTCAAGATCGCGCCCTTTCACCTGCTGGCCAGCGAAGGCGCAGTGCACGGCGACAAGGACCACCTGTGGCACATGGCGCGCCTGCAGGAGCTGTGCGCCCAGGACGCGGCGCTGCTGCTCGCGACCGAACACCGCCAGGTCGATCTGGAAGATCCCGCAAGCCAGGCCAGGGCCGCCAAGTGGTGGGAGGAGATGACGGCGCGGGGTGGCGAGGGCATGGTGGTCAAGCCGCTGGACTACGTGGCGCGCGGGCCCAAGGGCCTGGTGCAGCCGGCGGTCAAGTGCCGGGGCCGGGACTACCTCAGGATCATCTACGGGCCCGACTACGACGCGCCGGAGAACCTGACGCGCCTGCGCCGACGTGGCCTGGGCAAGAAACGCTCGCTGGCCGCCCGGGAGTTCGCGTTGGGCTTGGAATCGCTTGCGCGCTTCGTCGGCCACGAACCGCTGGGCCGGGTCCACGAATGCGTCTTCGCCGTGCTGGCCATGGAAAGCGAGCCGGTCGACCCGCGGCTATAGGGCACGGTTCAGTGGGCGTCCGAGTTGAGCATGCGAAGGTCCCAGTTCCGGTGATCTGTAATGGACCGGTCCGCGAGCATCCAGTCGGTCTCCGCATCGGTCTTGGCGTCGCAGGTGGTCAGAATCGAGGGCCGGAAGGACCCATCGGCGCCGTCGTCGTCAGCCGGCGAGAAGCCAAGGCCGTGCAAGAGGTCGATCGCGGTCTGTGGCAGCGTGGCGGTCCAGATGGCGATGCCGCCGTAACCCACCTCCCAGATCGCCGCGAGCAGCATGTCGCGCAAGACGTCGTCGTTGGCCGCCTGCCACTCGACGATGTTGGCGGTGCCGATCGCATGGGGCAGCACGCGCAGCACCATGAAGCCCTCCAGGGCCGTGCCCTGCCAGTAGACATATCGGTAATTGGCGAGCGGTGAGCGGAACCGCCAGGCAAAGTAGTCACGATCCCTGACGTGGCAGATCTTGTCCGGCCGGCCCATGCGCGCGACCAGGTTTGCCATGTCATCGGGCCGCGGCGCCTCGGAAAGCCGCACCCGGTCGGTCCTCTTGCCGCTGCCCTTGGCGCGCTCCGCGGCGCTGAGCAGCATTCTGGCAAGCGATCGGCCGGCAAGGCGCCGCGCAAGCCGCCTGATCGGCCTGAGCTTGGATGACTTGACGATCGTCGGGGCGCGCAAGACCGTGTCGTAGGGCGCGATGACACGCCAGCCTTCTTTCAACTGCGCGAAGTAGACCGCTTGGCCCGCGCTCAGGCTCAGCAAGAAAGGGTATCCCGCGACGGCGGGGTCGGCCAACATGAAGCGGAACAGCTTTCGGAGCAGTCCGCGCTTGCGGTGCTCCGGGTCGATCGTCGTATCGCCGGCGCAGGGCAGAAGGATCGAGTCGCCCGTCGCGCCGAGATGCCACTTCGCGCCAAAGAGGCCTCTCATGGCGACGACACGCTGGTCGTGCAGCACGAGATAGATGAGGGGCGCGTCGAGGTAGGGGTTCTCGTCGTACTTCCAGGTGAAATAGTCGGAGTTCAGCTTGTGATCGGGACTCCAGAGGTGGGTTTGAAGCTGGAGGATGCCATCTCGGTACCGCGGGTCGTACTTTACGAGCTGGTAGCCCATGTCAGGTTCATTTTGCCGAGATTGCCTTAGGATCCTCCCAGTCTAGCAGAAAATCGGCCCGCGAACGGCGTGCGTAGGCTCGCTTCCTCGTCGGCCACGGCCCCGCGCGGCCGTGGCCCAATTTGTGTGCTCTAGGTTCGCAGCCCTTGGATTGGGCCTGGGGTCACCGCCCTCATTCGGCCGCCACGATCTTTTGGTAGCCGCCTTCCGAGTTGCCCTGCCCGGAGCGCCGGTACGCCAGATACTTGCGTTGGGTGGAGATGTGGTCAGCCAAGTGCTTGGCATCGTGCCACACACCCCAAATGAAGGAGGAGCCTCGCCGCGACTGCCAAGGCAATCCCAGGAAGTAAATCCCGGGCTCGGCGGAAACGCCACGCTGATGCTTCGGCTTGCCGTTCTCGTCGAAGGCGTCGACCTTCAACCAACTGAAATCGACGGCAAAGCCCGTTGCCCAAAGGATCGAGGTAATGCCGGCCTCGGCCAGGTTCAGCTCGCGAATGGGGTCGGTCATGCATTGGGGGTCGGGCGCGATGTTCCGGGCTTCAGGCTCCTCGGGAAGATCCAGGCCATTGCGGGCGATGTAGGCATCGGCCTCGTCCAACAGGGACAGGTAATTGTTGTCTCCTTGCGCAATGTTCTCCGCGAGATCCGGGGCGAAGCTCAGCGCGCCATCCTTGTAGGATTCGGTTCGGCCGACCAGCGTCATGCCTTGGGCGGCAAGGCGCCGGAAGTCGACGGTTCGGCCGCCGTGAGCGCCGCTCACCGAGATCGTGACGTGTTCCGTGCCCGGCTCCATGGCCTCGGCATCCCACTTGCCCAGGACCCCCAGCCACCAGACGAAGTCGCGCCCGCGATAGCTGCGGGGCGGGCGGTCGTGCGGACCGACCGAGAGGTAAACACGCTTGCCCGAGCGCAAAAGCTCGTCGGCGATCTGCACCCCTGAAGAGCCCGCGCCGACCACCAGGACCGCACCCTCGGGCAATTGGCCGGGATTGCGGTAGGCATTGGAATGGATCTGGGTCAGTCCCTCGACCTCGGGCACCACGGCCGGAATGACGGGGCGTTGGAAGGGCCCGGTGGCGGCAACCACGCTGGTCGCCTCGATCACGCCCTCCGACGTCTCGACACGGAAGCCGGGCCGGCCAGCCATCCTTCGGACCTCCTTCACCTCCACGCCGCAGCGGATGGGCGCAGCGATCTTTTCCGCGTAGGCGACGAAGTAGTCCGCGACCTTCTCCTTCGGGGCGAAGGCATCGGGGTCGGTATCGGAAAACTCCAGGCCCGGAAAGCGGTCATGCCAGGCCGGACCGTTGGCCACCAAAGAGTCCCATCGTTCCGAGCGCCAGCGTTCGGCGATGCGATGGCGCTCCAGCACCAGGTGAGGCACACCGCAGTTGCTCAAGTGCTCGCTCATCGCCAAGCCGGCCTGGCCGCCGCCAACCACCAGCGTCTCTACTTTCTCGATCGACATTGTTCGGCCCCTTTGTGGCTTTCCGAGATCTTCAGCGGATCTGCCCGTCAATCTAAGGAGTTTGGCTGATTAGATAAAATATAAATATATTGGCTGTTGGTTCGGATTTATTGATTCACTGGGGATTTAGGCGGCCCGCGCCTCTCCCCTAACGGGCTTCGCCTCCCGAGGGTTTCATCCGGATGGCGCCGAGCGCGGACTTCACGCACACGATGGGCGGGATATGTGCGACATCGCGGCTCAATCGACGGGCGAGGTAAACTCGATGTCAACATAAATTGGGGATTATGACGCAAACAGGAGGAGCGGCGTCGTCTGTTGCTCTCGTTACTTTTGTCTCGGCGGATGTCGAGTAAAGCAATCCCAGTACAGCTCAAGAGAGGAGAGCCAATGCGGCATGTGTGTCTGAGGGTGCTTGGCGCCCTGGTCATTACCGTCCTGTCGCTCACGGGTGCCCACCGCGCCCTCGCGTACGATCAGATATTCGTGTTTGGTGACAGTGTCTCAGACAGCGGCAACGTCTTTATCGGCTCCGGCGGCCTGACACCGGACCCGATGGCCTATAGCGATGGCCGCTTTTCCAACGGCCTGATCTGGGTCGATCGTTTGGCCATGGCGTACGGCGAGAGCTTGACGCCGTCCCTAGCAGCCACCGATCTTTCGACCCAAAGCGTCAACTTCGCCTGGGGCGGATCCCAGACCGGGGGCTCGAACTTCACGCCGGACGGCCTTTCCATTGTACCGGGATTGAACGGCCAGATTTCCGGCGACCCCAACAATCCGTTCCTGCCACCGTCCTTCTCGGAGATCCTGTCCTTCGCGGGCACCGGCGCCAACCCGGATGCGCTTTACATCGTCTGGAGCGGATCGAACGACTTCATCATCCCACCGCCAAACGGCATTCCCCCGGAGGTCAGCGCGGCCAACATCGGCAACGCCATCACCACGCTCTACGACCTGGGGGCACGGCACTTCCTGGTCATCAATCTACCCGATCTCGGCAGCACGCCTCTGGCCCAGTTGGCCGGCCTGGCCGAGCCGCTGAGCGCCGCGACGGCGGCCTTCAACGCCCTGCTTGCGGCGGAGCTTGAGAGCCTCGAGGGCTCGCTTCCGGGAATCGACATCGTCGCGCCGGACATGAACGCCTTGATCGCAACCCTCTTGGCCTATCCCGAGGTCTTCGGCTTCATCGATCCGGCGAGCCAGCCGGTCTTCGGCGCGGGCCCGGCCAGCGGCTGCCTGATCACGACGATCTTCCCCTTTTGCGAGCTGTCCGAGCCCGACCCGGCGCCCGGGGCCTTCTGGTACGACGAGCAGCATCCGACCACGGCCGTTCACACCTGGGCCGGCCTGGGCGCCTTCATCGCCGTGCGCTGCGTGCGGGAGGATTTCCGCAGGAAACGCAAGTATGTAAAATGCGTTGCCCGTGCCACGCGGAAGTACTTCGGCGTGAATCTCATGGCCCTGGACAAGGAGTCGCAGCTTATCGGCAAGGCGATGCGGACGGGCAAGTAAGCAAGGCCATTCGAAGTCGATCCCCTTGACATAGCGGCCCCGCCATCAATCGGCGGGGCCGCGGTCCTCACGCCAATTCCGCGGACCGGAGCGCTCCAACCCGGGTTGGCCGCTCGCCGACCATACCGGCGAACAGCTCAATCCAAGGCACAGCTATCGACGGAGACCGGAGCGGCGCAGGCGCCGGCCACCGCGCCGCTGTCGTCGAAGAAGGTCAGGGTGAACGTGCCTTGTGCGCGGTCGATCTGGCCAAAACCAAAGGGATTGTAACCGAAGATGTCGCCCATCACGCCCTTTCCAACCGGCAGATCGCGGGCCTGCCCTTCTGGCGTCGTGTAGAGCCAAACACCGCCATTGCCGAAGGTGATTTGGACCGGATTGCCGGGTGTGCTGACGACCTGCGCAAAGTGAAGGTCGCCGGCAATGACCGCGGTGACCAGGCGCGGCAGTATATGCGCGAAGGCTTCGCGCTGAATCGACTCCAGCGTCTCCATATCCGTTGAATTCTGTTTTTTGCTGCCATAGCCCCATAGCGGCGTGTGGGTCAGCAGCAGCGTTTCTCGGTCCAGCGTGGGCAAAACGTCCATGAATTGCCTGCGCATGGCCCGCAGCCGATCCCATGTGTAGGTCTCCCTGTCCCGGGTCGAGCTGTCTATGACCGGCAGCTGCAGGTCTTCGAACTCGACAACAAAAGGCGCCTGATAGTTGTCGCACATCAGCGGCGCGCGAACGGGGTCTGCCGCCAGAAAGCGGAGATAACCGAGCCAGCCGCGCTCGCAGCTCTCGTGGTTTCCCCGCACGAACACAAAGGCATGGGCGTTCAGCATGGGTTGGCTCGGGACAAAGAAATCGGCTTCCCAGGTTGGCCAGTTGTCGCCAAAGACCTCCCCACAGAGTTCAGGATCCGGGCACGGCACCTCGCGATAGAAGTAATCGCCCAGATGGATGGCGAGATCCGCCTCCTTTGCGGCGATCGCCCGAGCGATCTTAGCGTATGGCCAGGCGACGGGATCGTTGCAGGCATGAACCGGCGCGCCTTCTTTCAATCGGCATCCGGTATCGCCGACAAGGATGATTTGGTCCGCGCGCTCCGGGCGCAGCGGGAAGTGAAGGCTGCCCATCTCGGCGCGCGCGACGGGCGCGTCGGTGGCAAACTCACAAACCAGATTGGGAAAGTCCGGCATCGGCCTTGCGCGGACATGCATTCGAGTCTCGACGCCGTCAATGGTGATCGCCGGACAGTCCTGGTCGCTGACGATGGCGCGGAAGCTCTGCGTGCTGCCGCCAAGCATCTGGGTCCAGTGATGAACCACCTCGGCCTGCGCTTGTTCAGCTAGCAACAGCACACCTACTGCCGAGAGAAATCTTACCAGTGGAGTTCTCACAGCCGACCCCTTCTTGTCGTGATTGCATGTCGAAGACCTGCCGCGCAAGGAGCGATTGACCGACTCGCCACTCTGGCAAGCAAATCATCCAACGCTCGTCTGATAACAGATCGCCGCAGACGACCACGATAGTGTTCCCGTCGAGACGAGTCCATTTGGCAGTTGGCGATGACGTCGCAACCGGTCTGGTGAACGCCGCTCTCTATTTTTGACACTTTGGCCATTGTGCGAGTTTCGCTGATGTCTAGGCACGCACCAGTTGCAACTCTGTCAATTCGATAGACACCCTGTTCCCTAGACGCTACCGTTGTTCGGGCTTTGCGTACTGTTGGTATCGGCAATTCAAGCCGGAGATTCCTTTGACATGCCGGGAGTATTAGGGATGACGGATTCAAGAATGTTCCGAACCATTTACGGTCTCTTTCATTTGTTGCCCCTGGAAACGGGCTTCGACCGGTCGCCTAAGCCAGCGGCGCAGGAATTGCGTGGCGGTCAGTGCCCACTGGGATGGTTCGACAGAGCGAATCTAACGTTTGTGTCTCGCCGGGGTCGCGGATTCCTCTATTGCGCCTTGGGCCTATCGGGCCTGCTTGCGGTGTCGGCCTGCTCGGTCGCCGATTACAAGCAGCCAATCGACGACATGGCCGGCGCGGTGGATCAGTCCATCAACACGATCAATGAGCTCGATCAAGAGATAACCGCGGCCCGCAACACGCGATGGAAAGAGGAGATCGCCGACGGGAAAGCGCTGCTGGTGACGGCCGATGACACCTGCGCACTGAACGCCAAGACCTGCAGCCTCGAGATCATGTTCAAGGATGGTACGGCCCGGCCCTATCCGGCGACATCGGTCATTCCCACGGCAAAAGCGGGGCTTGCCGGCTTGAAGCTCTACGTCGCCAATCTCAAGGCCATCGTCGATGCCGATACGGTCAACCAGGTCACGACAAGCGCCAATGCCGCTTTGGGCAGCTTGGCCGAGATCGAAACCACGATCCAAGAGGCCGGCGGCCCCGATGCCGGCGCGATTCAGACCTATAGAGAGCCGGCGGAAAATGCCATCAATTGGCTGATCGGGCAGTACGTCGACTACGTGAAGTTCGCGGCTCTGCGGAAAGCGACAAGGACGGCACAGCCGGTTATCGTGCGGCTGTCGGGCTTCTACGACACGATCTCGAAGGTGGCATCGGACTATCAACTCGGCGCGGCCTCGAAAGAGTTTGTCGCCAAGCAGGAGACATTCGACGACGCGTCGACGCCGACGCCACAAGCTATCGACGCCTATGTGACCGCGGCGGCGAACTACGACGTGGCTCTGCGCGCGACCAGTGCCCGCCCGCTACAGGCCTTCGCTGAGGCCCACGGCAAGTTGACGGACGAGCTCAACGGCGACATTTCGCTGTCCGAGGCCATTGCCGCGATCCAGAATCTCGTGGCGCGGGCCGAGGCCTTCGAGACCATCGTCAAGGAATTCAAAACGGCCGCCGGCGACGAGTGAGCCAAACCTTTTCCGGACCCTGAAGAGGGGGAAATTCACATGCCCGAGACGATCGAAGAGATTCGCACCACCTTCCAGACCACCCGCGACGCCATTGCGCAGCTCGACGGAGAACTGGCCGCCGAGCGCAAGGCGATCAAGGTCGCCGCCTTTCGCGCCGGTCGGCCCTTGACCGCCGACGAGGTCGCCCGGCGAAAGCAAATCGCCGCGACCCGCCTGGAGCTCGCGGAAGCGCTTCAGGAGCTGAGCCTCAACACGCTCGATGCTCTTGATAGCGCGCCCGAAGTGGCGGCCCTGGTGAACGAAATCAATGCGATCAATCAGCAGCTCACGGACGATCTCAATCATCTAAAACAGATTGAGAAGTTTGCCGAGACCGCTGCCAAGGTCGCCGAAATGCTGGCGGAAGCGGCCAAGGTTGTGGCGTCCTTGCGACCGACTCCCGTCTAGCGCCCGGCGAGGCTCGTCACGCCTGCCCGGAGGGCCAGAAGACCTCTAGGATTTGGTTGACCCGCTGGCCGGTCCAGAAGGCGGCGACCGCGATGCAGGGCGTGGCAACCACCCAGCGGCCGATCGCAAGCGCCGCTTAGATCAGGTGGTGCAGCAAGCCGATCGCCGAATAGAACGCGAGCACGCTCAACGCCTGGCAGCCTCGACAAGCATGGCCCGCATGGAAAGCGATCCAGAGGACGTGCGGCTCGAGGCCGTCCTCACAACATCACAGAGGGTAAGGGGGCCTTGAAGGTATGAACAAGAAGCTCGAGAATTTGGCAGAAGCGCCTTGCCGTTTTGGTTGTATTTGGCGCATATTTGTATAATGATTGGGGCATTTAGTGCACCAGATGGTGGGAGTTTCCATCCAGGCTGTTTAGCCTAGGTCTCCCAAGCGGTGAGAAAGTGGCAGAGCATTGAGCGCTGTAACTCTAGCTGTGGTTCTAAAGAGGGGTAAGCGGACACCGGAGGATTGTGCGCAGGCGATCGACATAGCGCGCGCTCTTGGTTTCGAGACGACGGCTCGGGGCCGCGCGACGCTTTCGCTCCGCGGATCCACAGAGTCGTTCGAGAAGATCTTTGGAACCTCGCTCAAGTATGTCCCAGCCCTGCCCCCTGGTGAACATGATGCAGGTGCGCCAGCCGGGCAAGTCGCCGAGGGAAACATTCCCGTTCCCAGTGACCTGCGGGATTTCGTTGATTCCATCTCTGTCGTTCCGCCAGCGCGGCGCTTCTAACAAACCCAATTTGAATATGAGGATATTGAAATGGCTATAAAGAAATCAGGCGGATCCGGTTCCACAAGCCGTTCCAAAGTATCTCGAAAAGCTCAAAAAATGCAGACCAGTGGCCGAAAAGGCGCAATAGCCAAACAGACTGGGCCCGGCGACGAGCTGCGCATTGCCATTACCTTTCCTAGCCCCGGCGATCAACCTGGTCCAGTCGCGACCGGCGCTCGCATGAGTGCGGGGCTCGTCAGGAGCCTTGTTCCGGAAGAACGCAGCGTTGGCCGGGCGATCGAGCGATTGCAACGGGCTGGATTTCGGATCACCACGCGTGGGCGTCTTACCGCGTCGGCTCGCACCAGCCGCAAGAACTTCGAGAAAATCTTCGGCACCAAACTCGATGAGTTCAAGCTGGACAAGAGCCTCGCCATCAACTGCCAGGCCCGCTCGTTCTACTATCCTGGCCAAGACGCGGCCTGGAACCCTGATCCGGAGGTTAAGTCACTGATCGACGAGGCCTACATTCAGTGGCCGCATATCTATCTGAACCAACGATTTCCGATGCCGCCTCCCTCGCCCATCCCGCCCCGGATCGATTATCATCATCTGCGGGTCCCGGGTGATCTGAACATTCTACTCAACGTGCCGGAGGTCCATCGAGCGGGCACGACTGGCCGAGGCGTCACCGTGGCTATGGTCGACAGCGGCTTTGCACATGGTCATACCTACTTCACGGAACAGGGTTATCGCACGACGACGGTGCTCGCCCCTGGGGCCACCCATGTGGACCGTGACGGCAACGGCCATGGCACCGGCGAATCGGCCAATCTCCTGGCCGTTGCTCCCGATGTGAACTTCGTGGGGGTCAAGCTCGACAACGAGACTAACGCGAGCAATGGCGCCAGTCTTCTGGAAGGCTTCCAGGAAGCGTTGAGCCATAACCCTCAGGTGATCAGCGTCAGCATTGGCTTTGATCTTTGCCCGACCAACTTCTTGGGACAGAGAATCAGCAACGATCACTTGACGCAACTGCCAAATAGCCTCGTTGCCTTGGAGGCCGAGGTTGAGGCCGCAGTTGATGCCGGTGTGGTCGTCGTCTTCTCGGCTGGCAATGGACACGTAGCCTTTCCTGGCATGATGCCACAAGTCATCTCGGCCGGAGGTGTATTTGTCGAGGAAGACGGCAGCATGCACGCTTCTGACTACGCCAGTGCATTTACAAGCAAGATCTATCCGGGGCGCATCGTGCCGGATTTCTCAGGGTTGGTCGGCGAGGCAGCCAACGGCGCGCACTACATCATGCTCCCTGTGGATCCGGGCGGAGAGCTCGACCAACAGGGCGACGGTACGCTAGCCGGCGAAGGGTGGGGCGTGTTCAGTGGCACCTCGGCTGCGGCGCCGCAACTGGCCGGAGTTTGCGCCTTGCTGCTGGAGAAGGATTCGTCCCTCACGCCAGGCGAAGTGAAGAGTGTCCTACGCCGCTCGAGTCGTGACGTTGTCTTGGGATCGTCCAATGGCGCCAGCAACGAAAACAACGGTCCAATACCTGCTGGCTTTGGCAACGACGGCGCCACTGGGGCCGGTCTGGTCGATGCCTTCGAGGCCTGGAAGCAGGTCTAACGCTGTTCCCCTGGGGAGGGTCAAGCAACCCACTCACCCGCCTTCTTCCGCAGTGAGAAGGTCCGCATAAGGACACTTGGCGGGGGCATCACCGCTTATGGGGTGCGACGGACGTCCGGTGCTTGCGGGAGGGAACCTATGCCTGCCCCGAGGGCCAGAAGACCTCGAGGATTTGGTTGACCCGCTGGCCGGTCCAGAAGGCGGCGACCGCGATGCAGGGCGTGGCGACGATCCAGCGGCCGATCGAAAGCGCCTGCAGGCTCTTGCGGCGCAGGAGGACGATCACCGGATAGATCGCGAGCACGATCAGCACCTGGCCGGCCTCGACGCCCAGGTTGAAGGCGACCAGGCTGTGCCAGAGGTTGGGCGAATCGACCTTGAGGATCTCGTGCAGCACGAAGGAAAAACCGAGGCCGTGCAGCAGACCGATCAGGGTGGTCACCAAAAATGTGCCGGCCGAGGGCTTGTTCATGACCGCGATGACGCCGGCGTAGATGATCGAGAGCGCGATGCCCGATTCGACCGTGGGGATAAACCAGGCGCCCGACGGCACGTAGCCGAAGAAGCCCAGGATCAAGGTCACCGAGTGGCCCAGGGTGAAGCCGGTGACCCGCCACAGAAGATTGCTCAGGCCGCTCGCCCCGATGGTCAGGCAGAGCACGAAGAGCACGTGGTCCAGACCCTCCAGGATGTGACGCCCGCCCTCAAGAAAGAAGGTGTAGGCGGCCGCCCAAGCCGAGCGGCTGATCGCGACCGGCTCGTCCAAGAGGCCGCGCACCCGGGTGATAATCGGGTCGCTGCCCGGGTGGGTATCGAGCAGCAGGTTGGCTTGCTCCTCCTGGCCCTCCAAGCCCGGGTTCAGGCTGCTCGAGAAATCGTAGTCGTGGACCGGGCCGTCGGTGCGGTAACGAAGAACCACGTCGACCACTGTGTCGCCGACGAAGCTCTCGCCCCAGGCCTCGTCCCACAGGGCGCTTGCCTCGAAGGCGCGCTGGGCCTCGGCCAAATTGGCGAAGGGCGGCTGAGCGATTGCCGGATAGGCGCGCACCACCTCGACCTCGGCCGGCAGCTCCCGGCCCTCGACCGTGATGTGATGGCCGTCGGCGACCAGGCGCCCCAAGCCCGTAGGGTCCTCCGAATAGGCCGCCTTGTCCAGGAGGTGCATGAGCTGCCCCTCCTCGATGCGGTTTGTCGTGTAGGGCGCCGCCTCGACCGTGCCGTCCGCCTGCTCGGCCCCGATCTTGTCGGCCACCAGATAGGGCATGGAGAGCCGCAGGTAGACCCGCAAGCCGTCGTCCAGATGCTCGACGATGATGATCCGCACATTGACGTTGAGCAGAAAGTGAGCGCGCGCCTCGGACCAAGCCAAGAGGCCGAACAAGCAGAGCGCGAACAGGGGCAAGACGCGGCGCGACACCATCATGAAAGTTCCGTCACCCCCTTGGTGGTGGAGTACTCCCAATGGAGCGCCTGTTCGGGGTGAACCAACGGGTGGACCGCGTGGGCCGCCATGGCCGCCTCGGCGAAGCCGCAGAGGATCAGCTTGAGCTTGCCGGGGTAGCTGTTGACGTCGCCGATCGCGAAGATCCCCGGCTGACTGGTCTGGCAGGTCGCCGGGTCAACTTTCAGGGTCTTGTTGTCGAGGGCCAGGCCCCACTCGGCGATCGGCCCCAGGTCCATCGAGAGCCCGAAGAAGGCGAGCAGGGCATCGGCCTCCAGGCGCCGGGTCTCGCCCTCCAGGCTGCGCACGGTGACCGCCTCGAGCAGCCCATCCCGGCCCTCCAGGCCATGGAGCTGAAAGGGGACGACAAGCTCGACCACCTCGCCGGACTCGGCCAGTTTGTGCAGCTTGGCGACGCTGTCCGGCGCGCCGCGAAACTTAGCGCGGCGGTGCACCACCTGGATCTTGGCCGCGATCTCGGCCAGGGACAGGGTCCAGTCGAGCGCGGAATCGCCGCCGCCGGCGATCACCAGACGCTTGCCCCGAAAATCCTCGCGCCGGGCGACGCTGTAGAACACGCCGCGGCCCTCAAAGTCCCGGATGCCGGGAAGCGGCGGGCGGTTCGGCCCGAAGGCGCCGCCACCGGCCGCAATCACCACCGCCCGGCAGGAGATCGTGGTGCCTCTGGATGTTTTCACCCGCCAGCCTTCACCGTCCTTCGCAAGGGCCTCGACCCGCTGGCCCAGATGATAGGTCGGATGAAAGGGCGCGGCCTGCTGGCGCAGGCGCTCGACCAGGTCGCCGGCCTGGACTTCCGGCAGGCCGGGAATGTCGTAGATCGGTTTTTCCGGATAGAGCGCTGTGCACTGGCCGCCGGGCCCGTCCAGGCTGTCCACCAGATGGCTGCGGATGGACAGCATGCCGAGCTCGAAGACGGCGAACAGGCCGACCGGCCCGGCGCCGACGATGACCACGTCGGTGGTGTGGTCGGGCGCGCTCATTGGTGCACCGGGCGCAGGCGCAGCAGGGCCTGTCCGGCCACCGCGGAGAGCAGAATGGCGCCGCCGATCAGCGCCAGACGGCTCGGCACCTCGGCGACGAAAATCCACACCCAGATCGGCGCCAGGATGATCTCGCCGAGCGCCAGAAGCGCCACTTCGGCCGCCGGAATGTGGCGGGTCGC
This sequence comes from Pseudomonadota bacterium, assembly GCA_039029395.1. Classification (GTDB taxonomy): domain Bacteria; phylum Pseudomonadota; class Alphaproteobacteria; order Kiloniellales; family JAKSDN01; genus JBCCGG01. The sequence goes on along the minus strand of JBCCGG010000002.1, from coordinate 171,700 downwards.
GAGGGTGATCAGCAGGAACCCGGCGCCGACCTGAACCGTGCCGAGCAGGATCGAGAGCAGCAGATCGTGGCCGCTCACCACCAGCCCGCCGGTCAGAGGTTGGACAAGGGGCAGGCAGATCACCGCGGCGAGCACGCCGCCCAGGCAACTGGCCGGCACCATGTCTCGGGCGCGCGCGCCGCGCATGGCGATCACCATGACGGCGAAGGCAAGGGCGGCGAAAAGGGCAACCAGGTTGCCGGTCAGGTGGCCGCCCCGCAGCCCGTCGGTCACCATGATGCCGATCCCGGCGAGCGCGCCCATCATGGCCAGCAAGGTGACTCGGTCGACCCGTTCGCCGAGCAGCAGCCAGGCCAGTGCGGCGGTCATCAGCGGCGCCGAGGCGAGCAAGAACATGACGTTGGCGACCGTGGTCAGGCTGAGCGCGACGATGTAAGCGATCGAGCCGAGCGCTATGCACACCATGACCAGCAGGCCGGCCCGGCCGATCCCGAGGAACGGCGCGCTCAAACGGCCCCGGTAGCGGATCGACAGGAAGACCAGCAGGCTCGCGGTCAGCGCGATCGAGCGGTAAAAGCTGATTTGCCAGACATTCGCGCTCTCCATGTGGCGCAGGATCAGCCCACCGGTGCTCAGGCACAGACACGCCATCACCATCATGGTGACGCCGAGCGGATAGTTGAGCTGGCCCTGGGGCGCGGCTTGGGCGGTCATGGAACGCCGCGCGGATCGACCGGCAGGTGATCGTGCAGGCCGGTCAGTTCCTCGAGCAGTAGGGCACCGGTCAGGGCCGCCGCCTCGCCCCGTGGCGGGGCGACGATCTGCAGCCCGACCGGCATCCCTTCGGCGGTCAGGCCGGCCGGCACCGAAAGGGCCGGACAGGAGGTAATGGTGATCGCGGCGCAGTGGGCGAGCCAATCAACGTAGTTGTCGAACTTGTGGCCCTCGACCTCGCTTACGTAGCGCTCTTCCACGGCGAAGGGCGCGACACAGGCGGCCGGGCAGAGCAGCAGGTCGTAGGTCTCGAAAAAAGCCGTCATGCGCCGATAGAGCGCGCCGCGCGCCTGCTCGGCCCGGCCGATGGCGACGGCACTGAGCGCCATGCCCTTCTCGATGTTCCAGATCACCTCGGGCTTCAGATGCTCGCGATGCTCGGCCAGGATCGGCTCCATCTCGGCGGCGAAAAGCGCGGCGCGCAGCACTTGAAAGGTCTCCAGTGCATCGGTGAAGTCGGGCGTCGCCTCCTCGACCGCGATGCCGTGCTCGGCGAAGCGCCGGGCTGCGGCGGCACAGATCTCGGCGACCTCGCGCGCCACCGGAAGACAGCCCAGATCGGCGGTGAAGGCGACCCGCTTGGGCAAGCGCCGGCGGGACTCGAGGCTGGCCAGGAACGATTCCTCCGGCTCGTGCAGAGCCAGGGGGTCGCCCTCGTGGTGGCCGCTCATGGCGTCCAGAAACAGCGCGGTGTCCTTCGCAGTGCGCGCCATGGGGCCGCCGACCGAGAGAGTCTGGAACGGCAGCTCCTTGGGTCCGCGCGGCACCCGACCCGGGCTCGGGCGCAAGCCGATCACGCCATTGAAGCTGGCCGGGGTGCGCAGGCTGCCGCCCAGGTCCGAGCCGGTGGCGAGCCACACCTGCCCGGCCGCCAGGGCGGCCGCCGCCCCGCCGGACGAGCCGGCCACCGACTTGGCGACATTCCAGGGATTGCGGGTCTTGCCGAAAACCTCGTTAAAGGTGCTGGCGCCGGCGCCGAACTCCGGCGTGTTGGACTTGCCGATGACGATCGCGCCGCGCGCCTCCAGGCGCTCGACCATGTGGTCCGAGGTCTCCGGTACGTGGTCGGCGTAGATCGGCGAGCCGTAGGTGGTGCGCACGCCGGCCACGTCCTCAAGATCTTTCACCGCGATCGGCAGTCCGCCGAGCCACATACCCTCAGGCGCCTCCGGCCGATCCATCAGGGCGCGGGCGTGATCGCGGGCGCGCTCCAGGCAAAGGGTCGGCATGGCATTGAGGTGGGGGTCGGTGTCCGCGATGCGCTGGACCGCCGCCTCGACCAGCTCGAGCGGCGAAACTTTGCCGGCGCGCAGCAACCCAACCGCCTCGACCGCGCTCAAGCGCCACAGATCGCTCGGCAGGTCGGAGGAAGACACCACGGTCGAAGACATTACGGCATAGCCCTTTTTCACCCAGGTCCGTCGGACGAGGGCCCAAAGCTATCCGTCTCGGACGACCGCAACCAGCCCTTTGTTCATTCCCTTTCGCCGGCGGCCGCGCAATCGATGCAGATCGGCACCGCCGGATCCAGGTCCAGGCGCTTGGGTGAGATCGCTACGCCGCAGGCCGTGCAGTAGCCGTACTCGCCAGCGTCGAGGCGTTGCAGCGCCAGCTCGATTCGCCGCAGCTCGTCTTGCCGGCGTTTATGGGTGGCAAGAGACATGGCTTGCCCCTGTAGTGCATCCATGCGTGACAGCCGCCCCACCCGCGTCTGATCTAGCTCGACCGCTTGGCGATCCTCCGCCCGGCTCTCGGCCAACGCCGCTAGCTCGGCACGCCGGGACACGAGGCGGGATCTGAAGCGATCTAAATCCTGTTCCTCCAACTCGGACACGATTGGGGCACTCACTCACGCAAGGTTAATAGTGTAAGGACAGGAGTCGCGGGTTCACAAGTGCAAAGGTGATCTTCTCTAAGGGGCGCGCGCGCCGCGAAATTCGCCTAAACTGGCGCGCGACGGCACGAGCGGTCACATGGGGAACAGCAAAGATGCCAAGCAGGTATTGGCAAAACCTAACGACGGAAGATTTCGCCGAGCTCGACCGGGAGCACGCGATCGCGCTTTTGCCGGTCGGCGCGGTCGAACAGCACGGGCCACATTTGCCGCTTTCGACCGACAGCGCGATCGCCAGCGGGCTGATTGCGCGCTGCTTGGAGGTTCTGCCGGATGAGCTCAGCGTCCTGGTTCTACCGCTGCAAAGCGTCGGCGCGAGCGGCGAACACGGTGCCTTCGCCGGTACGCTCAGCCAATCGCCGGAAACCTTGATCGCGGCTTGGTGCGAGCTCGGACGTTGGGTCGCCCGGGCCGGCCTGCGCAAGCTGGTGATTTTCAACAGCCACGGCGGTCAGCCCCAGATCGTCGACATGGTCGCCCAGCGCCTGCGCATCGAGCAGGCCATGCTGGTGACCAAGGTTTCGAGCTTTCAGCTCGGCGTGCCCGAAGGGCTGATCCCCGAGGACGAGCTGCGCCACGGTATCCACGGCGGCGCCTTCGAGACCTCGCTGATGCTGCACCTCCATCCGGCGCTGGTGCGCCGGGACAAGCTGGCCGACTTCCGCTCGCTGTCCGAGCACATGGCCGGCGACTACAAGTGGCTCGGCCCCCACGGCCCGGCCGGATTCGCCTGGATGGCCCAGGATCTCAATCGGGCCGGGGCTTGCGGCAACGCGGCCTCGGCCGATGCCGAGACCGGCCGGCGCCTGCTCGATCACATGGCCGGCGCGCTGGCCGAGATCCTCGCCGAGGTCGCGCGCTTTCCGCTCGCCACCTTCGATCCGGCGCCATGAGCGAAGCGCTCTACGAAACGCTCGGGCAGGGCGCCTGGACACTGGGCCACTTGGGCCAGAGCCTGGATGGCTTTATCGCGACCCGCGGGGGGCAATCCCACTACGTCACCGGGCCCGAAAACATCCGCCATCTGCACCGCATGCGGGCGCTTGCCGACGCGGTCGTGGTCGGTGCCGAGACCGTGGCCCGGGACGATCCGCGCCTGACCGTGCGCCAGGTCACCGGCACCAACCCCTTGCGCGTAATCCTGGACCCAAAGCGCCGCCTAGATGCGGACCACAGGGTCTTTCAAGACGGCGCGGCGCCCAGTTTGGTGATTGCCGCCGTGCCGGGCGCGGCTACGCACGGCCAAGCCGAGGTCTTGGAGGTTGCCGCCGATCAGGGCGTGCTCCGGCTGGGCGCGCTCAAGCAGGCGCTGGCGGCGCGCGGCCTATCCAGGATCTTCGTGGAGGGCGGCGGGATCACGGTCTCACACTTTCTAACTCAAGGTCAGCTTGACGTTCTGCAGATCGCGGTGGCGCCCCTGATCATCGGCGGCGGCCGCCCGGGCCTTCGCCTACCGCCGGTCGATCATTTGGATCGGGCTCTGCGCCCGCCCTGCCGGATCTTCGCCATGGGGGCCGACACGCTGTTCCACATGGATTTAAGGCCAGAGGGCGAGCAAATCCAAATGTCCGACCAGACCCCCTAGGGTGCCGCGACGCGCCAAATCCAGACGCCGGTCGCGCCAAGCCGCGATAATGTCGGCTTGTCCCGGCGCGCTCTCCGTTGCCGCGGCCGCCCAGCCGTCCACCAGATGGGCGATGGCCGGCCCGTGATCCGCGTCGAGGCGCCAGTCGGCCTGGCTGGTCTCGACCTGATAGCCCGCAGCCTCGAGGCGCGCCGCCAGGTGGTCCGCCGCGGCCGGGCCGAGCGCCGGCCCGCCAAGCCCTTTGTCACGGCCCTGATGGCGGTTGACCAGCGCCAGCACCTCGCGGTCGTCGGGGTCGCCGGGGCTAAGCTCGACCCGGCCGTCGTAGCTCAAGGTGATGTAGAGCGCGGGGCGGTGCTTGCTTGCGGCGGCGGCCAGACGCGCGAGCCAAGCCGGCGCCGCCAGGTCGAGCAGCGCCGACGCGGTCACCAGGTCGGCGCCGGCCAGCAGCTCGTCCAGGTCGAGCCGGGCCAGGTCGGCGACCAGGGGCTCGGCGGTCAGTTTGCCATCGGGATCGCGCGGCCAGGTCGCGCCGACCAGCAGGGCGCCGTCCCGCTCGACCAGGCGCCAGGTCTGGCCGCCGGCCAGGTGGGGCGCCAGGAAGCGCAGATTGGCGCCGCTGCCGCTGCCCAAGTCGACCACGGCGAGCGCGCCCTTGGTGCGGCGCCAGGCGAGCAGCTTGAGCAGCAGCCGCAAATCCCGGGCCGTCTGGTCGAGCGGCTCGCGCAGGCTCAGCCAATCGGCGGTGAAGTCGCTCATAGGCCCTCCAGAGCGGCGGCGAAACGGGCCGCGGCTTCGGGCCAGCTTGGCAGACGCGACGCCCGGGCGCCGGCGGCGAGACGAGCCCGCAGCGCCGGTTGGTCCATCACAGAGGCCAAGGCGTCACGCAGGGCCGCCTTGTCGCCCAGCGGCACCAGCAAGCCGGCTTCGGCCGGCACGGTCTCGGGGATCGCCCCGGCCGTTGTGCTGACGATCGGCAGCCCGTGGGCCAGGGCCTCGGCCAACGCCATGCCGTAGCCCTCATGCTCCGAGGCCAGGACGAAAAGGTCGGCGCCATCGTAGCAGGCAGGCAAGGCGGCTGGGGGGACCGCACCGCTGAGGGTAACCCGCTCCCTCAAACCAAGCTCGTCGATGGCCGCCCTGACGCGGGCCGCGGTCGCCGGCTCATGGTCGGCGCCGCCGACCAGGTTAAGGCGCCAGGCGCGGTCTTTCAGGTCGGCTAGCGCCTCGAGCAGCAGGCGGTGGCCCTTGCGCGCGGTCAAGGTGGCGACGCAGAGCAAGTTGAGCACGGCGCTGCCCGAGCCTTTCGCCGGTCGGCGTGGGTCGCAGCCCGGAGAAACCACGCGCAGGCGTGCCGACGCGACGTCATAGGCCGCGAGGGCGCGAGCGGTCGCCGGGCTGGTTGCGATAACCCGGCGGGTGGCGGCCAGGGCGGCCCGCTCGGACGCCTCGAGATGGCGCCTTCGCCCCTCGTCCAGGCCGCCCTCCAAGGCGAGCGGATGGTGCACCAGGGCGACCAGGCGCAGGCGCTCGCGTTGCGAAGCCGCAATCTCGGGCAGGGCGCCCAGGGCCAAGCCGTCGACCACCACGAGCGCGCCCTCGGGCAGCGCCGCGAAACGGGCCCGCGCGGCCTCCAGCGCCGGCGCGTCCGGCCAAGGAAAGCCCGCTGGCAGGGCGACCAGTTGGACCTGCCAGCCGATGTCGCGCAGGCCGGCGACGATCCGCTTGTCGTAGAGATAGCCGCCGGTCAGGGTCTCCGGGTCGCCGGGCAGGATGAAGAAAAGCTGGCTCAGGGCAGGGGTCCCTCGTAAGCGCCGCTTGCGACGTGGGATTCCTTCAGGCTCACCTTCAGGGACTCGATGCCGCCGGCCGAGCTTCCGAGCTCGCCCTGGGCGATCGCGGCGGCCATGCGCTCGAAGATCTCGCGCGCCAGCATCTCGGTCGTGGTGTTGCGCCCGGCGAAGGCCGGCTCCTCGTCCAGGTTGCGGTAGTTGAGGGGCTCGAGCAGCCGGGCGAGCGCCTCGCTGGCCAGGCCGATGTCGACCACCAGACCGTCGCCGTCCAGCTCGCCCCGGCGGAAGGTCACGTCGACCACGTAGGTCGCGCCATGAAGGGCCTGGGCCGGGCCGAAGACCTCGCCCTTGAAACTGTGGGCAATCATGAAGTGCTGGCGGACAGTGAGGCTGTACATGGCGGCGTGGTTCCTCAGTCGTAGTCAATGCGGTGGCAGATCACGCCGGGCGGCCCGCCGGCCAGCCAGGCCATGGTCTCGGGCAGCTCGGCGAAGGGCGTGCTGCCGGTGATCAGGCGGTCGAGCTCGGGCGCCGCGAGCAGCCCAAGCGCGGCGGCCAGGCGGCGGCGGCGGCTCCAGACTGCGCGGCGGACGGGCGCCACGTGGCCGACCTGAGAGGAGCGTATGGACAGGCGCTTGCTATGGAAGTCCTCGCCCAAGGGCAGCGAAACTTGTCGATCGCCGAACCAGGAGAGCTCCCAGATGGTCGCCTCGAAACCGGCCAGGGCGAGCGCCGTCACCAGACCGGCGGGCGCGCCGCTGGTGTGGACCACCAGCTCGGCTTCGCTGGCAGCCGTTTCCGGCGCCGCGAAGTGCGCCCCGAGCGCGTGCGCCAGGTCCGCCTTGTCCGGGTCGATGTCGACCAGTTGGACGCGGCAATTCGCCTGGTGGACCGCCAGCCACGCGAAGAGGCAGCCAACCGCGCCGGCGCCAATCACCGTGATGTCCGTGTCCGGGGCCGGCGCGGCGTCCCACAGGGCATTCAAGGCGGTCTCCATGTTGGCCGCCAGAACCGCGCGGCCGGGCGGCACCTCGGGCGGCAGGGGCAGGGCGGCCTCGGCCGGCAGGACATAGCGGTCCTGGTGAGGGTGGAGCGCGAAGGCGAGGCGCCCGACCAGGTCAGTCGGTCCCGCCTCGATCAAGCCGACGCTGGCATAGCCGTACTTGACCGGCCCGGGGAAGTCGCCGACCTGGAACGGGCAGCGCATGACCGCGTACTGGCTTTCCGGCACCTGGCCACGGAAGACCAGCCCCTCGGTGCCTCGGCTGACGGCGCTGTGCAGGCTGCGAATCTGCACCTGGCCGTCGCTCGCTTTAGGCAGCGGTTCCTGGCGCAGCGCGCCCGCTCCGGGATTCGTGATCCAAAAGGCGGTGGCGCTCCGTTCCATCCCCATAACCGAGCTGTTAGGCTTTTGCCGAAGGGCTAAGGAGGCCGCCAATTGACGGCGCTTGTCAAACGACAGGGTAAGATACTCGACCTCAGGCGGGACTGCGCCTGGGATCTCGCCATGGGGCTGCTGTTGCTGCTCTTCGCGAGCGCGGCCCTGGGCTACCCCTTGCGTTGCGTGGCCCAGGCGGTGATCGCCTACGGCTTGATCGCGCTGGGCGTGCTGTGGCTGCTGGACCAGCACCTCCCGCTGCGCGCCTTCGGGGCGGCAAACCGCATCACCTTGCTGCGCGCGGTTTTGGTGGCGCTCTTGACCGGCCAGATCGGCCAGGCGGAGGCCAGCGACTGGTTGCCGGCCGCCGTGGCGCTCACGGCCGTGGTGCTGGACGGGCTCGACGGCTGGACCGCCCGGCGCCGGGGCACGGTCAGCCGCTTTGGCGCGCGCTTCGACATGGAGGTCGACGCGCTCCTGATCCTGGTGCTGGCCGGCCTGGCCTGGCAGCTCGACAAGACGGGCGCCTGGGTGCTCGCCGCGGGTGCTCTGCGCTATCTGTTTCTGGCCGCCCAATGGGCGGTGCCCCGGCTCGACCGGCCCTTGCCGCCAAGCCGGCGGCGCCAAGCTGTTTGCGTGCTCCAGTGCTTGGCCTTGGTGGCCTGCGTCAGCCCCTTGTTGAGCGCCGGTGCGGCCGCGGCGGTGGCGGCTGGCGCGCTAGGTCTCCTGGTGCTCTCCTTCGCCATCGACCTGGCCTGGCTCGCCCGGCCCTTGGGAGAGAGATCATGACCCGCATCGCGCTTGCCCTGATCGCCGCGCTCGTCTGCCTCGCGCCGCCCGCCCAGGCCGCGCCGGAGCGCTACGAGATTGACCCGGACCACCTCTCGGTCGGCTTTCTGGTCGACCACATCGGCTATGCCGCCGTGCTCGGCATGTTTTTGGAAGGCGAAGGCAGCTTCACTTACGACGAGGAGACCCAAACCCTCAGCGACCTGAAGGTCGAGATCGAGGCCGACAGCGTCTTCACCAACCACAAAAAGCGCGACCGGCATTTGCGCGGCGGCGACTTCCTGGACGCCGATGAGCACGAGGAGATCCTTTTTGTCGGCACCGGCAGCGAGCCGAGCGGCCCCAACAGCGGCAAGGTCTTCGGCGACCTGACGATCCTCGGCCAGACCCGGCCGGTGACCCTGGACGTGACCTTGAACAAGAGCGCCAAGTACGAGATCGGCGATGACGACCACGTGCTCGGTATCTCCGCCCGCACAATCATAAAGCGCAGCGACTTCGGCATGACCTACGGCGTTGAAAACGGCTGGGTCGGCGACGAGGTCGAGGTCATCATCGAGCTCGAGGCCCGGCGGGACTAGCGCCTCGTCCTGGAACAACGGTTACAGATCGCAGTGCTGATGCTGCAGGGTGTGTCCAGGCCGTCATAAAATTGGCGTAACAGGGAAGTATTAGTAGTGAGGCCTAAGTTCAAATTTTTGGAGTGGTGCAAGTTTTTTCATTCGCCTCAAGTAGTACCGTGTTTTCTTCGGGCTCTTAGCCTCGCCACAAAGCCCTTCTTCGTATATGATGCTTAGTCTGTTAGCTGCATGGAATGACCCACGAGCCTCTGCCTGCTTTAGGTAAGAAATAGCAGCATCTTTCTCGCTCGAGTCCCCAAAGTCCATCGCCAATATACCGTAGAGCTCAGACGCTTCCATGAAGCCAAGATCGGCAGCTTCCTTTGCCAATTTCATTGCTTTGGGAACATCCTTAATTTCAGGATAGCGGTCATCCCAGTACAACATGGCCAGCTTGTAGGTTGCTATCAAATAACCCTGGGTGGACGCCTTTTCGTAGCCTGCTATGGCGTCCCTCAACCCCTCTGATTTCGGACGCTGAGCGAGATACCAATCTCCTAGCATCGTTAGTGCCGGGGGATATTCGGAATCTGCCCCGCGCTTTAGCCACATCAGCGCCTGCTCATGCTCCCCCTTCTTATCCAAGAGAATCGAAAGCGCATACTGAGCGGGTGCGAAACCGATTTGTGCTGCTTTCTCATACCAGCTTTGTGCCGCGTCCCCATCCGCCTTACCGAGCATGCCGTTTTCCAGCAGGTATCCATAGAACACCTGAGCAAACGGGTCTCCGTCAGCGGCTCGTGCGATGATATGCTCAAACTGGCTCTTCTTCATATTAGCTGAATTTCATTCAACTTCGGCTGGCAAACACTTGCATTGTAACCTCTAAAACGTTGATTGGGGACCAATATGCGCCATTGTGGCGAGATCTTCAGATCTTCACCAAGAATTCCCTGCCTCCACACCGCTCGGCACTGCTTTCTCTAATCCCACTACGCTTTGCCGCATTACCAAGAGTTAATCCCCCCGTCAGGCGCTCGTAATGACCGATCTGCCATCTTTGACTCACTGAGCGGGGCGATTCGACGGATCGTGCCCGTCGGCCAAGCAAGCCCACATGGAGTTAAGGAGACAGTAGGTATGACATCAGTTTCTCTTCGAGCCGCACCGGACCCGCAGGCGGAGCAGTCCGTCGACCGGCGGGCGACCGGCGTGCTCGCGACGGTCGGCGCCTTGACCGTCGCGGCGGTGCTCGCGACGACCTCGATCGTCCAAGCCCGCGCCATGCCCGAGAGCTTCGCCGACTTGGCCGAGCAGGTGGCGCCGGCGGTGGTCGACATCACCGTCGTGCATGGCGCCAGCGCCGCGCCGGCCAGCGGCCAGGCCGTTCCGAACGCGCCCCAGGAAGGCCCCTTCAAGGACTTCTTCGAGCGCTTCTTCGACGGCGAGCAAGGCCAGCCCCAGGTGCCCAGCCAGCCCGGCCCGCGCAGCGGCGGCGTCGGCTCCGGCTTCATCATGGATCCCGAGGGCTACGTGGTGACCAACAACCACGTGGTCGCCGGCGCCAGCGAGATCACCGTCACCACCAAGGACGGCACCGACTTCGACGCCGAGCTGATCGGCCGCGACGATCGCACCGATCTGGCCCTGCTCAAGATCGAGTCCGACGCCACCCTGCCCTATGTGGAGTTCGGCGAGTCCGACGAGGTGCGGGTCGGCGATTGGGTGATGGCGGTCGGCAACCCCTTCGGCCTGGGCGGCACGGTCACCGCGGGCATCGTCTCGGCACGTGGCCGCGACCTGCGCGGCGGCACCCTGGTCGACTTCATGCAGATCGACGCGGCGATCAACCGCGGCAACTCCGGCGGCCCGGCGTTCAACGCTGAGGGCGAGGTGATCGGCATCAACACCGCGATCTTCTCGCCGTCCGGCGGCAACGTCGGCATCGGCTTCGCGATCCCCTCCGATCAGGCCGAAGAGATCATCGCCGACCTGCGCGACGACGGTAAGATCGAGCGCGGCTGGCTCGGCGTGCGCATCCAGCCGGTGACCAAGGACATCGCCGAGGGCTTCGGCATGAAGAAGGCAAAGGGCGCTCTGATCTCCGCGGTCGAAAGCGACAGCCCGGCCTCGGCCGCCGGCCTCAAGGCGGGCGACGTGATCCTAACCTGGGACGGCGACGAGATCGCCAAGTTCAAGGACCTGCCCCGTCTGGTCGCGGCGACCGATCCCAAGACCGAGGTTCCGGTCAAGATCTGGCGCGACAAGGCGGAAGCCAAGGTCGAGGTCACGACCGGCGCCCTGCCGGAGCCGGACAAGCTGGCCGCGGTGCAGCCCAAGGCCAAGCCGGAGATCGGCCAGACCGAGATCCCGGAGACCGGCCTTTCCGTCGCCAACCTCGACGACGAGATGCGGGCCAAGTTCGGCCTGGCCGAGGATGCCAAGGGCGTCCTGGTGACCAAGGTCGACAACAACAGCCTGGCCGCCGAGATGGGCCTGCGCCCCGGCGACATCATCAAGAGCGTCGCGCTTCAGGACGTCGACAGCGCCGATGCCCTGGCCGAGAAGGTCAAGGCCCTGCGCACCGACGGCGAGCCGGTCGCGATGCTGATGGTCTGGCGTCAAGGCGCCGAGAGCTTCATGGCCCTGCGTCTGGCCGACGCGTAAGCCCAAATGGGCCCGTTACCCCAGGTTCCCGGAGATCGGCCAGGACTTGGCAGACTCCGGATCCCGGGCCGGCTCGATCTGCGGTACTCCCGGCGCGAGGACCGCACCGGTTGCAGATCGAGCTCGGTCCGATAACCAAAGAGCCAGGCCGGGTCGGATTTAGCCAATCCGATCCGGTCTCGCGCAAGCCGGCCCGAGACATTCACCTGTTGCAGGGACCGGCTGGGAGACCGACAATGACGATCGAAGCGCATTACGACACCGCCCTTACCACTCATGCAGAGGGACCCGAGCGCATCATGCGCGTCCTGGTGATAGAAGACGATGCCGAGACCGCCAGCTACATCGCCAAGGGATTGGGCGAGTCGGGCTACGCCGTCGACATCGCGAACGACGGCAAGGACGGCCTGCTGATGGCGGTCGGCGAAGATTACGACATCGCCGTGGTCGACCGGATGTTGCCGGGCCTGGACGGACTCTCCCTGGTCGAGACCCTGCGGCGCACCGGCAAGCATACGCCGATCCTGTTCTTGAGCGCGCTGGGCGGCGTCGACGACCGGGTTAAGGGCCTGCGCAGCGGCGGCGACGATTATCTGGTCAAGCCCTTCGCCTTCTCCGAGCTCTTGGCGCGCATCGAGGCGCTCTTGCGCCGGCGCGGCAACGCGGCGGTGGAGACTCTGCTGCGCGAGGGCGACCTGGAGATGGACGTACTGGCGCGCATCGTGCGCCGGGGCGGCGAGCAGATCCCGCTTCAGCCCCGGGAGTTCAAGCTGCTCGAGTATCTGCTGCGCCATGCCGGCCAGGTGGTCACCCGGACCATGTTGCTGGAGCACGTTTGGGGCTACCATTTCGATCCCCAGACCAACGTGATCGACGTGCACATCTCCCGGCTTCGCCAAAAGGTCGATCGCGGCTATGATCAGCCCCTGCTGCACACGGTCCGTGGCGCGGGGTACATGTTGCGTGCATCGAGCTAGCTTAGAGTTACCTAACCCACCATCATCTCCGGGGCCGGCATGCTAGACGGCCGGCAGCTGCTCCGCTCCTCGATCTTTCGCATCGCGCTGATCTATCTTTGCCTGTTCAGCGCCTCGGTGCTGGTGCTCGGCGGCATCATCTATTGGATCACGGTCGGCTCGCTGACCCGCCAGATCGACGCCACGATCGACGCCGAGATCACCGGTCTGGCCGAGCAGTTCGACCAGCGCGGCCTGCTCGGGCTGATTCGGGCGATTCAGCGGCGCTCGGACCAGACGCCCGACCAGCGCGGCCTCTATCTCTTGACCGACCGCAACTACGCGCCCCTGGCCGGCAACCTGACGCGCTGGCCCGACATCAAGCCGAGCGACGAGGGCTGGATCACCTTCCCGATCGGCGAGGCGAGCGGCGAGGGCGGCGGCATCGATTTCGGCCGCGGCCGGGTCTTCGACCTGGGCGGCTGGTATCACCTGCTGGTCGGCCACGACATCCGCGAGCGGCTCTTCGTCTCGCAGATGATCCGCGAATCCATGGCCATCGGTGTCGCCATCGTGATCGGTCTGTCGCTGATCGGCGGCGTGCTCATGAGCCGCACCCTGCGCCGCCAGATCGATGCGATCAACCGGACCAGCCGGGAGATCATGGCCGGCGATCTGGCCCGCCGGGTGCCGATCGCCGGCAGCGGCGACGAGTTCGACCAGCTGGCCGGCAACCTGAACGCCATGCTCGACAAGATCGAGCAGCTCCTGGCCGGGGTCCGCCAGGTCTCCGACAACATCGCCCACGACCTGCGCTCGCCCTTGACCCGTCTGCGCAGCCGGCTCGAGCTGACCTTGCTCCAGGACAGCGGCTCGGAGGCCTACCGCCTGGCGATCGAGAACACCATCGCCGAGGCCGACAAGCTCTTGCAGACCTTCAACGCTCTGCTCGACATTGCCCAGGCCGAAGCGGGCGCCGCCCGGCGCGACTTCGAGCCGATCGATCTTGCCGCCCTGCTGGACGACGTGGCCGAGCTCTACGAGCCGGCCGCCGAGGAGCGCGGGCTCGGCTTCGAGGCCACCAAGCAAGGCGCGGTCGAGATCCCCGGCGACCGCGAGCTGCTGTTCCAGGCGCTCGCCAACCTGGTCGACAACGCGCTCAAGTTCGCGCCGGAGGGAGGCCAGGTTTCGGTCGCGCTGAGCTTCGATCAAGCCCGGGTCCGGCTCTGCGTTTCCGACAATGGGCCCGGCATCCCGGCCGAGTACCGGGACAAGGTGCGCCAGCGCTTCTACCGCCTGGAGGCGAGCCGCAGCACACCGGGCAGCGGCCTGGGCCTTAGCCTGGTCGCCGCCGTGGTCGAGCTGCACGGCGGCCGCCTAGAGCTCGGCGACAACGAACCCGGCCTCAAGGCGACGCTCGATCTTCCTCGCTAGGTGCCCCGCCTTCCTCCGCCTCGCTCGCCTGGTCGAGCATGGTCTGGGACGATAGCTCGGTGGTGGCCGCCGTCGCGCCGCTTGCCATGGGCAGGGTCGGGCCCTGTTCGTCGAGCGGCTTGCTGTCGCGCACGGTCATACGGTAGAGCCCGAACAGGCCGATCACCCCGTGAATCACGCAAAGCGTCATGAAGAAGCCTTCGGGGCCGGCGAATCCCATGACTTGGGCGGCGAGCGGCGGGCCGAAGATCGCGCCGACCCCGCCCATCAGCACCAGGGTGCCGCTTGCCGGCACGATCTGAGCCGGCGTCAGGTAGTCGTTGGTGTGGGCGAGACAAAGCGAATAGAGCGGCAGGGTCATGCCGCCGTAGACCAGGGTGCAGGCCAGGAACAGCACCAGGGAAAAGCTATGGGCGGCAATCGTCGCGACCGCCAGGCCGGAGGCGAGAAAGGCGGTGATGATGATCACCCGGCGCCGGTCGTAGCGGTCCGACAACCGCCCGATCGGCCACTGGAAGATCACCCCGCCCATGGTCACGATGCCCATGAACAGCGAAATCCCGGTCAGCGACATGCCGACCCGGTCGCCGTAGACCGCGCCCATGCCGAACAGGGTGCCGTGGGCCATGCCGACCAGGCAGCAGCCGACCAGGCCGAGCGGCGAGAGTTTGTAGAGCGACCAGGGACTGACCCGCGAGGGCGCCTGGAAGGCTGGCGCTGGGCCGGCGGTGAGCGCGATCGGCACCATGGCGAGCGAGATCAGCACCGAGGCCACGACGAAAAGAATGAAGCCGTCGGGCGGCGCCAGGTTGAGCAGCAGCTGGCCGAGCGCCAGATCGCCCAGCAGCACCACCATGTAGACCGACAACAGCTGGCCCCGGGTCTCGTTGGTCGCCCGCTCGTTGAGCCAGCTCTCGGCCACCACGTAAATCCCGGCATAGCAGAAGCCGGTCACGACGCGCATGGCGACCCAGGAGTACGGATTGACGAAGACCGCGTGCAGCAGCACCGCGGCCGAGGCGAGCGACGCCAGCGCCGAGAAGACCCGCACGTGGCCGACGTTCGCCACGATCTTCGGCGTCAGGGTCGAGCCGGCCAGGAAACCAACGTAGTAGCCCGACATGATGATGCCGGTGGTGGTCGTCTCGAAGCCCTCGAGCGAAGCGCGGATGCCGAGCAGGGAGTTCTGCAGGCCATTGCCCAGCATCAGCATGCCGCAGCCCAGAAGAAGCGGCCAAGCACTGGCGATGACACGGAACATGGCGCGGCCCTAGCTAATCAAGGTCTTCCGCGCTTATGCCCCAGAACCGGCCGACGCACCACTGTTTAATCGGACGTGGCTGGGCGTCGGCAACCTGGGCAAAGGGGCTGGCGCGCAACTGGATCACGATTTGCAAATGCCGTCAGGTCGGCGTTGATCTTCACATCCACTACAAGAATCGTCGATCGGCTGAACCTCGGCGTGGGGCCGGAGTGACACTCGTCTTGCAGGAAATGGCGCGATTCAGCAGGACAACCACGCCCTAGTTAGGGCGTAGGTATGCACCCCGGTCAGCCGGTTGGGCGCCGGTCATCTTGATGTTTTCCCCGAGCGTACTTTCGGCTTAGGCCGCCCGCCGCCGCATCATGAATGCCAGGCCGCCAAGGGCGATGACGAAGAGGACGAGGGACGCCGGTTCAGGCACGACGTTCGCCACGGCGACGAAAGTCAAGCCGATATCTTCTGTCGAGACAAAGCCGCTTCCCGTTACGAAGGGACCGGGGCTCGGGGCGACGCCAGCCCGAAACATTGCTCCAGAAAGCACCGTCGAATCGAAGAAGATCAAGGCATCGGTCACGGCCGGTGCCGTGTTGAGGACGCCGGCCGACAGGAAATCGAACGCGATGATCATGCCGCCCGAGACGGTCCAGCTGTTGAGAAGCGGAGAGCCGATGTACTCGCCGATCCCCAAACCGGTGGTGTTGGTAAAGACCTCGACGCTGGTCGCTGCGCCGGTGCCTTCTGACAGGCCACGGACGATGCCCGTGACCGTGCCGCCGCCGTTCAGCGCGTTGTCGAAGGTGAAGGTATAGTCAATTGGCATCGCCTTGGCGGTACCGGCCGCCGCAAACAATGCCAGTCCAAGCGTCACGCCAATCAATCTAGAAATTCTGCGCGTGATCTTCATGATTCTCCCCTCTTGCGCTTCACTGCGTTGTCCCATGTCACCTAAGAATGAGGTGCGCGTCCCGCAGGTTTGAATACAATCTCACATGAGTCATTTATGCCGTCAAGTTACAAGTAGTGAGATAGAGGTTTTGAATGCACTTTGCGTGGTGCCACCGCAAGGCGCCGCTTCGGCTTTTGGGTGCGGTCCCTAGGCGGGGTGGCGGGGCACGACCCGCTCGGCTGGCAGCTCGACGATCACCACCGTGCCCTCGCCGACCGTGCTCTCGAGTTTGAGGTGGCCGCCGTGCAGCTCGACCAGGGCATTGGAAAGCGGCAGGCCCAGGCCGGTGCCCTCGAAGCGCCGGGCCAGCTGACTATCGACTTGGCCGAAAGGCATGAGCGCGGTGGTCAGGTCCTGGCTCGCGATACCAATGCCGCTGTCGCGTATGGCGAAACAGAAACCCCCGTCCTCCTCGAGGCCGGCGGCAAGCTCGACCCGGCCGCCCTCCGGCGTGAACTTGATGGCGTTTGACAGCAGGTTGAGCAGCACCTGCCCGATCTTCTCCCGATCGACCCGCAAGCTCGGCAGGCTTGCCGGATGGCGGGCGGAAAGCTCGATGTCGCCGCGCCGCGCGCGCTCGGCCAACACCTTCACGGTCTCCTCAATCAGCACTATCGGATCGACCTCGCCGATCTCCAGGTCGAGCCCGCCGGCGTCGATCTTGGCGACGTCCAGGATGTCGTTGATCACGGTCAGCAGGTGGCGCGCGCTGGTCAGCACGTCGCTGGCGTACTCGCGATAGCGGTCGTTACCGAGCGGGCCGAACTGCTCGATCTGCATGACCTCGGTGAAACCGATAATCGCGTTGAGGGGCGTGCGCAGTTCGTGGCTGGTGTTGGCGAGGAACTGGCTCTTCGCCAGGTTGGCTGCCTCGGCGACCTGCGCGGCTTGGCGCAAGGCGCGCTCGTGCTCGACCAGGTCGGTGATGTCCTGCGCCGTGCCCCGATAGCCCAGGTGGCGGCCTTTTTCGTAGATCGGCGCGCCGCGCAGGCGGAAGTTGCGCTCTCCGCCGTCCAGCGCCGGCAGCTCGACCTCCCAGCCGTCGAAGGGCGCCGCGGTTTCGGCCCAAACCTCGCCCGGCTCGCCCGGATGGCCGGCCCATTCGTCTAGGCGCCGGCCGAGCAGCTGCTCGGGCCCGTGGCCCAGCACATCGGCTACCCGTGCCGAGACGTAGGTTAGGCGGAACTCCTGGTCGGTTTCCCAAATCCAGTCCGAGATCAGCCCGGTGAAGTCGTGGAAGCGCGCCTCCAAGATCGCCAGTCGCTGACGCAGATCGTGGATTTCCTCGATCGGGGTCAGGCGCCCGACCACCGCCGGCCCGTCGCCGCGCGACAGTGCGACCGGCCAAAGCTCGAGCCTGTAGCAGCGCCGTGCCGCGCCGCGCCCTAGATGGAATTCGCGCTGGGCCGGCAGGTCGGCTGGAAAGGCGACCGCGGCGACCTTGGGGTCGGCCCGGTGGCTTTCGGCTTCGGCAAGCACCGCGGCCAGCTCCCGGTAGCCGGCGTTGTGGTAGAGCAGACGGCCGTCGTAGCGCGCCACGAACAGGGGCGGCCCGGCGTCGAGCAGCTGCTCCTGTAGATCGAACAGTCGAATCTCCGGGCGTTGGTCGCCGTCGTAGACCACGGCGACGGTCGGGCTAGACGACGCCTTGTCGCCGGCCTTTTTTGATTCGGCCCAATCTTTGCGGTTGTCGGTCATGCTCCGCCAACCCGCTTGTAGGGGACCTTCGCTCCTGGTCGCTTGTTTTTGTGCAAGACCGGCGAGGTCCTCTTGTGCCCCGTCCCGAGCCTTTGACTTCCCCCATTTGCGACTCGAAGACGCTCCAACGTCGCTCAAGTAGACTCGGATTGCAATGGGCGCCTGTTCCTCAGCAGCAGGAAAAGCCTTGGGCGCTGCGGTCGCGGGGGTCGGGAGGTTGCCCCAGATAGCGCTTCAGCAGCTCCTGCCAAACGCTCAGTCGCTCCCACTGAGGCTCGGCCAGGATCTCGTCGTCGTCGCTCAAGAAGGGGTTGGGGAAGAAGATCGTCATCTGTGGCTCGCCCGCGCCGTTGATCAAGCGCAGCCCCCAAGTGACCGGTGCGCCGGTCTTGTCCAGGCCGCGGAAGAAGGCGGCCTCCTTGGTGCGCCGGTGGTCACGAAGCGCGGTCGGCGTCGGGTTGCCGGCCGGGCCACAATTGTCGCCGATGCAAAGGTGAAAGTGGGTGCGCCCGAAGAAGATCGTCAAATAGCCGTCGGCCAGACCGATCTTCGTCGGCGCGCCGGGGCAGCGGATCTCGTAGGCGGCGCCCTGGATCATCGGGCCGAACACGATCTGCTGCCAGTAGCGCTGGAAGATATCGCGCAAAAGCGCGTCGAGGAACGCTTCCTCGGCCGGCAGCTCCAGGAGCTCGAGCCGGCTGCCGTCGGGCTCTTCCGCAATGCGTGTCTTGAGCGCGACCTCAGCTGCCACTCGCCAAGCCCTTGATGCGGTCCTCGATCGAGGCGATCAGCTGGTCGAAGCCCTCGTTGGAGATCACCGCTGTGAACTCCGAGCGCTTGACCGCGAGCTCGCTGAACTTGGCGTCCAGAAACACGTCGATCACCCGCCAATCGTCGCTGCGCTTGGCGAGCAGGAAGTTGATCGGAATGACCTCGCCGTCGCCGGTGGTCAGGTTGTTGAGCACGAGCTTGGTGTTGCGGGGCCGCTCTTCCTCGCCGACCACCTCGAAGATCTCGCCGCCATAGCCGTTGAAGCGGGCCGCGAAGGTCGCGGTGCTGAGCCGGGCGAAGGCGTCGATCAGCTCCGCCCTTTGAGCCTCGTCCAGGTCGCGCCAATACTTGCCGGCGGAGACCCGGGCCATGAAGGCATAGTCGAAGGAATGGTCGAGGATCGGCTCCAGCGTGGCGTAGCGCCCGGCGTAGCCCAGCTCGTCGGCATTTTGCATGATCTCAATCAAGGTCGAATCGATGCGCTCGACGACTTGCTTGGGGTCGGCGGTCTCGGCGGCCAGCGGCGCGCCCCAGGCGAGTGCGGCGAGCGCCAGAACGGCGGTTGCAAGCCACCTGGGGACGGCTCTTGCGGATCTGATGGGAATCATAGTCGGGTCCCGGCGTTGTCTCTGTCACATTCGGCGACTTGTTTTCCGACGCCTGCTCTGCCAATCATGCCATAGATCGGGAGGGCGTGTGACTCATTATACGCGGCAAGCGGGCCGTGGGGGACACGCGCGGGGCTATGGGAGAAGAGGCCTATGAGAGCGACGATCTTGGCGGCCGGCGTCGGCCAGCGGCTCGGACTGGCGGAGGCGCCGCCGAAGGTGTTGCTGGAGTTCGGCGGCGAGACCTTGTTGGCGCGGCACGTTCGCCTGCTCAAGGACCTCGGCGTCGAGCGCGTCGACCTGGCGGTTGGCCACCGGGCCGAGGAGGTCGAGCGCGAGATCGCCCGGATCGGCGCCCAGGAGTACGTCGAGACCAGTTTCAATCCCGATTTTCGCCGGGGCGCGATCGTCTCGCTCTGGACCCTGCGGGACGCCTACACCAGCGGCGAAGAGGTGCTCTTCATGGATGGCGACGTGCTCTACGACCATCGCATGCTCGGGCGCCTGGTGACCGCCGATCGGGACGACTGCTTCCTGATGGACCGCCACATCGAGGAGGGCGAGGACCCGGTCAAGCTGTGCTTTAAGGACGGCCTGCTGGTCGACTTCCACAAGCGCCCCCAAAGGGTTTTCGACTGGTGGGGCGAATGGATCGGTTTCGCCCGCTTCGCGCCCGATACCGCCGAGAAGATCGCCGCCGCCTGCCAGCGCTACATCGACGCCGGACGGCTCGACGAGATTTACGAGGAGGCGATCCGCGACGTCGTGGTCACCGCCCCGCCGGGCCAGTTCTCGGTCGAGGACGTGACCGGCGTGCCTTGGGTCGAGATCGACTTCCCGGAAGACCTGGTGCGCGCCCGCGAGGAGATCTTTCCGAGCCTGATGGACCCGGTCGCCAGCGAGAGCTGACGGTGCGGGCGCACCCATGACCACCCTCGTCACCGGCGCCACCGGCTTCGTCGGCGCGGCGGTCGCCCGGCATCTGCTGGCGGCCGGCCAAGCGGTGCGCGCGTTGGCCCGGCCGGGCAGCGACCGGCGCAACCTGGCCGGTTTGGAGGTCGAGATCTGCGAGGGTGATCTGCTCGACGCCCAGACCCTCAAGGCGGCGGTGCGCGGCTGCGACACGCTCTATCACGTGGCCGCCGACTATCGGCTCTGGGTGCCCGAGCCCGCGCGCATCTACAAGATCAATGTCGAGGGTTCGTGCGACCTGCTGCGCGCCGCCGGCGAGGCGGGCGTCGCCCGCATGGTCTACACCAGCAGCGTGGCGACGCTGGGCCTCTACAAGGACGGCAGGTCGGCCGACGAGACCACGCCGGTCGCGCTGGGTGACATGATCGGCCACTACAAGCGCTCCAAGTTCCTGGCGGAGCAGGAGGTGCACAAACTGATCGCCGACGAGCGCCTGCCGGTGGTGATCGTCAATCCCTCGACCCCGATCGGGCCCCGGGACATCAAGCCGACGCCCACGGGCCGAATGATCCTCGAGGCTGCGGCCGGGCGAATGCCGGCCTTCGTGGATACGGGCTTGAACGTGGTCCACGTGGACGACGTGGCGGCCGGCCATCTCTTGGCCTGCGAAAAGGGAGAGATCGGCGAGCGCTACATTCTGGGCGGCACAAATATGACCTTGGCGGAAATCCTGCGCGAGATCGCGGCGCTGGTCGGCCGCCGGCCGCCCCGGGTCAAGATTCCCCACGATCTGATTCTGCCGCTGGCCCATGGCGCCGAGGCCTGGGCCCGGCTGCGCGGCGCGCGCGCCGCCGAGCCCTTCGTTACGGTCGATGGCATCAAGATGGCCAAGAAGCGCATGTTCTTCAGCAGCGCCAAGGCCGAGGCCGAGCTTGGCTATAGCGCCCGCCCGCCGGTTGAGGCCTTGGCCGACGCGGTCGCCTGGTTCAGCGAACAGGGCCAGCTCGCTTAGAGCCGGGAAGATTCCCACTTGCTGCGGCGCTATACCCGGCGGCGTGCGGGCCGGTATCACAGTTTTCCGAGACAAGTTTCGTAAGAGATTATTCAACTGACGGGCGTAGTTTGGGGCGCTAGAATCAAACCGGTTCAAGCAGGAGCTGCGCCATGGCCGAGAGCGCCTTTGAAATCGAGGTCTTCGATCAGGTTCCCGGACGGGAGCGCCGCTCGGCCGGCGCCCTCCACCTGGCGAGCGAGCGCATTACCGCGGCCGAGCTGCTGCGCCGCCGGGTTGAGGCGGAGGTTGCCCGCCACAACGGCGAGCAAAGCCAGGTCTACGAGGGCCTGGTTCAGCCGACCGACGCCGAAGCGGCGCTCAACGGCGTGCGCCTGAAGAAAAGACGCACGCTCGACGCCGCGGTCCAGACCACAGTCGCCCTGGAGGCGTTCGACCAGGGCAAGATCCTCATGCTGTTCGACGACCGCCAAGTCGACGGGCCCGACGAGCTTTTGAGCCTGACTGGCGAGAACCAGGTCACATTCATCCGCCTGGTGCCCCTGGTCGGCGGCTAGGCCCGTGGTCGCCTACGAGCCTTCAGCGGAGATCCTGGCAAAGATCGCCGACCTGCTCGGCGCCGACCACCCCTACTTGACGGAGCGCGCGGACTTCGACGAGCTGTTGGCTCGCTACGCCTCGGAGTGCGCTGCCCTGGTCTTTGAGCAGCGCCTCGGCGGGACCGAGCCAGGAAAGCAGATACTTGGACTGTCCCAGGCAAGCGGCGAGGCACTGCTGCTGTTGGTTCTGGAACATTTCCACGGTCTTGCCTGTGCAAGGGCCGGAGACGAGCTGTGGCACAAGTTAGACGCCTATCAGCTATTGTTTGAGCGATTTCTGCCGGTGCGCCCTGCTCCGCGTGATGGTCTATTGCGCGCCTTAATCGTGTTGCAAGGCGAGACATTGAACAGTCACGCTAACATGACAATTCACTTCATTATGCAGGCACTATTGGCCAAAGGGATAATGCGTGGCACCTCTTCGGAGTTGCTCAGCGACTTCAGCCATCTGGTCCAAGTGGTGGCAAAAGTCGAGAAGAACGACTGGTGGTACCAGAGTCGCCTGACCTTGCGGGAAACACTGACCTACCTCAGTGAAGCGGTGCCTGAACCGAGTGAATTCATTCTATGCGCTGACGAGGTGGAACAAGAACTGGACTCCTTTTTCACCGAAGCCGAGGCGACTGATGGATATCGGCAGTCGAGACCGATGCAACCGAAGACCCTCGAAAGCGGATGCCGGATCTTGGGACGGACGGCATCCGACCGTGGTTGCTATGTTCTGCCGCTCTGGCGCAGCTTACTGGTACGTCACGTGACCTATGGGCACAGCGCCGTTGATACCATTTCAATCTTACGACCCTTGCTCCGAACCTCCGCACCGCGTGATCCTGAGTCCTGGATTGCTTGCATCAACCTAATGCCACAACTCTGGCAGATGGACTACGCTCCCTATCCGGACTTTTTGAGTGCACTCGAGCGTTGGCAAAAGGCGAACGAGATGCCTGCAGAGATGCGCTATGGCCTGCGCCGTTGGCGGGATGCGGTCAATAGCGATTGGACCACCCAAAGGGGCCGTGGTCTGATCGATCGCATGACCCGCCTGATCGAAGGCGTGCGTGATGAGCCGGTACTGGAGAAGAGCGCCTGGGGCGAGACGGCGTCGGCTTGGCTCAATTCCCTTCCGACGCAAGAGCAGGCGGCCTGGGCGGCCCTGCTAACCTTGGCGCGGGCTGCGGGCGAACGTCCCAAACCCTCGGCCAAATGGACCAAGGAGATGGCGGAGGCGATCGGGAAGGTCGGCCAGCAGGGCTTTCGCACACGAGTCCTGTCATGGCTCGAGGACTTTCCGCTGGACCCGGCGTCGCCTGACCCGAACACGAACATGATCAAGGGCCTGATCTGGGGCCTCGCCAACGACGACGGCGCGGCGGCCGCCTATCCGCTGGGCGCCTTTGCCCGGCGCGCCTTCACCAAGGTGCCCAATCTGGGCGCGCGCTCCACCAAGCTAGGCAACGCCGCGGTGCTGAGCCTGGGGCTTTTGAAGGGTCTGAGCGGTATCGTCCAGCTCTGCGGATTGCAGGCGCGCGTGCGCTACCCCAGCGCCCGCGCACAGATCGAGAAGGCGCTGGATTTGATCGTTCAGCGCGAAGGTATCGGCAGCGCCGACGTCGAGGAACTTGGCGTGCCAACTCTGGATCTGGAGGCCGATGGCCGGCGTCTGGTGCCGCTCGGCGAGCACCAGGCGGAGCTGGCGATCACCGGCAGCGAAAGCGCCGCGCTCACCTGGATCACCTCGGACGGCAAGCGCCAGAAGTCCGTGCCGGCGGCGGTCAAGCGCGACCACGCGGGTGCGCTCAAGGCACTTCGCCGGGATCTTAAGGAGCTGCGCGACACCCTGCGCATCCAGCGTCTGCGCTTGGAGACCTTGATGGTAGAGGAGCGCAGCTGGGACTACGCCACCTGGAGGGAGCGCTACGGTGTGCAGCCTCTCTTGAGCCCGCTCTGTCGCCGATTGATCTGGCGCTTCGAGAGCGATGGCGCAGCGCAAAGCGCCCTGCCAGGCGAAGATGGACTCCTCACGGCCGAGGGCGAGGCGCTCGCGCCTGATCCCGAGGCGACCGGGGTCTCCCTCTGGCATCCGATCGACGCCACGGTGGAGGAGGTGCGCGCCTGGCGGACTCGCCTGCGGGATCTGGAGATCACCCAGCCCTTCAAGCAGGCGCACCGGGAGATCTACATCCTGACCGAGGCCGAGCGGCAGACCGAGACCTACTCCAACCGCTTCGCCGGCCACGTCATCCGCCAGCATCAATTCCGCGCGCTCTGTCAGCAGCGCGCCTGGGCCTACGAGCTTCAGGGCAGCTGGGATTCCCACAACACGCCGACCCGCGCCGTGCCGGATCTGGGATTGACGGCGACCTTCGTGGTCGACGCCCCGGAGCCCGACGGCGAGGCGAGCGACCGCTGGAGCGATGAAGGCGCCACCGGCTTTCCCTTCCTGACCACGGACCGGGTCCAGTTCCTCGAGGCCGCCCATGGCCCGATCACCTTGGAGAGCGTGCCGCCGCGGCTCTTTTCCGAGCTTATGCGCGATGTGGACCTCTTCGTCTCCCTGACCAGCGTCGGCAATAATCCCGAGTGGTTCGACGGCGGCCCCGACGGCCAATTCGCCGCCTATTGGCGGGGCTATGCCTTCGGCGAGCTGGGCGCCCTGGCCGAGACAAGGCGCGAGGTGCTGGCGGAGATCCTGCCCAAGCTGAAGATCTCAGAGCAGCTCACGCTCGGCGAGCGCTTCCTGGAGGTGCGTGGCCGGCTGCGCACTTACAAGATCCACCTGCGCAGCGCCAACATTCTGATGGACTTCAACGACCAGTACCTCTGCATCGTGCCCGGGCGCGCCGAGCCCAAGACCGGGCCGGGCCTGCGCTTGCCCTTCGAGGGCGACCCTGTTATCTCGCTGATCCTCAGCAAGGCGATCCTGCTGGCCGCCGACGACAAGATCAAAGACCCGATGATCGCCCAGCAGATCCGCTCCGGACTGCCCGAGACCTAAGCGCTGGAGACCCGCTCCCTTGGACGACCGCCTGCCGACCGATGTCTGGGTCATGGCCCACGTGCGGCGCCTCAATGCCGAGGGCACGCCGGTCGTGGTGGCGCGCCGGGGCGAGGCCAAGGGCGGCACCTTGCTGCTCAAGCTGAACCTCTTGGAGCAAGGCTGCAGGGTGCTCTCCCAGGCCCGTGACCTGGACGGTAATCTGGGCTGGCTCGCCGCCTTCAAGGGCGCCTTGGTCGCCGAGGCCGAGGCCGACGACTACATCGCGCGCGCCGTTCAAAGGGACCCGGACCTCTGGGTCGTGGAGATCGAGCACCGGGACGGCTGGCATCCCTTCGAGGGCAAGATGCTCTAAAGAGCCCGCGCGCTGCCCGTGATCACCTGGTAGGCGCGCTCGACGTCATCGGCGGTCGACTCGAACTGGCCGGCGACGAAGCGAATCACGAGGTTGCCGTCCAGGCGTGTCTGAGTCAGATAGATCTCGCCGCCGTCGTTGATGCGGTTGACCAGGTCCAGGTTCACCGCATCCAGGTCGCCGCCGTCCGCCGGCGCGTAGCGGAAGGAGAACAGCGAGAGGATCGGTCGGCTGGTGATCTCGAAGTCGGGTTCCCGGCCGAGCCGCGCGGCCAGAACCTGAGACCAGGCGACGTGATTGCGGATCCGTGCGCGCAGGCCCTCCAGGCCGTAAGCGCGCAGCAGGAACCAGATCTTGAGCGCCCGAAAACGCCGGCCGAGCTGGAGCGACCAGTCGCTGAAGTCGACGATGCCGTCGCGCCCGTATGTCTGCAGGTAGGCCGGGTGGATCGCCAGGGTCTTGAGCAAGGACTCCGGGTCGCGCAGGAAATGGGCCGAGCATTCCATTGGTGCGCCGAGCCACTTGTGGGGGTTGAAGACGATGGAATCGGCCAGCTCGACCCCGTCCCACAGGGCCCGGAACTCCGGGCAGATCATCGCCGAGCCGGCCCAGGCGGCGTCCACATGGCTGTAGAGACCCTCGTCCCTTGCGATCTGGCACAAGGGGCGCACCCGGTCGATCGCGCCGACCGAGGTGCCGCCGACGCAGATCACAAGACCCGCCGGCAGGTGGCCGGCCGCCCGATCCTTGGCGATCGCGGCGCGCAAGGCCGCCTCGTCCATCGCCATGGTGTCGTCGCAGGGCACCTTGACCAAATTGTCCTGGCCGAGCCCGGCGATCCACATGGCCTTGTCGATCGAGCTGTGGGTGTTGGCCGAGGCGTAGACCCGGATCCGCGGCTGGCCGGATAGGCCCTCCTTGTTGCCGGCCCAGCCGAGCGCCCGCTCGCGCATGGTCAGGATCGCGCAGAGCGTGGTCGAGGAGGCGGTGTCCTGGAGCGTGCCCTTGAAGGCCTCCGGCAGGCCCAAGGCCTGGCGCAGCCAATCGACCATCTTGACCTCCAGCTCGGTCGCCGCCGGCGAGGTCTGCCACAGCATGCATTGGGCCGACATGGCGCCGGCCAATTGCTCGGCGATGATCGCGGCCGGCGCGGCATTGGACTGGAAGTAGGCGAAGAAGCGCGGATGCTGCCAATGGGTCATGGCGCCGGGAACGATGCGCTCGAAGTCGGCGAAGACCGCTTCCATCGGCTCGGCCGCCTCGGGCGGCGCGGCGGCGATCTCGGCCGCGACCTCGCCCGGCGCGCTCTGGCCGCGCACCGGCCGGTCGCGCAGCGTCTCGTGATAGTCCGCCGCCCAATCGGCCGCGCGGTGCGACCAATGGCGAAAGTCCGAGGGGTCCATGGGCCGTCGTTGCCTCCGAAGAAATCAATCGGGGCGCGACGGTATCACGAGTGGGGGATGGGGCAAGTCGCCGATCTCCTGCGGGTGCCGGGCGCGGGCGCCAAGACAGTGGGCCAGCGCCTCGTCGAGGGTCGGATAGGCGAAGCGAAAGCCGTTGGCGAGCGCCTTGCGGGGCAAGACCCGCTGGCCGCCCAGCAGCAGCTCCCGGGCCAGGTCGCCGAGCAAGAGCTTCAAAGGCCAGCCGGGCAGGGGCAGGATCGCCGGCCGGCCGAGGGCGCGGCCCAGGGCGGCCGCGAAGTCCCGGTTGCGCAGCGGTGCCGGCGCCGTGCCGTTGAGCGCGCCGGCGACCCGTTCCTCGGCCAGGGCGAAGACGATCAGGCGCACCAGGTCGTCCCGCTCGATCCACGACATCCACTGGCGGCCCTTGCCGATCGGGCCGCCCAGGCCGAGGTCGAAGGGCGTTAGCAGCTGGCCCAGCAGGCCGCCTTCGTGGGCCAGCACCAGCCCGATCCTGAGACGTACGACCCGTACGCCCAGCGCCTCGGCCTTCACCGCGGCGCGCTCCCGGGCGGCGCAGACCCGCTGGGTGAAGCAAGGTCGGCTGTCCGACTCCTCGTCGAGCGCTTGGTCGTCCCACAGGCCGTACCAGCCGATCGCCGAGGCGCTGACCAGCACCTTGGGCCGCCGCTCCAACCGCTTGGCGAGCGCCACCAGGGCGCGGGTCGTGCGGACCCGGGAGCGCAGGATCTCGGCGCGCTTGGCCAGGGTCCAGAGGCCGTTGCCGATCGGCTCGCCGGCCAGGTTGACCAGGGCGTCGAAGCGCGCCTGATCCGGGATTTGATCGAGCGCCGTGACCACACGGATCGGCGTCGGCAGGGCGTCCGGGGCCGTCAGCCCCCGGGTCAGCAGGGTGACCTCATGGCCGGCTGCAATCAGGCCCGCGATCAGGCGTCGTCCGACCAGCCCGGTGCCGCCACACACCAGGATCCGCTGGCGGCCGGGCAGGGCGGCGACCAGCGCGGCCGCTGGCACGGCCTCGAGGCGCCCGAGCCGCCGGATGGCCGCCAGGTCCCGCAGGCCGAAGACCCCGACGCCGAGCGCGCCGATGGTGGCAAGCGCGCTCCAGAACCCCAGATTGACCGGGACGATGGCGCTCGGCTGGCTGGCCCAGTTGACCAGCACCGGGGCGGCCAAGGCCAGGATGGCGCCGTAGTTGAGCCCCAGCAACGCATGGGTGACCCGCTCGGAGGCGGGCAGCCGGCGGGTCCTGTCCTCGATCACGAAGTCCCACAGGGTCAGCACCACCTCGCCGACCAGCAGCAGCCCGATCCCCCAGGCCCAGAGCCCGTGCAGCTGGCTCCAGCCGAAGGCTAGAAACAGGACGGCGTAGATCAAGTTGCGCACGCCATGGAGCACCAGCTCCCGGCGCGCCGTCGGGCGCCAGGCGAGCCGCTCGGTCATCTCGTGGTGATAGAGGGTATCGAACGCGCCGATCAGGATCTGCAGGGAGATCAGGGACCAGATCAAAGGGTCGCTCACGGGGCCATCTCCCGAAACAAGGCACGTTGATAGATCAGCTCGCCGAAGCGCCGATGGGTCAGCTGAAGCGTGAAGCTGAAGTGGCCGCCGCTTTCCTCCCGGTGGGTGACCGCCAGATCCAGCGGCATCAAAGCCCGGGGCAGGGCGACGCGCCGGCGGCCGAGCTGAAGGTAGAAGCCGGCGCTGCGGAACAGCAGCGCGCCTGCCGCCACGTGCAGGGTCAGTGCCATGCCGACGCCCCGGCCGACGTACTCTTCCAGCCCGGTCGGGCCGGCAAAGCGCTTGACCGAATGGATCACCTGGGCAAAGCGCCCTGGCCGCTGATAGATCCGGGTCCATATCTGGCCCTGAAGGGCCGGGTCCTCGGTGACCGCGACGCTTGCCGCCGCCCGGCCGCCGGCCGCGAGTGGCAGGGGGGCGCCGATCAGCCTAGCCGCCTGGGCGATCAGCCAGCCGGCCCAGGTCAGCCGCGTTTCGGTCACCTGGCCGCCGTAGAGCTGGCTCTCGCCGGCCACCAGTCGCTTGGTGAAGCGCCGGCGCACGGGGGCCGGCAAGGCTGCCCAATCGTGCGCCGGCACCAGGGCCGGGAAACGCAGATCGCCCAAAGGCTCGGCGGGGGGAGACGGTGCCGGCCTTTGGCCTTCAATGTGGCGCTGAGCGCTTGCCTGCGTGATCATGACCCGCCCCCTTAATCCCTCCTGGAGTTTCGGGAATTGGATTATTCAGTAATTTCTGTTGTAACAGAAATATCGTAAATAGATGCAGCTATGTCAAGCAAATCGTGCCACGGGCGCCGAGACGCTCAGCTATGTCAGGGCGGACAGTGTCTTGCGGTGAAAGGCGAGATAGCCGGGCTCCAAGGTGCCCAGATGGTCGCGGGTGTGGGCGTGGAACTGGGGCAGCTTGTGGAAGGGCACGGCCGGATAGGCGTGGTGCTCGGCATGGAAGGGCATGTTCCAGGCCAAGAAGCGGACCAGGCGGTTTGTCAGCGTCGTGCGGCTGTTGACCAGCATGTTGGCGACCTGGGGGCAGCCGCCGTGCTCGGCCAGCAAATAGGCGCGCAGGAACGGTTGGCCAAGAAGCGCCGGCAGCAGCCAAACCCAGAGCAACAACGCGCTGCCCAGTGCGAGGGAGCCGACGGTCAAAAGGGCATATAGCAGGAGAAAGAGCCGCGTCTCGCGCGTCACCTTGGCCCGCCCCTTGGCCGGCAGAAAGGTATCGTCGGCCCGACCAGCGGAGTTGTGAATGAGGGTGCGCAGGTGAAAGCGCCAGACCGCGATGCCGCTCAGGTGGACGAGGTACTGGGACAGAGTCTCGGGTTTCGGGGCGGCCAGCTCCGGGTCGCGCGTTGGGTCGTTGGTAAAACGGTGGTGGGCGAAATGAAAGTAGCGGAACCACCGTGGCGGCAAGGCGATCAGGAAGCCGCAAGTCCACGCCACCAGATCGTTCAGCCGCTCGCTTGCGAAGGCTGTTTTGTGGATGGTCTCGTGCAGCGCGGTGAAGCAAAACACGATGAGGATGCCTTGGACCGGCAGCAAGACCGGCCAGAACGGCACCTTCATGGCGATCAGCGTGCCGCACAGGAGGATCGCGCCCCAATGACCAGCCAGCTGGCGCAGGCCGAGCCAATTTGAGCGGCGGGTCAAGGCCTTGCGGGCGTCGGCGCCGAGCGCGGCGACCAAGGCCTGGTGGCTGATCATGACGGGGCTCCTCGAGACTGAAGTGGGCGCTTTCGCCTTTCTGTATCACAAGTAATTTTTGCCTCTTAATGACCTTTCGTATCTTATAGAAAAGAATTTCTTATCTAAGGATGTGCGCAGTCATGGCCACCCTCAACGCTTTGCGGGCCTTCGAGGCCGCCGCCCGGCACGGCAGCTTCGTCGCCGCGGCCGGCGAGATCGGCGTCAGCCCGGCCGCGGTCAGCCAGCAGGTGCGCGGCTTGGAGGCGCGCATTGGGCGCGCGCTGTTCACCAGGGTTGGCCGGCGGGTCGTGCTGACCGAAGCCGGGCTGGAGGTCCTGCCGCGCCTCAGCGCCGCCTTCCAAGGCCTCGCCGAGGTCGCCCAGCAGCTCTCCGGCCGGCCGGCCTCCGCGCGCCTGACCCTTTCGGTGCCGCCGTCCTTCGCGCTTTCCTGGCTGTCGAGCCGGGTTCAGGGCTTCATCGCCGCCAACCCGGGGCTCGCGCTCTCGATCCGGGCCGAGGAGGACCCGATCGCCTTCGAGCGGGACAAGGTTGACCTGCGCCTCTCCTATGGGCGGTTCCACTATCCGGAGCATCGGGTCGAGGAGCTCATGACCGACCAGGTGCTGCCGCTTTGCAGCCCCGCCCTGGCGACCGAGTGCGCCGGGCCCGAAGCGCTTTTGGCGCTGCCCCTGATCCACACCGACTGGGGCCCCTCGGCGGCACGCTATCCCTCTTGGCGCAGCTGGTGCTTAGCCCAGGGCCTGTCGCCCGACGAGGAGTCTTTGCGCGGTCATTGGGCCAACAGCTCCAAGCTTGCCCTGGACCTGGCCGCGTCGGGCGCCGGCGTGGTGCTGGGGCAAAGGCTGCTCGCCGCTGACCTGATCGCGGCCGGCCACCTGGTCTGCCCGCTCGCTCTACCGATGGACCTCGAGGCGCCCTATTGCCTGAGCGTGCCCCGCCTGCGCGCCGAGCGCGCGCCGGTCGTGGCGGCGATTGCCTGGCTCAAGGCCGAGATGGCGGTTTAGTCCAGGATCTCCACGGTGGCCGGCTTGGGGCGACAGTCCGGGCCGTTCGTCGGCGCGATGTCCATGGGGCAGGCGGAGAGCACCAGGATCAGATCGCGCGCCGCGCGCAAGGTGAGGGCGTCGCCGGTCCGCGCCACGGGCGGCGCGATGGCAAGGCGGCCGTCGGTGCCGATCGTGACATTCTCGAAGATGTTGAAGGGGCTCGGAACTTTCGGCGGCGCCAGGCCCAACACGGCAAGGGCCTCGCGCAGATTGTCGGTGCAGGTGCGGTGCGGTCCTTCGTGGCCCAATAGGAGGTACCGTTCGTTGTCGCAGGCCGAGAGCAGCAGGTCGTGGACGCCTGGCGACGTATCGTCCGTGATCGTCAGAATCGGCGCCCGGCGGTTGGAATAGAGCGCGTCGCCGACGCTGGGGATCAGCTTCTCCAGACAGGAGCGGGTGTGCTCGGCCGAGAGAAACTCGGCCAAATCCGGCTTGCAGAAAGCCCAGGCATCGACCACCTGGGGCCCCTCCGGAAGGGCGATGCGGGCAGACTGACCGCGTGTCAGGGAAAAGGCCTTGCCGTGGCCGGCGGGTAGGGTCGTGAGGCTCACCCGCCAAACCGCCCGTCGCGCCAGGCCAAGGCCGCCTGCAGGCCTTCTTCCCGGCG
Organism: Pseudomonadota bacterium; assembly: GCA_039029395.1. GTDB lineage: Bacteria > Pseudomonadota > Alphaproteobacteria > Kiloniellales > JAKSDN01 > JBCCGG01. The sequence continues at coordinate 140,412 of JBCCGG010000002.1, read as the reverse complement.
GATGCGGTTGAACTCGCTGCGCTCGGGGTTCTCAGCGGATTCGATTTCGATGTCTGTTTCCAGCCCCACCTTGAGCGCATCGCGCAGGCCGGCCAGTTCGTAGGCCCGGTTGATCGCCCGCTTGGTCAAGCGCACCGACTCCGGTGCCGCGGCGGCCACGTCGCGCGCCAGCGCGGTGGCTGCCTCGAGCTCTTGGCCATCGGGCACCACGCGGTTGATCACGCCGATCTCCAATGCCCGGGCGGCCGTCACCCGGTCGGCGCCGGTCAAGAGCAACTCCTTGGCCTGCTTGGGGCCGGTCACCCAAGGCAGCAGCAGGGCGACCGCACCGGAGCCGAAGCGCACCTCGGGCTCGCCGAACAGCGCGCTTTGCCCGGCGACCGCCATGTCGCAGGCCAGCATCAGCTCGAAGGCGCCGGCCAGACAATAGCCCTGGACCGCGGCGATGGTCGGCTTGGGGCAGTCCCAGAACTGCAGCACGAAGTCGAAGTCGGTTTCCAGCACCTGACGCCAGGCGGCCGCGCCCGTGGTTTGGCGGGCCGCCGACTCCTTGAGATCGAAGCCGGCGGAAAAGGCCCGTCCTGCCCCGGACACGACGATCGTCAACACCCGCTCGTCGGCAACCAGCTCGGCCATGGCCTTGTTGGTCGCGGCGATCAGGGCGCTGTCGAAGGCATTCAGCGCTTTCGGCCGGTTGAAGGTGAGGTGGCCGATGCGGCCCTCGACGTGGGTCAAGACAGGGGAATCGCTCATGGCGCGGGATTGACGCCTCTAGGCAAGCTTCTGTCAAGCGAGGGACTGGACAGAAGTGGGAAGCTGGGCAAGGCTGCCGGCCCTTGATCGGATGGCTCGAAAGGCGGCGACCGGTGGACGCGGTTTCCGGCACGGCGGACACCCCTGAAGCGACGGCCGAACGTTTGCGGCCGCTCTTGGCACCACGCTCGATCGCCGTGCTTGGCGCTTCGGCACGGCCACACAGCATCGGCCGGGGGATTCTCGATGCGGCCCGGCGCGACGGTTTTTCCGGCCCGCTTTACCCGGTCAATCCGAACAGCGCGGAGATCGACGGACAGGTCTGCTACCCCTCGCTCGCGGCGCTGCCCGAGCGGGTCGATCACGTGATCATCGGCATCGCCAATCCGCGCCTAGAGCAAGGCCTGGAAGACACCATCGCCCATGGCGCCGGCGCGGCGACGATCTTTGCGAGCTGTCACCTGCCGGACGACGGCACGCCGCCATTGGCCGAACGCCTGGCGGCCCGCGCTGCCCAGGCCGGCCTGGCGCTGTGTGGCGGCAACTGCATGGGTTTCTACAATCTGGCCGCCGGCATCCGCGTCGCCCTGTTCGACGCGGAGCAGGTCCCGTCCGGCGGCATCGCCTGGATCGCCCAGTCGGGCTCGGCTTTCGGCGCGCTCGCCCACAACGACAGGCGGCTCAAGTTCTCGCTCTGCGTCTCAAGCGGCGCGGAGCACACCACCACGGTCGCCGACTACATGCTCTATGCCTTGGCCATGCCCGAGACCCGGGTGATCGGCCTATTCCTGGAAACCGTGCGCGACCCGGCGCGTTTCGTGGCGGCGCTGGCGGCGGCGGCCGAGCGGGAGATCCCGGTGGCCGTGCTCAAGGTCGGGCGCAGCGCCCGGGCAGCCGCCATGGCGCTGACCCACACCGGGGCGCTGGCCGGCAACGACGGCGCCTATCGGGCGCTGTTTCGGCGCTACGGCGTGATCCAGGTCGACGACCTGGACGAGATGGCAGCGACCTTGGCGCTCTTCGAACAGCCGCGCCGCGCCGCGTCGGGCGCGCTTGCCTCCATGCACGACTCCGGTGGCGAGCGGGAGCTCTTGGTCGACATGGCGGAACAGGAAGGCATCGCCTTCGCCGAAATCTCGGATGCCACGAGGGCCAAGCTGGCGGCGCGCCTCGACCACGGCCTGGAGGCCGAGAACCCGCTCGACGCTTGGGGCTCGGGCCAGGACTACGAAGCGGTCTACGAGGACTGCTTTGCCGCATTGCTCGAGGATCCGGCGACCGCCGCCGGAATCTATCTGACCGATTCCCGGGACGGCTACTGGTATGCCGCCGGCGGAGTGCGCGCGGTCATCGCGGCCGCCAAGCGCAGCGCGAAACCGGTCGCCTACGGCTCGAACTACGCTATGACCCTGGACCAGCGCTTGGCCCAGGAGCTGGCCGCCGCCGGCATCCCCCTGATCAAGGGCACCCGTAATGCCCTGCGCGCCATAAAGCATCTGATTGCCTATCGGAACGACCTTAAGCACCCTGTGGATCCGCCGCCGCCTGCGCCGGGTGGCGCGGCCCATCGTTGGCGCGAGCGCTTGGCGGGCGGATTGGGCGAGGCCGAGGCGCTCGCCTTGCTCAATGACTACGGCATCGCGGTGCCGCGAGTCGCGGCGATTGCCTCACGAGAGGAGGCCCTGGCCTGCGGGCTGCGGCCGCCCCTTGTGCTCAAGACCGCGGCGCCCGGAATCGCCCACAAGTCGGACGTCGGTGGCGTGCGCCTAGGATTGGTTGGCGCCGAGGCTTTGGCCGCGGCCTATGACGAGATGGCCGGCCGCTTGGGCCCCGAGGCCCTGGTTGCGGAGATGGCCCCGGCCGGGGTCGAGATCGCGCTCGGCGCGCTGTCCGATCCCGCCTTCGGACCCGTCGTGATGGTCGCGGCGGGCGGCGAGCTGGTCGAGATCCTGAGCGACAGCGCGGTTGCGCTCGCGCCCTTCGGCCCTCAGGAAGCCCGGGCGCTCCTGGACCAGTTGCGGATCGCCAAGCTGCTGCGCGGCGCGCGCGGCCGGCCGCCGGCCGACATGGACGCCTTGGCGGACACCATCGCGCGCTTTTCCGTTTTGGCCGCCGAACTGGCAGGGGCCTATGGCCAGATCGACGCCAATCCGGTGATCGCCGCGCCCGATGGCGCGCTCGCGGTGGACGCCCTGATACAGCTGCCCTCCCAGGACTGAGGAACTTTCGATGGATCTAACCTTGAGCGCCCGGGAGCGGGATCTGGCGGCCAAGGCCCGCGCCTTTTGCGACGAGGTCTTGCTGCCCTTGGAACTCGCGACCGACGAGCACGGCGAGCTGCCCATGGACCGCCGGGCGGCGGTCAAGGATGCCGTGCGCGAGGCCGGGCTGTGCGGGGTCAATCACACAAAAGAGCATGGCGGCTGCGGCTTCACCAAGCTCGAGCAGACGGTGATCGAGGAGCAGCTGGGGCGCGCCACCAACGGTCTTTGGAGCTGCGTCTGGCGCCCGCCGGTCTCGCTCAAGTTCGGCACGGCCCAGCAGATCGAGGACTACCTGATCCCGAGCTGCCGAGGGGAACGGCGCGGCTGCTTCGCGATCACCGAGCCCGGCGCCGGCTCCGATGTGCGCCTGGTGGAGACCTCGGCGCGCCTGGAAAATGGCCTGTGGCGGATCTCCGGCGAAAAGTGGTTCGTCACCTCCTACAACGCTTGCGACTACATGATCGTGCATGCCCATGTGGACGGCGATCCGGAAAAGCCCAGCCTGTTCCTGATGGACACGAAAGCCGACGGCGTCACCCATTTGCGCTCACCGCGTTTCACCCACGCCTTTGCCTTCGACCATGCGGAGCTCAGGCTCGACGACGTGGCCTTGCCCCAAGAGGCGCTGCTGGGCGAGGTCGGCCAGGGCTTCGAGCTGACCAAGGACTGGTTCGTCGAGGCCCGCCTGCAGATCGCCGCCCACACGCTGGGCGCCGCGGTCCGCGCCGCCGAGTTGGCCGACGACTACGCCGCCGGGCGCATCCAGTTCGGCCGGCCGATCCGCGATCTGCAGGCGATCGAATTCAAGCTGGCCGACATGGCGGTGGAGATCTTCGCGGCGAAATCTATGCTCTACAGGATCGCCGCCGAGATCGACGGCGGCCTCGACCGCAAGCTGGTCCACGCCCGTGCCAGCGCGCTCAAGCTCCACTGCTCGGAGATGGCCGGCCGGGTGCTCGACCAGGCCATGCAGATCCTGGGCGGGCGTGGCTATATGCGCGAGAACCCAGTCGAGCGCCTGTGGCGCGACGTGCGGGTAGACCGCATCTGGGAGGGCACCAGCGAGATCCAGCGGTCGGTGATCGCCGGCCAGATCAAGAAGCGGGGGCTAGGGGTCTACGCCGACTGGCTGTGACGACGGCAGAGGTCCAGAGGGCGCTTCCGACCGCCTGCGCCGAGCAAACAGCTGTCGAAACGCCGGCACCGTGCGATCGGATCGCCGCCCTTCCTTTCGATGAGCTTCGCTGAATTGCCGGAAAGATGTTTGACTGTACCAAAGCACTTTGGCCACGAACATCAGACTCGTGGGCGTTTCAAAAAGGCTCACGTCTTGACTTGAAAACCTGATCAAGACACCATTTCGCAAGCCGGTCAGCTCCGAATTCGGATAGGGTTGACGGTGCAAAATCTGGCAACCAGGTCGATGTTCCTGAAAGCAATGTAGAGAATGAGGTCGAGATTTGACTGCGCGGAAAAGCAGAGAAAGACGGCGTCTCGAGATAGCGTGCTATCTGTTTCTTTTGATTATCTCAGTTATATTATTTGGCTTGGCAAAATATGTTCTTGTCGAAAACAGCATAGAACGGCTGGTAATCATCTCTCTAGTAACCGAGTTCCTAGGGGTTGTTGCCATCATAGCGATTTTTTCCTTCTTTCTTATCGACCGGGACGAATCTCTGAGTCGGCGAATTTCCGACTTGGAAACGGGCATGGCGACCCAGAAGTCCTTGGAGCTCACCACCGATGCCGAAGGCGACATGTTCGACCTCGGAACCAAGCTATCGTCGGCAAAATCGGTCGATTTCGTGGGCTACAGCATGGCGGGGGCGTTCTCCCGATATAGGCAGCAGGTGGTTGACGCCTTGAGCCGCGGTCTAGAGTTGCGTGCGATTGTGCTGGACCCTGACAGCACCGCCGGGACGCTTATGAAAGAAACGGTTGGCGACCCCTCCCTTGTTTCTGAGCCCCACGAACGCACAGTACGTTACTTGGCGGAGATCGCTCAAACTGCCGCAGAGGGATCAGATCAAGGCGGGAATGTGCAGGTTCGAAAGATCAATTGGGTCCCGAGTGTCTATATGATCATTGTAAAGTTTGACGAGACAAAAGTAGAGATCCTTTTGGGCGTTAATGCCCTTACGATGGTCAAGGGGCCGAAGCGGCGGTTGTTTTTAGAAGTCGACAGCGCCGTCGATCCGGAGGCTGCTTCCGCACTGATGGAGCAATACGAAAGTATTTGGCAGAAAGGGACCACCATATACCTGGGCGTCCAAAATGGCGCAGACTAGAAATAGGTTGTTTGCCCTTTTTGGCGGCATTTGCAGCGGGAAGACGGAGATTGCGCGAAGGTTGGAAGACGCCAGCGATGCCGCGATCCTCTCTAAAGACCGTTTGCTCTTCGCGGCAGATGAAGCCTCGCGGAACGGCCAAACTACCGATTACGAAGACCTAAGAGCGCGAAGCGCTGAGCGCGTTGACGGTCATTTGGTTGTTCTTGACGAAACCGTTCGGCCCGGTTCATTGGATTGCTTCGTCGCGCGCGGATTTGAAATTACTGGCATCTACATAAACACGCCATTTGAGCTTCGGCGCCGAAGGCTTGAGCGCCGAATAGAGCGTCAACTTTCCATTCTGCAAAAGCTGAGCGAGCTTGTTGATCGTGATTTATTGAACATGGACAGAGAGGAGCGGCGCCTGCTTTGGCGCGGCACCTTTGCGCAGGAGAAAGTGGACACCGGCAAGAGGGCCGAGTTTGAAGATGTGCTACGGCAGATGTACCTGACAGGGTCACATTGGATGAAGCCGGACGCGCCGGACCCAATCAGATTCAAGGAGGTTGAATATATCGTTGAGTTAGACGGGGATGAGGATCTGACCCAGATCTCAGTTGAGACGCTTCTCGCTCAAAGGGTTTCACGCAAAGAGTACGAAGCGCGTTGGCGAAGCCGAATCGAATTTGTTCTTTGGGATGTCGGTGGAGTCATCTATGACTTCGACAAGGGTCCCCTTTACAGCTACATCAAACAGGCGCGCAAAGATCCCATAGAAGACAGTGATCTTGCCAAGCTCGTCGATTTCAAAGCCTACATGAGAGGTGTCATCTCCTTCGAAGACTTCTGCGCCGATATTGCGGCAAAGACGGCAATCGAGGGCGCTTCCGGTTTGGTCGAGAAGGTTGCTGCCGCCTTGCGGGCGGGAAAGCGCCAACCGCGCGAGCTTGTGGCCTCACTCATGAGGCGGGCCGAAGCGGCAGGCTTGACGAGTTGTGTGTTATCGAATGCGCTCCCAGTCTTGCTCGAGGAGGAGCCGTACCTGGCATCGATCGAACCGAAGAACCGCTTTTACTCCTTCGATAGCGGTTACCTAAAGCCGGAACCAGAGAGTTACACCTATGTCTTGGACTCCCTGGGGTGTAGCCCCAGAAGCATCATCTTCGTCGACGATAAGCTGCGAAACGTAGAGGCTGCGCAGATGATTGGAATGACTGGCATACATTTCAACGAGGCCACGCTGGCGCAAGAGATGAGCGACCTATACCCCGGGTTGGGCGGTTAGGCTGCGGCAGCAACTTTGGCCATTTGCTTAGGTGCCGCAGCCAAGTTATTTCCTACTCAACGCCTCGATCTCGGCGACCAGCTTGGCGGGAACCGTCAGGCCCTCGGCGTCGGCCTTGGCGCGCAGGGCGTGGCGGCGGCTGCCGGGCAGGCGGGCGCTTTCTTGGCCTTCGACCGCGGCGGCGAGCGCGTCCAGGCGCTCGGCAAAAGCGCCGCCGGAGAGCGGTCCGGGTTTGAGCGCGATCACCAGGTGGCCGACGCCCGGCGGGTCACCCTCGGCTGTGAAGAAGGAGCTCGCCTCGAAGCCGTGATTGGCGCCGGTCAGGCTGGCCGAGAGCACCTCGACCAGCAAGGCGAGCGCGACGCCCTTGGCGTCGCCGATCGGGATCACGGTGCCCAGCAGGGCCGCCTCCGGATCGGTGGTGGGGCGCCCCTCGGCATCGAGCGCCCAGTCGTCGGGGATCGTCTCGCCGGCTTGGGCGGCGGCCATGATCTTGCCCCGGGCGACCCGGGCCAGCGAGGTGTCGACCACGATCGGCGGACCCTCGCCGCGGGGTGCGGCCATGGCGATCGGGTTGGTGCCGAACACGCCGTCGCGCCCGCCCCAGGGGGCGATCGCCTTGGGGCTGTTGCCGAACATCAGACCCAGCAGCCCGCGCGCGGCCAGTCGCTCCACGTGATAGGTGGCTTGGCCCAGATGGTGGGAGCGGTGTACTGCGGCCGCCGCGATGCCCAGCTCCTCGGCCAGGGCCGCCACCTCCTCGACCGCCAGGGCGAGCGCCGGAAAGGCAAAGCCATCCCGCGCGTCGACCCGAACCAGGGCCGGCGCGACCCGCTCGGCGGCCGCTACCGCGAAGCCGTCGACCTTGCCGCTCCTGGTTTGCGCGGCATAGGACGGCACACGGGACAGGCCGTGGCCCTTCTGGCCGTCCCGCTCGGCGGCGACCAGGGCGGCGGCGACGCAGGCCGCGTTTTCCGGGGACACACGGCTCGCCTGGAGCGCCGCGCGGACCAGGTCGTCCGCGCGCGCCAGGTCGAGGGTGACGGTCTCGGCCAAGCTCAGGCGCTTCGGTAGAGCTTGGTCATGACGAACTCCCGGTGCTTGAGCGCCTCGGCCGCGGTCAGGCGCCCGTTGCAGGTGCGCATGGTGATATCGATCAGGGCGTCGCCGGCCTCGTCCATGTTCATCTCGCCGCGCAGAATGCCGGAGACGTCCAAGTCGATGTGCTCGCCCATCTCGCGCGCGGTCTTGGGGTTGGCGGTCAGCTTGATCACCGGCTCGATTGGGTTGCCGATGATGTTGCCTTGGCCGGTCGGGAAAAGGTGCACGACGAAGCCCGCCGCGGCCTGCAGTGTCACGCACTCGGCGGCCGCCGAGGAGGTGTCCATGAAGTAAAGCCCGGCGCCTTTGGCCGGTGCTTCGGCCGGCTCCAGCACGTCGATGAATTTGGTCGTCTTGCCGATTTTCTGCAGGTTGCCGAAGGCCTTTTCCTCGATCGTCGTCAGGCCGCCGGCAATGTTGCCCTTGGTCGGCTGGGAGTCCGACAGGTCCGAGGTCTTGTGGGGCTCGATCACCTCGTCCATGTAGGCCTGCCAGGTGCGCATGAACTTCTCGCCGGCCTCTGGCGTCGCCGCCCGGCTGGCGCAGACCTTTTCGGCGCCGGTCAGCTCGGAGGTCTCGCCGAAGCAGGTGGTGGCGCCGAGTGCATCGAACTTGTCGATGAAGTTGCCGACAGTGGGGCAGGAGGCCAGGCCCGAGGTGGTGTCCGACTCGCCGCACTTGGTGGAGACCCACAGCTCCGAGGTCTCGCAGGGCTCGCGCTGCAGCTCGCTGGCCCACTGGGCGTACTCCTTGGCCTTGCGCGAGGCATCGGCGACCACCTGGATCTCCCCGTGGCCCTCGATCGCGAAGCCCTCGACCGGCTTGCCGGTCTTGGCGATGCCGTCGACCACCCGGCCGGTCCAGCTCGGCTCGATGCCGATCACGATGACCGCGGCCACGTTGGGATTGCAGCCGGTGCCGATCAGGGTGCGGAAGTGCAAATCCAAATCCGCGCCGAACTGCAGGCGGCCGTAATGGTGGGGCAGGGCGAGGCAGCCGTCGATGTTGGCGGCGACCTTCTCGCAGGCCGCGTTGGAGAGGTCGTCGAGCGGCAGGATCACCACGTGATTGCGGATGCCGACACGGCCGTTCTCGCGCCGATAGCCGAAGTATGTCTGGGCTGCCATCTCTACCACCTCTTGGTCTTGACGTTTTGGGTGTGGGCGTGGGCGCCCTTGGCGATCGCGGCGACCGCCTTGCCGATGTCGTGGCCATACTTGATGATGGTGTCGCCGTCGGCGATGTCGTTGACCGCGATCTTGTGGCCCAGCGGGATGTCGTCCTTGGCCTCGATCGTGATCCGCGAGTCGTCGGCCAGGACCCAGCCTTCCAAGTTGGCGCCGGCCGCGATGCCCTCCTTGACGATGACGCCGACCGTGTCCTCGGCGTCGTGGACGATGAAGTCCGGTGCTGACATTGTCCGCCTGCTCCCCATGATGCAAAAGAAAGAGATGCCGCCGGGCGCATGGGCCCGCCAGCTGGTTTCGGTTATAGCATGAGTCTTATATAAGACAATAGACATTTTAATCGACCTGGCGAAGCTTTGCCGCTAGTCTGCGGACAAGACAGTCGAGGAGCTTTTCCGGTGCAACAGCCGGCCGACCCGCCCTTGGGCTTTCACCCGCTCTATCGCCAGGTCAAGGAGCGTTTGACCGAGCGCTTGGTGACCGGCCACTGGAAGCCGGGCGCGCTTCTGCCCAGCGAATTTCAGCTGGCCGAAGAGCTCGGCGTCAGCCAGGGCACGGTGCGCAAGGCGCTCGACGAGCTGACCGCCGAGAAGCTCTTGGTGCGCCGCCAGGGCCGGGGCACCTTCGTCGCCGAGCATGATCAGGAACACGCGCTGTTTCACTTCTTCAAGCTGCGCCTCGTCGACGGCGGGCGGGCGACCCCGAAGAGCCACTTGCTGAAACGCTCTGCCGGCCGGGCCAAGCGCCAGGAGGCCCGGCGCCTGGAGCTCGAGCGGGGCGCGCCGGTTGTGCGCCTGACCCGCCTGCGCGAGCTCGACGGCCGGCCGGCGGTGTTCGAGCGCCTGGTGCTGCCGGCCGCCCTCTTCCCCGGCTTGGCGGAGGCCGAGACCCTGCCCAACACGCTCTATTCCCTCTTCGCTCACCGCTACGGCATCACCGTGAAGCGCGCCGAGGAAGCCTTGCGCGCGGTTGCCGCCGGGACCGAGGCGGCCGGGCACCTGGGGCTGGAGGCCGGCGCGCCCCTGTTGGAGATCGACCGGGTCGCCCGGGCGATCGACGGCCAGGCGGTCGAATGGCGGCTCAGCCTCTGCGACACCCGGCACTGCCACTACGGCATTACCCTGTCTTGAGCGGTGCGCGAAACCGGCTAGAGTAACTGGCCATGGAAGACGTCCGCATCCCGATCGACCAGGTCTACGTGCCCGCCAAGCGCCGGGCCGAGCTTGACGAGGCTAAGGTGGCGGCCTTGGCCGAGAGCATCCTGGAAGAAGGCCAGCACACGGCGATCCGGGTGCGCCAGGACGGCGAGCGCTACGTGCTGGTCAACGGCCTGCACCGCCTGGAGGCCTGCCGGGCGCTCGGCGAGGAGACGATCATCGCGATCGTGGTTCGGGCGATTCAACATTAATCGAAATGTGGCGAAGGCCTTCGTCAAAAATACCGTCTGGAACCTAGGGTCGTGCGTTCATACTTTTGACGCGGCAAGGATTGGAAGAGTAGGCGAATCGAGAGGTTCAGCGCCTTTCGATACGTCCCTCATTCCTATGCGCCTCTACCCGCTCCGGCGACTTGAGCGCGCGTCTATGCGCCCTCAGAGTGCCCGCGCTTTTCGCCCAGATTCGCCAAGGCCCCGAACACGCGAAACACCAGACGTCCTCCAGACGTTGTGGTGTCGATGGCGTCATTAAGCGAACGGAGATGAACACCCCGCTTTTCAATCGTCTCCACGATCTCGATAAGCTGCGTCATGGAGTCGGTCAGGCAGTCGAGCCGCCAAACGACAAGGGTGTCCTCTTTACCCATGGAGTCCAGGGCGGCTGTTAGTTCCGGCCGGTCTCCCGATGCTTCCGAGGCCGCCTCGGTAAAGATGCGTTCGCAGCCGACGTCTCGTAGCGCGGCGAGCTGCTGCTGTGCGTTCTCGTCGTCAGACGAGACCTGAGCGTATCCAACGAGCATGTTCTGGTCTCTCGAAGCCCACACTGTAGTACAACTTTGAGAGACCATGTTTCACCAAAGGGTTCAAGTATCGATTCGATGCAGTGTGGGTGGCTCTTAAGCGGCCGATCGAACAGGCCCTTTGGTTTCGCAGGCGTAAGGGGCAGACGTTGCGAAAAAAGTGCTACCGGTCTTGAGGCGACGGGGTGGAGAAGGGTTTGGGACTCCACGCGGATACTAGGTTTCGCTGCCTGCCCACACCGGCTTGCGCTTCTCGGTTAATGCGCTGGGCCTTTCCAGGTCATTTCCTGACACCGTCATCCGCGCAACATCGTCAACACTAACGGCACCAGTGCCATGGTCAGAAGGCCGTTGAGGATCATGCCGAGGCCGGCAAAGGCGCCGGCGGTGTCGGAGATTTGAAAGGCGCGGGCCGTGCCAATCGCGTGGGAGGCAACGCCCAGCGCGAAGCCCTGCGCCCTCGGGTCATCAACGCCAAGGCTTTCGAGGATCGGAAGGCCGAAGACCGCGCCGAAGATCCCGGTCGAGATCACGATCACGGCCGCCAATCCGCCGACTCCGCCAAGCAGCTCCGCCACCTGTACGGCAATTGCCGCGGTCGCTGACTTGGGCGCCAGAGTGGCGAGCAGCTGTTCGCTGGCGCCGAGCAGGACCGGCAAGGTCAGGGCGGTCGCCAATGCCACCAGCGAGCCGACCGCCAACGCGATGGCGAGTGGCAAGCCGGCATGGCGGATGCGGGGAAACTGGCGGTAAAGCGGCACCGCGAGCAACACCAAGATCAAGGCCAGGGCGTCGTTGAGCACCCGGGCTTGAATGAAGTAGGCCTGATAATCGAGACCCGATCCCATAAGCACCAGAGAGACGATCAGCGTGGCGACTAGAACGGGGTGCAAAAGCCCCGACCGGTTGAATCGGCTCCACAGGGCGGTCGCCGCGCCATAGGCGGCCAAAGTCAAAGCGAGCCCGAAGAGCGCGTGATCCTGCAGGCTGGCAATCCACTCAATCACGATGGCGCCACTCCATGGTGCTCCGTAGCAGCGCTTGGGCGACCCAGCCGGTTGTGGCGATCGTAACGGCGGTGCCCAGCGCGATGGCCACGGCGATGTGGACCCAGGCCTGACTCAGCAGCTTCACGCTAGCCACGATGCCCACTGCGGCCGGAACAAAGAACAGCGGCAGATGGGGCGCCAGACCGTCGAACAGCCGGGCCATGGACTCCCCCGGGCCACGGCGCCGGGCGAAAACAATGGCCAGCAGAAGCATGCCGAACGCTGCGCCCGGCACCGGCGCATGGATGGCGCGCGCGAATCAGTCTCCGGCGATCGCGAGGGCGAGCACGATGGCCAAGGAACGGAGCATGGCACGGTTCCCCGTCAAAGGCGCTTGGCGTCCGCAACCCGCGCTAGGTTGCGCGCATCATGCGATCCACTCTTGGAGAGAAGCCTGCGCAGTTTGTGCAAGGCGGCTGACCCCAATGCGGCCATCGTCTCCGTGCGCAGGCGGCGGGCGCGCGCCATGTTCCGTTCGATTTCCTGGCGGGTGAAGGTTCGAGAAAAGGAGTGGGAGCTGTCAAATTCAATGTTTTCCATGACCAAATTTCCGATTGAGTGAATGAGCAACAGTTCTTCAATTGGTCCAATCCTATGGTGAGGAGACCGCGATCCTAAGTGGCAAAAGTCACAGAGTTCAGACTTGAGGACGCGATCGGCGGCCAGCGCTAGGACGGCGTGCAGTGGGTCATCAGCATTAGGGTCGCCTTGTCGAGTCCAAAGTCGCTTTCAAGGCTCCTTCCAAAAAGGCCGAGCCAAGCGTCTTGGGCGGCGTAGGCGGTTTTCTCCCGCGCGGCCGCGCAGGGGTAGCGTTGACCCGCTTCGTTTTGGAGATGATGCACCAACTCGTGGACCAGGATGGAAAGCTCGGCCGGCGTCTCGCCGCTCCGCCCCTCGGATAGAAGGATGGTCCGCGTGGCATCCCGGTAGACTGCTACCACCTCGCCGTGCTTGCTGGAGTCGACGGCACCATAGCGGGCCGCGACGGTCCGGTTTGGCGGAACCAATTGGACAGCCAGGTGGTCGTAGCTGGGCGGTAGGCCGAAATTGACCGATAGCCACATCACCATGGCCGTGAGGAGCGCATCCATCGGGTCTCCTCCTGAAATTTTCAGGTGCCCGTCGAGCCTATTGCGTCCCTGCTATTTTTTATACTCACTAGTCAGTATACTTTGCCAACTATGTCCCGCTCAGCCGACCGCACCCGTAGCCGAATTCTCTCCGCCGCCTACGAGCTCTTCTACAAGGAGGGGTTTGCGCGGGTCAGCATGGATGCCATCGCATTGGCCGGAGGCGTCACCAAGAAAACGCTTTACTATCACTTCGCCAGCAAGGACGCCCTGGCGGCGGCCGTGCTCGACGCGCAGCATCGCCATGCCCTGGCGCACATTCGAACTTGGGGCAAGCAGGCGGCAAAGACCCCGGGTGCCTATCTCCTGGGCGTGTTCGCCGCGCTGGAGAGCTGGGCGGCGACGCCGCGCTGGCACGGCTCGGGCTTCACGCGTCTGACCATGGAGCTGGCCGACCTGCCCGGTCATCCAGTGCGCCAAGCGGCCCACCACCACAAGGCCGCCGTCGAGGCCTGGCTGGCGGACGAGCTGACCCGCTTGAGTGCCGCGGCACCCGAGCACCTGGCCCGCCAAGTCATGCTGCTGATCGAAGGATGCCTATCGCTGGTGCTGATCCACGGCGACCGCAGCTATGTGGCAGCGGCAGCCCGGGCGGCGGAGCGACTGGCGGAGGACGGGCGCGGGCAAACCTAGCCTAGCCGCTGAACCCGCGGGCCAATGGCCGGTGTCACGACCTTTGCAGCGAATCGAGCAAAGGTGGGCGCTTCTCTCGTCGGGTTTCGGCGATATACTTGCCCAACAGTCCCGCGATGACGCACCAAAGAGGACTCGGGTATGTCGGTTGATCTCGGACGTTTTTGTGCCGGCGGCGTCTTGGCGCTCGGTTTGTTGCTTGGCCCAGGCCTGAGCGACGTGCAGGCGCAGGGCCAGGACGACTTTGACGTTCCGGCCAACAAGGACTGGGTCAAGGCATCGTGCAAGAACAAGGACATGCCGAAGAACGGCTATGATATCGCCAAGCGTGGCCCAGAGGGCAATGATTGCTGGTGGGTAAAGGCTGCGGATGCGCAAGAGATTAGGAGAGATATAGTCCCTGGCACCTTTGCCGACGGCAAGGGCCCGGAGCGGCCCGAGGACCTGACATTCGGTCCCGAGACCACCGTCAAGGAAGCCTTCGGGATGGCTTGGGCGAAGCACGACGCGGCCACCCGATTCATCAGCCAGCAGCGACAAGCCGCTGAACGGACTTTCGCACAAGATTATAGTAATTGCGCAGACGACGTCGATTGCCTTTATGCCGCCTCGAGCAAGCTGAAGAAGCGGAAAACGCAGCTTGCCGCGTGGGAAAGGGATGCGGATCAGCAGCTAGATATCGATATCCGCCGGGTCGACGAGTATTTCACCCCCCGCAGGAACTAAAAGGGGGCCAGCCGAGGATCGGGGTGACGCTGGGGCGCCTCAGCCCCTTACCGCCCCTTCCATACCGGCTTGCGCTTTTCGGCGAAGGCCCGCGGCCCTTCCAGGAAATCCTCCGAGGCCATCATCTTGTTGTAGAGTGGCAGCTCGCACTGCCCCGGCTTGAGGCAGGCGAAGGCCTCCTTCAGGGGCATGTCGACGATCGCCGGCACCACCTCTTTCAGGGCCTGGAGCGCCAAGGGCGCGCCCTCGGCGATCTGCTGGGCCAATTCCCGTGCCCGCGGCATCAGGTCGGCCAGCGGCAGGACCTCGTGAACCAGGCCCCAGTGCTTGGCCTCCTGGGCGCTCAAGCGGCGGCCGGTGTAGAGCAGCTCCATGGCCACGTTGTAGGGCACCCGGCGGGGCAGGCGCTGGATCGCTCCGGCGTCGGCCAGCAGGCCGCGCTCCATCTCGGGCAGCCAGAACTCCACGTGGTCGGCTGCCAGGATGATGTCGGCGGCCAGCGCCACCTCGAAGCCGCCGCCGATGGTCGCGCCGTTGACCGCGGCGATCACCGGCTTGTTGAGGTCCCACATCTCGGTATAGCCGGCAAAGCCGCCCGGCGTGACGCCGAGCTGGGCGACGTTCTCCACCTCATCCGCGCGCGCGGTCACCTCCTTCAAGTCCCAGCCGGCGGAAAAGCAGCGCTCGCCCGTGCCGGTGACCAGCCCCAGGGTCAGCGCCGGGTCGTCCCGCAGGGTGCAAAAGGCCTCATACATGCGGTCGGAGAGATCGGAATTGATCGCATTGACCGGCGGCCGGTTCATGGTGATCTCCAGCACCTTGCCGTTTCGCTCGACGATCAGGGGCGCGTCTTCGCTCATCTCGCTGCTTGCCTCCTTGAGTAATGACGGACGACTCTTGCCGCGAGATGGCGTGCCTTGGCAAGGGATTACCGCGCCGCCCGCTGGCGCCGGTAGGTCGCCGGGCCGACCCCGTAGTGCTTTTTGAAGACCCGGGCGAAGGCGGCCTCGGACTGGTAGCCGACCCGCGCGGCCACCTCGGCCGGCGGGATCGTGTCCTCGATCAAGAGCTTGCGCGCCTTCTGGGTGCGCCAGCGGGTCAGGTACTGCAGGGCGGTCATGCCCATCAGTTCGTTGAAGCGCAGCACGAAGGAGGTGCGCGACAGGCCGGCCTCGCGGGCCAGGTTCTCCAGAGTCCAGGGGGATTCGGGGCTGCGGTGCACGGCGGCGAGCGCCCGGCCGATTTGGGGGTCGGCGATGCCCGAGATGATGCGCTGCTCGGCGCCGGCACCCTCGGCGTAGGTGCGGATCACCTGAATGAAGATGATCTCGGTCAGGCGCAGCACGATGGCCTCGCTGCCGATCCTGCCGGTGCCGGCCTCGTGGCCCATGAAGCGCATGGCGTTTTCCAGCCATACGACGTTCAGGCTTTCGGTGCCTTTGACGTGGATGAAGGGCGGCAAGGCGTCGAGCAGCGGGTGGCCGGCCGCCTCGTCGAAGGCGAAGTGGCCGCAGATCAGGCTGGTCGCGTTGCCCAGGTCGGGCCCGCCATAGACCAAGACACCCTCGCCAGGGTAGCAGGTCTCCTCGAGCACACGCTCGACCGTCTCGGCCGGGGTGTCCGGTGCGTCGCGCAGGGTGTGGCCCGAGCCGTGGGGGATCAGGATCAGATCGCCGGTCGAGAGCGCGATCGTCGGCTCCTGACCGTCGACCGTGATCCAGCACTGGCCGCGGGCCACCAGGTGGAAGCGCGCGACGTTCTTGTAGGCCGGTACCTTGACCCCCCAGGGCGCGTTGAAGGCAGTGCGAAAGTAGAGCGAGCCCTGGAGGCGGACCAGGTCAAGAATGTCGCTGAGCACGTCCATCGTAGGCCATTTCCGAACGAATGAGCAGAAATCCGGAACTTTCTGGCATGGAAAGTGTGCTCTTGCCCAGCAATTTATGAAACAGCCACGGGCCAAGGAAGGCCCCGTTAGCTCCCTTTTCGCAATTGTCCCAGCAATGAAGGAACAGATCCCATGTCCGTTAGATCCGACTTCCGCACCGCCCTGGCCGCCCTCTTGATGGGTGCAGCCGCCTGGGCGACGGCGGTTCAAGCCGGCTCACCGGAGAAGCTCAACGATCTGGAGATCGCTCACGTCGCCTATACCGCCGACGAGATCGACATCCGCTACGCCCACCTGGCGCTCGCCAAGTCGCGCCATCCCGAGGTGCGCAAATTCGCAGAGACCATGATCCGCGACCATACTGCTGTCAACGAGGCGGCCTTGGCCCTGGTCACCGAGCTCAACGTGGCGCCTCAGGACAACTTCCTGAGCCAAGACCTCAACAAACAGGCCGATGCCCTGATCATCGAGATGGCCCAATTGTCGGGACCGGACTTCGACAAGCGCTACGCCGAGAACGAGCTGGCCTATCACAAGGCGGTCAACGGCCTGGTCGAGAATGTCTTCATCCCGAACATCCAGACACCCCAGGTCAAGGCGCTGTTCGAGGAGGCTCTGGTCACCTTCAAGGGTCACGAGCATCACGCCGAGATGCTGGTCAAGGCGGTCCAGTGACCGCGGCGACCAATCTGGTAGGGACCTTGACCCGGCGTCGCCTGATGGCGGCGCTGGCCCTACTGCCCCTGGCCGGGCGTGCGCGGGCAGCCGCGCCGCGCGATCATGAGGTGGAGATCAAGAGCCTCACGTTCCAGCCCCGGAGCCTCGCGGTCACCCCTGGCGACCGGATTACCTGGACCAACCGGGACATTGCGCCCCACACCGCGACCGCCGCCGACGGCTCCTGGGACTCCGGCCTGCTGGAAAGGGGTCAGAGCTGGACCCTCCAGGTCACCGAAGATACCGCGAGCGACTATTTCTGCGCCTATCACCCCCACATGACGGCCCGCCTCTCCATGGGTTAGGCTGCCAGCCTCCCGATTGGAGGCGGCAGCCATGGCCAAGGCGCGGATCGAGGTGAGGCGGTACAGCGGCGACGCGCTGGTCCATGCCCACGACCACCATCAGCTCGTGCTGCCGCTCCAAGGGCGTCTGGAAATGGAGATCGCCGGGCGGGGCGACAGCGTGAGGGCCGCGCGCGGCGCCCTGGTCGCGGCCGGGGAGCACCACAGCTTCCAGGGCGCGGTCGGCACCACCTGCCTGGTGGTCGATATCAGCGACCCAGGTCTTCAGGGCGGGCCAAGCCTCCATCAGGCACTTTGGGAGACCGTGGTTGCCCGGCCCTTCATAGAAATCGACCCGGCGCTCGAGCGGCTGCTCACGTTCCTCGCGCTCGAGGTCGAGGGTAGCGGCCTGGAGGGCGCCCGGGCGGCCAGTGCCTGCGAGCTTTTGCTGGGCAGCCTGGAGCGGCGCCTGGAGATCGTGCCAAGCCGGGCGTCGGCCGTGATCGCCCGGGCGCTCGCCTTCATCGACCGCCACTACAACGAGCCGATCGAGATCGCCCACGTGGCGCGCGCCGCCGGACTCAGCCCGAGCCGCCTGCACGCGCTGTTTCGCGAGGAGCTAGGCGCTTCGCCCGGCCAAACCATTGCCACGCGGCGGCTGACCGAGGCGGCCCGGCTTCTGGAGCGGGGCGAGCGCTCGCTGGCCGACATCGCCTTCGCGGTCGGCTATGGCGACCAGAGCGCTTTCACCCGCGCCTTCCGGCGCAAATTGGGCACCACGCCGGCCGAGTTTCGCCGCTCCCTGCGCGGCCAGGAGTCCCGGCACAAGCTTTGAGAGGCGCGGCCAAGACCAAGGCGACGGTCCAGTCTAATTAAAGGCACAGCACATCAGCGGAGACACGCCATGACCAAGCGCCTGTCGGACTACAAGGTCCTCACCTTCGACTGCTACGGCACCCTGATCGACTGGGAGAGCGGCATCTGGGACGCCCTCCAGCCGCTCCTCATGGCGAGCGGACGAGCCGACATCACCCGCGGGGCCGCCTTGATGGCCTACGCCGAGGTCGAGAGCGCTCAACAGGCCGAGACGCCTGGTCTCATCTATCCGGAGCTCTTGAGCCGGGTCCACGCCGGCTTCGCCGCCAAGCTCGGCCTCACCACGAGCGACGATTTGGACCAGGCCTTCGGCCAGTCGATCGGCGCCTGGCCAGCCTTCCCCGACAGTGCCGACGCGCTGCGCTTCCTAAAGAGCCGCTACAAGCTGGTCATCCTGTCGAACGTCAACGGGGCCGGCTTCGCGCTCTCGAACCAGAAGCTGGGAGTCCAGTTCGACGCCATCTACACCGCCGAGGACGTCGGGTCCTACAAGCCCGATCCCAAGAACTTCGAGTACATGCTGGCCCACCTGAAGCAGGACCTGGGGCTTGAGCAAGACGCTATCCTGCACACGGCCCAGAGCCTGTTTCACGACCATGCCCCGGCCCGGCGCTTCGGCCTGGCCAACGCCTGGATCGACCGACAGGGCCTTTCGAAAGGGGGCGACTGGGGGGCCACGCGCAAGCTGGAGGCGCAGCCGGAGGTGGACTTCCTGTTCCCGACCATGGGGGCCATGGCGGATGCGGTGAAAGTGGAGGGCTAGTGGGCGCCGACTGCGGCGCCTTCCTTCAGGACGAAGCGGCGCCCGCAGTAGGGGCAGTCGACCTGGCCCTTGCCCTCCATGTTGAGGAACACCCGGGGATGACCGAGCGCGCCCCCGCCGCCGTCGCAGGAAACGATCTCGCTGTCGCTTTCCAAGATCTCCGGCGGCTCCATGGCGTGTCCTCTTGCTCCTATGGGCCTCGGTTGACCCTGGCTGGGCCGAATGATACCGATTGCGGCGCCCCGATCAACGACTTAGGCGCAAGGCGCGCGCATGTCCCAAACAACCACTTCCCCGGCCGACGAGCGCCAGCCCAGCCTGCCGGCCTTCGCGGTCGAGGTGCGCGGCCTCAACAAGACCTATCGCGGCAGCGGCCGAACGGGCGCAAAGCAGGCGCTGGTCGACGTCGACCTGGAGATTCCGCGCGGCAGCCTGTTCGGCCTTCTGGGTCCCACCGGCGCCGGAAAATCGACCCTGATCAACATTCTGGCCGGCCTGGTCAACAAGACCAGCGGCCAGGCGCTGATCTGGGGCACCGACATCGACCGCAATCCGCGCCAGTCGCGCGCCGCCATCGGCGTCGTACCCCAAGAGCTCAACATCGATCCTTTCTTTACGCCGCGCGAGCTGCTCGAGCTCCAGGCCGGGCTCTACGGCGTGCCGCCGGCCGAGCGCAAGAGTGACCAAATCCTCACCTCGCTCGGTCTGAACGACAAGGCCGAGGCCTACGCCCGCACCCTATCGGGCGGCATGCGCCGGCGCCTGATGGTCGCCAAGGCCATGGTCCACAGCCCGCCGGTCCTGGTGCTCGACGAGCCGACCGCTGGCGTCGACATCGAGCTGCGCCAACAGCTTTGGAGCCGGGTGCGCGAGCTCAACCGGCGCGGCACCACGGTTCTCTTGACCACCCACTACCTGGAAGAGGCCGAGGAGCTGTGCGACCGCATCGCGATCATCAACCACGGTCGGGTGATCGCCTGCGACACCACGCGCGCCCTGCTGCGCCGCCTGGACAACAAGACTATGACCTTGACCCTGGCCGGCGCCCAGGAGGCCGTGCCCGAGGCGCTCGCCCGCTTTGAGCCGGAGCTGATCGATCCTCACACCCTGCGCTTCCACTACCGGGCCAGCCAAAGCCCGGTCTCCGATATTCTCAGCGCAGTGAGCGCGGCCGAACTCGCTGTGCTCGACGTCAGCACCGAGGAAACCGATCTGGAGGACATCTTCCTGCAGCTGACTCGTCAACCAGAGGCATGACCGGACGCCCGGCACGCCTCTTTCTCTGCCCGCTGCTGCTCGGCCTCGTCCTGTTGCTGGGCGCCTGCGCCGCGCCGCGCATGCCGCCGGGCCCGGGGCCCAGCGAGCCCCGGCTGACCGCAGACAGCGTAATCACCAAGGACGGCACCGAGCTGCCCCTGCGCACTTGGCTGCCGGCCGGGCAGGCGCCCCGGGCAGTGGTGCTCGCGCTGCACGGTTTCAACGACTACTCCAACGCCTTCGAGGCGCCGGGCACCTGGCTCTGCCAGCAGGGTATCGCGGTCTATGCCTACGACCAGCGGGGCTTCGGCGAGGCGCCCCACACGGGCTTGTGGGCCGGTAGCGAGCAGCTCGCCGAGGACCTGGCGACCACCGCCGCGCTGCTGGCCCGGCGTCACCCGGGCGTGCCGCTCTACCTCTTGGGCGAATCCATGGGCGGCGCCGTCGTGGTCGCCGCCATGACCGGTCCGGCGCCGCCTGCCGTGGACGGCGTGATCCTCTCGGCGCCGGCGGTTTGGTCCCGCGAGACCATGCCATTCTATCAGCGTGGCGCCCTGTGGCTGGCCGCTCGGGTCATTCCCTGGGCTAAGTTCACCGGCGAGGGGCTCGGCGTGCAGGCTTCCGACAACATCGAGATGCTCCGTGGCCTAGGGCGCGATCCGCTGTTCATCAAGGGCACCCGGGTGGTCGCGGTCGACGGCCTGACCGACCTGATGGGCGAAGCGCTGGAGGGTGGCGCCGCGCTCCATACACCGGCCTTGGTGCTCTATGGCGAGAAGGATCAAGTGGTGCCGGCGGACCCGACCTTGCGGTTCTGGCGCAGCCTTCCACCCGACGCCCGGCGCTTGGTGCTCTACGAGGAGGGCTGGCACCTGCTGCTGCGCGACCTTCAGGCCGCGGTCGTCCTGACCGATATCGAGGCCTGGATCGCCGACCCAGCGGCGCCTTTGCCGTCGGGCGCCGACCTGCAAGCATCCGAAGACCTTGCAACACTGGTCGGCGGCGCCACTTGAGGGGCTAGGATCTGAACAAAACCTCTGCTAAAAGGGATGCCACAGCCGTCAGCAGGTAGATCGGGGGCGGTGCCGGGCATTTCAGCCGAGGCGCCGGAGGGAGATCGATACGTATGACCAATCGGGTTGAGCAGGTCACCATCGTTGGTGGGGGCACGGCCGGCTGGCTGACCGCCTTGAGCCTGACCAGCTTCCTCAACGCCGGGCGCGAGGGGCCGCCGGTCGGCGTGACCTTGATCGAGTCGCCCAAGGTGCCGACCATCGGCGTGGGCGAGGCGACGGTCGCCGGGCTTCCGATGCTGCTCCAGCAGCTCGGCCTCAACGAGCGGGACTTCTTCCGGCGCTGCAACACCTCCTTCAAGCTCTCCGTGCGCTTCGGCCATTGGTCCCAGGACGCCTCGGGCGCGCCGATCGACTTCTACCACCCCTTCAACTTCCCGCCTCATCTGGCCGGCTTCATCCCGGCTTATCACTACAAGAAGTACGGCCCCCTGGACGGGATCAGCGACTTTGCCGACGCCATGGTGGAAAACACCGCTTTGGTCAAGGCCTTGCGCGGGCCGCGGCCGCTTGGCCGGGCGCCCTACGATCAAGCGATCAACTACGCCTATCACCTGGACGCCGCCTTGTTCGGCCAGTTCCTGCGCGAAGGCGCCATGGCGCGCGGCGTGCGCCACGTGCGCGACGACGTGGTCGACATAGAGCGCGACGAGCGCGGCTACATCAGCGCGCTGACCTTGGAGCAGGGCGGCCGCCACCCGGTCGAGCTGGTGATCGACTGCACCGGCTTCCAAGGCCTGATCCTGCAGAAATTCATGGGCGAGCCCTTCCTCCCCTTCGGCGACCAGCTGCTATGCGACCGGGCGATTCCGGTCCAGCTGCCCCACCGGGACCCCAATCGGATCGAGCCCTGCACCCGGGCGACCGCGCTGGGCGCCGGTTGGGTCTGGCGGGTCCCGCTCTACAGCCGGGTCGGCACCGGATACGTCTACTCCAGCAAGTTTCGCAGCGACGACGAAGCCAAGGCCGAGTTCCTGGCCCATGTGCGCCGCGTCGGCGACCTGCCGGCCGAGGCCGAGGACCCGGAGCTCCGGGTGATCAAGATGCGTATCGGCCGTACCCGGCGGGCCTGGGTCAAGAACTGCGTGGCGATCGGCCTTTCCGGCGGCTTTATCGAGCCCCTGGAATCGACCGCGATCCACATGACCGACGCCTCGGTGCGCTGGCTGGCCGGCCTGTTCCCCGACAAGGCGGTCAGCCCCGATCTGGCAGGCGCCTTCAACCATCGGGTCGAACGGCTCTACGACGAGGTGCGCGACTTCATCCAGACCCATTACCTGACGTCGAATCGGCCCGAGCCCTTCTGGCAGGCCGCGCGCGGCGAGGTGCAGGTGCCCGACGGCCTGGCCCAGCGCCTGGCCCAGTGGCGCCGGGTCTTGCCGGACGAGACCGACACCCCGGGCCACAGCCTGTTCAATCACTGGAATTACATCTACGCCCTGTGGCCCAAGGGTCACTTCGCGGAGTCAGAGTTCCCCTTGGAAGGCTCGATCTCGCGCCGCCCCTGGGAGCTCTATAGCCAACATCTGGCCCGAGAGAAGGCCCAGCTGCTGGCCACTCTGCCCGATCATGTGAGCCTGCTGCGAGACATCCGCGGCGAGCCCTTGAGCGGCACCGCCGGCTTGGCTGGCGCGGCCGCGGTGGGTGGCCTAAACCTGGCCCAAACGGGCCGCTAGGAACGAAAGGAGCACGTCGCAAAGGGGATGGTTACGCCGGGCGGAACCGAGAGCGGGGCAGCACCGCCGATCCGTCAAAAAGTCACCTTTTCTGTCACTATTCAGAAAAAAATAGTTGACAGCGGCCGTAAAATCGCCATGTTGCAGTGCAGCAATCTGGAGCGTTAAATGTCG
Source organism: Pseudomonadota bacterium (assembly GCA_039029395.1). Lineage (GTDB taxonomy): Bacteria > Pseudomonadota > Alphaproteobacteria > Kiloniellales > JAKSDN01 > JBCCGG01. The sequence continues at coordinate 117,353 of JBCCGG010000002.1, read as the reverse complement.
TCGTCGAGCGAAAAAAATCAGAAGCCTCAGCCGGATCGGATCTACGAGGCTAAGGAGCGGAAATGCCTCATGTGCCGGGATGACTTCGTCAGTGCCTGGCCTGGAGAGCGGGTGTGCCCGAAGTGCAAGCAGACCAACCTCTGGCGCGCCGCCTGAGGTCCCTCCTCTCGTCGTCAATCGCAAGCGGCTGACGCGCCTGTTTAGGGCGCGTCTTGCCGTCTGACGGACCGATCCCATGGACTGCCCATCATGTCAGCCCCGCCGCCACGGTGGGGACTGGCGAGGTGCGTCATGGTTTCCAAGCAGGCCGGCCGGTCGGCTGTAGAAAGCCGATTTACCCGGCTGACCAGTTGATCTATGGTCCGCCCGCGGGGGCGCTCGTCCCCGCCGATCCAGGCAAGGACCCGTAGCTCAGCTGGATAGAGCGCTGCCCTCCGAAGGCAGAGGTCACAGGTTCGAATCCTGTCGGGTCCGCCAAGCTTTTCAAAGATTTACCCCCGTCAAGATCTGACCAAGTCAACCCGTTGGGCGCGCTATGGGCGCGTAACGGCGATCTTGTGCTGTTCGGTAGATGCCGAATGGGCGCCGGCCAAGCGCACGCCGGCGCGGTGCCTGACCACGAGTTCTTCGAGCGGCCCACAACGACATGCGGCCACGGAAGCCAAACCATCAGGCCTGGGTTTAGCCACACGCGGACGATGTGGTGGCTCCACGATTATTCTTCCATTGCCATTCGTATCTCGCGAACCTATCGGCCCGGCGCTCGCTGAGGCGTTCCTAACAGGTTGCAGACTCGACCGTATTTCAAGAATGATTACGTGAGGGAAACACCCTCAGTCGGAATCAATGGTGGATGTACGTGAGTCACGGGCCATCTGACGCCGCGGCTGCCGCGCCGCTCAACCTCCACGGCCTTCCCCTTTGGCTCGTTGAGCGGGGCATGCTGGGCCTATCAGTCGGCGAACAAATCGCGGGATTCTGCCGCAAGATATACGATAGCGGCTTTCCGATGGAGCGGGTGGGGGTGGGCATGTACACGCTCCATCCCAGGTATGGATCGCATACTTTCACGTGGCGGCCCGAGCTGGACGAGATTGAGCACATCCCGCGCGAGCGGTCGATCCTCAACCGTGAGGTCTATCTGAAAAGCCCCGTTCACCACATGCGCAGCAAGGGCCTTTTGACACTGCGGCGGCGCCTCGACAGGGATGACGACGAAGGGTTCGTTTGTTCCCTGAGTTGCGCGCAGAAGGGCTTGTCGACTATGCAGCCCACCTCGTGCCCTATGATCGCTCGCAGGTCGCGATCATTGCCGAGAGATTAGCCGCCGCCGGCGGCGCGGTCAGTCCGGATGTACAGCTAAACGGAATCTTCTTCTCCTGTGCGACGAGCCGGCCCGCAGGGTTCGACGATGGGCAGCTCTATCAGGTCACCCAAGCACTTCCTTATCTTGCGGTCTCCCTGAAATCGCGTCTTACCTATGATGTCTCGAGCACGGTCCTGGAGACCTATGTAGGAAGAGATGCCGGCCACCGGGTCCTCACCGGCGAGATAGTGCGTGGATCGGCCGAGGCAATTCGCGCTGTCATTTGGTTTTCCGACCTGCGCGGCTTCACAAGGCTGACCGATAGCCAACCACGTGACGTTCTCGTCGCGACGCTCGATGACTATCTCGAAGCGATGGCAGCACCGGTCCATGCAAACAACGGCCAGATCCTCAAGTTCATGGGCGACGGTCTGCTGGCCACGTTCGACCTGACAGGTCGCGACGAAGCGGCCGTGTGCGCAGACGCGCTGGCGGCCGCCGCCCAACTGCGCGCTGCATTCCCTATCCTGAACGAGAGTCGCAAGGCGGCCGGAAATCCCACTATGGATTTCGGCTTGGCGCTACACCTGGGGGAAGTGTTTTACGGCAACATCGGAGCCAGCGAACGGCTCGACTTTACGGTGATCGGGCCGGCGGTCAACGAGGCGAGCCGTATTCAGGCGCTCTGTCGGCCTCTCGAGCGCAACATTCTGGTATCCAGCACTTTTGAAGAAACCGTCGGAAGAAGCTGTGGGCTAGAGTCGTTGGGCCTTCATTCACTCCGCGGCGTGCGCGAGCCGCAGGAGCTGTTCGGGCTCGTGGCCTAACGCGGGACCAGGCTTGATCTGCTCCAAACGACGGCTGTGCGAGGAAGTTCATCTCGATCAGGCCTACAGGTGGTTCTGCCGACCCGGACTCGAGGGTGGCGTGCCGATGTTCGAAAGATCGAAGCGGCGCGACGGTAGCGCAAGAAAGCCGAGATGCTGTTTGCCTGTCTGAAGCGCACCCTACGCCTCAACCGCCTGCGGTTACGAGGGTCCTGCGATGTGCACGATGAGTTTCCCCTCAAAGCCACCGACCAGAACCTCCGAATTTGGCTCGGCACGTGAGTCTTCCGATCGCGGAGCCCTTCCGATGCCGCATCTGAAACTTGTTAAGAAAATCTAACCAGATTAAAAGATCTCCGTTATTGCTCGCTGGCTTAACCGCCACATATTCTCACGCCTTGAGGATATGGCTTGTGAAGTCAAACTTAATTCAGTCGTCATTGGCCCTCGCGACGGATTTGTGCGCTTAACACCCCGTTCCAAAGGGCTTTCGCACCGACGACTCAGGAGTTCGCCCGCCTCATCTTTGACTTGACCCTGCAACGGAGGCAATGGGAATGGTCCAATTGGCACCGCAGAAGCACTCGAACGTGAGCCTTCCGGAGCGCGCCTATCGGATCCGCCGCTACGCCGTGCGAATGGGGGAGGTGCAAGGACAGGGCTACGTCGGTCAGGCGCTGGGCGTGGCGGACGTGCTCGCCGTCGCCTACTTTCATGCGCTCAGGTACAAGCCGAATGATCCGGAGTGGGAGGATCGTGACCGCTTCTATCTCTCCATCGGCCACTACGCGATCGCGCTCTATGCCGCGCTAATCGAGGCCGGGGTTTTGCCGGAGAACGAGCTGGAGACCTACGGCGCCGACGGCAGCCGCATGCCCATGTCGGCTGCTAAAAGTGCAGAGTGATACGTCCAACCCCAAAGTAGGACTGCTGGTCCTCGGCAAGCAGAGCGCTGCCTTCGATCCTAAATGAGATGTTGGATTGCGTGGCGACCTCCAGGCCGAGCGCTAGATCGCCGGAAATGGTCGGAATCCCTTGGTCGATCGTGAAATCGGGACCGCCATCCAATGCACCGTTTAGCTGGGCGTCCAAATCGTCGCCGCCCAGTACCGCCAGAATGCCGGCGCGGCCATAGGAGCGGGCCTGCAAGCCGAAAAGCTCGAAATTGCCGCCGGCCTCCAGATAGGGATTGAGCGTGACGAAGGTCTGGCTCAAATCCTCGACCGTGGCGCCGTAGTCGCCGGCACCGCCCTCGGAATAGCTGTCTTGCCACTGATGGATCACACCGACCTCTCCGGTCGGCTTGAGATAGGGTGCGTTGAACGGCCCTTCGCTCTCGAAGGTAAAGGTCTTGGCGACTCCCACCTGTCCCGCAACGAAGGCCAGTGTTGGGCTCGAGCTTGCTCGGCGGTCGCCATCGGGCGTAAAGACTTGCCGGGATAGGTCGTAGTCGCTGATGCCGCCGGTGAAGGCGCCTGACAAGGTGAAGCCGTCGGAGAAATCGTTGCGCAGAACCACACCCGCTTGATAGCGCTGGCCACTGCCGCTTGCGCTGCCATCGCCGTCCAAGCTGGCGTCCTCGAAGAGGAACCCGATGCCGGCAAAGAGATTGGACAAGGTCTCCATCTGGACGCCGCCTTCGAACCCGAATGAATCTTCGGTGAACCCGGCCGCATCGCTGTTTTCTTGACGCTGTAGACTGCCACCCTGAGCGCGGAGCCAAATGCAGTTGCCTTCCTCGGCGAAGCTTGCAACGCCGGTCTCATCGAAGCGCGGGCAGGCTTGGAGGGAATCGGTGAACCGCACGGAGGAGAAGAGTGCGGCATTGTTCGGTGCCGCTGCGATCTGCGGTGTCCAGCTCTCGTAGACATCGACCAAGGTGCCGATTTCGTTGAGCCGCAGAAGAAAGTTGGTCAATTCGTCGACGAAAGCTAACTCCGGCTCGCCGGCTTGTTCGAACGGGAGGCGCGCTTCGATCAAATCGTCGACGTAGGTGCCAACCTCCACCACGTTATCGTTCGCCCGACGTGCCTCTTCGGGAGTCAGCTGCTGGTCGTACCCGGGCGTTGTAAAACCCAGCCAAGGCAGGGTTTCGACCTCATAGTCCAAGACAATGGTGAGGGCGCCGCCGACGGTCTCTTCCCTCATGGTCCAGTTAACAATCGCGTCGTCGGTGAGTGTGGCGGCGAAGTCGTCCGGCGATAGTCCGGAGAGGACCGCAAAGCTCCCGATGGTGCCATTCTCAACGAGGTTGACCCCGACGGCATTGGGCTCGATCTGCCCCCCGACCTTTGCCGTAACGCGCGCGGCATCAAAGGAAAGCCTGTCGGCCTTCGCCTCCTCATCGGCGCCGTCGCCCAGCTGATAGTCGACCTGGATGATCCCGTTGTTGACGAACTCCGCCATTTGGCTGCTGGAGTTCCCGAGGATCTGCGCCGATCCGATCTCGCCGCGACCGCCGGCGGTCAGTCGGCCGTCGTTGATCAGTCGGCCGGATCCGGCAAGGGTGCTGTTCTGCGAAAGCTCAAGCAGGCCACCATCCAGATTTAGTATCGAGCCCTTGGCACCTTCGAAAAAGCGGATCGAGCCGTGGATGGTCCCCTCGTTGTGGATGGTCAGGCCTTCCGTGTTCAGGGCAAGTATGGTGTAGCCCTGTTCGTCTTGTTCAAAGGGATTGCCGTCCGGGCGCGTGATCAGGCCTTTGTTGTTGATGACACTTTCGTCGTTCCCGTTGTAGATCGTCATGGTCTCGTAGCCGTCGGACGCGCTGGAAACCGTGACGCCCTCTGCGACATCGACGGTGATCGTGCCGTTTCCGGCTCCGCCGACGCTTTGGGCGACGATGGCACGGCCTTCCGGTCCCGAACCGCTGACGTCCGCGTCGATCATGATCGTGACATCGCTGGCGATGTCTCTGGCGTTCTTCTCGTCCGGACCGCCGACGCTCTGGGCGAAGACACCGAGGGCCCCTTGGCCGGACACGGAAATTGGCGCGCCAACCTCGACCTTGACGCTGCCCCCGCTGCCGGTTCCACCGACATTGCCTGCGTAATAATCGCCAGCGCTGAGGTCCACGAGGCCGAAAGTGCCCACACCTTTCGAGCCGCCGCTGCCGCCGACCGATTGGGCCCAGATACCGTGGGCGTTCTCGCCGATGGTGGTGATCGCCCCATTGCTCTTGACCAGCACGTCGCCGCCGTCGCCGCCGTCGCCGGATTCGCCGCCCGCCGTGACCACGAGCCCGATCGGGATCTCCCAAGAAAGCCAAGAGAAGGCGGCTTCGAAATTGCCGCCGTTGCCGCCGCCCTTGCCGACGCTCTGTGCGTGAATGCCGATGCTGCTATAACCGCTAGTCTCGATGCCGCCGCTGTTCTCCACCGTGACCTTGCCTCCGTCACCGCCCCCGCTGCCGGTGCCGCCAACCACGATGCTGTAGGTCCAGCTGGCACCGGCCTTACCGCCGCTGCCGCCGCCGCCGCCGACGCTCTGGGCATCAATGCCATAGGCTTCTTGACCAAACGTCTTTAGCGATTCGGTATTGAGGACCTCGACCGATGCGCCGTTGCCCGACGCACCGCCATTGCCGCCGATCGAAACCTCGAAACTGTTCGGTTTGAGGTCGGAAAAGGGGTCACTCGATACGAGATCGTAGTACTCTTCGAGCTCTTTGGCAGTCTCATCGGAGGTCCAGAGACCAAAGCCATCGCTGCCACCCTTACCGCCATCGCCACCGCCTCCGCCGACGCTCTGCGCCGAGATGGCATCGGCTGCCGCCCCTTCTGTAACGATGCTGGCTTCGTTGGTGACCTTGACCGTGCCGCCGTCGGCAGCGCTACCGCCGCTGCCACCGACGTTCACCTCGAAGCTGTACTCGATCTCAACCTCTTTCTCGGGATTCTCGCTCTTCTTGTCGAGGGCGCAGAGATAGGTCGTGACGTTGACACCGCAGAGGCCCGACCAGGAAAGGGAGGTGGCGGCCGCCGAGCCGCCTTCGCCACCGTTGCCTCCGATGCTTTGAGCAAAAATGCCCCAAGCGCCGTCGCTTTCCGTGGTGAGCTGACCTGCGTTCTCGACGGTCACGCTCTCGCCGTGGGCGCCGCCACCCCCGGCGCCACCGATCAAGATACTCGCATCGATGTTGTACTTTTTTTTCGGTGGCTCCTGGCTCGTTACTCCGCGTTCGATCTCCGCAAACTCCAGATCACCGCCGCTGGCGGTCAAGCCCGTTGTCGTCAGTAGCTTGGTGTCTAGGTTCAAGGACATGTTTGCAGAGTTGCCGCCGCGGCCGCCATTGCCGCCAACGCTCTGCGCGTAAATCGCGCTGGCATCGCCGCCCGAGGTCGAGATCGCCCCGCTATTGCTGACCATGACGTCTGCGCTTTCGGCGCCGTCGCCACCGGCGCCACCAAGCTGGAAGTCGAGATTGATGGCTTGGCTATCGCTGTTAGAGGTGGCGAGGATGTTGAAGTTCGAGCCGCCGATTCCGCCACTGCCGCCAACGCTTTGCGCGAAAATACCGATCGCCTCATTGCCTAGGGTCGTCACCGGTGCTGTGTTGGCGACCGAAACGCTGTCGGCCTTGCCGCCATTGCCTCCGTCACCGCCCACCGCGAGGTTGACGTTGACATTGGTCTGCTTTCCCGTCTGGCCGGCATCCAGGACCCCCGTCCAAACGCTGCCGCCCGTGCCGCCGCCGCCGCCCTGGCTGGAGGCAAGAATAGCGATCGAGCCAAAGTCAGTCGTTTCGATCCCGCCGTTGTTGGTGACCTTGACGGTCCCCGATTGGGCACCCGCGCCGCCGTCGCCCCCGATCGCGACGGAAACGTCCACCTGCAGTGGGACAAAGTAGCTGGCCGCATCCTCAGCACCGGTTTGGATGCCGCCTTGGAACGCCAAGCCACCGGATCCGCCGTCGCCGCCGGAGCTGATGGCCTCGATCCCCGGCGAGTTGAGCTCCACGGTCTTGAGAGACCCTTCGTTCGTGACCTCGACGTTTCCGGCCCGTCCAGCGTTGCCGCCGTCGCCGCCGACCGTCACCGTCACGCTTTCCAAAGAGACAAGATTGAAGGCGGCGGAGATGCCGCCGTCGCCGCCGTCGCCGCCGAGGCTCATGGCCGAGATAGCCGCCGATTTCTGGCCACCGGTGGAGATGTCGCCGCTGCTGGCGACGACCACGTTGCCGGCCGTGCCGCCGGCGCCGCCGGCCGAGCCCAAAGCCAAATCCAAAGATCCGCCCACAATGAGATCGCCGGAAAAATGCAGGCCGCCGCTGCCGCCACCGGTGGAGGAGCTGGTGGCGCTGATCCCCGCGCTCTGGGCACCCATTGTGGAGATGTCGCCGGTGGCGGTCACGCTCACGTCGTCACCGGACCCACCGGACCCGCCGTCGCCGCCCAGGGTAACGCCGACGCTTCCGACGGAAATGGTGCCTGCCGCGATCGTAGCGCTGCCGGATCCACCGCCACCGCCGACGCTCTGGGCGAAGATGCCGTCGGACAGATCGCCGTGGGTTTCGATCAGGTCGCTAGAGGTGACTGTCACCTTTCCGGCCGCGCCACCTTCCCCGCCACTTGCACCTTGGCTCAGGGAGAAGGTGCCGGCTGAGGAAATCGCCGCACCGCTGATCACCGCCTTGGCGCTGCCGCCGCCGCGGGCCACGGAGGAGGCGACTATCCCGCTCGAGTTCTCCCCCCGCGTGGTGATAGACCCAGCACTCTCCACAGTAACGTCCTCACCCCTGCCGCCGTCGCCGCCGCTGCCGCCGAGGCTTAGTGAGATGCTCTGCCAGGAGACGACGGCGCCGCCGACGACCAGGCCGCTGTCGCCCCCGCCGCCGCCGAGAGACTGTGCGGTGACGCCGGGAGAGTTGTTCTGTTTGGTGGCGATCACTCCGCCACCGGCCTGATCGCTCTTGGTCAACGTGACCCGGCCGCCGTCACCACCGGGGCCGCCGCTGCCGCCCATGGCCAAGCTGACGGAGAGCCCCGGCGCATTGGCGGTCGCGATGGTGCTGCCGGTCTGACCGCCGCCGCCGCCCTCGGAGGAAGCGAAAAGGCCGGGCGAGTTATCGCCAACCGTTTCCACATTGCCGTCGAACTCCAGCAAAGCCGTGCCGCCGCTTCCGCCGGCGGCACCGTCGCCGCCGACCGCGAGCGCGACCGAAAGGGGCAGGACGTTTGCCGCAACGGACACGGTGTTGCCGGACCGCCCGCCGCCGCCGCCGAGGCTGGAGACAACCACGCCGCCGGCGAAGTCTCCCGCCGTTGTGATGCTTGGGGCGTTACCGGTACTGAAGTAACTGACATCACCGCCGGACCCGCCCGTATCGCCCGACCCTCCGACGGCCTGGGAGAAGCCAACGTCGATCGCCGTGGCAGAGGATCCGCGCCCACCGCCGCCGCCGGTGCTGCTCACCAGCACGCCCACGGCATCATCCTGTTCCGTCGCAATACTACCGCCGTTGGTGACCGTGACCGTGCCGCCGTCGCCGCCGCCGCCGCCATCCCCGCCGATGGCGACAATTCCCACGACCGAATCTCCGGAGCCGCCCCCGAGCCCCACGCTTTGGGCCAAGATCCCGACCGCGTCTTCGCCCTCGGTGAAGATGTCGGCTTCGTTGACGACCGTGACCTGGCCACCATTGCCGCCTGCAGCACCTGACCCGCCGATCCCGACCAGGGATTGCGTGGAGGCGCCGGCATCGCCGCCACCGCCACCAATCGATGCCGCATTGATGCCGTCAGCGCCATTGCCGTGGGTAATGACCACCAGGTCGCCCAAGGTAACGCTGACGGGGCCACCGTCGCCGCCGGCCGAACCGTCCGACCCTATGTCGACAATTCCGCTCCCCTGAGCGCCCTTTCCGCCGCCGCCGCCTTGGCTTTGGGCAAAGAAGGCGTCGGCATAGGCCCCATTCGTGCTGACGAGTCCGTCACCGGCTTCGGAGTTGTTCCAAACGATCGTCACGGAACCCCCGCCACCGGCGCTCTCCGTGCTGCCACCATAGGTCACGATCCCGCCGGTGGCGGAACCGGCATCCCCGGAGAAGCCGCCGACCGACTGGGCGAGGATCGCGGAGGAGCTTTCTTCCATCGTCGAGATGCTGCCGCCGCCGGAGACCTCCAGATCGCCCGCAGGACCGGAACCGGCACCGGCACCGCCGCGTCCTGTCGAACCGCCCGCGCCGCTACCGCCGTCTCCGCCGTCGCCGCCATAGCTTCTGACGAGAATGCCGAAAGCTTCTTCGCCTTCCGTCGCGATATCCACATTGTTGCCCAGCGAAAGGGAGACCAGGTCGCCGTCTCCGCCCTCGCCGCCATTTCCGCCGTTACTGGTCGCGGTCGTGCAGCAGCGCTGGCCTTGGCCGCCGTCGGCGCCCGGATTGCCAATACTCTCGGCCAAGATGGCGGTTTCATTGACGGTTCGGATCTTAATCGGTGCGTTATCCACGGACCTAATGGTGACGATACCACCGTCGCCACCGGCACCCCCGTTCCCGGCGGTCGATTTCGCCAGAATATGGTCGGCGACACCGTTGCCGCCTCTGCCGCCCGCACCGCCTTCGCTGCTGACGAAAAGGCCGATTGAATCGCCAGTACCCTCGATTTCCAGACCGCCTTCAATGGTTACGGTGACATCTTGCCCGCGACCGCCATCGCCGCCTCTGCCGCCGACCGATTCGATACGCGAGATCAGGGTTGTGATCCCGGCGCCACCGTTCCCCCCGTCGGAGCCCAGGCTGCTTATGATCACAACCGCGTCGTCGCCGTAGTTTGTCCTGGCGGTGACCGTGTCGAATTCGACTTGGACTGTGGTACCTGAGCCGCCTCTGCCGCCGTCGCCACCGAAGGAAAGCTGCGCATTGTTCCTGCCTGTACCGCCGTTACCCCCAACCCCGGACATGCCGAGGATTTTGATGGCCGAGGTGAACTCGGAGGTGATGCTCGTGTTGTCAATCAAAACAAGCATGGGGGCACCGGCAGTGCCGCCATTTATGCCCGCCTGACCGCCGTTTCCCGAGCCATTTGCGCCACCGATAGGATTCGTGGCCACAAAAATCGGTGCAAACTCCTCGCCAATATTCGGAGCGATCCACTGAATTTCGAAAGGCGCGGCTTCGCCGGGCACGGAGGGCCGAAAGCGCAGGGTCACTGAGTCAACAATAGTGGGATTTGCATTGCTACCACCCGGCCGGCCCACGCGGACGAAGACGGTCGGGTTAAAGGTGTCTGTTCCGAAAAAACCCGGCGTGGTGATGTTGTCGTAGGTCGCGAAGGCAGAAGCAAATTGTGTGGCCTGCGCTTGTAGGGGCAGCGGTTCAGTCACATTGCCGCTGCAGGTTACTCTGGTAAGAAGGCCGTCCTGGATTAAGGTGCACTGTGCCGTGGCTTCGTTGGGCACGCCAAGAACTGCTAATAGACAGAGCAGAGGAAAAAACGAAAAAATTCCGCCGATAGGAAAAATTGTTCGCATAAGGTGATTCCTATCGAGGCACATCTATCGTGGCTATCGCGGTCAAGGTCTCACCCCTCCGGATAGGAGGAGCGCGCCTCTGCATCGCTTGACCCAGCGGCTCGAAAGCCGCCGACTCAGACGGCCCATGCTTCCCATTCCGGCGCTCGTCGCGACCACAGTTTGAACCGATATTCCCCTGAGCACCCCCCTGTGCCCCGTGTTTACGATAGCCGAAGGCGATGCGCCTTGGAACCTTGAGAAGCGACAATTCCTATTAAATTTAAGCCTCGCCGCCAGGCTACCAATGGAAATTGTCGGCCACTTTGTGTGTCCTGTCCCCCGTTTCCGCTTGGTAGATTGAGAATGGCGCAATGGCGACGCACAGGGCCGGATGGTTGCGCACCGCGAACAGGGTCGACCCCGCCGCCCTTTGCGGCGACCCACGACCGGGGCCAGGATAGCCCGGCGGCTGGCAGGCACAGCGAGTCTAGCCGGTAGGCCGGCAGGCTTCCAATGGGCGTCAAAATGTGCGAGGGAGGCCTCGTTAGGGAGCGATAAGGAGAGAAATGTTGTGGGGACATATGATGCGCGGTAAGGCCGGAACGGATTGGGCCTGCCCAAGGTTGCTCGCTACGGCTTTCTTGGGATTGCTGATCTTGGGCCTTTCAACCGCCGGGTCCGCAGCCCAAGAGGCCACCGATTCTGGGACGGTGACGTCGGACGCCCCCAGTTCGATCGTCGAGACCTATCGGGAATGGCAGGTGCGCTGCCTTCGGCAAGATGGCGGAGAGCAGCTGTGCTGGATGGTCCAGAGCCTTGCCTCCAATGAGACCAACGCCCGCCTCATGCAGGTCGAGCTCGTCTTCCAAGAGAACGAACTCCACATGATCGTCCTGACTCCCTTGGGAGTCTTGCTGACCAACGACTTAACCTATCGTATCGACGAGGGCGAGGCGCGCCGCTTTCCTTACCGAACCTGCATTGATTCCGGGTGTATCGGGCGGCACCAGGTGTCCGCCGACGACCTCGCCGCCTTGCGCAGGGGCGCCATTCTAACGGTGACACTGACCCTGGAAAAGAACAGCCAGATCTTCGACGTCCAATTCTCGCTCTCCGGCTTCACCGCCGCGAACAACCGTCTGCGGGCGCTTTCGCTGGAGTGATAAAGCGGCACCGTTTCTCATGGATGGCGCGGCGACGACGAGTACAGAGGCCAGACGGACAACGGCGACGGCGAGCGGCCGGTTGCGGTCCAAGTCGCTTCGAATCAGGTCAGACCGCGTTCTGCGACGACTGGGTCGCTAGGCATCCGGCGAGGCCCGCAATTCCGTCACGCCGGACCAAGACTCATCCGGCGGCTGCGCGGCGTAGGTCCAACAGCGGTGTAGGAAGATCTGGGTCGGGCGATCGTTGGGGTTCGCTTGCAATGCTTCGGCAAAGAAACTTGCGCCCTCCTTCCAGGCGCGCCGGCGATAGTGGCGCAGCCCTTCCCGGTAGGCCTGGATGACCTCCTCCATGGCAGGGAAGGAGGTCTCGGTGTGGTAGTCCAGCACTTCGAACACCGCCACGGGCGCTTGGCGGCCCGCGACCTTGATGGAATCGACCTCGCGGATCCGATAGTCCCGGCTGAATTTCTTCGCTGTGTGCTCGCTGACCAGGATCTTGGTGCCATAGAACTTGTTGGCGGCTTCGATTCGCGAGGCCAGATTCACCTGGTCGCCGATAACCGTGTAATCCATGCGCCTTGGCGAGCCGATCGTCCCGGCGACCACCGTACCGCTGTTGATACCGATGCCCATATCCAAGCTGGGCGCATCGCGGCGAGTCTGCTTGCCGTTGAAGTGCTCGAGGCGTGCCATCATCTCAATCGCCGCATTGGCCGCCTTGTCCGGATCCTCCGGGGTCACGAAGGGCGCACCGAAGACCGCCATGATGGCGTCGCCGATGAACTTGTCGAGCGTGCCGCCATGCTCGAACACCACGTCGACCATGTCGGTAAAGTAGTCGTTGAGCGTCTCGACCATTTGGGGCGCGCTCATCAGCTCCGAAAGACCAGTGAAGTTGCGGATGTCCGAGAACAGAATCGTCACGTCCTGAGCCGTGCCGCCGAGCACCGACTCGTCTGCGTCCATGAGCTTCTCGACCACGCGCTCGGACATAAAGCGCGCCATGGTGCCCTTGATGCGCTTTTCCCGGGTGATGTCCTCAAGCACCATCATGTAGCCGATCTGCTGCTGCTCCACGTTGCGCAGGGGCACCACCGAGAGGTTGACCGTGACCCTGGCGCCGCCCTTCAGGACGATGTCCCGGTCGGCCCAATGGACGCCGTCTTCTGCGATTCGTCCGTTCGACAACGGTTGAAGCAACCAAGCGTTCTCGCTGCCGAGGAGGTTGCTGATCGGGCTGCCGACGAGCGGCTGCTGCTCAAGTCGCAAAATACGTCTCGCTGCGGCGTTGGTCTTGGTCACGCCCAAGAGGAGGTTCAGCGTGATGACCCCGTTGCTCAAATTCTCCAGGATGCTCTCGTTGAAGTTTCGGGCCTCCACGACTTCTTCGTAAAGCCGCGCGTTGTAGAGCACGGTTGCCGCGATCGTCGCCAGGGCATAGGCCTGCTTGAGGTCTCCGGCGGTGAACTCCTGGGCGCGCTCGCCGCTGCCCAGCACCAAGGCGCCGGTACAGCGCTCGTGAGCGATTAGCGGCATGATCAGCAGCCGGGCCAGGGTCGGGGTCTCGGCGTCCCAACGTCCATCGGCGGCCAGCTCGTTCATGACCTCGCCTTTTTCGGACTGGACGATCTCGCGGAACAGCTGGCTCTTAAGCACGGCCTCCAGCACCTCTTGCGCCGGTGCGCCGAAGCTGTCGAGCAGAGAGAAACCCTGGCCGTCGCCGACCAGCACTGCGCCCCAATGGCTGTCGTCGCCCTCCTTTCGGACTTCGGCCAGGAGCGCACGTGCCACCTCGCCCTGGTCGAGCGATTGGTTCAGGGTGACCGTCGCCCGGTACAGCAAGGAGAGCTCCCGATAGGCCTCGAGCGCCTCGCCGGTGACGGCCCGGCGGGCCTCGGCCGCCTCGGCCAGGGCGGCGATTCCTTGGGCCAGAAGCGCGGCCGCCGGGCGCAGGCTCTCCATGTCTCCTGACGGCCCGCGCAGGAGCAGATGGCCGGCGGTCTCGCCGCCGACCGGAAGCGGCTGGGTAAGGCAGTCCTCGCTGTCGGGCGTAAGCATCTCGGCGCCGGCCGCGGCAAGAGTCTTACCCTCGGCCACCACGGCGGCCGCCCAACCCTCACCGAGGGTGCGGCAAGCCTCCGCCAGGTGGTCGCTCAGGAAGGCTCGCTTGAGTAGCCGGGGCAGGGGTGTCATGAGGCAGAGGGCCTGACGGCGCGGTGGGCGTCCCTCACGCCTCGACCCCCAGCAGGTCCTTGGCGACCTCGAGCAATTCGTCCGGGTCGAAGGGCTTGGTCATGTAGCGGGTCGCGCCGACCGTGACACCCCGTTCCCGGTCGGCTTCCTGGCCCTTGGCGGTCAAGAGAATCACGTTGACCTCGGCAAGCTTCGGGTCGTCGCGGATCGCCTGGCAGACGTCATAGCCGTTCATCATCGGCATCATGACATCGAGCAGGACCAGCTGGGGCTGCTTCTCCCTGATCACGTCGAGCCCTTCCTGGCCATTGGTCGCGGAAAGGATCTCCATGCCGTAGTCCACCTCCAGCTCCTCCAGGCTCTGCTCGAGAAGGGCGCGAATGTGCACCTCGTCGTCTACGATCACGATCCTTTGACTCATCTACCTTCTCCTCATGATCCGGGCGTCCCGCCGCCGGGCCGGGATCCGTCGATAATGACACCTGATATGCGGGACGACTGAAAGATCTTCTCCAGGTCGAGTTGGCCAACCGCTTCGGAGGGCACCACCAGCATGCCGGCGAATCCGCTCGCCAGATGGCCCGAGACCTCCCCAATGGCGCAGTGGGTGATACCGACATCCTCAAGCGGTAGGGGCGGCAGGCTGGTCTCGGCGCCGGGCAGGTCGACGACCAGGTAATTTTGGGCAGAAAGCGTCTCGGCGGCCCGGTCCACGCCGTCTCGCCCCAGGAGGAGCCGGGCGCTGGCCAGGAGGTGCTCCTCCTCGACCGGCTTCTCAAGCGCGATGTCGCCACCCGCCTGGTCGCGTTCGGGCAGCACTGAGATCACGATGATCGGGATCGCATGCAGTTCGGGATCGGCCCTGAGCGCGGAGATCGCCGTGCGGCCGTCGATATCCGGCATGCGCAGATCCATGGTTATCAGGTCCGGGCGCTGCTCTTGGGCCAGACTGAGCGCCTGGCGACCGGTGTCGGCGCCGACGATGCGGTAGCCCTCGTTCTCCAGCACCTGGGAGAGGTAGCTGCGGATCGCGGAGTCGTCGTCGACAACCATTATCAAGGGCGCTTCGGCCAGGATAGGGGGCGCCCCGGCCCGACCGGCCAGCAGCCGGCCCATGGTCGAGAGCAGCTGTTCCTCCTCGATCGGCTTGTCGATGAAGGCGTCGCCAATGGTGCGCCCGTCGGCCGGCACTTCGGAGATCACGATGACGGGGATGTGCTTGAGCGCAGGGGTCAGGCGCAGCTGATCGATCGCCGTGTCGCCTCCCATCTCGGGCATGCGCAAATCCATGGTGATGAGATCGGGCGCTTCCTTGCGCGCAAGGTCGAGTGCGCGCCGGCCGTTGGATGCCGCGGCGACCCGGTACCCCTCTTCCTCGAGCAGCTGGCTGAGGTAATTGCGGATTCCCGGATCGTCGTCGGCCACCAGGATCAGGGGGCTCTCCCCGGTCACGCGCGTGATCTCCGGCAGATCGTCGGACACCGCCTCGAGCGGGGCTTCTTCGAGCGCCCGCGCCGACATGGGCGGCAGGGTAAAGGCGAAGCAGCTGCCGCTGCCGAGCTCGGAATCGACCCAGATGCGACCGCCGTAGTGCTCGACAATCTGCTTGCTGATCGAAAGCCCCAGGCCGGTGCCGGTCGGCTTGTCCTCCAGGGTGTCGCGCTTGGTGACTTGGTGAAACTTGTCGAAGATCTTGACGGCGTCCTCTTTGGCGATGCCCGGGCCGGTGTCCTTGACGCTGATGCGGATCCAGCCGTCGGATGTCTCCTCGGCCCAGACTTCGACCTTGCCGGCAACGGTGAATTTGGCGGCGTTGTTGATCAGGTTGACCATGACCTGGACCAGACGGTCGTAGTCGGCGTGAACCTCGGGCAAGCCCTCGGCAACGGTGACCGTGGCTTCGACCTCGGGGTTGTCGGCGAACTGGCCGCTCGCCGCGTTGAAGGCGTGCTTGACCAGGTCGGCCACCTCGAAGGTGGTGTTGTTCCACTCCATGCTGCCGGCCTCGATCTTGGAGATGTCCAGCACCTCATTGATCAGCCGGGTCAGACGCTCGCCTTCGCTTTGGATGATTTCAATGTTTTCGATAATGCGATCCGCCTTGGAAAGGGCGCGTTGGTCATCCTTGGCGATCGGCAGGAACCACCGCTTGAAGTCCTTGCCGATCAGCTTCGCGAAACCACGTACGGAGGTCAGCGGCGTGCGCAGCTCATGGGACACCGAGGAAAGGAAATGAGATTTCAGGCGGTCCATCTCCTCGAGCTCGGCTTGGCGCAGCTTGAGCTCGGTGATGTCGGTGTAGACCGCGACGGTCGCGCCTTCCTCGGTCTTGCGCTCGCTGATTCGGATCCAGCTGCCGTCGCTGCGGCGCTGCACATGTTCTTCTCCAGGATCTCGGTGGCGGGCGACGCGCTCGGCGACCCACTCCTCAATACGGCCCTCGGCATCCTTGATGAGGCCTTGCTCGGCGGAGTGCCTGACCACCTCTTCGAAGGTCACACCGGCCACCATAAACTCCCGGGTACCCGGATAGAGCAGATCGCTGTAGCGGCTGTTGCACACCACCAGCTTGTCGTCGGCGTCGTAGAGCGAGAAGCCCTCGGAGATGCTCTCGATCGCCTCGGTCAGCTGGGCCTCGGCGCGCTTGGCTTGTTCGCTCGCCTGGGCAAGCTCTTTGGTGCGCTCCTCGACCCGCACCTCGAGCTCGTCGCGCGCGCTGGTGATCTCCGCCTCGTAGGCCTGCTGGCGCTCCTGCATCTCGTTGAAGGCCTGGACCACTGCGCCGATCTCGTCCCGGCTGTTCCAATCGACTGCGGTGCGCGTGCCGCCCTCCTGAGCGCGGTTAATCGAGGTGAGCAGGCGCTCCAAGGGAATGCCGATGGTGCGTCGGTTGGCAATCAGCGCGCTCAAGACCACCGCCGCCAGAAGCAAGGTCGCCAAGCCGACGGCCAGGGTGAGCCGGGCCTGGGTGTCGGAAGCGGCTTGGGAGTCGGTGAGCGCGATCGCCAGGCGCCCGATCACCTCGGGGGTCTCGTCGTAGATGTAGACGATCTCCTTCTGGGCAAAATAATCGCTCTGCTCGAAGCCGTCGATCTCGCCGGTCCAGCCGACGAGAATGTCAAGATCGTCGTAGACGGCGGCGCCCTTGACGTCGGGATCCGTGGCCAACGCGGCCAGTATTAGCTTGATCTGCTCGTCGGCGACGTTCCATAGGGACTCGGCGACAACCGCGCTTTGGATCGTCACCAGGTCGTCGAGCTTGTCCTGTAGCCGGAGCTTGGCCGCGCGCTGAGCGTTGAGCTCGAAGAGGCCGAAGACGATTACGGTCGAGAGCAGCACCAAGGGAACCACGACCGCGAGGAACTTCGCGCGCAGGGAGCGGAAGGCGAAGAAACCTCGGCGCTCAACAGCCTTTGGCATTGATTTCGTCTGGTCGCTCAAGTTCGGCTACTTCGGCTTCACGTACTTGCCGGCCATGGCGTCGGCGAAGATCTGGTCATACCTGCCGCTCTCCTTTAGCTGCTTGAGACTTTGATTGAAACGATCGGACATCTTGTCGTTCTTGGCACCTCTTGCCGAAAAAGAAGCCGAGGCGACTTCTTGACGATCTGCATGGTATGGTAATCGAAGAGCGCCGCCTACTTTGAGGTCTTTGAGTTTTTCGTCGTTGCTCCACTCGCCGTCGGTGAGGCGAAAGCTGTCCCGCGTTTGGGCCGATGCGGCGGCGCGAAAAAAGGAACAACGCCGCGGCATTCGCAGTCTTTGCCAGGCGACCCCGTGGGGTCCTAGCCATTGTCATCTTTGTCGGATCCTCTAGTGCGAGACTGCCATTTCGGTCAGTTCGAGAAGGCAGTTGCGAAGTAGTTGTCGACGATCGCCTCGGCGTCGATCTGCTCCAGACCGGCGTTGAATATGTGCTTTAGCGTGCGGCCCTTCTCGTCGCTTCGCAGGCAGAGGTAGAGGGTCTTGTCCTCCAGCGGCCGGTCATCGAACTGCAGCTTGTCGGCGCCGCTCTTGAGGCTGGCGTCGGTCGCCTTGAGGTACTCCAGCACCAGCTTGTCGATCACTACCGCGTCGATGCGCTTGCGCATCAGCTTCTTGAGGTTGGTGAGATCGTCGTTCGAGGGGACAGCCAGGATGTAGCCGGTGCCCACCTTGGCGTCGAAGTCGTCGGTGTTGGCGTAGCCGAGCACGGTGCCGATCTTGAGCTGCTGGTCACTGATGTCGTCCAAGGTCTCCCAGGTGATCGGCGCCTCGCTATGCTCGGCGAAGCCAAGCGGGCCGTTGCCGAGCGGCTCGGTCGCGACAAAGCCCTCACGATGATTGCAGTGATAGCCCGGAAAGTAACCGACCACGTCGTCGGTGCCATTGGCGGCCATGCCGATCGCCCGCTTCCAGGGCCGGTACTCGACCTCCACGTCGTAACCGACCTTGGCGAAGGCGGCCCGTACCACGTCGGTCGTGGCGCCGCCGGCTGGCAGGTCCTTACCGGTGTAGGGCGGCCAATCCAGGGTGGCGATCCGGACCACTTGATCGGCGGCGAGCGCCGGCCCTGATAGGCCGAGCGCGAGAAGCAGTATAGCCAAAACTCCGAAACACGGCCGTTTCGTTCCGCTCATTGCGATGTCCTCTCCTTTCTCATCGCGACCGCCTCGACCGCCGCTCACTGGGCCCCCGGGATCTCGGCCCGGGCGCACTGCTTGAGGTTGATGTTCGAGACGCCGCGCCCCTGTCAGCTTGAGGTTCATCTGGCTTTGAAAGATTAGCCCTATGTTTCAAGCGCCCCCTCAATGCCTCTTTTGGTTGTAGCACCCTCAGTACACGCCGACTCGTCTCGGACCCCTAATGCACTGATATAATTGACCTTTCATCAGGCTTCGGTGGGTCCGCTCGTATGCCTGCGTAGTGAGCCTATGAGCCTAGCATGCAGACCAGAGTGTCGGAATGAAATTCTTCACAGCATAGTCGACAGCTCCGCCAGGCCGCCGGTGTCTCGGCTCGCGCGGTCGCCGACGGACTACTTAGCATTCGCCGTTCAGCACCATCTCGACATACTGGGGATTGACGTGGCGGCTGTAGTCCTCGCTGAGCGTGCGGACCTTGTTCTCAGCCTTGAGGAACTCGGCGGTGAAGGTAAGCGCCCGTGCCGCGCCGCCTTCACGCCCGCCGCCCAGCCAGCGCGCTGAGGCTTGCTCCTCCAGCGTCGGGAAATCGTAGAGCTCCAGCACCATCGGAACATTCGCTGCCTCGCCGCCGACCAGCCCAACGATCGCCGCCACCTCAGCGGATTCGGGCGTCCAGGCTGCCGGATCGTCCCGATAGGCCCGATCGGCGGCGGCGGTGGTTTTAATCAGCTTGCACATGAAGTCGGGATTGGCCTCGGCGAAGCTGCGCTCCACCACCATGGCGTCGAAGGTCGCCTTGCCCCAACTCGATAGCTGGCCGGAGGTGATCAGCACCCGGCCGCTTTTTTTGATCTGTCCCAGTGCCGGATCCCAGATGAAGGCGGCGTCTATCTCGCCCCTACCCCAGGCGTCGGCGATCTGAGGCGGCTGCAGATTGCGAATGGTCACCTCGCCCGCCGGGATGCCGAACTGCTCCAAGGCGAAGAGAAGATGGAAATGAGTGGTGGAGGCGAAAGGCACGCCGATCCTTTTGCCCTTGAGATCCTGGGGCGCCAGGATGCCGCTGCCGTCGCGGACCACCAACGCCTCGGCCGCAGAGATATCCTCAAAGATCCAGACGACCTCGATGTCCAGGCCCCGGCTGATTCCCGCGGCAATGGGGCTTGAACCGGACAGCGCCGCTTTTATGGCGCCAGAAGCAATCGCGTTGATGACCTTGGCGCCGGACTCGAATGCTCGCCAAGTAATCTCGGCCCCGGTCGCCCGCTCGATGGCGCCGTCCGCGATGGCCACCTTCCAGGGGTTATAGACCAACTGGTAACCGAGTGTGACTTTGTCCTCTGCCCGTGCCTCTCCGAAATGGAAGGCAAGGCCTGCGAGCATAATGACGAATGGCAGCAGGGTTGATTTCACGCGCCTTGAAACCTTGTGATCGCTTGGTTGGTATGCCGGGGCCTCTGCTTGCATGCTCCGATCTTGCCAGACAAATAGGAAAGATTCCACCCAGCCGTTCCCAGACGCCGAGATCCTGCGCCTCCGGGCAAGGGGCGCCTGAGCGAAGCTCTTGGTGCGTTTCGCCCTCGCTCCGAAGGGGACATCCGCGCCATAGGTGATATCCCTTAGGTATTAGACCGAATACTTTGCCACTGCAGCGCAAGGTACAACAGCACCGTTAGGTGAGGTGCATTGTCCGGCGCTGCCAACAATCAAGGGCCAATAGTCAGTGCCAGACGCACCGAGATGGGCGGCAAGCCATCAAGCAAGGCGGTTTGTCTCCATTTGATCGGGTCCTCTGGGCGCGCTGCCGTGCTGCCGCCAGGGACACATCAATCTTGATGGCGATGCTGGAAAGGAACTGACAATGAAACACAACAAGCTTTCACTGGTTGGTGGCTGCGTCCTGCTTTTGGGGACGGCCGCCTGTAGCACCATGGACGAAAACGCGAGGATTTCCGACCTGGAGACCAAGCTGGAGCAGAGCGAGCAGGACAAGGTCAAGCTCGAAGAGCAGGTCGCGGTCCTGAAAGAGCAGGAGCCAGGCGTTCAGTACGTCAACTCCAGCGGGTCCGAGCTTCTGCCGCCCAACGCCAAGGCGGGCGAGTGCTATGCGCGGGTCTTCGTGCCGTCGACTTACAAGACGGTGAGCGAGCGGGTTCTGAAAAACGAGGCCTCCGAGCGGGTCGAGGTGATCCCGGCCAAGTACGAGTGGGTCGAAGAAGAGGTCTTGGTTCGCGAAGAGAGCGAGCGGGTTGAGATTGTGCCGGCGACCTACAAGCAGGTCACCGAGCAGGTTCTGGTCCGGCCCGCGTCCGAGCGCCTGGAGACGGTGCCGGCGGTCTACGAGACCGTGAGCGAGCAGATCTTGGTCCGAGAGGCCTACACCACTTGGAAGAAGGGCCGCGGACCGATCGAGAAGATCGACCAGGCGACCGGCGAGATCATGTGTCTTGTCGAGGTTCCCGCCGAGTACAAAACCGTGACCAAGCGGGTACTCGCCACGCCGGAAACGGTCCGCAAGATCCCGGTGCCGGCCCAGTACGAGACCGTTACCAAGACCGTTGTCGACCAAGCGGCGACGACCCGTACGGTCAAAATCCCGGCCGAGTACGGCACCGTCAAGGTGAGCAAGCTGGTCGAGCCGGCGAGCGAGCGGCGGATCCCGATTCCCGCCGAGTACCAGACCGTCAACAAGACCGAGCAAGTCTCCGAAGGGCATCTGCAGTGGCGCTCGATCCTGTGTGAGACAAATGTCACGCCCGACATCGTCTCGCGGATTCAAGAAGCCCTGTTGGCCAAGGGCTACAACCCCGGGCCGATCGACGGCGTGCTCGGGTCCGATACCATGGCTGCCGTCAAGGACTTCCAGCAGAGCAATCAGCTGCCAAGCGGGCAACTCACGCTGGATACCTTGAAGGCGCTTGGCGTCGCGCCGCAAGGCTGATGCCAATCCCTAGGCCCAGGATAGGGCTTATCGATCGAGGGCTTCGGTGGCGGTCAAGTAGACCGCCACAGGGTCGCCGCTAAAGGGGCGAAGATCCAAGGCGGATCGGCCCAGTGCGATGGACTTAATCTGCGGCGTGGCATCGGTGGGTCAAAAGTCCAATGAAGCTTGATCCACAGAGCGCGGAAACTGAGCCGTTCTTCGCGGAGTGCCGCTACAGGTGTCTTCCGTCCGTCGCGACCGAGGTGACACGGAGTATTCATCGCTTCTTCCAGCTCGAGCCTGCGTAACCGCAATGCGCAGGTCTCGTGGACCCGGTCCAGCACCAAGGTATGTCGCTGGACCGGGCGTACTTTCACCAGGACCTTGCCCCATGATCGAAACTGTCGTTCAGCTCGTTTTCAGGACTCCTCTTTGGATGGTGGTCGCTGCGCTGCTGGTCGGTGGTACAGAGCGAGCTTGGGCGCAGAGTTTCCTCATTCAAGCGGGCCCGGCCGGCCAGCAGATTCGCCCCATCGAGGATCGCCCGCCGGCACCCGAAATCGCGTTTCAGGATTCCGACGGCCGGGACTGGGGCTTCGTGGAGTTTCGCGGCAAGCTCGTGCTCGCGATCTTCTGGGCCACCTGGTGCCCGGTCTGTGAGATCGAGATGCCGGCGTTGGACCGGCTGCAAGAGGAGCTCGGGCCGGCTGGCCTCGAGGTTATCGCCCTCTCGGTCGACCAGCAGGGCGAAGCGCTGCGGCGCTACGCTGCGCGGCACGACCTACAACACCTCAAGCTCTATCGCGACCCCGAGGCGATCTCCGCGGCGGTGCTGGGCATTCGCGGCGTACCGACGACCTTCGTCATTGACCCATCCGGCAAGATGATCGGCGTCGTCGAGGGCGCCGCCGATTGGCAGGCTCCTGATGTGAAACGCCTGCTGGGGCGTTATCTGAGGCCGGTGGAGTAGGTGCGATCACGGCATCTGCTGCAGAACCTGGTCGCAGAAACGGCTGGACGGCACCATGAGACCGATCCCAGTCTGTGGTCCGTCCCCGGCCTTTTGGCGCAGCGTGGCGGTCGCTGGAGTCTGAACCACCGCCAAGATGGCGGTCGAGATGCCCACGACCCGCGCCTCCCGATCGAACACCGGGCCTCCGGAACTTCCCAAGCTGAGCTCGAAATCGAGGGCCTGCAGAAAGGGATCGGAGTCCACCACCGCCGTGCCCAAATGGCCCTCGGTCGAGACCCAACGCTGCAGAAGCGGATGACCGATGGAGACCAGCTTATCGTCCGGCTTCAGGGGGCCGCAATAGAGGTGGGCGGGGCGGTAGCCGCTCGGCACGGCAACCCGAAGAATCGCCAAATCGAGCCTGTCGTCGACCCAAGATATCGACCCGGGCACCTGTTCGGCACCGAGGAACTCGACAACCGACCGGCCATCGTCAACAACATGATAGGCCGTCAGCACCGCGTTGGTGCCGATGATCACGCCGCTGCCGTGGCTGCTGCCATTTTGCACCACGACGGTCGCATGCCAAATGCTGGTCGGGTCCGCGGTTGGCGGGGAAGCGGTCGTCTCAGGCTGCCCAGGAGCGCTGGCTGCGCATCCCGAGACCAATGCGATGATCAGGATCCACACCACGACCCGCAGGCCGCCAGCCATGTCAGAATGTCGCCCTTAAGCGCACGCAATAGACCCCGAAGTGTCACCTACGTGCGTCAGTCTCCCTGATTCGCGCTGGATTCGTCAATTGGCGCCTATGGCGGACCTAGTGCCGCGACGATTTGCCCATGGCCGCCGGCGCACCGAACACGCGCGCGTAGCGTTCCGGGTGGATCAGGATGGCGCTCATCTCCGGGCGGACTTCGTAAAGGAGTGCGAAAAGGGCCGGATCCTCGCCCTGGACCAGGTTCAGGGCCTTGGCCATCAGATGCTCGTAGCGGTGCAGCAGGTGGTCCAGCCCCTGGTGGCGTTCACCCTCGTGGAACCGCTGGAATGCATCCAAAAGGGCATCGAACTCGGCCTTCAGCGAGAGTTTGGTCAAAACGCCAACCGCCGTGGTGTCCCAGAGCATCTGCTCAACCAAATTGAGCTTGCCCTCAACCGAAAGGTCATTTTCATCCGCTGCAGTCGCGACCGGTGGAAGGAACACCAGCAAACCCAGCGATAGGATCGCAAGCGCCGTCATGCGTCGGCCGAAGCTCCATGGTGGGTCCGCCATTTCTGAGCGCTCCTGAAAAAAATCGCTTGGAGCGGCAATTTAGGGAGCGGTTTCCCATGTCGCTATGAGGGTTTCTGCGTATGGAGAAACATCTACATTGGCGCTACTCTAGCTCTAGTTTGGCGGCATAGCTGCGCCCGGGTCTCCGGCGCAACTCAATCTTGCCAAAAGCGGCACCCGGCCACTGTGAATTGATCTATTGAGCGTGAAACATTTATGATTGAAGCAAAATCAGATACTTCGCTCGATCTACTGTTCGAGAAATCCGTCGACCTCATTTGCGAGGTCGACCGACAGGGTGGGCTGCGTCGCGTCAGTCAAAGCTGGTCGGATCAGTTGGGATGGGAGCCTCGCTTGCTTGTCGGGCGGCCTCTTGCTGACCTGACCCATAGGGATGACCGCCTTTCGGATCTATTGCGACCGAACCAGCCAATCCAAGCGCGCAATCGTGTGATTCGATTTCGCATGAAGCATGCAAATGGACAGTTTGTTCAAATCGATTGGACGTCGCTCTCGCTCGGACGAGACAGGTTGCTTGTCACGGGTCGAAAGGCCGCGGCCATCGACCTCCTCGAAGAGGCCGGCCTGGCGCCGGAAATCCGGCTCGCCCGCGCGATCGACCACATTCCCGTGGCCTTCGCGCTTTACGACGAGGATGACCGCCTGGTGATCTCGAACCGCTGCTACGAAGCAACCTTCTCCACACCGCCGGTGCCGATGGTCCCAGGAACGCGATTTGAAATGATCGTCCGTGCCTTTGCCAAGCACCATGGGATCGGCGCGTGCGATTCGGATCGGGCCCGGTGGATCGCCCGGAGGTTAAACTGGCGCGAAGCCCCCGCACGCGCGCTGCAGTTCGAGTATGGCGATAGCCATTGGGCCGAGATCAACGACTTCGCTCTTCCGCAGGATCAAATGATCACCGTTGCGGTCGACGTAACAGAAAAGAGGCGGGCCGAGATCAAACTTGACGCTCGGGACCGCCAGCTCCGCCGGCTGCAGAGCGAGTTGACCAATGCATCGCGCATGACGGCCATGGCTCATCTCTCATCTGTGCTCGGGCACGAGCTCAGCCAGCCACTGGCCGCAATCGCCAACTACGCCCAAGCGGCGCGGCGCCGACTGCAATCCTTGCAGGACCAGAAAGGCGACGAGCTGCAATCGCTGCTCCAACAAACGGCCGAGCAGTCGCAACGTGCGAAAGGCATCCTTTCGGGGCTGAGGTCATTGGCGCAGACTGGCGATCCTTCCCTCTGCCTTGAAGATCTCAACCGCGACGTGGAAACCGCGACCCGTGTCGCCGTTTCGGCCAGCGAAGAGGATCGCGTGGAGATCGACTTTCGCCCGGACGACGACCTGCCACCGGTGATGATGAACCGTCTACAAATTCAGCAGGTGGTCGTGAACCTGGTGCGCAACGCCATCCAAGCCGTAGCCGGATCAATGAACGAGACGATCGAAGTCACTACGGCCCGCGTCGACGGGGACCTTGTGGAGGTGAGCGTCGCAGACCGGGGGCCAGGCCTGCCGGACGACGTTCGCGCGAACCTCTTCAAACCCTTCGTTACAACCAAGCATGACGGGATGGGCCTGGGTCTGTCCATTTGCCACTCTCTCATTGATGCTCACGGTGGTACGATTCAGGCTGAAGAGAACCTAGGAGGCGGAACACGGTTTCGCTTCAGACTGCCGCTGAACCACGGGGAGGCGAACAGCAATGGCCTCTGAAGCTTGCGTCTTTGTGGTGGACGACGACGATGCCGTTCGTCTGTCTCTCAAGGCGCTGCTCGAGTCCGCCGGCCATGCCGTGGAAACCTTTGCCTCCGGCCGCGCAGGGCTCGAGGGCTTGGCCGAGCGGGATCGCGGTTGCTTGCTGCTAGACGTCATGTTGCCCGATATGAGCGGTCTCGATGTCCTCAAGGCGCTCAAGGCCCAGGACTGCATCCTCAATGTGATCCTAATCACCGGCTATGGCGATGTGCCGACGGCTGTGAAAGCCATGAAATTCGGCGCTTTCGACTTTGTCGAGAAACCTTTCGACGATGAAGATCTTTTGACGCGTATCGAGGATGCCCTGCGCGCCCAGGAAGAGTCTCTGGAACAGCTCAAGTCACGCGAGGAGGCGAGATCACTGATCGACCGGCTCACCGATCGCGAGCAGGAGGTTTTTGGGCTGTTGACACAGGGGCAGCCCAACAAGGTCATCGCCTTCGAATTGGGCATCAGCCCGCGCACGGTAGAGATTCACCGTGCGCGTGTCATGGAAAAGCTCCAGGCTCGAAGCCTTTCCGACATCGTTCGCTTGGCGATCACCGCCGAGTCGGAGGTGTCCGAGCCGACGGCTCCTACTGGCCGTAGCGAGCGTTGATCCAATGACCCGCGCGCAGGACTCTTCAACTAAGAGAACCCACTGAGACCAGCCGCCAAAGACTGCAATCTTTATGTGATCCGGGGGGTGATTTATGAATTTGACGTGCCAGGAAAGAGACGGCGCTTTGGTGGCATCGGTCAGCGGACCAATCGACCACGAGAACGCCGACGCATTTCAAGCCAGCCTGCTCCCGGCCGTTGGCCAGGCGGCGGCCGCCGAGGCCCGGCTGATCTTGGACCTGCATGACGTCGACTATATGTCGAGCGTGGGCTTGCGCGTCTTGATGAGAGCGCTCAACGAGGCTCGCGCCAAGTCGGTGGGCTTGGTGGTTGCTGATCTCAACGGGACAATGCGCGAAATTTTCGAGATCAGCCGCTTCGACAAGCTGCTGGAGGTTTTCGACAGTGTGGAGGACGCTCTCTCCGGCTGAGGTGCTCGCTGCGATAAGGCAGCTTGAGCAGGAGTCGGGCCCGAATCACCCGGCATTGTGAGGAGTGAAGGAGATGCAGGTCACGTTTTGGGGCACCCGCGGCTCTTTGCCCACACCCGTTCGTGCCGATGCCGTCCAACAAAAGGTCGTCAGCGCCCTCCTATCCGCAAACGGGCAAAGCTTTGAGAGCGAGGCGGCGGCGGCGCGCTTCGCCGAGGAGACGCTCGCCTTTCCAGAGAGAAGTACCTATGGCGGTGCCACCTCCTGCGTCGAGATCGCCCTTGGCAGCGACCAGTACCTGGTGTGCGACATGGGATCCGGACTTCGGGAGTTTGCATTGGACTCGATGCGGCGATCTGCGGGCGGTCATTCGAAGACCTATAACTTCTTGATGTCCCATCTTCACTGGGACCACATCATGGGATTTCCCTTCTTCACGCCAGCCTTCGACCCGGAAGCGACAGTCCGCGTCTATGGGGGGCATCACGAGCTGGAAACGGCCTTGCGACGTCAACAGGAGAAAATCTCTTTTCCGGTGCCCTTCGATTGGCTGAAGGCGCACTTCGAGTTCAACACCCTTACGCCCGGCGAGCGCACCGAGATCGCCGGCGCTGAGGTTGAGTTGATCGAGCAGGAGCACGACAACAAGTCATTCGGTTACCGTGTCGCCCTGGACGGCAAGTCCGTGGTCTACTGCACCGACTTGGAGCACAAGCTGGAGAACATGAGCCAGGAAGAAGACTTCGTCGTTTTTCTGCGGGATGCCGACGTGGTGATCTTCGATACCATGTATTCCTTATCCGAAGCGATCACCATGAAACAGGATTGGGGCCACTCCAGCAACGTCGTCGCGGTCGATCTTTGCCACCGTGCCGAGGTCGACCGCCTGATCATGTTCCACCACGAACCGGCGCACGATGACGAGACAATCCACCGGATACACCGGGAAACCATCCGTTATGAGGAATTGACGCGCACCGGCAGGCCGCTCAAGGTGCTCTGCGCTTATGACGGATATCAGGTATCTGTTTAACCTCATGACTTCGGGATCGGGTATCGAATCGGCAGGAGCGCAAGCCCAGGTCCTGGAGCCGTTGGGCCTGCGGCGGATCAGGATTGTCGGCCTGATCGGGCTGCTTCTCACCTTCCTCCTGCTCGCTGTTACGGGAACGGAACGGGTTCGGGAAGGTCTGTTCGATGTCTATCAGAGGCTCATGCCGCACGAGTCCGATCGGATCTATACCCGAATCGTGGAGATCGACGAAGCGAGCCTGGACGCCTACGGGCCCTGGCCCTGGCCGCGCTTCCTCTTGGCGGACTTGGCCCTCGAGATCTCCAGGAAGGGCGCGCTTGCCATCGGGTTCGACATCATCTTTCCCGAACCGGACCGCTACGGGGCCGCCAGATTTCTAGAGAGCTACGGCGCGGTCCCGGAGCAGCTCGAGTCGAGCTTGCTGTCCCTGCCCGATCCTGATCGGGTCTTTGCCCGAACGATCAGCCGTTTGCCCGTGGTGCTCGGCCGCTCTGGTGTGTTCGATCAGGGCTATGCCGGCATCAACGATCCGTCTCGGCTCTATGTGGAAGCCGATTTCCTCGGGGATCCGCTGCCGGAACATGTGTTGTCCTTTCCGGCCGTCGTCGCCAATGTGGACGTGCTGGATCAACACGCGGCCGGTCAAGGAATCATCAATGCGACGCCCGATCGCAATGGTATCATTCGCCGGGTGCCGCTGCTCGCCAAGATCGGCGAGCAAGCCACGCCGGCGCTCTCCTTGGAGTTGCTGCGGGTGGCGGCCGGTTCGGTCTCCTACGCCTTGGAGTCCGGCCAAAGTGGACTGGCGGCCATCACCCTGAGCGACCGACGAATCCCCACCGAGCCGGATGGCCGGCTCAGACTGCATTTCTCGCCGCCTTTGGCCTCGCGGATCGTCTCCGCCAAAGCGGTTCTCGACGGTTCCGTTCTGGACAACGTCTTTGCCGGGACGATCGTCATCGTCGGGGCCTCGGCGCTCGGGCTCGAAGACATCGTCTCCACACCGGTCGCCGCCGAAAGCTTGGGTGCCGATGTGCATGCGCAAACCATCGATACGATCATCGACGGAAGCTGGCTGTTGCGGCCCTTTTTTATGGAGGGCGTGGAGTGGATCGTCGCGATCGTCTTCGGACTCGCCGCGGTGATCTTCTTTCCACGGATGTCGCCCCGCCAGGCGCTGATCTGCGCCCTGGGGATGGGCATTCTGGTCGCGGGCGCGAGCGTCTTGAGCTTTGCCGAGTTCAGTCTTTTGTTCGACCCCACGGTACCGCTTCTGGGCGGCGGCATACCTGCACTGCTCACCCTGTCGATGATGCACCTAGAGGCAGATAAGCGGCGCCGCGCTTTGCGCCTAGCTCTGATCGACGAGCGCCTTGCGGCGGCCCAGGTATCGGCGGAGCTAGAGGTGGCGCGGGACATTCAGATCAGAATGTTGCCCAACCCAGACTCTTTGAAGGCGCTTTCTCCCGCCGTTGACCTGGCGGTTAATCTGGAAACCGCCCGAGTAGTGGGAGGCGACCTCTACGATGCCTTTCTCCTGGACGACTCCCGCATGTTCTTCATGATCGGAGACGTCGCCGGCAAAGGCGTGCCGGCCGCCCTCTTCATGGCTCTTTCCAAGGCGCTCACCAAGGGCGCCGTGCTTCGTCGAACCGATGGCTTGGCAACGGTGATTCGTGCCGTAAATGAGGAGATTTCCCGCGAGAATCCCGGTGACTTTTTTGTCTCGGCGGTGCTCGGCATCCTACATCTCGGCTCTGGCGAGGTCGAGCTCTTCAATGCCGGTCACATGGACCCGTCACTGATTTCGAAAGAGGGAGCCTGCCGGCGGGTCAAGATGGAAGGCGGCCCGCCACTCTGTGTCATACCCGACTATGAGTACCCCAGCGAACCGATCCGCATGGAACCAGGCGATGCGCTCGTGCTGGCCACCGACGGGGTGACGGAGGCCGCGAATGCCGAGGGCGTGCTGTTCGGCAGCAAGAGGCTGGACGAGCTTCTCGGTCGGGTGGAAACGCCGCGAACCGCCGCGCGAATTATCGAGTCGGTCATGGCCGCGGTTCGTGCCTACAGACAGGACACCGAGCCGTCCGACGATCTGACGATTTTGGTGGTGCGCTATCTTGGCCCAGATCTGTGATGGGCCAGGGCCGCAACTATCGGACCACGACCTCCACGCGCCGGTTGCGGGTTTCGGCGACCTCATCCCCGGTGGGAACCAGCAACTCCCGTTCGCCTCTGCCGACGGCGCGCACCAGCGCGGGGTCCAATCCACGCTCGACCAGCAATCGCTTGACCTCCTGCGCGCGCGCTTCGGAAAGCTTGTCGTTGGTCTCCTTGGCGCCGACCGTATCCGTATGACCGACCACCTGAACGTCTCCGCCCAAGCGTTCCGAGGCCTCGGCAAGAAGCCTATCCAGTTCCGGCTCGGACTCGGGCATGAGAGTCGTCGTGCCGACCTTGAAGTAGAGGATAAAGCTGCGCGGCGGCGGCGGCAGATCCTCGATGAGCGTCCCATAGGCGGCGTCAACCGCCTCGGCGCTCGTTTCGCCCACGCTTGCGCCACCACCTTGGGCGATGCGGGCCTCGGTGTAGGGCCGGTCCAGGAGCGCTTCCTCCTCACCGGCCGCGGAGAAGATAGCTACGCTGCCGCTCTCGCCGGATTCATTTGGCAGCAGCACGACCCGCTCCGCCGTGCAGCCCGAGAGAAGCAAAATCATGCCGGTCGCCGCCAAGGCTGCCTTGAGCATCAGTCGACCTCAATGATAAAGCGGGTTCCGCGGACACCCAGAATGGACGTGGGGGTGCGTACTTTCATGGCGTCGGGCGCTTCCTTGGCGATTTGGCCCGAAATGACGGCCAATGAGCCCTTTTCCACGCCGGTTTCAAAATCGCCTTCATGGGTCGTCGAGTTGAACTCGAAGCGATCGAGGGTGACGCGGCTTTCAGGTCCGATTGAGAAGCGGCTGTTGTCGATGAAGGTGATGCTCATCTTCCCGTCGGCGCCGGTCACCAGAACGTCGTTGGCATCGACCGTGACCCCCGGTGCCGCATCAATGCGCGCCCCGGCCCGTTCGATGAAGGCATCGCCGCTCGCGCGCTTCACCCGGCCGATCTCGGCATTGGCCTGGGTTGCTAGACAAGCGGCGGCCAGGAAGGTGATAATGGCCGTTCGAAGCATCAATCAATCCCATTCTAGTAATCTGCAACCAGCTTAATGAAACCGGGAATGAACGGCGACAACAATTTTTGCCCCGAGCTGGTTGAAGGAAGAGTCGCCGCGGATCGCCATGCCATCCACAACGTGATCGAGGCAACAAATCTCTTCTCGGAGCGCGTCAAGTTGTCGAAGAGAGATGCAGTGCATCTCAGAATAGTAGTCGAAGAGCTCTTCACCAATATCCTCAAGCACGGCCGCTTGCCGCCATCGAGCTTTGTCGAGTACCGGTTGGAACGTCGGGGGAACCTGGCCAACATCGAGATATCCGATCAAGGCATTCCCTTTGATCCGAGACAAGATCTACCGGACAAACCGAACAGCGATCACGGTGGTGAAGGAGGCCAAGGTTGGCCGCTGATCATGTCTTGGTGCCGGATCGCCGGCTATCGGAACGCGTCAGGACGCAACCAGCTTCACCTTGTCCTGCCTCTGGAAGATGTCGCACGCCAGAACTGCTGAGCGCTGGCCAGCAAGGGCGGGTCAGGTGCGGTCGAGGCGCAGAAAGCGGTTCGTCAATTCGGCTTCACAGGCCTCCATGTAGGCCTGCGCGGCGCACATATGGTCGTACATGATGCTGCGCACCCGAGATTCGTCACCTTCATGGAGTGCGGCGAGCAGCTTGACCTGATAGGTGAGGCCGCTTTCGCGCAGCTCTGGATTGGGGCTGCCGTAAATGTGCCGGCAAACCGAAAGGTTTCGTAACAGATTCTGCAGGAAATGGCAGAAGAAGCCGAGCACGCGGTTGGGGCAAAGCTCGGCCAGGACAGCATGAAAGTCCAGCTCGGCCAAGCGCTGGCGATACTCCTCGCCGAGGTTTGCCGGCGGATGGTCGTAGACTCGGATGGTCGCTTTCAGACGTTCGAAGTCCGCCTCGTCCAAGCGGCCGACCAAGGAGGCCGCGAGTTCTGGCTCCAACAGCTTGCGCAAGGCGTAGATGTCGCTGATCGTGGGCTGGGAGAAAAAGAAATAGTTGCCGAGCAGCTCCATGGCACGTTTGTCGTCAAGCTCGGCAATGTAGGCGCCGCCGCCGGGGCCGGTGCGCGTGCGGATCAAGCCCTGCGTCTGCAGGGCGCCAAGCGCCTCGCGGACCGTGCTCTTCGAGGCCTTGAACATGTCCAGGAGGTCCCGTTCCTGGGGCAGGCGGTCGCCCGGTTTCAGCTCGTGCTCGACGATCCAGTCTTTCAATCGCTCGCTGATCTCTTCCGGGCGCTTGGCCGGGCGGACCGCGCCATCGGCTGCGGCCGGCGGGCCGGAATCGTTATCCCGTTCGCTCACCTGGGTTGGCTCCTTCCATCTTGCGGCCCGTCCAAGGGATTGAAGCAGGCGGCCGCCTGCCCGTCGCCGGCGATTTCGAGGGCCGGCTGTCGCTTGCCGCAGTCCTCGATGGCCCGCGGGCAGCGAGACGCGAAGGCACAGCCCGGCATGGGTGCATAGGGATCAGGCAGCTCGATCGGTTTGTCCTCACCGGCGAGCTGCCGGCGACCGGGCACCGGCGCGGACTCGAGCAGCAGCCGGGTGTAAGGATGGCGGGGCGTTCGGAACAGCTCGGCCGCGGGCGCCAACTCGACGATACGGCCGAAGTACATGACCGCGACCCGATCGCTGATGGTCTCCACGACTGCGAGGTCATGGCTGATGAAAACATAGGTCAATGCAAAACGCGCCTTCAATTCAGCCAAGAGATTGAGTA
This sequence comes from Pseudomonadota bacterium, assembly GCA_039029395.1. Taxonomy (GTDB): domain Bacteria; phylum Pseudomonadota; class Alphaproteobacteria; order Kiloniellales; family JAKSDN01; genus JBCCGG01. The sequence goes on along the minus strand of JBCCGG010000002.1, from coordinate 84,890 downwards.
CCTGAGCCTGGACCGAAACGTCGAGTGCCGAGACCGGCTCGTCAAGCACGATGATGCGCGGCTCGGCGGCCAGCGCGCGGGCGATGCCGATGCGTTGCGCCTGGCCTCCGGAAAACTCGTGCGGATAGCGCTCGAGGAACTCTTCACGCAGGTTGACCGCGTCCATCAGCTCCTTGAGCCGCGCCTCGCACCGCTCCCGTGAGAGGCCAAGGAGGTGAATCATCGGCGCCATCAGTATGGCTCGTATGGTCTTGCGCGGATTCAACGAGCTGACGGGATCCTGAAAGACATATTGTATGGTCGCCGCCGCCGGCCGAGCCCTGCCACGCCCCCCGGTCTGAATGACTTCGTTGTCCAGACGAACCATACCTTCGCTTGGCCGATCGAGGCCAACAAGCATGCGGGCGAGCGTAGACTTGCCGCAACCCGACTCGCCGACGATGCCTAGCGTCTCGCCTATGCGCACATCGAGGTCGATGTCGCGCACGGCTTGAACGCTCGGCGCCGGTCCGCCGAACAGGCGCCGCTCGCCACCGAAGCGGCGCGTCAGACCCTCGACCTGTAGCAGCGCCTCGCTCATGATACGCGCGTTTCCGTCGGTGTGGCGAGCGGGTGGAGACAGCGCACGGCGCGTTGCCCACCGGAGGAATGAAGCTCGATCTCGCCCTTTCGGCAATTCGCTTGCGCCTGTGGGCATCGTTCGGCGAAGGCGCAGCCCTCGGGCAAGCGGTTGACCACCGGGGGCAGGCCGGGAATCGCCTCGAGCCGGCGCTCCGGTGCGCCGAGGACCGGCACGCAGTCGATCAGTTTGCGGGTGTATGGATGGGCCGGCGAGGCCAGAATGTCTTCCGTCGGTCCGATTTCGACAATGCGTCCCGCATACATCACGGCGACCCGATCGCAGATCTCGGAGACCACGCCGAAGTCGTGGGTGATGAAGAGCACCGCGGCTTGCCTCTCGGCGCGTAGCCGGTTCAGCAACTTCAGCATCTGTGCCTGTACCGTGACATCGAGCGCGGTGGTTGGCTCATCGGCGATGAGAATTTCCGGATTGTTGGCCAGTGCCATGGCGATGCAAATGCGTTGACGCATACCGCCCGACAGTTCGTGGGGATAGGACGCCATGCGGCGTTCGGCGCTGGGAATCTGCACCAGCTTGAGGAGGTCGACCGCGTGGGCCTGCGCATCTTTCCGGCTTAGAGGCTGGTGCGCGCGAATGGCTTCGACGATCTGATCGCCGACGGTGAAAAGCGGATGCAGGGTCGACAATGGATCCTGGAAGATGCAGGCGAAGGTGCCGCCGCGCAGTTGCCGCAGCCGGCCATAAGGTATGTCGAGCAGGTCTTCGCCCCGATAGGTCACGCTGCCGCCGACGATGCGACCGGGTGGAGTCGGTACCAGCCCAAGGAGCGACATGGCGGTGACCGACTTGCCCGAGCCCGACTCGCCGACCAAGCCCAGGCACTCTTCCGCTTCGAGCTCGAGATCCACGCCACCGACCGCGCGGTAGACCTCAGTGCCAATGGCGAACTCCGTGGCAAGGCCGCGGATGCGCAGCACGCTTGTCGAATTGTCGGCTTCGGGCGAAAGCCCTGCGCGATCGGCGGCCACATCCGTGCGCGCCGAGGGTCGGCCCATGGCGCCGGACTTCAGTCGAGGGTCGAGCACGTCGCGCACGCCATCACCGATCAGATTGATACTCATCACCAGAACGAAGATCATAAGGCCCGGTATGACGGAGACATAAGGCGCGGTGAAGAGCTGGCGGCGTCCTTCGCCAAGCATAGAGCCGAGATCGGCCTGTGGCGGTTGCGCACCCAGCCCAAGGAAGCTCAGGCCCGCCGTCTCTAGAATCATCCAACCGACGGTGGTTGCCATGGTGATGACGATGACCGGCAGAACGTTGGGCAGCACCTCGGTGATAAGAATGGAGAGATGACTCTTGCCCGAAAGACGGGCGGCATCGACGAACTCGCGGTGTACGAGACCTAAAGTGACGCCGCGGATGTTGCGCGCGAAGAAGGGGATGTTGACGATCGCGATGGCGAGCAGCGCGTTCATCAAGCCCGGGCCGAGCGCGGCGACGATGGCCAGCGCAAGCAGGATGTAGGGAAAGGCCATCAGCATGTCGATGCCGCGCATGATCAGGTTGTCGCCACGCCCGCCGATATAGCCCGCCGTGAGCCCGATAAAGGAACCGATGACGGCGGCGACCAGGGTCGCGGAAAGCCCCACCGCGACGGAGGTCCGCGTGCCGGCGAGCAAGCGGCTCAGGGTATCGCGGCCAAGCTGATCGGTGCCAAGCAGGTGACCGTCGCTCAGCGGCGGCAGCAGCCGGTCGGCCGGCGCGGTCGCGTCTGGCGAGGGCAGGGGCAAAAGCGGTGCGATCAGCACCAACCCAGCGATCACAGCGAGTACGATCAACCCGCCGGCTGCCAAGCGGTTGGTGACGAAAAGGCGCCAGTTGCCTGGGCGGCCGGACCCAGGCGTGGCCGAGCTACGCACTGCGACGGCGGCCTCGCTCATGTCTTGAGCCTCGGATCGAGCAGATGCTGGACCACATCGGCCAGCAGATTGACCAGCACGTAAGCGGCGGCCACCACCAGCACGCCACCTTGAACCAACAGAAGATCGCGCGTCGAGATGGCCTTGACCAGCATGCTGCCGATACCCGGCCACTGGAATACGGTCTCTATGTAGACGGCGCCGCCGAGCACGAAGCCCGTCTGTATGCCGAGCACTGGAATCACGCTCACCAGCGCCACCTTGAAGGCATGGCAATAGATCACCCGGCGCTCGCCAAGGCCCTTGGCGCGGGCCGTTCGGATGTAGTCCTGGCGTAGCACCTCGAGCATGGCCGTGCGGGTCAAGCGGGCGATGACGCCGGTGGCGACAACCGCCAGCGTGACGGCCGGTAGGATCAAGTGTGCCAGGAGGTCGGGCAGGTCGCCACCGCCGTAGATCGCGAACATGCCGCTCGCCGGCAGCAGCTTCCAATGAACGGCGAATGCCAGAATCAGCAACAGGCCGAGCCAAAAGGACGGCATGGACAGCCCGACCAAGACAAACAGCGTGATGGTCTTATCGGCCCAGCTATATTGCCGGACCGCGGAGACGATGCCGGCCAGGAGACCGAAAAAGGAGCACAGGAGCATAGCCGCGGCAGCCAGGATCAGCGTGGCGCCAAATCGCTCCAGAACTTCGTCGATAACCGGCCGGTTGAGCGTGTAGGAGCGCCCAAAATCGCCTTGTAGCAGGTTGCCGATCCAGATGATGTATTGCTCCACCAGGGATCGGTCGAGGCCCAGCTCGCGGTTGAGTTTGGCAACGTTCTCCGGTGTCGCGTAGGACCCCAGGATAGCCGTGGCCGGATCTCCCGGAATCATTGCCATGATCAGGAACACGATCACCGTGAGCCCGAACAGCACGGGCACGGCCGACAGCAGCCGCCTTAGTACATAAATACCCATCGACAATTCACTTCGCTTGCAGCCAAAGCGATCGGCCGGGGTCGCTAGCGGTCGCCGGGGGGTGAGGGGACCCCGGCGACCGCCGTCGCTAGGCTTAGGACTTCGATACGCCGCTCAGCAACAGAAAAAACGAGGGCTGCAGCTTGAAGTCGGACACGCGATCACTGGTCACCGCATTCTGCTTCCAGTTGGCGATGAAGGCCCAGGGCGCGTCGTCCTGAACGATCTCCTGCATTTCCTTATAGAGCTTTGCGCGCTCTGCCTGGTCGGTCGAGCGGCGGGCGGCTTCCAGAAGCTCGTCCACCTTCGGATTGGAGTAGTAGCCCGAGTTGAAACCGCCCTTATCGGGGAAGGCTCCCGTGCGCAGCGCCAAGAAGGGCAAAGTGTCGGGATCGTTGGTCATCCATGCCATTTCCGCCATATCGGCCTTGCCTTCGAGGCCTGGATTGACCTTGCCGAGAAAGGTGTTCCACTCGTAGGTCTCAATCTCTACATCAAGGCCGACCTTGGCGAGATCAGCTTGGATGGCCGTCCCCATGGGCACCGGGTCGAGCATGCCCGAGCCACCCTCGGTGACGTAGAAGGTCAGCTTGGATCCATCGGCACCCGCCTCCTTGATCAACGCGCGCGCTTTGTCCGGGTTGTGTGGATAGGGCTGCAGACTCTCGTTGTAGGCCCATGAGAAAGCCGGCGGCGTCGGACCGGCGGCCACCTGGGCGGTGCCCTGCAGGACGTTGTCGACGAGGGTTTGCTTGTCGATCGCGTAGTTGATCGCTTGGCGCACGCGCTTGTCGGCGAAGGGCCCCTCCTTAACGTTGAGGATTAGGAACCACACGTGCGGCCCGGCCTGCTCGTACACGGCGTAGGCGGCATCATCGGCAAAGGTCGCGACGTTATCCGGCGGCACCTCGACCATCAGATCTATGCCGCCCGAGAGCATCTCGGCGACACGGGTGTTGGCGTCGGTGATCGGACGGAACACAACGGCCTCGAGCGAGGGCGCGCCGCCCCAGTAGTCGTCGTTGCGCACGGCGACGACCTTGGCGTTGCTCTCCCACTCGGCGAAGCGGAAGGGGCCGGTACCCGAGGGATTGCGCCCGAACTCCTTGCCGTGTTGAGCGACCGCGGCCGGCGACACGATCAGACCGGTGGGATAGGCGAGGTTTGAGAGGAACGGCGCATAAGGCTCGTTTAGGGTGAAGACCACGGTCTTGTCGTCCTTGGCCTCCACCGACGCGATGGCGCTGAAGAAGAACGACAAGGGGAAGGGGCCGGTGTCATGATAAGGGTGATTTTCGTCGAGCATACGGTCAAAGGTGAACTTCACGGCTTCGGCATCAAGGGGGCTGCCGTCGTGGAAGGCGATGCCGTCGCGCAGCGTGAAGCTATAGGTCTTGCCATCGTCGCTGATCGTCCAAGATTCGGCTAGCCCCGGTTCGACTTCCAGCGTGCCGTCTTTGTAGCGCACCAGGCCATCGTAGAGGTTCATCAGAATACGAAAGTCGTTGACCGCCGTTACGGTCGAGGGATCAAGCGACTTGGGTTCGGCGATCTGGCCCACCACCAGAACGTTGGGCGGCGTCTGGGCTTGCGCCTCGATCAAGCCGAAGGCGGCAAATGCCGCGATGGTCAGTGCGGCGAAGCATCCACGCGCACGAGTCACCGTGCCTGAGTCCTTGGACATCATGATGGTCTCCTGCTCTTGCTTAAGCCTTGTCGTCTATTTATCATGATAAAAAGGTATTCTGCAATAGTTTATTATGATAAATATGGAACAATGAACGGCTCGGACAAAAAGGAAGGGTTGGAGCTCAAGGCCGGCACCGGGGAATCCGGTCCGCGCTTGGCCGTCAACCTGGAGCGCCTCAAGGCGCGCCTGACGGCGCTGTCCGCCATCGGCGCCGATCCTTCGGGACAAGGCTTGCAGCGCCTAAGTTTCTCGGCAGCGGATTTCGAGGCGCGCCATTGGCTTGCCGAGCAAATGGCGGCGATCGGGCTTCGGACCCATTTGGACGCCGTCGGCAACGTGATCGGTCGCTGGGAGGTCGGCCGGGGGCCGGCGGTGCTGGTGGGTTCCCATCTGGACAGCGTGCCCAACGGCGGCGCCTTTGACGGCGCGTTGGGCGTGGTCGCCGCGCTCGAATGCGTCGAGGCGCTGATGGAGCGCGGCATGCACCCGGCCGCACCGATCGAGGTGATCGGCACCAGCGAGGAAGAAGGCCGCTTCGGCGGCATGCTTGGCGCGCAGGCCATGGCCGGCGTCGTGCCCGAGGCCTGGTTCTTCGCCGCGCAGGATGACGGTGGGGTCAAACTGACCGATGCCATGCGCCGGGCCGGGCTGGATCCGAACGCCTATCCCACCGCGCGCCGCGACCCAAAGGAGGTCAAGGCCTTCCTGGAGCTCCACATCGAGCAGGGACCCGTGCTCGAACACAGGGGTCTACCGGTGGGTATTGTCGAAGGTATTTCTGGCGTCTTCAATTGGACCGTGGTCCTGACGGGTCGCGCCAATCATGCGGGCACCACGCCCATGGAGCTGAGGCGAGACGCCTTTAGCGGCCTTGCCCAGTTCGCATCCGAGATCCCTGGAATTCTCGCCCAGCACGGTACGTCCGCCAGCCGCTTGACCGTCGGCAAGGTGGGGCTGCAGCCCAATTTTCCTCATACCGTGCCCGGCCGCGCCGAATTCTCGATCGTCGGGCGCGATGTGGAGGAGCCGATCATGGCCGCGCTGGCCGCGGCTTGCCGTGCCGCGCTCGGTCGCACGGCGGCGCACAATGGCCTGGACCTCACGATCGACGAGACGAGCTGGTTGTCGCCCACACCCTGTCACGGCGACATCGTCGCGGCCTTCAAGCGGCAAGCGACCGCCCTTGGCCTTGAAGCGCCGGTCATGCCGAGTGGCGCCGGTCACGATACGCAGATGATGGCGCGGCTGGCCCCTTCAGGAATGATTTTCGTCGCCAGCAAAGGCGGGATCAGCCACGCCCCGGACGAACACAGCGAGTGGCCAGACATTGAAGCGGGTGCCAACCTGCTGCTGCACACGCTGCTTGATGTCGCGCAGCTTGGGACGTAGCGCGGGCAGCGTTCGTGTGCTGGTCGGAATGGTGCGCGTCGCTTGCCTACATGCCGGAAATGAAAAGGGAGAAAAGTTCCGACTGAGAAGAGATGCCGAGCTTCGCATAGATGTTGCGGCGGTGAATCTTGACGGTGCCGGTGGAGATTCCGAACTGCCGTCCAATGGATTCCGATGAATGACCCCTGAGCACCATTCTTACCACTTCGCCCTCTCTGCGGGTCAACATGCCTTCGCCAAAGCTCTCGAATGCGCTGTTGACGTGATCGTCGGGCGCCAGGCGTTTGGCTCGGGGCGCTTTGTGGTGGTCGCGCAGGTACTTGTAATTCTGCCAATGGCGCGCCGAGGCCGCGTCCACCAATGGCTCGACTTTCTTGAGCTTGTTGAAGTGGCGCTCGCTGAACGGCGCGCTGGAGCCCGCTCTCATCAAGGAGATCACCAGCATGAATCCGTTGTTCAGCGCGACCAGAAATCCGATCTCCTCGGCCAGCCCGGTTCTGCGGTAATAAGACCTGAAGTACTCCGAGTGATAAAATCTGTCAGGCGCGATCTCACGCAAGCGATAGAGGCTCGGCGCGGCGCGGTCCGCGCAGATCTTGTAGAAAGGGTCAAGTAGATAAGGGCCTTCTTGATAATCTTCGACGAACACGATCCGCTGCTTGCGCGTAAAGGTATCGTAGACGCATATGGGACGGGATTGCCCGCGATAGGCAAACAACACGGCGTAATCGAACGGCACGACACAGCGCAGCGCGGTCACCAAAGCGGATGGAAAGGCGGGCGTATCCTCGGCCGCGATCACCTTGGCAAGCTGCTCGTGCCAACTTCGGGAATCTAACTTCAGGATCGGTGTTTCGGATAAAACCATCATTGGCAGTAATATCTCTTACCAAGCACGTTTTCAAGCTTATATACCTTGGGGGGTATATACATCGAATCTCAGTTCGGGCATGCTCGGCCCACTGGGGGAACCAAAAGTCCACCGATGGCCGTCGGAAAGTAAGGTTTTGAGGGAGCCCGACAAAGTTATGGGCCAGCGCGACAGCTCTGCTTCGCCTGACATTCAGTTCGAGACCGTGACCAAGCGTTACGGCGATGTCATGGCCGTGGATGAGCTGAGCCTCAGCGTGCACAAGGGCGAGTTCTTCAGCTTTCTAGGTCCTTCGGGCTGCGGCAAGACCACGTCGCTGCGTCTGATCGCCGGTTTCGAGCAACCTTCCGAGGGCAATGTCTTGATCGGCGGCGTTTCGGTCGTCGGCGTGCCGCCGCATAAGCGGCCCGTCAACATGGTTTTCCAGCAGTACGCGCTTTTTCCCCATATGACCGTGGCCCAAAACATTGGCTATGGCTTGCGCCAGCAAAGGCCGCGACCGGCCCAGTCCGTGATCGCGAAACAGGTCGACGAGACTCTGGAGATGGTCCAGCTCGCCGGCTTCGGCCGCCGGCGGGTCTGGGAGCTTTCCGGTGGCCAGCAGCAGCGGGTCGCCTTGGCGCGGGCTCTCATCAACAGGCCTACCGTGCTGCTGCTGGACGAGCCCTTGGCGGCATTGGACCGCAAGCTGCGGCGGGACATGCAGATCGAGTTGCAGACCCTGCAGCGGGACGTGGGGATCACCTTCGTTCTGGTGACCCACGATCAGGAAGAGGCGCTCTCAATGAGCGACCGTATCTGCATCATGCGTGATGGCCGAGTGGTCCAAACCGGCAGCCCGCGCGATCTCTATGACCGGCCGTTGAACCGCTATGTCGCCGATTTCGTCGGAAAGTCCAACTTCTTCCCAGGAACCGTATCGAGCGTGAACGGCAGATCGGTGACGATCAAGAGCGAGACCGGCGAGGCCTTTTCCTGCGTTCCGATCACGGGCGACGGCGGCTTTTCGGTCGGCGGCCTTGCCAACATCGCCGTACGCCCGGAGCTCATCGTGATCGGTGACAGCGACTGCGACAGCGAACAGATGGGGACTGACGTGTCTCTGCCGGGGCGGGTCAAGAATCGCATTTTCCTGGGCGAGCACACCGAGTATCTGGTCGCGACCCAAGGTCACGGGGATGTGCTCGTGCTGTCCCCAAAGCATGTGGAGAGCGTCCGGGGAAGCTTCGATCCCGGCCAGGAGGTGACGATTGGCTGGAAGAATGAAACCGCATTGGCCCTGGAGGATACCTAGTACCAGCCGTGCCGGTCATGCGGGCGAGGTGCGGCCAACAACCACGATGACAACAGCCCAAGGGAGGCGAGCCCATGAGTAAGACCTACAAGGATGATCTGCCCATTTCCCGACAGAAGTTTATGGAAGAGTTGCGGCGCTATCAGAAGGGCTCCGTGTCTCGACGCCACTTTCTGGGTGTGACCGGGCTCGGCCTGGCAAGCGCCGTCATGGCAGCCGCGGTCCCGGGACTGAAGCCGCGCCGGGCGCTTGCCGCTGGCGACATCGGCGACCGCGTGGTGCTGGCCACCTGGCCGAACTACCACGATGTGGCGAATTTCGAGAACTTCACGGAGCAAACCGGGGCCCACGTGCAGGTCAATGTCTTTGGGTCGAACGAGGAGATGCTGGCCAAGCTTCAGGCCGGCGGCAGTGGATGGGACGTATTCGTCCCGACCAACTACACGATCACCACCTATGTGGGCGAAGATCTGATCGAGCCGTTGGACCTCGCGATGATCCCGAATTATGACGCCGGTGCGTTCGATCCGCGATTTGCCGATGCCGGCACTGTCAACGGAACGGTCTACGCCATGCCGAAGAACTGGGGCACGACCGGCTACGTCATCAATACGGAGCACAACGGCGGCAAGGCGCCGAACACCTGGATGCAATTCTGGGATATGACCATGGACAGCTATTCGGGCCGGACCATGGTGCATGACTATCAGCTGACCACGATCGGCAACGCACTGAAGTACTTCGGATACTCCTTCAACTCCGTGGATCCAGCCGAACTGGCGAAGGCGGAGAAATTGCTGCTCGACGCCAAGCCTCACCTCTATGCCATTTCCAGCGACTATCAACCGCCGCTGCGCAACGGCGATGCTTGGATGTCCATGTGCTGGACCGGGGACGGCAAGCAGCTCAACACCGATATGCCCGAGATGGTCTATGTGCTGGGTGCCGAGGGCGGTGAGATCTGGAGCGATTACTACGCCGTGCCGCGGGGCGCGCCCCATCGGGCCGCCGGCTACGCCTTGATCAACTTCCTCTTGGATCCTTCGGTCAATGCGAAGGAGGTGTTGGCCCACGGCTACCCCGTCGCCGACGCAAGAGCGAACAAGCTGCTGCCGCCGGAGCTGTTGGAAGATCCTATTCTCTACCCGGCGCAGGAGCTGCTGGACGCTTTGGAGTTCGGCGCGGCCGCGACCTTGACCGACCCCAACCGTGCGGAGCTGCTGGCCCGCTTCAAATCCGCCTAAGGGATTCGTCTGGCGGCACTACAGCGAGGGGGAGGCGCGAACGTGACCGGAGCGATGCCGGGACGCTGGACCAACAGGTTAATGTTGATGCCAGCCACGCTTTGGTTCGGCTTCATGCTCGTCCTCCCCCTGCTTGTCGTGCTGGTTTTCAGTTTCGGAGAAAGGGGGGCTGCCGGCGGGTATGTGCCCGCCTTCACGCTTGATCAGTACGCCAACCTGCCCGCCCGCTTCACCGCCTTCAAGAACACCCTGATACTGGCGCCGCTCGGGACGATTGCCGCGCTCGTGGTCGCTTATCCACTGGCCTACTATCTTGCGGTCAAGGCCGATCCGAAGATCAAGACGGTACTGCTGATTCTGGTGATCATCCCCTTCTGGACAAGCATCTTAATCAGAACCTATGCCTGGATCTTCATTCTCGGCGGGCGCGGTATCCCTTTTCTTCTGGACACAGTAGGGATCGAAGGCGTGCGTTTGATCAACACGCCGTTCTCGGTCTTGGTCGGCATTGTCTACGGTTATCTGCCGCTGATGGTCTTTCCAATCTATGTCAGCCTCGAGAAACTGGATAAGGGCTTCTTGGAAGCCTCGAGCGACTTGGGCTCCACGCCCTTCGGCACCTTTTGGCAAGTCACCTTGCCGCTTTCGATCCCTGGCGTGGCCACGGGGTGCATGCTGGTGTTCATCCTTTTGATGGGCGAGTTTCTGATCCCAGCCCTGCTTGGCGGAGGCAAGGTGTTCTTCGTCGGCAACGCCCTTGTGGACCTGTTCCTGCAATCCCGCAACTGGGCCTACGGATCCGCCGTGGCAACCGCGCTGGTCATGGTTATGTTGGTCGTGGTGACCGTCTACATGCGCCTCATGAGGCGCGCTTCGGCGCAGCGCGACGACGTATCGTTGATGTAGGCGCGCGGCCCGATGAGACTCTATGCCATAGCCGTCTATCTGTTCCTCTACATTCCGATTGGGGTGATCGTTCTATTCAGTTTTAATGCGGGTCGACATGCCAGCGATTTCCAGGGTTTTTCAGCCAAGTGGTACGGCAAGGCCTTGTCAAACCCCTTTGTCGTCGAGGCGCTCCTGACCAGCCTCACCGTCGCCTCTTGCACCGCTGTCCTGGCCAGCGTCATCGGCACGATGGCGGCGCTTTCTTTGCAACGTCTGCGCGGCAGCTTGCGCACTTTCTACGACGGAATGATCTATGTGGCGATCATGATCCCGGGCATCGTGATCGGCATCGCGACCCTCATCGCCTTGGTCACCCTGTTCAACTTCGTGAATCCGATTTTGGAATCGCTTTGGCTCTCGGATGGTGGCGCTCCGCCACGGTTGAACTTGGGCTATGGCTCCCTGATCGCTGCCCATACTCTTTTCACCATGGCGTTGGTCATTGTCATCATCCGCGCGCGCATCGCCGGCATGGATCGGGCTTTGATCGAGGCCTCATCCGATCTCTACGCGACGCCCTGGGCGACGTTCCGTCAAGTCACCCTGCCGCAACTGTTTCCCGCGATTCTCGCCGGATTCCTGCTGAGCTTCACCTTCAGCTTCGATGATTTCATCATCGCGTTCTTTGTCGCCGGCTCGCAAACGACACTGCCCATCTATGTGTTCTCATCGATCCGCCGGGGCGTTACGCCGGAGATCAACGCAATAGGCACAATGGTGCTTGCGGTCTCCCTCACACTCCTGATTGCCGCGCAGCTGCTGTTGCGCCGCCGATCCAAGAGATAAAGCACGGATCAAGCGTAGAATGCAGTGCTGACAATGGACATCGAATGCGTGTGGCCGGCCGGAGCGCTCCTCGGCGAAGCGCCTTTTTGGCACGCTTGCGAGAAGGCCTTGTACTGGGTCGATGTCGATGGAAAGTCGATTCTCCGATGGGCGCCGGACAGCGGGGCCATGGAGAGAGCGATGATCGATCACGAGATCGGCTGCATCGTCCCCCGCCAAGACGGTGGGTTCATCGCCGGCATCGATAGCGGGTTGGCCTTCATCGGCGCCGACTTGACGAGCTTGGAGATATTCGCATCGCCTGAGGCTGCCTTGGCCAACACCAGATTCAACGATGGCAAATGCGATCAACGGGGCCGCTTCTGGGTCGGCAGCACGGACCGGCGCGAAGTTGAGCCTCTTGGCGCCCTTTACAAGGTCGATTCAACCGGGCGTGTCTCGAAGATGCTTGCCGGTGTCACTGTGTCCAATGGCCTCGGATGGAGCCCCGATGGCAAGATCATGTATTTTACCGATAGCGGAACGAGCACGATCTACAAGTTCGATTTCGACCTGGAGTCCGGCTCGATCAATGGAAGGCGCTGTTTCGCAGTCGCGGACCAGAAAGACGGGATTCCCGACGGCTTGGCTGTGGATGCAGACGGGTTCGTCTGGAGTGCCTGCTGGGGCGGCTGGCAGGTCAAACGCTACGATCCGGACGGCAAGCTGGCACAGGTGCTAAAACTACCGGTGCCGCTGATCACCAGCCTGGCATTCGGCGGCGCGGCGTTGGATATGCTGTGCATCACAACCGCCCGGTTGGGACTCTCCGAAGCGCAATTGCGCGAGGCGCCGCTTTCCGGCGGCCTCTTCGTCGCACAGGTCGATGTGCCCGGCATGCCGGTCAGCGCCTACCAAGGCTGACCTTTCCTTGATGGAGATGGCTGGCAGGGACCCGGAGCGAGAGTCTACACCGCCTGGGAATGGCGCGCCTGGTCGGGCTGCAGGTATCGGTCAAAGATTGCGCAGATCGAGCGCAAGAATGGCCGGCCGAGCGACGTGACGGTCACTTGGTCGCCCTTGACGACGGCCAAGCCGTCGCGCGACATCTCGCTGAGCGCCGCCAGCTCGTCGCCAAAACCCTGTACCGGCGCGCCTAGGTCACGCGCGGTCTGGGCCAAGTCGACCTGGAAGCTGCACATAAGGCGCTCGATCACCGCGCGCCGCAGCCGGTCGTCCGCCGTGACCGTGACACCCCGGCAGGCCGCCAGGCGGCCACGCCGCACGGCCTCGGCGTAGTCGCGCAGCGGCACTTGGTTCTGGACGTAGCCCTGTGGCAAGCCGCCAATTGCCGACGCGCCCAAGCCGATCACCGTTCGCGCCCGATCGTTGGTGTAGCCCTGGAAGTTCCGGTGCAAGGTTCCCTCACCGGCGGCCTGGGCCAAGCGATCCGTCGGTCGGGCGAAGTGGTCCAGGCCAATTGGCACATAGCCGGCCTCGATCAGGCGCCGGGCCGCCGCCTCGCTTTGCTCGAGCCGCTCGCCGGGGCCGGGCAGGGCCTCGCTCGGTATCAGCCGCTGATGGGTCTTCATCCAAGGCACATGGGCATAGCCAAACAGTGCCAGCCGGTCGGGTGCCAGTTCGAGTACCTGCTCGATGGTTTGGAGCACATGGTCCACGCTTTGATGGGGCAGGCCGAACATAAGGTCGATGTTGATGCCGGCGACGCCAGCGGCGCGCAGCCATTCGACCACGCGGGCGGTGGTGGCCAGAGTCTGAACCCGATTGATCGCGCGCTGAACCTCGGGGTTGAAGTCCTGGACCCCCAGGCTGGCGCGGGTCATGCCGTGCGCCGCCCAGGTTTGAACCTGCTCGCGGTCCATATCCCGAGGGTCGATCTCGACCGCGAGCTCCAGATCGCAGGCCCGCTCAAACCTATCCCACAGCTTGCCGGTTAATGCCGCGATGTCCGAGGGGCGTAGCATTGTCGGGCTGCCGCCGCCGAAGTGCAGATGACTCAGCTTGCGAGTCTCTCCGGTTGCGTCCGCCACCAGATCGATTTCCGAGCTTAGCACCTCGAGGTAGTCGGACACCGGCTGATAGCGTCGGACGATCTTTGTGTGACAGCCGCAGAACCAACAGAGGCTGTCGCAAAATGGAATGTGGCAGTAGAGCGATAATGGCGCGTCGGGCAGCTCGGCGAGCCAGCGGCGATAGGTCGCGGCCCCGACGCCGGCGTGGAAGTGCGGCGCAGTCGGATAGCTGGTGTAGCGCGGCACTGGCCGGCTGTACTTTTGCAGCAGATTCGCGTGCGAGGCGCCCATTCCGCTAGAGACGCCGTGTCTTCAGGCCACCGGCCGCGCCGGCGCCGCGCAGGGCCGCCACATCGGCGACGCTGACCAGCGGGCCTTTGCACTCCACGCCAAGTCCGCGCAGCTTGTTCAGCGACCGGGAAAAGGTCTCCGGCTGCATGCCGAGCCGGCCGGCGATTAAGGACTTGTCGAACGGCAAGCGGATGACCACGGCGCCGTCGTCCCGCGGACTCAGCTTCAGAAGAAACGCGGCCAACCGCTCGGCGGAGGAATTGAGAGTAAGTTGCTCGACCTGGGTCACCAATTGGCGCAGGTGCCGGGACATCGAAGCCATCATCTTCAGTGCGTAGTCGCCGTTCTCCGACAGGCGCCTGAGGAAGTGCATAGCGGGCACGACCAGCAGGCGCGAATCTTCGACCACGGTTGCGCTCACGGGATAACGCGAATCGCCGAAAATCGCCGCCTCGGCAAATGACTCACCACGGGTGAACACGGCAATAACGCTCTCGTCGCCACTCTCCGAGTTGCGGAACAGCTTGACCCAACCATCGAGAATGACGAAAAAGCGGGTCGCCGGGTCGTCCTGCACGAAGAGCAGGGTGCCACGATCATAGGTCTGAACGGCGGCATCGCGCAGCAGGTCCTGGACGGAGTCCGCCGACAGGCCCGCCAAGAGCGGCAAGCGCGCCAGAATCTCGGCATCTTGGTTGGAAAGACCGATCGGACCTTGGGCACTTTCGGCATGGCTCATCGCGTTCGACATTGGCTCAGCCTCGCTGCCTTGTGAGGACCCCAGAAAACGATAAATCTTCGGCCCATTCCTTGATTCAAATCAATTCTCGGGCACTTCCCCGGGACTTGACCAAAATCAACGCCTTGGCCTGAGGCCTCGTGCAGGATCGGCGCTCATGTGGTCACCCTTGCGCAGCCGACGGGTCATCATCGTCATCCTGGCCGTGCTTGCCGTTCTGGCAACGGAGTGGAGTTGGTTGAAAGGGCGTGAGGGCCAACTCGCCAGCCCCCTGGAGGTCGGACGGCTTGCGTTGTCCGGCGACGGCGTCCCGATGATCGATCAAGTCGGCCGCGCGGTCACCTGGGGTGGCCTCGGCGACCGCTTTCAAATCGTCGTGTTCGGCTACACTCATTGCCCCGATATCTGCCCGACCACGCTTTCCAATATCTCGCGGGCATTGGATCGCTTAGGCGACGAGGCATCAGGCATCCAGCCGGTCTTCGTCACGCTCGATCCGGAGCGTGACCGGCCCGAGGTTCTGGCTGACTATGTCGGCGCGCTCGACTCGCGTTTCTTGGCGCTAACCGGCACGCCCGAGGCAGTCAAGGCGGTCGCGGAGAGCTACCGGGTCTACTTCGCCAAGGTCGGCGGCGGCGAAGATTACCTTATGGATCACAGCGCATACATCTATCTGGTCGAACCGGGCGGCACCTCGGCAAGTTACTTCCCGCACGATCAAGCGCCTGACGATCTCGCGCGTTCGATTCGCCGGGCGCTCGCCGAGCGCAGCTGATGACGTCCGAGCTTGATGGTTCGGGATTGACCATAGTCAAGGACGGACAAAGCGCACTGCCCTCCAATGGCACCGTCAGCGATGCGCCTTTGCGCTTTGCGTCGCTTGTCGCCGGTCTGAGGGGAGAATAGCCGTGGTTGAGAAGGACACTGGCTCTGGTGAAGCACAAGCCGATCCGCTGAGCCCAATTCCCTTCATGCAGAGAGTCCTCGACAACCCCTTCCTGCTGCTTTTCATCGGCGTTGTCGTTCCAACTGTGTTCTATCTGATCTGGGGCATTCTCGAAGTCGCTCAGATTCCGATCGCGTCGTAACGGAGGAACCGGTTCATGGCAATTCATCCACCGGAAAAACGCATTTGGTGGAGCGAGCCGCTGCACCGCATGGAGGTCATTTGGATATCGATCGCCTTCCTCTGGGGCATCGTGATGTTCTCGGCGATGATCTACTGGCATGCCTATGGGGAGCAAAACCTTTCCAACGAAGCCTATCGAATCACGCCCGACGCGTTCGCCGAGCACACTGAGGCCATGACCGACCAATACACCGTGCGCGAGGAAGGCGACACCGGCATCCCAGTGGTTCATCCGCCGCCAGGCAGCGACATCTACATGCTCGCGCGTCTGTGGGAGTGGTGGCCGATTCTGGAGCTCGAGAAGGGGCAGACCTACCGCCTGCACCTCTCCTCGATGGACTGGCAGCACGGCTTCTCGCTGCAGCCGACCAACATCAACGTTCAAGTCCATCCGAACTACGAGATGGTGCTGACCCTGACGCCGACCGAGACAGGTGCTTATGGCGTGGTGTGCAACGAATTCTGCGGCATCGGCCACCACATCATGCTCGGCAAGATCTACGTCGTAGAGTAAGGGGGCGAACATGACCGCCGGCACTTTCGATGACGCGCTGGCACGGCCCGAGGAAAAGTACCGGGTCTGCCTCGACACCGGTCTAAAGGTCTATGCCAAGGCCGAAACTCTGATCAAGGTCAATGCGGTCACCGCCGTGATCTTTCTGGCGATCGGTGGCTTCTTCGGCGTCTTGGTGGCGCTGACCCGTTGGCCGGCGGTTCACCTGCTACCCGCCGAGATGTTCTACATGGTGCTGACCGCCCACGGCGCCGCGGTGCTGTTGTTCTGGATCATCTTCTTCGAGATCGCCGTGCTCTACTTCGCCTCGGCAATCTTGCTGAACTGCCGGCTGGCGGCGCCCCGCTGGGCTTGGGTCGGATACCTTTTGATGGTGGTTGGCGCGCTCATGGCGACGGTCGCCGTGCTGCAAGGTGAATCCAGCGTCATGTTCACCTCCTATGTGCCCATGATGGCAGCGCCCCATTTCTACTTGGGCCTAATCCTCTTCGCGGTCGGCGCCCTGGTCGGCGTCTGCTGCTTCTTCGGTACCCTGGTGATCGCCCGGGACGAGCGCACCTACGAAGGCTCGGTGCCGCTGGTCACCTTCGGCGCGATCACGGCGGCGATCATCGCGGTCTTCACGATCGCATCGGGCGCGATCATTCTGATCCCGACCTTCCTCTGGTCGATCGGTTACATCGCCGAGATCGATACCATCACCTACAAGCTGGTCTGGTGGGGCATGGGTCACTCCTCCCAGCAGATCAATGTCTCGGCCCAGGTCGCGGTCTGGTACACCGTGGCCGCGATCGTGGTCGGCGCCCGGCCGCTTTCGGAGAAGGTCAGCCGCACGGCGTTTTTGCTCTACATCGTCTTCCTACAGCTCGCCTGTGCTCACCACATGCTGGTCGAGCCCGGGATAAGCTCGGAGTGGAAGATCTTCAATACCAGCTACTTCATCTATCTGGCCGTGCTCGGCAGCATGATCCACGGAATGTCGATTCCTGGCGCGGTCGAATCAGCCCAGCGACGTCATGGTTACACCCAGGGAATCTTCGGTTGGCTGCGCCACGCGCCCTGGGGCAATCCGGCCTTTTCCGGCATGGCCCTTTCGTTGGTGCTGTTCGGTTTCCTGGGCGGTATCTCGGGGGTCGTGCTCGGCACCGAGCAGATCAACATCCTGATGCACAACACGCTCTACGTGCCGGGTCATTTCCACGCCACAGTGGTGGCCGGCACGACGCTCGCCTTCATGGCCATGACCTACCTGGTGGTGCCGCTCTTGTTCCAGCGCGAGCTCGTGCTGCCGACCTGGGCCAAGTGGCAGCCCTATGTCTTCGCGGTCGGGGTCGCCGGGATCTCCCTCTTCATGATGGGCGCCGGCACGCTGGGGATTTCGCGCCGGCACTGGGACATCACCTTCAGCGAGGCGACGCTGAGCTTCGACTACCCGGGCACCGCCTTCTTGATGCTGGGCCTGAACGGAATCTGCGGCGTGCTCGCCGGGATTGGCGGGCTGATGTACGTGGTCGTCGTGGTCGGATCGATCCTGTTCGGAAAGAAGCGGGACGCCGAGACCGTCAAATCGCACCCGATCGTTTCGCCAGACCATGTGGTCTCGAGCTACGGCAGCGAGGGCACCTTGAAGCTGCCCGGCACGATCGTGCTGGTGACGATCTTCTTCACCGCCTTCGCGCTCTACTACTTCATCAATTGGAAGTTCCTGTCCGAAGTCTGGCCGCTCAGCTAGGAGCCCTTGCCAATCATGTCGAGTCTTGCCGGCAACCTCTGGATCCTGTTCAAGCTGCGCATCGGCTTCGCGATCATGCTGTGCGCGCTGGCCGGTGTCGCGGTGTCGCCTGGCGCGGCGCCGGCGCCGTGGCAGATCGCCGTGCTCGGCCTAGCGATCCTCCTGTCGTCTGCTAGCGCAGGTGCGTTCAACCACTACGTGGAACGCGACCTGGACGCGCGCATGGCGCGGACCCGCAAGCGGCCTTTCGTGACCGGCGTGTTCACCCCCGGCCCGGCGTGGCTTGCGGTCATCGTCGGTATCCTAGTGGCCGCCGTCGCACTCGCCGTCTGGGCACTCAACTGGTCGGCGGCGAGCTATGTCTTCCTGGGCGCCTTCGTCTACGGCGTGGTCTACACCGTGTGGCTCAAGAACCGCACCTGGCTCAACATCGTGCTGGGCGGCCTGGCCGGCAGCTTCGCCGTGCTGGCCGGCGCGGCGGCGGTCGACCCGACGCTTTCGGCGGCGCCGATCATTCTGGCCGCCGTGCTGTTCCTCTGGACGCCACCCCATTTTTGGAGCCTGGCGACGGTGCTGCACAAAGACTACGCGGCGGCCGGTGTGCCCATGCTGCCGGTCGTGGTCGGCGACCGGGTGGCGGCCTGGGTGATCCTCGGCCATACGGTGGCCCTGGTCGCCCTGTCCCTGGTCGGCGGCTTATTCGGCTTGAGTTGGGTTTATCTATGCGGCGCCGGTCTGGGTGGCGGCTACTTCATTCTTAAGTCATGGCAACTGGTAAAGGATCCCGGTCCACGGGCCGCAGCGGCCAATTTTCGTGCCTCTTTGATCCAGCTAGGCCTGCTTCTGATCTGCGCGATCCTCGATCGCAGCCTGCTCGGATAGAGCCATGCTGCGCGTCGTCGCGCTCCTCGTCGCGCTCTTGTTTTCCGCCGCGCCACGCGCCGAGCAGGCGCCTAGCGGCTTCGACGCGGAGGCGGCCATATCCTACAGCCAAGCGGCGATCGATCGCATTTTGGACGACACGGCACTCGCCGGGCCGGACGGCGAGGAGGTCGACCTCAGCGATTTCCGGGGCAAGCCGTTGATCGTCAACATGGTCTTTACCGCCTGTGTGCAGTCCTGCCCGCTGATCGTCCAATCGCTCTATCGTTCGGTCGATGTGGCGCAGGAGACCTTCGGCAAGGACGCCTTCTCGGTCGTTACCGTCGGCTTCGACGCGGAGACCGACAGCCCCGCGCAGATGCGCGCCTATGCCAGCTCCCAGGGAGTCGATCTGCCGAACTGGCGCTTTCTAAGCGGTGATCGGGCGACCATCGACCGCCTGACCAAGACATTGGGCTTCATCTACTTTCCCTCGCCCCGGGGCTTCGATCATCTGGCCCAAACCTCGATCGTCGACAGCGAGGGGCGGATCTATCGCCAGGTCTACGGTGCCAATTTCACGGCACCAGCAGTGGTCGAGCCGCTCAAGGATCTGATTTTCGGCCGGGCCGCGGAGCTCACCAGCCTGGACGGGCTGATCAACCGGATTAAGCTTTTCTGCACGCTCTACAACGAGAAGACCGGTCGCTACAGCTTCGACTACGCGATCTTCATCGGCTTTGGCATCGCGGTCCTGACCCTGGCCGGCGTCGCCGTGGTTTTGGTGCGCGGGTGGCGCTCCTCCGGCCATGCCTGACAGCGCGATTCTCCAGCGCCAGCCGGAGCCGGCCACGACAAACCTCCTGCAGCGGGGCTTGAGGCGTGGGTTCCTGCACGTGGAAGCCTGGCTCGACGCCTGCTTCGGCCCGGCTTGGAACCCGCTCAATCAGCTTGGCGCGCTGGGCTTCTTCTACTACTGGGTCGTCGCGGTCAGCGGCATCTACATCTACATCTTCTTCGATACCGGCACGACCGCGGCCTACGAGTCGGTGCAGTATATGACCGAGGACCAGTGGTGGCTGGCCGGCGTCATGCGCAGCCTGCACCGCTACGCTTCCGACGGCATGGTCCTGATGATGGTTGTTCACCTGGTGCGGGAATATGCCCTTGGTCATCTCAAGGGGCCGCGCTGGTTCACCTGGGTGACCGGCGTGCCGGTGCTGTGGTTGGTCATTGTCGCCGGCATTTCGGGCTATTGGCTGGTGTGGGACCAGCTTGCCCAGTACATTGCGATCGCAAGCGCCGAGTGGCTCGATTGGTGGGCTATTTTCGGTGATCCGATCGCCCGCAATTTCATCTCGCCGGTCGCCCTCGACGACCGCTTCTTCACCCTGCTGATCTTTATCCATATCGTCGTGCCGCTGTTGCTGCTGCTGGTCTTGTGGATCCACTTGCAACGGATCAGCCGGCCCCAGATCAACCCCAACCGAGGTCTCGCGGCGGGAACCTTTGTCATGCTGCTGGTGCTGTCCCTGGCGGTGCCGGCGGTGAGCCACCCGCCGGCCGACCTGGCCAAGGTGCCGGCCGCGCTCGACTTGGATTGGTTCTACCTCTTCGCCTATCCGCTCATGGAGGAAACCTCGCGGGGCGCGGTTTGGGCGCTGGCCGGCGTGGTCACCTTCATGCTCGTTGTCTTGCCGTGGCTGCCGCCCAGGGTTCGGCACCAGCCAGCTAAAGTGGATCTGGCGAACTGCAACGGATGCCAGCGATGCGCCGACGACTGTCCCTACAGCGCGATCCTCATGCGCCCGCGCAGCGACGGCCTGCCGTTCGACAGCGAGGCGGTGGTCGCGCCGAACCTTTGCGTATCTTGCGGGATCTGCGCCGGCGCCTGCCCGACCTCGACGCCGTTTCGCCGAAAAAGCGACCTGGTCCCAGGGATCGATCTGATAGATGCACCGCTTTCCGATTTGCGTGCGCATATCGAGCTGCTGTCGACCGAACTGCGCGAGGGGCCGCGAGTCTTCCTGTTCGGATGCCAGCACGCCGCGGCGCTCGAGGCTTTGGCTGGTCCGGCGGTGGCTACGATTGCCTTGCCCTGCACTGCCGCGCTGCCGCCCTCCTTCATTGATTACGTGTTGAGCCGGGATTTGGCGGACGGCGTCTTTCTAACCGGCTGCCGCGAGGGCGACTGCTACAATCGGGACGGCATCAGGTGGACCGAGGCGCGGTTGGCCGGCACCCGCGACCCTTACCTGCGCAAGCGGGTTTCGCGCGAGCGAATCGAGGTGTTCTGGGCGGCCAAGTCCGACCGAGAAGCCCTGGCGAAGGCCTTGGCCGCCTTCAGGGACCGCTTGGCCGTGCCACACAGAGAGCAGCCGAAGGTGGAGAGCCATGTCTAAGGCGGCAAGCGCGCTAGGCCAGATTCTGGTCTATGGTGTCATCGCGCTCACTTTGGGCATCTTCGCCAACGGGCCGACCTATCAGCGCTTTCCCGACGACAAGGCGCAGATCGTGCTGAGCTTCTCCCACGGCGCCCAGCGCAAGGGTGGCTGTCGGCGGCTCAGCGCCGAGGAGATTGCCGAACTGCCCGCCAACATGAAGCGACTCGAGATCTGCCCACGCGAGCGCCTGCCGGTGCTGGTCGAGCTGCAGTTCGACGGTGAACTGCTGTTCGAGGCGCGGCTGGCGCCGACCGGGCTGTCCGGCGACGGCCGGTCCCAGGTCTACCGGCGCTTCGAGGTGCCACCCGGCACGCACCGATTGGTCGCCCGCCTGCGCGACAGCGAGCGAGATCAGGGTTTCGATTACGAACGGGAGGAGACCATCGAGCTTTCGGTGGGCCAGAGCTTGGTGATCGACTTTCGCTCCGAGATGGGCGGATTCCTCTTCGCTGGCGGAACGGAAGACCGGCCGGAGGTCTCGTCATGACCCTGATCACCTGGCGGGACGAATTCAAGGTCGGCGTGCCCGCGGTCGACTATGAGCACAAGGAGATGATCGACCTGATCAATCAACTCTACGCGAACCTTGGCGAGGACGCCGATCGGGACAGCGTGCTCGACTTTCTGGGGGAGGTTTTTGCCAAAATCTCAGCGCACTTCGCCCTGGAAGAGCGGATCATGCGCGAATGTGACTACGACCAGTTGGCCGACCACAAGGCCGATCACGAACGTCTCCTCGAAGAGATCCGCGACATCATGGACGAAGTCGAGACCGCCGAGACCAAGGACTACAAGGCCAAGCTC
Source organism: Pseudomonadota bacterium (assembly GCA_039029395.1). Lineage (GTDB taxonomy): Bacteria > Pseudomonadota > Alphaproteobacteria > Kiloniellales > JAKSDN01 > JBCCGG01. The sequence continues at coordinate 62,672 of JBCCGG010000002.1, read as the reverse complement.
TCCCGGCACCTGGAGTCCTGGTTCACCGAGCATTTCAAGACCAGGGACGCCCGACTCCACAAGAAACTGGGGGTTTAGGCTTGGCGATTACTGGGCCGTGACGGTGACTTGCGCGCGCATGTCCTCTTGATCCCCGTGCGGCCCGCAAATGTAATTGTAGGTACCAGGCTCCGACATCGTCATGTCGACAAACTCTTCGGGAAACAGGCGCTCACTCTCCTCGCCGCCGTCCTCCTTGAACCAGACCGAGTGGCTAGTGCGCTTGTCAACGTTGATCCAGCGCAGGGTGGTGCCCTGAGGCACTTCCAAGGTCTTCGGGCAGAAGGTGTATTTGTACATCAGGACAATGGTGACGCCGTCGTCCGACGGAAGGTCGACGGCCATGTCCTGATAGCGCTCTTCCGCCGCCGCGCAAATTTTTCTTGTCTCCTCATCGCTCGCCGACGCCGGCCCGGTAAGCGCCAGGACTGAAAGGGCCATCAAACTCCATCGCGTGATCAAGGTGCGTGCCATCAGCGTTTCACCGCGTTGACCTCGGCTTCGGCGTTGTCGAAGCCCAGACGATATTCCAAGGAGACGTGGTGGAAGCGCGCCGCAGTGTGGTCGTCGTGAATCGCAAGTCCGATGGTGTAGATCTTCGCGGGATCGAGCGCGATGTCACCCGGTCCACCGGTCAGGGGTATCGTCAGCTCGACGGTCCACACGCCGTCGGCAAGTACGCCGCTGCCTTCAACCGTAGCGCCGCCGTCAGCGACCCGGTCTTCAAGAACGAAGCCGTTCTCCGTTGTGCCGTTGCCGCTCTTGAAGCGGATCAGGTCGACGAACAGGCCGCCCTCCATGAGGCTCTCGACCTTTTCCGGCGGCAGCAGCTTGTCCCAGCCGCCGCGCGGTTTGCCGTCGCTGCCGCGGATCTCCAGGTCACTACGGCTTTCGCGCAGATACTTTGTGATGCCGTCGTGGGCGGCCAAGCGTTCAGTCAGCTCGGCACTGATTGCCGATTGTTCCGGCTGATCTGGCATGTAGCGGCTATCGTGATGGCAGGTCGCCCAACAGCCGACCTGGGTCGCGAATTCATTCTCCTCGCCGATGATCATGACCGCCAGCTTGATCTGGTTTTCCGGATCCATCTTGCCGCCTTCGACGAAAGGCGCCGGGCTGTGGGGCCCGTCCGGCCAGGTCACCTGTAGATAGAGATTGTCCGCATCGTAGGCGGCCTTGAGCTCGGCCTCGATGGCCGGGCGTTTGCCGGGGATCACCGTGGTCTCAACCTTCTCGCCGGTGACGATCTTGGCGCCCATGTCCGCTTGCTCGCCCTCGTGGCATTCGGCGCAGCGGTCGCCGATCTTGGTGACCGCCCGGGCGCCGCCGTGGTCGCTGCCCTTCAGGACCCACTCGAGCGAGGCTTGGCCGGGATAGAACAGAGCGACCGGGCGACCTGCGACGGCCGACCAGTCCGCGCCGCCAGGCTCGGCCGCGGCGACTTGGGTGTCCTCGGTAATCTCGCTGGTCGTTGGCTCGGGAGCTGCCGCTGCCTCCGGTGGCTTCGGCGCGGACTCGGTAACTTTCGTGGGTTCGGCTGCGGCCTCGGCCATTGGCATGGCCCCTGCGACAAGCACCTCCAGAGCACGGGTGTCGGCCTGGCCGTCGTAGGGATCGTCGCCTTCCTCGAGCAGAACGTGGACCGGACGATGGGCGATTCCCTTGTGGCAATCGATGCAGGTCTGACCCTCGTCCCGGGCCAATTGATGCTGCTTCCAAGCGCGGCGCTTTTGCTTGCCTTCGAGCATGGCCCCCCAGGAATGGCAGTTTCGGCACTCCCGGGAATCGGTCTCCTTCATCGCTTTCCAAACGTGCTTGGCGAGCGTCAGGCGGTTGGCCTCGAATTTCTCCGGTGTATCGATTGTGCCGAGCGCCCAATGATAGAGCTCGTTGGTCGCCTGGATCTTGCGCGCCACCTTATAGATCCAGGGGTCGGGCACGTGGCAGTCCGAGCAGCTGGCCCGTACGCCGGAGCGGTTCTGATAGTGAACCGTTTGCTTGTATTCCTGATAGACGTTGTCGTGCATCTCGTGGCAGGAGATGCAGAAGTCCATCGTGTTGGTCTCCTCCATGGCCGTGTTGAAACCACCCCAGGAGAGAATACCGATGACAAAGATTGCTGCGGCACCCAATAGCGTAGCGCCGAATATGCGGATGTTCTTTAGGCGCATGGCGGAGCTCACCGTCCTCTCGGGTGGAAGAGCGGACCGGCGGGCTGCGCGGGGCCCGCCGGTTCAGGATCGTTTTAGGTCACGTGGTGTTTGCGATTGTAGACGTTGAACTTACCTGTCGGCGTCTCGAGGCCCTTGATACGTGCCTTCTCTTCCAAGGTATTGGAGTCGTAGACGACGATCTCGCCCTTTTCCCAATCCTTCTTGCCGCCGCGGGCCCAGACCGAGACCCAAACTTCCGATCCGTCGGCGTTGAACTCGGAGTGCACCGCCACGGCGTTTGGAATATCGGTCACTTGGATCGTCTTGACCACCTTGCGGGTCTTCTTGTCGATCACCTTGATGGCTTGCTGAATCTCCGGCTCAGGATGCTTGGTCTGATCGACGAAGACATAGGGTGAGTTCGGATGGGTGCGGATGAAGAGACCCGGCCCGTCGGTTTCGACCGAGTAGCAGATCTCCCATGCCTGATCCGGATGCCCTTCGGGATCGTTGCCCCAAACGGTGACCTTGCCCTCGCCCAGATGGGGCGTGCCGGCAACCGGCCCGCATTCCTCGTCGACCCAATTGGCGCCCGGCCCCGGATGCGGTTTCTTGCCGGTCTCAATCGACTTGACGAACTTGCGCTCCTCGGTGTCCAGAATCTCCATGCGATTGCTGGCATTCGCCGCGATCTGGAAGTAGCGCTGGCTGGGATCGAAGAAGCCGTCGTGCAGGAACTTGTGGCTGTTGACCTGCTCGATGCGCAGGTTGTCGAGATCACTGTAATCAACCTGCCAAAGCTGCCCCAGCTCTTTCACCGCGACCACCCAGGTCGGCGCGTTCGGCGTGTTGTAGATCGCCGCGACGCGCGCTTCGTTGACGTAGTCGCCGTCGACGTTGATGCCGCGCGTGGACACGACCTTCAGCGGCTCCATGGTTTCCGCGTCGAGGATGACGAAGTGTGGCGGCCAGTAGGCGCCGCCGATGACGTACTTGTCCTTCCATTCGCCGTAATGCGATACGGCCACGTCACGCGCGTCGGAGGCGATCTGAGTCTCCGCGACGACCTGCGGCGGATCCATCCAGAGATCGATCTTGGTCATGCGGCCATCGCGGCCTTGGGTGTACCAGAAGCGACCGTCGGAAGACTCCTTCATGACGTGAACCGCGTAGCCCGTATCGACCTTGGCAACCACTTCCTTGGTGTCACCGTCGATGATGCCGACCTTGCCGGCATCGCGCAGGATTACAAGAAAGAAGTTCTCCCAATTGCGACCATGTTGTGGCTCGCTCGGATAATCCTCCGGCTTGATGAAGACCTTATGGCGCTCCTTCATCTGCGCCAGTCTAAGCTCGGGCGGTGCCGGCGGCTCCATCTGAATGTAGGTGGATAGAAGCGCGATCTCATCCTTCGAGAAGATATCGTCGAAATTGTTCATTCCGCCTTCGGTACCGATCGTGATAATCTTTTCGAGGCGTTTCTGGCCGAGCTTTTGAGTTTCGGCCGGCAGCAGGCTCTTGCCTGTGGCGCCCTTGCGCAATACACCGTGGCAACCCGCGCAGCGCTCGAAGTAGAGCTGCTTGGCCCGCTCGAAATCTTCGTCCGACAGGGTCGGATCCTCGGCTTTGGCGATTGGGCCGCTCATCGTCATCGCGGCCAAGGCGATCATCGCCGCGCCTAGAGTCAGTTTTCTCATTGTGATTCTCCTCGTGGCTCTTGCGCGCCGCCTGATCACTTTCGGCAGCCCCCGCTAAGATGCCTCCGGACGGCTCCGGAAACGGTGGCGAGTCTCGGACGATCCTCCCAGCGATTCCTTGACGACGGTCAAGAGCATCGGAATCGAGCGCGGCCCATTGACTTTGACCGGAGTCAATCTTGACAGATGTCAAGGAATCGCCGCGACGACCGGCGCACTCTGAGCACCTCTAACGAACCTTGCCGCGAGCGATCGCAGCGCAAAGCGTGAGATGGGGAAGGCCGTGCCAGGCAAAGCTTTGGGTAATGTCTATCTGGTCGGCGCCGGGCCAGGCGATCCCGATCTCCTGACGGTTAAGGCCATGCGTTTGCTTCGGGAAGCCGAGGTGGTGGTCTACGACCGGCTGATCTCGAGCGCGATACTGGCGCTGGTACCGGCCGGCACCATGCGCATCTACGTCGGCAAGGCGGCGGCCAAGCATCACCGCTCGCAAGACGAGACCAACGAGCTGTTGGTGTCACTGGCCCGTGCCGGCCATCAAGTGGTGCGCTTGAAAGGCGGCGATCCCTTCATCTTCGGCCGGGGCAGCGAGGAGGCGACCTACCTGGCGCGGCACGGCATCCCTTTCCAGGTCGTGCCAGGAATCACCGCGGCGTCAGGTTGTGGCGCCAGCCTCGGTATTCCCTTGACCCACCGGGGCTTGGCCAAGGGTGTTCGTTTTGTCACCGGCCACTGCCGCAACAACGGCGCACTCGACCTCAATTGGAGCAGCTTGGCCGATCCCGATACCACGCTGGTGATCTACATGGCCCTGGCGAACTTGGAAGAGATCTCTTGCAAGCTTCAGGCCGCCGGCCTAGCCCCGGGAACGCCGGCCGCCGCGGTCGCCGGCGGCACGATGCCAAGCCAGTCGATGGTGTGCGGCAGCTTGGCGGATCTGTCGGCGCGGGTCAGCGAGCTGGATCTGCAGGCACCGGTATTGATCATCATCGGCCGCGTCGTTGAACTGGCCAGTGTGGTTGGCGGGGTCGCGGAGCTGCGCCAGGAAAAGCGTTATGTCGGCCTTGGCTAGGGCATTCTTGATCGGTGCCGCGTTCGGCCTTGCCGGTGAAGCCGCGGCCGCGCCCGATGCGGCACGCCAGGCCGAGCTCGTCCACCGGCTCAAGCACGACTGCGGCTCCTGTCATGGCATGACCATGAAAGGGGGTTTGGGCCCACCGCTGTTGCCAACGAGCTTGGCGGGGAAGCCCGACGCCTTTTTGGTCGAGGTGATTCTAGACGGCACGCCGGGCACGCCCATGCCGCCCTGGCGCCAGGAGCTGAGCGCCGGCGAGGCCGGCTGGATGGTGCAGCTGCTCAAGAAAGGTTTGCCCCCATGAGACGTCTGATCGCCCTCACCGCCTTCGCCGCACTGATCTCCTCCCCCGCGCTTGCCGAGCCCGGAGAACCACGGGGCACCGGAGATTTGGGTCTGGTCGTCGAGCGCGCCGCCGGCGCCGTGCGTATCGTCGAGACGACGGGCCGCTCGGAGCTGGCCCGGGTCGAGGGGCTTGGCGACCTTAGCCACGCTTCGGCCGTGTTTTCGCGAGACGGACGCTTTGCCTATGTGTTCGGCCGGGATGGCGGCCTGACCAAGGTCGACCTCCTGAGCGGCAAGATCGCCAAGCGCATCCTTCAAGCCGGCAACTCGATCGGCGGCGCGATCTCCCAGGACGGCCGTTTGGTCGCGGTCTCAAACTATGAGCCAGGTGGCGTTAGGGTTTTTGACAGCGAGACCCTGGCGCCAGTTGCCGATATTGCGACGAACTCCAAAGTGGTCGGCCTGGTCGACGCACCGGGTCAACGATTTGTCTTCAGCCTCTACGATTCCGGTGAGATCTGGATCGCCGATTTCGCCGAACCAAGCCAACCGAAGCTTACCAAGTACGCGGAAATCGGCCAGCAGCCCTACGATGGCCTGATCACGCCGGATGGGCGCTACTACATCGCCGGACTGTTCGGCGAGGACGGTTTGGCGCTGCTCGATCTTTGGCAGCCCGAGGCCGGCGTGCGCCGCATCCTGGATGGCTACGGCCGGGGCGAGGAACCATTGCCAGTCTACAAGATGCCTCACCTAGAGGGCTGGGCCCAAGCTGGCGGGCTGGTCTTCCTGCCGGCGGTCGGCCGCCACGAGCTGTTGGTGGTCGATGCCCGTAACTGGCGGGAGGTCGGTCGTATTCCAACCCACGGCCAGCCGATCTTTGCGGTGGCCCGGCCAGATGGCCGACAAATCTGGGTTAACTTCGCCCACCCGCTGAACGATACGGTCCAGATCGTCGACGTGCCCTCGCTCGAGGTGGTGCGCAACCTGACGCCCGGCAAGGCGGTGCTTCACTTGGAATTCACCCCGCGCGGCGAGCAGGTCTGGATCTCCCTGCGCGACGAGGATCGGGTCGAGGTCTACGACACCCATAGCGCCACACGCCTGACCAGCCTGCCGATGGACAAGCCGAGTGGGATATTCCTGACCGCCCGTGCTCATCGCATAGGCCTATGAGGGCAATCCCATGGAGCTGACCAATCTGGACAAGAGCATTCTGAATGGTTTCCAACGGGATTTTCCCTTGTGCTCGCAACCCTATGCGGAGATCGCCGACCGATTGGGTGTCGATGAGGCAGATGTGATTGCTGCGCTCGCCCGTTTGCGCGAGCTCGGTGTGGTCAGCCGCCTCGGCGCCGTTGTACGGCCCCACCGCATGGGCTGGAGCACGCTGGCGGCGATTGCCGTGCCGCCCGAGCGCCTGGAGGAAGTCGCCGCCCTGGTCAGCAGTTATCCGGAGGTCAACCACAACTACGCGCGGGACCACCAAGTCAATCTCTGGTTCGTGGTCGCCGCGTGCGACGAAGAAAGCGTCGCGAAGGTCCTGCACCAGATCGCCGAGCGAAGCGGCCTGGAGGTTCTGGACTTGCCGCTGGAAGAGGCCTTCTGCCTCGACCTAGGGTTCCGCCTGAAATGGTAGGCCAAGACACCGACCGGCGGCTCCTGGAGGCGATTGAGGACGGCTTGCCGCTGGTGTCGCGGCCCTACGGGGTCCTCGGCAAGGCGCTCGGAATCGGGGAGAACGAGGTGCGGGCGCGACTGGCGCGGCTGCAGGCCGATGGAACGATCAGCCGCTTTGGCGTGGTCGTGCGTCACCACGAGCTCGGCTACCGGGCCAACTGCATGGTGGTCTGGGACATCCCCGACGAGCGCGTCGACGAAGCCGGCCGGCGCCTTGCCGCATTGCCCTTTGTCACCTTGTGTTACCGCAGGCCCCGGCGACCGCCGACTTGGCCTTACAACCTGTTCTGCATGATTCATGGCCGCGACCGCGGCGAGGTCGAAACTCAGGTCGCCGACGCGGCACAAGCTTGCGGCCTGACCGATGTGCCGCGCGCCCAACTCTTCAGTACCCGCCGCTTCAAGCAACGGGGTGCAAGCTATCGGGAGGCCGGATGATGGACGAAAGGGATCGCCGCATCATCAACGCCTTGCACGGTGGCTTTCCCGTCTGCCCGCGTCCCTATGCCAAGGTCGCGGCCACCCTTGGCCTGGAAGAAGACGAGCTGATTGCTCGCCTGGAGGCGCTGGTGGCGAGCGGCGTGTTGAGCCGCTTCGGCCCGCTGGTCGATGCCGAACGCCTTGGCGGCGCGGTCACATTGGCCGCCATGGCGGTGCCCGAGGCGGAATTCGAGACAGTCGCAGAGATCGTAAACGCCTTCCCGGAAGTCGCCCACAACTATGCCCGTACGCATCGCCTCAACATGTGGTTCGTGGTTGCCAGCGAAATGCCGAAGCGAATCGCCGAGGTGATCGCCGAGATCGAACGGGTGACCGGTCTCAAGGTCCACGATCTGCCCAAGGAAGAGGAGTACTTCCTGGAGCTGAGACTGAGCGCATGACGACCGTCTCGCCCATCGACCAAACCGACCGCCGCCTGATCGCCGCCTGCCAGGATGGGTTGCCGCTTTGCCCCGAGCCCTATCGGGCGCTTGCCGACCAGCTCGAGCTGCCTCACGAGGAGATCCTCGAGCGCGTCGAGCGACTACTATCAGTCGGTGTCGTGCGCCGGATCGGCGCGGTGCCCAACCACTATGCGCTTGGCTACCGGGCCAACGGCATGACGGTGTGGGATCTGGACGACCATGAGGTCAGCCGTCTCGGTCGGCGAGTCGGCGCGCTTGCCTTCGTTAGCCATTGCTACCGTCGGCCGCGCCGTTTGCCCGATTGGCCCTACAACCTCTTTGCCATGGTGCATGGTCGCAGCCGAGACCAGGTCGACGCCAAGGTCGAACAGATCGCCGCTCTGCTCGGTTCGGCGGCACGCGGCCACGACGTGCTGTTCAGCACACGCATCCTCAAGAAGACCGGTCTGCGCCTCAGGCGCGGGGAAAGGTAAGCAGAGATGTTTCGCCTTCACCAATACATGCAGGAGATTCTCGCGCCCACACCGGTTTCGAACCGCAAACCACCCGGCCCGGTGGTGATCTGGAACTTGATCCGGCGCTGCAACCTCAACTGCAAGCACTGCTATTCGCTCTCCACCGACGTGGATTTTCCCGGTGAGCTAAGCACCGAGGAAATCTACGAGGTGATGGACGACCTCAAGGCCTTCGGCGTACCGGTGCTGATCTTGTCTGGCGGCGAACCCTTGCTGCGCCCGGACATCTTCGAGATATCGAAGCGTGCCAAGACAAAAGGCTTCTACGTCGGCCTCTCGACCAACGGCACCCTGATCGACGAGGCGACCAGCCGGCGCGTCGCCGAGATCGGCTATGACTATGTCGGCATCAGCCTCGATGGCATCGGCGAGGTGCATGACACCTTTCGCCGGCAGCCCGGTGCCTATGAAGCCTCGCTCGCGGCGATCCGATTGTGCAAGGCGCACGGCGTCAAGGTCGGTCTGCGCTTTACCATGACCGAGAACACAGTGGTCTCCCTGCCGGCCATGCTTGACCTCTTGGACCAGGAAGAAATCGATAAGTTCTATCTTTCTCACCTTGTCTATGCCGGACGAGGCAACCGATACCGGGAGGACGACGCCTACCACCGCACGACCCGTCGAGCGATGGATCTGGTTTTCGAGCGCTGCTGGGACTACGTGGCGCGAGGCGAGCACAAGGAGTTCGTGACCGGCAACAACGACGCCGACGGAGTCTACTTCTTATCATGGGTGCGCGAGCGCTTTCCCGAAAGCCTCGAGCACATTCAAGCCAAACTGACGGCTTGGGGCGGCAACGCTTCGGGCGTCAACGTTGCCAACATCGACAACCTGGGCAACGTCCACCCGGATACCTTCTGGTGGCACTACAATTTAGGCAATGTATGCGACCGGCCATTCTCTGAGATCTGGCAGGATACATCGGACCCGATCATGGCCGGTTTGAAAGCGCGGCCTCGGCGCATCAAGGGGCGCTGCGGCGCCTGCCGGCACTTCGATATCTGCGGCGGCAACACCCGAGTGCGCGCCCTACAGCTGACCGGCGACCCCTGGCAGGAAGACCCGGCCTGCTACCTGAGCGATGAGGAGATCGGCTTGATGGAGGGCACCCGTGTCCTGGCGGCATCCTAGCCTCGCCCTGCTCGCGCTCGGGCTGTGCTTCGGCGAGGCCCAGGCCGACCCCGGTGCGCTCTACCGGGAACATTGTGCAGCGTGCCACGGTGCCGAGCGCCTTGGGCAGATCGGCCCCGCCTTGCTGCCCGGCAACCTGAAACGCTTGAAGCCCGCTAAGGCCGAGGGGGTCATCGCCAAAGGCCGCGTGCAGACCCAGATGCCGGCTTTCGAGGATCGCCTGAGTGAGCGCGAGATCGCCGAGCTCGCCGCCTGGATCTACCAGCCAACTGCCGAGACGCCCCGCTGGAGTTGGGACGAGATCACTGCCAGCCACCGAATCGTGACCGATCCGGCGCACCTGCCCGACGATCCGCAACATCAGGCCGATCCCTTGAACCTCTTCGTCGTGGTCGAGAGCGGAGATCATCACGTCACGGTCCTCGACGGCGACCGCTTCGCGCCTATTGCCCGCTTTCAGAGCCACTTTGCGCTCCACGGTGGACCGAAGTTCTCGCCGGACGGGCGTTTCGTGTACTTCGGCTCGCGCGACGGCTGGGTCACGAAGTACGACCTGCACAGCCTTCAGATCGTGGCCGAGGTGCGCGCCGGCATCAACATGCGCAACATCGCCGTTTCGTCCGACGGCAAATGGGTGATGGCGGGCAACTTCCTGCCCCACAGCCTGGTCATCCTTTACGCCGAAGACCTGCGACCGTTCCGTGTCGTGGCGGTCAACGACGGCAAGGGCAACTCCTCGCGGGTCAGTGCCGTCTACGACGCGCCACCGCGACAATCCTTCGTCGTGGCGCTCAAGGACTTGAAGGAAATTTGGGAGCTTTCCTACGATCCAGAAGCCGCGCCGATCCTGGGCAACTTCGTCCATAACCACCGCCGCGGCGAAGAGGAAGGCATCGTCGTGGCAGAGCAGCCCTTCGGGGTGCGGCGGATCGAGGTCGACGATTACCTGGACGACTTCTTCTTCGATCCCTCCTATGCCGAGGTGATTGGCGCCGCGCGCGACGCCAAGGCAGGCCAGGTGTTCAATCTGGATGCGCGCAGGAAGGTCGCCGATCTCGCGCTTTCCGGCCTTCCGCACCTGGGCTCGGGCATAACCTGGCTGAGGGACGGACGGCGGGTCATGGCAACGCCCCACCTGAAGGAGTCCGCGGTCAGCGTCCTCGACATGGAAAGCTGGGAGACTCTTGCCAAGATCGAGACCCTGGGCCCCGGCTTCTTCCTGCGCAGCCACGAGACCTCGCCCTACGCCTGGGTCGACGTGTTCTTCGGGCCCGACCGAGATGCCGTGCACGTGATCGATAAGCAGAGCTTGGAGATCGTCAAGACCCTGCGCCCGGCGCCAGGCAAGACCGCGGCCCACGTGGAGTTCACGCGCGATGGCCGCTACGCGCTCTTGAGCGTGTGGGACATGGCTGGAGAGATCGTCGTCTACGACGCGCTCAGCCTGGAAGAGGTTCGCCGCATTCCTTTCGTCAAACCGTCTGGAAAGTACAATGTCTACAATAAGATTCGTCTCTCGGAGGGCACCAGCCATTGAGCCGCCGGGTGGCGGCGCGGCGCTCCTACTGTGCGCCCACGGCTCGGCCGGCCGGCCCGGCATCGCGGCCGCCCACGGCGCGGCAATCGCCGGCCGAGGCCTGTTCCAGTCGGTCAAAAGCTGCGCGCTCTACGGTGAGCCCTCGCTCGACCAGGCGCTGGCCGAGCTGTCGGACCAGCAGGTCTACCTTGTGCCCTTCCTGATGGCCGAGGGCGCCACCTACGGCGCCTTGGCGCGGCGGGTCGATGGCGCGCCGGACCGCTGTGGCATCACCTTATGCCCGCCGGTCGGCGCCCATCCGGCGATCGTCGATCTGATCGAGCAGATCGCCGACCAGGCCAGACGAACCCGCGGCTGGCGGCGTGAGGAGACTGCCTTGCTTCTGGTCGGCCACGGCACCAAGCGGCACCACCGCTCGGCCGCCGCCATGAGGCGCCACGCCGAGGCACTTGCGGCGCGCGGCGGCTTCGTTGAGGTCGCCACCGGCTTTCTGAGCCAGGACCCATCGGTGGCCTCGGCCCTCGCCGGGATCCGCGCGCCGCGCTGCGTGGCGGTCGGCTACTTCGCCGACGCGGGCCAGCACGGCGTCAGTGACATGCCAGCCTTGCTCCGCGCAGCCGGCAAGCGGGTCTGCTACACTGGGCCGATCGGCGTCAGCGCCAAGCTGCGCGATATCATCGTCGAGCAAGCCATTTCAGCCCCTGCGCCGGAGATCTCCATGACCGAACCACTCTCCGAAAGCGAGCGCATCCGCAGGGCGATTGCCGCCTTCGACGACGTCAACCGGTTGGACCCGAACAAGGTACCGGGCGACCAAGGACCGTCGCCAAAGGAGTTAGTCTACGGCTGGCGAATGACCGCCTGGCTCGAGAAGCTATATCCCGAAGCTTCAGAGGCGCTGCGCCTGGCGGCGCGTTGCCAACATATCGAGCGCTGGCGCATCCCGCGCGGTGACTACCCGGACGGCCGGGCCGGGTACCTCAAATGGCGCAGCGACCTGAAGGCCTTTCACGCTGAGCGTGGCGGCGCAATTCTGCGCGCCTTGGGAGGGTTCGACTCAGAGACCGTTGCACGGGTCGAGGCGTTGGTCCGCAAGGAGCGACTCAAGCTCGATCCGGAGGCCCAGGCCCTCGAGGACGTTGCTTGCCTTGTATTCCTAGAGGACCACTTCGCGGCCTTTGCCGAACAGCACGAGAGGGCGAAGATCGTCTCCATATTGCGCAAAACCTGGCGCAAGATGTCGCCCCGTGGCCGCGCCGCCGCGCTCGAGCTTGACCTGCCGCCCGAGGCCGGCGACCTGGTCGCCGAGGCCCTTGCCAAGGGCGAAAGCGCCTAGTCGGCGCCCATTGCGATCATTGACCCAAGTCAAGGAACGGCCCGACTGCGGCTCCTAATCTAGAAGGCTACATCGGCCCAATGAACCTAGGCGGAGGAGGCATAGGATGGGGGGAACTAAAGCAGCCGCACTCATCGGCGCGATTGCCTTGGTCTTTCAGGTATCGCTCGCCCACGCCGAAGGCGACGCGGCGAAAGGCAAGAAGCTCTACAACAAATGCAAGGCGTGCCATTCGCTGGATGCCGGCAAGAACAAGATCGGACCGAGTCTGCACGACATCGTCGGGCGCAAGGCCGGCACGGTCGAGGGCTTCAAGTATTCCGACGCGATGAAGAACTCGGGCATCGATTGGACGCCGGAGAACCTGGACGCCTATCTCAAGAAGCCCAAGGAGTTCATTCCCGGAACCAAAATGGTCTTCGCTGGCCTCAGGAAGGAAACGCAGCGCCAGGATCTGATCGCCTACCTCATGGAGGCCGGGCAATAGGACTTACCGCTGCCCAGGAGCAAATCATGTCCATCACTTTAGCCGAGTCGGATGCACAAGAGCTCGATTACGAAAGATTTTTCGCCGAGCAACTCGACAGCCTAAGAATCGAGGGGCGCTACCGAACCTTCGCTGACTTGGAGCGCCGCGCGGGCGCCTTCCCACGGGCCAAGCGCCATGGGCCCGGTGCCACGCGCGAGGTCACCGTGTGGTGCTCCAACGACTACTTGGGCATGGGCCAAAACCCCAAGGTCATAGCTGCCATGACCGAAGCGCTGAACAGCTGTGGCGCCGGCGCCGGTGGCACCCGAAACATCTCGGGCACCAACCACAACCACGTCTTGTTGGAACGAGAGCTGGCCGATCTGCACGGCAAGGAGGCGGCGCTGCTCTTCACCTCGGGCTACGTCTCCAACTGGGCCAGCCTCGGCACCCTGGCCGCGCGCCTGCCGGGCTGCGTTGTGCTTTCCGATGCGAATAACCATGCCTCGATGATCGAAGGCATCCGCCACAGCCGGGCCGAGAAGCGGATTTTCCGCCACAACGATCCGGCCGACCTAGAGCGCCATCTCAGCGCCGTCGCGCCGGGCCGCGCCAAGCTGGTGGCCTTCGAATCGGTCTACTCCATGGACGGCGATATCGCACCGATCGGCGAGTTGTGCGATGTTGCCGAGCGCTACGGCGCACTCACTTACCTGGACGAGGTGCACGCCGTCGGGCTCTACGGACCGCGCGGCGGCGGGATCGCCGAGCGTGACGGCCTGATGGACCGCCTAAGCGTGATTGAAGGTACGCTTGGCAAGGCCTATGGCGTGCTTGGCGGATACATCGCGGCATCGGCCGCTTTGGTCGACTTCGTTCGCTCCTTCTCGTCGGGCTTCATATTCACGACGGCACTGCCGCCGGCGATCGCGGCAGGCGCGCTTACCAGCGTTCGGCACCTTAAGACCAGCCAAATCGAGCGCGCCCGCCATCAAGAAAGGGCTGCAACCTTGAAGGCCCGCCTGCGCGCCATGGGGCTGCCTGTCATGCCCAGCGAGAGTCATATCGTGCCCCTGCTGGTCGGCGACCCGGTGCTGTGCCGCCACGTTACCGACCTACTGCTCGAGCGTTATGGGCTCTATGTCCAACCGATCAACTATCCGACCGTCGAGAGGGGCACGGAACGGCTACGCCTGACTCCATCGCCCTTGCACAGCGATCGGGATATGGACCGCCTGGTCGCGGCGCTCGGCCAGATCTGGCAGGAGCTGTCGCTCAAGCGAGCGGCTTAGCCGGACGCGATTGGTGAGCCCCTAACCGGCGCGAAGCTTCAAGGTCTCCTGCGGGACAGTGCCGTCGCCAGGCTTTTTCTCGATGATGGCATCGATCTCATCGCTCGTCAGGGTCTCCTTGGATTCTAGCTCCTCGACAAGCCGTTCGATCTCCGCGCGTCGGTCGCGGATAATCCTCGTGGCGCGCGCCTCGGACTCCCGCAACAGCCGCTGCACGGCCTGATCGACCTCGTCGGCCGTGGCTTCACCGAACTGACGGGGCTGGGCGATTTCCCGCCCGAGGAAAGGGTGTTGGTCGCTTTGGCGCAGATCGACCGGCCCGATCGTCTCGGACATGCCCCAGCGCGCGACCATGGCGCGGGCCAACTGGGTCGCCTGGCGAATATCGTCCTCGGCGCCGGAGCTCACGGCGCCCAGCAGCTCCTGTTCGGCGCCGCGTCCCCCCAGCATCACGGCGAGCCGGTCTCTCAAATAGCCTTCCGGCAAGGTATGACGATCTTCCTCCGGCAGCATATGGGTGCCGCCCAAGGCCCGGCCGCGCGGAATGATGGTGACCTTGTACACCGGATCGGCCTCGGGAAGGCTTTTTGCCACAACCGTGTGGCCCGCCTCGTGAACTGCCAAGCGGTGCCGTTCGTCGGGTTTTATCGCCAGGGTGCGCACGGTGCCCATCATGACCTTGTCGCGCATGTCGTCTAAATGGCGTGCCGTGATCTCGCCGACACCGTCTCGAGCGGCGGCCAAGGCCGCCTCGTTGATCAAATTCTTCAGGTCGGCACCGGAGAACCCCGGCGTGCCGGCCGCCAGGAGGTCCAAATCCGCGTCGTCGGCCAGTGGAACATTCTTGGTGTGAACCTTGAGGATAGCAGCGCGCGCCGTCTTGTCCGGCAGCTCCAGTGTGACGTGCCGGTCGAAGCGTCCGGGCCGAAGCAAGGCCGGATCGAGCACATCCGGGCGATTGGTCGCCGCCAAAACGACGACCGCCTCGCGTCCGGAGAATCCGTCGAGTTCCGAGAGAATCTGGTTGAGGGTTTGCTCGCGCTCGTCATTGCCACCGCCAAGACCGGTGCCGCGCACGCGGCCGACCGCGTCGAGCTCGTCGATAAAGATGATCGCCGGCGCTCTGTTCTTGGCTTCCTCGAACATCTTTCTCACACGCGCCGCGCCGACACCGACAAACATCTCGATGAATTCAGAGGCCGAAATATGGAAGAACTGGACTCCAGCCTCGCCGGCAAGGGCGCGCGCCAGCAACGTCTTGCCCGTGCCCGGCGGTCCCATAAGGAGCACGCCGCGCGGGGGCTCGGCGCCAAGCTTTCGATAGCGCTCGGGGTCCTTGAGGAAGGCCACCAGCTCGGCCACTTCGCGCTTGGCACCGTCCTGTCCGGCAACGTCGTCGAAGGTGACTTTCGGTGCACCCTTCTCCTCCCGACGCGCCGAGCCCTCGAGAAACTCTCCCATGTCCCGGCCGCCGAATCGACCGGTCACATTGCGTTGCATCCGGTTCCAGAACCAGAAGTAAAATCCTATGAGAATCACCCATGGCAGCAATCCCGCGAGCCAGTTGCCGGCCAGGTCGCTGCTGTCGGGCCGCACAGTGATTGCGACCTTGTGGGCTTCAAGCAGGGGCAGTAAACCAAGATCGCCGAAGTCGGGGACCGTTGTCTTGATCTCACTACTTGTCCCACCCGACACACCGATCTGCGTTGGCGCATTCAAACGTGCGCCGATCTCGTCTCCACGCAGCGTTATCGACGAGACCTCACCGGTTTCGACCATCCGCTTGAACTCGGTGTAGGCAACGGTGGGGACCGCAGTCGGCGTTGTCACTGGTTGAAAGAACAGAATGAGGGCCACCAAACCAATGGTGCCAAGCAACACATAGGTCAACCATTTGGGCCCGTACTTCATCGATCTGCTCCTAAAGGCGATACCTAACCTATCGGCAGTCTTGCACGACACTGCAGTTTGAAAACTGATCGAGATCAACGGTGTAGGATCGATGGATCGGTCTTGGCCGCCGGCCGGGTCTATCGTCCTGTCGGCTCGGTGGAACAAAACCGAGTGCTGGACCGTTTCGGTTAATCCCCGGCGCTTTTGATTGATCCATGTCACGGCTTGGCGTTACGATGTGATCTAACTTCACGCCGATGAAGATTGAGGCTCGGGGGCAAACCTTACCGCTGAAGGAGGGTCCTAATGGCCAGGCGAGTACAAGCAACTTCTAAGACAACGCAACCCAACGACAACGGCCAGCTGGAGCAGCTGGCGGCAATCAACGGCGCGGCGATGGGTGCCTTCGCCGAGGCTTGCCAGGCCTATGTAAAGGGCGTCGCGTTGATCAACGGCGAGCTGGCGGACTTCATGAACACCCGGCTGCGGCACGATGCCGAGCTCGGCGAAGCCTTGGCCGCTTGTAAGGATTGGAACGAAGTCGTCACCCTACAGCAGGATTGGTATCAGGAAACGGCCAGCGAGTACCAGGCGGAAACCAGCAAGCTGATGGAGATGGCCACGAAGATGGCGAGCGAGAGCTGGACGCCGGTTTATCAGCAAGTCAACGCCACCATGGAGAGTGCGCGCAAGCAGCGCGTCTAGCACGCAGTTCAAACCGCTACCGGGCCGGGCGCTTGCGCCCGGCCTGACGTGAACCTTGGCGCAAGCCGCGCCGAGGCGGGAGATCCTTTGCATGTCCAAGCGACGGGCGAGCGCGGCGCTGAGAAACAAGCCGCGCAAGGCGATCACCAAGCCACGCGCGGCACCGCCACCGCCGGACACCTCGCAGCAGGCGTGGGAAGAGCTCCCGTCTGCAGCAATGGCGCCCTGGCTGGCGAGCTTCCTTTCTAGCGGTTTTCCGCATTGCACCGCTGGTCGGGCGGACCGCGCCGCGACGGCTGATCCGCCAGAGGGCCCCTCGAGCTTGGACCGCCTGCTTCATGCTTGGATCGGCCGGCTCAGCCTCGGGATTTCGCCGGCCGCGGTTGCGCTCGCCTACACGGATTGGGCAGCGCACCTGGCCTTTGCGCCGGGAAAGCAGCTGCTGTTGACCCAAAAAGCCGCCCGCAAGGCGGCTCGGCTGGGCCTCTATGGCGCGCGCACTTTGGCCGATCCCGCTGCGCCGCCCTGTATCGAGCCCTTGCCTCAAGATCGGCGTTTTGACGACCCGGCGTGGCGGCAATGGCCCTACAATGTCCTCTATCAGTCTTTCCTGCTTTCCCAGCAGTGGTGGTACAATGCGACCACGGGAGTTCGCGGCGTTTCGCCACATCACGAGCGTGTGGTCGCCTTTATCGCTCGCCAGTTGCTCGACATGGTCTCGCCGGCAAATTTCCTGGCGACCAATCCGGAGCTAATCGCCGCGACCGCCAGGCAAGGCGGTCAAAACCTGGCGCGCGGCGCGGTCAATTTGATCGAAGACTGGGAGCGCGCGGTCGCCGGCCGGCCGCCAATCGGCAGCGAGCGCTTTCAAGTGGGCCGCGACGTGGCGCTCACGCCGGGCCAGGTGGTCTATCAGAATCGGCTGATCGAGCTGATACAGTACGCGCCGGCAGGCCCAAGGGTGCTCAGCGAGCCCCTGCTCATCGTGCCAGCCTGGATCATGAAGTACTACATTCTCGATCTCTCGGCGCACAATTCACTGGTCCGCTTCCTGGTCGAGCGCGGCCACACGGTGTTCATTATTTCCTGGCGCAACCCTGGGATCGAGGAACGGGATCTCGACCTCGAGGACTATCGTCGCTTGGGCGTGGAAAGCGCGCTCGCTGCAATCGAAGCGATCCTACCCGAGCGAAAGGTCGACGCGGTTGGTTACTGCTTGGGCGGCACATTGCTCGCGATCGAGGCCGCGGCGCTGGCGCGCGACGGCCGAGAGCGGCTGAACTCGCTGACCTTGCTGGCCGCGCAGAGTGACTTCCGCGAGCCAGGCGAGCTGTCGCTTTTCATCGACCACGCCGAGCTCGCCTTCCTCGAGGACATCATGTGGGACCAAGGTTATCTGGACAGCAAGCAGATGGCCGGCGCCTTTCAGCTATTGCGGTCCAATGACTTGGTCTGGTCCCGGGTGCTGCGCACCTACCTATTCGGCCAGCGCGAGGAGATGTCGGACCTCATGTGCTGGAACGCGGATACGACCCGCATGCCCTTCAAGATGCACAGCCAGTATCTGCGCCGCTTGTTTCTCGACAACGATCTCGCCGAAGGGCGCTACCGGGTCGAGGGCAGGCCGATCGCGCTTTCCGACATCCGGGTACCGATCTTCGCGGTCGGCACCGAGCGCGATCACGTGGCCCCCTGGCGCTCGGTCTATAAGATCCACCTGCCGGCCGACACTGACATCACTTTCGCTTTGACCAGCGGCGGCCACAACGCCGGCATCGTCAGCGAGCCCGGTCATCCCGGCCGCCACTTCCGGTTGGGCCACCAAAAGGCCGGCGACCGCTACTTGGACCCGGAGTCTTGGCTATCGCGCAATGCGCCCAAAGAGGGCTCCTGGTGGCCGGCCTGGAGCGAGTGGCTCGCCGGGCACTCGTCGGGTGAGGGTGCGCCGCCTTCGATGGGTTGCCCTGAGCGCGGTTACAGCCCTCTCCGACCGGCACCGGGCGACTACGTCCTGCAGTCCTGACACCGGCACGACGCTTTACTTGAGCCGATGGTGGGGCATAGAGTTTGGCGATGACCAAGACCGCGTCGTCTCAGGGCGCCACCATAGAGCTGAAAGGGCCCTTTGCCGCGCGCGACTTGCGAGCCTTGCGTTCAGCCGGCCCGATCGATTGCCTTAGTCTGACCAAGCATCCCTTGATCACGGCCAAACTTGCCACGGCGCTTTCTGGCATCCCGTCGTTGCGGTGGCTGCACCTCTGGTGCGAAACGACGCGAACCGCGATGGGACGCATCATCGCGATCCCCGGCATGGAGGAGCTCGATGTTCTCCAGCTGCGCAAACCAGGCACGCTGGGGAACTTCGCTCATGCGGGCGGCCTCAAGCGGTTTCAGTGTGCCTTCATGTCCGAGGAAGATTTCTTGGAGATCTCGCGCTCGCCCAATCTGGTGCGACTCATGGCCCAGAACGGAACGCTCTCAATACGCGCGCTGGACGCCGTGCTCGAATTGCCCAAGCTCCGCGAATTGGATCTCGAAGAAGCGAATCTCGACGATGAGATGGCGGCAGCCCTTGCCTCGTCCTCGACGGTAGAGACGTTAGACATTGCGGCTACACGGGTCACGGCGAAAGGATTGCGCAGCATTTGTGCCATGTCTCAGCTTCGCGCGCTCGACATCTGGGCGCTCGACATTGTGGATGAAGACCTGGACCTTCTCACCGGCCTGCCGAATCTCGAGTACCTGTCGATCGGTGGTCATGAGCACCATCCCACGCTCAAGGCGAAAGGCGTACTCCCGCGCCTGGCGGCGCTACCTTCCTTAAAACGGATCTGGCTGGACGGGATTCCGCTATCACGCAGCGAAGAGGCAGCCTTGAAACGGCGCTACGACGACGTTCGGACTTCGTCGGCGACCTCTTGATCTTTCGGGTCTTGTGCCTTTGGACTGTCGTCCAGGTGCCGCAGGTGGTCGACCGCGGTCTCTACCTGAACCTCGGTTGCCTTGCAGGGGTTGCGCGCATAAGCGCCGGCGGCGGCCTTGGCCTCGGCCCAGACCGCGCGGCGCCGTGCCTCTTTGAGCTGCCGTGCCGCCATATCGTTCCTCCTTTCCATCATGTTGCGTTCAAGCATCTCCCAGTGGCTCGGTCTGGCGTATGATCTGGATCATGACCGCGCGCGATCATTGGCGTTCAT
Organism: Pseudomonadota bacterium; assembly: GCA_039029395.1. GTDB lineage: Bacteria > Pseudomonadota > Alphaproteobacteria > Kiloniellales > JAKSDN01 > JBCCGG01. The sequence goes on along the minus strand of JBCCGG010000002.1, from coordinate 42,766 downwards.
CGACCCTGGCGCCTTCGGTGACGCGTGTGCTCGGATGTAGAATGACCCGTTCGCCTTCGCGCAGACCGTCGAGGATCTCGACCTCCAGATCCGTGCGCTGGCCGATCTTCACGCCGCGCTGGGCGGCTCGCGCCGCCGAGTCCACGAAAACCGCCCAATCCGTGCCGTTGCGGAACAGAGCGCTGAGCGGCACCTTGAGGACCTCGCGGCCCTCCCAAAGCACGATGCGGGCCTCGACCCGATAGCCGTGGCCAAGCGCTTGCCAGCGCTCGGGCGAGTCGCTCAGGTCGATGATCACGTTGACCCGCTGCTCTTCGATGCCGAGCGCCGAGACCTTGGTGAAGCCATAGGGCTCGACCCGGCGAACACGGCCCGCCAGTGCCGTGCCGCCGCCCCAGTCCTCGACGATCACCCTTTGGCCTTCGCGCACCTTGACCGCATCCGAGGACAGCAAGTCGACAACGATCTCCAAGTCCCTCGGATCGCCGATTTCGACCAGAGCCTCGCCGGGCTCGACCACTCCCTCGCTCTCGTGAAGGACACGCAGCACCCGGCCGCTGACCGGGGCGGTGATCGGAACGCAGGCGCAGCTGCCCCGGCTCCCATGGGTCTCGATCGGCGAGACCAGGCGCGCCCGGGCATGGGCTAGCTCGAAGGTGCGCATTTGCAGCGCCGCTTGGGCGGTGTCGACCGCCGCCACGCTGGTCCGATAGGTGCGCTCGGCCTGGTCCAGGGCGCGCTCCGAAACGTTGCCCTTTTCGATTAGGCGTCGGGCCCGCTCCAGCTCGGTCTCGGCGAAGCGTAGCTCGGCCTTGTCGCGCTCTAGATCTGCTTGGGCCAGGGCAAGCGCCGCCTCCGCCGCCTTGACCGCGGCCTCGGCTTGGGCTTCGGTACGCACGTCGAGGAACGCCGGATCGATCGGCTCGATCTCGGCAATCACGGTTTCTCCGGCGACCACCTCGTCGCCGACCTCTGCCTCGATCCGTCGGGACCGACCGCCGACCGGCGCCGACAGAACGAAGATGTCCTTGACCCGGGTCTCGCCTTCTTCGTCGACCGTCACAATCAGCTCGCCACGGGCGACCTCGGCAAAGTCGACCGGAACCGGCTGCGGCCAAAAGGCATAGGTCAAGCCCACCAGGAGGATCAATCCGAGCCCGCCCCACAACACGAGACGTCGCCAAAGTTTCATCATGCTTGCCTACTCTCGTGTTTTCAGCACGGCGATCAGATCCAGGCGGTCGACCCGGCGGCGCACCAAGGCCGCCGAAAGAACCGTTGCGGCCAGGCCGATCAGCACCGAGATCCCATAGGTGCTATTGGAGATGAACATGGGCACGCGAAACAGCTCGGTGGAAAAGCTCGAGGTCATGGACCAAGCCAAGCCGTAGCCCACCAAACAGCCGAGCGGCAGGGCAATCACGGTTAGGAACGCGATCTGCCCCAATAGAATGTAAGAAATCTCGGCCCGGCTAAAACCGAGAACCCGCAGTGTCGCCAGCTCGCGACCCCGTTCGGAAAGCGCGATGCGGGTCTCGTTGTAGACCACACCGAAGGCCAGGGCGCAGGCGAAGCCGATGAAGAAGGAGACGAAAATCATAAGCGTCTCGCCCATGGTCTCGTAGAAGGTATCGACCGCCGCCTGGGTCACCGTGATGGCGGAAACCTCGGGGATGTTCTTGAGTTCCGCAAAGAGCCTGGCGTTCTCCAATGCATCGGTGCGCAGATGAAGCATGCCCACACTGGGCGGCTCCAGCATCAGCTTGTTGAGTGCGTCGAGGCTCATATAGGCTGGTGTGCCGATGTAGGTCTCGAAGACCTCGACGACAGGCACCTGACGCTCCGGCCGGCGGCCCTCAAGCACTTCGACCCACAACCGGTCGCCGGTGCCGACCCGAAGCTTGTCGGCCAGCACCGAGGACAAGACGAGACCGGCAGGCGGCACCTTTAGCTGTCGGCCGGCGGCATCGTAGATCAATTGCAGGCGGGGCTCGGGCGGCACGCCATCGATCGATCCGCGATGGGTCAAATTGCCGGCATGGAAGTTGACGCTGACGCCCCGGCCGGGCTCAACCGCCAGGACGCCCGGAAGGTGCTCGAAGTCGTAGATCACCTGGCTCGACTGAGGCTCGACCAATCCGACCGTCACGTCCTGGCGCTGGGCTTCGATGAAAAAAACCTCGACCATGCGCTCGATCGAATCGAGCCATTGCAGGGAGATCACCAAGACCGCGACGGCGAGCGACAGGCCAAGCGCGGTCAGGCCGGAGCGCAGCGGCCAACGCGCGATTTGGCGCAGGATGATTCGGGTCGGCTGGTCCAGCCCACCGACCATCCAGCGGCTCGCCAATCCACCCCGGTGGAACTGCGGCGGCGCCGGAGGACGCATGGCCTCCGCGGGCGGCAAGCGCACGGCGCGCGATACCGCACTCAAGGTTCCGGCCAGGGCGGCGGCAAGGCTGACCAAACCGGCAATTCCGAAGGCCCAAGGCGTTGGGCGGAAGACCAAGAAAGGAAAACGGTAGAATTCGGCGTAGATCTCGGTGTTGAAGCGCCCGAGTCCGGCGCCCAATAGCCAACCGAGCAAGATGCCCAGGCCGGCCATGGCGAACACCAGCTTCACGTAATGCCAGCCGACCTCCAGATTGCTGTAGCCGAAAGCCTTCATCAGGCCAATCTCGCCGCGCTCGGTGGCGATCAGCCGGGTCAGCACCATGTTCAGCAGGAAGGCCGCCACGGCTAGAAAGATGGTCGGCAGAAACTTGGCCATGGACTTAAGCTGCTCGATCTCGTTCATGGTGAACCAGTTGGAGATCTGGTCCTTGCGGCCATAGGCGCCGATCCCGCCGTAGCGACCCAACAAATGGTCGAGCATGTCGATCACCGCCTCGGGATTGGCGCCGCGCAGCAGGGACAAGGAGACGTCGTTGAAAGCGCCGTCCAGGTCGTAGGCCGCCTCCAGCGCCTCGCGGCCGAGCCACAAGATGCCGAAGCGCTCGTCGTCGGGCATCAGGCTGCCTGGCCCGATGGCATAGACGTACTCTGGCGAGAGCGCGATGCCGACCACTTCCAAGCTGCGCTTCTTGTCGTTCATCAAGGCTTTCAAGCGGCTGCCAGGCACCAGCCCGTGGGCCTCCGCGAAGGGCTCGGAAAGCACCACCTCGTCTGGCCGACCCGGATTGACCAGACGGCCGCTGCGCAGGACAAGGCGGTTGAGCAGGGCCTCGCCGTGCTCGGGGATCGACACCAGCTTGCCGATCGCTGGCGCGGCGAAGCCCTCGATGTCCAAGGTCGCGAATTTGACGATTCGGGTTTCGACCGACTGGACCCCGTCGATTTCGGTCATGCGGTCGGCGAGAAACTCGGGCGCCCGCTTGACTCCGGCGAACACGTCGGCGAAGCGGTAGCGCTCGTAATAGGCATCGGCCGTGGTCTGCAAGGCCTCGATCGAGCTTAGGGACATGACCAGCACCGCAACGCCCGAGGCGACCACCAGGGCTGTCGCCAGGACCTGCCCGCGAAGCTTCCACAGGTCGCGCGTTAGCTTGCGATTGAGCGCTCTCATCTCCGGCCTACCATTGGAGCGCCCGGGCCGGCCGCCGATCGGCGACCTCGCGGGTTTCGACGATCTGGCCGTCGGCCAGGGAGATCACCCGGTCGGCCATATCGGCGATCACCATGTTGTGGGTGATCAGCGCGGTGGTCGTGCCGATCTCCCGGTTGACCCGCTCGATCGCCTCCAGAACGATGATGCCGGTCTCGCTGTCGAGCGCGCCGGTCGGCTCGTCGCACAGCAGCACCTCCGGGCGCTTGGCGATGGCCCTGGCGATCGCGACGCGCTGCTGCTCGCCGCCGGACAGCTGGGCCGGAAAGTGGTCCATGCGCGCGCCCAGGCCGACCATCTCGAGCGCCTGTTGGGGCGACATGGGGTGCCTGGCGATCTCGGTCACCAGGGCGACATTCTCGAAGGCGGTCAGGCTGGGGATCAGGTTGTAGAACTGGAACACGAAGCCGATATGGTCGCGCCGGTAGCGTGTTAGCTCCGATTCGCCGAACGCGGTCAGCTCCCGGTCGCGAAAGAACACGTTCCCGGCGGTCGGCCGGTCGAGCCCGCCCAGGATGTTCAAGATCGTCGATTTCCCGCTGCCCGAGGCACCGAGGAAAACAATCAATTCGCCCTCGTAAAGATCCAGGTCGACACCGCGCAGGGCGTGCACCTCGACCTCTCCGGTGCGGTAGACCTTGGTCAGGCCGCGCGCGCTCAAGGTGCGCGAAGGCGAATCGTCTCGTGAGGCTGGCAAAGACACGGCGGCGACCACAAAGTTCCGTTGGGGCGGGAGCTTGTGAATAACCCCGGACCTGGGCTCCAGCTTTGACTCAGATCAATGTTTTGCGGCCACCATCCGTGGGACACGACCGGTGAGACCAGCGAACATCCTGGCCACTCTCACCCTAGAAGTTTGGATCCGACGGGACATGTCCGTTCGCAACCTCGACCACCTGCTTCAGCCTAAGGCGGTCGCCGTGATCGGCGCCTCCAACCGGGATCACAGCGTTGGCCGCACGGTGATGCTAAACCTGCTCGCCGGCGGCTTCTCAGGCGCGATCCTCCCGGTCAATCCGAAGTGGGAGACGGTGGCGGGCGTCTTGGCCTATCCGAGCATCGAGGCCCTGCCGCGCACGCCGGATCTCGCGGTGGTCTGCACGCCGCCCGAGACGCTGCCCGAGATCATCGACCAACTCGGCGCGAAAGGTACAAAGGCGGCAATCGTGCTCACCGCCGGTTTCGAGGCCGCCGGCGTGCGTGACGGCAAGGACTATCGCCGGGCCGTGCTCGAGGCCTCCAGGCCTCACCTTTTGAGGATTCTGGGGCCAAATTGCGTTGGCCTTCTGGCGCCCCACGCGGGTCTGAACGCGAGCTTTGCGCACGCCCCAGCGCGGCCCGGCCAGGTCGCCTTTCTTTCCCAATCCGGCGCGCTCGCCACGGCCGTACTGGACTGGGCCAATAGCCAGGGTATCGGGTTCTCCCACTTCGTTTCGCTCGGCAACTGTTGGGACGTGGATTTCGGCGATCTGCTCGATCACCTGGGCGGCGATCCCGACGCCAAGGCGATCTTGCTTTACGTCGAATCGATCACCAACGCGCGCAAGTTCATGTCGGCGGCCCGGGCGGCGGCGCGCAACAAGCCGGTCATCGTCATCAAGGCCGGGCGTTTTGCCGAAGGCGCGGCGGCTGCTGCGTCCCATACCGGTGCCCTGGCGGGAGCCGACGAGGTCTACGACGCGGCAATCCGCCGGGCCGGCCTTCTGCGAGTCGACCGGATCGAGGACCTGTTCAACGCGGCCGAGCTGCTTGGGCGCAACATCAGGGTCAAGGGCGAGCGCCTGGCGGTGGTCACCAACGGCGGCGGAGCGGGGGTTATGGCGGCCGATGCCATGGGTGCGGAGGGCGGGCAGCTGGCGACGCTCACGGCGGAGACCATCGCCCGCTTGAATGCCGTACTGCCCGGCAACTGGTCCAAGGCCAATCCGATCGACATCATCGGCGACGCGCCGGCCGCGCGCTATGGCGCCGCCTTCGAGGCCCTGGCCGAAAGTGCGGAGGTCGATGCGATCCTGCTGATCCAGGCGCCCACCGCGATCGTCCCGAGCCAAGAGATCGCCGAGGCCCTATTGCCCAAGATCGCCCAGTGCCCGCACCCGGTTCTGGGCTGCTGGATGGGCGGCGACAGCGCGTCCGCGGCGCGACGGCTTTTTGCGGACGCTGGCATCCCTGTGTTCGACACGCCAGAGGCCGCCGTCGGCGCGTTCCACCAGTTGGTCGCGTTTCGACGCAACCAAGCGCTCTTGGCCGAGACGCCGCCGTCGGTGGTGGGCGGTCTGCAGGCCAACCGTTTTGCCGCCAGAACGGTAATCGAGGGTGCGCTGGCCGAGGGCCGCGAAATGCTTTCCGAGGCGGAAGCCAAGGCCGTGCTCTCCTGCTACGACATTCCAATCGTCGAGACCCGCATCGTGACCGGGGAGGATCAAGCCCTTCGAGTGGCCGATGAGCTGGGCTATCCGGTCGCGCTCAAGATCCTGTCCGATCAGATCTCTCACAAGTCGGACGTGGGCGGTGTCGTGCTCGACATCGGCGATGCGCGCCAACTGCGCGAATCTCGTACGGCCATGGCGGCCCGGGTCGCCGAGCTGAGGCCCGAGGCCCGGGTCAAGGGCTACACTCTGCAGCCCATGGCCCGGCGGCCGGATGCCTTCGAGCTGATCCTGGGGGCTAAGAACGACCCGGTCTTCGGGCCAGTGCTGCTGTTTGGCCAAGGCGGCACCGCGGTCGAAGTGGTGGCCGACCGGGCGCTCGGCCTGCCGCCGATGAACCTGGGGCTGGCCCGGCGCTTGGTCGAGGAAACCCGCATCGCGCGCCTGCTCAAGGGGTACCGGGACCGGGCCCCGGTCGATCTGAAGGCGGTTTACCTGACCATCTTGAAGATCGCCCAAATGGTCGTCGACATGACCGAGATCGAGGAGCTCGACATCAATCCCCTGCTGTCCGACAGTGCCGGCGTGGTTGCTCTGGACGCGCGCATCCGGGTGGTTCGCGCCGAGGCGGCGGGGCGGGCAGGGCTCGCTATTCGGCCCTATCCTAGCGAGCTCGAAGAGAACATCCAGATCGACGGGGAGAGATTGCTGCTTCGGCCGATCCGGCCGGAGGACGAGCCGCGCCACCGGGCCTTCTTGGAGTCCATGGAGTCCGAGGACATCTACTTTCGCTTCTTCGGCATGATCCGGCACTTCGAGCACAGCCAGCTCTCGCGCCTGACCCAGATCGACTTCGACCGGGAGATGGCCTTCGTCGCGGTCCGAAAGGCCGGCACGGCCGAGGAGGAAACCTTGGGCGTGGTCCGCGTGGTCTGCGATCCCGACAATGTGGAGGGCGAGTTCGCGATCATCGTCCACTCCAAGGTCAAGGGCCATGGACTGGGAGCCCAATTGATGCGCAAGATCGTTGCTTACTGTCGCCAACGCGGGACACAGCGGATCGTCGGCCAGGTGCTCGCCACCAACAAGGCGATGCTGGCCTTGGCCAAGCGCAACGGATTCCTGCGCCAAGCGAGCGACCAGCAGGAGATCGTCGAGCTACGGCTCGACCTCAGCGAACAGCCGAGTCCGGTGAGCCAGGATGCAAAACGCGCTTCTTGAGGAGCAGCCGGACCCGGCGCAGGAACACGACGCGGCGGCACCTTGGCATGCGCAGAGCGGCGAGCAGGTGCTGGCGGCGTTGGACGGTTCGCCCGAGGGTCTGTCCGCCCGAGAAGCGGCGCGCCGCTTGGCCCATTTCGGTCCCAACTGCCTGACGCCGGAACAGCCGCCCAGCCCCTGGCGCCGCTTTCTGCACCAATTCCACAATGTGCTGATCTACGTTCTACTGGCCGCCGCCGTAGTGACCGCTGGTCTCGGACAGTGGATCGACAGCGCGGTGATTGCCGCGGTGGTAATCGTCAACGCCATCATTGGTTTCGTCCAAGAAGGCCGCGCAGAAAGCGCGCTCGACGCGATTCGTGCCCTACTGTCCCAAAGCGCTTTGGTCGTCCGTGACGGCAGGGCGATGACCCTCCCCGCCGAGCAGCTGGTCCCAGGTGACATCGTCACCATCCAATCCGGCGACAAGGTTCCCGCCGATCTTCGCTTCCTGAGCGCGAAGAGCCTGCAATGCCAAGAAGCGATACTCACGGGCGAATCCTTGCCGGTGGACAAAGGGCCCGGTGCGGCCGATCGATCCGCGGCGTTGGGTGCGCGCGGCTGCATGGCTTTCTCCGGCACCCTGGTGACCCACGGCCAGGGCAGCGGCGTGGTGGTCGCAACCGGCGACCAGTCCGAAATCGGGCGGGTCGGCACGCTGCTCTCCAAGGTCGAGCGGCTCGATACGCCCCTGTTGCGTCAGATGGCGGCTTTCGGCCGGTGGCTGACCGCCGCCATCCTGCTGCTTGCCGCCGGAACCTTTGCCGTCGGCACGATGGTCTACGGTTTCACCGCGCCCGAGATGTTCTTGGCCGCTGTCGGGCTGGCGGTCGCGGCGATCCCTGAGGGTTTACCGGCGATCCTGACCGTAACCCTGGCGATCGGCGTGGAGCGTATGGCTCGGCGCAACGCGATCATTCGACGCTTGCCGGCGGTGGAAACGCTGGGTGCCGTCAGTGTCATCTGCACCGACAAGACCGGAACCCTGACCCGCAACGAGATGACCGTGCGGAGCCTCGCGGTGGGAGGGCTGCTCTACGAGGTCACGGGATCGGGCTACCGGCCTCAGGGCGATATCCTCCTCGACGGCAGGCCCCAGGCGGCCTCGGCTGAGCTGCGGGCGCTCGTGCTGGGTGGGCTTTTGTGCAACGACGCCAGCCTCCACGAGTCGGAAGGTGAATGGCTCGCCGACGGGGACCCTACCGAGGCAGCCCTGCTCACGCTCGCCCGAAAGGTGGTTCTCGATCCAATCGCGGTCCGTGGCTCCTGGCAAAGAAGTGATGAAATTCCCTTCGAGTCGGAGCAACGCTACATGGCCACGCTGCACCACGACCAAGAGGGCTTGGGGCGGATCTACGTCAAAGGGGCGCCGGAACGGATCCTCGAGATGTGCGGGTCAACCGACAATGTCTGGCCGGCGCGGTTGGAGGAGATGGCCGGACGTGGCGAGCGGGTGCTCGCCCTGGCGGCCAAGGACGCGCCGGCTTCCAAGCGATCCCTATGCGAGGCCGATATGGAGGATGGCTTTGCCGTCCTAGGTCTCTTCGGCCTCGCCGATCCGCCGCGCGAGGAAGCGGTCCAGGCCATCGCCGAGTGCAAGGCCGCGGGTATCGGTGTCAAGATGATCACCGGGGATCACGGCGCCACGGCACAGGCGATCGCCGGCCAACTGGGCCTCGCCAACTGCGCCTCGGTGCTCACCGGCGCCGACCTCGACGCCATGACTTCGGAGGAACTTTCTCTGCGCGCCCGAGAAGTGGATGTCTTCGCGCGCACCAGTCCCGAGCACAAGCTGAGGCTCGTTCAGGCACTGCAAGGGCGTGGGCAGATGGTCGCGATGACCGGCGATGGCGTCAACGACGCGCCAGCGCTCAAGCAAGCCGACGTCGGTATCGCCATGGGCCGAAAGGGCTCGGAAGCAGCGAAGGAAGCGGGCGTGATGGTTTTGGCGGACGACAACTTTGCCTCCATCGCCCACGCTGTGGAAGAGGGGCGCAGGGTCTACGACAATCTGAAAAAGGCGATCCTTTTCATCCTGCCAACCAATGGCGGCGAGGCCTTCACCGTCGTTGCCGCGGTCGCCTTCGGCCAGGTGTTGCCGATCACCGCGGTGCAGATTCTGTGGATCAACATGATCACCACGGTCACCCTGGCATTAGCGCTTGCCTTCGAGCCGGTCGAGACGGCGGTCATGCAGCGGCCGCCGCGGCGCGCCGGCGCGGCGCTACTGTCCGGGTTTCTCCTGTGGCGGGTTGTTTTTGTTTCGCTCGTGCTGGTGCTGGGCGTGTTCGGTGTGTTCCTTTGGTCGAGACACACAGGCACGGACCTCGCCACGGCGCGCACCGCGGCGGTCAACACCCTGGTGCTGTTCGAGGTGTTCTACCTCTTTAACGTGCGAAAGCTAGAGTCCTCGCCTCTGGAGGGCCTGTTCAGCCGATCCGCGCGCGTGGCCTGGCTGGCGGTCGCAACTGTTTTGGTCTTTCAGGTGTTGTTCACCCACGCGCCCTTCATGCAGTGGCTCTTCCAGTCCCGGCCCTTGAGCGCTGAGTCTTGGGCGCTGTGTACGGCGATCGCCGCGAGCATCTTCCTGCTGGTGGAAGCCGAAAAGTTGATCACCCGACGGCTGCTTCATGGCGACTAAGATTCGTCTTTCGAGCGTCCGAACAGCTGAGCCAATGCCATGAGCAGCGAGGTGACGAGAATCATCAAAGTCGAGATCGAGGCGATTGTCGGATCGATCTGATCGCGCAGGGCATTGAACATATTGCGCGTCAAGGTCGCATTGTCGCCGCCGGAGATAAAGAGCGCGACCACGACTTCGTCGAAAGAGGTTAGGAAGGAGAGCAGCGCCGCGGTAATCACGGCAAAGCGGATCTGCGGCAATGTGACCGTCATGAAGGCGGTGAAGCGCGGCGCACCCAGGCTGCGTGCGGCCATCTCCTGGTTCATGTCGTAGCTCTTGAGCGCCGAGCCGATGACGATCACCACCAATGGCAGGGCCAAAACCGTGTGGGCCAGCACCAGACTCGCCAGGCTGTAGAGAATCTGCAGCTTGACGTAGACGTAGAAAGCGCCGATCGCGATCAGGATCAGCGGCACCATCATCGGCGTGATCAGCAGCAGGAAGACCAGCCGGCCGAAGCGCAGGTTCGAGGTATGTAGGCCGTAGGCCGCGCTGACACCCAAGGGGGTTGCCACAAGAGTGGTCAGGATCGCCACCTTGAAGGAGGTCAAGGTGGCCGCCATCCACTCGGACGAGCCGAAGTAGTGGTCGTACCAGCGGGTCGACCAGGTCTGTGGGGGGAACTCCAGGTACTGGGAGTCCGAGAAGGACATGGGAATCACGATCAAGGTCGGCGCCACCAGGAACAGCATGATGAGCGCCGCAAGCCCGTAGAGCCAGAGTCGCTGAGCTTGCGTGATCTGGGTCTCCGACGCCGGGCTATGGAGCCACTTCAACATCAGTGCCCCCCACCGGTCATCTGCTCGAGCTTTAGAAATCGCCCAGCGACCCAGAGAATGAGCATGGTGAGCGCCAGCAGCACCACGCCCAGGGCGCTGGCCGCGCCCCAGTTGACGAAGAGCTCGATGTTGGAGGCGATCTTCATTGAGACCATGATCACCTTGCCGCCGCCAAGCACTGCTGGCGTCACGAAGAAGCCAAGGCAGAGCACGAAGACAATCAAAGAGCCGGCGAAAAGGCCTGGCGCCGAAAGCGGGAAGAACACAGTCCAGAAAGCCCGCGTCGGTCCGGCGCCCAAATTGGCGGCGGCTTTTAGATAATCCCGATCAATCGCCTTCATGGAGCCATAAACCGGTAGAATCAGGAACGGCAGCATGATGTGCACCATGCCGATCAGCGTGCCGGTCAAGTTGTGGACGATCTTGATCGGCTCGTCCCATAGGCCGATGTCGATCGCCCAGCTGTTGACCAGGCCGCGCTTCTGCAGCAGCACCAGCCAGGCGTAGGTGCGCACCAGAAGCGAGGTCCAGAACGGCAGCAGCACGGTGATCAGGCAGAGATTGGCGATCCGGCTCGGCAGCTGCGACAAGAAATAGGCCAGCGGATAGCCGATCAGGATGCAGATCGCCGTGGTCAGCAGGCTGACCTCGAAGGTGGTGCGGAAGATCCGAGCGTAGGACTTGCGCTCGATCATGCGCGCGTAGTTTTCCAGGGAGAACTGCCCGTCGGCGCCCAGGAAGGAGACGTAGAACAGCCAGCCCACCGGGATCACCAGGATCACCAGCACCAGCAGCAGCGCCGGCGAGCAAAGCCCGGCCAAGGCCAAGCGCTCGGCCCGGGCGTCGGCCTTGAGCCCGGCGGCGTGCGTGTCGGTGGGCAGGGCGGCGGCGCTCACCTTAGCGCTCCTGGTCGAGGATCAGGGTGGTGTCGCTTGGGCTCAGGCCCAGAGAGACCGGGTCGCCGACCGAAGGCAGGGCCGCCAAGGTGTCGCGCCGCACCACGCCGCGCAGGCTGACCTCGCTGCTGTCGGCAAGGCGCGCGACCATGAGGTAGCTGTCGCCCTGATAGACCACGTCGACCACCGTGCCGCCAAAGCGGTTCATCTCACCAACGTCGCCGGTGCCGTCCAGGAGCCGCAGGCGCTCGGGCCGCACCATGAGCAGCAGCGGCTCGCCGTCTGGCGGCGCCTCCGTCAGCGTCAAGGGTCGGCCCTCGTAGTGCACCGAGTCCTTTGCCCGGGTCACCGGCAGGAAAGCCGATTCACCGATAAAGTCGGCAACGAAGCGGTTGGCCGGGCGGTCGTAGAGACCCATGGGGTCGTCTAGCTGCATCAGGCGGCCGTGGTTGATCACCGCGATGCGGTCCGACATGGTCAGCGCCTCGCGCTGGTCGTGGGTCACGTAGACCGTGGTCATGCCGAGCTTCTCGTGCAGATGTCTCAGCTCGATCTGCATGCGGTCGCGCAGCTTCTTGTCGAGCGCCGAGAGCGGCTCGTCCATAAGCAGGATGCGCGGCTCGAAAACGATCGCCCGGGCCAGCGCGACTCGCTGCTTTTGACCGCCCGAGAGCTGATCGATGCGCCGGGCGCCGTAGCCGCCAAGCTGCACGGTCTCCAGCGCCGCCTCGACACGTTGGTCGATCTCCGGCTTCGGCGTGCGCCGCAAGCGCAGGGGGTAGCCCACGTTGCCGGCCACGGTCATGTGCGGGAAAAGGGCGTAGTTCTGAAACACCATGCCCACATTGCGCTTGTGGGGTGGCGTGCGGATCACCTCGGCCTCGCCGAAGCGCAGGCTGCCCTGATCCGGCCTCGTGAAGCCAGCCAGCACCATCAAGAGCGTCGTCTTGCCCGAGCCGGAGGGGCCCAGCAGGGTCAGGAACTCGCCCTCGCGCACGTCCAGGTCCACGTGGTCGAGCGCGTGGACTCGCCCGTAGGTTTTCGTCACCCCGCGGATCGTGATCGGCAGGGCCTCCGCCGTCGCAGACGTCACGGCCGCGCTTCCCCCCTCTGGCCTCGGTTCGGAGGCGGGCCTATTGGCCCGCCTCCCCCGACAGTCTAGCCGCCCGCTACTCGGTCAGCATCTCCTGATACTTCTCCGCCGCGATGGTCTCCCACTCGGCGTACCATTCTATGTCGACCGGCAGCTGCATGGCCGCGTTCTCCGGATGGGACGGCAGGGCGCGCGCCGTCGCCTCGTCGATCTTGCCAAGATCGTAGGCCGCTTTGTTAGTCGGGCCATAGGTGATGTACTTGGGCAGATTGGCCTGATACTCAGGCTTGGATATCTCGGCCAGGAACTGCATGGCGACCTCTTTGTTGGGCGCGCCCTTGGGGATCGCGAAGCAGTCGTAGTCGAGCAGCGCCTCGTTGAAGGAATAGGCGACCTTGGCGCCATCCTTCTTGGCGTTGTCGAAACGGCCGTTCCAACCGGTGGTCATGTCGACCTCGCCGTCCTTCATGAGTTGGGCGTGCTGGGCGCCGGAGGACCAGAAGACCTCGATGTGAGGCTTCAGCTCGCGGATCTTGTCGAGCGCACGGTCAATACCTTCCTCGCTGGACAGCACCTTGTAGACCTCCTCGGGCGGCACGCCGTCGGCCATCAGCGCGGGCTCGAGCGCGCCGGCCACCTTGCCGCGATAGGCCCGCTTGCCGGGGAACTTCTCCACGTCCCAGAAATCGGCCCAGCTCTGCGGACCCTTGTCGCCGTAGCTCTCGGTGTTCCAGGCATAGACCGTCGAAAAGACGTCGCCGCCCACGCAGTACTTCATCTTGAGGGTCGGATAGAAGGTCGAGACGTCGATCAAATCGTAGTCGAGCTCTTCGAGCAGGCCCTCGGCGCCGGCCCGCGAGGCGCTGCCCGAGCCGCTGGCGACGATGTCGAGCGTCACCGCGCCGGTCTGCACCTGTAGGCGCACGTCGGACATGCCGCCATAGGTCTCTTCCTTGACCTCGATGCCGGTTGCCTTGGACGCGGGCTGGAACAGCGCCTTGCTCTGGGCGTCCTGGTACGAGCCGCCCCAAGAGGCGATCGTCACCTGCTTGTCCTGGGCCAAGGCGGCCGAGGCCATCACGCCGGCCACCGCCGTGGCTATGAGAAATCGTGCACGCATTTTAGTCCTCCTCTGTTGACCTCTTTCGCCATGATTGTCAGGGCCGGGCGGTGCGGCGAGGGTCGCGCCCGGCTTTCGTCAGGCTCCTTGTTCCAGGCGGTCGCGCCAGCGGTACCAGGCGACCACGGCGGGCAGAAACCAAGGTGTTCCGGAGTAGAGCGGCCGGGTCGGGAAGGGCAGATCGTCGAAGGCGCTGCGCCCCTCGGCCCGGCCCAGAACCCGCAGGCCCATGCGCATGCCCAGGTAGCTTGCCATGGAGACGCCCGAGCCGCAGTAGCCCATGGCATAGTGGATGCCTTCGTGGGTGCCGCAATGGGCGATCTGATCGAAGCTGTAGGCCACAGTGCCGGCCCAGGAGTGGCTGAGCCCGACCTCGGCCAGCTCCGGAAAACGATGGGCCAGCTCGGCCTTGAGGCGCGGGCCGCTTACCTTGGGGTCGGTCTCCCGCGCCGAGACCCGGCCGCCGAACAGAATCCGGCTCCGGTCGGGCGCGGCGCGGTAATAGTAGACCACGCGGCAGGTGTCGCTGACGATTCGATCGGTCGGGAAAAGCTCGTCGACCAACTCGTCGGGAAGACGTTCAGTCGCGATCACGTAGCTGCCAATGGGGATCACCCGGCGGCGCAGCCAGGGGGTGATTGCGCTGGAATAGCCGTTGGTCGCGACCACCACGTCCCGCGCGGTGAGCTTCCCCTTGGCCGTGGCCAGACTGAATTCGTGCCCTTTGCGCTCGATGGCGAGCACCGGGCAATGGCTCATCACTCGGGCGCCGGATTCCAGAGCTCGCGTCAACAGGCCCTTGTGATACTTGGCCGGGTGCAGCGCCGCGTGGCGTGGAAAGACCACGCCGCCATGATAGGCGTCGCTGCCAAGCTCTCGGCGCTGCTCGGCGCGCGGCACGGCATGGGCCTCGATGGATTCGTCCCGGTCCAGCTCGCCGATCTGGCGTACCAAGGCTTCGTAGTGGCGCGGTGTGTGGGCCGCGTGGAAGCGCCCGCTGCGTCGGAAGTCGCAGTCGATTGCTTCGCGCATCACGAAATCCTCGATCCAGTCGAGCGCGGCCACCCCTTCCCGGCGGATCGCAGCCGCTCTTTCGCGGCCGTGGCGCCGGGCCAGCGCGTCGAGCGAGGGTTTCACGCTGGTGCTTATCTGGCCGCCGTTGCGGGTGCTGCAGCCCCAACCGGCGGCCTCGGCGTCGAGCACCAAGGTGCTTCGCCCGCCGCGCACGGTCTCCAGCGCGGCGTTTAAACCGGTGTAACCGGACCCGATCACGGCGACATCGACGGACTGCGGCAGCTCGACGGGCGCCAGCTCGGGCGGCGCAACCTCATCCCACCAATAGGGCGTCTCCTTGAAGCCGGCCAAGCTGGAGGGTTCGAGCCCAACCGGCCCGGCCGCGGTGTCCATGACCTCGGAGTGCTGCACCGATCCTCCCCAAGACGGCGAGACCCCCATCGACATGGCGTGGGGGCGCCCGCTCATTCTCGAACCTGGTGCTATAAGGTCAATTGAATTATAATTATTCATAGTTTCGATTCATTTATACATAATCGAGAAGGAACCGGGCCTTTGCATCTAAAGATGCGCCAATTGGAGGTCTTCAACGCGCTAATGGAGGCGGGCTCCGTATCCCGAGCGGCGGTGCGCCTCAACCTGACCCAGCCGGCGGTCAGTGTCGCCCTCTCGAGCCTGGAACAGGAGCTTGGGTTTCGTCTGTTTCACCGCTCCAAGGGCTACTTCGCGCCAACTGGTGAGGCGCTGCTGCTCCATGCCGAGGCTGAGCAAAGCCTGCTGGCGATCGAGCGGGTCGAGACCCGGGCCCAGGAGATTCGCGCCGGCGCGGTCGGCGGGGTCAGCATCGCCAGCAATGGCGCGGCGGCGATCAATCTGCTGCCCTGGGTGATCGCCGATTTCCAGCAGCTCCATCCGGGGGTCAAGATCGACCTCAAGGTGCGCAGCTCCCGGCAGATCGCGGCCTGGGTCTGGGGCCGCCAGATCGACATCGGCCTGATCGACGCGCCGGTGCCGGTCACCGGCCTGGAGGCCGAGGTGCTGCGCCTGCCCTGCGTGTGCATCCTGCGCGCTGACGACCCCCTGGCCAAGCACAAGCGGATCACGCCCGCGCTGCTGGCCGGGCGCTCGATCATCGCGATCACCGGCGACCATGCGATTGACCGGCAGATGGATCAGTTCCTGTCCAACGCCGGCGTCACGGCGGCGCGCTTGGTCTCCTGCTCGTTTTTCGCAATCGCCCGCAACCTGGTGCGGGCCGGGGCGGGCGTGGCGATCGTCGATTCCATCAACGGCCTGGCCGATTTGGGCGATGAGGTCTGCTGGCGGCCCTTCGCGCCGGCGATCACCTTCGAGCTGGCGCTGATCTGCGCGACCCACCTTCCCCTGCAGCAATCGGCCCGCGCCTTCCACGCCCTCCTGCGCGAGCGGCTGTTGGCAAAGGTGGCGGCGATTTCCCAGACTTGAGGCGGCGTTTGTTTTAGATCGCCAGGTGCAGCTTCGGCTTCCAGAAGGGGCGGAAGAGCTCGATCTTTGGGCAGCGGTTCATCACCACCTTGAGGCCGGCGTCCTCGGCCAGCTTTGCGGCGGCGTCGTCGCGCACGCCGATCTGGGCCCAGAGCACCTTGGCGCCGATCGCGATCGCTTCTTCCGCGACCGCGTAGAGCGCATCGGAGCTGCGGAACACCTGAACCATATCGACTGGCCGGTCGATGGCCGAGAGCGAGGGGTAGACCTTGAGGCCACGAATTTCGGTCACCTGTTCCGCCGGGTTGACCGGGATCATGTCGTAGCCGGTCTCATGCAGCACCCTAAGCACGCCATAGCTGAACTTGGTGGGGTCCGGGCTGGCGCCGACCATCGCGATGGTCTTGACCTCCTTGAGGATGGTCGCGAGGTAGTCTTCCGAATAGGCTTCGTCGTGGTTCATCGCGTGTCCTCGGGTGCAGTCGCGATCGAAGGCTTCAGTTCGTGGGGCGCCAGTGGATCGGCAAAGGGGTTGCGATAAAGCTTATCATGACTTTCCACGCCGACGTCAAAGGTGCAGTCGCTGAGCGGTCGGGCGATACAGAGCAGCACGTAGCCCTGGGCCAGCTGGCGGTTGTTTAGCGCGACCCCGGCCCGCTGGTCGACCTCGCCTTTCAACAGTTTCGCGGCGCAGGAAATGCAGCCGCCGTACTTGCAGCCATAGGGCAGGGAAACGCCGGCGGCCTCCAGGCTGGCGAGCAAGGGCTTGCCATAAGCCACGCGGTGTTCTTCGCCGCCTCGGTTGGCCAGGGTGATCGTCACCAGCCGTTCGCTCACAGCCAGATGTCCGAGGTGCAATCGCCGCCAGGATAGCGGGTCTCGTGGCAGCGCGCCGGGCCGTTGGGCTCCTTGCCGAAGTCGACGAAGAAGTCCTGGTCGATCTCCATGCCGCCCGACTCGGTGTCGCAGTTGACCATGACCAGGCAGCCGCCGTTCTGGCGGATTTCCGGATAGAACTGGTTGTCCCAGGTGGAGAACAGGGAGGTGGTGACATAAAGCCGCTTGCCGTCGAGCGAGAGCTGGATCATCTGGGGGCCGCCGGTGATCTTGCGACCGTTGACCGTCGGCGCCTTGTTGAGCAAGCCGCCCATCCAGACCTGGCCGGTCAGCTTCGGCTTGTGGGGGTCGGTGATGTCGTACTGGCGGATGTCGCCGTGCAACCAGTTGCAGAAATAGAGGAAGCGGTCGTCCATGGAAATCAGGATCACGCTGATCACACCGGGAATTGGGATAGGCCATTCCGGGTGGGGCTCGTTCCCCACGTCGATGATCTTCTCCCAGAGCCACTCGCCGTCCTCTTTGTACCAGTGGATGATGTTGGCCGAGAGCGCGGCGCCGCAGAAGCCGTGGTGGGAGTCCGGATTGTGGTGGAAGCGTACCTCGAGCGGGATCAGCCCGTCCTCGCCCAGGTAGTGGGTCTTGACGATTGACTTCTTTTCGAAGTCCCAGAAGTGCAGGCGCCGGCCGTACTTCAGGTGGCCGACCTCCTCCAGATCGAAGCCTGGCATGAAGGTGTTGGGCGCGGCCCATTCGCTGGACACCATCACGTTATGGCGCGGCTGGTACCAGAAATCGTAATTGAACAGCATGCCGGTGATGTCGTTTTCCCAGCGCCCGACGATCTCAAAGTTCTCGTCCAGGTGCAGGAAGCCGCCGGGCGCCTCGCCCTGGGCGTCGCCGAGCATGGAGATGATGATGTCGGAGCCTAGACAATGGATCGTATGGGGCGCGGAGAGATTGCACTTGGCTTTGATCTCGGCGCCGTCGATCACCTTGTGCAGGCGCGGCGCACTGGGGTCGCTCGCGCAGTCGACGATATGCAGGTTGGAACTGCGGACGCCTGGCACGATCAAGAATCGCCGCTCCTTGGTGGCATCGTGGTGGCACGACGAGCAAGCATTCCATCCGGTGTGGTGCAGCTCGTCGCCGATGCCCGGCATTTCGAGCCGGCTGATCACCTGGGAGTAGGTCGGACTCTCGGGATCGGCATCGATCGTCGCCAGATAGTCCGGCTTCTGGATGCCGGTCCCGATGTAGAGCGCCACGGTGTAAAGCAGCTTCTCGCGCGGCGCCTTCATGGCTTCGGCCGGCGAGGCGTAGCCCGGCCCGCAGCACTCCGAATTGCCGTTTTCGGCCATATTTATCCCTTCCCGTGGTGCTTCAGGCTTGGCGACTCTGCGGCACCTCGCCATTCAAGTAGGATAGCAGATGATCGCTCAGATCGCGCGCGTCGTCGCCGGCGCCGTCGATCAGCGCGGACTTGCGCCGGCGCAAGAACTGCAGGCCCATGAGATAAAGGCCCGGCGCCTCGACCACGCCGCCGTCGTGGCGCACCTGGCCCTTGCGGTCGAAGACCGGCACCTCGAGCCAGGAGGTGTCCGGCCGGAAGCCGCTGGCCCAGATGATCGAGCGAATGTTGGCGGCCTTGAGGTCGAGCAACAGGGGCGGTGAGTCCTCAACCGCCGTCGGCTCCAACCGGTGCGCCGGCGCGTGCTCGCCGTCCAACCCGTTCTCGGTCGCCCACTCGTCGATCAAGGTCAGGAGGCGGTTCATCTTGAGGTCCGAGAGCGCGCATTGATTGCGCAGAGAGCCAGAGAACTGGGCCTTGGTCTCGTTGAAGCCGGCCAGGCGCCCGACCAGCTTGACGCCCATTGCGGTCAAGAGATTGAGATCAAGGGTCATGCGCTCGTCCGAGCCGGTCAGCTGCAGGGACGGTACCCGGCGGGCCCGCTTGATGTCGTCGATCTCGTCGTAGCGCTCGTCGTGCACGCCGGCTACGTCCATCCACCACTCGATATCCTTGCCGCGGTAGACCCGCGGCGCGCGAATGTGCTCGCCGACCGAGATCGTCACAGGCCGGCCCGAGCGGTGGATCTCGTAGGCCAGCTGGGTGCCGCTGGCCGAGGCGCCGACCACCAGCACGCCGCCCTCGGGCAGCTGATCCGGGTTGCGGTAGTCCATGGGCGAGACTGTGTAGATTTCGGCCGGCACCTTGTCCGCCACCTTGGGCAAGCTCGGTATGTTGCAGGCGCCGCTTGCCATGACAACGGTCTTGGCGCGCCAGTCGCCGCCCTCGCTTTCCACCAGATAGCCGCCGTCGGCCTGCTTGACCGAGGTCACCCTGCAGTGGGTCTCGACCGGCGCCGCGATGACTTCGGCATAGCGGTCCAGGAAGGCGATGGTCTCGGTCATGTTGCGGTAGCCGTCCGGGTCGTTGCCCCCGTAGCCGAAGCCCGGTAGGCGGCTTTGCCAGTTCGGCGTCAACAAACGAAGAGAGTCCCAGCGCTCCGTGCGCCAGGAATTGGCAACCTCGCCGCGCTCCAGCACGACGTGGTCGATTGAGCGATCGGCGAGGCACCGGCTCATGGCGAGCCCGGCGTGCCCGGCGCCGATCACGACGGTGGAGGTTCTACGAACGGCTCCGACTCCTTCAGAGACTGCGCTGAGACGCCTTATTTCACGTCGACGGTCACATTTGTCGGATTGGTTACGATGTCGTAGACCGCCGAGCGCTTCTGGGACTGGGCGACCAGGGCCTCGATGTCCTCCTTGCTGGCATCGGCATCGATATCGTAGGTCACCTTGATGCCGTCGAAGCCGTTGCGCACATCGCCGTCGATGCCCAGGATGCCTTGCAAGTCCATGTCACCCTCGATGGTCGCGGTGACCTTGTTGAGCTGGATGTCCCGGTACTGGGCGACGGCGGCGACACCGGCGGTCAGGCAGCTGGCAAGGCCGACCAACACGTATTCCACCGGCGTGGCGCCGATATCCTCGGAGGCGAAGACCTCCGGATGGTCGGAATCGAAGGTGAAGGTCTTCGTGCGGGCCTGCTCCTCGCCTAGGCCGAAGAAGCCCTCGACGGTGGAGTGGCTGTGGGTGCCGTTCTTCCATTCGCAGGCGGCGCGCCATTTGAATTGGGCCGCCTGGGGCGCGTCCGTGAGCGCCTCGCGCGCGGCGACCAGGGCTTCGACGTTGACACCGTTGTTCACTGAGCTTTCGGTTTCGGACATTGCTTCACTCCCTTGGTTGTGTTGCCGGGCGGCGTATCACTAGGTATGAGCGCTCGCCGCCAATATCTTGGTTCCGCGCCGGATATAGCCAGGAATTGTTTCAGTTTGACCGCGAGTCAGCCCCTATCGTGTTTCCATTGTTTCAGTTGAGCCCTGCCGGACCGTCAATTTTGACCGGCGCGTCCGGCGACCGCTGGCGTTGCCCTCTCCTTACCGATGCGGTCAAACGGAATAGGTATACAAGCTCATTGAAGCTTACGCCGATCCCGGCCCGGATCGCCATTAATTTTTTCACAGTCCGAATCGATGCCGCAGGTGCTCAATCGGCCTTGAGCCCGTCGTAGTAGCGCTGCAGCACGGCCAGCACCTCCGGGCGGCTGAACTCGTGGGGTACCTTTTCGTGTTCGGCGAACATCTCCCGCAAGCGGGTGCCCGAGACGCTGAGGCGGTCGGTGCCGTCGTGCGGGCAGGTGCGACCGGTCGCCATGCCATCGCACCTGTAGCAGTAGAAGGTGATGTCGATCTTGAGCGGCAGGGTCTCCAGAGCGCCCTTTGGGATCTCATCAAAAATATGATGGGCGTCGAACGGGCCGTAGTAGTCGCCGACCCCGGCATGGTCGCGCCCGACCACCAGGTGGGAACAGCCGAAGTTTTGCCGGAAGAGAGCGTGGAGCAGGGCCTCGCGCGGCCCGGCATAGCGCATCTCGATGGGGTAGCCGGCTTGGATCACAGTGCCCGGCACGAAGTAGTTCTCGACCAGCGTGTCGATCGCCTCGACCCGCACCTCGGCCGGAATGTCGCCGGGCTTGAGCGCGCCCAGCACCTGGTGGATCAAGACCCCGTCGCAGATCTCGACCGCGATCTTGGCGAGATACTCGTGGCTCCGGTGCATGGGGTTGCGGGTCTGGAAGGCCGCGACGCTCGACCAGCCTTTCTCCTGGAACAGGGCGCGGGTCTCGGCCGGGCGCCGGTAGAGCCCGCCGTATGTTTCGGGGAAGTGACCTTCAGAGAGCACGGCGACCGGGCCGGCCAGATTGACCGGGCCTTGGTCGAGTATCTTCTGGACACCTGGATGGGCGCTATCGGTCGTGCCGTAGACCTTCGCCGCCTCGTGGTCCTTGTCGATCTCGTACTTTTCGGTCAAGCGCAGGATCGCCAGCGGGTCGCCGCTGGCGCCGTCGGCGAGCGCGACGTCCTGGCCAATCTGGAGGCTGTCGGCCAATGGCTTTCCGGCCGACAGGGTGATCGGGATCGGCCAGAAAAGGCCGTTTTCCAGCGCCATGTCGTCGCAGCAGCCGCGCCAGTCGGCCACGCCCATGAAGCCGTCGAGCGGCGTATAGGCGCCCATGCCAAGCATGAAGAGATCGGAGACTTCACGACTCGAGAGCGGCACCGAGGGCAGGCTACGGGCGCGCGCCAACTCGTCCGCGCGCTCCGGCTCGGCCAGGAGCAGCGGTTTCAGCGCTTCCCCGCCATGAGGCGGCACCAGTTTCGACATCTTATCCCCCCTTCCAGCGACAAGCCCCATTAAACCCAATGGCCGCACATTTGGACAGCCTGCTCGTCCAATGTGTGAAGGGGCGCAGCGTCAAAGTGGTTGAAACGCTAGACTCATCATTTGAGATAGAACCAGCAGGACCACTACAATATTCGCGCAGTCTTTTCGGACCAACGTGACCTTAGAACAGGCCAGTTCCGGTCAAAACATAGGCCCAACCAAGGTCGGGGTTGAACGGCCATTGCAGTTCGCTCACAATCGGCCCAAGCAAGAAAAGTTTAACCGGGGGGACCGCGACTTAATGTTCACCAGCAATCCATTCGCAGATCTTGCGGCATCCTTATCGCCCGCATTGATGCAGACCTACGTCGTCGTCATGATTCTACTGGTGGCAGGCGGCACGTTGTTCGACATTTATCATAAGAAGAGCGCGATATACTTTTTCAACAATTGGCGCAACGCGAAGAGCAAGGGAACGAAGGACGTCGGCGGCGGCCAAGTGGCGGCCCTGGCGGTTCAAACCGCGGTCGTGGACGTGATGACCTCCGGCGAGTTCTGCAATCCCCGGCGCCGGGTTGCCCACCTTCTGACGATGTATGGTTTTCTGCTCTATGTCATCACAACCGTTATCATGGTGTTCGGCTATGCCAATCCAGAGGCCGCGACGCCGGCGCTCTTGACGCTGCTGTGGTATCTCGGCGCCCTAATGGTCTGCGGCGGCGGCTATTGGTTCTGGTTCTTTATCCGGGTCGACGTGGCGAGCGAAGGCCACCCCCCATTCCGCGTGGTGCGCGCGGACCTCTTCATCCTCTCCCTTTTGGCCAGCGTTACCTTCGGCCTGATTTGGGCCGTGCTGCAGACAGCGGGCAGCGGCGGGGCGGGCGTGTTCCTCGGACTCTACCTGATAGCCACCACGGTGCTGTTCGGCTCGGTGCCCTGGTCCAAGTTCTCGCACATGTTTTTCAAGCCCGCAGCCGCCCTTCAAAAGCGGGTGGAGGACGCGAACGGCTCGCGGAGCAATCTGCCGCTGCCGGCCGACAAGCCGGAGCAGTTCGGCAGCGCGCGACGCCAGCCTCGACACTACTAGTCCGCCCATCGCCGGCCTTCGAAACAGGAGATAAGGGACTGTCATGCCTACTTTCGTTTATATGACCCGTTGCGACGGATGCGGACACTGCGTCGATATCTGCCCGTCAGACATCATGCACATCGACCCGACCTATCGGCGCGCGCTCAACATCGAGCCGAACATGTGCTGGGAATGCTACTCCTGTGTGAAGGCCTGCCCGCAAAACGCGATTGACGCCCGAGGCTATGCCGACTTCGCACCCCTGGGCCACAGCGTGAGGGCGCTGCGCGAGGAGGCCAAGGGCACGATCTCCTGGAAGGTGAAGTTTCGCGACGGCCGGGAGAAGGACTTCGTCTCGCCGATCCGAACCACGCCCTGGGGCTCGATCAAAGGGCCGGCCGAGTACGACAGGCCAAGCCAAGAGGACTTCAAGTCTCAGGAGCTCGCGCACGAGCCGGACGCCCTCAACATCGAGAGCGGGCTGCCCGCGCTGAAGCCCGATCAGCTGAAGCAGGGGGTCGTCTGATGGGCCTGTTTTCGCGCCGTAAGACCCACTACGTTGACTCCGACATCTTGGTGGTCGGCGGCGGCATGGCCGGCTGCGGCGCCACCTACGAATCTCGCTACTGGGGCCGCGACCTGAAGATCGTCTGCGTCGAGAAGGCCAATATCGAGCGCAGCGGCGCGGTGGCGCAAGGGCTCTACGCGATCAACTGCTACATGGGCATGCAGTGGGACGAGAACCAGCCCGAGGACCACGTGCGCTACGCGCGCAACGACCTCATGGGCCTGGTGCGCGAGGACCTGGGCTACGACATCGCGCGCCACGTGGATTCCACGGTGCACAAGTTCGAGGAATGGGGCCTCCCGATGATGCGGGACCCGGAGACCGGGCGCTATCAGCGCGAAGGCAAGTGGCAGATCATGATCCACGGCGAGAGCTACAAGCCGATCGTCGCCGAAGCCGCCCGCAAGTCCGCCAGCGAAGTCTACAACCGGATCATGGTAACCCACCTGCTGAGCGACAGCTCGAAGCCCAACCGGGTCGCCGGCGCGGTCGGCTTCAACGTGCGCACAGGTGATTTCTACGTGTTTCGCGCCAAGGCGACGATCGTCTGTGCCGGCGGCGCCTCGCACATCTTCAAGCCGCGCTCGGTGGGCGAGGGCATGGGGCGGACCTGGTACGCGCCCTGGAGTAGCGCCTCGGCCTACGCCTTGCCGATCCTGCTCGGCGCCAAGATGACCCAGATGGAAAACCGCATCGTCCTGACCCGCTTCAAGGACGGCTACGGCCCGGTCGGCGCTTACTTCCTGCACCTCAAGACCTATACGGAAAACGCCTACGGCAACGAGTACGAGTCCAACTGGTACGAGCACACCAAGAGCCTGGTCGGCGACTACATCGACCGGCACCCGGTGCCGACCTGTTTGCGCAACCACGCGATTCTCGAGGAGGTCAAGGCCGGCCGCGGGCCGATCCGCATGGTCACCAAGGAGGCCTTCCAGAATCCGCACCTGGAGACCGTCGGCTGGGAGAACTTCCTCGGCATGACGATCGGCCAGGCGGTGGTCTGGGCCTCGCAAAATATCGATCCCAAGCACACCAATCCGGAGCTCACCACATCCGAGCCCTACGTCATGGGCTCCCATGCGACCTGCTCCGGCGCCTGGGCAAGCGGGCCAGCGGACTACGCGCCCGACGAGTACCAGTGGGGCTACAACCGGATGATGACCGTCGACGGCCTGTTCGGCGCCGGCGACACGATCGGCGGCACCGCCCACAAGTTCTCTTCCGGCTCCTTCACCGAAGGCCGGATCGCCGCCAAGGCCGCGGTCAACTACGTCAACGACTTAGGGAACGACGGACCCCAGGTCAGCGAGACGGAAGTCCAGAATCTGGAGAAGACCGTCTTCGAGCCCATGGAGAACTACCAGATCGGCCGCAACGAGATCGTCGCCGGCACCGTCTCGCCGAGCTACCTCCTACCGATTCACGGCCTGCAGCGGCTCGAGAAGCTGATGGACGAGTATGTCGGTGGCATCAGCGCCCACTACACCACCAACGACGTGCTGTTGGCCCGCGGGCTCGAGCTGATGGCCATGCTTAAGGAGGACGTCCAGAAGGTCGCGGCCGAGGACCTGCACCAGCTGCAGCGCGCCTGGGAGTTGCGCCACCGGGTCATCGCCTCGGACTGCGTTACTCAGCACACCCTGTTCCGGGAGGAGACCCGCTGGCCGGGCTACTACTACCGCGCCGATCATCCCAAGTTGGACGACGACAACTGGCACTGCTTCACCCTGTCCCGCTACGACCAGGAGTCCGACAGCTGGGAGATGGAGAAGGCGCCGGTCTACCACATCGTCGATTAGGCGGGGGTCGCAGGGCGCCCGAGGACGCTGGGCCATGAAAGTCGGCGTTTGTGTCCGGACTTACAATCACGAGGCCTTTGTCGAGCAGGCGGGCGCGAGCGCACTGGGCCAGAAGACGGACTTCGACTTCGAGGTGGTGGTCGGTGAAGACGGCTCGAGCGACTGGACTCAGTAAGTCTAGCGGCACCGGATGGGAGACCGACCACCGTGTTCGCCGGGCCCCGCGCCGGGCCTCCATCGGTCTCTGCTTGCGACGAAAGCCGCGATCCAAACTCGGTAACCGACGCCGGGTGACGTGCTCGGACAATGTCGATTCTCCGCAACAAGCCTATCTCATTGACTACGGCGGCGTGCTAGATCTGCCTGCCGGTTTGGTTCGTCGAATTGCTGGGCAAAGTGGTCCGCCACTCCAGTGGGCTGGCTGGGACGCCGGCGACTAGCGCGCGTCAGAGACAAGCACCGTCTCCGACGGTCAGATTTTCATGGGCAGCTATCTCACTCTTCAAGCATCCACTCGAACTCGCTGCCGCGGAAGGCCTCAGCGACCTCCTGATAGTTGATCACCAGCTCGCTGATCGGATAGTCGTTCATGCGGCCGTAGCGCACCTTGACCGGCAGCGGCTCGATCTCGAGGAACCGGCAGACCTTATCGTAGGCCAGGCTCGGCGAGACCTCGATGTCCACCTCGTAGGTCAACTCGAGTAGGGGGCGTCCGGCAATTGAGTCAGTCAGTTGCCGATACAGCGCCTGCGCATTTCCCATGTGCGCCAAAAGTTTCGACGGCTCCTCCAGGGTCACTGGCGTCAGGCTGGGGGGTCGGGTGCTCGATAGGTGCCAGCGCGCGGTCTTATCGGCGATCAGGAAGGAGAGCCGCTGCCGCAGCAGATTGTCTCTGCGCAGCAAGACAAAGCGATTGCAGCCGAGGCCTTTCAGCTCGGCTATCAGCTCCTCCGGCCTGCGTCCGTAGAAGCCGGCCGCCGATAGCACATAGATCCGCTCGCCAGCGTAGCGCATGAGCCAGGCAATACGCTCTGGATCTTGCCGGTCCCCGACGCCTTGCAAACGCCGAAACAGTTGCTGACGGGGACGTCGCCGGTCGAAGACTTCGCCATCCCAATAGAGTTTTGGATGCTGAGCCAGCAGGGAGCCCAGCACGGTGCTGCCCGACCGGCTCAAGTGAAGGATCGCGAGGACGTCCTTGGGCGCTGAACACCTGGGCACCCGAACGACGCGGTCGTAGAGCGCGGCGGTGCAGCGCTGGCCGTAGCGAACCAGATGCCCGGGCGTTGGCAGTCTCACCATGACGGCGCGCGCCGGGATCGATAGAAGGGTGCCCGTGCGTTAGAAGTGATAGGCCGGCGGCGGCGCCTCGTCGGCGGCCGGCGCGGCGGGCTTTTGGCGCAGGGCGCGCGGATGGTAGGGCAGCTTGTGGTCGCGCATGTAGGTGCGCACCTCGTCCTTCGACCAGCGGACCATGGGATTGACCCTGACCAGGCGGCCCTCGATGTCGACTCGGCGCCGCTCCTCCGGTGGGCTTGGCACGTGGTAGACCGCTGAGATCCAGCATTCGTAGGGCGCCAGGGTGTCGTTCAGGTGGACGATCTCGTAGCTCCGCCCTGTGCCGACCTCGCTCTCCGCCCACATGCTCTCGCAGTGGTCGTGGTCGCCCGGCCGGACCTCCAGCTCGCTGCCTTCCGATTGGCTTACGTTGGTCAGACCCAGCTGCTCGACCACGCGCTGACGGTGGACCGCGCTCTCGGGGAAGCGAAAGCCTCGGGTGCAGAACACCACCGGCGTCGTCGGGTCGATGTCCGCCACCAACTTGAGCACGACCACGCTGCGCGCTTTTAAGGAGGCGGTCACCACCGTTTTGCCGGGAAAGCGCTCCTTGATCAAATAGCGCAATAGCTCTTCGGTGGTCAGCTCGGGGCTGATCGCGCTGATGTCTTCGAAGACCGTCACGTCGCGGCCTCCTTTTGCTGGGGCAATGAGGGCGCCAAGGATACGTGATCGGCGGCGCCGATCAATAGGCTTGGTCTGCGCCGCGCGGCCCGAAGTGGGGCTGGGGCTGGCCGAGCTCGCAGCAGCCCAGATCGGGCGCGACGCCGGAAAAGCCGTCGTTGATGTTGGGCAGAACGACGCCCCGGTCGACCGCCCGGGACCCGGCCGAAAGGCGCGGGTCGTTATCGCTCGGCTCCTGAAAGGGCTCGTGGCTTGTTGGTGGCGACAGGCCGCTCTCCAACTCGGACCAAGGGCTAAGCCACACCGCGCCGTAACGGCCGTAGGGACCGTTGCCACCCAGAGTGTCGGACATGGTCTCGTAGCGCTTGCGGTTCCACACCGCGAAGCGTCCGCCGCCCCAGCCATAGCCGTCGTTGTCGAAGTCGTTGCGCCGCATCACATGTCCGGACCGCAGGGCCGGCTTGCCGCTGCCCAGGAAGATGTTGTTGCGGGCCACCACATCGTCGACCGGATCGGGACCCGGCTTCATGATGAAAGGCCGGCCGGCGCGCACCGAGGTATTGTGAAATAGCAGCACGCCGGAGGTGTGGTTGTGCAGCTTGAACGGGGTGGCCTTGGTGTTGAGGATTTGATTGCGGAAAATGTAGGCTGGGCCCCCGCGCACCGGCTGGGCGCTGACCCCGTAGTGGCAGTTGGTCAGACGGTTGCGATAGACTCGCAGGTTGGTGGTCGAGTGGTCGGCCTCAAGACAATCGTCGGTCGCGCCGACGATATCGTTGTTGTGAACATCGCTGGCCGAGATGTGGCCGCCGCTGCCGTTGTTAATGCCGTCGCCCAGGTGGATCATGCGGTTGTAGGCGATCACGTGGCCCGAGCCTGTGAGGCCGATCCCGAAGGTTTGCTCGGCCGGTCCCTTGCCCCTGGTCTTGCGCGGCCAGGGGCTCTCACCGACGAAAACGTTGTCGGTGATGAAGAAACCGGTGGTCTCCAAGCCTTTGGTCTTGCGCGCGTTGATGCCGGCGGCCTTGCGCTTCAGAGTCAGCTCAAAGCGGTTGCCCCGAAACACCAGATCGTGGGCTCGGGCCGCCTCGACCAGCTTGTCGGCATTGCGCAAGGTAAGACCTTCGAGCCAGATGTGGGACCGGCCGGAAAGATCCAGCAGGATAGCCTGGCCGCCGCCGTCGAGGATCGCCGGGCCGTCGCCGGCGGCGCGCAGGATAATCGGCCGCTCGGCCGCGCCCGACTGGCGCACCACTGTGCCGCCGGCCGCGTAGATGCCCCCGTGGAGCAGAATCAAATCGCCCGGCCCGGCCGCCTCCAGGGCTGTGGCGAGACCCTTGAAGGGATCGGCGAGGCTGCCGCTGCCGCCACCTTCACCCGGCACCACGTGGCGTGGGCGCAGGCCCTCGGGCGCGAGCGGCTCGTCGCGGGTCCTGAGAATTAGGCTTTCGACCGTTGAGCCGCCGTCTGGGTCGATCAGTGTGAGCTTGAGCTCGTAATCGGTGTTTGGCGCCAAGTCGAGCAAGCTGCCGGCGAAGAGCCGACCTTGGGGCACCTTGAGATAGTCGGGCGTGCGCTCCGGATGGACCCAGAACAGCGGCAGGCCATCGCGCCAAGCGCCATCTGATGCCTCCCGGTAGGCGACCTGGACCACGGCGTTGCCGTTGTCGTCGCCCATGATCGGCCATTGTATGCCCAGGCTGTGGGGCATCGCCGGCTCGGCCCGCAGTGTACCGGGCTGGGCGGCCGGCCCGAGCCCGGCCTGGTCGGATGGTGGCACCCAGGGGCGCTGCGCGTAGGATCCCGGGTGATCGGGCTGGCCGGCGTTGCGCGCGACCGGGGGTGCCGCGACACAGGCCGCGACCAATAGGCCTAGGACCACGACGCCAGCGCTGGAACCTTGGGGCATCCTCGTTGCTCGCGGCTCGGGATAGTCCACGCTTTCTTCGTGTCATTGTAGCATACTCGCCCCCGGAATTATGACGAGGAGGGGGCTGGGCCGACGCGGCGCCACGCATTCGGGAACCAGCATGACAGACATCGGCGCTCTATTGGTCTTCGCCGACCTCGGCATCCGGGCTCTCGTAGAGGATGATCTTGCCGCCCTTGCCGGAAAACAAACCGGGTCCATCCGGGTCTTCGCGGTTCTGAACCGGATGAAAGGGCTTAACCTCGGCGCAACCGGCGAGCGCCAGGGCGGCCAGCAGGATCCAAAGCCGGGCCATCAGAACTGCACCCGGGCGCCGACGGTGCCGGCGACAATGTCGTCGAAGGCCGGGCCGCTGCCCCTGTCAAGCGTGTACCAGCGCACCTGGGCGAAGAGCTCGGTGCCGAAGGGATCGATGCGCTGCACCACCGCGCCGCCGACAACGTGGCCCTGGTCGCCGTCGGCGTCGATGTTCTCCGCGCGCGTGAAGTCCAGGCCGAAGGCGGTCGAGCCGAAGTCGAAGGTGTCGGCCAACCAGCCGACCTTGGCGTAGAGATTGGAGCTGTTGGCGCGATCGTCCAGCTGGTCCATGCCGCCCGCGAGGGTCAGGTTCAGGCCGGTCTTGGTGTGCAGCATCGAGGCCGAGCCGTCGAGCCGGAAGTCGGTTTCGCTGCTTGAAGGCTTGGATGCAGCAAAGGCGCTAGCAATATTGAAGCCGTGCACCTGGCCGGCCCAGAGCACAGCGCCGTCGTAGCGCCCGTCGCTGATCGCCGAGCCGGACAGCTGGAAGCCCCAGAAAGCCGGCGTATCGTAGCGCACGCGGTCCTTCCGGCTCAGGCCGTCGAAGTTGAAGAAAGCGTCGTTTACCGCGACGTCGCTAAGAGTGCCGCTGCTTTTCTCGCGAAACAGGATGCCGCCGACAATGTCGGCGACCCCGGAGTACTGGACCACGTCGGTGCCGGAGAGATCGACCTCGGCGGTGTTGTCCGAGGAGGTGCTGCCTTTGCCAAGCCAAATGCGGCCGTAGTCCTGGTGATCGAAGTAGACCTCGACCTTGCGCAGGTCGATGAAGTCGCCACTGTCCTGATTGGTCTGGCTGACCTCTTCGGAGTTGTTCGGGCTGACCGCGACCTCGATCACGCTGCCGACCAGGGCTTTCTGGCTGAACTTGCCCTCGGCGACGAAGCGGAAGCGCGAGTCGGAGACGTCGTTGTCGACGAAGAAGGCGTCGGTGTCCTCGCCGTCGTTGACCACGTTGATCGCCCGATTGATCTGTCCGGACAGGGTGACCTTGATGCGCGGGTTGGTGGTCTTGACGGTGGCGTCCGTCGCGATCGACGTGGCCGGCGCCAGGTCGCTGGGCAGGGGCGCGTCAGCCGCTACCACGTCGGAGCCCTGCGCGTCGCTCGCCGCCGGCTGAGGCTGGGGCGCTGGCCAGGGGTCGTCCGACTGATCGCCGCCCGCACCGCTGTCGGCACTCGCCGACCCTTGGCTGTCGTCGTTGCCGCCGGCGCTCGGGGCACTGGCCGACGGCGGGGTCGCCGGTGCTGCTGGCGGCGTGACGGGCGGCGGTGGGATCGGCGGGCCGACCGCGCTGGCTACCTCGGAATCGCTGCCGCGGACGGTCTTGAGCAGGCTGTTGATCTGGCCCTGCATTTGCTCCAGGTGGCGCTTCTGCTCCTCCAACTGGCGCTGTTGGGCCTTGAGCTGTTGCTGTTGGAGATCGATGATCTTTTGCAGCTGCTCGATCTGCGATGTCTCCGCGGCGCCGGCCGTGCTGCTTGGGCCATAGAGGAACGCCAGGCCGATCAGAAGCACCGCGATTGCGCGTTTGACTTGGCCTTGCATGGTTCGCTCCCCCTCGGCTGTGGCACCTCAATGGGCGGTTGGCGGATTGAAATCGTACTCAAAGGGCTCGGCCTCGACCCAGGCGTCGAATTGCCGCCTGATTCGCTTGCCGTGCTTGGCCCACCAGGCGTAGTCGATGCGAATTGCCGAGGCGATCCGATCGTCCGCGGTGGGCATGTGCTGCTTGACCTTCTCGGGGATCAGCTTGAGGGCCGAGCGCCGGGTTGGGCCA
Organism: Pseudomonadota bacterium; assembly: GCA_039029395.1. GTDB lineage: Bacteria > Pseudomonadota > Alphaproteobacteria > Kiloniellales > JAKSDN01 > JBCCGG01. The sequence continues at coordinate 11,505 of JBCCGG010000002.1, read as the reverse complement.
TAGGCCAGATAGCTGGTTTGCGCCGCCATGCGCTTGGGATCGGTCGCGAAGGTGATGAACTCCTTGGCCAGCTGCGGATTGGGTCCGCCCTTGGGCATGACCCAGACGTCCATGTTCCAGACTTGGCCATCCCAAATGATGGCGAGCGGCGCTTTCGCCCAGGCCGTCGCCGCGTAGACTCGGCCGTTCCAGACCGAGGACATGACGACCTCGCCCTCTTCCAGCAGGCGTATGGGCTCTTCGCCATGGTCCCACCAGACGATCGAGGGCTTGATCCGGTCGAGCACGTCGAAGGCCCGCTCAAGGCCCTTGGGAGTCTCCAATACGTGATAAATCTCCGCCGCCGGCACGCCATCGGCCAAGAGCGCCCACTCGAGCGCGACCTGCGGCCGCCTCCGCAGACCGCGCGGTCCCGGGTAGCTGTCCAGATCGAAGAAATCGTGCAGCGAGGTCGGCGTTTGGTCGCCCATGCGTGTCGTGTCATAAGCGACCACGGTCGAGAGGATGTCATAGCCGATGCCGCACTTCATCAGTGCCGCTTGGTAAAAGTCCTTTTCCGCCGGTGTGCCGTCCGGCGCGGGGCTCAGGATGCTCGGCGAAATCGGCTCCAGCAGGCCTTCATCGCAGCCACGTTGGGCGTTGACCAAGTTGACGCTGACCAGATCCCAGGTAACGTTCATGGTCTCGACCTGCTTGCGGATCTTGTCGAACGAACCATCGTATTCCTCTACCCGCACCCAGTGGCCCGTCGCTTCTCGGAACGGCTTGACGTAGGCGGCCATAATACTGCGGGTGTAGGCACCGCCCCAGGACACCAAGGTAAGCGGCGGTCGGCCATCGATTGCCGGCGCGCTTTGCTCGGCTGTCTGACCCGGGGCGGCGGCGCATACGATGAGTGCCCCGAACAGAGCGATCACCGCCCGTCGCACTCCTATGCCCATGGCCCCGGCTCCCCGCGCAAGGTGTCCCGCGCATATTGTTGCGAGCATTATAGATTGCGGGGAATCACACGCAATGGCCCTGCCGGTCCGTAAGTGCTCAGGCGGTGCGCGGGCGCAGGTGGGCGTGCCAGTGCTTCTCCCAGAACTTGAAGCCCTTGGTGATGAAGAAGACCAGGATCATGTAAAGAATCGCGGCGGCGATGAAGCCTTCGTAGGCCAGATAATACTTACCGTTGAGGATTCGTCCGGCGCCCAGGATATCGACAATCGTCACCGTGCTGGCGACCACGCTGCCGTGCAGCATGAAGATGATCTCGTTGGAATAGGCTGGCAGCGCCCGGCGCAGGGCATTGGGCAGCACGATACGGAAGTTGATCTGGGTGCGCGACATGCCGCAGGCCTTGGCCGCCTCGACCTCTCCGTATGGCACGGCCTCGATCGCACCGCGCAGAATCTCCGTGGTGTAGGCCGTGGTGTTGAGCACGAAGGCCAGGATCGTGCAGAACGTCGCGCTCTTGAACAACGGCCAGAATAAGGAATCGCGCATGCCTTCAAGCTGGCCCAGGCCATAGTAGACCAAGTAGAGCTGAACTAGGAGCGGCGTGCCACGAAAGACGTAGACATAGGCCCATATGATTTGGTTGGCGATCGGCGTTCGATTGGCCCGGGCGAGGGCCAAGGGCACCGAGAAGATCCCGCCCAGCACCAGGGAGATGACGACCAGGAAGATGGTGACCCAGATGCCGCTCAGGAAGAGATCCCAGTTCTCGAAGATCAGAACGAAGTCGATCGGCGAGGCATTCTCGCTGAAGTTCTTGATGGCGTCCAAGAGGCCGGGGTTTTGCGGATCGGCCATGATCTCACGCCCTCCGGATGCCGACGCTGTACTTGCGGTCGAGCCAGCGCAGGCCGACGTCCGAGATCGCGGTTAGGATCAGGTAGATCACTAGGGTGACGAAGAAGAAAGTGAAGAGCTGGCGGGTCGAGCGCCCGGCGGTGAAGGCCTCCCAGACCAGCTCGTGCAGGCCGAGCACCGAGACCAGGGCCGTGGTCTTCAAGAGCACCAACCAGTTGTTGCCGAAACTCGGCAAAGCATAGCGCACCAGCTGGGGCCAGATGACGCGTCCGAAGACCTTGCCCGGGCTCATGCCGCAGGCAACGCCCGCCTCGATCTGGCCGCCCGGGATCGCCAGGAAGGCGCCGCGGAAGGTCTCGGTCATATAGGCGCCGAAGATAAACCCTATTGTGAAGACGCCGGCGGTGAACTGGTTGATCTCCACATAGCCCCACCAGCCAGTCGAGGCGCCAAGGTCGTTGAGTGCTTGCTGGCCGCCGTAGAACAGCAGAAGCATGAGCACTAGGTCGGGAATGCCGCGGACGATCGTGGTGTAGGCATTTGCGGTCTTGTTGGCCGCGATCGACTTGGAAAGCTTGCCCCATGCGCCGAGCAAGCCGAGCACGACCGCCAGAAGCACCGAGCAGAGGGCAACGGCAATGGTCAGCCAGGTACCCTGCAGTATCGACGGCAAATAGGCGATAACCGTTTCCATCTTGCCACCTCTAACGGTCTTGGGCGATCGGGGCCATCGGTAAGGCGCGGGGAGGCGCCAAGCCGCCTCCCCGTTCTCTTATCCTCGCACTACAGCGCTTACTCGCCGTAGATGTCGAAGTCGAAGTAGCGCGCGTTGATCGCGGCGTAGGAGCCATCCTCGCGGATCTCCATGATCGCCTTGTTCAACGCAGCGATCAGCTCGGAATCGCCCTTGCGTACGGCGATCCCGGCACCTTCGCCGTGGCATTCCAGGTCGAACTGGTCGCCGCCCAGGAAGGCGTAATCCTTGCCCTCGTCGGTGCCCAGGAAACCCTCGAGCGCCTGAATCGAATCCGAAATCTGTGCGTCGATGCGGCCCGAGCCGAGATCCAGGAAGACCTCTTCCTGGGTCGCGTAGAGCCTCAGTTCGGCATCCGGGAACATCTTTTCCATGTAGCACTGATGGATCGTGCCGCGCTGGACCCCGATGGTCTTACCGGCCATGCCGGCCGGTGTGGCGTCGAAGCCGGCGTCCTTGGCGGCGACGAACTTGGCCGGCGTGTTGTAGTACTTCTGGGTAAAGTCGACCCGCTTCTTGCGCTCCTCGGTGATCGACATGGAGGCGATGATGGCATCGTACTTACGCGCCAAGAGCGCCGGAATGATGCCGTCCCAATCCTGCTCGACCAACACGCACTCGCGGTTCATGCGCGCGCATAGCACGGTCGCGATGTCGATATCGAAGCCCTTCAAGGTGCCGTCGGCCTCTTTCCAAGAGAACGGCGGATAGGCGCCCTCGACGCCGATGCGCAGGACATCCTGGGCCTGGACCGGCTGCGAAACCGCGGCCGCGACCATAAGCGCGGCGGCGGCGAATACGGTGGAAAGTTTTTTCACGCTCTGCCTCCCTACTGCAGTTGTTTGCGTTGCGTTAGTTACGTTACGAACATTACCCCGGCAGCGTCACTTCAGCGTGCCCGCCAGGAACTGCCGGAACCTCTCTGACTTGGGGCTGCCGAACACCTGGTCCGGCTTGCCGTACTCTTCGACCAGGCCTTGATGCAGGAACATCACCCGGTCGGAAACCTCGCGCGCAAAACCCATCTCGTGGGTCACCACCAGCATGGTGCGGCCCTCCTCGGCCAGGGTGCGCATGACCTTCAGGACCTCGCCCACCAGCTCCGGGTCGAGCGCCGAGGTCGGCTCGTCGAACAGCATCACCTCGGGCTCCATGGCGAGCGCCCGCGCGATCGCCGCGCGCTGCTGCTGGCCGCCGGAAAGGTGCGCCGGATAGTAGTCTTTGCGCTCGTACATGCCGACTCGGTTGAGCACCTTCTCGGCGCGCTCGACTGCTTCTGCCTTTGGCACCTTGAGCACGTGGATCGGCGCTTCGGTGACGTTCTCCAGCACGGTCATGTGGGACCAGAGATTGAACTGCTGGAAGCACATGGCGAGCTTGGTGCGGATCCGCTCGACCTGCTTGTTGTCCTCGGGCGCCAAGCCTTGGGCACCCTTATCGCGCATGCGGATCAGCTCGCCGTGCACGTAGACCTTTCCGGCGTTCGGCGTCTCCAGCAGGTTGATGCACCGCAAAAAGGTGCTCTTGCCCGAGCCGCTCGATCCCAGAATTGAGATTACGTCGTGCTGATGGGCGGTCAGCGAAATGCCCTTGAGGACTTCGAGCGAGCCGAAGCTCTTCTTGATGTCCTCGGCAACCAGCGCCGGAACCGGGCCGCCATCGGTGGGCGGCTCGGCGGATGCCACGTCCGCCATGTTCGTTCAACCCTCCCTTAGCGAGCCATTTTGGCTTCATTTGCCAAAAGGTTAGCCAGCTTTTCACGAGCTTGCAAAGTAAAAATGGGAATGCCGCTTCGCGTCTGGGTTGGTCCGGACTTCTCACCATGGAGTGGCGCGTTACGGCGGAGATCTTGCGACAGGCTCGGGAATGCGCTTTGACGTGGACCGTCGCAGAACATTCGTCGCCCTTCGGTCGCACCACTCCATGGTGAGAGGTCAGGGCTATGGGCTGGGCATCTGCTCCAGTCCGGCGCGGGTCTCGGCAATGGTGCCGTGGACCGGCGCGTCGGCCGGCAATTCGGCGGCCAAGGCATCCGCGCGCTCCAGCGCGGCCAGGCCATCGTCGCGACGGCCGAGCACGCCGTAGGCCCGGGCGAGACGCAACCAGCCCTCCAGGTCGTCGGGTGTTTCCTGCAGGCGGCTGGCCAGGCGGGCGACCATGGACTCGATGAAGGCGGCGCGCTCCTCGGGCGACATCTCGGCCGCCGCGGCGACGTCGGACTGGCTTGGGCCCGGCGCTGCCGGGGCCTCGCCTAGCTCGGCGCCGAGCGCGGCGATCTGCTGTTCCAGGAGGGGCCGCCAGGGCGCCTCGGTCGGACTGTCGCGCTCCAGATTGCGCCACACCTGAAGCGCCTCGGCCAGGCGTCCGTCTTGGGCGAGGGCCAATCCGCCGTAGTAACGGGCCCGGGGGTTGTTCGGATCGCGTTCCAGTGCGGCCGCGAAGGCCTGGCGGGAAGCAGCGCCAAGCGTGCCGTTTTGGGCCGCGGCTAACATCTCGCCGAGGTTGGCATAGGCATCGGCGCTGTCGTCGCCGTGGGCGATCGATTGATTGAAAGCCTCGGCGGCTTCCCGAAAGCGGCCAAGCTGAGCGTAGGAGCGGCCGAGCAACTGCCAGCCTTGGGTATCTTCAGGCTGCTGAGCCAGGCGCGCGGCGAGCTGCTCGATCGCCTGGACCATCTCGACCGGCGGCGGCTCAGGCGCCGGACGCTCGGCGAAGGGGAGGCTCGGCTGGCCTGGACTGCCGAGGCCAAAGTAGAGCGCCAGGCTGGCGGCCGGCACCAACAGGGCGAGCGCGATCGGCAAGACCAGTCCGGCCCGCCTGGCCGCTGCCGGCTGGTTCGGGGTCGCGTCGGCGACAAGCAACCGGCGCTTGACCTCCTGGCGCGCCGCCTCGGCCTCTTCCGGGTCGAGCACGCCGCGACTCAGGTCGCGCTCGACCTCGGCCAGCTGATCTCGATAGACCGCCAAGTCGTGCTCGGTGCGCGGTGCTGGCGTCTTGGCCGCGCGCAAGAGAGGGATCAGGAGTACCGCGAGCGTGATCAGGATCAGGCTGCCGGCGATCAGCCAGAAGGTCATGACCGCGGCCCAGTGTCGGTGTCGTCGCCCTGGTCCATGAGGGTGGCGACCCGAGCTTCCTCCTCGGCACTCAGTCCGGCGGCCTGGGGCGGCCGGCGGCGTCGGAAGTAGATCGCGACGCTGAGCACACCGAGCGCCAGCAGCAGGGCCGGGCCGAACCACAGCAGATAGGTGCCCGGCTTAACCGGAGGGCGCAGCAGCACGTAGTCGCCGTAGCGCGCCACCAGGTAGTCAAGCACCTCTTGGTCGCTGTCGCCGGCGACCAGGCGCTCGCGCACGATGATGCGCAGGTCCTTGGCGAGATCGGCGTTCGAGGAATCAATCGACTCGTTCTGGCAGACCAGGCAGCGAATCTCTTGAGACAACGTGCGCGCGCGGGCCTCCAGGGCCGGATCGTCGAGCACTTCGTCGGGCTCGACCGCAGCGGCCGGGACGGCCAGCAGAAACAGAACCGCGAGCGCGAGAAGGGTCCGGCTCACCCGCCCAGCTCCTCGATCAAGGGCAGGATCTTGCCGGTCAGGTCGCGCTCGTGAATCGGCCCGATGTGCTGGTAGCGGATGCGTCCCTCCCGGTCGATCACGAAGGTCTCGGGCACACCTGAGACGCCCCACTCGATGGCCGTGCGGCCGTTCTGATCGACACCGATCTTGCTGTAGGGATTGCCGAGCGCCTTCAGCCAATTGCGGGTGTCGGCCCTTTTGTCCCGATAGGCAATGCCGACCAGCTCGACCTTGCCTTGCGCGGCGAGCTGCATGAAAAGCGGGTGCTCGACCTGGCAGGGCACGCACCAGGAGGCAAAAAAATTGACCAGTGTAACCTTGCCATTGGTCAAGTCCGCGGTTGCTAGTCCGTCGGGCTCGCTGTCGTAGAGGGCAGGCACGGCGAAGAGCGGCACCGGCTGGTCGACCCGAGCTGAGGGCACCGCGCTTGGGTTGCGCTCCGGGTCCATGAGGCCCCAGGCCATGTAGCCGGCGATCACCAGGAAGACCGCTACTGGGGCGAGAAAGAACAGGCGGCTGCGCATCTTGCTCAGGCCTTGGCGAGCGCCGTCTTGCGCTTGCGCGCTGGCGCGCCCACCCGCAGGCGCCGATCGCTCAAGGAGACCAGGCCGCCCAGCACCATTATGAGCGAGCCGGCCCAGATCCAGGGCACCAGGGGCTCATAGTAAATTCGTACTGTCCAGCCGCCGCTGCCGTCCGGGTCGCCCAGCACCACGTAGAGGTCGGCCAGACCGGTGGTGCGGATCGCGGCCTCGGTGGTCGGCATGTTTTGCACCGGATAGAGCCGGTTTTCCGGAGTCAGCACGGCGATCTGCCGGCCCTCGGCGAAGACCGTGAAGTGACCTACGTCCCGGGTGTAGTTGGGGCCTTGGCTGGCGACCACGCCGTCGAAGCGAACCTCTTGGCCGGCAATCTCGACGCTCTCGCCGGGTTGCATGTAGCGTACCACCTCGCTCTGCCAGGCGGCCGAGGCGGTCATGCCGGCGATCGCCACCGCCAGGCCGGCGTGGGCCAGCGTCATGCCGGTCGCCGCCCGGGGCAGGTGCCAGGCGCGCTTTAGGCTGTCCGCGAGCGGCGCGCGGAACAGCTTGATGCGGAAGGCCCACTCCGAAAGTGCGCCGAGGAACAGCCAGGCGGCCAGCGCCATGCCGAGCACCGCCAGGATCGGCCCGCCCTGATGCAGGTACCATGTGGCCAGCGCGACCGCCGCGGTCACGGCCAGCGCCATCTTTAAGCGGCCGAGCGCGCCGGCCAGATCGGCCCGCTTCCAGGCCAGGAAGGGTCCGATCGCCATCAGCACGATCATCGGCATCATGAGCGGCACGAAGGTCACGCTGTAGAACGGCGCGCCGACCGAGACATTGACGCCAAATGCGTCGGCGAACAGCGGGTAGAGCGTGCCCAGGAACACCGTCGCGGTACCGACGGCGAGCAGCAGGTTGTTCATCACCAGGGCGCCCTCCCGGCTAATCGGCGCGAACAGGCCGCCGGCCTTTAGCGCCGGCGCGCGCACGGCGAAGAGCGTAAGAGAGCCGCCGATCGCGATGCACAGCAGCAGCAGGATGTAGAGCCCGCGCTGCGGATCGCTGGCGAAGGAGTGGACCGAGGTGAGCAGGCCCGAGCGCACGATGAAGGTGCCGATGAGCGAGAGCGAGAAGGCGAGAATGGCGAGCAGGATCGTCCAAACCTTGAGCGCGTCGCGTTTCTCCACGACGATCGCCGAATGCAAGAGCGCGGTCGCCATTAGCCAGGGCATGAAGGAGACGTTTTCGACCGGATCCCAGAACCACCAGCCACCCCAGCCCAGCTCGTAGTAGGCCCACCAGGAGCCGAGCGCGATGCCGGCGGTCAGAAAGATCCAAGCGAGCAGAGTCCAGGGTCTGACCCAGCGCGCCCAGGCGGCGTCGACCCGGCCCTCGATCAGGGCGGCGACGGCGAAGGAGAAGGCGATCGAAAGGCCAACATAGCCGACGTATAGCATGGGCGGATGGAACGCCAGCCCCGGGTCCTGGAGCAGCGGGTTGAGATCGTTGCCGTCAAGCGGCGGCGGGAACACCCGCTCGAAGGGGTTCGAGGTGAAAATCATGAAAGTCAGGAAGCCGAGCGCGATCCACGACTGCACCGAGAGCACCCGGGCGCGCAAAGTCGCGGGCAGGTTGCCACCGAATAGAGCGACCGCCGCGCCGAAGAGCGCCAGGATCAACACCCACAGCAGCATGGAGCCCTCGTGATTGCCCCAAACGCCGGAGATCTTGTAGAGCATCGGCTTGGTGGAATGGGAATTGAGCGCCACGTTGAGCACCGTGAAGTCGGAGATCACGTAGCTCTGCATAAGTGCCAGGAAGGCGCTCGAAACGAGCGCGAACTGCAACAGCGCGGCCGGCCGAGCCAGCGCCATCCAAGCCGGGTTGCCGCGCGCCGCACCGACCATCGGCACGATGCCCTGCACAACCGCGACGAAAAGCGCCAGGATCAGCGCCAGATGGCCGAGCTCCGGGATCATTGGCCATCCTCTCCATGGCGCCATTGACCGGCCTCTTTTAGGGCCTCGGCGACCTCGGGCGGCATGTAGTTCTCGTCGTGCTTGGCCAGCACCTCGTCGGCGACCAGGCCGCGCTCGCCCAGGCGACCCTCGACGATCACCCCCTGGCCCTCGCGAAAGAGATCCGGAAGCAGGCCCTTGTAGGTTACCGCAACCTCGCTCGCCAGGTCGGTGATGACAAACTGCACGGTGACGCCGTCGTCCAGGCGCATCACGGACTCCTCGGCGACCAGGCCGCCCAGGCGGATGTTGCGGTCGTGCGGCACCTCTTGCTCGGCCAGGTCGCTTGGGCTGTAGAAGTAGGTGATGTTCTGCTCGAAAGCGGTCAGCACCAAGGCGGCGGCGACCGCCAAGCCGCCGAGGCCGGCCAGCACCATGACCATGCGCTTTTTCTTGCGGGTCATGCCTGGGCCGCCTTGCGCCGGCGCCGTTCGGGCCTGAGTGCTTCTTGGCGGGCGAGCGTTTTCTGGGCCCGGCGCAAGTCGCGCAGGCTGGCAACCGCGAAGCCGATCAAGACCAACGCGGTCAGCGCGAAGGCCGGCCAGATGTAGCCGCCGTGTCCACCCATCGCCAGAAAACCTTGCACCAGCTCTTGCTCCCTATTCGCCGGCCTGGAGGGCGGCCACCTCCAGCGCCCGGGCGCGGGCCGCTAGGAGGTCGCTCTTAACCCGAATGAACAGCAAAGTGACATAGTAGAAAGTGAAGCCCAAGGCCATCAGCAGCAAGGGCCAGAGCATGCTCGAGTGGATCGTCGGGCCGTCCAAACGCAGCACGCTGGCCGGCTGATGAAGCGTGTTCCACCAGTCGACCGAGAACTTGATGATCGGCACGTTGACGAAGCCGACCAGGGCCAGGATCGCCGCCGCTTTTCGGCCGCGCGCCTGGTCATCGAAGGCGTTCATCAGCGCCATGTGACCGAGGTAAAGAAAGAACAGAACGAGCACGGACGTCAGCCGCGCGTCCCACACCCACCAGGTGCCCCACATGGGTTTGCCCCAAAGGGAGCCGGTCGCCAATGCCAAAAAAGTGAACCCGGCGCCGATCGGCGAGGAGGCCTTCGCGACCAGATCGGCCAGCGGATGGCGCCAGATCAGCGAGGCCGCGCTGGCCAGCGCAATGTTGGTGTAGACGAACAACGCCATCCAGGCAGACGGCACGTGCACGTACATGATGCGTACGCTTTCGCCTTGCTGGTAATCCGGTGGCGCCACAAAAAGCCCCAGGTAGAGCCCAGCGCCCAGGCACAAGACCATGGCGCCCAGTGTCCAGGGCAGGGCCCTGTCGGCGAAGCGCATGAAGCGGCCCGGATTGGCGAAGCGGTGCATGGTCATGGCCAGGTTTTATCTCATTGGGCAGTTATATAGTCATTGTCTCAGGTCAAGGCTTGGCGCAAGGCCGCCGCCGCGGCGATCGGCGTGAACGGCAGGGCGAACGCCAGGATCGCTGCCAGCAGCAGGAGGTTTGGCAGTGCCGTCAGACCAGCCAGCTCGGCGTCGATCGCCGAGACCGCGAAGATCAGGATCGGCACGTAGAGCGGCAGCACCAGAAGCGGGATCAGCACGCCGCCGCGCCTGGCGCCCAGGGTGAGCGCGGCGCCGACCGCGCCGATCAGGCTCAAACTGGGCGTTGCCAGGGCGAGCGCCAGCAGGGTGACGGCCAGGCCATCGGCCGGCATGTCGTAGAGCAGGGCGATGACCGGTGCCGCGATCACGAGCGGCAACCCGGTGGTCAGCCAATGGGCCGCGACCTTGGCCAGGGCGACCAGCTCGAGCGGTAGGGCGGCGAGCGCCAAGAGCTCCAAGTTGCCGTCCTCGTAGTCGGCCAGGAACAGGCGCTCGAGGGACAGCAGCACGGCGAGCAGGGCGGCGACCGCGGTGACACCAGGCGCGATCCGCGCCAAGAGATTGGGCTCGGGGCCGACCGCGAGCGGAAACATTGCGCCGGTCAGCACGAAGAACATGACCACCAAGGCAACGTCCGAGCGCTGTCGCAGGGCCAGGCGCAGATCGCGTCCGATGACCGCGAGAAAGGCGTTCACCACACCAGCTCCGGGGCGGCCGGCGGCGTCAGCGCACCCATGTCGAGCTGTCGCGGATCCTCCAGGTCGAGCGCCTCGTGGGTCGCCAGCGCGACCCGGCCTCCGCCGGCCTGATGCTGGGCAATCACCGCGGCCAGGCGCCCTTGAGATTCCTTGTCCAATCCGACACTGGGCTCGTCGAGCAGCCACAGCTCGGCCGGCGTGGCAAGCAAGCGGGCAAGTGCCAGGCGCCGGCGCTGACCGGCCGAGAGCAGGCGGCAGGGCAGCTCGGCGAGCTCGGTGAGGCCGAAGCGATCCAGGGCCTCAGGGACCCGTTCGGCCGAGGCGCCCCGCAGGCTGGCCCAGCCGTTCAGTACCTCGCGCGCGGTGAGCACCGGCTTCACGGCGTCCAGATGACCCAGATAGTGCAGACGGGACCGATGGGCAGCCTCCTCGAGCGCTTGCCCGCACCAGGTGAGCTGGCCGGCCGCTGGTCTGATCAGGCCGGCCATCAGCCGCAGCAGGCTCGACTTGCCGCTGCCGTTCGGGCCGATCACCACCAGGGCCTCGCCGGCCGCCAGGGTGAAGTCGAGCCCTTGGAAGACCCAACGCTCGGCCCGAATGCAGGTCAGGTCCTTGCCTTCGAACAGGCTCATGGGTGGACGACTTCAGCGCGGTGATCGGGGCGCACCCGATATCATAGTCGGCCGGTCCGGTCCAATGGTGGGGGTGTCTTGAGGTAGTTCGGCGCCGGCCCACGCCCCCACCCGACCGCCCAGGCTCCGTTGACCCCACCCCTGCTATCGCGGCAGAATGCCGGG
>JBCCGG010000001.1:0-446399 GCA_039029395.1 Pseudomonadota bacterium | reverse complement strand
GGCGTCGCCTGGGGTCGGAAGTGGTCATCGTCGGACGGCTGATTCAGAATTCTGAGGACGACTATTCCGTCCAGTTTCAGGTGTTCGACGTATTCAGTTCGCGGCAGATGCCCAGAAGGGCATGGTGCAGGCGCTCCAGGCGCTCGGCCTCACCGTGCACGGAAGCGATCGCCCAAACCCGGAGGGTGCCCCGAAATCTGGCGAATTTCTGCCGGTCGGACATGGGCGCTCAGCCGTCTTGTGCGAAGCCAGGGCCGGCCGCCCTTTACAAGGGGGCCGGCCTCAAGCCTTGGGAATTCGGCAGACTACGCGGCTTTGAGCAGCTGTTCCAGCTTCTGGGCGGCGGCCGCCTCGTCGATCCGCTCGAGCGCGGCAAGTTCCCGGGCCAAGCGGTCGAGCGCGGCCTGATACATCTGCCGCTCGCTGTAGGACTGATCGGGCTGATCGTCGCCCCGGTGCAGGTCGCGCACCACTTCGGCGATCGAGACCGGGTCGCCCGAGTTGATCTTGGCCTCGTACTCCTGAGCCCGGCGGCTCCACATGGTGCGCTTGGCCCGGCTGCGCCCTTTGAGGGTGGTGAGCGCGCTGTCCATGACCTTGCGGGTCGACAGCTTGCGCAAGCCGGAGTTCTCGGCCTTATCCACCGGCACGCGCAGAGTCATGCGGTCCTTATCGAACTTGATGATGATCAAATCCAAGGTAACGCCGGAAATCTCCTGGTTCTCCACGCCCAGGACCTTGCCCACGCCGTGGGTCGGGTAAACGACGAAATCGCCGGCGCTGTAGTCTGACTTCACCTTCTTGGAATTCTTCTTCATAGGGCCGCTCTCTTGTTCCACATCATCCCCGCTAGCGTCGTTCGCTTGTTGACTGGGTCCGGCCTATTGGGGAGGCTCTCTTTTTTTTCGCTTCTTTACATAACGAGGACGCTTGTGCCGCGGGCCTAAGCCAACGCGTCCAAACGTCCTTCGGTAGCTCCTGGGAACCTCGCTCACCACCGGCCGCCCCGGCGATCAGCCCGGAACGACGCCGATCCTGGTTCCCTATGTGAGACCAGGACTATAGCTCAATTGGGGGGAAAAGGCAAACTCAGCTGGGAACTTAGAGCCTTCGGCAAGCGCGCGGTTCAGCCGCTGTCGCCGGTTCCCGGGTTGGCGCTGAAAAACTTGTCGTACTTGCCCTCCATGCCTTGAAACTTCTCGGCATCGGTCGGCGCCTCGCCCTTGCGGGTGATATTGGGCCAGGTCTCGCTGTACTCCCGGTTAAGATCGAGCCAGCGCTCGGCCTCGCTGTCGGTATCGGGCAGAATTGCCTCGGGCGGGCACTCCGGCTCGCACACACCGCAGTCGATGCATTCGTCCGGATGGATCACCAGCATGTTCTCGCCCTCGTAGAAGCAGTCCACCGGGCAGACTTCCACGCAGTCCATGTACTTGCACTTGATGCAGGCTTCATTGACGATGTATGTCATTTCCTCGCTCTCCTGGTCCCCTGGCGGGCTTGATAGACAGAATTCTTACAGAGAGTATAGCTTAGGCGGGTTCATCAAGGCCGAGCCGGGCGAGCGCCCGCTTGCGGGCCTGTCCGCTGTCCCAGTCGGAGACGAAGATCAGCCCCGAGACGCGGCGCATGAGATTGGCCTCGTAGTCGTCCAGCTTGCCGTCGGCATAGGCGACCTGCCATAGCATTTCCATTAGCTCGATGCGCTCCTCAGGTGTAAAGTTGTCCTTCACCACGCTGGTGAAACCATAGAGCTGGAGCGAGCCCTCGACCCGGCCCTGAGCGATCTCCAAGAGCTCATCGGTGTCCTTGTCCGCAAGCTGGAATCGCTCGGCGAGCAGCCGCTTTATGACACCGCGCTCCTCATCGTCGAAGCTCTGGTCCATCAAAGCGGCCTCAAGCATCAGGGCGGCGACCGCGATCTGTCGATCGTCGGCGGAACGACAGCAATCCTTGGCGCCGTCGTCCTCGAGACTACGCAGGAAGGACTTGATTCGCTCGATCATCGCCCTGCCTATCATGTCCCTGCCGAGACGCGCAACCCCAGGCAAAATAGGGCTTCTGGTCCCTTGCGGGTGGCCTTGATGGGGCCCACCTATAGGGACATGGACACCACCTCGGCCCTGCCCGACGCCCGGCTTTTCGCGCCGGCGACCCAACGCAATCGCGAGCCCATCCTGGCGGTGCTCGACCGCATTTTGCCGAGGTCCGGCCTGGTGCTCGAGGTCGCCAGCGGCACCGGCGAGCACGCCGCCTGGTTCGCCCACAGCCTGCGCCCCCTGATCTGGCAGCCGAGCGACCCCGACCCGGATTTGCGGCATTCGATCACCGCCCACGGCACCGGCATCGCCAACCTGCAGGCGCCGCTCGACCTGGACGTCACGTGCCACCCCTGGCCGCTCGAGCAGGCCGACGCCGTGGTCTGCATCAACATGATCCACATCACGCCCTGGGCCACCGCAGAGGGTCTGGTGGCCGGCTCGCGCGCCCTGCTGCCGGCCGGCGCGCCGCTCTATCTCTACGGCCCCTTCCGGCGGGACGGTCGGCACACCGCGCCCTCCAACGCCGCCTTCGACCGCTCCTTGCGCGCCGAGAACCCCGATTGGGGCGTGCGCGATCTGGAGGAGGTCGCCGCGCTCGGCGAAGCCCATGGCCTAGAGCTCGGTGAGGTGGTCGAGATGCCGGCCAACAACCTATCGGTCATCCTGACCCGCCGTCCTTGAGCCGCTCCATCTCGCGGCGCTCTTTCTTGGTCGGGCGGCCACTACCGGGGCTCCGCTTGGGTCCGGGCAGGCGGTTTTCCGCGCTCGGCGGCTTGAGGTCCTCGTAGAGCGCCTGGGCTTCCGGCGCTGGGCCGCGCCGAACGCCGAGCGCGGCAACCTTGATCACACGGATATGGTGGCCCTGGGCGAAGGTTAGCACATCGCCGACCTTGACCTGGGTGTGGGGCTTGGCGACCGCCGTGCCGTTGAGTCTCAGCTGGCCGCCGGCGCAGGCCTTGGACGCCAGGCTTCGGGTCTTGAAGAAGCGCCCGTACCAGAGCCACTTGTCGACCCGAAGGCGCGCCTCGCTCATGGCTCGAGCTTGAGCTCGCGCAGCTTGGCGAAGGGCGAATCGGCCCGTTTGGCGCGCTTCGGCTTGGGCCGCTTGGCTTTCTTGCGGCCGGCGCCGCGGGGCACGCAGATCAGGCCCTCGCCGTTGGCGCGGACCTGGTAGCCAAGCAGCTTCGCCACCGCCGGCAGGTCCTCGGGTGCGAGCCCCGGGCATCCTTTGAGCAGCGCGGCGGGATCGAAGGGCCCCGCCTTGGCCAAGCGACGGGCCCCGTTGGCCAAGCGCTCCAGTGCATCGACTCGCACCGCCAGATCGCCGTCCAGCACCCGGTAGCCGATCGCCTGGCAGAAGGCCGCCCAAACGGCGCGCTCCTGGTCCGCGGCCGGGCGCAGCACGACCCGCTTGCGGGCCGGCAGCTCGGGCAGGGGGCGGGACTGGTAGGTTGCCCAGAGCAAGGCCCGGAGGGCGAGCGCCCGGGTCCCGAGCAGCGCCGGAAAGAACACGCTGACGGCGCCCAAGCGCACGCCCAGATCGATCAGCGCCTTTCGCTCGGCCTTGCTCAGGCCTTGGATCTGCCCGGCCAGACGGGCCCGCGGCAAGCTGCCCAAAGCTTCGGCCAACTGGAACAAGATGCCGCGCGCGGCCGGGCCGGGGTCGGCCTCGCAGGCGCGAAACAGCAGGCCCAAGCGGCGTCGCAGGTGGGTGGCCAGCCATGTCGAAAGACGGCGGCGCAGGCGCTCGCGCTGGGCGCCGTCGAGCAGCTCGCTGTCCAAGATCACGATGCCGGGGGCGAGCGCCGTGGCGCCCGGCACCAGGCGGGCAACCGGGGCGCCGCGCCAGGCAATGCGCCCGGCGCCCTCGAGCAGGAAGGCGCCGTCGGCCTCCTGCTCCAGGGCCACCACCCGCTGGGGGATCTCGCCGGCGAGCGCCCGGCGGGCGGCGGTCAGCAGCGCCTTGGCGTCTTCGCCCTCGACGCCCTTGTCGGGCGCGAAGCGGAAGCCCTCAAGCCGGCCGACGAACTCGCCTTCGACCAGCACCGTGCCGTCGCGCCGGATCGCGCCGAGCAGCGCCTCGCTGCCCTGCAGGCGGCGCAGCAGGACTGCGGAGCGACGGTCGACGAAGCGCTGGGTCAGGCCCTCGTGCAGCGCGTCGGACAGGCGGTCCTCGATCGCCCGGGCGCGGCCCTGCCAATGGTCCGGATCGGCCAGCCAGCCGTTGCGGTGGGTGATATAGGTCCAGGTGCGCACGTGGGCGATGCGGGTCACCAACGCGTCGATCTCGCCCTCGATGCGGTCCAGCCGCTTGATCTGGCGCGCCACCCAGTCCTCCGGCAACTCGCCCTCGCCGTGGGTCAGGTACTTGAAAAGGCGCTTGAGAAGGCCGGTGTGCTGCTCGGTCATGACCTTGCGGAAATCCGGCACCTGGCAGACCTCCCACAGGAGGTGTACGGCATCGGGGTTGCCGGCGCGCGCCTCGACCTCGGGGTCGCGGCCGAGCTGGATCAGCGCCTGGTGGTCGTCGACCGGCCGGCCGCGCATCAGCTCGGGCATTTCCGACGGCCGGTCGAGCGAGCGCAGGAGCGCCCGGGGCGAGCGGAAGTCGAGACGCCGGTTGCGCCAATAGGCGAAGACGAGCGGATCGAAACGGTGGCTCTCGACCGCCTCGACCAGCTCCTGGTCCATCGGTCTCAGGTCGCCGGTCGGCCCGAAGGTGCCGTCGCTCATGTGGCGCCCGGCGCGCCCGGCGATCTGGCCGACCTCGGCCGGCGTCAGGCGGCGCGGGACTCGGCCGTCGAACTTGGCGAGCTGGCTGAAGGCGACGTGATCCAGGTTGAGGTTGAGCCCCATGCCAATCGCGTCGGTCGCCACCAGGTAGTCGACCTCGCCGGAATCGAACAGCGCGACCTGGGCGTTGCGGGTGCGCGGGCTGAGCGCGCCAAGCACCACCGCCGTGCCGCCGCGCTGGCGGCGAATCAGCTCGGCCAGGCTGTAGACATCGGCGGCCGAAAAGGCGACCACGGCCGAGCGCGGCGCCAGGCGGGTGATCTTGCGCGGCCCGGTGTAGCTCAGGGTGGAGAAGCGCGGGCGCGAGATGACCTCGGCCTCGGGCACCAAGGTCTGCAGCACCGGGCGGATCGTGTCGGCCCCCAGCAGCATGGTTTCCTCGGTGCCTCGGGCGTGGAGCAGGCGCTCGGTGAAGATGTGGCCGCGCTCGGGATCGCCGCACAGCTGGATCTCGTCGACCGCCAGAAACTCGACCGGCCGCTGCAGGGGCATGGATTCGACCGTGCAGAAGAAATAGCGCGCGCCAGGCGGGGTGATGCGCTCCTCGCCGGTGATAAGCGCCACCTTGCCCGGCCCTTTGATCTTGCACGCCCGGTCGTAGTTCTCGCGCGCCAGAAGCCGCAGCGGAAAGCCGATCATGCCGCTGCGATAGGCCAGCAGCCGTTCCATGGCGAGGTAGGTCTTGCCCGTGTTGGTCGGGCCCAGAACGGCCGTTACCTGCCGTTGGCGCGCGTGCTTCATGTCTTACAGGTTCAGACTTTCGGGGCCGCCATGCAAGCCTTCACTTGATGATTTTCGAGCCCGAGGCGGCTTCGATCAGGGGCACGAAGGCGACCGGCAGGATACTGCGCTCGCTGGTCTTGCCGACCGGGTCCTTAGTGATCAGCAGCAGCTCCTGCTCCGGGCGCTGGCGAAAAAACCTGACACGCCGCTGATCGTGCTCGACCGGGACGATAAGCCGGCCACCGGGCGCGAGCTGCTCGATCAGGGCCGGCGGCACCCGGCGGAAGGCGGCGGCGGTTACCACGATGGCATCGAAAGGCGCGCCGGCCAGCCAGCCGAGACTGCCGTCACCCTGGTGCACTGCGATGTTGCCGTAGCCCATCTCTGCCAGGCGCTTGGCGGTCTGCTCGGCCAGCTCGGGCACCAGCTCGAGGGAGGTCACCTCGCCGCCAAGCTCGGCCAGGATCGCCGCCTGATAGCCGCAGCCGGTGCCGACCTCGAGCACCTTTGCCCCGGGGACGATCTCGGCCAGGTCGCTCATCACGGCAACCATGTAGGGCTGGGAAATTGTCTGGCCGTGGCCGATCGGCAGGGGCCGGTTCTCATAGGCAAAGAGCCGCTGGGGCCCGGCCACGAACTTGTGCCGCGGCACCCGCTCGAGCGCCGACAGCACCCTAGGATCGAGTTCCGCCCGACCGGTCAGACCGGCTGTCTCAGCGACCTCCCGCTCGATCGTCTCGACCAAGGTCTTGCGGGCCCTCGCCGTGCCGTCGTCCGAAGCGGTCATATCGGCCCCCCAAGGGGGTTGCAGAGCGCCGCCAAACGGCACATATCAAGCCGGGTTCCATTCCTTTGACAGTGATTGAACGACATCGCCATGGCCGAAGAAAAACTCTCATTCCAAGCGGAAGTCAGCCGCCTCCTCGACATCGTCGCCAACTCCCTCTACTCCAACAAGGAAATCTTTCTGCGGGAGCTCATTTCCAACGCCTCGGATGCCTGCGACCGGCTGCGCTATGCGGCCCTGACCGCGCCCGAGTTGATTGCCGAGAACGGCGATTTTCGCATTACGCTCCAGGTCGACGCCAAGGCGCGCCTCTTGACCGTGGCCGACAACGGCATCGGTATGAATCATGACGAGCTGATCGAGAATCTGGGCACGATCGCCCGCTCAGGCACCTCGGCCTTCGTCGAACAGCTCGAGGAGGCGGCCGACAACCCGAGCCTGATCGGCCAGTTCGGCGTCGGCTTCTACTCCGGCTTCATGGTCGCCGACCGGGTCGAGGTGCTGACCCGCAAGGCAGGTGAGCAGGAGGGCTGGAAGTGGGCCTCCGACGGCAAGGGCGAGTTCGCGGTGACCGAGAGCGACGAAGCCCCGGCGCAGGGCACGAAGGTGACCTTGCATCTCAAGAAGGGCGAGGAGGAGTATCTGGACGAGGCGCGCCTGCGCCGCATCGTCACGACCTATTCCGACCACATCGCCTTTCCGGTGATGCTGCTGGAGACCGGCAAGGAAAACGGCGAGCTCGAAGAGCGGCGGCTCAACAGCGCCGGCGCGATCTGGACCCGGCCCAAGTCGGAGATCACCGACGAGCAGTACAAGGAGTTCTATCACCACGTCGGCCAAGGCTTCGACGATCCGTGGATGCGCCTGCATTTCCGGGTCGAGGGCGTGATGGAGTACACCGGCCTTCTGTTCGTGCCATCCGCCAAGCCCTTCGATCTCTTCGATCCGACCCGGCGCCACCACGTTAAGCTCTACGTCAAGCGGGTCTTCATCACCGACGACTGCGCCGAGCTCCTGCCCTCATATATGCGCTTTTTGCGCGGCGTGATCGATACCGAGGACCTGCCGCTCAACGTAAGCCGGGAACTCCTCCAGCGCGATCCGAAGCTGACCAAGATCCGAAACGGCGTGGTCAAACGGGTGCTCGGCGAACTCAAGAAGAAGGCCGAGAAAACCCCCGACGATTACGGCGCGTTCTGGGAGAACTTCGGCGCCGTGCTGAAGGAAGGCCTCTACGAGGACGAAGCGCAGCGCGAAAAGCTCATGGAGCTGGCCCGCTTCCGCACCACCGAGACCGAGGGCTGGAGCAGCCTGGCGGACTATATCGGGCGCATGAAGGATGGCCAGGAAGCGATATACACGATCAGCGGCGACAAGCTGGAGGCGCTCAAGAAGAGCCCGCAGCTCGAGGGCTTCCGGGCCAAGGGCGTCGAGGTGCTGCTCTTGACCGATCCGGTCGACGAGTTCTGGATGCCGACCGTTGGGACCTATCAGGAAAAGCCCTTCAAGTCGGTGACCCGGGCCGGCACCGACCTGGGCGAGATCAAAGGCGAGGCGGGCGAGGAGTCCACCGAGGATGACAAGGAGGCGGCGCCCGAAGGGGTCGACGCCTTGGTGGCCTACGTCAAGCTGACCCTGAAGGACCAGGTCAAGGACGTGCGCGCGTCCGAGCGCCTGACCGAGAGCCCGGTCTGCCTGGTCGCCGACGAGACCGGCATGGACATGCACCTGGAGCGCATCCTCAAGCAGCACAACCAGCTCGAGCAAGCGGGCCAGCGAATCCTGGAGATCAACCCCAAGCACCCGCTAATCCGCTCCATGGCGGGCCACGTGGGCGCAAGCGGCGCCGGCAACGATCTGGAGTCCCTGGCCTACCTGCTGCTCGACCAGGCGCGCATCCTGGAAGGCGAGCCACTGCCCGACCCGGTCGACTTCAACCGGCGCTTGTCGGAGCTCGTGGCAAAGGGGCTAAGCGCTTAGTTTTCGTTTAACGCGGCGCCGGGCCGGCGCCGAACGCGACCAATAAACTTACCGCTTAGTTCTCCAGCATCATCATGGCGGCGCCGAGCACCGGGCCCGTTCCGCCGGTCTGAACCAGTACCGCGCAACCGTCGCGGCCGGCCGCGGCCGCGCCTGCCAGGTCGAGAGCGATCTCGAGCGGCTCGCCGGTCCAGTGGCCGATGGCATCCATCTCGCGCACCACGTGGGTGTTGATTAGGGTGCGCCCGGAGTTCTCGCCGCGCTTAACATCAGTCGAATGCTGGCCGTCGAAGGTGACCAGCCAGACGGTCGCGCCGTCCTTGGGCGCGATGCCGCCGTCGATCAGCACCCTGCCGTTGCCTTCCCGGTCGAAGGTCACCTTGACCGGCTTGGGCGTGATTGCCGCCTGCTCGATCTTATCGAGCACCGAGCCGCGCCGGGAGCCGACCACGTCGTCCCTGCCGTCGATCACCATCTGCGGGGTGTAGACGTAGCGCAGGCCCAAATCTCGGGCATAGTGGCGCTGGCGCTTGGTGATCTCCGGCTTGGCGTAAAGATCCTTCCAGCCGATGTAGTCCCAGTAGTCGACATGCATCTCGAGCGCCAAAACGCCAGGCTGGTCGGCCAGCTCGCCGAGAATCTCCTCGGCCGGCGGACAGGAGCTGCAGCCCTGAGAAGTGAAGAGCTCGACCACGACAGGCGCGCCGGGCGAGTCGCTGCTGATGGCCATCTCGGCCACGGCTCTGTTGGAAAACAGTCCGTCGGGCGCCAAGAGGGCGACCCCGGCCAAGGCCACCGCCCCGGTCAAGGCATACTTTGCGATCTGTTTCATGACCCGAAGCCTATCCGCTCTGCCGCCACACGGGCGAATCACTTTAGGGTGAGAGGTATGAGCGGGATGTTAACCGAGATTTTCCGCGGAAACCGTGACTTCGACGCTCATATCGAGAAAGTCCTCGGCGGCGCCGATGTAGGTGCCTTGGAGCGGTAGGGCCTGCATGGGGTCGCGGGTCACCGCGACCCGGATCAGATCGGCGCCGCCGACCAGGCCGTTGGTTGGGTCGTACTCGACCCAGCCGGCGCCGGGCAGAAAGACCTGAACCCAGGCATGGGTTGCGCCGGCGCCGCGCAGACCGCTGTCGCCCCCGCCCTCGCCGTCGAGCGCCGGGTCGTAGAGATAGCCGGAGACGAAACGCGCGGCGAGGCCGAGCGCCCGCAACGCCTCCATCATGAAGAGCGCTAAGTCCCGGCAGGTGCCGCTGCCTTGGTTCAGGGTCTCGACCGGGCTCTGCACGCCGACGGCGAAGCGCGGCTCGTAGGCGAAGCGTTGGTGGACCGCGTGGTTGAGCCGCTCTATCAAATGTGCGGTCTCCGGCTGGCTACCAAGCTCGGCCAGGACCTCCTTGACCCAGGCGTCGACCCGCCCCTCGGGATCGGGGTAGTGCCGCTGGTTGGTGCGCGCCAGATCGGAGATGAACTCGCTGGAATAGCTGAAAGGATAGTGGGTGGCATAGGGCTCGATCTGAACCACAGGGCGCTCGATGCCGTAGTGCTCCAAGGTGATATTGCTCTCGAAGCGCAGCGCCTCGGCCAAACCCTCGAAGCGTGCGATCGCGATCGAGTTGGAGAAAACGTCGTGCAGCCAGCGCACCTCGGCCGCCGGGTCGATCACTAGCTCGGCGGCGATCAGGCGCAGGTCGTGGGAATCCCGCGGCCGAAACATCAGGCGATGGGCGCCGAACGCAACCGCCTTGCGGTAGCGATAGAGCGTCGAATGGTGGACGCGGAGCTTTCTCATCGAGGCGCCCCCATCGAATAACCGTCTTACGCGGCCGGTAGAAGATTGCGCAGCACGTAGTGCAGGATGCCGCCGTTCTTCACGTAGTCGACCTCGTCGGCGGTGTCGATCCGGACCAGCAGTTCGATCTCCTGGCTGCTGCCGTCGGGGCGTTGGATCCGGCAGGCGACCGTCATGCGCGGCGTCAGGCCGGCGGCGACGCCTTCGATGTCGAGCACCTCCTCGCCGGTCAGGCCGAGACTTTCCCGGTTCTGGCCGCCAGTGAACTCAAGCGGCAGCACGCCCATACCAACCAAGTTGGAGCGGTGGATACGCTCGAAGGATTCGACGATCACCGCCTTGACGCCGAGCAGGCGTGTGCCTTTGGCGGCCCAGTCGCGCGACGAACCGGTGCCGTACTCCTTGCCGCCGATCACCACCAGAGGCACGCCCTCGGCCTGGTACTTCACAGCGGCGTCGTAGATCGACATGACCTCGCCATCGGGCAGGTGCCGGGTGACCCCGCCCTCGACGCCCGGCACCATCTGGTTCCTGATGCGAATGTTACCGAAGGTGCCGCGCATCATGACCTCGTGGTTGCCGCGCCTGGAGCCGTAGGAGTTGAAATCGGCCGGCCGCACCTGGTGACTGATCAGATACTCCCCGGCCGGGCTGTCCTTTCTGAAGGCGCCGGCCGGCGAGATATGATCGGTGGTCACGGAATCGCCGAGCAGGGCGAGCACTCTGGCGCCGGCGATGTCGTGCAGGGGCTCGAGCTCGCGGGTCATGCCGTCGAAGAAGGTCGGGTAGCGCACATAGGTGCTGCCCGGCTGCCAGTCATAGGTCAGGCCGCTGCTGGTCGGGATCGACTTCCACTGCTCCGGGCCTTCGAAGACGTTGTCGTAGCGTCTGCGGAACATCTCCGGCGAGAGCACCTCTTGCTCGAAGCTCTGGATCTCCTGGTTCGACGGCCAGATGTCGCGCAGGTAGACCGGCTGGCCGTCGGCATCCTCGCCGATCGGCTCGTTGCGCAGGTCCTTGGTGAACGAACCGGCGAGCGCATAGGCGACCACCAATGGCGGCGAAGCCAGATAGTTGAGCCGGGTGTGGGGATTGACCCGGCCCTCGAAGTTGCGGTTGCCCGACAGCACCGCGCCGACATGGAGCTCGCCATTGACGATCGCCTGGGTGATCGGCTCCGGCAAGGGCCCGGAGTTGCCAATGCAGGTGGTGCAGCCGTAGCCAACCAGATCGAAGCCGAGCGCGTCCAGATCGTCCTGCAGGTTCGACGCCTCCAGATAGTCGGTCACCACCTGGGAGCCGGGCGCCAGCGAGGTCTTGACCCAGGGCTTGACCGTCAGGCCGCGCTGGCGCGCTTTACGGGCGACCAGGCCGGCGGCAATCAACACGCTCGGGTTCGAGGTGTTGGTGCAGCTGGTAATCGCGGCGATCACCACGTCGCCGTGGCCGAGGTCGTAGTTCTCGCCCTCGACCGGGATCCGCTTGCCGGCGGTGTCGGCGGGGATCAGGTCGCGCGCTTGGGCCGCCAGGCCGGAAAGCGCAACCCGGTCCTGGGGCCGCTTGGGGCCCGCCAAGCTAGGCTCGACAGTGCCCAGATCGAGCTCGATGGTGTCGCTGAACACCGGATCGGGAGTGTCGGCGTCGCGCCACATGCCTTGGGCCTTGGCGTAGGCCTCGACCAGGGCGATGCGCTCGGGATCGCGCCCGGTGAAGGTCAGGTAGTTGATGGTCTCCCGGTCGATCGGCATGAAGCCGCAGGTCGCGCCGTACTCGGGCGCCATGTTGGCGATGGTTGCCTTGTCGGCCAGGGTCAGCTTGTCCAGGCCGGGGCCGTAGAACTCGACGAACTTGCCGACCACGCCCTTGGCGCGAAGCATCTGGGTCACGGTGAGGACGAGGTCGGTCGCCGTGGTGCCTTCCTCCAAGGCGCCGGTCAGCTTCATGCCAATCACCTCCGGGATTACCATGGAGACCGGCTGGCCGAGCATGGCCGCCTCGGCCTCGATGCCGCCGACGCCCCAACCGAGCACGGCCAGGCCGTTGATCATGGTGGTGTGGCTGTCGGTTCCGACCAGAGTGTCCGGATAGGCGACAACCGCGCCGTTTTCCGGCTTGGTCCAGACCACCTGAGCCAAGTACTCGAGATTGACCTGGTGGCAGATTCCGGTGCCCGGCGGCACCACGCGGAAGTTGTCGAAGGCCCCCTGACCCCAGCGCAAGAAGGAATAGCGCTCGCCGTTGCGCTGGAACTCGATCTCGACGTTCTTCTCGAAGGCCGCCGCGGTGCCGAAGTTGTCGACCATCACCGAATGGTCGATCACCAGGTCGACCGGCGAAAGCGGGTTGATCTTGCGGGGATCGCCGCCAAGCTGCTCCATGGCGTTGCGCATCGAGGCCAGATCGACGACGGCCGGCACGCCGGTCAAGTCCTGCATAAGGACCCGGGCCGGCCGGTAGGCGATCTCCCGGTCCGAGCGGCGCTCGTCCAACCAAGCCGCCATGGCCTTGATGTCGTCGACCGTGACGCTGTTGCCGTCCTCGAAGCGCAAGAGGTTCTCGAGAAGCACCTTGAGCGCGAAGGGCAGGCGCGAGATGTCGCCCAGGCCGGCCTCGGCAGCGGCGGCCAGGCTGAAGTAGTCGTAGCTCTTGTCGCCGACCTGGAGGGTGCGGCGGGTCTTCAGGCTGTCGGTTCGGGCGGTCACGAGCGGCTCCCCTCTGCTGGCGCTATGGCATGCGGCAATTCGGGCGCGAATATAGGACCAAGCAACCGATGGGTCCAGGTCGCCCGGACGGCCTTGCGGGCACAGGCTCGTGAATTTGTGATCGTCCTTGGCTTGCTTCCGGCGCTTGCAATTGTCACAGGACTTGAAGCGCACTAATATCTCCGCCAAGAAACAAAGACCATGAATAATAATTCAGGGAGGACGGCGTGACTCAGATCACGCAGGGCGCGCTTCAGGCGCGTCGCCGCATGAGCTGGAGGGGGGCATGACCTCGCAGCCGGATCAGGACACTTTCCCTAAACTGCTCATGGAGAACGGCCGGCGCCTGGCCGATCGCCCGGCGATCCGGGAAAAGGACTTCGGCATCTGGCAGTCCTGGAGCTGGGCCGAGGTGCTCGATGAGGTCAAGGCGCTCACCTGTGGCCTGATCGCGCTTGGCCTGCAGCGCGGCGATAAGCTGGCGATCATCGGCGACAACCGGCCCCGGCTCTATTGGTCGATGGTCGCGGCCCAATCCTTGGGCGCGGTGCCGGTCCCGGTCTATCAGGACTCGGTGGCCGACGAGATGGCCTTCGTGATCGACCACGCCGAGGCGCGCTTCGCGATCGCCGAGGACCAGGAGCAGGTCGACAAGTTGATTGAGATCAAGGACCGCTGCCCGCGCCTGGAGACAATGGTCTACTGCGATGCCCGGGGTATGCGCCACTACGATCAGCCTTACCTGCACAGCTTCGAGACGGTGCAGGAAAAGGGCCGGGCTCACGAGGCGGCCAACCCGGGCATCTTCGAGGAAGAGGTTTCAAAAGGCGACGGCAAGGACGTGTCGATCATCCTCTACACCTCGGGCACGACCGGCCAGCCCAAGGGCGTGGTGCTGTCCTTCGAGAACGTGATCAAGACGGCGGCCAACAACATCACGCTCGAGAGATTGACCGAAAAGGAAGAGATGCTGGCCTACCTGCCCATGGCTTGGGTCGGCGATCATATCTTTTCCTTCGCCCAGAGTTATTGCGCGGGTTTTTGCGTGAGCTGCCCGGAATCGGGCGCGACGGTGATGCACGACCTGCGCGAGCTGGGCCCGACCTATTTCTTCGCGCCGCCCAGAATCTTCGAGACCATACTGACCACGGTGATGATCCGAATGGAGGACGCCAGCCGCTTCAAGCGCTGGCTGTTCCACCACTTCATGGAGCGCGCCCGCAAGAGCGGTGTGGCGATCCTCGACGGCAAGCCGGTCTCGACCATGGACAGGCTGCTCTATCGCTTGGGCGGGCTATTGGTTTATGGACCGCTCATGAACACGCTGGGCTTCAGCCGGGTGCGTCTGGCCTACACCGCCGGCGAGGCGATCGGACCGGACATTTTCGATTTCTACCGCGCGCTCGGCATCAACTTGAAGCAGCTTTACGGCTCGACCGAGGCCAGCGTCTTCATCGCCGTGCAGCCGGACGGCGAGATCCTGCCGGACACGGTCGGCGTGCCGGCGCCCGAGGTCGAGATCCAAGTCTCCGACGGCGGCGAGGTGCTGTTCCGCGGACCCGGCACCTTCCAGGAGTACTACAAGAACCGGGAGGCAACGGAATCCACCAAGACTGCGGAGGGCTGGGTGCACACCGGCGACGCCGGCTTCTTCAACGACAAGGGCCACTTAATCATCATCGACCGGGCCAAGGATGTGGGCCGGCTGCAAGACGGCGCGATGTTCGCGCCCAAGTTCATCGAGAACAAACTGAAGTTCTTCCCGGAGATCCGCGAGGCCGTTGCCTTCGGCGACGGCCGGGCCTACGCGGCGGCTTTTATCAACATCGATCTGGAGGCAGTCGGAAATTGGGCCGAGCGCAACGGCGTGCCCTACGGCAGCTACCAGGAGCTAGCCGCCAATCCGCAAGTCTACGAGATCATCAAAAGCCACATCGAGCAGGTCAACCGGGACCTGGCCGCCGACCCCAACTTGGCGTCCTCCCAGATCAAGCGCTTCTTGATCCTGCACAAGGAGCTTGATGCCGACGACGGCGAGCTGACCCGCACCCGCAAGGTGCGCCGGCGCATCGTCGCAGAGAAGTACGACCCTCTGATCGAGGGCCTCTACTCCAGCGCGGATCACGCCTTCATCGAGACCCAGGTGACCTTCGAGGATGGCCGCACGGGCACGCTCTCGGCCGACCTGAAAATCGCGGAGACCGCGACGGTGGCGGCCGAGCCGCTCAAGAAGGCCAGCTGAACCGCGATGTCGGGCAATCGGCGGCCTTTCGGCGAGACCCTGCTCGAGGTCGAGGGCATCAGCCTGTCGTTCGGCGGCGTCAAGGCGATCTCTAACGTCAGCTTCGACATCAAGGAGCACGAGATCCGCGCGATCATCGGCCCCAACGGCGCCGGCAAGTCCTCCATGCTGAACGTGATCAACGGCTTCTATCATCCCCAGGAAGGCCGCATCACCTACCGGGGCCGGACCCGCAGCCAAATGCGGCCCCACGTGGCGGCATCCCAAGGCATCGCCCGCACTTTCCAGAACATCGCGCTGTTCAAGGGCATGAGCACGCTCGACAACATCATGACCGGGCGTCTTCTCAAGATGAAACGCGGCCTCCTATGGCAGGCGCTCTACTTGGGACCGGCCAAGCGCGAGGAGCTCGAGCACCGGGCCAGGGTCGAGCAAATCATCGACTTTTTGGAGATCCAGGATATCCGCAAGACCCCGGTCGGCCGCCTGCCCTACGGCCTGCAGAAGCGGGTCGAACTGGGCCGCGCCTTGGCCGCCGAGCCGAGCCTGCTGCTGCTCGACGAGCCGATGGCCGGCATGAACGTCGAGGAGAAGGAGGACATGTGCCGCTTTGTCCTGGACGTCAATGACGAGTTCGGCACGACGATCGCGCTGATCGAGCACGACATGGGCGTGGTCATGGACATCTCAGACCGGGTTGTCGTGCTCGACTATGGCCAGAAGATCGCCGACGGCACGCCGGACGTGGTGCGCGGCGACCAGGGCGTGATCGACGCCTATCTGGGAGTGGCGCACGATGCCTGAGCCGACCGCGCGAGAGAGGGGCTGAACCGCGATGGAAATTCTCTACGCCGTCTTCGTCGCGCCTTTTTTGGATATCGCCGGATCACCGGTGTTCTTCGCCGAGGTGGTGATCGGCGGGCTTCTAACCGGCGTCATGTACTCGCTCGTCGCGCTCGGCTTCGTCTTGATCTTCAAGGCCTCGGGCGTGTTCAACTTCGCCCAGGGCGTGATGGTGCTGTTCGCGGCGCTCACCCTGGTCGGGCTGATGGAGCGCGGCGCGCCGGTCTGGCTGGCGCTGATCGGCACGGTCATCGTGATGATCATCCTGGCCTTCGCGATCGAGCGCTTCATGCTGCGCAAGCTGGTCAACCAGGAAGGCATTATCCTGTTTATGGCGACGATCGGTCTCGCCTTCCTTCTCGAGGGCCTGGGCGAGACCATCTGGGGCTCCAACGTCAAGCGGCTCGATATCGGTATCCCCAACGCCTCCTTCGAGGTTGGCGGCATCCTCTTAAACGAATTCGAGCTCTTCGCCGCCGCCTCGGGCGCCGTGCTGGTCGCCGTGCTCGCCGTGTTCTTCCACTACACACGCATCGGCCGGGCGCTGCGCGCGGTCGCGGACGATCACCAGGCGGCGCTCTCGGTCGGCATTCCGCTCAAGACCATCTGGGTCATCGTCTGGTCGGTCGCCGGATTCGTCGGCCTGGTCGCCGGCATCATGTGGGGCGCCAAGAGCGGCGTGCAGTTCAGCCTCTCGCTGATCGCGCTGAAGGCCTTGCCGGTGCTGATCCTAGGCGGCTTCACCTCGGTGCCGGGCGCCATCGTCGGCGGACTGATCATCGGTGTCGGCGAGAAAATTGCCGAGATCTACTGGGGACCCCTGATCGGCGGCGCGATCGAGAACTGGTTCGCCTACGTGCTGGCTCTGGTGTTCCTGGTGTTCCGGCCCCAGGGGCTGTTCGGCGAAAAAATCATAGAACGGGTGTAGGACGATGATTTACCGGGAGTCGGGACAGTTCAAGACCAGCTACGGCGCCGATCAGGCGATCTTCCCGATCATTCAGGACCGCTGGTTCATCGCCCTGGTGCTTGTCATCGCCTACGTCGCGATCCCGCTGCTGGCCAACGAGTACCTGCTGCAGGCGGTGATGATCCCCTTCCTGGTGTTCGCTCTGGCGACCATCGGGCTCAACATCTTGACCGGCTACGCCGGCCAGGTCTCGCTCGGCACCGGCGGCTTCATGGCGGTCGGCGCCTACATGACCTACAAGATCACCACCAACATTCCCGACATCAACATCTTCGTGGTGTTCATCATCGCCGGCCTGATCGCCGCCGGAGTAGGCCTACTGTTCGGCTTGCCGAGCTTGCGCATCAAAGGCTTCTACCTGGCGGTCGCCACGCTCGCGGCGCAGTTCTTCCTGATCTGGATGTTCAACAAGGTCGGCTGGTTTTACAACGACAACCCCTCGGGTACCATCACCGCACCGCCGCGGGAGTTCCTCGGAATCACTGTGACTGGACCGGCGGCGACCGCGGAAACGCGTTACATGGTCGCCCTAATCATCGTTACGATCTTTGCGCTGGCCGCCAAGAATCTAGTGCGCGGGCGCATTGGGCGATCCTGGATGGCAATTCGCGACATGGATATTGCCGCCGAGATCATCGGCATCCGGCCGCTACAGACCAAGCTCCTGGCCTTCA
Source organism: Pseudomonadota bacterium (assembly GCA_039029395.1). GTDB lineage: Bacteria > Pseudomonadota > Alphaproteobacteria > Kiloniellales > JAKSDN01 > JBCCGG01. The sequence continues at coordinate 428,845 of JBCCGG010000001.1, read as the reverse complement.
CTATTTCGTCGTTCTACTGCGGGGTGGCCGGCGCCATGAGCGTCTTCTTGTGGCTTGGCAGCGCGGAGACCGAGGCCTTCGACATCTTCATTTCTTTCGACGTGCTGTTCATGGTGATTATCGGCGGGCTCGGCTCGATCTTGGGCTCCTTCCTGGGCGCCGCCTTCATCACTCTGGTGCCGATCGTTCTCACCAACGCACCTCAGCTGGTCGGAATCGAGATGCCGATCGACCTGCAGAAGCACATCGAGATCATGTTGTTCGGCACCATGATCATCTTCTTCTTGATCGTCGAGCCCAACGGCCTGGCCCGATTGTGGCAGATACTCAAGGAGAAGCTTCGGCTCTGGCCGTTCCCCTACTAGGGGCGCCGGGCCGAGGACGATTGGACAAGGCGCACCGGCATGCTAGCTTGGCGCGCAATGAAGGCCCCGGGGGCCATACCACGGGGCCATAAGTGAGCGGCGCATCGACCGAGGCGCCCACAGAAGGGGAGAACAGGGAGAAGCATGATGAACCTAAGGAACATGACACTGTCCTTGCTCGGGGCCGCGGTGGCCGCGAGCGGCACGCTGGTCGCGGAGCCGAGCTTCGCGCAAGACGAGCAGTTCATACCGATGCTGGTCTACCGCACCGGCCCCTACGCGCCGAGCGGCATTCCGGTCGCCAACGGCTTCCGCGATTACTACAATCTGATCAACGAGCGCGACGGCGGCATCAACGGCGTCAAGATCAGCTTCGAGGAGTGCGAGACCGAGTACAACACCAAGATCGGCGTCGAGTGCTACGAGAAGCTAAAGAACAATGGCCCGACCGGCGCCGCCCTGTTCAACCCCTATAGCACGGGCATCACCTACCAGCTGATCCCCAAGGCCGAGGTCGACAAGATTCCGATCCTCTCCATGGGCTATGGCCGCACCGCGGCGGCCGACGGCTCGGTGTTCAAGTGGATCTTCAATTTCCCGACGACCTACTGGAGCCAGGCCTCGGCCTTCATCCAGTACATCGCGGACCAGACCGGCGGCTTTGATAAGCTTAAGGGCCAGAAGATCGCCCTGGTCTATCACAACAGCGCCTACGGTAAGGAGCCGATCCCGACTCTCGAGGTGCTGTCCGAAAAGTACGACTTCGAACTCAAGCTGCTGTCGGTCGACCATCCCGGTCAGGAGCAGAAAGCCACCTGGCTGCAGATCCGGCGCTATAAGCCCGATTGGATCCTGATGTGGGGCTGGGGCGTGATGAATCAGGTCGCGGTCAAGGAAGCGGCGGCCATCAACTTCCCGATGGACCACTTCATCGGCGTCTGGTGGTCGGGTACGGAAGCCGACGTGATCCCCGCCGGCGACGGCGCGATCGGCTACAAGTCGGGCACCTTCCACGGCGCCGGCACCGACTTCAAGATTCACGACGATATCATCAAGGTCATCTACGGCGGCGACGCAGCCGAGGCCAAGGATAACAATGTCGGCGAGGTGCTTTACAACCGCGGCATCGTGAACGCCATGTTCGGCGTCGAAGCGATCCGCACGGCCCAAGCCAAATTCGGCAACCGCCCGCTGACCGGCGAGGAGGTACGCTGGGGCCTGGAGAACTTGGACCTGACGGAAGAGCGCCTCAAGGAGCTCGGCATGGAGGGCTTCACCAATCCGGTCAAGGTCTCTTGCGAGGACCACGAGACCGGCGGCCCGGTGATGATCCAGCAGTGGGACGGCGAAAAGTGGAACTTCGTCAGCGACTGGGTCCCGCCGATGCGCGACGTGGTTCGTCCCTTGATCGAGAAGGCCGCGGCCGACTACGCCGCGGAGAACAGCATCACGCCGCGCGATTGCAGCAAAGAGAGCTGATTAGGGCTCCGAAGCAATCGTGAACGATACCGTGACCACCCTTGGGGAACGGCCCGCGCGCGCCAACGCGCCGCGGGTCGTCCTCAAGGTCAACAACATCGAGGTCATCTACGACCACGTCATCTTGGTCTTAAAGGGGGTCTCGCTCGAGGTGCCCGAGGGCGGCATCGTCGCCCTGCTGGGCGCCAACGGGGCCGGCAAGACGACGACCCTGAAGGCGGTTTCAAATCTGCTGCACGCAGAGCGCGGCGAGGTCACCAAAGGCTCGATCGAGTTCGAGGGCGACCGGGTCGATAGCCTGACCCCCAACGACCTGGTCAAACGGGGTGTGATTCAGGTGATGGAAGGCCGCCACTGCTTCGAGCATCTGACGGTCGAGGAAAACCTGCTGACCGGCGCCTACACCCAAGGCGGCCGCAAGAGCCAGATCCGCGAGGACCTGGAGAAGGTCTATAGCTATTTCCCACGCCTGAAAGAGCGCGCCAAGGCCCAGGCCGGATACACCTCGGGTGGCGAGCAGCAGATGTGCGCGATCGGCCGGGCGCTGATGAGCCGGCCCTCGATGATCCTCCTGGACGAACCCTCCATGGGCCTCGCCCCCCAGCTGGTCGAGGAGATCTTCGAGATCGTCCGGGCGCTCAACGAGAACGAGGGCGTCTCGATCCTACTTGCCGAGCAGAACACCAACATGGCGCTGAAGTACGCCACCTACGGCTACATCCTTGAGAACGGCCGGGTCGTGCTCGACGGCGACGCCGACACCCTGGCCAGCAACGAGGACGTCAAGGAGTTCTATCTGGGGCTCTCGGCCGGCGGCCGCAAAAGCTACCGAGACGTCAAGCACTACAAGCGCCGCAAGCGCTGGCTGGCGTGAGCGATCACTTCGACGCGCGAGAGACCCGCGATCCCGGCGAACGGGAAGCCGAGCTAATGTCGGCGCTTGCCAAGCAAGTCGCCCACGCCAAGTCCGAGGCACCGGCCTATGGCCGCCTGCTGGCCGAGGTCGATCCGGCCAGCGTAACCGGCCGCCAAGCTTTGGCTGCTCTGCCGGTCACCACCAAGCCCGAACTGATGGAACTGCAAAGTGCCGAGCCGCCCCTAGGCGGCTTCGCGGCCGGGGCGGTCGCCCGCTACTTCGCATCGCCCGGGCCGATCTATGAACCGGAATCGCCGCGCCCCGGCTTTTGGCGGGTCGAACGGGCCCTCCATGCCGCCGGCTTTCGGGCCGGCGATCTGGTGCACAACTGCTTTTCCTACCACCTGACCCCGGGCGGCTGGATCCTCGACGGCGGCCTGCGGGCACTCGGTTGCGCGGTCGTGCCCGGCGGGGTCGGCAACTCCGAGCAACAGGCCCAAGCGATCGCCCATTTGCGGCCGGTCGGCTACAGCGGCACGCCTGACTTCCTGAAGATGCTGCTCGACAAGGCGGCCGAGCTTGGCCTCGATTGTTCCAGCATTACCCGTGCCCTGGTCTCCGGCGGCGCGCTGTTCCCGTCTCTGCGCGAAGAATACGCCCAGCGCGGCGTAACGACCCTGCAGTGCTACGTGACCGCCGATCTCGGCCTGGTCGCCTACGAGAGCTTGGACCCGGCGGGGGCGCCCTGCCCCGGCATGGTGCTCGACGAGGATTTGATCTTGGAGATCGTCAGGCCCGGCACCGGCGATCCCCTGCCCGACGGCGAGGTCGGCGAGGTGGTGATCACTACGCTCAATCCCGATTATCCTTTGATCCGCCTGGCGACCGGCGACCTCTCCGCGGTGCTGCCGGGCATCAGCCCCTGCGGGCGGACGAACCAGCGCATCAAGGGTTGGATGGGCCGGGCCGACCAGACCACCAAGGTTAAGGGCATGTTCGTCCACCCGGGCCAGGTCGCCGCCGCGCTCAAGCGCCATCCGGAGATCTTGAAGGCCCGCCTGGTGGTCGGGCGCGACGGCGAGATGGACGTCATGACCCTGCGGTGCGAAGTCGCGGGCGATGCCTCGCTAGAGGCAATCGGCGAAAGCCTCAAGTCGGCCTGCAAGCTGGCCGGCGCCGTGGAGCTTGTCGCGCCGGGCAGCCTGGCGAATGACGGCAAGGTCATCGACGACCAGCGCAGCTACGACTAGCCCGGCGTTCTAACCAAGGAAGAAGGCGCGAATTTCCTCCAGGTCGCTGGAAAGCTTGGCCTGGACTTGGTCGCCGAACTTGGCGAGCGTGTTAGCCTCCCAGTCGGCCAGCCACGAGGTGTCTTGGCCGGTCTCCGGCAGGGGCGGGATCAGGACGAAGCGGCGCAGGGGCGAGGCGGCAATCGCCGTGCGGAATTCCTCGCCGGTGACCCAGGCTTGATCCGCCTCGCTCAGGCCGCGCGGCGAGGTCGAGACGTCGGCCAGCCAGTTGCGCACGTCGTTCTCGCGTACGTGATCGAGCGCCGCGTGGACCGCGTCCCGCACGGCCGTGCCCTCATCGTACTCGCTGAGCCATTTCAGATAGATGGCCTCGAGGTCGTCCCGATAGGACACCTCCACCAAGCCCGGCGTGGTGTGAATGATTCTCTTGGTCACGTCGCCTCCTCCTCTCGCAAAGCGCCTTGCCAGAGATCCTCACGCCCCAGGCCGGCCACCAGGTGATCGATGAAGCGGCGCACCTTGGTCGAAAGGTGGCGGCCTGGCGGGTAGATGATGTAGCCGCTGGAATCCGGCGCGTGGTAGCCGCTCAAGACCTCCTCAAGGCGGCCGGACTGGAGATCCCGGCCGACCAGCCACAAAGGCTGCAAGGCAACCCCTTGGCCGGCAAGCAGGGCGTCGAAGACCGCCTCGGCGCTGTTGGCCTCGAAGTTGCCGGCGACCCGCACCGTCTCCTCGGCACCGCTTGGCGTGCGAAAGCGCCAATCGTAGCGGGTCGCCCGATAGGTGTAGACGATGCAATTGTGGCCGACCAGATCCCCTGGCACGCGCGGCCGGCCATGATCCGCAAAGTAGCCGGGCGTGGCGCAGACCACCCGGCGATTGGCGAAGAGTCGCCGCGCGATCAAGCTCGAGTCGGCCAGCTCGCCAATGCGCACCGCCAGGTCGATGCCCTCGCCCACCAGGTCGACGAAGCGGTCGTTGAAGGAGAGATCGATGCGAACCTCTGGGTTGGCCGCCAGGAAGCTCGGGATCAAGGGCGTGACGAACAGCCGGCCGAAGGCGCTCGGCAGGTCGACCCTGAGCGTGCCCCGCGCCCCGCCGCCCAGATCGGCGATCGCCTGTTCGGTCTCGGCCAGGTCGTCCAGCAGGCGCCGGGCGCGCTCGAGATAGGCCCGGCCCTCCTCGGTCGGCGCGATGCGGCGGGTCGTACGGTTCAAGAGGCGCACGCCCAGACGATCCTCCAGCTTGGCGAGCTGCTTGCTGGCGGCCGAGGGGGTCATACCCAAGACGCGGGCCGCCGCCGACAGGCTGCCGCTGTCGGCCACCTGCACGAAAAGCTCCATCGCTCCTAGCCGATCCATTGATTTCGCCTTTATCTATTCCATTTTGGAAAAAATTATAGTCTGAATCCCCATATTATCAATTGAAATGCCATGAAATACATTCCTCGGCAAGCAATGGGCCGATCCCCAGCCCATCGTTCCGCCCGGAGGATACAGCCATGAAGCGATCAGACCCCCGTGATCCCTTGGTACCTGGTGAAATCACCCAGGAGGCCATCGCCCAAGGCATAGCCCGGGCCCGCACCTTGCGGGCGCAAGCCTTTGGAGACGTCATTGCCAGCCTGAACCGAGGTGTTGGCCGGGCGCTCGGCAAGATCCGCAAACCGAGCCTCTCTCCAACGGAGCCGAACAGCTACTGCTCGCGCTAGCGCAGGAGCTCCGTTCAGGTCTCCTTGACTGGCAGCATCAGGACCAGCCCGACCAGGAAGAACACCAGGATAGTCGCCATGCCGATTTCCTGGCTGTTCGTCGCGACGGTCACCCAGCCAACCAAGGCTGGGCCTATGAAGGCCGTCGCCTTGCCGGAGAGCGCGTAGAGCCCGAACATCTCGGTGCGCATCTCCTCCGGCGCCAGTCGCGCCATGAGCGAGCGGCTGGCCGACTGGGCCGGCCCGACGAAGATGCCAAGCGCACAGCCCAGGACATAGAACCACAGCTTGGAGGGGGCGAGCAGGATCAGGCCGCCGAAGACGGTCAGGCTGGCGACCGCGATGATGATCGTGCGCTTGGCGCCGATCCAGTCGTCGATCCAGCCGAAGGCGGCGGCGCCAATACCGGCGGTGATGTTGAGCAGGATCGCGAAGACCAGGACCTCTTGGGTGTCCATGCCGAAGCGCCCGGCGGCGTAGACCCCGCCGAAGATGAAGAGTGTGTTGAGGCCGTCGGTGTAGATCATGCGAGCGAGCAGATAGCGCGCTATGTTGCCGTGGCGGCGCAGGTCGCTCAGCGTGCGCTTCAGCATGATCAGGCCCTGGCCGACCGCCCGGGCGAAGGGCATGCCGCTGCCCGGCCGGTCGGGGGTGAAGAGGAAGAGCGGTACGGCGAAGACCAGATACCACAGCGAGACCAGCACCGCGCTCGCCCGGGCCGGCTCGCCCTTCGCCATCTCCAATCCGAACAACGGCTTCTCCGGCAGGATCAGGAACACCAAAGTGAGCGTGAGGCAGACCAGCCCGCCGGCATAGCCGCTGCCCCAGGCCCAGCCGGAGATCCGCCCAAGCATGGCACGCGGCGCGATCTCCGGCAGCATGGCGTTGTAGAACACCTGGCCAAGCTCGAATGTGGCATTGGCGATGCCGACCAAGATCAACGCGCGCAGCGCAAAGCTGGGCTCCGGCTCGACCGTCCAAAGCCCGAGGCCGGCCGCGATGCAGAGCAGGCTGAAGATCGCCAGCCAAGGCTTGCGACGGCCGCCCAGATCGGCCACGGCGCCGACAATCGGCGCCAGGATCGCGACCGCGATGCCGGAGATCGAGATCGCCAGGCCCCAGTCCTGGGTCGCCTGCTCGGGCGAGCTGGCAAGCGCCGCGGTGTAGTAGTTCGAGAACACGAAGGTGATGACCACTGTGGGAAAGGCCGAGTTGGCCCAATCGAAGATGCACCAGGCGATGATGCCCTTCTTGCCGGCGCCCGGCGCCGCGTCGCTCTGTGCCTCGGCCACCATGCGCCGCCCCGCAGTTGCCCGACCCGGCTAGCAGCTTTCAGGCAGCGGCACAAGCGGTGTAAGCTTGGCCCATAGAAAGCGTCGTAGCCAGCCAGGAGCACCCCTTCATGATCGTCGTCACGACCGAGACCATCCAAGGCCACCGGATCGTCGAACATATCGGCATCGTCGGCGGCGACGCCATCGTCGGCGCCAACATGTTCCGGGACTTCTTCGCCAAGGTGACCGACGTGATCGGCGGGCGCGCCGGCGGCTATGAGAAGGCCCTGCGCGGCGCCAAGGAGCACGCCATCGAAGACATGCTCGAGGAGGCCCAGGAGCGCGGCGCCGACGCGGTTGTCGCGGTCGACCTCGACTACCACGCAATCGGCGACTCCATGCTCATGGTGAGCGCGACCGGCACCGCCGTGCGCCTGGGCTAGGGATGGCTCTCAATAGGCCCAAGGTCTTTTTGGTTGGCGCCATTGGCGCGCTGATCACGGCGGTTTGCTGCTTCACGCCGCTCCTGGTCTGGCTGCTGCCAGCGATCGGCCTGGCGACTTGGGTCGCGGAGATCGATGCCGTGCTCTTTCCCGTGCTCGCGGTCTTTCTAGCCGTGATGCTGTTCGGCGCCGTCGGCCGGGGCGGCCGGCGTCAGCAGTGAGCGGGCTGCGCTCGACCCTGACCTGCCCCACTGCAGCCGAGGCGTGGGCTAAACGCGTTGCCAGACCTGGGGGTAGAGGTCGGTGCCCGGACGGTCGCCGGGCTTGAGGCCCTGGGCGGTCATGACCGCGCTGTGATCCGGGTCCATGCCGCAGTCGCGGAACTTGATGCGCACGTCGTCGCCGAGCCACTTCGTCGTGAAGACCCGCAGCTCGCAGTCCTCTGCCAGCTTGCCCGAGCCGCCGTGCATGATTCGGCTGTTGAAGGCCACGCAGTCGCCCGGCGCCATGTCCCAGCTCACCACCCCGAAGCGCTCCGGGTCGGCGTTGATGTCGGGAAAGTCCACATTTGCAACGTTGGAGAAGTCCACCTGGTCGATGCCGGATTTGCCGTCCGGGTTCAAATTGCCGAAGTTGTACTGATAGAACACCGAGTCCAGGCGGTGCGAGCCCGGCACATAGGCCAAGGCGTTCTCCCGCTTGACCGGCACCAGGGGCATCCAAATGGTGCAGGTGTCGTAGCCCTCGACCGACCAATAGGGCTCGTCCTGGTGCCAGGGCGTGGCGAACTGGCTGCCGGGCGAGCGCACGAAGACCGCATCGAAATAGAAGTTGATGCGCTCAGAGCCCATCAAGCAGCCGGCGATTTGGGCTGCGGGCGAGCCGAAGACGAAGCGTCGGTAGTGGGCAATGCGCTGCCAGGCCTGGCTGTCGTAGAACATGGTGCGCCCGTCGGCATCCCGGTCCCACACCCGCGAGCGGTCCGTGGGGTCGTCGCAGTTGGCAAGCAAGCCCTCGTTCAGAAGATCGATCCAATCGCCATCGAACATGCTCGGCAACAAGACGACACCGTCTCGGTGATAGGTCGCGATCTCGTCCGGGGTGATGGCGCGGGGCATATCTGCGTTCATGACCGGAGCTCCTGATAGCGGCGGTTTCAGCGCCGAGGATGGCGCCGATTGCTTGGCGCTGTAAACAGAAAAAGTCCGGCGCGCGGCGTGTGGGCCGACCGCTGAAGGTTTGATTTGAGTCAATGCGCCCGGTTCGCCTCTGACCAAGACTGGGTCATCTTTGGTGAGGGGTGACACGATGTACAAGAACATTCTCGTTCCGATTGCTTTGGGCCACGAAGAGCCTGGCAATGGCGCCATCGCGGTGGCCAGGTCCTTGCTCGACCCGGACGGTGGCGTGACGCTGCTGCACGTGCTTGAATCCATGCCTGGGTTCGTCGCCGCGCAGATTCCCAAGGAGGTCGTGGCAGAGTCCCGTGATCTGGCCATGAAGGAGTTGGAGTCGATCGCATCGGCGTCCGGCCTAGAGGCCAAAGTCGAGATGATCATGGGCCATCCGGGGCGCAGCATCGTCGACTACGCCCAAGAGCACGGCACCGACTGCATCGTCGTCGCCTCCCATAGGCCCGGTCTGCAAGACTACTTCATCGGATCGACGGCCGCCTTCGTCGTCCGTCACGCCGGCTGCCCGGTCCACGTGACGCGCTAGCTGATCACCGAGCCGTCCCTATTGAACTCCTGGAACGACCGCTCGACCGTCTCGCGGTTCAGGTCCCTTGCGATGATCACCAGGCGCGAGCGGCGGTCCTCGTCGGGCCAGGCCTCGAGCAGCAGCGGCGGGTGAAAAACGTGCTGCACACCGTGGATCGCGACCGGCCGTTCGATTTGTGCGATGTCGAGCAGGCCCTTTAGGCGCAGAATGTTCTCTCCGTGGATCGTGGTCAGCATCTCGACCCAGGCGTTGAAACGGTCCCAGTCGAGCGGTTGCTCGGCGGTCAGGCAAAAGGCCCGGATGCGGTCGTCGTGGCGATTGACGTCGTGGCTGTGGCCATGGTGGTGCGCCTCGCCGTAGGCCTCGGCCTTGAGCCAGCGTCGTACCTCCAAGGTCTTCGTCTCCGGGTCGTATAGGCCGGCATTGAACAGCTGGCCCGGCTTCACCCGGCCGTCGCGGATCGCCAGGATCGGCGCTGCTGGGTTGAGCTGCCGCAGGCGGGCTTCCAGATCCTCGATCGCCTCTGGCGGGGCAATGTCGCCCTTGGTGATCAGGACCCTATCGGCGACCGCGGCCTGCTTCAGGGCTTCGGCGTGCTGGTCCAAGGTGGCGCCGCCGACCACCCCGTCGACCGTCGCGATCACCCCGTCGAGCCGGAAGTGGGTGACCAACAGCGGGTCGTTCATCAGGGTGTGGAGGATCGGCGCCGGGTCGGCTAATCCGGTGGTCTCGACCAGAAGACGGGCGAATGGCGGGATCTCGCGGCGCACCCGCTTGGTGAAGAGCCGGCGCAAGGTATCGACCAGATCGCCGCGCACCGAGCAGCACAGGCAGCCGCTGTTGAGCAGCACCATATCCTCCTTGGCGCTCTCCACCAGCAGGTGGTCCAGACCGATCTCGCCGAACTCGTTGATCACCACCGCGGTCTCATCCATCCCTGGGCAGGCCAGCAGATGGCGCAGCACGGTGGTCTTGCCGGAGCCCAGAAAGCCGGTCAGCACCGAGACCGGCAGCGGTTCCTCCGGGATCGCGAGATCTTCAGACATCGGCCCGGCCCGGTGCCAGATAAAGCGCCCGGAGCGCCAGGGTGAAGAGAATCAGCGCGCCGGCCTGGTGGGCCGCGCCGAGCCAGATCGGCACCACCAAGAGCAGGGTCGCGATACCAAGTCCAAGCTGGATCAGCGCCATGACCGCGACAGGCGCCAGGGCGCGCCCGGCCTTGAGCCAGAGCCCCAGCGCGGCGAAGACCGTGGTCACCGCCAGGACCCGGTGATTGAACTGGGCGGTCGCCGGGTTCTCCAGGTGGTTGGCGATCCAGGGCTCTAGAAAGCCATAGTCGCTCGGCACCAGCTGACCGCCCATCAGGGGAAAGGTGTTGTAGACGAAGCCGCCGTTGAGCCCGGCCACGAACCCGCCCGAAAGGATCGTCACCACGGCGAGCGTCGTGAAGGCGACCAAGGCCGGCGACAGGCCGCGCCCCGGCGCCCGGGGCCCGAGCGCCTGCCAGGCGAGCCACAGAAGCCAGCCATAGATTGCGAGCGCAAGCGATAGGTGGGCGACTAAACGGTACTGACTGACGTCGGTGCGGTCGGCAAAGCCGCTGGCCACCATGAACCAGCCCATGGCGCCCTGAAGACCGCCGAGCGCGAAGACGCCGATGTATGGCCAGGCACGGCGCCAAACGATACGTCCGCTGAGCAGGAACCAGAGGAACGGCACGGCGAAGACCAAGCCGATCAGGCGGCCCCACAAACGATGGATGTACTCCCACCAGAAGATCGCCTTGAACTCGGCCAGAGTCATGCCGCCGGGTCGTTCCTGGTACTCCGGGATCTCCTTGTAGAGCGCGAAGAGACGCTGCCATTCCGCCTCGCCGAGCGGTGGCAGGGCGCCGCTGACCGGCGCCCACTCCATGATCGAGAGTCCCGACTCGCTGAGCCGGGTGACGGCGCCCAGCAGCGCCATGACGAAGACCATCCCGGCGCAGGCCAAGAGCCACAGGCCGATCGCCCGGTCGGGCCGGATTTCGCTCGTTGGAATTGAATGTTCAGCTAGGCTGGTCAAGGGGCCGCTCCGCGCGCATCAAGGCGAGCGTAGTCTTAAGGGCTTGGCCCCGCCCCGTCCAGCGACCCTAGACCCTAGTGGAGGGTCAAGCAGGCCTTTGCCATGCGCCAGGTCGGTACCCGCAGCAGAGGCACGTTGGCGACTTGGACCGAGTGCAGCCGGCCTTCCAGGTTTTGCTCCCAATAGTCCAGGAAGCGATGAAGCGCCGGAAAGTGGGGCGCCCGATCGTAATCCTGCCACAGGTAGCTTTGCAGCAAGGCCGGGTGATCGGGCATGTGGTAAAGAATTTCGGCCGTGGTCAGCCGGTGATTGTCGAGCTGTCGTTCGAGTGCCGTCATGGTCCTCGCGGTTGCGTCCGCCGTTGTTCTCGATGCCGTCAAGTCTGCGCGCCTTTGTCTAGGAGCGCAATAAAAAATTGTTTCAAATCAATATCTTAGCAGCCGGCCACTGAGTCTGCTGCCAACCCTGGCACGGGGTCCTCGGGGCGCCGCGCTTGACAGATCCGACACAAGGCACTAAACCACTGGCACTCGCCGGGCGGGAGTGCTAATAAATCCAAGCCGAGGTGAAAATCTACATGAATTCAATGAGTTAACACACGGGAGTCTCACAGATGAAGTTTCGGCCCTTACACGACCGCGTGGTGGTCAAGCGCCTCAACGAAGAGGAGCGGACTGCTGGCGGGATCATTATCCCTGATTCGGCCAAGGAAAAGCCGAGCCAGGGCGAGGTTGTCGCGGTTGGCCCCGGCGCGCGCAACGAGCAGGGCGAGATCAGCCCGCTCGACGTCAAGGCCGGCGACCGGGTGCTGTTCGGCAAGTGGTCGGGCACCGAGGTCAAGCTCGACGGCGAGGACCTTCTGATCATGAAGGAATCCGACATCATGGGCGTGCTCGAGGGCGGGTCCGCGAAGAAATCAAAGAAGGCCGCCTGAACCAGGCGCCTCACCGGAACTCCAAGGGAGACCAAGGACTATGGCTGCGAAAGAAGTGAAATTTGGCGGCGACGCCCGGGCGCGTATGCTGCGCGGCGTCGACACCCTGGCCGACGCGGTCAAGGTGACGCTCGGCCCCAAGGGCCGCAACGTGGTGCTCGACAAGTCGTTCGGCGCGCCGCGCATCTCCAAGGACGGCGTCACCGTCGCCAAGGAAGTCGAGCTTTCCGACAAGTTCGAGAACATGGGCGCCCAGATGGTGCGCGAGGTTGCCTCCAAGACCAGCGACATCGTCGGCGACGGCACCACCACGGCGACCGTTCTGGCCCAATCGATCGTGCGCGAGGGCGCCAAGTCGGTGGCCGCCGGCATGAACCCGATGGACCTCAAGCGCGGCATCGACCTGGCGGTCGAAGCGGTCGTCAAGGACCTGAGCAAGCGCTCCAAGAAGGTCTCGACCTCGGCGGAAATCGGCCAGGTCGGCACGATCTCGGCCAACGGCGATTCCCAGATCGGCGAGATGATCGCCGAGGCCATGCAGAAGGTCGGCAAACGAGGGTGTCATCACCGTCGAGGAGGCCAAGTCCCTGGCCACCGAGCTCGACGTGGTCGAGGGCATGCAGTTCGACCGGGGTTACCTCTCGCCCTACTTCGTCACCAACGCCGACAAGATGACCGTCGAGCTGGAGGACCCCTACATCCTCTTGCACGAGAAGAAGGTCTCGGGCCTCCAGTCGATGCTGCCGCTCCTGGAGTCGGTGGTTCAGTCGAGCCGTCCGCTCCTGGTGATCGCCGAGGATGTCGAGGGCGAGGCGCTCGCCACGCTCGTCGTCAACAAGTTGCGCGGCGGCCTCAAGGTCGCGGCCGTCAAGGCGCCGGGCTTCGGCGACCGCCGCAAGGCGATGCTCGAAGACATGGCGATCCTGACCGGCGGCCAGGTGGTCTCCGAGGACCTGGGCATCAAGCTCGAGAACGTCGGCCTTGAGATGCTAGGCCGCGCCAAGCGCATCCTGATCACCAAGGAAGAGACCACGGTGGTCGACGGCGCCGGCAAGAAGAAGGACATCGAGGCGCGGGTCGGCCAGATCCGCCAGCAGATCGAGGAGACGACCTCCGACTACGACAAGGAGAAGCTGCAAGAGCGCATGGCGAAGCTCGCCGGCGGCGTTGCGGTGATCCGGGTCGGCGGCGCCACCGAGGTCGAGGTCAAGGAGCGCAAGGACCGGGTCGAGGACGCCATGAACGCGACCCGCGCCGCGGTTCAGGAAGGCATCGTGCCGGGCGGCGGCACCGCCCTGCTCTACGCCTCCAAGGCGCTCTCCAAGCTGCAGCCGGCCAATGACGACCAGCGCGTCGGTCTCGAGATCGTGCGCCGGGCGCTGCAGGCGCCGGTGCGGCAGATCGCGGAGAACGCGGGCGAGGACGGCGCGGTGGTTACCGGCAAGCTGCTCGAGCAGAAGAGCCAGACCTATGGCTTCGACGCCCAGGCCGGCAAGTACACCGACCTGCTGAAGGCCGGCGTTATCGACCCGACCAAGGTGGTCCGGGCGGCCCTGCAGGACGCGGCTTCGGTCGCCGGCCTCTTGGTCACCACGGAGGCCATGGTCGCTGAGAAGCCGGAGAAGAAGGATCCGATGCCGGCCGGTGCCCCCGACATGGGTGGCATGGGCGGCATGGGTGGCATGGGCTTCTAAGCCAAGCCGATCCAAGCTTCGAGACGAGAAAGGGTCGCGCCTATGCGCGGCCCTTTTTCTTTGGCGGCCGACCGGCGAGACCCGCTAGACTTGCCGCCCCTCTTTCGTGGAGACCGGCCCAATGTCCCTGGATGACACCTTCATTAGGGCATTCCACGCCCACCTGGCGTCCGGCGACCTTTTCAAGCACGATGCCGCTCACGCGGTGTTTCAGGCCTCGACCATCAATGCGATTCTGGAGGGTGTCTACGACGGCCAGACCTCCTTTGCCGAGCTGGCTCGTCACGGCGATTTCGGTCTTGGCACCTTCGATGCCTTGGACGGCGAGATGACGGCGCTCGACGGCGCCTTCTTCCAAACCACCTCGGACGGTCGGGTTCATCCGGTCGCGCCCAATATGACAACGCCCTTCGCGGTGATGATCTTTTTCGACCCAACAATCGAAATTCCGATCACCGAAGAGATGGATATCGCTGGACTTTCCGGCGCGCTCGACCGCGCCGTGCCCAGCAAGAACGTGTTCTATGCGATCAAGTGCCGGGGCCATTTCGAGGCCATCCGGGTGCGCTCGGTGCCGCGCCAGGAAAAGCCCTACCCGCCGTTGATCGAGGTGGTCGCCCACCAGCCGGTCTACGACTACGAGGATATCGACGGCACTCTGGTGGGATTCCGCTTTCCGGACTACGCCCAGGGCCTCAACGTGCCAGGCTATCACTTGCACTTCTTGAGCGACGACCGGCAGGCCGGCGGCCACGTGACGCGCTTTTCAACGCGCCAGGCCCAGCTCGAGATCGACGTCACCTCACAGTTTCAAATGGCCCTGCCCCACGACGACGCTTTCTTGACCGCCGAATTGGCCAAGGACACCAGAGAGACGATCAAAAAGGCCGAAGGCTGAACCAGCGGGCCCGAGCGAGCCGCCAGACATTTGCCGGTGCCCGGACCCGGGCATCGAAGGGATCGTGGCCGGCGGCCGCCAAGACGCGCAGATAGTGCCGGGCCAAGACTTTGAGGCCCCAAACCGGACAAGCGGTCCGAGGCAGGCCATCTGGCGCCTGTGCCAGCAGGACCTCGGCCCGGCCCGCCACTTGGGCCACCACCTCGCAGAGCGCCGGGCTGGAGCGCAGCTCGAAGAGATCGCCAGTGGCCAATCCAGCCCCGTCACAAAGGTCGCGCGGCAGATAGAGCCGCTTGGCCCGGGCGTGAAAGGGCACGGCGCGCAGCAGGCCGGTGAGCGCCCAGGCAACGCCGATGCTCCGCGCCGCCTCCCCGCTGGCATCATCGCGACAGGCCAGAACCTCGAGGGCAAGGTCCAGGAGACCGGCTGAGGTCGCCTGGCCATAGGTCTCGAGCGCCGCCAGGTCGGCTGGCGGTGCCGGATCCAGGTCGTTCTCCCGGCCATCGATCAGACGCTCGAAGGGTGTGCGCGGCAGATCGTGGCGCGCGATCGCCTGGCCCAGGGCCTCGACCACCTCGTGGCGCCGCGGGCTGCCGGCATAGATGCCTTCCAGACTCTCGCGCCACCACTGCAAACGGATCTGGCCAATCATCGGTTCGCTGACCGCCTCGGCCGTACGCGCCACCTCCAAATTGAAAGCCAAGAGCGCGAAGAGATCGAGGCGGCATTCCGCCGGCGCGAAAAGGCAGGTCAGGTAACGGTCCCGGTCGTGGGCGCGTAGCTCGGCCACAAAGCTTGGAAGAGCCGGATCGGGGGCCATGAATTCTTTACTCTGCTCGCTTGGCAAGCGGCGGCAAGGTCATCATAATTCCGGCCGGTTCAATGTCCGCGGCGGCTTGGTCCCGCGGCCCAATCTCACGTCGCTTCCCGGGAGAGGTCGGAAAATGGCTGACATTCTGACGGATCTGAAAAAAACCGTGATCGCCGGGTTCATCCTGGCGCTCGTTCTGTTCCTGCTCTACGTCGTATCGCAAGGTTTCGCGGGCTCGTGGTTCTGGCCCTTCCTGTTTCGCTGGCTGCACGTGCTCAGCGGCGTCATGTGGATCGGGCTCCTGTGGTACTTCAACTTCGTCCAGATCCCCAATATGCCGAACATCCCGGACGAACAAAAGCCGGCGATCGGCAAGGTGATCGCGCCGGCAGCCCTGTTCTGGTTCCGCTGGGCGGCAATGGCCACCCTAGTCACTGGTCTGATTCTGGCGATGCTGAACGGCTATCTGATCAGCGCGATTCTGATCGGCATTAATGAAGGCTTTTCGGTACCCAAGCACACCGCCATCGGCATCGGCATGTGGCTGGGCACGATCATGTTCATCAATGTTTGGTTCTTCATCTGGCCCAACCAGAAAAAGGCGCTCGGCATCGTCGACGCGGACGCCGACACCAAGAAGGCCTCGGCGCGCACCGCCATGCTGTTCTCGCGCACCAACACACTGCTGTCGATCCCCATGCTCTTCGCCATGGTCTCGGCGCAGAACCTCTACTAAGCTAAAGCACAGGCTCAAAACCGCGGCGGGGCCTCCGAAAGGGGCCCCGCCGTTTTACTTTGATTGCGCCCCTACACGACCGCTATGAGCGCCGCACCGACCGCCCGGCCCTCGGCCAGCAGCAGGTTGTAGGTGCGGCAGGCGGCGCCGGTGTCCATGGGCTCGAGCACCGGCCCGGCGGCGCGCACCGCTTGGCTGAGCGCCGGGGCGACCGGCCGCAGGCGCGGGCCGCAGCCGAGCAGCAGGATCTCCAGATGGGGTGCGGCTTGCCAGAGCGGCAACAGGCCCTCGGCGGTGATTTGGGCAAATTCGGCGACCGGCCAGGCCAGCACCTGATCCGGCAGCACCAGAAGCGAGCCCTCGTGACGCCGGCCACCCAGGCGAAAGCCGCCGTCGCCGTAGGCCTCGACGGTCAAGCGGTCGCCGGTGGCTAGAGGCGTGAGCTCGACCATGGGCGCCCCCTCGCTTTAGGGATTCAGGCTGAGTCGGGCGCCTTGTTGGCGGGGCCCTCGTCCGCTTCTTCGCTGCTCGCCATGGTGCCCCCACGCAGGTGCATACGGGCGAGCAGCGGCACCGCTAGGCCGACCGAGGAATAGGTGCCGATCACCACGCCCCAGATTAGGCCGATCGCAAAGCCCCGAATCACCTCGCCACCGAAGATGAAGAGCGCGATGAGCGCGATCAAGGTGGTCACGCTGGTCAAGACCGTGCGCGTCAAGGTTAAGTTGATCGAGAGGTTGAGCAGCTCCAGGAAGGCCATCTTCTTGTACTTGCGCAGGGTCTCGCGCACCCGGTCGAAGATCACCACCGTGTCGTTGATCGAGTAGCCGGCGATGGTCAGCACCGCCGCCAGGGTCGCCAAATTGAACTCGATTTGGGTCAGCGCATAGAAGCCGATCGTGGTGATTACGTCGTGAGCCAAGGCGATCAGAGCGGCCACGCTGAACTGCCATTCGAATCGGAACCAGATGTAGAGGCCGATGCCGAGCAGGGACAAGAGCGTCGCCAGGATGCCGGCCTGCTTGAGCTCGCTGCCGACCTTGGGCCCGACAAACTCGGTGCGGCGGTACTCCTCAACACAGCCCTCCAGCGCGGCCTTGAGGACGTTGATCGCCTCGATCTGCTCTGCTTCATCGCCCTGGGGCTTTTCGACGTTGATCAGCACGTCCTCGGGCTGGCCGAATTCCTGCAAGGTGACTTCGCCCAAGCCGATGCCGCCCAGACGTGAGCGCAGATCGGAGATGTCGCAGACCGCCGTGGTGCGCACCTCGACCAAGATGCCGCCCCGGAAGTCGACGCCGAAGTTGAGCCCCTGCACGAAGAACAGGATCACCGAAAGCGCCACAAGGGCCCCGGAACAAGCCAGGAAGATATTGCGCTTGCCGATGAAGTCGAGCTTCGGAGTCGTGGTGATCCGCTTGATCAGGGCCATGGTCAGCTCCTAGATCGGCAAGGCTTTGGGCCGCTTGCGGCGCAGCCAAAAGGAAATCAAGAGGCGGGTGACCATGAAGGCCGTGAACATGGAGCTGATGATCCCGAGCGAGAGCGTAACCGCGAATCCCTTGACCGGGCCGGATCCGAAGAAGAACAGCAAAAAGGCCGCGATCAGGGTGGTCAGGTTGGAGTCCAAGATAGTCGTGATCGCCCGCCGGAAGCCGGCGTCGATCGCGCCAACCGGGCCGCGCCCGAGGCGCGCCTCCTCGCGTATGCGCTCGAAGATCAGCACATTGGCGTCGACCGCCATGCCGATGGTCAGCACGATGCCGGCGATGCCCGGCAAGGTCAGCGTCGCCTGCAGCAAGGAGAGCGCGGCCATGATCAAGACCAGGTTCGCGACCAGGGCGACGTTGGCGACAATGCCGAACATGCCGTAGGTGCTGCCCATGAAGATCACCACCAGGATGAAGCCCAGAATGCAGGCGATTTCGCCGGCACGGATCGAATCGGCGCCAAGACCAGGGCCGACCGTGCGCTCTTCCAAAAACACCAGGCTGGCCGGCAGGGCGCCGGCGCGCAGCAGCAGCGCCAGGTCGTTGACCTCCTGGGTCGTGAAGCGGCCGCTGATCACGCCGCTGCCGCCCAGGATCGGCTCGCGAATAACCGGCGCCGAGATCACTTCGTTGTCGAGCACGATGGCGAACAGCCGCCCGACGTTTTCCTGGGTCGCCCGGGCGAAGCGCTTGGCACCCTCGGAATCGAAGCGGAAAGAGACCACCGGCTGGTTGTCCTGGAAGGTCGCCTGGGCGTCCACCAGGTTCTCGCCGCTGACCATGATGCGCTTGCGGATGGCGTAAGACACCGGCTCGCCGTTCGGTCCGACTTCTCGGGACGGCAGGATCTCGGTGCCCGGCGGCGTCCGGTCGACGCCTGGCACCACGTTCTCGTCGACAAACTTGAAGTTCAGCTTGGCCTCGGCCTCGAGCAGGTCCTTAACCCGCTCCGGATCGTCGACGCCAGGCAGTTGAAGCAGGATTCGCTCCGAGCCCTGGCGCTGGATGCTTGGCTCGCGGGTGCCGGTCTCGTCGATCCGAATCCGGATGATCTCCAGCGTCTGCTCCATGATCTGGTTGGCCAGCTGGATCAACGCTTGATCGGAGTACTCGACGCGCACCCCGTTGTCGCCCTCGGAGGTCACCAGGTAGTCGACCGACTGGCGCCGGGCGATGTCCTTTGCAAGGTCCACCTGGCTCGGGTCGGCCAGCCGCAGGATCACCGCGCCGTCCGGCGCCACGGAGATTCGGGTGCCTTCGATGCCGTCGCGCCGTAGGTCGAGGCGCAAGGTCTCGGCGAGATTGTTCTGGCGCTCCTCGATCACCCCCTGGATGTCGGCCTCCATCAGGAGGTGGATGCCACCGCGCAGGTCGAGGCCCAGATTGATCTGGTCGCTCGGCAGCCAGTTCGGCAGCTCCTCGGCCGCCTGGCGGCTGATCAGGTTGGGCGCGGCCAGGATCAGGCCGCCCAAGAGGACGACGATGACCGTGATGTATTGCCACCTGGGAATCTGGACCATGTCGCCGAGGCGTCGCTTTCGTATTTTGTTTCTTGTCTTTTCTTAGGAGTCTAGCTGGCGCCCGAGGGCTCGCATGTCAATTGCGCAATTCAGCTACGCTTCGGGCCGCCGCCGCCGAACAAACCGCCCAAAAGGCTCTTGGGTTTGCCCTGGTCGTCGTTGGCCGCGGCCGTTCCACCCTTGGCTGGGTCGGGCTTGGAAAGTACTTCGCTGATCGTCCCCTTGACCACGCGCACCCGCACCCCCTCTGCCAGCTCGACCTGCAATTCGGTGTCGCTGACCACCTTGGTGACCTGGCCGAGCAACCCGCCGGCCGTCACCACCTTGTCGCCGCGCCGCAGGTTGGCGACCATGTTGCGGTGCTGCTTCATTTTTTTCTGCTGGGGACGGATCAGCAGCATGTAGAAGACCACGAAGATCAGCACCAGAGGCAGCAGCGAGGTCAGGGTGGCCCCGGCCCCGGCGTCCTGGGCATAGGCGGGCGAGATCAGATGGAAATCGAACATGGACGACCTTCGGCGTTGTGCGGCGCGGCAGACGCGCGCCAGAGAGGGCCGGACTATACTCGCCCCCTAGGGAAATGCAACGGCGCTTGAAGCGGTTAATGGTTGGCGCTCACCTCTGGAGATGGACTCGACCAAGCCTTCGTCGCACCGCCGCAAATGGGCCATTGAGGCCCCGCGAGCTTATGCGAGCGAAGCCAAGCGCGCGGAGACGCGCGCCCGGCGTCTGAGGGTCTTATCAAGACTCCCTTTAGGGTGCCTTTGATTGACCTGGGACGAAGCGCTGGCTAGGCTCCCGGCCCGCCACCGGACCCCACGAGAGAGTTCATGTCCGACAGCGACACCAATGCCTTGCTGCGGCGCATCGCCGAGGGCCTGGAGCGTCTGGCGCCGCCGACCGAGAGCGCGGTCTCCCTGGACGCCGCCGAGGCCTTCGTGTGGCACGCCGACGGCGAGCGCCTGGAGCCGATTTCCAAGGTCAACCGGGTCGCCCTCCCCCTGCTCCAGGGCCTCGACCACCAAGGCCGCATTCTGCTCGACAACACCCTGCGCTTTGCCCGCGGCCTGCCGGCCAACAACGCGCTGCTGTGGGGCGCACGGGGCATGGGCAAGTCATCCCTGGTCAAAGCGGCCCACGCCGAGGTCAACCGGATCATGGCCGAAGAAGGCCGGCCGAGCCTGGCCCTGGTGGAAATCCACCGGGAGGACATCCCCTCCCTGCCCCGCCTCTTGACCCTGCTGCGCGCCGCCGGGCGCGGCTCGATCCTGTTTTGCGACGACCTCAGCTTTGACACCGCCGACACCAGCTACAAATCCTTGAAGGCCGTGCTGGAAGGCGGGATCGAGGGGCGGCCGGCCAACGTCATCTTTTACGCCACCTCGAACCGGCGCCACCTGATGCCCCGGGACATGATCGAGAACGAGCGCTCGACCGCGATCCACACCTCGGAGGCCGCCGAGGAGAAGATCAGCCTGTCGGACCGTTTCGGCTTATGGCTCGGCTTCCACAACTGCGATCAGGAGACATTCTTCGCCATGGTCGAGGGCTATGCCCGCCATTACGGCCTGGACCTGCCCGTTGACCAGCTGCGCGCCGAAGCCAAGGAGTGGTCGATCACCCGCGGCGGTCGATCGGGCCGGGTCGCCTGGCAGTACATCCAGGACCTGGCCGGCCGCCTGGGCCAGGCACTCGACTGACATGTCGGACGCCCAGCAAAAGCTCGATCTCTATCTCCAGGGCTGGGAAGAGCTCGACGCCGACAAGGTGATCGCCAGCCTGGACGAATCCTTCACCTACATCGACCCCTCGATGCCAGCACCGATCACCAAGGACATGATGCGGGACTACATGAACCAATGGGCCGCGCGGTCCGCGGCCCTGGGCGGGACCGGCGAGCTGAGCCTGAGCCACACGGTGACCCAGGCGCAGGAAGGCGAGCTTTTGAGCTGGACCTGGTGGTCCTTTGACGGCACCGAGGTCCAAGGCGCCGCCTTGATCAAAGCCGCCAGTTCGGGCGTCCTGTTCGAGAAAATCGCCTTCTACAAGGCGCCCTGAAGGGATGCTTGGGTCCGCTTAGCCGCTCGAGGCCCCCGAGCCGCCGCTCGAGGTCGCGGTGCGGCCGCCGAGCTTTTTGACTGGATCCACGGCGCGGGCGCCCTGGCGCACCTCGAAATGCAGCTGGGGCCGGTCGACGTTCCCCGAAGTGCCGACTCGGCCAATCAATTGGCCGCGCTTGACCGTCTCGCCCCGGCTGACCAGGATCCGCTCCACGTGGGCATAGGCGGTGGTCCAGCCGCCCCGGTGCTTGATGAGCACCAGATTGCCGAAGCCGCGCAGTTCGTTGCCGGTGTAAGCCACCACGCCGTTCTCGGCGGCGCGCACGGGTGTTCCCCGGGGAGCCGCGATGTTGATGCCGTCGTTCTGCTGGCCGCCGCCACGGGGCCCGAAGCCGAGGATGACTTGACCCTTGACCGGCCAAGAGAAGCTTTCCCCGGCAAGCGGCGGCGGCTCGGACACGGTACCCGGCTGCGCCGGCTTGCGGCCCGGCACACCGTCCGGCAATGGCACCTTCGGCGTGGCCGCGACGCGCAACTCCGAGGGAGTCTTGGGTACGGTCTCTGCCTCGTCGGCGCCGGCGATCATGATATGGCCGCCCACCGCATCGCCCCTGTCAGGGATCAAGAGAACCTGGCCGGGCTGCACGCTGTAGGGCGGCGCCAGACCGTTGAGCTGGACCAGGCTGATCAGATCGCTGTCGTAGCGTAATGCCAGGCCGTAGACCGTCTCGCCCTTGGCGACCTGATGGCGCCGCTGGCTCGGCACCTTGAGCCGCTGGCCGACCCGCAGTTGGTACGGCGGGCTCAGCTTGTTGTAGCCGGCAAAGGTCTGCAGCGGCAGCTCGAAGCGCCGGGCGATGGCCGAGGCCGTGTCGCCTGACTTGACCGTGTAGTGGCTAGGACCACTAGGCGGCGCGGGGCTCTTGGCGGGTGCCTCGACCGTCACCGGTTGGGCCAGGGCCTGGACCTCGATGGACGCCGGGCGGGCGGCGAATTGCGGCTGGCTGGGCGGCACACCTGGCGGCGGGACCGGCTTGGCGGTCGGCAGCGGCGGTGGATCGGGCGGCGTGTAGGCCGGCAAAATTCGCGCCTGACCGCTGCCAAAGCAGCCGACGAGGCCAAGGCTCAGCAGGCCAATCGCAAGCAGTTTCAGTTGGTTACGCGCAAGCATTCAGGTCGGCGCCCATCATAATCATTCAACCAGGCAGCCGTCCCCGGAGGCGGTTTTACCCTTGGCCTCGTTCTCCCGTGCTCCAATTCATGCCAGACTCTGGCGCCGAGGTCCAGTGGTCTGTTCCCGGCCGGGCGCCTCTTCTGCCGGCAGGTCCGGCACTAGGGGCACGAAGCGCACCGGGCCGAGGCGCTCCTCTGTCAGGCCAGTCTCACCCTTGACGACCCGCACCAGGTCCTGCTCCCGCCCGGGTCGACCCACCGGCAACACCAGGATACCGCCAGGCGCCAGCTGATCGACCAGGACGCCGGGCACCTCCTGGGGCGCCGCGGTGACGATGATCCGCTCGAAAGGCGCTTGGGCCGGCCAACCTTTCGAGCCGTCGCCGACTTTGGCGGTGATGTTGTGCAGGCGCAGCTCGGATAGCCTGGTCTCGGCGGTGCGCAGCAGCTCTTTATAGCGCTCGATGGTGTAGACCCGGCGCGCCAGGCGCGACAGCACCGCGGTTTGGTAGCCCGAGCCGGTGCCGATCTCGAGCACCTTGAGACGCCCCTGGAAGGCTAGAGCCTGGGTCATCTGGGCGACCACCTGGGGCTGGCTCAAGGTCTGGCCCTGGCCGATTGGCAGGGCGCGGTTCTCGTAGGCCTGGTCCCTGAACAGGTCCGGCACGAAGATCTCGCGGGGGATCCGCTCGATCGCCGAGAGCACCCCGGTATCTGAGATGCCGACGCGGCGCAGCTCCATGACCATGCGGATCTTGTGGGCCGCCGTGCTCATGAGAAGAGGCCCGCCAGCTTCTTCAAGGTGCCTTTGTGGGTCAGATCCAGATGGAGCGGCGTAACCGCGATCGCGCGCTCCTTGATCGCCGCCAGATCGGTGCCCCGCTCGGAGGTTTCGTCATCAACAAAATCGCCGATCCAAAGGTACGCACGGCCGGCCGGGTCCTGGCGCTCGATGACCTGGACGTCGGTGTCACGCCGGCCCTGGCGGACGACCCGGATGCCCTGAACCTGGTCCGGGCCGACCGGCGGGAAGTTGACGTTCATCAGCACCTCGCGCGGCCAGGGCAGGCTGAGCAGCTTGGCGACGATCGGTGGGCCGTGGCGCTCGGCGGTCGCCCAGGAGACCACCTTTCCACTGACCCGGTTCTGGGACAGGGCGATCGAGGGCACGCCCAAGAGCGCACCCTCCATGGCGGCTGCCACGGTGCCGGAGTAGGTTACGTCCTCGCCCATGTTGGCGCCGTGGTTGACGCCGCTGAGCACCAGATCGGCCGGCCGCTCGGCCAAGAGCTTGCGCAAGGCGATGACCACGCAGTCGGTCGGCGTGCCATCGACCGTATAGCGTCGATGTCCGATCTTGCGCAGGCGCAAGGGCCGGCGCACCGTGAGCGAGTGGCTAGTCGCGCTCTGCTCGCTTTCCGGCGCGACGACCCAGACGTCCTTGGAAAGCTGGCGGGCGATGCGTACACAGGCCTTCAGGCCCGGTGCGTGTATTCCGTCGTCGTTGGTGACCAGAATCCGCGCGTTGGAAAGATCCCCCTTGGCCTCAGCCATCGGCCGACAGGAGCTCTAGGCCGCCCAGATAGGGCCGCAGCGCCTCGGGGATACGGATCGCGCCCTCCGCGGTTTGGTAGTTCTCCATGACCGCGATCAGCGCACGACCGACCGCGATGCCCGAGCCGTTCAGAGTGTGCACGAAGCGGGTACCCTTCTCGCCCGACGCGCGGAAGCGCGCTTTCATGCGCCGGGCCTGAAAGTCGCCGCAGTTGGAGCAGCTGGAGATCTCCCGGTAGGTGTCCTGGCCGGGCAACCAGACCTCGATATCGTAGGTCTTCTGGGCCCCGAAACCCATGTCACCCGTTGAGAGCGTCACCGTGCGGAATGCCAGGCCGAGGTCCTTCAGAATGCCCTCGGCGCAAGCGGTCATGCGCTCGTGCTCGTCACCGGAGTGGTCGGGATGGGCGATCGAGACCAGCTCGACCTTCTCGAACTGATGCTGGCGCAGCATGCCCCGGGTGTCCTTGCCGGCCGAGCCGGCCTCGGAGCGGAAACAGGGCGTATGGGCGGTCACCCGGATCGGCAGCTCAGACTCTTCCAAGATGCGGTCGGCCACCAGGTTGGTGAGCGGCACCTCCGCGGTTGGGATCAGCCAGAAGTCGTCGTCGGTATGGAACTGATCCTCGGCGAACTTGGGCAGCTGGCCGGTGCCGAAAAGCACGTGGTCGCGCACCAGGATTGGCGGGTTGACCTCGGTGTAGCCGTTTTCCAGGGTGTGGCGGTCGAGCATAAACTGGGCCAGCGCCCGGTGCAGGCGGGCGAGCTGGCCTTGCATGATCACGAAGCGCGCGCCCGACAGCTTGGCGGCGGTCGCGAAGTCCATCATGCCGAGCGCCTCGCCCAGCTCGAAGTGCTGCTTGGGGGCGACGTCGAAGGTGGGCGGGGTACCGACCTCGCGCTCGACCCGGTTGGCGCTCTCGTCCCGCCCGTCGGGCACGTCGGCGGCGGGCATATTGGGGATACCCGCCAGAAGGGTCTCCAGCTCCTGGCCAAGCGCCCGGTCGCGCGCCTCGACCACGCCGATCTGCTCTTTTATTCGGGCAACCTCGGCGACCAGCGCTTCGGCGTCGCCACCCTGTTTCTTCGCCGCGCCGATCGACTTAGAGGCCTCGTTGCGCCGGGCCTGCAGATCCTGCAAGGCGGTCTGAGTCTCGCGCCGGGTCTGGTCGAGCGCCAGCACCTCCTTGGCGCGCGGCTCCAGGCCGCGCCGCGCGAGACCGGCATCGAAATCATCGGGGCAGTCTCGAATCCATTTGAGATCGAACATGACGGCGCGACTCGGGCAATTGGGGCGAGGAAACACCGGGCCGCCCTTATAAGGCGTGCCCGGCGCGCTTGTCCACATTTGCCGTTGCCTTGCCTTCTCTCGAGAGCGAGGCATAGGGTCGTGGGAGTAAACCGCCGTGCGTCATCGTGGATGGACGTTCGATCATGACAGACTGGACACTTCGCCGCGCCGAGCCGCGCGATGCCAAAGCCTTCGGCCAATGCTTGGAGGCGGCCTATGCTGACTACGCTGGGCGCCTTGCGGGGCTGCCGTCGATGAGCGAGGGCCTCGACGCGGAAATCGCCGAGCACTTGGTGTGGTTGGCCGAAGCCGACGGCCGGACCCTTGGCGCCCTGGTCCTGATCGAGGGCGACGGCTACATGGGGCTCGCCAACGTTGCCGTGCACCCCGACGCCAGAGGCCAAGGGCTGGGCCGCCGCCTGTTGCGCTTGGCCGAGGGTGAGGCAGCCGGGCGGGGTTACCCGGAGCTGCGCCTGACCACCCATGTCGAGATGGCCGAGACCATCGCGCTCTACGAACGCAATGGCTGGCGGCGGACCAGTCGGGAGGCAAACAAGATCAGGATGACCAAGTCCCTGGCCGGCTAGCGGCGGTCAGCTCTCCGCCTCCTCATCCTCGTCATCGCCCGCTTCGGCGGCGCGCTTCTTCTCGACCATCTTGGCCATGTAGATCGAGATTTCGTAGAGGATGATGATCGGCACCGCGAGCATAAGCTGGCTGATCGGATCGGGCGGCGTGAAGATCGCCGCCACCACGAAGACGCCGACGATCGCATACTTGCGCTTCTCGGCCATGCCCTTTGAGGTCGCCAGCCCCGTACGTGCCAGAAGCGTCATGACGACCGGCAGCTGGAAGCAGAGCCCGAAGGCGAAAATCAGCTTCATCATCAGCGAGAGATACTCGCTGATCTTGGCCTGCAGCTCGATCTCCAGCCCGCCTTCGATCTGCGGCGTGCCGATGTCGACCACCGACAGCAGGAAATCGGCCGCGGTCGGGAAAATGATGTAATAGACCAGGGCGCCGCCGATAAAGAACAGGAAGGGCGTGGCCAGCAGGAAGGGCAGCATGGCCTTCTTCTCGTGGCGGTAGAGCCCGGGCGCGACGAACAGCCAGAACTGAGTGAGGAAGACCGGGCAGGTGACGAAGGCGGCCGCGAAGAAGGCAACCTTGACGTAGGTGAAGAAGCCCTCGGTCAGCGCCGTGATGATCATCATCGGCTCGACCCCGCGCTTCTCCATGATCCGCAGCAAAGGCTCGGCCAAGAACTCGAAGATGTCCTGGGCGAAGTAAAAGCAGAACAGGAACGCGACGATCAGCGCGACCACGCACTTCAGCAAGCGCGCACGCAGCTCGACCAGGTGCTCGAGCAGCGGCATCTTGCCGCCGGAGCCGTCGTCTTCCGCCATCGCTACCATTTATCCCTGGCCGTCATGCGCGTTTCTGGGCCTCGTCCTCGGCCGCCGCCGGCGCCTCGGCGCTCTCTAGTTCGCTGGCCGCTTTCGGGTGTTTGACCACGGTCGCCTCGGTCTCCGGCTCCGGCGCCGGCTTGGGACTTGCGGCCGCGTCGGGCTCCGAGTCGAGCTTGCCGCTGGTCAGCTCACGCGCCGCCCCGGTCATTTCCTTGACCTCCTTGTCCATCTCGCCGGTCGGGTCGATGGCGTCGCCGATCGATTTCTCGATCGAGTGCTTGGAGGTGCCCTCGATCATCTTCTTGGCCTCGTCCAGCTCGGCCTCGCGCACGATGTCGTCGAGGCCTGATTGGAACTCCCGGGCGAGCCCGCGCGCCTTGCGGACCCAGTGGCCCACAGTCTTTAGAAGGCGCGGCAGCTCCTTGGGGCCGACGACGAGCAGGGCCACCAGGAGGATGAGCGCCATTTCCAAGCCGCCGATGTCAAACATGGCGTGGCGTCACCCGAGATTGGCACGAGACCATGGTCAAGACGCTGAGCGAGCGGTTTTCAGCCGCTGGCCGCGGTCTTGTCCTTTTCCTTCTCCGGCTGATCTTCGACCGGCTCGGCCGTGACGACCTCCGGCTCGGCCTGGGTCGAGGCGGCCGGCTGAGGATCGATCGCCTTGGGCTCTTCCTCCTTGGCTTCGACCTTATCCTTGTCGGCCTCGCCGCCGTCCTTCAGGCCTTTCTTGAAGGAGGTGACGCCCTTGCCCATGTCGCCCATCAGCTTGGACAGCTTGCCGCCGCCGCCGAACAGGACCAGGACGACAACCAGCACGATCAACCAATGCCATATGCTAAACGTACCCATTACTGGGATCTCCCTTCACGTGCAGGAACCTCCTGCTCCAAAGGGCCGGACTATGGCAAAATGCCTCCGGCCCCGCAACGCTTTGATCCCATTATAACAGAAAGGAAAGGTTATGGCGCGGGGGCCTCTTGGGTGGCTTCGGACCAGGCCTTGGCCGGTCAAAAATCGAAGGATCCTGCGGCTCTCCCCGCCTCGGGCAGCCAGGTTTCGTGGACGTGGAGCCAGCGGAACGGCGGCTTGGTGATGACCAGGGTGGTGAATCGGGCATTTTCGCCTCTGGCCGAGCTGCGCGCGCCCCTTTGCCATTCCGTGTAGGAGACCAGCAGGGCCTCGCCCAGGTCTCGCAGCAGCTTGACGTCGCGAATGGCGATACGAAAGCCCGGGTTGGCGCCGTGGGCCTGGCGAATGCCGGCCAACAGCGCGGTCCGGTCCGGCCGGTTGCCGTCCGGCGAGACGAAGACCATCTCCGGGTCCAAGCGATCAGCGAAGCGGCTATCGAAATCGGACCGCCGCGCCGTGCCGTTGAACCACTCGACGAAGAAGCGGTGAACCTCTTCGATCTCCCGGCGGACCGCCTCCTCAAGCGCGCTCATCGCCTCAAACCGTAGGAAACACAAAAGCTTGGCTCGGGTCCAGGTCGACCGCCAGCAGCTCGTCCTCCTTGGGCAGGTAGCGCCCCGGAATCCGGGCGTGCAGATGCAGATCCTGGCCGTTGCCATTGTCGACGCTCAGATGCACCAGCGAGCTACGGCCCAGCATGCGCGATGCCATGACCCGGGCCGCTTTGCCCGCGCCGGCCGCCATGGCAGGCGTCATGGCCGTCAAACGCAGGGCCTCCGGGCGGATCAAAATCTCCACGGCCGTACCATCTGCCAGGCCGTGGGCCGCCAAGTCGCCGAAAGGGGTCGCGACGCGGCCGTGCTCGATGGTGCCCTTCAGCAGGTTGATCTCGCCAAAGAAGCTGGCGACAAAGGCATCGGCCGGCGCGAAGTAGAGCTCGGTCGGGCGGCCCACCTGGATCAAACGCCCGGCGCGCATCAATGCGACCCGGTCGGCCATGAACATGGCCTCCTCGGGATCGTGCGTGACCATCAAGGTGGCCGCCCCGCTTTCCTTGAGCACGTGGAGCGTTTGGTCGCGGATTTGGTTGCGCAGGCGGGAATCCAGGCCCGAGAAAGGCTCGTCCAGCAGCATCACCCGTGGTTTTGGCGCCAGCGCCCGGGCCAGCGCGACCCGCTGCTGCTGGCCGCCAGACAGCGTGTGGGGAAAGCTATCCGACGCCTGGGCCATGCCGACCTCCTCGAGCACTTCCCTCACCCGGGCGCGCCTGGCCTCGGCGGGAAGACGTCTGAGACCGAAGGCGACGTTCTCGGCGACCGAAAGATGGGGAAAGAGCGCATAGTCCTGAAACACCAGGCCGATGCCCCGATCCTCCGTCGGTGCCGCGGTCCTGTCGTCGGCCACCACCTTCCCGTCCAGGCTGACCCGGCCCTGTTGAAGACGCTCCAGACCGGCGGCGATCCGCAGCACCGTGGTCTTGCCGCAGCCCGAAGGACCGAGCAGGCAAACCAGCTCACCCGGCTCGACCGAAAGCGATAGCTCATCGACCGCCAAAAGTTGGCCGAAGGCATGGCTGACATGGTCGAACGACAAGGCGGACATGGCGTGCGCTCAGGTGAATGGCGACCCCTGCTTAAACAGGCGAACAGCCGCCATGACAATTGCAAAATCGCACAGAGGTCTGCAGCAAACCTAATGTAAATTCTTATAAATAGGCGACAACTATCTATTTATAAATCGTTTCAATGTTTGGACGCCGTCGGTTCAGCCTCCTCGTCCTCGCCGAATTCAGCGGCCAGCAGGTCCCAGGGCTCGAGCGGCAGATCGTCCGCGTCCTGGCTTTCCTCCAGGCGATCCTCGGCCTCTTCTTGCCCCTCTTGCTCCTCGTCTTTGAGCAGCAGGCCGCGCACCCGCAGTACCGTGGCGGCCGGGCGCTTGTCCAAGAGGCCGGCGGCCTTGAGCTCGGCCTGGCCCGGTAGAGCGTCCAGGCTGTCCAGCCCGAAATGATCCAGAAAGGCTTCGCTGGTGCCCCAAGTGACCGGACGGCCGGGCGTGCGCCGACGCCCCCGGGGCCGGATCCAGCCGACCTCCAGAAGGGTGTCGAGCGTGCCCTTGGAGAGCGAAACGCCACGGATCTCCTCGATCTCGCCCCGGGTGATCGGCTGGTGGTAGGCGATGATCGCGAGCGTATCGACAGCCGGCTTGGAGAGCTTGCGCTCGACCTGTTTCTCGATCTGCAGACGCCCGGCCAAATCGGCCGCCGTGCGAAAGGCCCACTTGTCGCCGATCTTGGTGAGAATGACCCCACGATTGGCGTAGAGCCCGGAAAGCTCCTCCATGAGGGCCGCCAGGTCCGCGCCCTCGGGCAGGAAGCGCCCGAGCTGGGCCGAGCCAAGCGGCTCGGCGCTGGCGAAGAGAATCGCTTCCAGCAGGCGCAGATGGTCAAATTCATCGCTCATGACTTAATCTCCTTGCTCCCGGCCGCTGAAATAAATCGGCCCGAAGGGGGACTCCTGGCGGATCTTCAGTTTGCCTTCCCGGCACATCTCCAGGCTGGCGGCAAAGGTCGAGGCGACCGCCGAGCGCCACACCACGCCGCCGCGCAGATCGGCCGGCAGGAAGCTGGCGAGCGTGTGCCAGCCCGGCACAGCGCCGATAAGCCGGGTCAATCGGCCGAGCGCCCGTTCAACCGAGTAGAGGTCGCTCGACTCGATCCTCAGGTTGGTCGCCCGCTCCTTGGCCTGATTTGTGCCGTAGGCCTTGAGCAGGTCGTAGAGGCTGACTTGGAACACCGTCGAGGTGACCACCTTGAGCGGCTCCGGCGCGCCCCGGCCAAAGACCTCCTGGCCCAAGCGCGGACGCGCCATAAGGTCTTGGCCGAGTTTCTGAATGGCTTCAAGGCGCTGCAGCTGCAGGCGCAGGGCGGCGGCCAGCTCGGCGCCGCTCGGCTCCTCCTCGCCTTCCGGCTCGGGCAGCAGCAGGCGGGATTTCAGATAGGCGAGCCAGGCGGCCATCACCAGGTAGTCGGCGGCCAACTCCAGACGCAGGCGCCGGGCCTGGCGGACGAATTCTAGGTATTGGTCGGCCAGCGTCAGAATCGAGATCTTGGTCAGATCGACCTTTTGATCCCGGGCCAACTGCAGCAGGGCGTCGATCGGGCCCTCGTAGCCTTCCAGGTCGAGCACAAAGTCCTCGGCCAGGGGCCCGGCGGGCTCGTCTTCGAAGGGGGTCGTCTCGTCCACGCTTAGCCTCCGCTGGGCAGGCCGGCCAGCCACAGGAAGACCGGCAGGACCGCTTCGATCGGCTGCCACACCAACCAGTCGAAGAGGTTGAGATCGAGCCCGACCTGACGGCTCAGCATCGGCAGGACGAAAACGATCCCAATTAGTATGAGAAACCCATAGCGCTCGAGTCGGGCAAGCGGCAGGGCGAGCGCACGTGGCAGCAGGCCGACCGCGACCCGCCCGCCGTCCAAGGGCGGCAGGGGCAGCATGTTGAAGATCGCCAGCACTAGATTGATCAGTATGGCATTGTAGAAGTTGTGGGCGAGCCACAGGGCCGCGGTCTCCGGCACCATCACCAAGACGTGGAAAAGAAGCGCCGACAGGGTCGCGATCAAAATGTTGGCGGCGGGCCCGGCGGCGGCCACCAACACCATGTCCCGGCGCGGCCGGCCGAGCCGGCCGAAGTTGACCGGCACCGGTTTGGCCCAGCCGAACAGGAAGGGCGCGCGCAGCAGAAGCAACATGGCCGGCAGCACCACCGTCCCCATGGTGTCGACGTGGCGCAAGGGATTGAAGGTGACCCGGCCCGCCCGATAGGCGGTGTCGTCGCCCAAGCGCCAGGCGACGAAGCCGTGGGCCGCCTCGTGCAATGTGATCGCCAGCAGAACCGGCAGGATCCAGGTCGAGGCGGTGTAGATCATGTCCTGGGTCTCGGCGCCCATGGCCGCTAGCCTAGCCCAAGCAGTGCGTCTAGGCGATCGCTCGCCTCCGCCGGGTCGATCGCCGTGGGCGCCACGAGCCGCGCCTCGGCGGATTGCCAGCGCCGGACGGCGGCCGTGCTCAGGGGTCCAACTGCCCGGGCGACCGCGTCCATCTCCTCGGCATCGCCGTTGCAATGGAGCGCCACGTCGCAGCCCGCCGCCAGGCTGCGCGCGGCCCGTTCGCCCAGATCGCCGGCCAGGGCCGCCATGGAGAGATCGTCGCTCATGAGCAGGCCGTCGAAGCCCATCCAGCCGCGGATCACCTCGTCGATCACCTTGGCCGAAGTGGTCGCCGGCTCGTCCGGATCGATCGACTCGTAGACCACGTGCCCGGTCATTGCGAGCGGCATGTCCGCCAGGTCCCGGAAGCTCGCGAAGTCGCTGCGCTCCAGCTCGGCGCGCTCGGTTGCGACCCGCGGCAGGGTGTGGTGGCTGTCGACCAAGGCACGGCCATGGCCGGGAATATGCTTGATCACCGGCAACACGCCGCCCGCCAAGAGACCCTCGCAGCAGGCCCGGCCGAGCTCGGCAACCGGCCCCGGCTCGCCGGCGAAAGCCCGGTCGCCGATCACCTCGTGCGCCTCGGCGAAACGCAGGTCCAGCAGCGGCAAGCAGTCGACAGTGACGCCGATCGCCAGCAGCTCGGCCGCCAAAAGGCGGGCGTTGAGGTGTGCTGCGTCCCGGGCCCGCGACGGATCGCGCTCCGCGACCTCGCCAAAGCGGCGGGGCGCCGGTGCGGCGCGCCAGTGGGGCGGCTTCAAGCGCTGCACACGGCCGCCTTCCTGATCGATCAGAATCGGCGCATTGCGGCCGACCGTGGCGCGTAGCGCGGCCGTCAAGGCACGGATCTGCTCCGGTGCCTCGCAGTTGCGGGCGAAGAGAATGAAGCCGAGCGGGTCGCTGGCGGCGAAGAAGTCCGCTTCCCATGCGGAAAGCGCCGGTCCCGCGCAGCCAAAGATGACGGCTTTCGGGGTCAAGCCCGGTGCCTAGCGCTTGACCACCAGGCAGTCCTGTTTCCTGGCCTTGAGCTGGGCACAGAGATCCAGGGCGGTCGCCCGGTTCGGAAAGGGTCCTGCCTGAAGCCGGTAGTAGGTCTTGCCGCCGACGTCGGCTTCCTGGACCGTCGAGCCCATGGTGCCGAGCAGGTCGGGATACTTCTTCTGCAGGCGGCTCCAAGCGGCTTGGCTCGCTTTGCGCTCGGTGAAGGCACCGAGCTGCAAAAGGTGATCGCCCGATTTGGGCTCGGGGATCGCGGCAAGCTGGCTGGCGCCTGGCTCGCTGGTCATGGCCGGTTTGGGGGTCGGCGGGGTGGCCGCGGTGACGTCAGAGGAAGCGCCACTTCCGCTCTCCGCGCCGCTCGGCGCGGTCGGCGCCTCCGGCAGCTTGGCCTCGGGTGCCGCTGGGATGCTCGTTTCGGGAAGCGTGGGCGCGGCTTCGAGCGGCACCTCGGCCGGTTCATTTAAGGCCGGCGGCAGGGCGCCGGCCACGTTTGCCGCGCTGTCGCTCGCACCGGGCACCGGCACGATCGGCGGCGGCTGTGGGATCTCCGGCGGCGGCAGCAGGCGCTCGACGGTGGCGCTCTCGTCCGGGTTCAGCACCATGACATCCTGATGGGGCACCTCGAGCCCGCCCGGGCTCTCGGGCTTGGTCTTGATCGGCTCGCTCGAGGCCTGAACTAGGGGCAGATCGCCGTCGCTCACCGTGCCGACGCCCCAGCGGTAGGCGTAGAGGAAGACCGCGCCGGCGACCACCAGCAGGATCAGCGCGGCAGCCGCCGGCCAGACCCAATTGGTGCGCTTCAGGGAGACGTCGATCTCGCGCGCCGCCTCGGCGACCCTGCGCTGGGTGTCCAGCACGGAGTTGCGCGAGCGCCCACGGCTTGGCCGCAAGGTCTCGAGATCCGAGCCGTCATCATCCGGCTCGGCGGGCTCTAGGGTCGGCTCGTCTGATCGCTCGCGCGCGGCTGTCATCTCATCTCCTCGACCGGCTCGACGCCGAAGACCTCAAGTCCGGAGGCAATGGTACCGGCAACTCCCTGCACGAGGGCCAAGCGGGCCCGTGTCAACTCGGGCTGGTCGGGCAGCAAAAACCGCAACACGGCATCCTCATTGCCCCTGGTCCATAGGCCGTGAAAGGCAGCGGCCACATCGGTCAGGTAAAATGCGATCCGGTGCGGCTCGTAAGCCTCGGCCGCCCCTTCGAGCAGTCGCGGCCAGCCAGCCAGCACCTTAATCAGACCAAGCTCGTCCGAGTCGGTCAAGAGATTGAGGGGTCCCTCGCCCAGAGCCACAGGATCTTGTGGCAGGTCTGGCATCTCCTCGGCCGCCTTACGCATCACGGAACGGGCTCGGGCGTGGGCGAACTGGACGTAGAACACCGGGTTGTCCCGGGTCATCTCGACCTCCCTCTCCAGGTCGAACTCCAACGGCGCGTCGTTCTTGCGGGTCAGCATGATGAAGCGCACCACATCGCGCCCGACCTCGTCGATCACCTCGCGCAGGGTGACGAAGTCGCCCGAGCGCTTGGACATCTTGACCGGCTCGCCCTGGCGCATGAGCTTGACCATCTGGCAGATCCGCACGTCGAGCGTCGCTTGGCCCTCGGTCAGCGCCTGAACGGCCGCCTTCATGCGCTTGACATAACCGCTGTGGTCGGCGCCCCAGACGTCGATCAGGCTCTCGCCGCCGCGCCGGAATTTGTCCAAGTGATAGGCCATGTCAGAGGCGAAATAGGTCCAGCTGCCGTCGGACTTCTTGATCGGCCGGTCCACGTCGTCGCCAAAGTCGGTCGCCTTGAAGAGGGTCTGCGGCCGGGGCTCCCAGTCCTCCGGCTTCTTGCCCTTGGGCGGCTCGAGCACGCCGGTATAGATCAGGCCGCGGGCCTCCAGCACCTCGAGCACCGCCTCGACGCCGCCGGCCTCGACCAGGGCACGCTCCGAGGAGAAGACCTCTTGATGGATGCCAAGCGCCGCCAAATCGGTGCGCACCCGGTCCATCATGGCATCGATCGTGAAGCGGCGGATCTCGGGCAGCCAAGTGGCCTCTGGCTGCTCCAGCCACTTTTCGCCGTCGCGCGCCGCCAGGTCCCGGCCCACGTCCTTTAGATAGTCGCCCGGATAGAGCCCCGAAGGGATCTCGCCGATGTCCTCGCCCAGCGCCTCCCGGTAGCGCAAATAGGCCGAGCGGGCGAGCGTGTCGACCTGGCCGCCGGCGTCGTTGATGTAGTACTCCCGGGTGACCTCGTAGCCGGTCTTCTCCAAGAGGCCAGCCAGCGCGTCGCCGAACACGGCGCCCCGGGCGTGACCGACCGTGAGCGGCCCGGTCGGGTTGGCCGAGACGTACTCCACGTTGACCCGCTTGCCGGCGCCCAGCGCCGAGCGGCCGTAGTCCTTGCCGGCGCGCAGGATCGCCGCCAGGTTGGCGTGCCACAGATCGGGCGAAAGACGCAGGTTGAGGAAGCCGGGCCCGGCGACCTCGGCCGCCTCAACGCCGTCGCGCGCCCGCAGGCGGGCGGCCAAGGCCTCGGCGATGTCACGCGGTTTCTTGCCTGCTTGCTTGGCCAGCACCATGGCGGCGTTGGTCGCCAGGTCGCCGTGGGCCGCCTCGCGTGGCGGTTCTACCGAAACGCGCGAGAGGTCAAGCCTCTCGGGGAGCTCGCCGGCCGCTGCCATCGCTTCCAGTTCTGCTTGAACGATGGCCAAGAATTCTTTGAAAACGTTCATCTAAATCTTGCTGTATGGGTCGAAGAGTCGGCGATGTTCCTCGAGCGCGTAGCGATCGGTCATGCCGGCGATGTAGTCGGCCACCAGGCGCGCGCGCTGGCGCTCCCCGGCGCCGTCGGCGGAGGCCCGCCACTCATCGGGCAGGCAGCTCGGATCGGCCAGGTACTGGGCGAAGAGCTCCTGCACCACGCGCCGCACCTTGCTGGTCATCCGATTGACCCGATAGTGGCGATACATCCGCTCGAACAGAAACCGCTTGAGCGCGCGGTCGTTGTGGCGCATCGCCTCGGAAAAGGCAACCAGCGGCTGGCCCAGGGCCCGTACGTCTTGGGCGCTGGCCGGATCGAGACGCTCGATGCGCGCACGGGTCTCGGCCAAGAGGTCGGTGACCATGGAGGTGATCAGACGGCGGATCGTCTCGTGCACCAAGCGGCCTTGCTCGATCTCCGGGTAGCGCCCCCTCACATCCTCGACCAGGGGCCCGACCAGCGGCAGGGGCGCCAAGTCAGCCAGGTTGAAGAGCCCGGCGCGCAGGCCGTCGTCGATGTCGTGGTTGGAATAGGCGATGTCATCGGCCAAGGCGGCAACCTGGGCCTCGGCGCCCGGATAGCTCGCCAGCTCCAGATCGATCTCCCGGCCGTACTCCGCCACCGTGCATCCGGGCGGCGCGGAAAGCGGCCCGTTGTGCTTGACCGTGCCTTCCAGGGACTCCCAAGTCAGGTTGAGCCCGTCGAACTCGGCATAGCGCTGCTCCAGCCGGGTCAGGATGCGAAAGGTCTGCTCGTTGTGATCGAAGCCGCCGTAGTCGGCCATGACCTGATTGAGCGCCTCCTCGCCGGCGTGCCCGAAGGGCGTGTGGCCGAGATCGTGGGCCAACGCCAGGGCCTCGGCCAAATCCTCGTTCAGACCCAGCTGGCGGGCGATGGAGCGGGCGATCTGGGCGACTTCCAGGGAGTGGGTCAGGCGGGTCCTGTAGTGATCACCCTCATGGTAGACGAAGACTTGAGTCTTGTACTTCAAGCGCCGGAACGCGGTGGAATGGATGATCCGGTCCCGGTCGCGCTGAAAGGCGCTGCGGGTCGGGCTGTCGGGCTCTGGGTGAAGCCGGCCCCGGGTCTCCTCGGGCCGGCAGGCGAAGGGCGCGCTCATGGTGGCCGGAGACTACGCAAGGCCCCCGCGTCGGGGCAATGACTTATGACCGGGCCGCCTGCTTGAGGATTGCGCTTTGCAGAAAGCCTTCGAGCCACTGGGCAGGCTCTCGGTCCAGAAGGCCCAGGGTGATCTTGGCGCCCTGTCCCTCGAGGTAAAGGCCATCGCACATAGGCCACCTAGTACGCCGGATGCGCACAATCGCGTCGGGCGCCAGCCGCCGTCGCAGAAAGGTCCAGCCGAGGAGCCGGTACTCCGCGTCCACCGCCATCGCGCTCACCTTTACCTCTTGGCGGAATGCCAGGGTCGCCAAGATCAATGCCACACCGATCTGGACGAAAAACAATGGGATCTCGCCGGCCTCGCCAAACTCTTGCCAGGAGGCGAAAGCCAGTCCGAGCCCCAAAAGGATGAAGATCGGCGCCAGCACGAAAGACAAGTAGCGGGTCGGGCGCAGGCGAACCCAAACGCCATCGCCCTCCCGGCCCCAGGCAACGCCGGCCGGCAGCGGCGCGCTCTCGTCGAAGCGTGACCCAAGGCGCCCCTCGGCAGCCAGCTCGGCAAGCGGCTTGGCAATCTCCTCCGCGCTGCGTTCCACTTCCTGCCCCGCCTCCGCGCGCACCACGGGCAGGCCGAGCCCCTTCGACCAGCGCGCGCAGGCGGCCTCAATCTGACCTGTCTCCTGGTGAGCAAGGATCTCGAAGCACCGCTCGGGCTGTTCGTGGTCGAGGGTCAGCACCTGAACGGTATAGTAGCGGCGGCCGGACTTGGTGGCGTAGGAGCGTTCCTCCTCGTGCCAGCGCGCGGCGCGGTAAGCGGTGATCGCTTCGCGCCACAACGGGCCCTTGCCATCGGCGCAGACCACCTCGCCCCCCTCGACCCGGTACACGCGCTTCGTCTTGTTGCGCCGCAGGCCGACCAGCAGGGCCCATCCGCCCAGGACCAGCACGCCGATGCAAGACGCGATCAGCAGACCGATCTCGCCGCTGGGATCGTCGTACGGCCCTCGTTCCACGGCGACCAGCCGATAGGTGAAGATTGCCGCCACGGCGAGCGAGATCAGCGCGCAGGCGGCGAGGACGAGCATCTCCCGCTTGCCCGGATCATGGGTGACGCTCAGGGGCGCGTCGCCGTGCTGCGGCCGAGTGTTCATGACGCTTTCCTCGAGAAGGCTAGCCCAAGGCCTGTCGCAAGTCGACCTGGCCGGGTTTTGCACGCTTGACTTCTCGCCCAACTGCGGAACACTGGGATAATTGAAGTAAAACAAGCTTTCTTGAAAGGGCCCCCATGATGTCTCCCCGGATCCACGGTGTCGTTCTTGCCTCGGCCTTGGTGCTCGCGGGCTGCGCCGAGTCCCGGCCCCTGATGCCGACGCCGAACCTCTACACCGACCAGGAGACTGCGCTCTTCGTCGACCTGCCCGAGGAATACACCAGCCCCCTGGTCGAACTGATTTACGTTACCGACCGGGCGCCGGAGACCGACGAGAACGGCAATCTTTACTATGGCTTTCGCCGCTCCAACTCGGTCGCGGTTGGCACCACCGTGGTCAACCTTGGCGGGGAAGCGACCTGGGAAGAGCTGGTTGAGGCGAGCCGTACCCACAGCCGATTCGGCGAGTTCGAGCTGGACCTGGTCTCGATCGATGAGTTCGCGCGTCTGCCGCCGACGCCGATTCCCTACAAAGTGGTCGATGGCGAAGTGGTCGAGGATCCCGAAGTCATCGCGGAACTCACGGAGAAAGTCGATCTGCTGCAGACCGAAATCGACCGGCGCCTGGCGCTGACACCGCGCAAGGACGCTTACATCTACGTGCACGGCTATCACAACACCTTCGAAGACGCCGCCTTCGCCTTGGGCGAGCTGTGGCATTTCTTCGGCCGCGAGGGGCTACCCATCGTCTACACCTGGCCGGCCGGTTATCCGGGCGTCTTCGGCTACACTTACGACCGAGAGTCCAGCGAGTTCACGGTCTATCACCTGAAGCAGCTGATCCGATGGATCGCCGAGCAACCCGGCATCGAGAACATCCATCTGATCGCCCACAGCCGGGGCACCGATGTCGCGGTCTCGGCCTTTCGCGAGCTGGTGATCTGGGCGCGCGGCGCCGGGCTCGACCCGCGCGAGCACTTCAAGATCAAGAACTTCATCCTTGCCGCCCCGGATCTGGACCTGCAGGTGATCAGCCAGCGGGTCGGCGCCGAGCGCCTGGCGCTGGCGGTCGACCAGGCGACCCTATACTCCTCGCCCGATGACGAGGCGATCGGCATTGCCGAGCTGCTCTTCGCCAGCCCGCGCGGACGCCTGGGTACGCTCTCCATCGATCGGCTGACCGACGAGGAGATCAACCGCATGAAGGCCCATTCGTCCCGGGTCACGGTGGTCAATTTCACTGGAGAGTCGACCGGCTATGGTCACAGCTATTTCCGCGACAACCCAGCGGTCAGCTCCGACTTGGTGCTCAAGGTTCGCTACGGCCTCAAGCCTGGTGACCCGGGCCGGCCGCTCGAGCACATCGGCCTTAACTTTTGGCGGGTGCCCGAGGGTTACCCGGCCAACGGCGTGAGCGAGTGAGTCGGCAACCAAGAAGTGCTCTAGGCGCGGGCGCGTGAGCTAGATTCGGCGACAGGATGACACATGACGCTAACGTCTTTCGGGGCTTCGAGATCCGTCTCGGGCGGCTATTCGACGGGTAGGTCACTAGGACTGCAACCCACATCCAACTGTCCGGGACGGTGATTTTTTGTGGGTGAATAGTCCCATCGTTGATCAAATTTGGCCACATCATGGATCAAGATGTAACCTGAAAACGGCTACACCATGGATCATGGTGTCTCTCATCACTCAACAAAACTATGCACCAAAATACACAAATTCTCCGACATAGCCCCTTTGCATGGGGTCGTTCCAACAGCAAGTAAGTGGGGAGGGGTGTACCTCGCCGCAAAGGGATCAAGCCCCTATTTAGCCTGTACAAATTCCTAATCCTCTACAGATCGTAGATTGCCGGCCGCGCGATCACCCCCTTTGATTTCGCGCCGCGGCGCCCTACATTGAGAGGCCCGGATCGTGTATAATCCGGAGGATTTCCTTTGGAGCCATGCCAATGAGCGACACCACCCAGCCGGCCTTCGGCATCACCGAGAACGCCGCCAAGCGCATCGCCTTTTTGGTCGAGCAGGAGGCGCAGGATGGTATCAAGCTGCGCGTCTCGGTCTCGGGCGGCGGCTGCTCGGGCTTTCAGTACGGTTTCACCTTCGATCACGCGATCAATGGCGATGACGTAACCTTCGAGCAGCATGGCATCCAGGTTGTGATCGACGAGGTCTCGCTCGAGCTTTTGTCCGGCTCCCAATTGGACTTCGTGGAGGATTTGATCGGCGCCTCCTTCCAGATCTCCAATCCTCAGGCGACCTCCTCCTGTGGCTGCGGCTCCTCCTTCTCGATCTGATCCTTAAGGCCAGTCATCCATGGTTAAGCTGGCGACCTGGAACGTGAACTCGATCAAGGCCCGGCTGCCCAACGTGCTGGCCTGGGTCGACGGGGTTGCGCCCGACGTGCTGCTGCTCCAGGAGACCAAGTGTCTGGCCGAGAACTTCCCGGCGCTCGAGTTCGAGACCCGGGGCTACCACTGCCGAGTGGTCGGCCAAAAAAGCTACAATGGGGTCGCGCTGATCTCCAAGGAGCCGATCGCAGACGTGATCGAGCGCCTGCCCGGCGAGCCTGAGGACGAACAGGCCCGATATGTCGAGGGCACCACCTTCGGCCTACGGGTCGCCTCGCTCTATCTGCCCAACGGCAATCCCGCGACCACCGAGAAGTACGCCTACAAGCTGCGCTGGATGACCCGCTTGGAGGCCCATGCCAAGGACCTCTTGGCGAGCGACCAGGCGGTACTGTTGGGCGGCGATTACAACGTCTGCCCCACCAACCAGGACGTTTACGACCCGGAGGGCTGGAAGGACGATGCGCTCTGCAAGCCGGAGAGCCGGGCCGCCTTTCGGCGTCTGCTCTACCTGGGCCTGACCGAAGCTTGGCGGGCGCTCGACGATCGGCCCCACGTCTACAGCTTCTGGGACTACACGGGCCGCGCTTTCGAGTCCGATAACGGCTTGCGGATCGACCACTGGCTGCTCTCGCCCCAGGCCGCCGACCGTCTGGCCGCCTGCACCATAGACAAGGCGCCCCGCGCCGAGCCCAAGGCCTCGGACCACACGCCGGTGGTCTGCGAGATCGCGGCCTAGGCGCGAAGAAGGAGCAGCGCCGGTGATCCCGCTGCACAGCGACCGGCCCCGTATCCTGATCGAGCAGCCCTGGGTGACCTGGGGGCTGATCGCGCTATGCGCCACGATCTTCGCGCTGCAGGTCGAAGTCGGCCCGGAGACCAGCCAGCGCTGGGTGCTGGGCCTGGGCGCGATCCCTGCGGTGCTGGTCGGCGAGGCGCAGCTCGTCCCCGCCTTGGCCCTGGTGCCCGACTGGGCAACCCTGATCACCTATCAGTTTCTGCACGGCGACGCCTATCACCTGATCTTCAACATGGCCTACCTCTGGGTGTTCGGCGACAAGGTCGAGGACGCCATGGGCCATCTGCGCTTTTTGGTCTTCTACCTGCTGTGCGGCGCGCTCGCCGCGCTGGTGCACCTGGCGGCCGACCCCAGCTCGACCGTGCCGATCATCGGCGCCAGCGGCGCGATCTCGGGCGTGCTCGGCGCCTTTCTGCTGCTCTACCCCAAGGTCCGGATTCTGGTGCCCTTGGTCTTCTTCATCCCCTTCTACCTGCCGGCCTATCTGCTGCTCGCCTTCTGGATCGGCTACCAGATCTACTCCGCCCTGGGGCTCGGCGCCGGCGCCAGCCCGGTCGCCTGGTGGGCCCACATCGGCGGCTTCGCGGTCGGTTTGGCCCTGGTCATTCCCTTCCGCCACAAGACGATTCCCCTGTGGGGCGACAATGTCCTGCCCCGCGGACTGCGGCTGATGCCGAGGGGCCGTTGGCATGCCCACAACAAGGGCGAGGTGGACGATCCGCCCGACCGCAAGCGGCCTTGGTCGTGACCACGCCCGCATAGCAGCCCTGCGCAATATCCGGGTAGCTCCCATCCATGGCCGCCGCTAGGCTCGCGGCCCATGAACCCCTCGCTCTACGCGCTCACCGTGCTGCTCTGGGGCACCAGCTGGATCGCCGTCAAGTTTCAGCTCGGCGTGGTCCCGGCCGAGGTCTCGGTGGTTTACCGCTTCCTGATAGCGGCGGGTGTCATGCTCGCCTTCTGTCTCGTCGCCCGCAAGCCAATGCGCTTCTCCCTCCGCGACCATGCCTTCATGGCCTTTCAGGGCTTTTGCCTCTTTTGCACCAACTACTTCTTCATCTACCTGGGCACCCAGTACCTGACCACCGGCCTGGTCGCGGTGCTGTTCTCCACCGTGGTGGTGATGAACATCATCGGCACTGCCCTGATCTTCGGCGAGCGTATCCGCCCGGCCATGGTGGCCGGCGCCGCGCTTGGCATGAGCGGCATCGCGCTCGTGTTCTGGCCCGAGCTCGAGGTCTTCGATCTCGAGAGCGACGGGCTGAAGGGCATCGGGCTGGCTTTGATCGGCACCGCCTTTGCGTCGGTCGGCATGCTGACCTCGGCTTGGGTCCAGCGCCGCCGCGCCCTGCCGGTGATCCAGACCAACGCCTACGGCATGGCCTATGGCGCCCTTTCCATCACCCTTATGACGCTGGCCTTGGGCAGCCCCTTCACATTCGACCCGGCACCGCGCTATGTGCTGAGCCTGCTCTATCTTGCAGTCGGCGGCACGGTCATCGGTTTCTGGTCGTATCTGACCCTGGTGGGGCGCATCGGCGCCGACCGGGCGGCCTATGTTGCGGTGATCTTCCCGATCGTGGCGCTCGCGATCTCGACCTGGTTCGAGGCCTTCCAGTGGTCCGCCTCGTCAGCGCTCGGTATCGTCCTGGTGCTCTGCGGCAACGTGCTGATCCTGATCAAGCCCAAGGCACGCGCCAAGCCCGCGGCACCGGAGCCGCCACGCCAATCCCAGCGCTGTGAAGTGACGGTCAAATAGTCTATGATCGGGTCTGTCCCCTCGAGGAGCCGCCCGATGGATGTGCGCGCCCTGGCATCCCTGATCACCCGGACCGCGGGCCTGGTGCTGCTGGTCATCGCCTTGGCGGACTTTCCCTACCGCTTCGCCGACTTCGCTTACGCAGAGCTGCGCACGGGCGTGACTTTTCTGGGCACCGTGGTGCTGCCGGTCGCCCTGCCCTTGGTCGTCGGCCTCGCGCTGATCATTTGGCCGGGCCGCGTCGCCAACTCCCTGGTAGCGCCTTCGTCGGACGAGCCGCCGAAGATCCCAGATGCCCTGCAGAGCCTGGTGTTCGCCGCGATCGGCCTCTACCTCGCAGCCGATGCGGCGCTCGACCTGATCTGGCTTGGCACCTTTCACTTTATGGCCCAGGCTCAAGGCGGCTATGACGTCCTCGCCGACCCGCAAAACAGCGCCAGCCTGGTCACCGGAGTGCTCGGTTTGGGTCTCGGCCTGATCCTGATCTTCGGCGCCAAGGGCCTGACCGGCTTTGTCAGAGGCCTGCGCCGGACCGGCCAACCCTAGACACCCCGTTAGCAGATGACGTCCGACCAAAAGCGCCATCGGCTTGCGATCTGATTACTATAATTTTAGTATTTTACTCGATGGCGCTGAGCACGCGACTCCTGATCCTATGGCTTCTGAGCGAAGGGCCGCTCCATGGCTACCGCATTCGTAAGATTCTGAGCGCGCCGGGGCTGGCCTTTTGGTTCCGGATCGAGGACGCCTCGATCTACTCCATGCTGCGCGGCCTGGTGCGCCAAGGCTTTGCCACTGCCCAAGAGGGTACGCCGACCGCCTATCGGATCACTCGAGCCGGGCGCAGCGAGCTGAGCCGCTGCATCGAGCGCGCCTGGCGAGGACAGACCAATGCCAAGGAACCACTGTGCGCCGCCCTGGCCGCGGCGGACGAGCTTGAAGCGGACGAGATCCGAGACTTCCTCGAGGCCCGCAAAGCGGTCCTCGGGGCAAGGCGCGCTCAGCTCGTGAAACTGGCGCCGGCGGCGCCATCAGGCCTTTTGGCGCGTCGGGAAAAGGCTCTGCTGAGCGCTGAGATCGCTTGGCTCGACGCGGAGCTGGAGAGGGAGGAATCATGACGGAAGAGACGGTCGATACCCAGGTCATCGCCAACTTGGTGGTGCGCGACCCCGAAGGCCGCGTGCTGTTTGTGCGCTACGACCCAGAGAACGAAA
The DNA here is from genome assembly GCA_039029395.1 of Pseudomonadota bacterium. GTDB lineage: Bacteria > Pseudomonadota > Alphaproteobacteria > Kiloniellales > JAKSDN01 > JBCCGG01. The sequence goes on along the minus strand of JBCCGG010000001.1, from coordinate 385,067 downwards.
AGTGGTGGCTGCCCGGAAAGGACGTCGCGCCCTACACCCACCCCGACGAGACCGCCGCGGCGGTCCTGGCGGCGGTCGAGGGGCTGGCGGTCGACTCGACCGAGCTAAGCCACGTGGAGTCCTTTCGCGGCCGGCGGGGCTGGCACTTGGTATTCAACTACGACGTTCGCGCCACAGGCGCGCCGGGCGGCAGTGACGAGGCGCAATGGTTCGACGCCGAAGCTCTGCCACGCACGGTCCACGGGGCGTGGGAAAAGCAGGTGGTCGCGCGGGTCACGGCTGGGCAGGCCGGCCGGGATCACTCGGCTGCCTGATAGACCGGTCCGCCGGGCATAACCCGCAAACCCGGGCGCAGCCGCTCGTAGGGCAAACCGCTGTGGTCGACCGCGTTGGGGCCGGGCGCCTCGACGATCAGGATCTCCTTGGCGATCGGCTGGAAATGGGCGCGGAAGTGAGCGGTCGACTTTAGGACGAGGATGCGCTGGAGGGCCGGCTCCAGCCCCAGATGACGGAAGATCTCTTGGTCGGCCGCTTGCATCTTCTGGCTCGCCACCACGACGCGCACGCCGCCAACCCTGAGCAGGGCCATGGACCCTAGATCGATTCGCGCCCCTCGGTAGAACGGCCCGGTCGCAGTGAAACGGCCATCGCTCAAGGCCTCGACGTGAAAGCTGCTCTCGAAGGGCGCTTGGCCCGGCCAGCCGCACTTGGCGCCGAGCGACAGTGTGACGTTCCGGCCGCTGCCCGCCTCGTGGGCGGCCGCCGCGGCTTCGCGGTCGGTGACGATCGCCACCGCGGCGTCCCGGGCCGATTGACGCACCAGCTCGGCGAAAATCGTGACAGAGTCGGAATCGGCGCCGCCGCCCGGATTGTCTTGGCTGTCCACAAGGATGATAGGCCCACCGTGGTGGCCGGCGTGGGCAATCGCATGAGCGACCGCTTCCTCGGTCTGCCAGACCGGGGTCTTGAACGCGCCCTCTTGATCGCACGCCGCTTCCGCAAGGGCGATGACCGCGTCCTTCACCGCCGCCTTCTCAGCGCCGCAGCCGAGCGCCGTGGCACCGGCGTGGTGGATGTCGGCCAGGGGAAAGCCGCAGTTGAAAGAAAGCGCGGCGACCGCTCCGCCTTCCAGCTCGGCCAAGCGCCGGTAGAGCCCTTGAGCCGGCTCGTGCGAGGTGCAGCCGGCGGCGATCGGAATCAGGAACGGCAGTTGGACCATGACGTTGCCCAGCGCGTATTCGGGGCCGGCCTCGAGCAATCTGTCCAAGTGGCGGGCCACACGGCCACCGGTCGCCGCCATATCCACGTGGGGGTAGGTCCGGTAGGAGATCAGGGCGTCGCTGTACTCGACCATCCGGGGCGTCACGTTTGCGTGGAGATCCAGGCTGGCGACGATCGGAAAGTCGTCCCCGACCAGCGCTCGGGCCCGGGCCAGCAGCTCGCCTTCGCCGTCCTCCAGATGGCTCGTCACCATGGCGCCGTGAAGGTCCAGGTAGAGCGCGTCTAAACCGTCCTTGAGCGCCTGGGACAGTTGCTCGATCAGGCGGCCGGTGATCTCCTCGTAGGCTGCCTCTGTCACCGGTCCGGAGGGCACCGCCTGGCTCCAGGAGAGTGGCACGAGCTGGTGGCCTGCGGCATGGGCTCGGGCGATGAAGCCGGCGATCGGCACGTTGATTCCGGCAACCGCCTCGAAGATCGCGGCGCCGTGAGTCCAGCCGGGCCAGGGCCCGGGCCGCGCGAAGTCCTCCAAGGCGGCCGGTGTCGGCGCAAAGGTATTGGTCTCGTGCTGAAACCCGCCGATCGCGACACGCGCCATAGGGCTCTCCTCTCTCACCCTAGAGTGTCGCCTTGGGTCTCGTTGTCAACAAGATGAAGGCGGTTTGCGCGGGCCCGTTGACGCGGTCTATAGTTCTGCCGAACGGAGGGCTTTGAGATGGCAGGCAAATTGACCGGCTTCCTGCGCGGCCTGGTGGGCGGCGGCGGCTCTGACGAGGCGCCGGCCCCGAGCGCCAGCGCGGTCGACTACAAGGGCTACTCGATCCGCCCGGCGAGCCGCAAGGAAGGCGCCCAGTGGCTCACCGTCGGCTACATCGTCAAGGAATTCGAGGACGGGCCCAAAGAGCACCACTTTATCCGCGCCGACATGCACCCCTCGAAGGACGTCGCCGATGACTGCGTGGTCAACAAGGCCATGCGCATCATCGACGAGCGCGGCGACAAAATGTTCGAGGACCAGTAACCCCGAACCTACTCCGTGTTCGCCACGTAGGCCTCTACGATGCGGTTGGGGTCCTCCAGCAGCTTGGCCTTCCAGGCGCCGAGCGCGACCGGGGTCTGGATCAAGCCGCGCAACACGCCGATGTGGTCGGTTCGGCCGAGGGAAAGCGCGCCGACCAGATGATCGCCATCGAACTCCAGGCGCATGTAGCGGTAGCTGTCGGGCTCGACCACCTCGGAGCCTTGCCCGCCCTCGACCCCTTCCCAGGTGCCGAAGGAGGCCGAGATCAGGCCGGCGGTGTCGAGCACGTTCATGTTGAGGCTGCCCTTATAGGCGGCGTTCTTGCCGGCCATGTTGAGCCCGGCGATACGGCCGTGCTCGGTCGCGGTCGGCTGAATCGCCTGAACCGACCAGCCGCCGGTCGAGAGATCTGGGCCTTGGGCGCAGTCGCCCGCCGCATAGATGTCGGCCACCGTGGTCGCCAAACGGTTGTCGACCTTTATGCCGTCTCCCATCTCGACGCCCGAGCCCTCCAGGAAGCCCATGTTCGACTTCACGCCGGTCGCCACCACCACCAGGTCGGCGGTGACGCTTTGGCCGTTGTCCATGGCGACCTCCAGGCGATCGCCAGTCTGGGACAGCTTGGTGACTTTGGTCGAGGTGTGAACCGCGATGTCCTTGGCGACGCACCAGGACTTGATCATGTTGCCGGCGGTCTCGTTCATCATGCGCGGCACCATGCGGTCGAGCGCCTCGATCACGGTCAGCTTGACCTCGCGCTTGGCGAGCGCTTCCAGGATGATGCAGCCGATGAAACCGGCGCCCATGAGCACAACGGAGGCGCCCTTGTGGGCGCGCTCGAGGATCGCCCGGGCGTCCTCCAGGGTCCAGCAGTGGTGCACGCCCGGCAGGTCTAGGCCCTCGATCGGCGGCGCCACCGGGGTCGCGCCGGTGGCGATCAGCAGCTTCTCGTAACCGATGGTCGCGCCGTCCTCCAGGCTGACCGTCTTGGCCGCCGGGTCGACGCCGGAGACCAGGCCGTGGACCACCTCGACACCGGTCTTGTCGTAGTATCCCTCGGTCTTGCGCAGATAGGTGCCTTGCTCCTGAATCAGGCCGGTCAGCACGTAAGGGATCGCCATGCGCGAATAGGGCGGCTCGGGCTCGCCGGTGATCATCAGGATCGATTGGCCGGGATCGGCCTCGGCCAAGGTCTCGGCCGCGCATACACTGGCCGGGCCGCCGCCCACGATGACGTACTTCGCCGCTTTATTGCCCATGGTCACGCACTCCGTCTCCCGCCCCGCACAAGTCAGGGGCACCGCAATATTCGGGGTTGAAGGCGGCGGACGCGCCCCTGGATCGGGGAAGCGCCCGCGCCGTTCTCTAAGTCAAACGCTCAAGCGCTGCAGGGTCTCGTTGGTCGGCACGCCGTCTGGGGTCCAGCCGCGCACCTGGTAGTACTCCGGCAGCATCTTGTCGAGCTGGTTGGTCAGGCCCTTGGCCGGGCCGGTTTTGGCGGCGTCCTTGAGCAGCCGCTGCGGCAGGTTGTCGTCCTTGCCGGTGAAGCCGGCCGCCAGGTTGTACTGGCGCTCCATGTTCCAGATCCGCTCGCCAACCTCGAGCAAGCGGTCGACCGTCCACTCGCCCTCGCAGGCCGCGTCAAGCTGCGGCGCCACGTCCTCCAGGGTCCAGGCAAAGGAGGTGAAGACACAGATACCGGCCGAATCGAACACCGCGGTGGCGTCCTGGAAGGCCTTGACCAAGCCGGCCTTGCCGTCGGCGACCAGGGGATCGGTCTTCTCGGGAATGCCCAATACCTCGGAGGCCACCGTGTAGCTGCGCAGGTGGCAGGCGCCACGATTCGAGGTCGCGTAGGTCAGGCCCATGCCCTGGATGCCCCGGGAGTCGTAGGCCGGGAACTCCTGGCCCTTGACGCTCATGGAAAGCTCCGGGTGGCCGTACTTCTCGCATAGGAGCTTGGAGCCCAGGCCGATCTCGGCGCCGAAGCCCTCGCCCTTGCCGGTCAGCTCGGTCAAGGCCACGAAGGCCTCGGCGTCGCCGAACTTGAGGTCCAGGCCGCCGGTCTGATCCTTGGTGATCACCCCCATGTCGTAGAGCTCCATGGCGGCACCGACGGTGGCGCCGTAGGAGATCGGGTCAAAGCCCTGCTCGTTGCAAATGAAGTTCGCGAAGGTCAGCGCATCCAGGTCGTTGACACCGGTCGCGGCGCCGAGCGCCCAGGCCGCCTCGTACTCCAGGCCGCCCGAAACCTTCTGGTACTCGGGCCGGTCCTTGACCGTGAAGTGGGTGCGCTCGATCTGGGAGACCCGCCCGCAAGCGATCGTGCAGCCAAAGCAGGCCGCGTTGGTGATCAGGTTCGATTTGCCGTCGCCCGGCCGCTTGGCGACCATGGCCTCGGCCGAAATATCGCCGGCGCCTTCGAACTGCACGTCCCGGTGATTTCGGGTCGGCAGCGCGCCGACCTCGTTGATCACGTTCATCAGCACCTGGGTCCCGAAGGCCGGCAGGCCCTCGCCGGTCACAGCGTTGCCGGCCAAGACCGCCTTGCCGTCGTTGGCCGCCTTCATGAAGGCTGGGAAGTCCTCGACCTTGACCCCCAAAGTGCCGCGGATCGCGACCGCCTTGAGGTTCTTCGAGCCCATCACCGTGCCCACGCCCGAACGCCCCGCGGCCCGGTCCATGTCGTTGACGATGCAGGCAAACTTGACGCCCTTCTCGCCCGACACGCCGATCGAAGCGACCCGGATCAGGGGATCGCCGTGCTTCTTCTTGATGCCTTCCTCGGTGTCCCACACCGATGTACCCCAATACTCCGAGGCGTCGATCAGTTTGGCGCTGTCATTCTCGACCAGCAGGTAGACCGGGTTTGGCGACCTACCCTCGAATATGATCATGTCCCAACCGGCGTTCTTCATCTCGTTGCCGAAGAAACCACCCGAGTTGGAGCAAGCGATCGCGCCGGTCAGGGCGCCTTTGGTCACCACCGAATAGCGCCCGGCGGTCGACGCGCAGGTGCCGGTCAGCGGGCCGGTCGTCATCATCATCTTGTTGTCTGGCGAAAGCGGATCGACCTTGGGGTCGGTCTCCTCTACCAGATACTTGGTGGCCAGTCCGCGCTGGCCGAGATACTTGTGGGCCCACTCCATGTTGAGGGGCTCAGCTTTGCAAGTCCCGTCGGTCAGGTTGACGCGCAGTACTTGTCCTGTCCATGCCATGACTTAGTCCTCCCTCAACCGGTTGCCTGGGCGCCGCTGTCGGTGCGCGCCGCCCATGCCCGCATCTTGTCCAGGCCGGTCCAGTTGGCGTCAACATAGGTGATCGCCGCCGTCGGGCAGGCCTTGGCGCACTCGGGGTCGCCCTCACAGAGGTCGCATTTGATGACCTTGCCGCTCGATTGGTTGTAGTTGATGGTCCCGAAGGGACAGGCGATGGTACAGACCTTGCAGCCGACGCAGAGCGTCTCGGAGACCACCTTGGCGCCGGTCGCGGCGTCAATCGAGATCGCATCCACCGGGCAGGCCTTGAGGCACCAGGCCTCGGCGCACTGGGTGCAGGTATAGGGGACCACGCGGCCCTCGTCGTGGAACTTAAACACCTTGATCCGCGACTTGGCCGGGTTGAAAGCGCCCTCGTTGTCCAGCGAACAGGCCAGCTCGCACTGCAAGCAGCCGGTGCACTTCTCAGGATCGATTAGTAGTGATTTCTGCATGGGCTGTCCCCATTGCCTCCCTATTGCGAAGGGCACCAGGGGAGCGGCCACGCCGCGTGTGCGCCGCATCGGGCCAAGGGCCCACCTCCCCGCCAGCCCTTATCCGGACCATACGTGGGCAAGGATACTAGAGACTTTGGTCGCCGGGTTCAACGTGGCCCTCGCGGGGTGATTCTGTTGGTTCGGCACCGGCCCGCTCCCCCTCACGGCCACCCAATGAGCATACTTTCGTGGGTGGCCGGGATGGGGAGCGGGCTGGTGCCGGCTCTCAATTACAAATCGCCCGAAATCAGCCGCCGCCCCGTTGAAAGGCCTGGTCGAACTGGCGCAGAAAACCTTCCTGCTCAGGTTTCTCGAGGCCACGGAAGGCGATCTCGACCCGGTGGCGCTCCAGCTTGAGCAGGCCGCCCAGGGTACGTGTCGGCAAGGGCGAGAGGCTGATCGCGATGCCCCGCTCGGCGGTGCCGGCCTCGACCTTGGTGCCCTCCATCCGGTAGTCCCAACCGTCGAGCGCTTTCGGGATCAGGCGGCGAAAATCGGCCTCGGTGAGGGCCATGTCCTTGACCAATTCGCTCATCCGCCGGCGACCGGCGGCCAAATCGCAATGGTGTCCCCGTCTGTGATCTGGGTCGTGGTCCGTCGGGCTGGCGGCACGAAGATGCCGTTCAACAGCACCAGATGGCAGCGCTGTTCAGGCACCCGCAGCTCTTCGATCACCGCACCGATGGTGCCGGCCTCGGGCAGCTTGAGGCTGGTCGTGTTCTCCTTGGCACCGGACGGCAGATAGTCGGCCAGGGAGGCGAAGAGCTTGACCGTTACGTTCGACATGGCATCCCGTCTGCTGGTTGCGCGGGCGCAAGCTAGCACGGGCGACCAAAGGCGCAAACGCCCTGTTACACGACTACACGACCGGCACGCCGTAGCCATAGCTGTAGGGCACCGGGCCAGAAAAGGCGACCACGTCGCCGTCCTCGAGCTGATGGGCGCCGCGCACCGGGGCGCCGACCAGGCCCGGCGTAACGTCGCGGCCGTTGACCATGACCAGAAACAGCCTGGCACGAGGAATGCCCAGCAGGTCGGCCAGCTCGCCAATCGAGGCGCCGGCCGGTAAGCTGAGGCTGCGGGTCGTGGCGCCGCCCTTCGCATAGTGGGTGAGGGCATTGAAGAGGCGTACCTGCACCGTCACCCGGGCGCCCTTGAGATTGTCGCCGATCAGACTCTGCCGCACGCCGTCGTCTCCTCCGAAAGGGTCAGCGCGGTGATTTAGGGCAGACCGTGGCGTGCCACCTTGACCTGGGTCAAATTCTCTCGGGCAAGGCGCCCTTAAGTGGCCGGATGTGGTCTAGCTCAACGCCGCAGCAGCCGCCGACCACCTGGACTCCGTCGGCGACGCAATCTCGCGCGAACTCCAGGAAGGCTTCGGGCGCCAGGCGGTTGGCCTGACTGTCGTCCCGGGTCTCGGTGACGTAGTCGCTGCGCTCGGCCTCGGGGTAGACCGCGATCGGGCCCGACCACCGCGCCCGGACCAGCGGTAGGGCGGCGCGAGTCGCGGCGACCGTGCTGTGGAACAGGGTCACCACATCGCCGCCCAGGGCGACGATCTCCGCGAAGCGCTCGGTCAGCGGCTCGGCGCTGTCATAGCCGACCAGCGGCCTGTCGTCGCCCGGCACCAGGTGGCACTTGAATCCGATCCAGACCGGCAGGCCGGCCGCAGTGCAGGCCTCGACCACCCAATGGCGCTGCTCGGTCGTGCCGGTCGGCTCGGCAAGCAGGAAATCGACCCCAGCCTCGGCCAGGATCTCCGCTTGCTCCCGCAGGTTAGCTCGGGCCTGGGCCTCGCCGATGGTCTCGCGATGTCCGAAGTTGCGTTCGTAGATCGTCACCGAGCCGGCTTCGGCGCGCTCGATCAGCCCGAAGTTGGAGACCGAGCCGGCGATCGCGACCGGATGGTCGGCGCCGGCCGCCGCGCGGGCCTCTTGGGCCAGGGTAACGGCCCGGCGGTTGAGCGCGGCGGTCTGCTCGCCCAGGCCAAGCGGCGCCAGGTTATGGCGCGCCGAGGCGTAAGTGTTCGTCGTGATGATCTCGGCACCGGCGCGGATGTAGTCCGCATGCATTTGGCGCACCAGATCGGGCTGCTCGGCCAAGGCAACCCCGGCCCAGGCCCGGTTGTTGACCTTGACGCCCATGGCCTGCAGCCGCGTACCGACCGCGCCGTCCAGGATAATCACCTCGCGGTTCTTCAGCCGCCGCGCCAAGTCTTCGTAACCCGCCATGGCCCTGCCCTCCCGGACGCTGATATCTCGGTCGAGGCTAGCACGCTGGCGTGCCCGAGTGGCAATGGTCCTGTCGGCCTGCTTTCGTGCTATCCTTGGCGCGCCGAGATCTTGGGGAGATGCACATGGGCGCGAGACCGATTGGCCTTTTCTTGCTGCTGGCAGCCCTCCTGCTCGCCTCCCAGGCCCGGGCGGCGGATTCCTTGCGCTTCGTCACCCTGGAATTCGCGCCCTTTATCTACGGCGAGAACAAAGAGGTCGCCGGGCCGGGGCGCGACCTGATCGATGCGGTCTGCGCCGAGGCGGAGATCCGCTGCAGCTACGACCTCTACCCCTGGCGCCGCGCCCAAAAGCTGGTCAAGGCGGGCAAGGCTGACGGCATGATGGTGATCGGCCGCAACCCGAAGCGAGAGGAGTGGGTGCGCTTCTCGCCGCCCCACTTCCGCACCGAGTACGGCTTTTTCGTCAAGGGGACGGATCCCATGGCTTTCGCCGACATCGACCAGCTGCAAGGCTATCGGATCGGCGTCTTCTCGCCCTCCAACACCGCGACCAATCTGGAAGCGATCCGCGACCAGATGATCGCCCGTGGCCTTCAGCCGCTCAAGATCGACGCCCAGCCCGACGACGCCTCTGGCTTCCGTAAGCTGGCGGCCAAGCGGGTCGACGGGGTCTATTCCAACCGGGACCGAGGCCGCGAGATCCTGGAAGAAGAGGGCCTCGTCGACGAGGTGCGCTACGCCGGGGCCCACAAGGGAATCCTCTACTATGCCGGCTTTCCCAAGGCCTTTGCTGACCAGGCCTTGATCGACCGCTTCGACGCCGCCTGGCGCCGGCTCTTCGCGAGCGGCGCGGCCCAAAAGATCATCGAAGGCTACGGCCTGGAGCCGGCCAGTCAGGACCCGTGACGGCAACAGGTGGTTAACACTTTCTGAATAGGCTGGCGGGCCCTTTTCTCGCGCCCGAGGACCGTTCCGCTTGCTTGAGGACGCCGTTGATCCCTATGCCCCGCGCGCCGCGAGCCCGGTCGCCGCGGAGGACCTGCGTATTGCGCTTGGGCCTAACGACGAACCTTACATGGCGCTCTGGCGGCGTGCGCAACGGGCCCGGCTCGGCCATTACGGAAGCTGGTGCTGGTGGGGCTTTCTGACGCCCCTGCCGTGGCTGTTCTACCGCAAGCTTTGGGCGGTCGGCGCGGCGCTCGTGCTGCTGCCGATTCTCTCCCAGGCGGTGCTCGACACCGGGGCCAAAGCCGGCTTCGGGCTGATGGCTCTGGTCGGTGGGTTCGGCATGCCTATGGTGATCGAGCGCTGCCAACGCAAGGCGCGCCGGGTTCAGGCTCTCGGCTTACCGGCCGGCGAGGCGATCGAGCGCCTGCGCAAGGCCGGCGGTGTCTCCCTGCCAGGGGCGATCTTCGGCGGGTTGCTGACATTTTCCTATCTGGCCCTTGTGTTCGGATTCAAGGGCCCCCTCGCCCTACCCGCTTGCGACGATCCGGTGGTGATCGAAACGGCACTGTTGATCGCTCATGACTCCGCCGCCGATATCGGCTTCGACCCGCGCGACATTCGCCTAGAGGCGATCGACGAGCGCGACGCCGCCCGGGGGCGCCACTGCTGGGCGCTCCTGCGCTCGGGCGACAAGGAGTTGGCGGTTGCTTACGACGTTATCTGGCAGAACAAGTCCCAGCGCACGATCTCGGTCGACATGAGCACCCGGGCCGCGCCCGAGAGCGGCCAGCCATGACGCCGAACCTGATTCTGCCGCTCGCCGCCGTGGTGCCGGGCCTGCTGCTGTTGATCTACTTCAACGCCCGGCAGAATTATCACTTGAGCGCCGACATCGTGTGGAGCGCGGTCATGCTGGGTGCCGCCGCCTCGATCCCGGCGGTTGCCATGGAATTCGGCCTAGCGGTCTTTTTGAACGGCCTGGCACCGCCGATCGGCCAAGCGACACTGGGTGCCTTTCTCGGCACCGGGCTGCCCGAAGAAGCGGCCAAGTTCTTCGTGATTTACTGGATCGCGCTTCGGCACGAGGATTTCGAGCGGCCGGTCGACGCGCTGGTGCTCTCTGTCGCGGTCGCGCTCGGTTTCGCAAGTTTCGAGAATCTGCTCTACGTGGTGCAGTCGGACGACTGGGCGCGCACCGCCTCGATCCGGGCGATCACCGCGGTGCCGTCCCACGTGGTCAACGCCATGTTCATGGGCTATTTCCTCGGCCGTGCCCAGCTCGCCAGGCGCAAGGTCAAACCGCTCTTCCTCGCGCTTGCGCTGATCGTGCCGATGCTGACCCACGGCGCCTACGACATGCCGCTCTTCGCAATCGACGAGCTCAACCGGGCCGACGCCATGACGCCCGCACTCAGCGCTCGGATCATGCTGGGTTTCGCCGGGGTGCTCGCCTCGGGCTCTGTGGCCGCGCTTTTCTGCTGGTACGACCTCTTGTCCCGGGACGAGCGGGACCAGGAGGTCAACGACATCGCCTATGAGATCCGCCAACCCTCGGTGCTCGTTCAACGCATCGAGTCTCTGGCTTGGATCACCTTGGGCGGCCTGCTGTTCGTTGGCAGCGTGAGCTTCGCCAGTGTCGGATTCATCGGCCAGGCGGCCGGCGGTTGGGCGATCTACTATCCGCAATACTTCCTCAGCGCCGCCTCGATTCTGCCCTGCCTGTTCGGCGGCGCCATGCTGGTGCACGGCATCCAGTCGTTGCGCACCTCGGAGCGCGCGAACGCCCAAGGAAATGCTTGATTCCTTTCATCCTGACACAGTAAAGCGTGCCAGAAATCTCTTGCGCACTGAGAGTCCTTGGAGGGCGAATGTCCACGCGCTAAGCTGCCGACCATGTCGAGTGACTTCGCCATCGAGCCGCTGCATCCAGACTTCGGCGCCAGCATTACGGGCGTCGACTTGGCGGTGCCACTCACCAGTGATCTTCTCGCGCAAGTGCGCCAGGCGATCGACGACTATTCCTTTCTATGTTTCCCGGGCCAATGCCTCGACGACGAGAGCCACCTGGCCTTTACCTGGCAGCTCGGCGAGCCCGAAGTCGATCACGTGAAGTTCGGCCGCGACGGCGTGGTCAGTTATCTGAGCACGATCGGCAACATCGAGGAGGACGGCACCCAGCGCGGCAACGACCACGCCATGACCAAATACTTCACGGGCAACAATGTCTGGCATTCCGACTCCTCCTTCCGCCCGGTGCCGACCTTCGTCACCATCACCCACGCCTACGAAGTGCCGGACGAAGGGGGCGCCACCCAGTTCGTCAGCGCCCGGGCCGCCTACGGCCGTCTGTCGGAGGAACTGGCACGCGAGATCGATCCGCTGACCGTGGTCCACGATTACGTCTACTCGCGCAGCAAGATCGCCCCGGTCAAGGCCTCCCACGCCGCCTCTCTGCCTCCAGTGCCTCAAAAGCTAGTGCGCGAGAACCCCGGCAACGGAGCGAAAAACTATTATGTGGGATCGCACGCCAAGACCGTGATCGGCTGGAGCGATCAGGAAAGCCGCGCGCTGCTCGACGACCTGCTGGCCCACGCAACCCGGCCAGAGGATGTCCTCAGCCACCAATGGCAGGTCGGCGATCTGGTGATTTGGGACAACCGCTGCCTCCTGCACCGGGGCACGACTTACGATGCCGACCGCTGGCGCCGGCGCATGCGCCAAACGCGCGTTTGCGGCCCCAGCCCTACGCTAGAGGAGTGAGCGACGCCTTGTAGCGTTCGGCCAGAATGATCGACGAGGTCGTGTTCTCGACGCCGTCCCAGTTTCTGATGCGGTCGAGCACACGATCGATCTCCTCGATCGTGTCAGCCTTGACCAGCACGATAATGTCGTAGACGCCGCTGACCGAGTAGAGCGTGTCAACCTCCGGCATCTTGCGCAGCATAGCCTGCAGGCTGACATCCTTTCTGGGCGCCACTTTGACCATGACATGAGCGCGCAAGACCGTGCCCTTCACCCCGTCGCCATAAGCCAGGGTGAAGCGCTCAATGGTGCCCCGCTGCAACAGTCGGGCCATGCGGCTTTGCACCGTGGCGCGGGACACGCCCAGCTTTCGCGCAAGTGACACGGTTGCCTCCCGTGCGTTGGCCTCCAAGAGCATTAAGAGACGCTTGTCGGTGTCGTCCAGGGCCGCCATTTCTTTCTGCCTTTACGCAGCCGGTTTTTTCAAAATGTAAAGGTAACCTAGCAAATTGTCCAACAATTGTGTGTCTGTCGGCAAATTTGTCACTTCATTCTGTACATAACAGCGGATAGGATTACAAAAAGAAGAAATCACCTTCTAGTTGGGATAACCATAAGCAGGCCCTCTCTTTTCAAACTGAAGGGTCGCGCCGGCCTATCCGCAATGATTCTTTTGAACAGCGCGCAAATGGGGGACGCTACCTGATGTTTATCAGCAAGGAACAACGAGAGCCCTATTTCTGGGAGGCCATGATCTCGCTCTTCTCGCTCGTGATCGGGATCATGCTGTCGATTCTGGTCTACGGCACGGACCCGCACATACCCATGCTGCTCGGCGTTTTCGTCGCGGCGATCATGGCAACACGCGCCGGTTACAAATGGGACGACATCCAGGCCGGCATGCTCAAAGGCATCGCTAACTCGCTTCAGGCGATCGTCATCCTGCTTATCATCGGCATTCTAATTGGCGTCTGGATCCGCACCGGCGTCGTGCCGACACTACTTTACTACGGTTTGAAAATACTATCGCCCGAGGTGTTCTTGCCGGCAACGGTTGTGATCTGCGCGATCACATCCCTTGCGACCGGTACCTCTTGGGGCACGACGGGCACCATCGGCGTCGCGCTTATGGGCATCGGCGCCGGGCTCGGCTTTCCCCTGCCGCTGGTCGCCGGCGCTGTGCTGTCGGGTGCCTATTTTGGCGACAAGATGTCGCCCCTTTCGGATACCACCAACCTTGCCCCCGCGATGGCCGGAACAGACATTTACACGCACATCCGCCATATGACCTATACCTCCGGCACAGCCATCGTGATCACCCTCGTCATTGAGATCGCGCTCGGCTTCTTATACGGCGGCGGCGAAGAGAACGTCGAACAGGTGCAGCAGATCATCGCGACCTTGGACCGGGACTTCGCGGTCGGACCGTGGCATCTGATTCCGGCGATCTTGGTGATCGTCTGCGCCTACAAGAAGTATCCCGCCATACCGGGCCTCGTGGCCGGTGTCCTGTCGGCGGTGATCCTCGGCCTGGTCTTCGAGGGCGTTACCTATCCCGAGCTGCTCGATGTCGGCTACGGCGGCTATGCCAGCAACACCGGCGTCGAGGACGTCGATTCCTTGCTCAGCAAGGGCGGCTTCACCTCCATGCTCTACGCCATCTCGATCGTGATCTGCGCCATGATGTTTGGCGGGATCATGGAGCGAACGAACCAACTCAAGGTGATCGTCGACCGCATCCTGAGAATGGCCAAATCCGACGGCTCCCTGATCACCTCGACCGTGCTGACCTGCTTGGGCGCCAACGTAGTGCTCTGCGATCAATACATGGCCATCGTCATGGGCGGCCGGATGTATGCCCAAGCCTACCGGGACCGCGGCTTGCACGCCAAGAATCTGTCTCGGGCGGTCGAGGACAGCGCCACCGTGACAGCCAACCTTGTGCCCTGGAACTCGGGCGGTGCTTATCAAGCGGCAACCTTGGGTGTGGCGACCATCGCCTATCTGCCCTTCGCTTTTTTCTGTTGGCTGTCGCCGATCGTGACCCTGATCTTCGGCTGGATGGGTTGGACGATCGCGCCGATCGACAAGACCGAGGACGAAGAGCCGGCCGCCAAAGCGGCACCGGCAGAGTGAGCGGGGCGGCCGATGAAAGGGTTCCTGAAGACACCACTCGTGGTTCTGCTCCTTGGCCTGGTCGCGACCGCTCCAGGCTGGGCACAGGATAGGGCGCTCGATCCGGACTCGACCCTGAGCGGCGTGCTCGATCGGGGAAAGCTCAAAGTGTGCTTCGAGGCCGGCTACCTGCCATTCGAGATGATCGGCACGCGCTCGGGCTTGCGCGAGCGCAACCTGCGCCCGGCCGACGAGCGGAAAGGCGGCCAAACCACCAACTTCGGCGGATTCGACATCGACCTCGCGCGCGAGATGGCGCGGGAACTGGGCGTCGGCTTCGCACCGGTCAACACCCGCTGGACTGCCATCATCCCGTCTCTCACTCTCGGGCGTTGTGACATCATCATCAGCGGCATGTCGGTGACCGAGGAGCGTCAACAGAGAGTCAGCTTCTCCGATCCCTATATGCGGGTTGGTCAAACGGTTCTCCTAAACCGCAAACTGGCCGATCAGGTGAAGTCCTACGAGGATCTGAACGATCCGGCCTACAGCGTGGCCTCCAAACCTGGCACCACTGGGGAAGCGGCCGTGCAGCGCGTCCTGCCGAAGGCCCAATACAAGCCCTTCGACACAGAGTCGGCAGCGGCCGCAGCGGTTGCCGCGGGAGAGGTCGACGCGCTGGTTTACGACAGGCCCTTCAACGCCACATTTATCGCCATGAACGGCAAGGAGAATCTGGTCTTTCTCGACAGGCCCTTTACCGACGAAGCCATTGCTTTTGCCATACGCAAGGACGATCCGGATTTCTTGGCGTGGCTGAATGGGTTCTTGGGCAAGCTGAAGGAAGACGGGCGCTACGACAAAATTCACGAAAAGTGGTTCGAATCGACCGACTGGTTCGACCATTACCGCTAGCCAAACTCAATCTGGGGACACTGCCAAGCGGTGCCACGGGGCCGACCGGCTATGCAGGGCTACACTTGACCGCGGAATTGGCGTAGGATTATTGACTCGTCGAGGGCGATCCGGCGGCGCAACCGATAAGTGGGGATGGCGCCACTTGCTAGAGTCTGCGTGTTCGGAAGGAGACAGCTCATGGCCCATCTCGATTGGCGGATCCGCACCGTTAAGCTTTCGATCTGCAGCTGCTACGCCAATGGCATCGCCGATATCAAGTTCGACTACGAGGGGCGCTATGCCTTCCTGATCAATGTAACCTTCGGGCCCCACGGCATCGTCGAGTAGGGACGAGGTAGTGCATCAGGGGGGTCTGGCGCTGAACATCAAGGAAGAGAACCGCAAGTGGTGGATCCTGGCCGCGATGGGCGCTGGCGGCGGGCTTATCGTGCTGGACGAGACCGTGGTCGGCGTCGCCCTGCCGACTTTGCGCCAGGACCTTGGCATGTCGCACGTTGCCGCTCACTGGGTGGTCAGCGCCTACTTCCTGGCCATCACTGGCTTTGCAGCGGCGGCCGGCAAGCTGGGTGACCACTTCGGCCTCAAGAGGGTCATGGTGGCGAGCCTGCTGCTGTTCGGCGCGACCTCGCTGGCGGCCGGCTTCGCCCAGAGCGGCGCCTGGCTGATCACGGCCCGGGTGTTCGAGGGCATCGGGGCCGCGGTGATCTACCCGGTCTCCCTCGCCATGGTCGTGAAGGTCTTCCCGAAAGAGCAGCGGGGCATGGCCATGGGCACCTGCATATCGGTTGGCACCGCCTTCCTGGCGGCAGGCCCTTTGGTCGGTGGCCTCTTCACCGATCTAATCTCATGGCGCTGGATTTTCTGGATCAACGTACCGATCGTCGCGGCGATCTTGCTCGTCCTCCAGATGGCCTGGGTCGAGCCGACACACGATAAAGCGCCTGGACCGGGCCTCGACTGGCCCGGCCTGGTCACTTTGGTGGTCGGCCTTACCCTGGTGGTCTTTGCGATCATGCAAGGCTCTTCCTGGGGCTGGGGCAATGTCATCATCCTGGCGCTCCTGGCCAGCGGCATCGCCATCCTGGCACTCTTCGTCCTGCTCGAGCGCAAGCGCCTGGATCCGCTGATTGCGATCGGCCTCTTTGCCAGCGCCGGTTTCAGCGCCTGCAACCTGGCGCTCTTCGTCGCCCAATTCAGTAAGATCGCAGTGGTGATCTTCCTCGCTCTCTATCTCCAGGACGTGCTGGGGATGAGCGCACTCGAGGCTGGGCTCTGCCTGTTGGTCGCCGTGATCGGCACGCCGATCATGGCCGGGCCGACCGGGCGCATGGCCGACAAGCTGGGCGCCCGGCGGCTCGAGCTGGCCGGCCTGGCGCTCGCCACCCTGGGCATCCTATGGATCGCGCTCGCCGCCGGCTGGAACAGCTACGCGCTCCTGATCCCGGGCTTGCTGGTCTGGGGGTTTGCTCTATCGGTCTGCTTCATCCCGGTCTTGCGCTACGCCATGAACGCCGTGCCGCCCGATCAGCACGGCCAGGTCAGCGGCATCACCATGACCGCCCGCCTGCTCGGCGGCACGATCGGGATGGCGCTCTGCAGCACGCTCCACAGCATGACCGGGTCGTTCCAAGCGGTTTTTCTTATGAGCGGACTGCTCCTGGCAGCGGCACTACCGGTGGTCTGGATTTTTCTCAAGCAGGAAGAGGCTCCTTCGGCATCCGCTTGATTGTCCGATGGTCAGCTTGTATCCAGTCTTATGGCCAATCCGCTCAAAATCGACCGCGATATCAAGACCCTGAAGGAACGGGCTTTGGAGAGCCTGCGCGAGGCTATCATAAACTTCCACTTCGCGCCGGGCGAGCGGCTGGTCGAGCGCAGGCTCTGCGAGCAGTTGGGGGTTAGCCGATCGGTGGTGCGCGAGGTTCTGCGCCATCTCGAATCAGAGGGTTTGGTCGACTCGACTCCCCACCAAGGGCCCGCGGTCGCCGTCCTGGACGAGGCTACCGCTCTGCAGATCTACGAAATCCGCGCTCACCTCGAGGCGATCGGCGCCAGGGCCTGCGCTGAACAGGCCAGCGAGCAAGATCTGGCGCGCCTGGAAAAAACCTACAAAAACTTGGAAGCGGCGCTCAAGAAAAACGACAGCCGGAATGTCTTGCGCGCCACCACAGCGTTCTACGAAACACTATTCGCGTGCGGCGGCAAGGCCGTGGCCTGGTCGATCTTACAATCGCTCAACGCCCGAATCACCTCGTTAAGGCGCATGACCATGGCCTCAATGGGCCGGGACCGGGACTCCTTGAAGGAGATGCGCGCGATCATGACAGCGCTCCGCGCCCGTGATCCCGAGCGCGCCGAGGCAGCCTGCCGGGCCCACGTCGATAAGGCCACGGCGGTTGCCGCGGCAATATTCGAGGCCAAGCGCGGCGAGGATTAACTCGTCACTTCAGGTGGCGCACGTCGCCCTTTTGAGAATCGCCAACGTAGACGCCGAACTGGTCGGCCTCACGCTCCTGGATGTAGCGCTCCAGCATCATCCTCACAGCCGGTTCGTCGATGCGTTCCCAAGGAAGCTCGTCAAAATCGATGAAGCAGTGCGAGGCGAAACGGTTCTCCATCTCCTTGGCGATCTCCATGACTTGACCACGGTAATAGATGCAGTGGGTGTCGTCCCGGTCATAGACCGCGAAGACGAAAGGCAGGCGCACCGAGACACCCTCCGCGGCGAGACGCCCGAACAGACCCTTTGGGTCTGAGGGTTCGCCCAACTTCGCCGCGCTGGGCAAGCGGATTGCACCGCTCTTCGGGTCCTGGTCGACCAGGATCGCGCCCTTGTGCTCGACGATCGCGCCGACCAGCACCTTGCCCTCCTGCTCGGAGGCCTTCAGCACCTCCTGGGACAGGCCGAAGGAGACGTAGGCGCCCCGGCAATAGCCAAGCGGCGGCTCGGCGTTGTAGTCGTAGTCGACGACCCGGCCGATTAGCACGATGTGGTCGCCGGCGTCGACCAGCTCGTGGGTCGCGCAGTCGAGCCAGGCGACGACGCCGTCGAGCACGGGACTGCCGGTCGCCTTGACCCCCCAGTTGACGGCGGAAAATTTGTCAGCGCCCCAGGAAGCGAAGGCAACCGAGGCGTCGCGCTGCTGCTCGGAAAGGATATTGATGGCAAAGCGCTCGGTCTTTTCGAAGACAGAGAAGCTACCCGCCGTCTTTGCCAGACACACCAAGGCAAGGGGTGGGTCGAGAGACACCGAGGTGAAGGAGTTCGCGGTGAAGCCCCAGGGCGCACCCTTGGCATCCGACGTCGTGATTATGGTTACCCCGGTCGCGAAGGCGCCGAAGGCCCGACGCAGATCCCGCGGATCGATCTCTCGCTCAGCCATGGCTCAAGGTCCTATATTCCGGCCGGGTTGTCGACCTCGTGGCCGAGCTCCTTCAAATCTTCGTAGCGGCTGCCGATGCGATGATGAGGCCGGCCGCCGATCGAAGCGCCGAGCGCGACCACGATCTCGTCGGGCGCCGGTGCGTCGGCAACCGAGAATTGGACCGTCAAATAGTGGGAGCGCATGCCGGCATCGTGCTTGTGCATGAGTGGGATCGCGATTTCGGCGCCAGGCCCGCCGCGGGTATTGGTGAAGGCGAGATAGCTCTGGGCGCCAACAGCCTCGCGGTAGTGATTGCCGAAGCGCAGCGTGTGGATCAGCGCTGAGCCATGTTCGACCTCACCACTCGTGCCGACGATTGCCGCCTTGCCATAGGCCTCGACAGCCTCGCCCGAGCCGGTCAGGGCGAGCATCTCCTCGGTCAAAAACGCCCAAAGGGGCGGCGCGACGCTGCGGATCTCAGGGCCCAGGTCCTCCACGAATCCGCGGCCAGCCCAAGGGTTGCGCAGAACAGCCGCGACCGCGAACAGCTTCAATGGCTGGGCCGCCGCCTTGTCCCCTTCGATCAGGGTATCCTCTTGAAATTTAACGAGCTTCCTAATGCTCTCCGCCATGGCCCTTCACTCCAACGAGTTCGTTTCGGCTGATTATATGATGGTATACCATCATATAATCAATAAAAATCTGACGCCCGTCTCGGCGATCGAACAAGAAAAAAGGGCCGCCTCCAGAAGAGACGGCCCGCGGGCAAACTGCAGGGAATACAGGCCCTGCCTGACTTTAGCCGAACCACCAGCGCTCCGGCGCCTTTTGCCCGTCCTGCGCCCAGGCCGCCGACATCGACCCATGCTGGACCTTTGCGTTGGTGGCGAAGACATAGTTGTTGAACATGGGGATCAGGTTGCCGCCCTGGTCGCTGACGATCTTCTGCATCTCGAAATAGATCTGGCGCCGCTTCTCGGGATCGAGTTCGGAGCGGCCCTCCAGCATCAGCTTCTCGAAACGGTCGTGATCGAACCGGGTCTCGTTCCAGGCCGCCCCCGCGGCATATGCTGTGGCAAACATCCAGTCCTCGGTCGGCCGGCCGGACCAATAGCTCTGGGCCCAGGGCTTCTTGATCCAAACGTCCGACCAATAGCCGTCCGCCGGCTCGCGTACCACGTTGATGTTGATCCCGGCCGGCGCCGCGTGCTCCTTGAGTAGGATCGCCGCGTCGACCGCGCCCGGGAAAGCCGCGTCGGAGGCACTCAGATTGAGGTCGATCGAGTCGTAGCCGGCCTTCTTCAGATGATGCTTGGCCTTGTCGATGTCGTAGCTCCGCTGCGCTAGGCCCTCGGCGAAATAGGGGTTGGAGCGGCCGATCGGATGGTCGTTGCCGACCACCCCGTGACCGCGCAGGATCGTCTTGACCATGGCCTCGCGGTCGCAAGCGTGCTTGATCGCCAAGCGCAGGTCGTTGTTGTCGAAGGGCGCCGTGTCGACCAGCATCGGCATGGTGTAGTGCGCCGTGCCGCTGGTCTCCTCGACCTTGACGTTGGGGTTCCGCGCCAAGAGATGCACGGTCTTGATGTCGCATCGGTCCATCAGGTCGAGCTCGCCGGTGGTCAAGGCGTTGGTGCGCGCCACCACGTCGGCGATGACCAGCATCTCGACCTCGTCGAAATGCGCCCTGCCCGACTTGTAGAAATTCGGATTGCGCTTGAAGGACGCCCGGATGCCCGGATCCCAGTCCTCGAGTACGTAGCCGCCGGTGCCGATGTGGTTGGACCAGTCGATCTTGCCCTCGCTGTCCGCCGGCATGATCGCCAGATGGTAGTCGCTGACGATGAAGGGGAAGTCGGCGTTGCCCGCGTCGAGCACCACCGTCATCTCGTTCTTGCCGGTCGCCTTGATGTCCTCCACTGAAGCCACGATCGGCTTGGCAGCCGATTTTGAGTCCTCGCCCCGATGATGGTTGATCGAGGCCACCACGTCATTGGCATCGAGGGTCTTGCCGTTGTGGAACTCGACCCCGTCTCGCAGCTTGAACACCCAGGTCCTGGCATCGTCCGAGACGTCCCAGCTTTCGGCCAGATCGCCGGTCAGCTTGTCGTTCTCGTCGACCTCGGTCAGGTGGCCGCGGAACACCCAGGTGCCCATAATCGTGAAGTCGTTTTCGACCGTGGCCGGGTCGAAGTTGTCCGTGGTCGAGCCGTGGCCCAAGCCAATTCGGAAACGCCCGCCTTGCTTGGGCGAGGCCGCCAAGGCCTGGTTGGCCATAGTGCTTGCGCTCGACAGCGATGCACCCAGCGCGAGCGCGCCCATCATAAACTCCCGGCGGCCGATTTGGCCGGCGGTCAGTTGCATTGAAAGCTTGTCCAGTCTTTTCATCTTATGCCTCCAAGTTCGTGCTTCTTCCTGCTCTACGCTAAACTCCGATGTGCGCGCTCATAGCCTCGCGCTTGATCTCGGGGTCGTCCTTCCGGTGGTGGCTGTCGGCAATTAGGCTGAGGATCTCGAACATGACCGCCATGGTCACCATGGAGGTGATCTTGTTGGGGCTGTCCTTGGTGGGCATCAGGCACACCACGTCGCCGCCGATGATGTTGCAGCCCCGCACCGCACGGATCAGATCCATCGCCTGATCGACCATGAAGCCGTTGCAGCCGGCCTCGAGGTTGGAGCAGCCGGGCGCCACCATGGGATCCAGGCAGTCCAAGTCAAAGGTGATGTAGACCGGATGGTCGCCAATGCGCTGCTTGATCAACTCGATCGAGCGCTGGGCGCCGATCTCCTTGTAACGGTCCATGGTGATGACTTCGTAGCCAAGATCGTAGCTCGGCTGCAGCCAGTTGAGCGTGCGGGCATTGCCGCGTATGCCGACTTGAACACTGCGGTGGGCATCCACATGGCCGTCGCGCACCAAATAGGAGGCCCAGTGGGCAGCGGATTTCTCAGCGCCCAGGAAGTGTTTCATGTTGCTGAAGGCATCGGTGTGGGCGTCGAAGTGCAGGATCGCTGCCTTCTTACCGCCAGTCAGACGGGAGTCCGGGCCGCCCAGGGCCTGCAGGATGCCGCCGGTGATCGAATGGTCGCCGCCGACCGAGACCGGCCGGGTCCCGGCTGCATCGATCCGCCTGTAGAACTCGGTGATGCGCTCGATTGAGCGCTCGTTGTTGTTGGCCTCGGGCAAGGGCACGTCGCCCAGATCATGAATTCGGCAAGCCTTCCAAGGGTCCAGCTCGAAGTGCATGTGGACCCGCCGACCGTTGGCCGAGACGTCGCGCACGGCGCGCGGCCCCAAGTGCTGGTCGCGCTCCGTGGTGCCGTTGCCGGTGCTGTGGGGCACGCCGACCAGGGCGATATCGCAAGCCGCCGGGTCAATGTCATGGGGCGCGCGAAACAAGGTCGGCACACCCCACCAATAGAGCGCATCCATGAAGGCCTTTTGGTCTCGCGCGGGCTGCGGCGTATGGTCCTCCTGGGCCAAGGGTCCCTCCTCCGTCTCCTATGGGTGGTGCCTGGCACGCGCACGATTGATCATGCCCGGGAGCCTCGGCGCTTCTGCTGGAGCCCATTGCCGAGGATCCGGGTGACGATTGGAACATCCCTGGAACGCCTACCAACTCGCCGGCTAATGTCCAACATTAGAAAAAGCAATAACAACAAACGAGCGGCGTTTCGAACGACTTTGTGGTAGGCTTAGACTGAGAAAAACTCATGAGGTAAGATTCCTGTACCGTCATCTGCCACCACTCAATGCATTGCGTGCCTTCGAGGCGGCGGCCCGCCACCGATCTTTCACCAAAGCCGCCGAGGAGCTTTTCGTGACCCAGGGCGCAATCAGCCGTCAGGTCAAAAAGCTGGAGCTGCACTTGGGCGCGGCGCTCTTTTTGCGCGACATCAATAGGGTCGAGCTAACGGAGTACGCCAAGGCGATCCTACCGGCCACGACTCTTGCCTTCGAGAACATCAGCCAGTCGATCGAGGCGGCGAGCAGCGCCCGCTCGGTGATCCGCCTTCAAGTTGCGCCGACCTTCGCCGTGCGCTGGCTGCTGCCGCGCCTGGCCGACTTCGCCGAACAGCACGGCCAAATCGACGTCAGGCCCTCGATCACTCTGCATCCCGAGGGCTTTGATCAATCGAGCTTTGACGCCGGCATCATCTACGGCGATGGCTCCTGGCCGTCACTCCACGCGACGCTGCTTTCGGAAGAGGTGCTTCTGCCGGTCTGCGCGCCTCAGCTGATCGCTGACAAGGGCGCAATCGAACAGGTCTCCGATCTCGACGGTCATGTCCTGCTGCACACCACGACCGATCGACGGGACTGGCCGATCTGGCTCAACGAGGTCGGCGCGCGCGATGTCAATGGCTACGACGGTCCGGCCTTCGAGACCCTCGACATGGCGGTGCGAGCTGCCGAGGCGGGCATCGGGATAGCGATCGGCGATCTCTCCCTGATCGGCGACGATCTGCGCGACGGCAAACTAGTGGTACCGATAAAGCAGCAGTGCCGCACTGGCCGTGGCACCTACTTCGTCTGCCCGTCGGACCGTCGCAGCCAGAGCGGCCTGTCGATCTTCCGCAACTGGCTGCTGGCCAACGCGCCGGTCAGGCAACCGGAACCAGCCTGGGCGTGAACTTAGTTCGTGATGATCTCGGGTCCCATAAGGGAGGTCGGCAGGAAGGTCGAGATCCAGGGGATGTAGGTCACCATGATCAGGAACACGAAGAGGATGCAGAGCCACGGCGTGGCCGCCTTGACTACCCGCATCATGGACATTCCGGCAACCCCGGAGGTGACGAAGAGGTTCAAGCCCACGGGTGGCGTGATCATGCCGATCTCCATGTTGACCACCATGATGATGCCCAGATGGATCGGGTCGATGCCGAGCTCGATGGCGATCGGGAAGACCAAGGGCGCGACGATCACGATCAGGCCAGAGGGTTCCATGAACTGACCGCCGATCAAGAGGATCAGGTTGACGATGACCAGGAACATGATCGGCCCAAAGCCAGCCGCCAGCATGGAGCCGGCGATCGCCTGGGGGATCTGCTCCTCGGTCAGTACATGCTTCAAGATCAGCGCGTTGGCGATGATGAACAGCAGCATGATGGTCGTCTTGCCGGCCTCGAAGAGCGACTGCTTGGTGTCTGGATGGACGAACACCGTGATCAGGCTGTAGGGCCGCGACAGGAAAGAATGGCGCTGGTCCCCCTCGCCTTTCAGGGGTCCCATGTCCTTGTACACGAAATTGGCGATGAAGAAGGCGTAGACCGCGGCGACGGCGGCTGCCTCGGTCGGCGTGAAGATGCCGCCGTAGATGCCGCCCAGAATGATCACGATGAGGAACAGGCCCCAGGCGGAATCCCGCGCCGAGGCGATGATCTCGCTCCAGCCGGCCCAGTCTTGGGCTGGCAGGTCGCGAATCTTCGCGGTGACGTAGATGCCGACCATCAGCATGAGACCGGCAAGCAGGCCGGGGATGACGCCGGCCAGGAACATGCGCCCGACCGAAACATCGACCGCCGAGGCATAGACCACCATCACGATCGAGGGCGGGATCAGGATGCCAAGTGTGCCGGCGTTACAGATCACGCCAGCGGCGAAGTCCTTAGTGTAGCCCACTTGGCGCATGCCGGCGATAACGATCGTGCCGATCGCCACCACGGTCGCCGGCGAGGAGCCGGAGAGCGCGGCGAACAGCATGCAAGCGAAGACACCGGCGATCGCCAGGCCGCCTTTAAAATGGCCGACCACGGCGATCGCGAAACGGATGATGCGTCGCGCCACCCCGCCGGTCGACATGAAGGTCGAGGCCAAAATGAAGAACGGAATGGCGAGTAGCGTGAAGTGCCCGGCAAAGGCGTTGAAAAGGGTCTGGGCGATCGAGCCGAGCGAGCTCTCGGAAAACACCAAGAGGAAGATCATAGAGCTCAAGCCGAGCGAGATTGCAATGGGCACGCCGATCAACAGAAGGGCGATCACCATCGCGAAAAGGAAGACGACATCCATGGCTCAGTCCTCCCGGTCCGCTTTGGCTGCGGCTTCCTCGACCATCTCCTCGGCCTCGTGGCTCGCGATGATGGTGTCGACCTTGCCGGTCATGACCTTCCAGCCGACCTGCAGGAAACGCAGAGTCAGGAGGGCGAGGCCGATCGGCAGAGCGGCATAGGGAATGAAACGGGGCAGCTTCTCGTAGGCTTCGCCTTGGTTCATCGAGTCTTCGATGAAGCGCAAGAAGCCGACCATGGGAATGTCGTTGACCTCGTACCAGGCCTGGTCCTTGAGGGTGCCGTCGAGCATGGGTAGCGCGGCAAATGGCGCCCAGTAGTTCCAAGAACCAATTAGTAGCAGCACGCTGAACGCCAAACAGGCGGTGACCGAGATCATGGCCAGCACGCGCCGGACAGCGGGCGAGACCATGTGCAAAACCACGTCGACACCCAAATGGGCCCGTGTCTTGACGCAATAGGAGGCGCCCAACAGCACCAGCCAAGCGAACAGGAACACCGTGGTCTCCAATGCCCAGAGGATGTTCGCGTTGAAGACGTAGCGCGCGATCACATTGGCGAAGGTGATGATCGTCATGGCGCCGAGGATGAGCGCGATCAGAGTCTCCTCGATCGCGTTAACGGCGCGTCCAAAAGCACTCGTCGGCTTGGCCTGCATGAGACCGTCCCCCGGTCAGCTTGTTTGAATTGCAAGAGATAAAGGCGGCCCGATTGCCCGGGCCGCCTTTGCACGTGGATCAGTTCGTCGCGTTGGCCGATTGCGCCGCGTTGATCAAATCGGCGCCGATGTCGTCCTCGAACTGGCCCCAGACCGGCTTCATGGCCTCGACCCACTTTGCGCGCTGATCAGCGGTCAGCGGGCGTACCACGCCGCCGGCCTCGATGATCGCCGCCTTGGCCTCCTGGTTGACCCGCGCGGATTCGGCGTTGCGGGTCGCGGAGACCTCCGCGATGATAGTCGCGAGCTGGTCGCGCACGTCGTCCGGCAGGCCGTCCCACCATTCGGTGGAGGTCACCACCAGGTAGTCGATGATGCCGTGGTTGGACTCTGTGACACCGTCCTGGACCTCGAAGAACTTCTTACCGTAGATGTTCGACCAGGTGTTCTCCTGGCCGTCAACCACGCCAGTCTGCAGCGCGCCGTAGACTTCCGAGAAGGCCATCTTCTGGGGATTGGCCTTGAGCGCCTCCATTTGCGCCACCAGCACGTCGGACGGCTGAACCCGGAACTTAAGGCCTTCGGCATCGGCCGGCTCAATCAGCGGCGTGTTCGCGGAGATCTGCTTCATGCCGTTGTGCCAGAAAGCGAGGCCCTGGAGACCGCGCCGCTTCATGGCATTCTTAAGCTTCTCGCCGTCTGGCGAGTTCTGAAAGCGGTCGACCGCCTCGATATCATCGAACATGAAAGGAAGGTCGAAGAGGCGGAACTTTTTGGTGAACTTCTCGAACTTGGAGAGTGAGGGCGCCGCCATCTGGACGTCGCCAGCGAGCATGGCCTCGAGCACCTGGTCATCGTTGTAGAGCTGAGAGCTCGGGAAGACCTCCATGCAGACCTTGCCGTTCATCTCGTCGTTGACGCGTTGTTCCAAGAGCGAGGCGGCGATGCCTTTCGGGTGCTTGTCGGTGTTGGTGACGTGCGAGAACTTGATGACGATCTCGCCGTCTTCGCAAGCGGCGAGCGCGGGGGTTGCGGTCAGTGCCGTAAGCGCGGCGACGGCAACGGTGGAAAAAAGTAGGCGCATGGTGTTCCTCCCAACTGGCGTGGATCGATCGAGTTTGGGAGGAGACTTTGCAATTTGCGTGCCAAGTCGGGACCGCACGGGTAAAAAACATACAACTAGTTGATAAATTTGAACAAATGCGCCGGACGTACCACAACAACGGCATGCACCTGTGTGTTGGAACACTCCCGAAACCGGCACACCCGTGTATCGCTTTCTACCCATCTTCCAACGAAACAGAACGCGCAATGCCATGCTTCTGGAGCTTATCATAGAGGGTCTTGCGGGACAGGCCGAGCGCTTGATAGGTGGCCTTCATGCTGCCGCCTTGCTTGGCCAGCTCCGCTTGCAGCAGGGACTTTTCGAACGCACCGACCTGTTCGGCCAGGCTTCCGCCACTCGGCTGTCCGGCCGCGGCCGGCGGCTCCAGGCCGAGCACGAAGCGGTCGGCGGCATTGCGCAGCTCGCGCACATTGCCCGGCCAGTCCCGTGCCATCAGAGTGGCAACCACTTCTGGGCCGATCGGCGGAATCTCGCGCCGATAACGCGCCCGGGCCTCCCGCGCCAGATGCTGGAAAAGCAATGGGATGTCGTCCAGGCGTTCCGCCAGGGACGGCACGCGGATCGAGACCACGTTGAGTCTGTATACCAGATCCTCGCGAAACTTCCCCTGTCGGCTCTCCTCCTCCAGATCGGCCTTGGTCGCGGCCAGGAAGCGCACGTCGATCGGCAGTGTCTGGTTGGAGCCCAGACGCTCCAGAGAGCGTCCCTCGATCACCCGAAGCAGCTTGACCTGCAAATCGAGCGGCATGGACTCGATCTCGTCCAGCAAGACCGTACCGCCGTTGGCATGCTCGAGCTTGCCAATCCGCTGCTTGACCGCCCCGGTGAAAGCGCCGGCCTCGTGGCCGAACAGCTCGCTCTCGATAATCTCCGCCGGTAAAGCGCCACAGTTGAGCGCGACGAAAGGCCCCGCTTTCCGCTGGCTGAAATCGTGCAGGGCGCGCGCCACCAGCTCCTTGCCAGCGCCTGTATCGCCGATGATCAGAGTGTCTACATCCGCGGCGGCGACCGCTTCGACCTCCCGGCGCAGGCGCTCGGTCGCCCGAGCCCGGCCGACGATCACCGTCTCGAGACCTGTGCCATGGCCCAGCTCCTCGCGCAGCAATCGGTTCTCGAGCACCAAGCGGCGCTTCTCCAGGGCGCGCGCCACCACATCGGCCAAGTGAGTCATGTCGAAAGGCTTCTCGATGAAATCGTAGGCACCGCCCCGCATGGCCTCGACCGCAAGGGGCACATCGCCGTGGCCGGTCACCAGCACCACCGGCAAAGCCGGGTCGATCTCAAGCGCCCGACGCATCAGGGTCAAACCGTCGGTCTTGGGCATCTTGATGTCGGTCACCAAGACGCCGTTGAGCGCACGACCGATCTGCTCCAGCGCGTCGTCCGCCGACGCAAAGCAAGCAACGTCGTAGCCCGACAGGCCGAGACCCTGCTTTACCGCATGGCGTAGATGCGCCTCGTCGTCGACAAACAGGATCCGTGCCTCGTTCATCGGCGCTACTCGGCAGCCTCGGAACGGGCCTTGGCGAGCGGCAACTCAATCGTGAAGACGGCGCCACCCTCGGGATGGTTGGCGGCGCTTAGGGAACCGTCGAAATCCTTAATGATGTTGTACGAAATCGAAAGGCCCAGGCCCAAGCCCTGGCCGACCTCTTTGGTCGTAAAGAAGGGATCGAAGATGCGCGCCGCGTCGTCCTCGGCAATGCCTGGCCCGTGGTCGCGCACGTCGATCTGCGCCTTATCGCCAGCTGCGGTTAGCGAGACCTCGATCACCGGTGCCGACTGTTCGGTCATGGCGTCAAGCGCGTTGAGCAGTAAGTTCAGCAGCACCTGCTGGAGGCGCACCGGACCAGCCAGCACCTGCAGTGAGTCATCTTCGACGGTCTTGATCACCTGAACCCCCGCGGCGGCCTGACGGCTTGCCAGGAAATCCAAGGCTTCGTCGACCACCGCGGCCAGCTTGACCGGCTCGAGCTGGCTGCCCGGTTTGCGCGCGAAGGTGGTCAGATGCTTGCTGATTTGGGCCATCTTTTGGGTCAGTTCGCGGATCAGGCGCTGATTGTCCCGGGCCTCCTCAATTTGGCCGCGCGCGATCAGTGTCTCGGCGTTGTCGGCATAGGAGCGAATGGCCGCCAAAGGCTGGTTGAACTCGTGGCTGAGTGCCGCCGACATCTGGCCGAGCGCAGCCAGCTTGCCGGCCTGGACCAATTCGTCGTGGGCCAAGCGCAGCTCGGCCTCGGCTTGGCGGCGCTCGGTGATCTCTTCCTCCAAGCGCTGGTTGGCAGAGACCAGCTCCGCAGTGCGCTCGCGCACCCTGCTTTCGAGCACCTCGGAGGCGGCGCGCTCGATCTCGATGCGCTCGATCAGGCGCCGGCGCCGCTGGTAGAGCACGGCGACCACGGCCAGGATCAGGAGGCCAGTCAGCGCCGCCACGATGACCGCCGTGTTCGTGCGAGCCCGGGCTGCGGCGGCGTCGGCTAGGACCAGCACCGTCCAGTCGGCATCGGCCATGTCCTTGGCCTCGGCCAAATAGGTGACGATGCGCTCCGCACCTCCCGGATCGTCGCCCCGGCGCATCGCCAGCACCGACGGCGCAATCTCACCCTTTACCGCGCGCGCGATCGGCAGGGTGGTGAGATCCGCAGTGTCGTACTGTCGGGTGCGGGCGATCTCGGCGAGCGCGGCAGGCTCCAAGGGCTCCAGGGTCTTCAGACGCCACTCGGGCCGGCTTGAAATGAAGACGACGCCGTTCGGGTCGGCGACAATGACCTCGTCGGTGCCCGAGGCCCAGGTGCCCTCTAGGTTCTGAAAGCCGATCTTGACGACCACGACGCCCAGGGTCTCGTCCCCCTGAATCACTGGATAAGCAAAGTAGTAGCCCCGCTTGCCCGAGGTCGTGCCGAGCGCCGAAAACCGCCCAAGTCGCCCCTTCATGGCGTTCTGAAAATAGGGCCGGTAGCTGAAGTTCTGGCCGACAAAGGGCCGCTCGCCGGCCCAGTTGCTGGCCGCGAAGGTGTCGCCGGTCGGGGTCATGAAGTAGACATCCTCGGCACCCGTGGCGCGCGCCACCTCCTCGGTCAGGCTGTTGGCTCGGGCGACGATCTCCGGATCTTCGCTATGGCGGAACAGCGCGATCACCTCCGGCCGCTTGGCCAGCACCTCGGGCATGGCTTGATGCTTTTGCAACACCCCATCGAGACCAGAGATGTAGAGCTCGAGCGTGCCACGGGCACGCTCGCGTAGCTCTTCCGAGAAGATCTGGCCGGCCCAGATCCAAGTCGCCGTGAGCACACTGGCAAAGATCAACAGCGCGACGGCCAAGGGCAGCACGATACCGCCCTTGCCGAGCGTCCATCCTCTGGTCAAAGTTCAGCTCCCATGGCCCGCAGTATGTCAGCATTGATAGGGCAAGGTACAGCCGGGCCGATTGATCTATCTCATAGCGCCTCTAAGTTGGGCCGATCATCTTCTAGATTGGGAGAGTGGGCGTTTGCTTCGCTTTTTTTGATGCAAAAGCACCAAAAGCCATATTTTACAACTGGACCTGCCGGCTTCTAGGCTGACCCTGCCATCAGCATTTTGGAGTCTGGCGTCATGGCCCGCGATCCGCGTTACGACATCCTCTTCGAGCCGGTTCAGATCGGCCCGGTCACCGCGAAGAACCGGTTTTACCAGGTGCCCCATTGCAATGGCATGGGCTACCGGGACCCGACAGCGCTGGCCGAGATGCGCGGCATCAAAGCGGAGGGCGGCTGGGCCGTGGTCTGCACAGAACAGGTGGAGTTCCACCACACCTCCGACATCACGCCCTTTATCGAGCTGCGCCTGTGGGACGACCGGGACATCCCCATGCTGGCGCGCATGGCCGACAAGATCCACGAGCACGGCGGCCTGGCCGGCATCGAGCTGACCTACAACGGCCTCAACGGACCGAACTTCTACGGCCGGGAAGTGCCGATGGGACCGACCGGCCTGCCGGTCCAGACCTTCACCTACGATCCAGTCCAAGCGCGCACCATGGACTTGCAGGACATCCGCGACGTGCGCAGGTGGCACAGGGCAGCGGCGCTGCGCGCCAAGCGGGCCGGGTTCGACCTGGTCTACGTCTACGCCGGTCATGGTCTCGGCTTTCTGCACCACTTTATCTCCAAGCGCTTCAACCACCGGAGCGACGAGTACGGCGGCCCCTTGGAAAACCGGATTCGCCTGGTCAAAGAGATCCTCGAGGACACCAAGGAGGCGGTCGGCGACACCTGCGCCGTGCCGGTCCGCTTCTCGACCGAGGAGCTGTTAGGCCCCGATGGCCTCGAGCAGGCCGAGGCCGAGGACATGATCGGCCTGATCGCGGAGATCCCCGATCTTTGGGATGTCGTGTTGGCCGGCTGGGAGAACGATTCCCAGACCTCCCGCTTCGGGCCCGAGGGCCGCCAGGAACCCTTCATCTCGAACGTCAAGAAGCTCACAACCAAGCCGGTGGTCGGTGTCGGACGCTACACCTCGGCCGACCGCATGGTCTCGATTGTTAAGAAGGGCATCGTCGACCTGATCGGCGCCGCCCGGCCGTCGATCGCCGATCCCTTTCTGCCCAAGAAAATCGAGGAGGGGCGCTTTGACGACATCCGTGAATGCATCGGCTGCAACATCTGCGTCTCCGGCGACTTCACCCAGGCGCCGATCCGTTGTACCCAAAACCCAACCATGGGCGACGAGTGGCGCCGCGGCTGGCACCCAGAGCGCATCCGGCCCAAGGAGAGCGACAAGCCGGTGCTGATCGTCGGTGCCGGCCCAGCCGGGCTGGAGGCCGCCCAAGCGCTCGGCAAGCGCGGTTACGATGTAACCTTGGCCGAGCGGGGTACGGAACTCGGCGGACGCACGATCCGCGAATGTCAGCTGCCCGGCCTCTCCGCCTGGGTCCGGGTCAAGGACTACCGGGAGCTCCAGCTCCACCAGCTGCCCAACGTGGAAATCTACTTCGACAGTCAGCTCGACGGCGCCTCGGTGTTGGAGTTCGGCTTCCCCAGGGTCGTGGTCGCGACCGGCGCCCGTTGGCGCGCCGACGGGGTCGCACACCAGCACACGCGTGCCATTCCGATCGCCGAGGGCGCCCAAGTGCTCTCGCCGGACGACGTGATGGACGGCTCTCTGCCGACAGGCAAGCGGGTCATCGTGTGGGACGACGATCACTACTACATGGGCGGCGTAATGGCAGAGCTGATGGCCGAGAAGGGGTTCGAGACCCTCTACGCAACGCCGGCCTCGGAAGCCTCGACCTGGACCCGCAACACCATGGAGCAGCATTTTATTCAGGCGCGCATGATCGAGAAAGGCATCGCGATCCGCACCTTCGCCGGGCTCGCCGAGATCGGCCGGAACAGCCTCACACTCTCTTGCGTGTTCAGCGGCAAGCGTGAGGAGATCGACGCCGACGCGGTTGTCTTGGTCACGTCCCGCAGCCCCAACGATCAGCTGGCTGAGGAGCTGAAGGCACGGCAGAGCGACTGGCAAGGCGCGGGAATCGAGTCGGTGACGACCATCGGTGACGCCCTCGCGCCGGCGACCATCGCCCACGCGGTCCACGCCGGCCGGCGCTACGCCGAAGAGCTCGACGGCCGACCGGTCGACGGCGACTCCGTGCCCTTCAAACGAGAGATTGCCGAGCTCGTGCCCTTGTGAGACCGTTGACTGCACGCCTCCGCGCCGCTCCACTATCGGTCCATGTCGAAACGCTTTCAGCGCAAGGTCGAAGCCTTCACCTGCTGCCACTGCGGGCAAGCGGTCCGGGGCGACGGATACACCAATCATTGCCCGAGCTGCCTGTGGAGCCGGCATGTCGACGTCATGCCCGGCGATCGGGCGGCCGAGTGTGGCGGAGAGATGGCGCCGGTCGCCGTCGAGAAGAAAGGCTCGGGCTACGTTCTCACCCACCGCTGCGTAGACTGTGGGCACAGCAAACGGAATAAAGCAGACGCGAAAGACAGCATGGAAACCATGCTCAAGATCGCCCGGGCGGCGGCGGGCCGCGGGTAATCAGCTGGGCTCATGCATAAATGTAGCCGCCACTGACGATAACGTTCTCTCCAGTCATGTAGGTGTTCTTGCTGCTGGCCAGCATCATGACGAACTCCGCCATCTCGGCCGGCTCCGCGGCGCGCCCCAAGGGATTGGCCTTGGCCAGCTCTGGCAAGATGCCGTGCGACTTGGCTCGCTCGGTCGCCATGCCCGCCGGCGCCACGGAGTTGACCAGGATCTGATCGGCTGCGCAGGCGTGCGCAAAGGAGCGGGTCAAGCTGACCACGGCCGCCTTGGTGGCGGCGTAGTGAGCATTTTGAGGATGGGCCTTGAAAGCATCGACCGAGGAGATGTTGACAATGCGCCCAGCGATTTTAGGCGGATCCACAAATCTCTTCATGTGTGTCACGGCCGCCACCATCATGTGGTAGGTGCCTTTGATGTTGACTGCATTCTCTATGTCCCACTCCTCGTCGGTGATCTCGAGCAAGGGTTTGCGCGGATAGACGGCCGCGCAGTTGACCAAGCTGTCGATGCGCCCGAAGCTTGCGGCCAGGCTGTCGAAGGCCCCGTGGGCGCCTTCCTTTGTGGCGATGTCGCTGACGACCGCTTCGACCGTTCTGCCAAGCGTGGAAAGCGCCGCCACGGCGGCTGTCATCGCCGGCTCGTTCCAATCGACAATACCGAGCTTCGCAACGCCCCGGTTCAGCATGAGGCGGGCCGTTTCCAAGCCGAGCCCAGACGCGCCGCCCACGATCACCACTGATAGGCCATCCATCAGTTTCCCCCTTTGCCTTTTAAGAACTTCAGTTTGCGCCACATACGTCGTCCGGCCTGCGGTTTAGGAACCGGGCGCCGTCGGCGTCATTGGTGGTTGGGAAGACGTTCAAGCGAGAGAAGCCCCATGGTTGTCGATCTTCAATGCAGCCTCGAGAGCGTACGCCACACTATCAGAATGCAGGATCTCGAAGTCACCTAGGTCAATCCAATCACTCTATTTATATGGCGAAACCGTCTCATAAACGTCTAGCGACAACTAACGAAGTGGTGTTCGCAGCGCAAGCCTCGCTGAATTAGCTCTCCGCGGGGCCACCTTCGCCCGACCAGTGATCACCAACTCTGGTTTTCTCGCTCTAGGTTGCACCAACGTTCTTACCAACGACACTGAGTCGGGCTCGATACTATCTTTTAATGATTCCAAAACTTGCAATATTCGATTTTAGAAAGAAAATTGGATGATCATCATTTTTTTGTTGATTATCACCGTTTTCTCACCTATCTCACTGCGCAATACCGGTGCTCCTAGGCATTCGCGCTTAGGCCGGATGCCGATTCAAGGTTTTCATCGGAGGGTCTCGCCCATGAACACTCAGATATCATCTGCTGATTTCAAGCACGCCGAGCATGCGGTTCGGACCAGCGAAGAAGAGCACAAGGTCCGCGTCGATCTCGCGGCCATGTTCCGGCTAACAGCTATGTTCGGCTGGGATGACGTAGTCTGGAACCATATCACCGCGCGGGTGCCCGGCTCAGACCACAATTTCCTCATGCACAGATTCGGCCTGCTCTACGAAGAGGTGACCGCTAGCAACCTGATCAAGGTCGACGAGCACGGCAAGGTCCTCGAAGGCCCAACGGATGTGAATACGGCCGGCTTCGTGATCCATAGCGCGATCCACCTTCACCATCCGAAGAACAAGTACGTCTTTCACGCCCACCCGCCGCAAGCGATCGCGGCGACGGCCTTTCGAGACGGCATCCCCTTCCTGGTTCAGGACTCCTCTATGCTCTGCGGCAAAATCGGCTACCACGACTGGGAGGGGCTTTCGGTCGATCTTGATGAGCGATTCCGGATCGCCGAGAACCTGGGCGACAACAAGTGTCTGGTTATGCGTAACCATGGCTTCCTGACAGTCGGAGAGACGGCGGGCGAGGCCTTCATGAATATGTACTACCTGATCCGCATGTGCGATGTGGCGCTGCATGCTCAGGGTTCCGGTTTACCGCTGGACCCAGGCGCATCCGCACTTTGGGAGCTCTCGGTCAAGCAGTACGAGGCCTTCTCCCCGGGAAGGTACGAGTGGCCCGCGCTTTTGCGTCGCTGTGACCGGCTCGATCCTTCCTACAAGAACTAGGTCAGCCCTAGAGGATGGGGTCAATGCGCACGAGCCTTGCCGAGCAGATCGCTCCTCCACGCAGCCGCGAGGAGAACCGGGTGTTCCGCCGGGAGAGCCTGATCCGCTCGGCGATCGTCACAGTCGCCCGCTACGATATCGCGGGCGCGACGGTTGAGCGCATCTGCCACGGGGCGGGCGCCTCCCGCGGGCTGATCGCGCACTACTTTGACAGCAAGGAAGAACTTCTGCTGGCCGCGGCCGCCGAGACCTTCGATGCCCAATCCATGGCGGTCAAGCAGAGGATCGCAGAAGCCACAGCGCTTCCGGCCGTCGAAAGGATCAAGCAGATGGCCAAATCGAGCTTTGAACCACCGATCTACGACCTCGACAAAATTGCCGCTTGGCAAGCTTTCACCAATGCCAGCCGCTCCCAAGCCTCCTTCAACGAGGTGATCCGTAGCGTCTCGGAACACTTGCGAGAACTCTACGAACCGGTCTTGGCGGCGGCAGCTGCCGAGCATAATCGGCCAATCGACACGGAGAGCGCGGCTCTCGGGCTGATTGCCGTGATTGACGGGCTTTGGACCAGCCTTGCTACCGGCCGCGACAGTCTGATGCCAGAAGATGCCATTCGCATCACAGAGCACTTCATAGATGGCTGTCTAATGAACCGGGCCCTGTCGTGAAAATCACGGCGGTCCGTTTGGAAATGGTCGAGGTTCCGCTGGCGGTACCGATCGCGACCGCGATTCACGATATCCACAGCCTGGGTTGCGCCCTACTCACGCTCGAAACAGACCAGGGGGTTCGCGGCGAAAGTTACGTCTTTACGATCAACGTCCTGCGCCTAAAAGCGCTCTACGAGATGCTCAAAGGCCTGGAAGACCTGGTTGTCGGATGCAACCCCCACTTCGTCGAGAAGATTTGGCAATCCATCTTCGATGAGATCAACCCTATTGGCCACAAAGGTACGGGAGTTGCCGCTCTATCTGCCATCGACACGGCCTGCTGGGACATTGTCGCCAAGGCGGCAAATCTGCCGCTCTACCGCCTATTCGGGGCCTGTCGGGAGCGGGTGCCCACCTACGCAAGCGGCGGCCTTTGGCTATCGAGCACGCCGGAAGACTGCGCGCGCGAGGCGGATGACATTGTCGCCAGCGGATTCAAGGCGGTCAAGCTGCGCCTTGGCAGTACGAGGATCGCCGACGATGTCCTGCGAGTCCGCCTGGTGCGCGAGGCGATCGGTCCCGATATCGGCCTCCTGGCAGACGCCAACCAGTCCTTTACGGCCAAGCACGCGATTCGCCTGGGCCGAGCGCTTGAGGAGTTCGACCTGACCTGGCTGGAGGAGCCGGTTGCCTATCAAGACTTACGCGGGCACCGGGAGGTCCGAAACGCATTGGCAATTCCGATTGCAACTGGCGAGACGGAGTACACCCGCTACGGCATGCGCAGCCTCATCGAAGCCGGGGCCGCCGACATTCTGATGCCAGATCTACAGCGAATTGGCGGTTTGAGCGAGTTTCGGCGGGCCGGCGCTTTGGCAGCAGCCCACGACATCCCCGTGTCGGCTCACCTCTTTACCGAGCAGAGTCTGTCGATCGCCGGGTCCTTACCGAACTGCATATCAGTTGAGCACATGCCCTGGGCGGCACCGCTCCTAAACGAGTCAATGGAGCTGGTCGATGGCGAGCTTGTTGTCCCGAACCGCCCCGGAACCGGCTTCACATTCAACCGGAAAGCCGTAGAGACCTACCGGCTGTGACCCGCAGCGGCACCACGAGGAACCTATGGATATCGGATTTATCGGACTGGGCGTGATGGGTGGGCCAATGGCCGCCAACCTAGCGCGCGCCGGCTACTCCTTGAAGGTCTACGACCTGGATCCAGAGAAGTGCGCCAGGATCGCCGATCTGGGCGCAGCGGTCGCCAATTCCCCATCAGATGCAGCCACGAACGTCGACTACGTCATGACGTCATTGCCTGGCCCCAAGCAGATTCAGGATATTGCCTTCGGTGAAAATGGGATTGTTGAAAAGATGCGTCCGGGTGCGACATGGATCGAGTTGAGCACCAATAACCTCGAGGTCGGCGCCAAAATCCTCAGAGCCACCAAGGATCGCGGTCTTTGCTTGCTGGATGCGCCCATATCGGGGGGGTCCGAGGGGGCCAGCGATGGCACCTTGACCATCCTGGTCGGCAGCGACGGCGAGGCCTTTCGCCGCTGCCTCCCGATTCTGCGCACGATCGGCGAGCGCATAGACTACTTGGGCCCAAACGGTGCTGGATATGCCGCAAAGATTGCCCAGGTCGTGCTGTGCTACATCCACTCCCTGGCGCTCTCGGAGGCCATGATGCTGGGCGTCAAGGGAGGCGTACCGGCGGACAAGATGCTGGAAATCATTCAGAACAGTACCGGCACCAGCTACGTCGCTCACCGCTACGGCCCACTGATTCTCGACGGCGACTACGACAGTTCGTTTACGCTGGCACTTGCCCTCAAAGATCTACGCCTGGCGCGAGAGCTTGCGGCCTCGGTCACCGCCGATCTTCCGCTCTGCAATCTGGTGCAAGATACCTACGAGCGCGCATGCGGCACCTTTGGCGGAGAGGCCAATCACCTCATGGCGGTAAAGATCCTCGAAGACGCGCATCAGACTTTACTTCGAGGGACTCATCAAACAGCACCCCCAAACTAGATTGGGCTCAAGACCATTTGGCGTACATGCGAGGCAACGTGACACATTCTGCCGCATCCCCGAGAGCACCCGAGTAATGGCGTATTCGGTCCTAAAGAGGTCCTGCAGTGGCCCAGACGAACTTACGCTTCTCCTGGAACCGGATTTCTCTTTCTTCGATCTAACAATTCTCACGGAGGTCATGGGAGTCGCGAACTACCTTTCCGGTCGCGATCTTTACCGATGGTTCTGCTGCAGTGAGCATGGCGGAAGCGTTTGCTCGTCGTCCGGTCTATCGATCAAATGTGACTCAAGCCTAGCAGAGATGGAGACAAAGGGCGTGCCGAGCAACATAGTCGCGCTGGCGAGCGAGTACGGGCCTGCGGGTCGCCGCGAGAGCCTTGCCGTCCTGCTGAGGCGCTGGGCGCGCCATGGTGCCCATGTCGGCGGGATCGGCTCAGGTACCAAACTCCTCGCCCAGGCTGGACTGTTGGCGCGCCACAGATGCACAGCTCGCTGGTCGGACATCGCCTCCATCAAAGAGCTTCAACCCGAGCTATCGGTGACCGCACAGCTTTTCGAGGTCGACCGTGGGCGCTTCACTTGCCCCGGCGGTGTCGCCACGCTCGATCTCATGCTCTATGAAATCGGAGATCGTCACGGAGAGGAGTTTGCGAAGTCGATCGCCGATCAGTTCGTCCATCATCGTATTCGCGACGGTCAGGAGTGCCTGCGCCATGGCACTATGGTCCGTTCGGGAGCAAGCAATCCAAAGCTAATTCAGGCCGTGGAGCAGATGGAGAGGAATATCGAGGAAGCGCTTTCCCTGAAGCAAGTGGCCGACATTGTTGGCCTTTCCGTGCGGCAGCTGCAACGACTATTCAAGCAGCACCTGCGCACCAGCCCTTTGCGGTACTACCGGAAACTGCGGATCGATCATGCCCAAAGGTTGCTGCACCAGACCTCCATGCCGGTAACCGAAGCTGCGGTCGCTGTCGGCTTCAGCTCGGTGTCCTACTTCGCCAGCTGCTATCGGGATGCCTTCGGTCGGTCGCCCAGCGCAGACCGGAGCTGTTTTGATCGTACCTAGTGTCAGAAACTTACTCGGTCGCCGCCCTTGAGACCGAGACGCTCGCGCGCTTGCGTGGGCGTCGCAACGCTTAGTCCGAGCGCCTCGATGATTGTGCGAATCTTGCGCACCTGCTCGGCATTTGATTTCGCCAGCTCGCCCTTGCCGATGTAGAGGCTGTCCTCCAAGCCGACCCGAAGGTTGCCGCCGAGCATGGCGGCTTGGGTCGCGAACGGCATCTGGTTCCGCCCGGCCGCCAGTACGGACCATTCGTAGCTGTCGCCGAAGAGCTTCTGGGCGATCGAATGCATGTGCATGAGGTTGTCGAGATCGGCCCCAACGCCGCCCAAAATCCCGAACACCATTTGGATGAAGAACGGTGGCTTGACCATGCCTTTGTCGACAAACCAAGCAAGATTGTAGAGGTGGCCAAGGTCGTAGCATTCAAACTCGAACCGGGTGCCGTGCTCCTCACCGAGCGTTTTGAGCACATACTCGATGGTCTTGAAGGTGTTCGGAAAGATGAAGTCCCGGGTCATTTCGAGAAACCCGGGTTCCCAATCGTGCTTCCAGCTGTCGTATTTCTCCAGCAGGGGAAAAATGCCAAAGTTCAATGAGCCCATGTTCAGGGAGGCCATCTCCGGGCTCGCCCGCACGGCCGCCGCCACGCGTTCCTCGATCGTCATGCCAAGCCCGCCGCCGGTCGAGACATTGACCACCGCATCGCTCGCCTGCTTGATGACCGGTAGAAACTGCATAAAGGTCTCGGGACGAGGATCGGGCTTGCCAGACTCCGGATCGCGCGCGTGGAGGTGAATGATCGAGGCGCCGGCTTCGGCCGCCTCGATCGACGCCGTTGCGATCTGCGACGGGGTGATCGGCAGGTAGGGCGACATGGTCGGCGTGTGGATCCCGCCGGTCACCGCGCACGTGATGATGACGCTCTGGTCCTTGGCCATCGGCACAGTCCCCTTCCCAACGCGCTACGGATCTGACTCGCTCAGGCCTTGCCACTGCGCTCGACCGCGCCGGCGTAAGCCTCTATCACGAGCTTGTGGAAGTGATGCACCCCGTGCTCGGACATGCCGCTGCCTTCTGGATCGGTCACAAAGCGGCCTTGGTCGAAAGCCGGAGTCCCCATGCCGCGCTGCACCGACTCGACGATATCGATATCCTCCTGCTGGAGCACGTCTCGCAGATAGTCGATCGCCTCCATCTGGGACGGCTTGGGTTGATCCTGCAGGAAGTAGAAGTCGTAGGTCTCAAAGGTCGTCTCGGGTCCGGTCGGAACTACATTGAGGACGATAATGTTGCCTTCGCCCGGATAGCGCATGAGGCAGGTCGTGGGCCAAAGCCACCAGACCGCGTGGTCCGTGACATCGGCGTCGTCAATCTTATAGGCCGTGTTCGCAACTTTGCCGGCCTTGGCGCAATGGCTCGAGTAGATCCCGTGGGTCACCACCTTGTAGGTGTCCATCTCGACCAGGGAGGCGAAGTCCTTGTGTGCCCCGGGGCAGTGGTAACACTCCAGGAAGTTGTCGACCACGTTCTTCCAATTGGATTTGATGTCGAAGGTCATGCGGTGGGCGAAGGTGAGCTGATCCAGGTCCGGCACCCACGCGTGGATCTCATCGGCTAGGCCCTCGCTCTGAACGGCAAGCGGCACGGCATCTTGGTCCAGGTTGACAAAGACGAAGCCGCAAAACTCCTCGACTCGCACGGAGGTCAGGCAGATCTCGTCCTTATTGAAGTTCTTGACGTGATCCGAAAGGGGCGCCGCCTTTAGCTTGCCGTCCAATCCATAGGCCCAAGCGTGATAGGGGCAGGTGATCAGCCGCTTCTTGCCCGCGCCCTGCACCAAGCCGTGGGCCCGGTGCTTGCAGACATTGTAGAAGGCACGCAACTCGCCCGCCTGGTCCCGGACCGCGAAGAGCGGTTGGCCCTGAATTTCGAATGCAAAGTACTGGCCGGGCTCTCTGAGCCGCTCGCCGTGGCAAACGAACTGCCAGCTGCGGGCGAATATCGCCTCCTGATCCGCCGCGAGATAGGCCGAGTCGGTGTAGCACTCGGCCGGCAAGGAAAATGATTCTTCCGCGGCCGCCGGCACAAAGTTCCTGCGGAGTCTCGCCAAGTCATCCCGATGAAGAGTCATTCAGCCGCTCCTTGATCCGCAAGCGTTCGCCAAACTAGCCCACCTGCCAGTGGCCGCACTCTCGCGCCAGGCGACAAGTTCGGCCTGATCAATATCGCCGAGTTTTTGATATTTTTCGACATGACAGCTTGCCCGATGCTCTCACGAGCTTACGAACTACCTTGGGCCCGTGGACTGCCGCCGGTGAGCGCCGTGAGCTCGGCCGCGGCTTGCCGGACTTTCGTCGCCATCTCCGGCGCGGCAGCGTCGGTCAGCCGTGCGGTCGGCCCTGAGATGGAAATGCCCGCAAAGGCCTTTCCGTGCACGTCATAGACCGGCGCGGCGATACAGCGCATGCCGGAATAGCGCTCCTCGTCATCGAGCGACCAGCCACGCCTGCGGATGCGCTCCAGCTCCTCGAAGAGCTGCTTTGGCGAAGCCAGGGTCTTCGGCGTGAATTCGGCGAGCCCTTTGTCCTGGAGGATGCGCTCGACCGCCCGCTGCTCAAGCTCCGCCAAGAGCATCTTGCCGATGCCAGAAGCATGCATGGGCGTTCGCGAACCAGGGGGAAAGAAGGCACGAATGGGGTTTGGCGTTTCGACCTGGCACAAAAACACCACGTCGCCGTGATCGGCAATCGCGATGTTGGCCGTCTCCCCGGTCTCCTCGACCAGCCGGCGCATCACCGCCATGCCGGCCTCAACCAAGTTGTTGCGTTGCAGGAAAGCATTGCCGATGCGAAAGGCCTCGACTCCCACAAGCCATTCTTGCGTCGACTCGTGAAACTCGATCATGCGGCTGCGCTGCAGGGTGACGAGAAGGCGATGGGCGGATGACGGCGGCATGCCGACCCGCAGCGCCAGGTCGCTCAAGGTCGCCCGGCCCTCCTTGGCGAGCGCCGCCATAATTCGAATGCCACGATCCAACGCCTGGACGGTGCCCTCTTCCTCGTCCAGGGACGCCGTTCGCGGCCGGCCGCGCCGCCGGCGTTCTTCCTTCGGACCCTGTCCCATGCGGCGTTTCGGTCTGCTTTATTCGGTTCAATTGAGCGGACGGAAAAGAGTACCGGAAAAATCATATTTCACAATGTTTTTCTGGATCATTTAAAAAATCAAATCTATAATTATTTACAATACTTTATAGTTTTTCATTCCATTTATGGAAATAATTTTTAGAAAAATTGACTTGCTCGTCAGGCTGCTTGAGAATGGTCGTCAGTTTCCCGGAGGACCAAAAAAATGAACGCCCACCTGCCAATCTTCGGCGGCCAGAATCCGGTCTTTATCCCTGGCCCGACGAATGTTCCCGACCGCCTGCGTCATGCCATGAACATCCAGACGATGGACCACAGGGCACCGGACTTCGTTGCACTACTGGGCCCCCTTCTGCGGGACATCAAAAAGGTCTTCAAGACCGAAACCGGCCAAGTCATCATTTATCCCTCGACGGGGACCGGTGGCTGGGAGGCTTCGATCACCAACACGCTGTCGCCGGGCGACAAGGTGCTGGTCGCACGCTTCGGCATGTTCTCACATCGTTGGATCGACCTCTGCAAGCGCCATAATCTTGAGGTCGAGGTGATCGAATGCGACTGGGGAGAGGGCGCGCCCGCCGAGCGCTATGGGGAACGGCTGATCGCCGACCGGGACCATCGGATCAAGGCCGTGCTGGTCACCCACAACGAGACCGCGACGGGCGTGCGCAGCGACATCGCCGCGGTTCGAAAAGCGATCGAATCCGCAGGGCATCCGGCGCTGCTTTTTGTCGATTGCGTCAGCTCACTGGGCTGCATGGATTTTCGCATGGATGAGTGGGGCGTCGACCTCGCCGTCTCCGGCTCCCAGAAGGGCTTCATGCTGAACACCGGGGCGGCGATCATCGGGGTCAGCGCAAAGGCACAGGCCGCCGCCGAGCAAGCCACCTGTCCCCGTTGCTTCTTCGATTTTAGGGATATGCTGGGCGCCAACGGCAGGGGTGGCTACCCCTATACCCCACCCCTGCAGATCATGAACGGCTTGGCGGAGAGCACGCGCTTGTTGATCGAAGAAGGTCTCGAAACCGTCTTCGCCCGCCACAACCGCATCGCAGAGGGCGTGCGCAAGGCCGTGCGGGCCTGGGGGCTGGAACTTTGCGCCAAGAGCCCGGATCTCTATTCGGACACCGTCAGCGCAGTTTACGTGCCAAAGGGGCATGACAGCGACGCACTCACCAACCATGCTTTCGACGCCTATGGCATCTCCTTCGGCGTCGGTCTTGGACAGATGGCCAACAAGGCCTTCCGGATCGGCCATCTGGGCTCCTTGACCGATGCCATGGCACTGTCGGGCATCGCGACGATGGAAATGGCCATGAAAGACCTGAACTATCCGATCGACCTTGGCGCGGGTGTCATTGCGGCCCAGGAGCATTACCGGCATCCCCTGGACCATGTCTCCTTGTCGGCGGCTTGAGCAAACCGGCCGATGGATCCCATCATGTACATTCCGACCTATGAAGACGTTCTGGTCGCGCACGAACGCATCAAGCCCTACATTCACCGGACGCCGGTCTTGACCAGCTCATACCTCAACGGCCGGGCCGGCGCCGAGTTGTTCTTCAAGTGCGAGAATTTTCAGAAAGCCGGGGCCTTCAAGGTGCGCGGCGCGAGCAACGCGGTCTTCGGCTTGGACGAGCGCCAAGCCACCAAGGGCGTCGCCACCCATAGCTCCGGCAATCACGGTTTGTCGCTCAGCTACGCCGCCGGCCGGCGCGGCATTCCGGCAACGGTGGTCATGCCGAAAACCGCGCCGGACGCCAAGAAAGAGGCCGTGCGAGGCTACGGTGGTACTGTCGTCGAGTGCGCGCCAAGCACCTCGTCGCGCGAGGCGGTGTTCGCCGAGGTGGTCGCCGAAAGCGGCGCGGATTTCATCCATCCCTACAATGACCCGAGGGTCATCGCCGGCCAGGCGACCTGCGCGAAAGAGCTGGTCGAGGACATTGGTGAGCTGGACGCCCTGGTCGCCCCGATCGGCGGCGGCGGGATGATCTCCGGCTCTTGCCTCACACTCTCCAACATCTCGCCGAAGACGGAGATGTACGCGGCCGAGCCAAAGAATGCGGACGATGCCTACCGTTCCTTCAAGGCCGGTCGTATCATCGCGGACGATGCCCCTCAAACTGTTGCGGATGGGCTGAAGGTGCCGCTCAAGGAACTCACCTGGCACTTCGTCGCCGAGCACGTCACCGATATACTGACGGCCACGGAGGAGGAAATCGTCGAGGCCATGTACATCACCTGGCAAAGAATGAAAATTCTGATGGAGCCCTCCTCCGCGGTTCCGCTTGCCGTGATCTTGAACAACCCCGAGATGTTCGCCGGCAAAAGAGTCGGCGTGATCGTGACCGGTGGAAACGTCGACTTGAAGAAGCTGCCTTGGATGGGCGCTAGCTGAAGGAAAGGAAGGATCATATGAACGTGACGACGAGACCGAGCGAATTCGAGGTCGGCTATGACATTCCCGCGGCGGTCGGTATGGACGAGGCGGATATTCAGACACCGTGTCTGGTCGTGGATCTGGACGCCTTCGAGCACAACGTGGAGCAGATGCGGCAGTTTTGCGCGCAGATGGGCGTGCGCCTCCGGGTTCACGGCAAGATGCACAAGTCCGCCGATGTTGCTCTTTACCAGATCGAGCATGGCGGCGCCTGCGGCATCTGCTGTCAGAAAGTCTCGGAGGCCGAGGCTTTTGCCCGGGCTGGCGTGAAGGACGTGCTGGTCTCGAACCAGGTACGCGATCCAGCGAAGATCGACCGTCTGGCACGACTACCGCGCCTTGCCCGCACGATCGTCTGCATGGATGATCTGGCGAACGTCGAGGAGCTTTCGGC
Source organism: Pseudomonadota bacterium (assembly GCA_039029395.1). GTDB lineage: Bacteria > Pseudomonadota > Alphaproteobacteria > Kiloniellales > JAKSDN01 > JBCCGG01. The sequence goes on along the minus strand of JBCCGG010000001.1, from coordinate 341,086 downwards.
CGCGGCCCAGAAGCACGGAACGACGATCGAGTGCCTGGTCGAGATAGACTGTGGCGCCGGCCGCTGCGGCGTGCAGCATGGCGCGCCGGTGGTCGAACTCGCCAAGGCGATCGACGCGGCAGAGGGCCTCGAGTTTTCGGGCATTCAGGCTTATCAAGGCGCCGCCCAGCATGTGCACAGCTACGAAGACAGGAAGGCGAAGATCGACATTGCGATTGAGCAGGTTCAGACCTCGCTCGATATGCTCAATGCCGAAGGGCTGGAATGCGACATCGTCGGCGGCGGCGGCACCGGGAGCTACTACTTCGAGGGCAAGTCTCAAGTCTTCAACGAGCTTCAGTGCGGCTCCTATGCTTTCATGGACGCGGACTACCAGCGGGTGCTCGACGAGAAAGACGAAACGATCTCCGAGTTCGAGAACGCGCTCTTTATCCTGACGTCAATCATGAGCCATGCGAAGCCGGACATCGCGGTCTGCGACGCCGGCCTGAAGTCGCAGAGCGTTGACAGCGGCCTGCCAGTGGTCTTCGGCCGGAACGACGTCACCTACATCAAATGCTCGGACGAGCACGGCGTGATCGCTGACCCGGACGGCATCTTGGCCATCAACGACAAACTCAAGCTGGTTCCAGGCCATTGCGACCCGACCTGCAATGTCCACGATTGGTATGTCGGAGTGCGCAACGGCAAGGTCGAGTCGCTTTGGCCGGTAACCGCGCGCGGCCAAGGCTACTGATCGAGGAAGGGGGGCAAGAATGCTGATCGTCTCGGAAGAGACCTGCCAAGAGGTCGTCGGGCGCGCGGACGCCTTTACCGCGGTCGAGGGTATCTTCGCGGCCATGGCCAAGGGCGAGGCCTATAACTTTCCAGTCGTCCGTGAAGCTATTGGACACGCCGATGCGCTCTATGGCTTCAAGGCGGGCTTCGACCGGGCGGGACTGGTTCTGGGCGTAAAATCGGGCGGCTACTGGCCAGGGAACCAAGTGAACGGCCTGACCAATCACCAGTCCACGGTCTTTCTCTTCGATCCGGATAGCGGGCAATTGAGCGCCCTGGTCGGCGGCAACTATTTGACCGCGCTTCGGACCGCGGCTTCGAGCTCGGTTTCGATTGCCCATCTCGCCCGTAAGGATGCCAGGGTTCTGGGCATGATCGGGGCCGGCCATCAAGCCGGGTTCCAGCTCCGCGCTGCGGCCGCCCAACGAGCCTTCGAGAAGGTGGTTGCCTGGAACTACCATCCGGAGATGCTGCCCGGCTTGGCAGATGTGGCACAAGACATCGGATTAGCATTCGAAGCGGTCGAGCGCGAAGACCTTGGCGCGCGGGCGGATGTCATAATCACTATCTCCTCCGCGTTCGAGCCACAGCTCCTGAAGGATTGGGTCAAACCTGGCACGCACATTGCCTGCATGGGAACGGACACCAAGGGCAAGCAGGAAGTCGATTCCGCGCTGGTCGCCGCGGCCAATCTGTTCACGGACGAAGTGGCGCAGTCAGTGTCAATCGGCGAATTGCAACACGCCATTTCGGCTGGCCTAATCAATGAGAGCGATATCACGCCTATCGGCGCTGTCATCAACGGCACCCACCCGGGCCGACGCTCAGAGGACGAGATCACACTTTTCGATGGCACCGGTGTTGGTCTGCAGGACCTTGCGGTCGCCGACGTCGCCGCCAAGCTCGCCGAAGCCCAAGGCAAGGCCCAAGTGGTCACGCTCTGAGTCAGAGCAGCGCGACAAGCGCCTCATAGCCGTAGCCGCCGGCCGCCGAGCCCACAATGGCGAGCGCCAGATACCAGAGAAAAACCGGCCAGCGCACCAGGGCAAAGACCGCGACCGACGCATAGGCGCTGGTGATTCCGCCGGCAACCAGAAACGCCATGGCCGCGCCCGGCGTCATGCCCAGATCGATCAGACCGCGCACCAGGGGCAAGGCGGCATAGCCGTCCAGATAGATCGGCGTGCCGATGGTGACCGCGAGCGGGATCGCCCACGCCGTGCCGGCGCCGACGTAGCCTACGATCGTCTCGGGTGGCAGAAGCGCGACTAGAATGCTCTCCAGCGCGAAGGCAATTGTCAGCCACTTAACCATCATGATCGCGGTACCGAGCGCCTCGGTCCGGAACAGGCGACGCCGATCAGGCTCGTGCCAGAAGGCCCAGCGCAGGCTATCGGGGCCGCGGGTCGACTCGCAGACCTCCGGCGACCAACCGACCACCGGACGTAGGGGCGCCTGAAACGCGCCATGTCCCTGGGCATAAAGGGTGACGGCACCGCCGAAGATTCCGATGGCAAAGGCAATCACGGTCTTGGCCACGGCGAACTCGACCCCGAGCAGCCCTGCCGTCACCACCAGCATGGGCGGCGAAGTGATCGGCGAGGACAGCCAAAAGGCCATGATCGGCGCGAGCGGCACACCGGCGCGCAGGAGACCGGCGATGATCGGCACAACGCCGATACCGCAAATCGGTGTCACAGTCCCGAATGAGGCGGCCACCAGAAGCATGGTAACCGGCCGGCCGTCAAACACCCGGGCCATGAGGCTGGCTGCGCCACTTGCCCGAATCCAGGCCGACAGCACGACCGCCATGGCGACGATCGGCACCATGAGAAGCAGACTATGCAGGACGAACTCAGCGCTGCGCCATGCCATGTCCGGGAAGACTGCCGCGAGGATCAACAGCGCCGCGGTGCCAAGCGCCGGCCAGACGAGGCGTCGCTGAGGTGTGCTCTCTTCGGAGGTGACCGGGGTGTTGGCCATGGCTTCGCCTTCTCTTGCAGATGTTCAGGCGAAGGTGGTTAGGATCTAGATATTTGTAAAACGACTAATTAATATCATATCCATGAGCGAAGTTAATGTCTGGAGTTGGCCATGGAGACCCGTCTGGAGAGTGAGCTGCTGCGCACCTTCGTAGCTGTTGCCGACAGCGGCAGCTTTACCAATGCCGCCGAGCTGGTACATCGCACCCAATCTGCGGTCAGCTTGCAGGTCAAGCGCCTGGAGGACACCTTGGGCCAGCCCATGTTCGACCGTGGCCGCCGTGGGGTCACCCTGACACCCGGTGGGGAAGCGCTCTTGAGCCGGGCGCGGCCGATCTTGCGCTTGCTCGACCAAACCGCCGGCGCGTTCGCCGGACAGGCGCTCGAGGGGACGGTTAGCGTCGGCGTGCCCGAGGAATACGGCACCAGCCTACTGCCTGCCGTGTTAGCGCGTTTTGCCGAGCGTCATCCCGGCGTGCAGGTCACCGTGCGATGCGAGGCCAGCCTGGCGCTGAGCGAGCTGATCGGGCGCGGCGAGCTGGACATCGCCGTGTTGTCGGTCAGTCAAGGCGATTTGAAAGGCGAGCTCCTGATCCACGACCCGACGATCTGGGCGACCTCGGCGCGTCACGACGTTCACGACCTCGATCCCCTGCCGCTGGCCATGTTCGATCCCGGCTGCTGGTGGCGCGATTGGGCCCTGCGCGCCCTTGACGAGCGCGGCCGGGCCTACCGGGTCGCTTACTCCAGTGCCAGCTCGGCCGGGGTCCAGGCCGCAATCGCCGGGGGATTGGCGGTCGGCGTGCTAGGACGCTCCACTCTGCCATCCGGCTGCCGGGCGTTGACACCTGCCGAGGGCTTTGACGACCTGCCGGGTTCCAACGTCCTGCTGCGTTGCAACAGCGACAGCCCGGCCGCCGAGGGTATGGCGGCGGCGATTAGGGAATCGTTTAGGGCGGTGGGGGAATGAGCGGGAACAGGCCCTACGCACGGTCATTGCCGGCTATAGATCTCCCGGCGGCGAATAGCGCGTTGACCTCTCGGTTGAGGGCCGCGGCATGGAAAACCGCGTCCGCTCGCACTGTAACGACAGGACGAGGAGAACGCCGATGAACCAAAGGATTGCGGAGCGCATTGCCACTGGACCCGTTTTAGGGGTTGTCAGCGCTCGGTAGGCTAAACCCGCGGGGATCCTTGGGGCGGTCGAAGTCACCCGGAACGCTCTTACCTTCGAAGCCACGGCGGAAAGGGTGTGTTCTGCGCCGACACGATCGGCAGCATGCGTCTCTGGACAAGGCCGAGCGCGCCCAAGAGCGGGACGATGCGGCGGCGAACGAACTTTTGCAGCGCGCCGTCCGAGGCCATGAAGCGGGTCGCAGGATCGACCGTCTCGATGACCTCTTTGGCGACCGGGCGCCGAGCCACCGTGTAGCCCGCGGTATCGCCTTCGTCGATCAGCCAAGCGAGCCAGGCCGCATCCTCGATCCCCAGGTTCATGCCGCGTCCACCGAACGGCGAGTGGATATGCGCCGCGTCGCCGACCAGGAAGACGTTGCCGGATCGATAGCGCTCCACCAGGCGGTGGGAGATCCTGAAGGTGCTGGTCCAGTGAACCTCCGCGACCCGGACCTCCGGCGGAAGGCTATCCAAGACCGCCTCCCGATCGCTTAACAGGCGCACCCGCCGCCCCTTGATTGGGAAAATGGCGGCCAAGTTGGGCGCTCGGTCGAAGAAATTGATCCCGTCGAGCGGCAGATCCGTCTCGATCGTGGCATCGGCCAGGCCCCATTGATGCTCGTAAGCAGAGCCGACGAAGTCTTGGCCGATCGCTTGGCGCGTCACCGAGTGGGCCCCGTCCGCCCCGATCACCATATCGGGTCGGCAGGTTTCGAGGGCGCCGTCGGGCCCTCGCAGCTCGGCCGTATTGCCCTCTGCATCCTGGGTCATTGCAAGCAGGGTGGTCGACCGCTCCACCTCGATGCCAAGCTCCGCCAGATGCTCGGCCATAAGGCGCTCGGTCTCGCTCTGGGGCAGCATGAGCATGAAGTCGTAAGGCTTAGGCAGTGCTGAAAGATCGATTTGGAGCAACAGCCGCTCGGGGCCGCGCAGATAGGCCTTTCGGATCGGAGTGCCGGCCTCGATCAGGCGATCGCTCAGTCCCAGCGGCTTTAATATGGCCAAGCTGCGCGGATTGATCGCAAGCGCCCGGGACTCCTCGGGTGGCGCCTCGGCGCAATCGACAATGCGCGGCCGAAAGCCTCGGCGTGCCAATTCGAGCGCCGCGGTCAATCCAGAAGGCCCGGCGCCAACAATGAGGATCGCGCGCTCGGTCATGGCGTAGCTGCGGTATACAAGGGAACAGCATCAACGCCCGAGTTCCGCCATAGCACCTTACGCACCACCATCATTGGCCGGCCTCAACCTCGGCCATCGCCGTGATGTGCCGGCTGAAGGCATCGTCCTCGCCTTCAAGCAGGACCGGAAGCGCGGCCCGGAAGTCGGCGCGGCGGCACCAGTCGCGCATGTCGTCCTCCCACGATAGCCACAGACGCCGGGTGTTCTTCGACATGCGCTCGTCATAAAGAATGATATAGGCCTTCTCGAAAAGGGAGATCAGGATCGAGAAGAGGATGTGTTGCCGCTCGCGTTGCTCGTCATCTAGCTCTGGCGCGGCCTCGGGCGAGCGGATCAGCTGCAAATCCGCATGGTCGAGCACCAGCTTGAGGAAGTTGTCGTATTCCTCCGAGAGCGTGCGGTGCAGGGCGTTCTCCTCGTTTTGGCGGGCCTGGCGCTGCTGGTGAAAAAACACCAGGATCGCGACCGGAACGCCGAGGATGGTCACCAAATAGGTGCTCGCCTCCAACCACTGCAGCCAATCCATGATTGCCCTCGATGCCCTCGGTGCGCAGAAAATCCTCCATAGCAGACTCCGGCGCGGGGGTATAGCAACGCTGGGGTGATCCGAGAGCCTAAACCCCTCGTATGACCCATGTGACCACCACGACCCCACCGAGCGCCCATCCCTTGAAGCGTGCCTGGCGTCTAGGCGCCCTCGTCTGCATCTTGCTGCTGACACCCGCCTGCTCGCCCGTCAGCGTGCTGAATGCCTTCGTCCCGAGCGAAGGCTATGCGCTGCACGAAGGTCTTGCCTACGGCAGTGCCGAGCGTCAGGTGCTCGACCTATACGTTCCCGAAGGCACTGCACCCGACGCGCCCGTTGTGATTTTCTTCTACGGCGGCAGCTGGAAAAACGGCAGTCGCGAAACCTACCGCTTCATCGGCGAGGCGCTCGCGCGCCAAGGCTTCCTCGTCGCGGTGCCCGACTACCGCCTCTATCCAGAAGTGCGCTTTCCCGATTTCGTGGAGGACGGCGCCAAGGCCGTGCGCTGGGTCTCGGACCATGCCGCCGCGTATGGCGGCGACCCAGATCGGCTCATCCTCATGGGGCACTCGGCCGGCGCCCACACCGCCGCACTGCTGGCCTTCGACCAACGCTACCTGGAGCGTACCGGCGTACCCAGCTCGTCGATCCGTGGCCTGGTGGGCGTGGCCGGCCCCTATTCCTTCGATCCCTTGGCCTACGATTCTATTCGGCCGATCTTCGCCGACATGGCTCAAGAAGAGAGCGTGCGGCCGATCACCTACGTGAACGGCACGGAGATCGCGACCCTGCTGCTGCACGGCGAGGCAGACACAACGGTCTATCCGCGCAACTCCCGCGACTTCGCGCAACGCATCCAGGAGACTGGAGGCGACGTGACGCTGCTGGAGTATCCCGACATCGGTCACATCAAGATTATCCTGTCCTATGCCGCGCCATTCCGTGGCAGGGATACGGTTTATGCCGACACGATGAGGTTTCTCAGTTCAATCTAAAGGCCGAAGCACCCGGGAAAAGTTGAAGCGCGCAGTCTTCCCAACGCTTCCCCTGCTTGTGGATCGCCCCTGAGGTGCCCGCGCGCTTACCAATCAGCAACCATGCTTGTGTAAGGCGTGCTTTCCGCATCGCAAAGCAGGACGATGTTCAGCTATTGGATTCAATGCCACGACTACGGCTCCGAGGACTTCGGCGCTGTTTCGCTGAATGGGGCGATCGAGGCCTTCGAGAGCTTCGATTGGGCCCGCGTGCTGGCGCTTTTCGACGAGGACGACGACGCGCGCAACTGCCCACCGGGCATGGGCCTTCACGATGGCTTTGGCAGCGGTAATCCCGAGACTCGATTGCTTCACCTCTGCCCAATTGACGAGCAAAGCCTATTTTTCAATTTGCATTATCCCCGTAAGCGCAAGTGGCTCGGCTTCATTCCGACGAAGAGCCAAGAGATCCACTATGCAAATCCATACCCGCGCCGGCAGGTCCCACTCTTGATCAGGCAGTTCGCCGAGGACGATCTCGCCGCCATAATCGCGGGCAAGCAGAGCTAGGCCGGCGGCAGCAAACGTCGGTCCTGCAGATCGACGATCCACTTGCGAAACATCTCTTCGCTATCCATCACTTCGTGAAAGCCGGCCTGTTGGATCGCGACGGTCGAGACCACGGTGGCGGGCCCGGGCTCCGGCTGGCCATGGCGCAGCAGGTAATCGCAGTACTGCAGGGAAGGCCCGACGAAGTCCTTCAGGCCAGGTGTCACTAGGGCGTGCTTTTTGCGAATACGGTCCCAATCGGCGGCTCGGCTGCCGCAGAAGTCGTGGAGCGAGCGGGGCTCCGGCGGACCGCTTTCCATGCCAAGCGCGTCGGCGATCGCCGGCCAAACGTTTTCCCAGACGTAGACGTCGCCGTTGGTCACGTTGAAGGTACGGTTGCGCGCTGACGCCGTCTCGCCGGCCCAATCGATTGCCCTTGCCAGCAGGTCCACGTCGACCGCCGCCGCGATGCGCGGGCCGCCGCCGGGAAAGCAAAAGGGAAGGCCGGCCTGCTTCAGCAACGCGCCGAAGACGCCAATCGCTGGCAGCGCGTTCATGGCGCCGCCCACCACCCCACCGACAATCAGAGTCGGGCGCAAGATGGTCCAGTTCCAACCCGCGCCGGCAGCCCGATCGCGCAGGTGCACCTCCTGCCGCCAATAAAAGTTCGGCTGGCTGCGCAACTCGTCCCGGTCCTCGCGCGCTGGCACGGGAATCGCCCGCACGTGCACACCGTAGGCTTTGGTGCCTTGCAGCAAGGTAACGTGGCGAAGCGCCCCCTTGGCATCGACGAGCGGATCTAGCACGGCCTTGAACATGCGCTCGTTTACCGCGATCTGCTCCTCGTCCGACCAGCCGGAGACCAGGCTTGGGCGCTCATAAAGCGCCGTGTAGATCAAATGGGTTACGTCACCCATGGCGCCGAACAAATTGGCGCAGGCGGTCTCGTCGAAGAGATCGGCAGCGACGAAGGGAACTTCTTCAAAGCCCTCGGGCGGCTTGCGAGAGACGGCGACGACATCGCAACCGATCGCGCTTAGATGCTTGACCACCGCGGCACCGACCAGCCCCGAAGCACCGACCACCAGAACCTTCTTGCCCATTCCAGCCCCCCTCGGCTTACCACGCTAGCGCGGAAGTTCGGCCGTGAACAGGGAGCCCTCGATCACCCCGCCTTCCAGCTGTCCACGTAACCGGCCCACTCCACGCCGGCCGCCGCCTCGCCCGGCTCGAGCGGGTCGCGGGTATCGATCATCACGGCGTACTCCTGGGTCGCCTTGGCCTTGGGCTCGAACATGCCGGCAAGCGCCTTGGGATGGGGGCCGTGGGGCAAGCCGCTGGGGTGGAAGGTCATCATGCCGGGGTGGATGTTGTCCCGGCTGAAGAAGTCGCCGGCGTGATAGAACAGCACCTCGTCGTAGTCGTCGTTGTTGTGGAAAAACGGCACCTTGAGCGCGCCGGGGTCGCTCTCGAAAGGCCGCGGCGCGAAGGTGCAGACCACGAAGCGGTCGGCCAGAAAAGTTGAGTGGGCCGAGGGCGGCAGGTGGTAGCGGTCGCTCATCACCGGCCGGATGTCTCGCACATTGAGGCGCAGAGGCGCCAGATCGCCGTGCCAACCGACCGCGTCCAGGGGGTTGAAGGGAAAGGTTATAGCCGTCACCTCACCCCGGCGCTTGACCTCGACGGTCCAGGGCTCCTCATCCTGCTGGTCAAGAAAGGCCTGGTCGATCTCCGGCAGGTCGAGCACGGCCGGATCGTATATGGCGTGGCGGCCCAAGAGGCCCTTGTCGGGCTGGCGGTAAGCGCCGTTGGTCGCCTCGATCATCAGCAGGGCGGACGGCATCGCGGCCTCGAGACGCCACTGCGTGCCGCGCGGCATGAGGATGTAGTCGCCCGCCTCGTAAGCCAGATGACCGTAATCGCAGAACAGCGCGCCTTGCCCCTCGTGAACGAACAACAGATCGTCGCCATCGGCGTTGCGCGCCAGGCGCGGCATAGCACCTTCCAAGCGCCAAAAGCGCAGGCGCAAGTGACTATTGGCGAGAATTTCTGGTGCCCGCCAGGGCGAGGCATCCGTGGCCGCCAGTTTGGTGAGGTCGAAGGCGCGCGGCTGCAAGGGACCCTCGACAGCGCTCCAGCCGGTCGGCGGATGGCGGTGATGCATATGGCTGGCCGGCCCGTAGAAGCCCTCGCGGCCAAGTTCACGCTCGTAAGTGCCGGGCGGTAGGTCGGCGTGGGCCTGGCGTGAGGCCTGGCCGGCGCTGCGCGGCAGATTGGTCATGAGTTTCATGATTTTAGCACCCCACGCTCAATCTGGTCGCGCTCGATCGATTCGAACAGCGCCTGGAAATTGCCCTCGCCGAAGCCCTCGTTTCCCTTGCGTTGAATGATCTCAAAAAAGATCGGCCCGATCGCGGTCTGAGTGAAAATCTGCAGCAAGAGACCTTCGCCGTCCTGGGGCGCGCCATCGATCAGGACTCGGTTCTTGCGCAGGCGCATCAGGTCCTCGCCATGGCCCGGCAAGCGCTCGTCGATGCCATCGTAGTAGCTCTCCGGCGTGTCCTGAAAGGGAACCCCGGTGGCCCGAAGGTTCTCCACCGTGGCGTGGATATCGTCCGTTGAGAGCGCGATGTGCTGGATGCCCTCGCCGCCGTAGTCCTTAAGGAACTCGACGATCTGGGACTTATCGTCGGTCGATTCGTTTAAAGGAATGCGGATTTTACCGCAGGGGCTGGTCATGGCCCGGCTGACCAAGCCGGTCAGCTTTCCCTCGATGTCGAAGAAGCGCACTTCGCGGAAGTTGAAGATGTGCTCGTAGAAATCGGCCCAGCGGTCCATAGAGCCGCGGTAGAGGTTGTGAGTCAGGTGGTCGATTCCGGTTAGGCCGACGCCGGTGAAGTCGCCGGGCTGCTCGACCGGCTTGAAGTCGACATCGTAGATCGTCTGGCTGCCGTAGCGGTCGACCAGATAGATCATGGCGCCGCCGACCCCGCGGATCGCCGGAATTTTGAGCTCCATGTGGCCGACCGGCGGCTCGACCGGCTCGGCCCCTTGAGTGATCGCCCGCTCGAAGGCCGCGACTGCATCCCTGACCCGGAGTCCCATGGCGTTGGCCGACGGGCCGTAGCGGCGCTTGAAGGCGGCCGGCTGACCGGCGCGCTCGCCGTTCAGGATCAGGTTGATATCGCCCTGCCGGTAATGCAGCACATCCTTGCTGCGATGCCGGCCAGCCAGGCGAAAGCCGAGCTGCTCGAACAGCGCCTTTAGCGCAGCCGGATCGGGACTGGTGAATTCGACGAACTCGAAGCCGTCGGTACCCAGCGGATTGTGCCAAAGATCGGTCATGGGACGTCTCCCGGAGGATTTAGAGATCTCGCACGTGAACGGTCGATCACCTGCGCGCGCTTTACCGTCCGTTCACGTCTCAGATAATATAGTTTCATATGAAACTATTTTCAATTAAAACTACGTGAACGCAGCCTCAAAGGAGATCGATTTGAGCCCGGACGCCAACCCGATCTTGCGCCTGCAGGGATTTCTACCCTATCGCCTGTCGATCCTTTCAAACCGGGTCAGCGGAACGATCGCCCGCATGTACGCCCGGGACTTCGGTCTGACGATCTGGCAGTGGCGTGTGCTTGCGGTGGTCGCCGAGCATGGCGCCCTGCGCGCCAGCGACATTGCCGAGCGCACCGCCATGGACAAGGTCGCGGTCAGCCGGGCGGTCGCGCGCCTGATCGAGAAAGGCCACGTCAAGCGCCTGGCGTCCGCAAGGGACGGCCGCTCCTCCCAAGTGACGCTGACTCGCAAGGGGCGCAAAGTCTACGATCGGATCGTGCCCCGAGCACGCGCATATGAAGAACAGCTGCTGGAGGGTTTCAGCGAAGGCCAGAGGGCAGTCCTGGACGACCTCATGAGCACACTCCTGGCGCGCGCCCGACAGTTGGACGACAAACTAGACGGGAAGTGAGCGCGCGACCTGTTCGAGATGCTTGCGCACCCGGGCGCCGATCACGCGGTGAATCAAGGCCATGGCGGCAAGCCAGCCGAGCGGTAGGCAGACCAGCAGGATGCCGAACTGCAGCACGGGCGAGATTCCCGGATCGATCGACAGCAAAAGGTAAGCGATCAGCGGCACGACCACCGTCATGATCATGGCCCAGGATTGCAGCGACAGGTGATAGGCTAGGCGCCCAGCGGCCTCTCCATCCCGCTCTACCTCCAAGCTGCCGGCACAGGACTTGAAGGGCCAAGGTGTGCGCCACCCCCCTTCGAATCGCAGCGTCGTGGAGGTGCGCCGGTCAGCCTTTAAGCCTGCCTCCCGGAGCGTGCTTTCCAAGCCGGCAAGCAGCGCGCGCGCGCCCGGTGGCGCGGCCTGTTCGGCCGCGATCTCAAAGTAACCGGTCAAGGAGATCGGGAAGGCCATTGGCCGGTCCTGTTGCCTTTTTCCGTGCAGTCTTCACTATAAAACTATCCTGAAGATCGGATGAAGCCAGAGCCGTGACCGACGCCAGCTTTACGATCGTACCACTCTCGCCGGCTGTCGGAGCCGAGATCCGAGGCATTGATCTAGCACGCGATTTGGATCAAGCGGAGATCGCGGCAATCAAGCAGGCCTGGCACCGGCATCTGGTGCTGTTGTTCCGCGACCAGATCTTGAGCCCAGCCCGGCTGGTCGCCTTCAGCAGGAGTTTCGGCGATCTGGATATCGCGCCACCCAACGAGAACGGTCAGCGCTTTGTGCCCGACTATCCCGAAATCCTGGTGATTTCCAACGTTATCGAAAACGGGATCGCGATCGGCAGCCTGGGCGCCGGCGAGGCCGCCTGGCACACGGACATGTCTTACTTGGAGAGACCGCCGCTGGGTAGCGCGCTCTTTGCCTTGGAGGTGCCGGCATCGGGCGGCGAAACCGGCTTTGCCAACATGTACCGGGCGCTTGAGACCCTGCCCGCCGCCCTGCGCAGTGAGATCGAAGGCAAGGCCATCAAGCACGATTCCAGCACCAACAGCGCCGGCTATCTGCGAGAAGGCGCCCAAGCGGTGGACGACGTGACCTGCTCGCCAGGGGCCCGCCACCTGATCATCCGTATCCATTCGGAAACCGGCCGTCCGGCGCTTTACCTCGGCCGACGGGCCAATGCCTACGTGGATGGCCTGCCGCTGGCGCGCTCCGAGGCCCTACTGGACGCACTCTGGTCCCACGCCACCGGGCCAGAGATGACCTGGCATCACCGTTGGAAGCCAGGCGATTTAGTACTATGGGATAACCGCTGCGTGGTTCACCGGCGGGCAGCCTTCGACCCAGCTTTACGCCGCATTATGCACCGGACTCAGATCGCCAGCCAGAATGATTTATGATTTTGATCCTTGTTTTACAAATAAATAGGAATTAGTATATGCACCGGGTGCCAGCGCCATGAAATTGCCGCAAATTCGTCAGGATGTGTCCTCTTGCCCGAATCAGTCTCCGCGAGTCTACGAGGTCTAGGCGCGCGCCGTCCGGCGGGCCCTAAAGCATACAAAGACGTCTGATCCGACCGGCCTTTCCGAGGGGTGCCCGCGCCCCGAGGTGATGCCAAAGCATCCCCTTCGCCCGGGCTTCGGCTTTTGCGACCCGGCCCAATCCGCAGGAGGCCTGAAATGAACAATACTCACAAATATTTGTTCGTATATGTCCAAAATTATGGAGAATATTTAAATGATTATTCTCCGAATTATTTACGAAATACTTAACAGTATTAATGTGAACTTAACAGCTGACTCGTTAAACAGAAGGCTAAGCGGAACGCTTGCTTGGGCCTATGAAGTAAACAGGGAACAGAAATGGCTTGCTCTCTTCATCCTAAACTTCACGGAGTCATTGCCGGTATTGTTTTGGCCGGTTTCGTCGGATTTGGCGGCAGCGCTGCCTTTGCTCAGTCACCGGAAATCCCTCCCGGATTGCTGACACCAGAGACCATCGACGATCGAGCCTCGAGCACCGGTCCGGCGTTCAGGGTCAAATCGAAGAGGATCAACCGCGCGGCCAAGCGCTCCCGCCCCGCAAGACTCCGAGCGGATGCGCTGGAGGGCGATAGCCTGCTCCTCGATCTTTTCGAAGATGCCAGCGCTATCGCCGAGAAGGATTGGAGCCGCAGGAAGGCGAACGGTACCCACGTCTGGGTCGGTCATATTCCAGGCGTCCCGGAAAGCAAGGTTGTGCTGGCGGAGCGCGACGGGGTCCTATCAGGATCAGTTCGCTGGGCTGGCCGGCTCTACGAAATCAACCCCTCCGGCGGCGGCTTGCACAGCGTCGAAGAGATCGACGAGTCACTCTTGCCGAGCCACATCATGCCGGTCCCGGCGCCGCAAGATAATCAAAGCTTCAACGAAGAAGGCGAGTCGAACTTGGAGCAGAACTTGGCGACTCCGAACGCCCAAAGCGGGGCGACAACGATCGACATCATGGTGCTTTACACAGAGTCGTCGCGTGCCAGGTACAACTCCTCTAACAGCGGCACCAGCGGCATCGAGACCCGTATCGAGGCCGCGGTTGCTGACGCCAATGTGGCCGCGATCAACAGCGACCTCAACATTCAGTACAACTTGGTCCACATGGGCCTGGTCAACTACAACGAGTCCAGCGGCAGCATGTTGAGCAGCCTGCAGGACATCGCCGGCCAGAACGACGGAGAAATGGACGAGGTGCACGGCTGGCGCGACCAGCACGGCGCGGACCTGGTTTCGTTGGTTAGCGAGGACAACGGCTGCGGCATCGCCTACCTGATGCAGAACGTCAGCAGCGGCTTTGCCAGTTATGCCTTCAACGTGGTCAACAGCAGCTGCCTGTCGTCTCAGACCCTGGCCCACGAGATGGGCCACAACCAAGGCACTGAACACAACCGAGAGGACGCCGACTTCCAGCCCGCCTATGCCTATTCTTATGGCCATCGGGTGAGTAACCAGTGGCGCACCATCATGTCCTACAGCGGCTGCAATTGCCCGCGGATCGACAACTTTTCCAATCCAAACGTGCTCTATGACGGGGAGCCGACCGGCGTCGACCACAACGCCGATCCGAACAACTCGGCTGATAACGTGCGCACCATGAACAACACCGCGGCCGTGGTCGCGGCCTTCCGCGAGGGCACTTCCGAGCCTCTGCCGCCGCCCCAAGCGCCCAGCAACCTCTCGGCCAGCGTGATTTCAGACAGTCAGATCTCTGTTACGTGGACAGACAATTCCGACAACGAGACCGCCATGGTGCTCCAGCGCGCAGTCAATGGAGGCGGCTTCAGCACTCATGCCAACCTAGGCGCCAACATGACGATCTTTAACGACAGCGGTCTCGAAGCCAATACGACCTACGACTACCGCGTGCGCGCATCCAACGCCTCGGGCAACTCTTCCTGGTCCAACAGCAACGGTGCGACCACGCCCAATCCGCTGCCGTTCGGCGATCACGTGGCAAGCGCGGAAGAGAACATAATCGTCTATAGCCAGTCCAACAGCTTCGTTCAGACTCATGCCCAGGACGACGTGCGAGAAAGCCTTAGCGAGCGCAGGTTCACTCAAGCAGGGGGTTCATACACGGCTCTTGAGCACATCTGGACCTTCAACGTGGGCAGCGCACCGAACACCTTCCATCTCAACGCCTCGATGTCCTCGACCGGATACGGCGAGTCCTTCACGTTCGCCTACTCTACCGATGGCACCAACTACACAGACATGGTGACCATCACGAGCACGAACGACGATGACAGCTACAAGACCTTCACGCTGCCGAACTCGGTCAGCGGCACGGTCTATGTGAGAGTCAAGGATACCGACCAGATCCCCGGCCACAAAAAGCGCGAAGTCATTCACGTCGATCACATGTTCATTCGCTCCAACGACGATGGTGGTGGTGGCGGTGGTGGTGGTGAGCCCACGCTCCCGACGGCGCCGAATGGCCTGGTCGCAGATGCCGTGTCGGAGACTCGGATTGACCTGACGTGGAACGATCGATCGACCGACGAGCTCGGGTTCAAGGTCGAATCTTCAACCGACCAGTCCAATTGGCAGCAGATCGGTAGCGTCCCGGCCAACGTCACGAGCTACGACGACACCGGTCTGAACCCCGGGACGACCTATCACTATCGGATCAAGGCCTACAACGATGCGGGCGATGCGGTCTCCAACCAGGATTCGGACACGACACTGAACGTATCCGACCTGGTTGTTTCTGCCATCCCCTACAAGTTTAGAGAAAAACAGAGAGTTGTCTTGAACTGGAGCGGCGCAACCACGCCAAACGTGGATGTACTCCGTGATGGAGATCTGATTGCCTCGACCGTGAATGACGGCCGATACAGAGACAAGATCGACAACACGGGCAGCGGCTCCTACGACTACCTGATCTGTGAGGCGGGTAGTAACACCTGCTCCAGTTTGCTCACAGTGGTCTTCTAAGCGCCACAGCGTTTAGCGAACCCAATTACACCATTGGCACCCGGCGGCCGCCCGCGCCCCGGGTGCTTTTTCTTTGGTCAGGTCGAGAACCAGCCAGCGACCCGATCAGTGAACAAATAAAACTGGGGCAGAATTCCCCGACAGCCGCCAAAGGCCTCGTCAAGGGGATCCTCTTCGCTCCAAGGATTGAGTACGGAAAAGGCTATTCCAAAGTACTCGCCTACGCGAATGCGCCGCCGATAGCCGGGCTCAACCTCCGCGCAAAAAGCCGTCAGCTCTGCTGGCGTGAGGATCTTCGGGGCCCGCTCAAGAATTGTGGTGTAGCAGCGCTCCTTGACGTCATGATCCTTGGCGGTGCGACAGAAGGAAAGCGCCGGTCCGGCTCCGCTGGCCTCCCATAGCCAGTCCTGAACCGCGCCCGAGACGCAGTTCATGCGATGCTTCCTACTGACGACGTAGCCGCAGTCCCTCAGTGCGCCCTCTGGATCGCCCTTGTTTCGCGAGCCGACATCGCGGCCCATACTGCGGTAGCAGGACGAATGGGCAAAGTCCGGCGCCTCGGCGCAGGCCAGGGCCACCTCACTGAAATCCCCGCGGAACAGATTAATCATGTGCGAAGTGTGATAGAAGTAGCAGCCGTCTACGTAGCGCTTTTCCAGGGCATTACAGGGGTAGTGAGGGTCCTCGTTCGAGAGGTAGGTGGTGTAGTGGCCCATGGCGCCCGACAGACCGCCCACCACGTTTTCCATAAAAACACCGCTGTAGCAGGACGCCCGGTCGCCACTGAAATCGGTGCCGTCCAGGTTGTCGCAGATCGCCAGGGCCTCCGGCAGGCCATAGTTCGTCCAGGCCATCAAGCCGTGACCAATTCCATGCACGCATTGATGACGAAAGAAGGAATTGCGAGTGCCATCGCAGATCTGCCTCGTGTCGGCCTTGACATCGCTGGTGCCCCGCTCCTTGAACATGGCCTCCATAGCGCCGTGAAAGCTGCCCGACTGGCATTCGTGGCCGGAGATCGAGAAGGCCGCGGCGCCGAACAGCTCATAGGCGGCGCGGCCCAGGGCGTGGGCCCGCTGGTGGCAGTCCTGACCCAGTTCATCGGCGTGGCGCGACATCTGGTAGACCACCGGCGCCGGCCCGTGGTCGTAGACCGCCTGGGTGAGCGCCCTATCGTCCTCGAACAGAACCAGTACCTGCTCGGCTGTCATCGGCTCGAGCAGTTGGAAGCTCAGGCTCTCTGGGTCCACTTCCTCGGCGCGCGCGACAGGCTGCTCGAGCTGGATCGGCGCGCCCAGCACCACGATGGTGCCGCCCTCGTGAGCCTTCAGGTGGTTGTGATAGCGCCATTCGCCCGGATTGAGGAACTCGAAGGACCAGGACTGGCCGGGCTCCAAGCCGAGCTCGGGATCGAAGCCCGGATAGATCTCGTGAGTCGGATGAATGTTCGAGGCCGGCCAGACGTAGTCCTGGGACTCGTTGATGAACATCACGTGATCGCCGACATTGACCTCGAGCACCTCCGGTTCGAAGGTGCCGCCGTCCTTGTAGGCCACGGCGTGGTGCTCCACCTCGCCTTGCCCGCCGGCCGGCACGGAATAACCCCAAAGGGTGAACTCGGTTTCGTGGGCCCTGACAGTCGCCGCAGCGAGGCTCAGACCAAGAAGGGTGAACGCCGTTATAAGTCGTCTGGTAAACACAGTCGTCGGTCTCCCGGAGTTATCCTCCTGATGTCCGGTCGCGCTTCCCCGGGGGCCGGTCGGGAAGGATCATCGTCAGTGGCGCCAGACTATAGCACAACGCGCGGATAAACGGGAGCAGGCCTGCGCAAAGACCGCACCCTTAATCGTCCTGCATAATGGTAAGTAGCACAAATCATAAAGTCACGGCGCAATCATCTTAAGTAAAAGGGCAGATGGACGTCGTTTTCGCTTCATAACTGCAAACCTTAAGAGAGTCCCAAGATCTGTCACATCCATTGGTTTCCAGGGAAGTTCCAATGATTCGAGGGAAAATTCATGTTCCGATGAATTGGTTAACAAGAATTTACCTAACTTTGGCTGGCTGATGCTTTCCTACAGCTGACATCCACTGAAAGACCATTCGACCATCTCCCCATAGGTAAAACGTACTCCAACACCGCGGATCAATTACTAAGGCCATAGTCGTAGGAGAGGTTCACTCTTTCCTCCAATTTCGTCTCGAGCCTTGGAGCCAGATTGATCAAATCCCTTACCAGCAGCCCCATGCCCTGCCCACTGACACAACAACCGGCAACTTCGTCGTCTCGCCGCCATTGGTCTCCCACGAGGATTTCACGACCGTTGTCGAGAGCATGAACGTCGTGGAGGAGATTTGGCCCTGTCCCAGGGATCACGAGAGTCCCATCGATCCTGTTCTTATGGTGACCTCCTCGAGTCAGAGGACCACAATCCCAAGTGTAAAGAATCTTGACAGCTCGCTGTTTCATCTAAGTTATTATAGTTAATAGGATATTTGCCCCCAATAGGAATACCAGCGCTAGTCGATCCGATAATTGTCGGAATGTTTTACAGCGACACATGCATCGCGTGAAAATTCCTAACTATTTGGTATAAGGGACTCATTTACACCGTCATGAATGCCTGTTTAGTCAAAATGATTTGTTAAATTTATGTAAAACTTTACACATTTACCCAAGGGCTATTGAACCTTGCACTTAACCTGTTGAAAATATGTTTCTTCTCAGGTTGGCACGATTCTTGCATGGGTATCGGCAGCAGATGAACTGAACGTTCCATACTGTTGGGCTAGGGTAGTACGAAGAAACGATCGAACATTGGAACGGGTCACACTTTGGCGTTAGGCGCGAGGGTCGCGCGTGTTGCCTTGGGTGGGTTCGTTCACACGGGAAGTCGTAGTGCAACGAGGTTGGTAAGGAATCGATCGGAGAAGAGGCTCTTGCAGGCGGAACGACCTGAAGATCCCGAGGAACGCGACCTGCAAAGTGCAAGGTCAGTTCAGATTCCCCTTACCCAATGATCTGCGAATTCTGGAGTGGCTCCTCCGGATAGGTGCTCAGGTTCAATTGCCATCAAAGGCACCGGAGCACGCATTTGAAGGGCGGTCCCAAAAGGACCGCCCTCTTTTTCTTCGCGTAGATGGACGCGCGCGATTACTGGGATTCTGGGAGGCGCACGATCAGCCCGTCGAGGCTTTCCGAAACCTCGATCTGGCAAGACAGACGGCTGTTGTCCTTGGGCTCATTGGCAAATTCCAGCAGCTCGGACTCGAGCTCGTCCGGTTCGCCGACCGTCTCGCGCCAGGCGTCGTCCACATAAACATGGCAGGTGGCGCAGGCACAGCAGCCGCCGCACTCCGCCAGGATACCGGGGATCAGATTGTTGATCGCGCCGTCCTTGACCGACTGGCCGCTGGGCACTTCGGCCTGGTGCTCGGTGCCGTTATGCTCGATGTAGGTAATCTTCGCCATCCTGCCACTGCCTTCCAAATGGTCCTAGTCCGCTTCGAGGAGATGAGCCTTATGCCAGTTCTTTCAAGGGCACGCCAGGGTCGGCCAGACGCACCGGATCGACCACCTTGCGCGCCGCGATCAGGCGCTTGGCCATCATGAAGTCGCGCGGGCTGTTGATCGCGTCGACCGCGATTACCGCGCCGTCCTTCAAGTAGTAGAGCGCGAAGGAATCGGTGGCCGGGTCGCCGCGCAGGACCCGTTGGTCATGACCTTGGTTGAGCCCGGCGATTTGGAGCTTGAGGTCGTACTGGTCCGACCAGAACCAGGGAATCTCGCCGTAAGGGCTGTGGGCGTCGGTCAGCGCGGCGGCCGTTGTCTTGGCTTGGCCGAGCGCATTCTGCACGCACTCCAGTCGTATCCGCCCGCCGTAGTGGCTGCTCGGGTGGTTGGTGCAGTCGCCCGCGGCATAGACGTGCGGATCGCTGGTCTGACAGTGGGGATCGACGACAATGCCGTTCTCGCAAGTCAAGCCTGCTGCCTCGGCAAGCTCGCTGTTGGGTACCACGCCGACCCCGACGATCACCAGATCGGCCGGAACGGAACTGCCATCGGAGCAGAGCACGGTGAGCGCCTCTGGGCTCGGCTCGAAGCCGGTCACGCCGACCCCAGTCAAAAGCTTGACGCCCTTGGCAGTGTGGGCCGCCTCGTAGAAAGCTGAAATCTCCGGTGCCACGACCCGGCTCATCACCCGGCTGTCCATCTCCAGCACGGTAACCTGCAGCCCGCGCTTGGCGGCGACCGCCGCGACCTCCAGGCCGATGTAACCGCCGCCGACGATGACCGCGCGGGCACCCGGGTGGAAGTGCTCACGGATCCCCAAAACGTCTTTGATCGAACGCAGGTAGAAAAGCCGCGGGTCGTCGGCCCCGGCCATGGTCAAGCGGCGCGGCCGGGCGCCGGTCGCCAGCACCAGCTTGTCGTAACCAAGTGCCTCGCCGTCCGACAGCACCACTCGCTTACCGGCTCGATCGATCTCCTCGACCCGCTTGCCCGAGAGGACCCGAGTGTCGACGCCCTCATAGAAGGCCGGCGGCTTGAAGTAGACCTGATCCATGTCCATCTCGCCGGCCAAGAAGCCCTTGGAGAGCGGCGGACGCTGATAGGGGTGATAGGGCTCGTCGCCGATCATGGTGATGGCTCCGCCGTAGCCGCCTTGGCGCAGGCTGCCCACCAGCTGCCCGGCGCAGTGTCCGGCACCGACGATCACGCAAGACTCGCTCATCGCCCCACTCCCAGAGATCGGCCCTCGGTGGGCCGAAGCGCTCTCGGTTACCCCATAAGGCCAAGACCGCGCAAGAGCGAAGCGCGAAATTGAGGCGCCCTACCCCCTCGAATCCAACGCATGGCCGTGCTAAGACCATATTCCCCATGACCAAGACCGCCGGCACTACCTTGGAAGCCCTGCTGAAACGCGACCGCCTGATCGTCGTGGGCGGTCTGGTCTCGGTCGTACTACTGGCTTGGATCTACATCCTTCTGGGCGCCGGCATGGGTATGTCGGCCTTTGAGATGACCGCCATGTCCGCCAAGCCACAAGGAATGTCCATGGCCATGGATATGATGAAACCCATGGCTTGGAGTGCCGGCACCGCGCTGGTCATGTTCTTCATGTGGTGGATCATGATGATCGCCATGATGCTGCCAAGCGCAGCACCGATGATCCTGCTCTACGCCGCGGTCAACCGGAAGCAGGCCGCGCGCGGCAACCCGGTCGCGCCGACCGGGCTTTTCGCGGCCGGCTACCTGGTGGTCTGGGGTGGCTTCAGTCTCATCGCGACCGGCTTGCAGTGGGCGCTCGAGCGTGCCGAGCTGCTCTCTGCCATGATGGTCTCGACCAGCATCGCGCTGGGCGCCGGGCTGCTGATCGCGGCCGGGATCTGGCAGCTGACACCCCTCAAGCACGCCTGCTTGAAGCACTGCCGCTCGCCGATCGACTTCCTGGCCCACCATTGGCGCAAGGGCCGTTGGGGCGCCTTTCGCATGGGCCTCGGCCATGGCGCCTTTTGCCTCGGTTGCTGCTGGTTCCTCATGGCCCTTCTGTTTTACGGCGGGGTCATGAACCTCTATTGGATCGTCGGCCTGGCGCTCTACGTGCTGATCGAAAAAATGATCCCTGTCGGTCACCGCCTGCTCGGCAATGGCGCCGGCCTGCTCCTGATCGCCTGGGGCGGTTGGTTGTTGATCGACCTGATCTAGCTACCCGGACCTCTTTTGGGCTGCGAGATCTGGCATTTCGGCGCGATGACAGTTATCACGGTCCCGCCTGCCCCCTGTTCCTCAGCCCGCGCGGCTCTGTCTAAAGGACCCCCATGACCAGCACCAATGGCCTCAACCATCTTGGCCTGGCCGTGCGCGATCTCGACCAGACCACCGCGTTCTTCTCGGACGTGCTGGGCTGGCAGGAGACGGCGCGCGACGAGTCCTATCCGAGAAACTCCATGACCGACGGCAAGCTGCGCCTGACCCTGTGGCAGGTGGACCATGCCGGGGACATCGTCGCCTTCGATCGGCGCCGGAATGTGGGCCTGCACCACCTGGCGATCGAAGTGGCGAGCGAGGCGCTGTTGAACGTGCTGGCGGCCCGGGTCGAGGCTTGGCCCGGTGTGGAAATGGAGTTCCCGCCGGAGCTGGTCGGATCCGGTCCGCGAAAGCACATGATGTTTCGGGAGCCTGGCGGCATCCGCCTGGAGCTCATCTGGATGGGCAGCTAGCGCGCCTCACTCAGGGGCGTTAAGACCCTTCCCCGTCGCGGTCGATGAAAAACCGGATCAGCGCCTTGGCCTCGGGGCTGTCCCAATGGGCGGGGCCGCCCAGGGTGCCGACCGTGCGGCCATCGGCGAGCAGCAGGATCGAGGTCGGCAGCACGCCGACCCGGTAGTGCTGGAAGGCCCGGCCCGCTTCCTCGTCCAGATAGATCCCCAGGTGCTCGAGACCGTGGTCCTGGTAGAAGGCCTCGACCACCGGCAGGCCGCCCTGATCGAGCGACAGCGCGACCACCTCGAAGCGCTCGCCACCGAGCGCCGCCTGGAGCCGGTCGAGCGACGGCATCTCCTCGACGCAGGGCGGGCACCAGGTGGCCCAGAAGTTGAGCAACACGACCTTGCCTTCGAAGCTGCCCGGGATCTCCACCTGGCCGTCTGGGGTGAGCAGCGGGTAGACGAAGGTCTCGCTCGGCGTCTGGCGCAAGGTGAAGGGCCGCATGTCGCCGTCGAAGCCGGGCGCCTCCAGGTGCCAGGGCGCCTCGGCTTGAGTCGGAACGGCGAGCGCCAGAGCGAGAGTCGCGATGACGGTGAAACGTCCGGCCAGCGCGACACTGATGATCTTCAGTGAAACGGTCATTGTCGTTGCCATGGATTCCCTTGCAAGGCCCACTAGCCTCAAAGAGCGCCTTGATTGGCTGTCTGCCAACACTAGCGCGGAGCCAAAGGCAACTCCATCCGGCTCGTGGGCTGCTCTCCTCTTCTTGAGCGTAGATGGTCTGTGCTGTTGAGGATGCAACAGCCGGCGCACCAGGGATTGAGTTCAGGATTTGCTAGCAGTTTTCTAGTAGTATACACATTCGAAATTTTCTAGAACTGGTCCTAAGCGCGTGACATTGAGCGGCGAGCAGGACGAGTCAAAGCGAATTGATTGGTGCTCATTTCGGGTGTGGCGCGCTTACGTCTTCATGTTGGTCGGCTGTATCATCCTATTCTATATTTGCATTCTTCCGACCTTGATCGTGTACAAAGCTGTTGGCGCCGATGGTTTATTGCTTAAATTTGCTTGCTACATTTTTGTTATATTCCTAATAAGTGTCGTCTTTGAATTGATTAGATCAAATATGAACAAGGTTGACTATGATTTTTATTACTTACGGTCTTCATTTCCAGAATTTTTACTCATTTTCATTTGGGCTATGACAGTGGCCGGATCTGTGTTTTTCGTCGTGGATGAAAGTGCAAGGATCATTTCAAGTGATTCAATGCAGCGGCCAAACATTGATGGCGGCGTTGCTTTCTTCGGGACGATATTCGCAGCTTCGCTGTTGTGCTCATACCTCCAAGGGATCTCGGGGCCCGGTCCCGTTGGCGAAAAGTCGTAGGCTTGCTCCGTTCACGGAATCGCCGACAGCCCTCGCCCAACCGCCGGAGAACAGCATTTTCGAAATAGCCTCTCTAGACCAGAAAGCGTACTGCCACCTGCGCCACGATGAAGTGGATCAGGCCGTGGCGCTTTGGCAAAACGCGGCCCGTGGCGGCGACGCCCACGCCAAATTCAGGCTCGGCCAACTGTACTACCGGGGCAAGCACGTTCCTGGCGACCTAAACACGGCGCTCGAATGGCTCTACGCCGCAGACGAGGACGGCAATCCGAGGGCGCCGTACTATATTGGGCGAATCTGTGAGTTCAATGGCGATCGAGATTTTGCCGTCGAGTGGTTCCAACTTGGCGCCAAGAGAGGTGACCACGCGACCCTCGCCCGAATGGGGTTTAGCCATTTGCATGGCTGGGGAGTGTCAAAATCCCGGGACCAAGCCTATGCGTACTTCCTAGCCGCTCGAGACGCCGGAAGCTTCACTGCACAGGCACAGATTATCAGGCTTCTCGCATCAGGCTATCAGGGCCTGAGCGGCAGATTCCGGTCCGTCCCATGCTTTTTCAGGGGATTTGCCGATGTCACCAAATTCGCTGTCAGTCGCGAATTCTTCGACGATGATGTCCTGAAGGAAAAATTCCTCTTCTAGCTGCCAATTGGTCGGCCATAGATACTTCCCTCACATCTTTGCAGTCCGCAGCCTGAGCGCATTGCCGATCACCGAGACCGAGCTCAAGCTCATAGCCGCCGCGGCAAACATCGGGCTCAGCAGTAGACCGAAGATCGGGTAGAGCAGGCCGGCGGCGATCGGCACGCCGATGCCATTGTAGATGAAGGCGAAGAAAAGATTCTGGCGAATGTTGGCCATGGTCGCCTTGCTAAGCGCCCGCGCTCGCACCAGGCCGGCCAGGTCGCCCTTGACCAAGGTGACACCGGCGCTCTCCATGGCCACATCGGTGCCGGTGCCCATGGCGATGCCGATGTCGGCTTCGGCCAAGGCCGGCGCGTCATTGACCCCGTCACCGGCCATGGCAACCACCTGGCCTTGGGATCGGTAGCGGCGGACCACCTCGCCCTTTTGCTGGGGCAGCACGTCGGCCTCAATGTCGGCGATGCCGAGCTGGCCGGCAACCGCTTGGGCCGTGGTGCGGTTATCGCCGGTCAGCATTACGATCCGAACGCCCTCCGCGCGCAGTGCCGCCAGCGCATCGGGGGTCGTTGCCTTAATTGGGTCGGCCACGCCGATCAGCCCGGCCAACGCGCCGTCGACCGCCAGATACATCACGGTCTGCCCTTGGCCGCGCAGGGCTTCGACTTGCGCTTCTACGGCCTCGATCGGGATCCCTTGCTCGGCCATCATTGTGCCGTTGCCAAGCAGGGCCGCCTGGCCGGTGACCCGGCCCATGACCCCCTGCCCGGTCACCGAGGCGAAGTCCTCGGCGGGCGGCAGCGCTTGGTCGCCGGCGGCGGCGAGAATCGCGGCCGCAAGGGGATGCTCGCTGGCCCGCTCCAGGCCAGCCGCGACCGCAATGACCCGCTCCTCGGTCCAATCGCCGAGTGCCTCGGTGGCGACCACCCGAGGCTTGCCTTCTGTTAGCGTGCCGGTCTTGTCGACCACCAGGGTCTCGACCTTCTCCATCAGTTCCAGAGCCTCGGCGCTCTTGATCAGCACGCCGGCCTGTGCGCCGCGACCGGTGCCGACCATGATCGACATGGGTGTCGCCAGACCCAGCGCGCAGGGGCAGGCGATGATCAAGACCGAGACCGCCGCGACCAGGGCGTGCGCCAAGGCCGGCGCCGGGCCCCAGAGGCTCCAGCCAACGAAGGCGAGGACCGCGACCAAGACCACCGCGGGCACGAAATAGCCGGCCACCTGGTCGGCGACCCGCTGGATCGGCGCGCGCGAGCGCTGGGCGTCGGCCACCATCTGAACGATCTGCGCCAGCATGGTCTCGGCCCCGACCCGCTCGGCGGTCATGACAAAGCCGCCGGTGCCGTTGATGGTGCCGCCGATCACACGGTCGCCAACCGTTTTCTCGACCGGGATTGCCTCGCCGGTCACCATGGATTCGTCGAGCGCGCTACGTCCCTCGGTCACGGTGCCGTCGACCGGTACCTTTTCGCCCGGCCGTACCCGCAAGCGGTCGCCGGCCACAACCAGATCGAGCGGGACCTCCGCTTCCGCGCCGTCGTCATCGATGCGGCGCGCGGTCTTGGGCGCCAGATCCAACAGGGCGCGCAAGGCGCTGCCGGTCTTGGCCCGGGCACGCAGCTCCATAATCTGGCCAAGCAGCACCAGCACGATGATCACAGCCGCCGCCTCGAAATAGACCGGCACCGCGCCGCTCGGCCCACGCAGGGCCGCTGGAAAAATCCCGGGCACCACCGTCGCGACCACGCTGTAGAGATAGGCCGCGCCGGTGCCCATGGCGATCAGGGTGAACATATTGAGGTGGCGGGTGACCAGTGAGCGCCAGCCCCGCTGGAAGAATGGCAGGCCGGCCCAAAGCACCACCGGGCTGGCTAGGACCAGCTCGATCCAGTTCGAGACGCTGGGCGAGATCAAGCGCTCGGCGCCTGGGATCATGTGGCCCATGGCGATCATCACGACCGGCAGACCGAAGGCCAGGCCGATCCAGAAGCGCCGGGTCATGTCGAGCAGCTCGTGGTTTTCCGGCTCCTCGGCCGCGACCGTCACGGGCTCGAGCGCCATGCCGCAGATCGGACAATCGCCAGGCTGATCCCGGATCACCTCTGGGTGCATGGGGCAGGTGTATTGAGTCTTGCTGGCCGGCAAGGGGCTCGCCGCTTCGAGCGCCATGCCACACTTGGGGCAGCTGTCGGGATGGTCGCTCTCGACACCCGGACACATGGGGCAGAAGTAGGCGGCGCCGGGTGGCGGCATCTGAGCCTGGTGATGGTGGCAGCAGGTCTTCGGCGTCTCGGCGACGACCAGGTCTTCGTTGGTCATTGGGCCCGGTATCCTTCCGTGAGCACTTTCTGGCGAAGCTGAATTTCCGCCGGCCAGGTGCTCTTGATGTAGTCGATGACGGCAGTGATCTCTTCGTCGCTCAGGACATCGCCGAAGGCCGCCATGTCGGTGACGTAGTCCTTGGGGGCAAAAGCTGCGACACCCTCTTTGGTGATTTGGAACAACACCTGGTCTGGATGGTGCCAGGTATGGCCGGTCTCGTCGTGAGGCGGCGCCGGCAAACGACCGTCGGGTCCGCGCTGACGCCAGTTGGCTTGGCCCTCTAGCTCAGCCCCGTGACAGGAGGCGCAATGCTCTTTGTAAATCTCGGCGCCCCTGGCGACCTCTTCACTGGCCTGAAGCGGCGTTAC
Organism: Pseudomonadota bacterium; assembly: GCA_039029395.1. Taxonomy (GTDB): domain Bacteria; phylum Pseudomonadota; class Alphaproteobacteria; order Kiloniellales; family JAKSDN01; genus JBCCGG01. Next base: position 314,556 of record JBCCGG010000001.1, on the reverse strand, counting down.
AGGGAGCAGCAGAGCCAGCAGGGCGATTGGGCCGATGGTCCTCACCGCCCCTCCTCCGCGCCGGCCAGGTCATCCAGGATCGGGCAGTCGGGCCGGTGGTCCCCGTGGCAGCGCGCCACCAGGTCGGAGAGCACAGCGCGCAGGCTCTCCAGCTCGGTGATCTTGCGCTCGATATCGCGCAGATGATCATGGGCCAGCGCCTTGACATCGGCGCTCGAGCGCTCCCGATCCCTATAGAGCGACAGCAAGGTGCGGCACTCCTCGACACTGAAGCCGAGCGATCGCGCCCGCTGGATGAAGCGCAGGGTGTGGACCTCGCGCTCCGAATAGTCCCGATAGCCGTTCTCAGCCCGCTCGGCCGGCTGGATCAGCCCGGCCTCCTCGTAATAGCGGATTGTCTTGGCCGGCAGCTGCGCCCGTCTGGCAACCTCGCCGATGCGCATGGTTCGGCGCCTCCCGTACCTTTTGTTACCGATAGCCCATAGATAAGGCTTCCAGTAACTGGAAGGTCAAGGGGTGAGAGCGACGGCGCAGATTGAATTTCGCCTCAACAACATCTAGTATTAGGTCAAGGTTGGATTTCCCGTTGGTTTAATTTTTGCGCAGATGACAGCTTAGCTATTTGAAAACAACAGATTGGACAGACCCCATGAATCTATCTGACCACTTCACGCTCGAGGAGCTATGCAAGAGCCAGATTGCCGAGCGCAATGGCATTGATAACTCTCTGTCCGAAGACACCGAGCAAGGGCGAGCAATCATCGCATCGCTGCGCGCGCTTTGCGTCAACATCCTGGAGCCGGTGCGGACCCACTATGGCATACCGATCAAGCCGAATTCAGGCTACCGCTGCGGAGAGCTGAACGACAAGCTCGGCAGCAAGCCAACCTCGCAGCACATCAAGGGCGAAGCGGTGGATTTCGAGATTGCCGGCGTTTCGAACCATGATCTGGCCGTTTGGATTCGGGACAATCTCACCTTCGACCAGTTAATCTTGGAACACTACGTGCCAGGCCAACCGCAATCCGGTTGGGTGCATTGTTCCTATGTGTCCAGCGGCAATCGAAGCTCCGTATTGACGATTAACAAGACCGGCACCACCCGCGACTTGGTCCAATAGCCGGCGCCTGGCATGGGCGTTGCGAAGATCGTTGGGAATCGGCCGCTAGACCTGCTAAGCGATGACAAGCGCGCTATTTAGTAGCAGCAGTCGGTTTTGCAATTAAAGCTTTGAAGAAAATTCCCTTGTTGCTTCAACCTCAGAAACCCGTATAATAATGGTGTTATTCACTTGATTCTCTAGTTTTCAAAATTGTTTTGGATGGGGAGGTAAATGATAAAAAAACCGAAACTATTGTTGTGCTTTTTTGGCGCCACACTCAGAACCACCACAGTCAGTCTCGTTGCCTTGACCGGCCTATCCGCCTGCGAAGGACTGCGCCTTCACGACGCCGGCCGCCTGCAAACGGCCACCGAGGCTAAGACGCTTGCCGAAGAGTTTGGCAAAGAAGGTGTGGTGATCTTCGAGCCGCTTGAGCAGCGCGCGGATTCGGTCTCTGGCCTTTCGGAGAAGGTCATCGACCTTGCCGTACAGCACGAGCTCGAGACCTTCGAAAACGTGCTGGCGGACCGAACGTGGAAGGATGTAGATTTTGAGTTGTACGACACCATGTCCGACTGGCAGAAGAATCTGAAATTGTTCGACGAAGCGGAAAGGCAAGCGGTCCAAGCCGTAAACGACGCTTTGCAGAGGCGCGAGGTTGTTAACCTAGTGCTCACGACAAGCGTTGCGGAGGAGCAAATTAGGAAGAATGCGCTAGATGGGAAGCTAGGAAAGCTTGAGCCTCAGCTGCAAACATTGAAAGATGATCTAAATTCACAAGGCAAAAACTGTAACGAACATGATGAATGCAATGAGCTGAATTTAGAGATCGCCGGATTATCCAAAGGACTAGAGGATACGACAGAACGCATTGCACTGCTTGAAGGTGCACTGCCACCGGGCGAAAGGGGTGAGCCGAGTTCCCTAATTGGAACCATTGAGACTCTCAAGAGTCGTTCGAAATGGATGGACAAGAGCCTCCAGACTTTCCTCAAGGCATTTGATAAGGCATCGGGCCTAGAGAAGAAGGAGGATCTGTCGACTGACGCCGAGGACGTGATAGGCGAAGTCGGGGGCGGCGTCGATCAAGCCGAGGCGCGTTTGAAGACATTTTTCGAGACCGCGAATACCGCGCTAGATGAAATTGACACCGACGAGCATGTGGTGGCTGCGCGGGCGCTCTTTGCCGTAACCGTAAAGAATCAACTTGATCTTGAGCAGGCCCGAATTGGCGAGTATCGCCGATACCTGGGTGCCATTCGGCGCCTACGCGAGACATTTGATACGCGCGAGATCGTTGCGGTGTGCGAACTGTTCCTGCCCGCCGTTGGGCGCGTTTGGCTTCGCGACGATGACGACCATGATCCCCTGGATCCCCTGGTCGAACTCTACAACGAGTTCGCTTTCGACTTTCGATACAAGGGCAGCAACGTTCGAGGCACCAACTCGGACGAATATGGTTGCCAGTTACTGCCAGTTCTTCCGCGCTACAATGAAGTTCACGAGTTTACGGCCTTTACTCGAGTGGATCTTTCGAACGTAGAGAGCAAAGAGGCGATGGAGATAGTAAAGACCCAAATGATTGGTGCTATCAACAAGGACAACCAGGAAGACCCGTGCGATGTGAAGCCGATACACGAGGGAAGCACCTTGCAAATCATCTGCAACGACTATGAGGGCTCATCTCCGGCAGCGAAAGATTGGGAGAACGGAAAGGCCACCTTGGCCAAATACATGGCTACGAACGTCAAGCGTCCACCTGACGAGGCGCAGGGAGCCTATACGCTCGCGGCAATGGGAATCCTAAGCTTCGTCGAGCGGCCATTCTTGGATATAGCAGTCAATCGACTTTACGAGGAGCGCAACCGGCATGCCCTTCGCTTGTCTAAGATCAACACCCAGCAACGCACCGCTCTACTCACCGAGCTGGCTGCTGGGATCGAAATTCACGAGCAAGGCGGTCTAAAACCGGAAGAGATCTCAGAGTTGGTACTCTTCGCCGCGCAAGTCGGCGCACTGTTCTTCATCGGATTCCAACAGTAGGATTGAACGATGTACATCTTGACTCGGAAACAAGCAATCATCGCAGTGCTTATGATTGGCTCCATGATGCTATCCGCTTGCGGCCCGACGGCTATCCACAAGGGTGCCGCGCGCGGTGCCCAAATGTCCGTCGATCTCGATGCAGACCTGCAAACTGTGATCGATGCTCAAAACGAGCTCTACGAAGCGCGCCTCGACAATGCCGTGCTAACGATCAACGACCTTTATCTCAATACCCAGAGGCTGTATCTGCAGAGAGAGGCGGAAAGCTTCGCCAAAGCAAATGTAAACACGACAGCCGAGAAGATGGGTCCCAAGATGGTCACCTTTATGTCGACTTCTATGAGGAATTGGGTCGCCCGCCACAAAGCTTATAGCGACCTGCTTATGGAGGCTGAAGGCAAGTTTGCGGAGAGTACCGCAAAGGTCGAACAGGACCGTGCCAAGCTAAGAGCGCTTCAATCGAGGTTCGTGGCGTTGAGCAACCCAAAATCACGTGAGGAAGCACTCAAGTTCTTGATCGCCTTTGCGAAAGATGTGAAGTCGGATTTGGACCGCCGCCAGGCCGATCTCGATGAGGCGGCTGAAGTGCAGCCAAGCGTGGAGACAACTCAATAGTAGCAAGGATTTGACCATAGAGTACTCTGAGGAGAAATTGGAATGCCAGCATCAAGCACTCAAGGTCGGGCGGGAAACGCCCTCGCCGTTTCTATTAAAGGGCTCCGAACCTCGCGCAAGAAACTAGAGGTGGCAATCTCGATGAAGAAACTTGATGGGAAGTCTTTCAAGGATGAAATGCGAGAAAAGGCGAGGGTCTCCCGCAAGCTTGCCGTAATTCGCGATCGAAAGGCCCTATTCGATGCGGGCAGCACGGTGGTCGACGCGCCAAGTTTTGCTGATATCAATGCCGTCAAGCAAACGATCAGGAGCGTGGAGGCGGCAGCGACAGCCGGAGCAGCGTGGAGAGCCGGCTTCAAGGCAGTTAAGACCCTGGCCGCTTCTTCCGGTAAGCTCGGTGGTGAGGTCAAATTGTCGTCTTGAACCACGCATGTACCGACGCCTCGATTTAGCCCCTTGGCTCCTCCAGTATAGGCTCGGGCGTCAACACTGCGGGTCCCTGGTTGCCGGGACCCCGCGGCGCGCCTTCAATCGCGCCCCCAATCGGAAAAAATCATTGGCCCGGCAAGCCGGTGGTGGCTTGGCGACGCGGGCGCACTCGGTCTAGTGTGCCCCCATGGCACGGGAACGACGCAGACGCATCCAACGCAGCGAGCGCAAGGAAGCCGGCATTGAGCGGCTACCTTGGCGCACCATCACCAATCCCAGGAAGCCGATCGAGGTCCTGAGCGAGGACCAGGTCGAGGCGGTCCACCGGGCGTCCCTCAAGGTGTTGTCCGAGGTCGGCATCAAGATGCTCTGCCCGGAGGCGCGCAGCCTGCTGAAAGGGGCCGGTGCCGAGGTCGACGAGGGCGAGATGACCGTGCGCTTCGATCCGGCCCTGGTCGAGGAGCAGGTCGCAAAGGCGCCGCGCCAGTTTACCATCGCGGCGCGCAATCCTGAGCGCACCATCACGGTGGGCGGCAACAACGTAAATTTTGACTGCGTCGGCGGCCCCTCCTTCGCCAATGACCTGGACCGGGGCCGGCGCCCGGGCAATATCGAGGACATGCGCGACTTTGTGCGCCTGATTCAGGCGCTCGATGTGATCCACGTGGCCGGCTCCAGCCCCTTCGAGCCGCTCGACCTTCCGGTCGACACCCGCCACCTGGACAAGTACCTGGCCGCCATCACGCTGACCGACAAGGTCTGGTCGGCCTCCCTGTTAGGCGCCTTCAGGGCCGAGGACGCGCTCGAGATGACCGCGCTCGCCCATGGCATCTCGCGCGACGAGCTGGCCAAGCAGCCGCGCGTCTTCGGCAACATCAACACCAACTCCCCGCGCCAGCTCGACGTCTCCATGGCCCAGGGCCTCATGACCATGGTGCGCAACGGCCAGCCTGTGGTGATCACTCCCTTCACGCTCTCGGGCGCCATGGCGCCGGCGACCTTGGCGGGCGCGCTTACCCTGCAGAACGCCGAGGCCCAGGCCGGCATCACCTTGGCCCAGGTGGTGGTGCCCGGCGCGCCGGTGATCTACGGCGGCTTCACCTCGAACGTGGACATGAAGACCGGGGCGCCGGCCTTCGGCACGCCGGAATACACCAAGGCCTGCCACGCCACCGGCCAGCTCGCCCGGCGCTACGGGGTGCCTTACCGCTCCTCCAGCACGACCGCCTCCAACGCGGTCGATGCTCAAGCCGCCTACGAGGCGGAGATGTCGCTCTGGGGCGCCGTGATGGGTCACGCCAACCTGGTGTTCCACGCGGGCGGCTGGCTCGAGGGCGGACTCACCTGCTCCTTCGAGAAGCTGATCCTGGATGCCGAGATGCTGCAGATGATGAGCGAGTATCTGCAGCCGGTGGAGATTGACGACGACACGCTGGCGGTCGAGGCGATCGCCGACATCGACCCGGGCGGCCACTTCTTCGGCTCGGCCCACACGCTCGAGCGCTACGAGACCGCCTTCTACAACCCAATTCTGTCGGATTGGCGCAACTTCGAGACCTGGTCCGAGGACGGTGCAAAGAGCGCCACCCAGCGCGCCAACGAGATCTGGAAGCAGCTCCTGAAAGACTACGAGGCCCCGGCGCTCGATCCGGCGATCGTCGAGGCACTCGAGGCTTACGTGGCCGAGCAGAAAAAAGAGTACGAGGCCAACCCGCCCAATCCGGGGCTCTAGGCGATCCTTTCGAAGAGGTAGGCCGCGCCCTCGAATGTGAAGCTCGGCAGAGCCTCCAAGACCCTATCGCGCTCCTCGGCGCTTGCCGTGTAGAAGCGGGTCGTGTTCGAAGGATCGAAGAAGCGGCAGACCGACTCTTCATCGGGGTTAAGCGTTTCTTAATCCGAATACTCAAAATGGCATGGTGTCTGCTTGGGCCGATTTCACCGGACCGGCTGCTTCGATTAGTTGGCGAAAGATTGATTTAGGGCTGACATGGCCAAAGTGGCAATTTTCGGCACGGAATCGCTGTACATTTTCGACGTGCTCGAATGCCTGGGCCTAGTCGAAACCGATGTCGTTGCCTGTGTGGTCAACAATCCGGACTATCCCATACCCGATGGGCTGCCGAACGCCATGGCGCTGGAGGACCTGACCGCGGAAATCCTGGCCTTACCGATCATCATTCCCATGCTGACGCCAGGCATCCGCAAGGCCGCCTTTGACCAGGCACGCGCCGTCGGGTTCAAGCATTGCCACGATGTCATCCATCCCAGCGCGAATCTCGCAAAGAGCGCTTCATTCGGACCAGGCGTTGTCATCAATGCAGGCGTCATCGTCTCCGCCGTCTGCACTTTCGGCCAGCAAATCGCCATTAACCGGGCGGCCTCGATCGGCCATCACTGTCGCGCGGACGACTTCGCCACCTTCGGACCCAGATCGGTCACCTGCAGCAGCTGTCGTATCGGGCGTGGCGCCTTCATCGGCGGCGGCGCGACAATCCTGCCCAAGGTCACGCTCGGCCCAAACTGCGTCGTCGGCGCCGGTGCGGTGGTGATCGAGGATGTACCGGCGAACTGCGTCGTCGTCGGCAATCCGGCGCGGATTGTCAAACGTGGCGTGGCGGGCTATCGAGGCGTCGGCGTTTCGTGAAGAGGCCGGGTGAGCGAGAGCAAGGACAAGATATGCGACGCGTCTTTGCAGCGATGGTAGGCGATCTCTTTCATTTCGGCCATGTGGTCTTTTTGCGCCAAGCCAGAGCCTTGGGTGACCACCTTACCGTCGGCCTGGTCACCGACCGCCGGGCGGCTGGTTACAAGCGACCGCCGGTTCTCAGCTATGAGGAGCGCAAGGCGGTGGTCTTGGCTTGCCGCTATGTCGACGACGTGGTCCCGCTAGACCAGAATGTCACCAACGACTTCATGAGCGCCGGGAATTTTTCGATCCGCGCCTATGGCGCCGCAAACGAAGCGGAGAAACAACGCTATATGGAGACGCTCCTGGCCGACATGGACCCTGCCTATCTCCACCGCATTCCCTACAGTGACGGAATCTCTACGGGCCAAATCATCGAGCGAATTCTAAACCGCAAGGACCTTTGAGGCGATGCCCGAGGATCCGCTCGAAGCAAACTCCGACGAGCCGATCGATGTGGTCTACACCTGGGTCGATGGCGAGGCGCCCGAGTACCGCGCCGCACTGCGGGCCTATCTGGAGTCGCAAGGCCGGGCCGAGCCAGCTGCCAGCCTCTCGCGCATTCGCTTCCAACAGCATGATGAACTTCGCTACTCACTGCGTTCATTGGTCGCCTATGCGCCCTGGATCCGCAGAGTCTATCTCGTCACCAACGGGCAACAGCCGCGTTGGCTCAACAGCGCGTGCGATCGCATGACCCTGGTGACTCATCGGGAGATCTTCCCTGATCCGTCCCATCTGCCCACCTTCAACAGCTTCGCCATCCAGCTTCATATGCACCGCATTCCCGGCCTGTCCCGCCGGTTCCTCTACTTCAACGACGACTTTCTCTTGGGCCGACCGACAACCCGCGACGATTTTCTGACGCCGCGAGGAGGCCAGGTCTTTCATCTGAACGAGCACCCGGCCAACAGTGATCCCGATACCCCCGATCTCTATCAGCGGGCCGAGGCGCGAAGCCAGGCGGTTCTCGAGACCCTGGGCGCGGCGCATGTCAGTCGACGCCGATGCGCCCATGCTCCCGTGATCTACGATGGCGACGTTTTCCAGCAATTGAAGGCTCTGGCACCCGAGGCATTCGAGTCGACCTCAGCGAGCCGCCTACGCTCCGGCAACTGCATCTTTGTGCGCTTGCTCTACACACACTATCTTCTGGAGCTGTCGGAACAACGAGACCGGCACCGTGTCCAGGAGCTCAAGATCCCTTCCGAGGATCACGCGCATTTTGACATCGTACCGCGACCTCTAAGATTCCTGCGCAACCTTCTTTCCGTGTCACGTCGGCAGCCGAAGTTCATTTGCATCAATGATGATCTCGACCCGCCAAACGGACTTGTGAGCTGGCAGCTCAATCAGTATTTCCGGCTGAATTTTCCCAAAGCATCGGAGTTCGAGACGTCACGCTAGTTGGTTGGTCGTCTCATCTCACCGCTACAATGGCGTGGCGCCGTCCTCGCCGCCAAGCTTCGGCAGGTCGTCGTTAACCTCGGTCCAGTCGGCACGCGAATCGTAGTACCAATGAACCTCGGGCGCTCGGTCGATCTCGCCGTTCAGGGCGGCCAGGGCGATATCGATCACGTCGTCATGAGTCTGGCAGAACATCTGACTTCCGCAAACCCGGCAAAAGCTGCGGGTGCCGTTCTTTGAGCTCTGATAGGTGGCGACGTTCTCCTGGCCGGCGGTGATCGAGAACTGCTCTGGCACGACGCCAACCCAGGTGACGAAGCTCGCGCCGTGGGGCCGGCGGCACATGGAGCAGTGGCAATGACCGCAGAACTTGGTCGGCAGCTCGATCTCGAACGCGATCGCGCCGCAAAAGCAACTCCCTTTCACGCGCTTCTCCGGCATCTGGCTGCTCCTCCGGTTGCGGCTTCCTTACGGTTTCGCGGCCCCTTCGAAGCCGAGGCGCCGGGAGAGACCCCCAGTGGTCGCGAGCAGATCTTCGCTCCGGTCCAGAAGCTGCTCGATGTCTTGGCGCTCGACAACATTCCACAGGCTGAGCGCTGCGACCACCTCGCCATCATAGCCCAAAATCGGTGCCGATAGGCCAGCCACCTTGAGGAACTCCTCCCGATCGCACAAGGCAAAGCCGCGCGCGCGAGTCCGCTCCAGGTCAGCGCGCATAGCTTTTGAGTTCACGATCGTATGTTCCGTGAAGCGTTCCAACTCGATCTCGCTTAGGATCGCCTCGAGGCCAAGGGGCCGCTGAAAGGCCAAGAGCGCCTTGCCCGCGGCACAAGCGTGGACTGGCGAGCGCTCGCCGACCCGGGGTGCCAGGCGATAGGGCGCGAGGCGATCCACCGTCTTGAGATAGAGCACCGAGTGACCCTCTAGGATCGAGAGTGCCACGTGGGCGCCGGTCCTCGTGCAGAGGTCCTCCATCGCCGCTTCCGCGAGGCCGGGCAGATCATTGGTTCGGAATGAGTCGGCCGCCCATCCCAGCAGCCGAGGTCCCGGCTGATAGGCACGACCGCGCGCATCCAACGCGACCATGCGCTCCGCCAGAAGCACCGACAGGATCCGGTGGGTCGAGCTTTTGCCCAGTCCAGCCGCCTGACCAATCTGGGTAAAGCTAAGCGGCTGGCTGCTGGCGCAGATGACATCTAGCACCGCCGCGGATTTCGCCAGGATGGAACTAGTAGCCATTGTGCGTCCTCGCCGCGCGTCGTTGACAGAGAATGCGGTCAGAGTTTAAGGTTTCAATATAAAAGAATCTAGTTCTGTAATCTAGAACTTTATGAGGATCAGCAATGCGAAGACAGGGCTCCCTACCCCTGCGCGCAGGCGGCCGTCAGGCACGGCGGGAGCAGCGCATTGACGCCGCGCAGTGCAGTGTCATGAGCAAGGGCACCGACTTGGGAAGCGCCTTTCAGCCACTCAGCCAGGAAGAGGTGCAACGGGTCCACGGTGCTGCCCTTGATCTGCTCGAGCGGGTCGGCATGGCGGCCCCGACCGAACGGGTAACCCAGGTCGCGCTTGCCCGGGGCTGCCGGCTGAGCGACAGCGGGCGGCTGCTCTTTCCCCGCGGCCTGGTGGAAGATGCCTTGGCCCGTGCGGCCCGTCGCTTCACGGTACACGGTCGGGATTCCGCCTTTGACTTCGAGGCGCGCAATGGAAAAGTCAACTTTTGCACCGGCGGCGCTGCGGTGAAGATGCTCGACCTAGAGTCCCACAGCTACCGGCCCAGCACGCTGAAGGACCTCTACGATCTGGCGCGGCTCTGCGACACCTTGGAGAACCTCCAATGGTTCGCCCGGCCAGTGGTCGCGACCGACGTCAAGGACCTTTTCGCGCTCGATGCAAACACGCTCTATGCCTGCGCGGCCGGTACCAAGAAGCACATCGCGAGCTCTTTTGCCCAAGGCGATCATGTTCACCGGTTGGTGCCTCTGCTCGAACTCCTGGCCGGCGGTGAGGGCCGCTTCGCACTGCGCCCCTTCTGCACCGTGCACGCCACCACGGTGGTCTCGCCCCTGGCCTTCGCGCCGGACAGCCTGGACGTCGCCTGTGCCGCGGTCGACATAGGCATGCCGGTGCATTGCCAGACCGGACCACAAGCCGGCGCGACGGCCCCGGCGGCGCTGGCCGGCACGCTGGCCCAGGTCTGCGCCGAGGGGCTAGCCTCGCTCACCGTGATCAACCTGCTCAAGCCCGGTCATCCGGTCGTACTCGGAAACTGGGCCTTCGTCTCGGACCTTCGTACCGGGGCGTTCAGCGGCGGCGGCGGCGAGCAAGCCCTGCTCGGCGCCGCTTCGGGCCAGATGTCGGCCTTTTACGGGGTGCCGGGCGGCATGGGCGCCGGCATGTCGGACTCCAAGCTGCCCGACAACCAGGCCGGCTTCGAGAAAGCGCTCACCATGGTGCTGGCCGCCTTGTCGGGTGGCGGCTTCGTCTATGAGTCAGCTGGCATGTTGGCGAGCCTTCTGGGCTGTTCCTTCGAGGCGATGGTGATCGACGACGAGATGCTGACCAGCATTCGGCGCATCGCCCGGGGCATCGAGGTCACGGAGGAGAGCCTGTCGGTCGATGTGATCACCGATGTGGTGGCCGGACCGGGCCATTTCCTTGGCGCTCCTCAGACCATGGACCTGATGGAAAGCGAGTTCGTCTATCCGCGCCAGGCCGACCGGGCGAACCCCGACGACTGGGCCGAGGCCGGCGCGACAGATATCTGGCAACGGGCTGCGGCCAAGGCGAAAGAGGTATTGGAAAGTCACTATCCCCAGCAAATTCCGACCGAAACCGACCGTCAGATCCGCGAGAGCTTCGATATCCGGCTTGCCCCGGTGTCGCCATGACCGCGCGTGTCCAGGTCGCGGTGATCGGCGGCGGCATTGTCGGCTGCAGCGTTCTCTATTGGCTCGCCCGGCTCGGCTGGCGCGACAGCCTGCTGGTCGAACGGCGCGAGCTGACCTCCGGCTCAACCTGGCATGCGGCCGGCAACGTCACCTATTTCGGCCACTACGCCAGCATGACCCGACTCTACGTGAATTCCATCAAGACCTATCTGGAGGCCGAGCGGGAATCTGGCCAATCGGTCGGTTTTCATCCCGCCGGCAGTCTACGCCTGGCAACGACCCGGGCCGAGCTTGCCGCCTATGAGCGTCTTGCGCCGGACTACCGGGCGCTCGGCGTCGACTACGCTGTCGTGAGTCCGAAGGAGATCGGCGATATTCATCCGCTGCTCAAGACCGACGGCCTCTACGGTGCCGCCCACACGCCGACCGACGGCCATGTGGACGCTTCCGGCGCGACCCAGGCCCTGGCAGGTGCGGCCCGGGCGCGGGGCGCGACGATCAAGCGGCACTGCCCAGTGCTGGGCCTGGCGCCTGTCCGTGACGCTTGGCGAATTGAGACCGTAGGGGGTGAGGTGGAGGCCGAGCAGGTGGTCCTTGCCGCCAGCTTCTGGACCCGGGAGCTGGTCCAGCCCTTGGGCCTCAAGCTGCCGCTCTACGCGCTCGAGCACCATGAGGTGGTGACCGACGAGGTCCCCGAGCTGGCCGCGCTCGAATTCGAGGTGCCGACCGTGCGCGACCCCGCCGCACCATCGAACACCAGGCAAGAGGGCAAGGGCTATCTTTGCGGTGTCTACGAATCCGAACCCAAGCCCTGGGCGATCGAGGGCATTCCCCCGGACTTCGCGGAAGAGCTGCTGCCAGGCGACCTCGAGCGCCTCGAGCCCCACCTGTTGAAGATGATGGAGCGTCTGCCGTCCTTTGCCCATGGCGGCATCAAAACGCTCAACAATGGGCCGATCTGCTACACGCCCGACGGCTGTCCCTTGCTCGGGCCAGTCGAAGGCCGGCCGGGTCTGTGGCTGGCGGCCGGCTTTTGCGTCGGCATCGGTACCGGCGGCGGCTCGGGCGAGTTCCTCGCCCGCTGGATGGTCGAGGGTACGCCGCCCTTCGACCTGCCGGTCGTCCACCCCTCACGCTTTTCCAACGACCTCACCCGCGCGCGCTGCCTAGAGCAGATCGTGGCGACCTACGCAAAGGGCTACGGGCTGCCCGACCAAGCGACCGGCTAGTCCCTGTCGACCGGACCGTCCTTGGTCCAGTCGTAGGTCCCTTGATCGCGCTCATCGACCGCCTGTTTCCAGCCAACCGCTTCGGCCCGCGCCTTGAAAGCAAGACCCTCCGGCGAGTGGCGGGCAATTCCGTCGAAGAGGGTCGCCAGACGCTGCGTGTTCATCAAACCGCTCGCTTCGATCGCCTGGTTGATGACCAGCTTCTGCATGGCAAGCTGATTGACCGGCACGCTCGCCATCCGCCGGGCCAGGGCCTCGACCTCCTGATCGAGCTGGTTGTCGGGCACGGCCTTCAAAACCAAACCTATCTCCGCCGCCTCCCGCCCAGTGATCCGGTCGCCGGTGAAAAGCAGGCGCTTGGCTTGCTCAGCGCCCAAGCGATAGACCCACATGGCGGTCGTCGGGCAGCCCCAGACCCTGGCCGGCATGTAGCCGATCTCGGCGCTCTCGGCCACGATCGTCAGATCGGCGCAGAGCGCAATGTCGGATCCGCCCGCCACGGCATAGCCGTGCACCTTGCAGATCACCGGCTTGACCGCGCGCCACAGGGACATGAAGTGCTGGGTGTTGCGCCACATGAACGTATAGTCTTGGATCGGATCCCAGGGCATCTCCTGGAGGAGCCCGCCACCGTCCGGGCGCTCGGCATAGTGTTCCAGATCATACCCGGCGCAAAAGGCCCGACCAGCGCCCGAAAGAACCATGACGTGGACGTCGGGATCGCCGTCGGCCCGTGCCACCGCCTCGGCCAGCAGGCCGGGCAGCTCGTCGTCGATCGCGTTCAAGACCTCCGGCCGGTTCAGGGTGATCCGCCCAATCGCGCCGTCTTTCTGGTAAAGTACCTTGGCCACGGACGGATTTGCCCCTCGCGCCAGCGGTCTAGTCGACTGACCAGCCGCTTACCGACTTGACCTCGAGAAAGTCTTCCAGCCCCCAGTGGCCACCCTCGCGCCCATTGCCCGAGGCCTTCATGCCGCCGAAGGGACTGCCAGCGCCGCGCGGCCGGCCGTTCATCTCGACCATGCCGGAGCGAAGCTGGCGCGCCACCCGGTTGCGGCGCGCGCCGTCCTGGCTCTGCACGTAGTTGGTGAGACCGTAGGGCGTATCGTTGGCGATACGGATCGAGTCCTCCTCGCTCTCGAACGGCAGAATCGAAAGCACCGGGCCGAAGATCTCCTCGCGTGCGATGGTCATGTCGTTGGAGACGTCGGCGAACACGGTGGGCCGCACGAAATAGCCCCGGTTGACGCCTTCGGGACGGCCGAGGCCGCCAGCTACCAAGCGCGCGCCTTCATCGATGCCGACTTGGATCAAGCCTTGGATCTTGTCGAACTGCGCTTGGCTGACGACCGGGCCGATGTGGCGGCCCTCTTGGGCGGACGGCGCCACCGAGGTTGCCTCGGCGACGTCGCGCGCGGTCGCCACCGCGTCATCGTAGACCTCGCGCTGCACCAGCATGCGGGTAGGCGCGTTGCAGGACTGTCCAGTATTGTTGAAGCAGTGCATCGCGCCGCGCTTGACCGCCTTCTCGTCAGCGTCGGCGAAGATGATATTGGCGCCCTTGCCGCCGAGCTCCAGATGGACCCGCTTCAATGTATCGGCCGCGTTCTTGGAGATCGCGATGCCGGCCCGGGTTGAGCCGGTGAAGGAGATCATCTGCACGTCCGGATGACCCGATAGCTGGCTGCCGACGCCGGCGCCGTCGCCGTTCACCAGATTGAACACGCCGGCCGGCACGCCGGCTTCATGGAGCATCTCGGCAAACAGCAGAGAGGAGAGCGGCGCGATTTCCGAGGGCTTGAGCACCATGGTACAGCCGGTCAGGAGCGCTGGGATGACCTTCAAGGTGACTTGGTTCATCGGCCAGTTCCACGGCGTGATCAAGCCACAGACGCCGACTGGCTCGTAAAGGATCCGGCTATCTGGCACGTCTTCGCGAAACGGCCGTTCGAAGGTAAATTCCTTGAAGGCGTCGATGAAGTTCTTGATGTGACCCGAGCCCGAGGGCGTCTGCTGAGTCTTGGCCAGATCGATCGGCGCCCCCATTTCGAGGCTGATCGCTTCGGTCATCTCACCAGCGCGCGCCTGGTAGATCTCGAGAATGCGCTCGGCCAGCGCTAGGCGGTCGGCCTTGGCGCTCAGAGACCAGCTGTCGAAAGCCGCCTTTGCGGCCGCCACGGCGGCGTCGGTATCCGCCTGACCACCCAGGGAAATCAACGCGCAGGGCTCCTCGTTCGAGGGATCGATCACCTGGAAGTCGTTTGCCTGGGCCGGCGCGACCCATTGACCGTCTATGTAGAACGTCCGCTTGTCCAACACTGAGACTATCTCCTGCTTGATAGATGGTTCGTCGCCCTCTCGGGTCTTGGGGGCGCGAAAAGCCGGCGATGATCTCACCCCAGATCCCGTCGGGCAAGCCATCCATCAGGGCTTTGCGGCAGACGATTTTCCGATAATGAACGCTAGCCTCGCTTGCGTCCCAGATAGTTCACGAAGATCACCGGCAGGTAGCCCCGCGAGAGATAGGCGCGCTGCTCGGGCAGGCTCTTCAGGAAGCGCTGATTGTCCTCCTTCGAGAGCAGCACCTGAAAGGCGGCGGCCTCGATCTGGCGGGCTTGCAGGCTGAAATCGACGATGCCGTCGCGCCACACCCGGTAGGCGACGTCGCTCGAGCCACCGCTGTAAAAGGCGTCGACCAGCTCAAGACCCGGGAAAAGCTCGAGCAAACCGGACAGCGACATGCGCCAAAAATCGTCTGGAAAGGCATGAAAGCCTTGCACCCAAGGCACCTGGATGAAGGCAAGGCCGCCGGGCGGCAGCAGCGACTCGATGTTGCCGGCGGCGACCCACGGCCGGCGCAAATGCTCCATTAAGTGGGAGCAGACGATCGCGCCCAACTGACGCCCGGCCAGGGCAGGCGCCAGCGCAGTCTGAATCACCGGCAGCTGATCGCAAACATCGAAGACCGCATCGACATTCTCGCCGGCCTCCAGATCCGCACCGATGAAACCCTTGCCGGCGAAGCGCTGGCGCCAGTTGAGCTTTTTGGTATCGAGCGTTTGGGCACGGGCGCCGACCTGGCACACCGGGCCCTCCAAGCGGGCGCAGATGCGCTCCAGTTCGACCTTGTAATCGCTCTGTTGAACGATGAAGTTGGGCGGTCTGTCCTGGTCCGGCGCCATGGTGCTTTCGGGCTTTCGTTGCAGTCCCGATTTCTGTCACATCGTGGCGCCCAAGCCAACCTAGTCGAATCAGTAGGGTGACCGCTCATGACCTCCCAAGACCGGCGCGATCGCTTCGGCAATCCCCATAGCCCAGGTGTGCCCTATGCCCGCGGCGATCTCATCACCTCGACCGCGGACGATCTCCAAAAGCTGCGAGCTGCTTGGCAACTGATGCGCCAAAGGGTGGCCGAGGGTGGCCTCGATTCGGTCCACCAGCTGAGCGGCTTGGAGCGCGGCCTGCACCTGGAGTCCGAGGACATGGCCCTGCTTGACGACGAGCTGGCGGCGGCGCTCTGCCTGGAGGAGCTGACCGCGCTTGGCCTCGAGCACATGGGCGGACAGGCGCCCGATCACGACATTATGATGCTGAATCGGGTGACCGCAGGCCTTTTGGTCGCCGCCGAAATCTTGATCGAACCGGGCGAACGGGTGATCGGCGTCTCGGCCCGCTACAGCCACCCCGCGGTCGTGCGCGCGGTCGCCCATGCCGGCGGCCAATTCACGGACACCGCAGGCCTGGGTGCCTTCCGGGCAGCTCTGGCCTCGGGCGCGCCGGTCTCAACCGTGGTGCTGACTCGCCTGGCGGTCAGTTACGAGATCTTGCCCGAGGCGGAGATCCGGGAAATCGTGCGCTTGGCCAAAGCGGCCGGTGCACGCATTTTGGTCGACGACGCCGGCGGCGCCCGGGTCGGCCCGGCAGTCTTCGACCAGCCCAAGACCATGGCGCTGGGCGTCGATGTCGGCGTCACCGGGCTCGACAAATACGGCACAGTGGGTCCGCGCCTGGGCCTGCTGGTGGGGCACAACGACCTGGTGCGCAAGATCCGCGCCAGGGCCTTTGAGATTGGCCTGGAGGCCCGGCCCATGCTCTATCCGGCCGTGGTGCGCAGCCTCAAGGGCTACCGTCCGGAACGGGTAAGGGAGCTGGTCGATTGCACCAAGTTGGTCGCAGCAGAGCTCAAGGACCGGCTCGGCGCAAATCGCCTTTTCGAAACACCAGTGACGATCCAGATCCCGGCCGAAGACCTGCTCGAAATTGCGCTCGAACGCGCCGGCCTGGTGCAGGCCCCGGTCGTGCCCTATGAGGCAACAGCGGCACTTGCCATGCTGCTGTTGCGTGACCACGGCATCTTGACCGTGCACTTTGCCGGCCTGCCGCCGGGCACCGCCGCTCTTATGATCAAGTTCGTGCCGCCCGAGACCCTAGCGCGTTTTGGCGGGGCGGCGCAGCTGGCGGATGCAGTCGACCGCTCGATCGACCAGTTGGCTGAGACCCTTAAACGGCCCGAGGCAATGGCCGAGTTGATCCTCGGCGCGAAGGCGCAAATGCCCGAGGTGACGGGCCAGGTTCCGGAGAATTGACGGATAAGCGTCGTTAGCCGCGGCGTACCCAGAAAGTACCGCTGCAGTTCGGGCCTTCGAGGGTGCGCCAAGCGCCCTCGCCCTCACTGTGCCCAATGTCACCGGTCAACTCGGCGATGGTCATCCAAAGGAACTCCACCTCGCCGATGAACTCGCCGTCGGCGTCGACCGACCCGGTGATACGATACTCGTCGCCGGTTTGACGGGCCACGCCCTCGACCGCGCTGCCGTTGACCGAGACGCTGAAATCGAAAGGTGGGCATTCGGCATCGACACTCTGCCCGGCGCCGAGCCATTTCCCGTCGTAGAATTGGTCCGAAGCAACTGCCGTCCCGGCCAGGGCCAGTAGGCCGATCATCGCACTGGCGATTCCAGCGCCCCCGAATGTCCGCACGCCGCCGCTCCTCGTGGTGTCCCCTTTTACCCTCCCTCGATTGCGTCCCTGGGGAGGTCGCCCGAGTGTTACCACGGCCTCAGCACATTTCAAGCGTTTTTGCCTCATGGCGATTTTTGAAGTTAAATATTAAAATCAATAATCTACGATAAACTATTATTTTAAAACAATTAAAATACTAACTTCATCCCCTCGTGGCTTGCGACAAATCCCAAACGCTCATAGAAGCGATGCGCATCTGGACGACTCTTGTCCGTGGTCAGCTGCACCAGGCCACAGCCTGCCGCCTTGGCCCGCTCGATCGCGTGGACGAACAATGCCTCGCCGAGCCCCTGCCCGCGCAGCCGCTCGTCGATACGCACAGCCTCGATCTGGCCGCGGGTCATGCCGCGACGCGCCAATCCCGGAATGATCGTCAGCTGCAGGCAGCCGACAACCTGGCCGTCCTGCTCAGCGACGAGCACCTCGTTGCCGGCCTGGGCCTGGATCGCCGCGAAGGCGACCCTGTAGGCCTCCGGCAGATCTTCCGTGGCGCTTTCACGCGTGGCGCCCAGGGGGTCGGTTGCCAACAGTCGGACGATCGCCGGCAGATCCTCTTCCTCTGCGGGCCGGAATCTGGCGGGCTGGTCCATGACGGCTCTCCGAAGGCTTAGACGGTCTCTAAAACACGACCCAGGATGCCGGCGGCCCGATCGATCTCCGCTTGGTTGAGCGTGGCAAAGCCCAAGAGGAAGCCCTGGCGCCGATTTTCAAGATCCATAGTGTTGGGCGAGAGTGCCGGAAGCTCAAGGCCGACCTCGCGGGCTTTCGCCGCAACGGCCATGTCGTCGGCATCGCCCGACAGTTCGACAGCAAGCTTTAGCCCGGCGTTCGTGGCGCCGGGCCTCAGCAAGGTGGCGCCATGTGCCCTGTTGATCTCATCGATCCGGTCCAGCAAGGCGTCTCGGCGCGCCCGGTAGAGGGCGGTCATGCGCCGCAAATGCCGCGCCAGATGGCCATCATCAATAAACCGGGCGAGGCAGGCTTGGACGAGTGCCGGGCTGTGCCCGTCGCTGTTGGCGCGCAATGTGGCAAAGGCCTCGACCAAGTGCTCCGGCACGACCATCCAAGCGAGACGTAGGCCGGGAAAAACCAGCTTCGAGGCACTGCCCACATAGATCGTGCGGCCCCCGACATCCAAGCCGGTTAGGGCCGCGATCGGTTTGTGGTCGTAGGATAGGCCGCCGCCGTAATCATCCTCGATGATCCAGGCGCCGGTCTCGCTCGCCCAGGCGATCAGCTCAAGCCGGCGTCGCAAGCTCAAGGTGACGCCCAAGGGATTTTGGTGAGACGGCGTGACATAAAGCCCGCGCAGGCCCGGTTCACCCGGGAGCCGCGCCGTTATGACGCCCCCTTCGTCGACCGGCTGCGGCGCCAGCGCCAAGCCGGCGGCCTTGAAGGCGGCTGCGGCGCCGGGATATCCGGGATCCTCTATTACCATTCGCTCGCCCCGATCGAAAAGCATCGTGGCCGAAAGGGTCAAGGCCTGCTGGGCGCTGTGAAGCACAATAATCTGCTCGGCCGCGCAATCGATTCCCCGAGTCACCCGTAGCCAGCGCGCCAAGGCGCGGCGCAGGAAGAGCAGGCCCCGTGGGTCACCGTAGCCTGCCAGATCGTCGACTCCATCTCGCAAACTCTCGGACCAGAGACGGCGCCAAAGTGCCCAAGGGAACTCTCGCGGATCCGGCGTGCTGCCGGCAAAGGCCTTGGTCGTCGTGGGAAACGGACATCGCGCCATGTGCGCGAGCGCCGCGCCACGTCGAGACAGAGTCTGTTCACACTGACCGTCTCTTTGCCCTTTCGAACGGGTCGGCCCCTCCAGACGGCCAAGTGACGGCGCAACGAAGCTGCCGCTTCCCCGGCGCCGCTCGATCAGCCCCTCCGCGTCCAGGTCGCCGTAGGCAGCCTCGACCGTACCGCGCGCGCAGCCTAGCTCACGGGCCAGGGTGCGGCTCGATGGCAGGCGCTCGCCGGCTTGCAGGGAGCTGTCCAAGATGAGCGCCCGCAGATGGCGGCCGAGTGTGCCGGCCACCGGCCGCCCTTCTACCGCCTGGCCCGCGATGAGGCGAATGACCGCGCCGCTGGTCGACATGTGGTCCATCTATCTGCTCCAAATTGGATCAATACACTAGACCACATGATGCCTAGACTCGGCCTCAATTCAAACCGTGCAGGTCGGGATCCGATGTTGGCGATCCAGCGGTACTTTCCCTTTTCTGTGCTTTCCGCTGCGATCAGCGCGGCGCTCGTGGGCTTTGCCGGGTCGGTCGCGCTGATCCTGGAGGCAGCGCGCACGGTCGGCGCCGACGAGGTTCAGGCAACCTCATGGGTGGTCGCGCTCTGTCTCGGCATCGCGCTCACATCGCTCTTCTTGAGTTGGCACCAGCGCATGCCGATCGTTACTGCCTGGTCCACGCCCGGCGCCGCGGTGATTGCCGCGACTGGGGCTGGTGTCGCTTTAGCGGAGGCAATCGGCGCCTTTCTCCTGGCGGCCCTCCTAGTGCTCGCCACAGGGCTTATCGGGCCCTTCGCGCGCCTAATGGAGCGCATTCCCAAGGCTCTGGCAGCCGCCATGCTGGCCGGGATACTGCTGCGCTTTTGCTTGGAAGTCGTCGGCGCGGTTGCGCTCTTGCCGTTGCTCGTACTGCCCTTGGTGTTAGCGTTTTTCGCCGTTCAGCTCTGGTCCGCCAGCTTGACCGTGCCGCTCGTCCTCGGCCTGGGTATCGCGTTGGCGGCAAGCGGCGGGCTGATCGATCCGAGTTGCTGTGCCGTCACCTTGTCCACGGTGACCGTCACCTCGCCGCGTTTCGACTTGGCCGCCGCGCTCGGCCTCACGCTGCCGCTTTACGTCGTCACCATGGCCTCGCAAAACCTGGCAGGCCTGGCGGTGCTCAAGGCCGACGGCTTTAGC
This sequence comes from Pseudomonadota bacterium, assembly GCA_039029395.1. Taxonomy (GTDB): domain Bacteria; phylum Pseudomonadota; class Alphaproteobacteria; order Kiloniellales; family JAKSDN01; genus JBCCGG01. Next base: position 294,221 of record JBCCGG010000001.1, on the reverse strand, counting down.
CCCTCGGCGCGAACCTGCCTCGGCGCAACGGGGATCGCTAGTCTGCTCGCTGCGCCCTTCGGCGGACATGGGGTCTGCCTGGCGGCAATCACCGCTTCGATCTGCACGGGGCCCGGCTGTCATCCTGAGCCTTCCCGGCGCTGGCTGTCCGGGATCCCTTACGCGCTCGCCTATCTGATCTTCGCAGCCTTTGCCGAAACATTGGTCGAGTTGTTGCTGGCGCTTCCCGCGGCGCTGATCACGACCTTCGTTGGCCTTGCCCTGTTCGGGCCAATGGTGGGCTCGCTAAAGGCCGCGCTGGCGGGCAACGCTACGACCACCAAGGCGGCGGTCGTGACCTTCCTCGTGGCCGCTTCCGACCTCACTATGGTCGGCATCGGCGCTCCGCTCTGGAGCCTCGCCGCCGGCCTACTCCTGCTTGCCTTGCCGCGCCTGCGCCGCGCCGGGGCTGCTTCCTAGTCCGGCAGGTAGTCGTCGCTCCAACGCTCGGCCGCGACGCCGGCTGCAATCATGCGGTCGATCTCCGCCTCACCGAAGCCCAGCTGGGCGAGTACCTCACGGCTATGGGCACCGTACCTGGGCGCCGGAAATGGCACCCGGACCGCACCCTCGGTTGCGCGAATCGCGTTGGGCGCGACCAACTCGACTCGCCGGCCGCTGGGGTGCTGGGTGTGGGCAATGAAGGCCATGGTCGCGTTCCACACCGCACTCTCTGGGCCATCGTCGGCGACCAAGTGACCCGTGCGAACATCGGCCATGGTGTCGGTCGGCTGGGCGCCCATGTCAGCCTCGCGCAGGCGCTCGATCCACCATGCCCGCGGCCTGGTGCGGAAGCGCGCGGCCAGGGCCGCCTCGACGTCAGCCTCGGGCAGGTTGTCGATCTCTGCTATTGCGCCTAGATCTCCCAGACGCTCTGGCTCGAGCGCCAGAAAGAACCAACCGTCAGCGGCTTGGTAGCAGCGATAAAGCCCGTGGGCGCCCTTGATCTGCCGGCCCGACGGTTCGTCGAAGGGCGGCCTGCCGTCGTAGTCGTAGAGGAAGGGGATTTGGATCAGCTGCCCGGCGGCGGCTAGGGAGGCGCGCGCCACGTCTGGCCCGCCGCCCCGGCCCCTCTTGATCAAGGCGACGCCGATGGCCAGCGCTGCGCAGAAACCGCCGAGCACGTCGATCGTTCCGAAGTGGGCATGCTCCTCGGGCGTTTCGATCGATCCGCCGAAGCGCGCCATGATGCCGGTCGATGCCTGCACGAGGTCGTCGTAACCCGGATAGTCGCTGCGCGGCCCCCGGCGCGGCCCGCCATAGGCGTCAAGCTGACAAAGGATCACATTGGGATTGATGCGCCTGAGCGTTTCCTCGTCGATGCCCAGCGGCGCCAGCTGCTTGTCGAGTGCGTTGGCAGTCACCACGTCGACATCGGCCAGCAGCCGTTCCAGCACCGCTTGGCCCTCTTCACTTTTGAGGTCGAGCAGCAGGCTGCGCTTACCCCGGTTGGCCTGCATGCCGAACACGATGGTGTTCCAGGGGTCGAGCGCGGGCATCGGCGGGTCGACCGAGATGACCTCGGCGCCGAAGCGCGCAAGGGTCGCGGCGATGGTCGGCCCGGCGATCACATTGGTCAGGTCGAGCACCTTGAGACCGGCCAACCAACCTTCGCGCGGCCCCTCTGCCGCGCCGGCCGAAGGCTCAGGCAGCTCCGGGAGACTGGCCAGAATCTCCGTGCGATCCGCGTCGAGGCGCGGGGCCGGTTTCTTTTGGACCACGGCTGCCTCGTCGCTCTTGAGCCAGCTGACATTGCCGGCTTGGCGCATGAGTCCGTGCACCGGGTCGTCCACTTCAAGGCAGAGACCGGAAGCCAAGGCATGTTCGGAGTTGACCCACTCCTTCGTGGTACGGTGGGCCGCGGCGGGCACGCCGGCCTGGCCGAAGAGCGTCTCCCACTCAAAGGCGCCGCGCGCCGCAAAGGCTTCCTTCATGGCCGACGAAACCCGGTCGGCCCAACCCTTGGTAAGCGGATAGGCCAAGAGCGTGCAGTCGGCGCCGTTGGCCCATTGAGCCATGGGCAGGTAAGGATCGTCCAGGGGAATGCCGGCGGCTTCGAGCTCCTCCCAAAGGCCGAGCAGCTTGAGGGCATTCACCGGGTGCATGTTGTGGGAGGAGCAGACCGCATAAAACAGCCGGCCGTCGGCGCAGCGATAGCTGCGGTAGAAAGGATCCAGAATTTCCTGCAGATCCTCGTAGCTCATATCCATCGCCTGGCCGGCCGCCCGGCGCCGCTCGATCTCCCGCTCGCGCAGGGACTTGTAGCGCTCGGGCAGGTCTTCGACCGTCATGGAGTTGTAGGCCAAACCCTCGAGCAGAGCGGCGGCGAGCGGCACCTCGATCGCCTCGCCGCGGCCGTCGATCTGGCGCCGGTGCAGCGCGAAGGTAACCGCCATGGCGCCCAGCACCGCGCCGTAGGCCGAGGCCAGGGTGAGCGGCGAGAAAGATGGGTTGATGCCCATCAGAATGCGGTTGAGGCCCATGTCGGTGAACTGCCCGACCGAAGCCGCAATCACCCCTTCCCAGGCCTGTAGGCCCGCGCGCTCTTTATCGGCGGCGGCGAAACCCGGCAGGGAGAGCCCGACCAGGCGCGGGTTGCGCGCACGCAGCTCAGAGATGTCGAGGCCCAGCCGGGCCATCACGCCGGGGCGGAAGTTCTCGACCACCACGTCGGCCGAGGCGACCAGGCGGCGAGCAGTCGCCCGGTCTGCGTCTTGCTTGAGGTCAAGGGCGATGGATTTCTTGCCGCGGTTGAGGACCGCGTTGGTCGGCGAATCCCAAAACGGCCCGCCTGGCGGATCAACCCGGATCACCTCGGCGCCCTGGTCTGCCAGCATCATCGCAACCGCGGGTCCGGCGATGTACTGGCCAAAATCGATCACCCGGAGGCCCGCAAGCGGCCGCGCACCCTGCCCTTCGCCCATCGCACCCTCCGTCCCGAGTCTTGAGGCTAGGCCTCTAAGCACACTTCCAGATCGAAGATCAATAGGCCTGTTGCCGCTCCTGCCCTATCTTCTCGCCGACCCGCCGACCAGCTATAAGGCCTGCATGACCAGCGCCACAAGACTCCGCCCGTGACCGTCCGCCCGGACGAGCTGAATCCGTTGTTCGCGCCGGTGACCGCGCTTACCGGAGTCGGCTCGCGGCTGGCCAAGCTGTTCGAGCGATTGGCGGGACCGCGCGTGGTGGATCTCTGCTGGCATTTGCCGAGTGGTCTGATCGACCGACGATACGCGCCCAAGATCGCCGAGGCGGTGCCGGGCCGGGTCGCCACCCTGCGCATCAAGGTGGACTGGCACGCCAAGCCGGCCAACCCGCGCCAGCCCTACCGGGTCCACTGCAGCGACGAGACCGGCGCGTTGGAACTGGTGTTCTTCCACGCCAAGGCCGACTATCTGGAGCGCCTACTGCCGCCCGGCGAGGAGCGGGTGGTCAGCGGCAAGCTGGAGGTCTTCCGCGGCCAGGCCCAAATGTCCCACCCCGACCACGTGGGCAAGCCCGAGGAGATCGGTCAGCTGATGACCGTCGAGCCGGTCTATCCGTTGACCACAGGCCTGACCGCCAAGGTGGTCGCCAAGGCAGTGGCCGGTGCGCTTGAGCGAGCGCCGGCGTTGCCCGAATGGCTCGATGAGGCCTACCTGGGGCGCAACGGCTGGCGGCCCTGGCGAGACAGCCTCCTGGCCGCTCACAAGCCGGAGAGCGAGGCCGATCTGCTGCCGACCACGGCGGCGCGGGCGCGCCTCGCCTACGACGAGCTCCTGGCCAACCAACTCGCGCTCTCTCTGGTGCGCGCCCACATGCGCCGCCAGCGCGGCCGGGCGATTCAGGGCGACGGCGCCTTGCGCGCGCAGGTGCGTTCTGCCCTGCCCTTCACCTTGACCCGCTCTCAAGAGACCGCGATTCAAGAGATTGTCGCCGACCTCGCCTCGGAGACCCGCATGCTGCGCCTGCTCCAGGGCGATGTGGGCAGCGGGAAGACCGTGGTCGCGCTGATCGCCATGCTGGCCGCAGTCGAGGCTGGCGGCCAGGCGGTGCTCATGGCGCCGACCGAGATTCTCGCCCGCCAGCACCTCAAGACGATCGGCCCGCTCGCCCTTAAAGTCGGGCTCAAGACCGAGATCCTGACCGGCCGGGACAAGGGCAAGGCGCGCGGCCGAATTCTGGAGGCTCTGGCGAGCGGTACCTCCAGCCTCGCGGTCGGTACCCACGCGCTCTTTCAGGAGGACGTCCAGTTCCGCGACCTGGCGCTCGCGGTGATCGACGAGCAGCATCGCTTCGGCGTGCACCAGCGTCTGATGATCGGCGCCAAGGGCCGGGCGGTCGACGTGCTGGTCATGACCGCGACGCCGATTCCGCGCACCCTCATGCTGACCGCCTACGGCGACATGGAGGTCTCGCGCCTGATCGAGAAGCCGGCCGGGCGCCAGCCGATCGATACCCGCGCCCTGCCCCTGGAGCGCCTGGACCAGGTGGTCGACGCGGTCCAGCGGGCGCTCGGCCAAGGCCGGCGGGCCTATTGGGTCTGTCCCCTGGTCGAGGAGTCCGAGGTGGCCGACCTGGCCGCCGCGACAGAGCGCTACGAGGCCCTGAAGGCCCGCTTTGGCGACCAGGTCGGCTTGATCCACGGGCGCATGGCCGGGCCCGACAAGGACGCAGCCATGGCCGCCTTCGCCGAGGGCAAGCTGAGCCTGCTGATCGCAACCACGGTGATCGAGGTCGGCGTCGACGTGCCCGAGGCCAGCATCATGGTGGTCGAGCACGCCGAACGATTCGGCCTGGCCCAGCTGCACCAGCTGCGCGGCCGGGTCGGACGCGGCACCGAGCCCGGCAGCTGCCTGCTGCTCTATCAAGGGCCCTTGGGCGAGACCGCAAAGGCACGCCTGAATATCCTGCGCGAGACCGATGATGGCTTCCGTATCGCCGAGGAGGACCTGCGCCTGCGCGGCGCAGGCGAATTGCTCGGCACCCGCCAAAGCGGCCTGCCGGAGTTCCGATTGGCCGATCTGGCGGTGCACGGCGAGCTTCTGGCCGCGGCGCGCGACGATTCCCGCCTGGTGCTTGAGCGCGATCCGGAGCTGGCCGGCCCGCGCGGCCAGGCCCTGCGCCGCCTGCTCTATCTGTTCGAGCGGGACAGCGCCGTGCGTTACCTTCGCTCCGGGTGAGGCCGCGCGTGAACGAGGCATCTGCACCCTACGCGGGGCTTCAGGACCGGCGGCTTGCCATGGTCCTGCTTGTGATCGCGCCGGCTATGTTCGCCAGCAACATGCTCGTCGCCAAGGCGGTCGCGGACTTGATTCCGCCGGTTGCGCTGGCCTTTGGGCGCTGGAGCGTAACCTTTCTTTTGCTTCTTCCCTTCACTCTGCCCAGCTTGTGGCGGCAACGCCGGCAGGTGTTGGCCGAATGGCGCGATCTTGCAATGCTCGGCGCCCTCGGCATGGGTGTCTGCGGCGCCTTCGTCTACGTTGGGGCGGATACGACCACGGCCACCAACATCGGCCTGATCTACGCCGCCTCGCCGATCTTGATCGTTGTGATCGCGCGAATCGGTTATCGTGAGCCCCTGAGCGGAGGCCAGGCCTGTGGTGTCGCTTTATCCTTGCTGGGTGTGCTTGTCGTGGTCTGCCGTGGCCGCTGGCAGACCCTGGTCGGTTTCGACTTCACGGTCGGCGATCTGTGGATCGTGGCCTCGGCAATCGGCTGGGCGCTCTATTCCGTGCTGCTGCGCTATCGACCGAGCGAGCTGCCTATGATGACCCGCTTCGCCGCGGCCGTGATGATGGGCGTGATGATCCTGTTGCCCTTTACCCTCGTCGAGGCGTTTTACGGCGAGCCCGCCCGGATCGACGGCATGACGATCGGCACCATGGTGTTTTTGGCGCTCGTGGTCTCCTTCGGCGGCTATCAGGTCTATGGTCTGATCCAGAGATCCCTGGGCGCCGGACCAACCGGTCTGCTGATGTATCTGATCCCGCTTTACAATGCCGGCCTGGCCTATCTGCTCCTCGGCGAGCGCTTGGCCGCCTATCATCTGGTCGGCGCCGTTTTGGTGCTGCCCGGCATCTATCTGGCGACCCGCCGAGCCGGGCGCCTGGAGCCGGCGCGATGAGCCTGCCGCCCCACGTCGCCCAGTTTCGCGAGCAAGGCTACGCCATCGTCCGCGCCGTGATTCCGCCGGATGAAATCGCTGCGCTGGCCGACGAGGCCGATCGGATCTACGCCGAAGCCATGGTCCACCACACCAGCTGGCGCCACGGCAACCTCTTCTACGAGATATTGCCCGACCCCGAGGCCGGCCGCATCGTGCTTCAGGCCCAATGGGTATCCTGGGTCAGCGAACGCTTCGAGCACCTGCGCCGAGACCCGCGCCTATTGGCGGTTCTGGAGCCACTGGTCGGCCGGGACCTCAAGCAGATCGCCAACCAGATCCATTGGAAACCGCCGGGCGCCCGCTTCGGATCGTTCCGCTTTCACCAGGATCTGCGGTTTCGCAAGCCACCCGAGGCCTATCGGGACCTGCGCTGGGCCTACGTCACGACCGGTTTGGCGATCGACCCCATGGGGCCGGACAACGGCGGCCTCCAGGTCTTTCCCGGCAGCCACCGCCTGGATGCCCTGGACCTCTCGACCGAGGGCCCGGTGATGAAGGGAGAGACCAGCGACAACGAGCTGCGCAAGGTCGGCCTCGATCCGGCCGACGCGGTCGCGATCGAGCTTCAGCCCGGCGACCTGTTGCTGTGGAACGTCTATACGGTGCACGGCTCCGGACCGAACCGGGCCGGTCGGGATCGTCGGCGCTTCCACATCAACAGCTACGTCAAGCCAGACCACTGCGCGCGCGGCGAATGGGCCTTCAAAGACGGTCAGTCCTGCCCGCTGGGCTCCGAGCCCAGCCTGGTGCGCTACGGCGAGCTGGCCGCGCGTCCCGAGCCCCACTACGTGGAAAACCGCTGGTGGGAATGAGCTACTCCGCCAACCAGAAATAGCCGTAGGCCACCAGGAGCGCCGGCAAGGCGCTGTAGAGGGTCGCGACGATGGACGCCTTGGGCGCAACCGCGAGCGCCGGGAAGAGCGCGTCGCCGTCGTTGCTGATCGCGTTGCCGAGCTGGGCCGAAAGCGGCACCACGCCGTTCAGATAGAGGGTGGTGACGACCACTTGGGGTCCGCAGCCTGGCAGAAAGCCGACCAGGACTCCGACCAACGGTATGACCGGCCCGTAGACGGCAAACCAGGTTTTGAGGTCGAGCCCGGTCAAGTGCACGCCCAGCTCATAGGTCAGATAAGCGACCACGACCCAGAGGGTAACGAAGTTGGTGTCGGTGACCACACGAGCGACAGTCGAGCCAGAAGCGCTGCCGTGGCGGCGCAAAATCCACATCCCGAGACACAGCAGCGCGCCGGCGACGCCCAAGGCCTCGCCCCAAGGGCCGACGTCGATTTGAAAGGCGAGCGCAATTCCGAGGATCAAGCCAGGCGCCATCAACGCCAACCAAAATCCCTGGACAACACCTTTGCCCCAACCGGGCCGGGTAGAGACCGCTGCCGGAGCCCGGCGCGGCAAGCGTAAAAAGTTCGGGCCGTGCAAGGCATCGACCACGAGGCCAGAGACCGTGCCGACGACCATCCCGAGCGCGAAGACTGCGAGGCCGGTCAAGGGTTCGCGGGCAAGCAGCAGGAAGGCGGCGTCGCCCATGGTCGCGGTCAGCACGGCGACCACGGCGCCGAAGCCCAGGCGACCGCTGGCATACTGGGTCACCACCATGACCGCCCCGCCGCAGCCCGGCAATGCACCCATTAACGCCGCAGCCGGCACTTGCCATGCGCCGACTCGCTCGAGCAGGCGCTCCGTATCGAGCCCCAGCGCGCGTTCCAGACCGTAGAAAAGCGCCAACGTGGCGGCAACGAAGACGCTAACCTGCAAGTAGGCGTCGCTCAGGGAGGTCAGCGTGATCGCCCGCAATGCCGGGTCAACCGTCACCAACAATATCATTAGGGCGAAAACAGCCGGCCCCAAAAAGATTGTTGTACGGCCCGCGCCGAGTCCCTCCCCGGGGCCGCGAGGACGGCCAAGAGCGCCGGCCGTCACGGTTGGCCACCGGGAACATGTGGGATCGTGCTGGCCTCAATCGATTGAGCTGGCATTTCACACCTTAATGCGAATTAAAATCATTCTAAGTCATATACCGCGAAGAATACCGAATGCAAGGGCCTTCAACGGGTTGCCACATCAACTCATCCGATTAATGGACGTTTAGTTATTTGGTGGTCTCGCAACCACCTTGGCGACTGGGAGCCCTAGCCGTTTGAGAACGCTAGTTCCCGGCCCTTAGCGCAGCGACCGTCGCTTCCAACTCAGCAATGCGGGCATCCCGTGCCTGGAGGGCACGTTGCACGTCCGCCGCTTCGAAGCGTTGGGGAATGTGCTGAGGGCAATTGAGGTTCCAGAGCGTGACGTCGAACAGGATCACCTGCTCCGGCAAGGCCCTGTAGCCCTCTGGCATGAGCTTACCCGACAGCCCAGGATCGTCCTCGACGACCCGCGCATTGCCCCAGATCTTGAGCCGGCGCCGCATCTCGTAGTCGATCAGGAACAGGAAGGCCTTGGGATTATCTTGCAGGTTGGCCTGAGTAATGTACTGCTTGTTGCCACGGTAGTCCGCGAAAGCGATCGTCGTGTCACCGAGAACCTGCAAGAAGCCCGGCGGCCCGCCCCGATGCTGGATATAGGGTTGCCCGTCACCGTTCGCCGAGCCGAAAAAGACGCTGCGCTGCCTGGCGATGAAAGCCTTGAGATTGTCGTCGAGGACCGATGACCAGTCGCCGTTCTCCTCGCTTTGCGCATAGATCTGGCGGGAGCCCTTGCGCTCTTGGATCGCTTTGACGGTGTCGGAAAAAGCGATGTCGCTCAGTTTGGCCCTGTTTTCATTCGACATTTCGTTCACTCTCGACAACGCCCCCCACAGGGGAGCGAGAAAGGTCACCTTCGATCCGGCGTTCGGGTCGAGCACATATATGTGAGCTCCAATACCAAGAGAATAGAGAAATTGTGAAAGACACTGTTCCACGGATCATGCTCCTGGGCGCCGAATTGGCTGTCCGCGACGGTCCTACCCGAGGAATCTGAAGCAAGGGTGGGCGGTCCCCGCCACGGGGCGCGACTCAAGCCGGCACGGGCGGCCGCAGCGCCGAGGCCATGACCAGGCGCCTGCCTACAACTATTTGAATTTTCTGATGAAATGGTAGCGGAGGAGGGACTCGAACCCCCGACACGCGGATTATGATTCCGCTGCTCTAACCAGCTGAGCTACTCCGCCAAGCCGCTTGGGTTCCTGCCTATAAGGTGCTGGGGGGCCGGCTGTCAAGGGCAGCCCGCGGAGGTCTCCGGAAAGACGCCCCTGCCTACCCGGCGCGCGGCTCGTGGTTCGGTCGAACCGTCGATGGCTGCTGGAATAAAACTCAGCTTTGCGTGTTCTCCCCCCAACTCGCGACGACCCGGCAACGCCTTGGCGCCGGTGCGAGCGACCAGCGCACGGGTGCCCCCGCACCGGTGTCCCCTCGATGCGAAAGGACAGAGAACCATGCAGCGCACGATTATTCGCGACGGTGACAACACGCCCCTCAACAGCGCCGTGGACGGCCAACGTTTCATCGTCCGCAACAACGCCGAGAGCAGCGTGGCGGACGAGCCCGTCATCACGATCGACAACGAGAACGTCACGGTCCGCAACCGCGGCGACCTGTCGACCAGTGGCGACACACCGACCATTCTGGTCGAGCCAAGCGGTGACGCTGCCCGGATCGACAACCTCGGCTCCATCACCTCCGATCAGAGCGCGATCCAGATCGAGGCCCTGGACGCCCGGATCACCAATCAGACGAACGGCGTGATCGACGGCGGCTTCAACGGCGTCAACTTCACGGCCGAAGGCGAGACCGACAGCAGCCTTACCAACCGCGGCTCGATCACCTCGGACAGCCGGGCGGTGAACCTGGACGGCGACGGCATCCTGCTGCGCAACTTCGGTGACATTGTCGGTACCGGCGACCAGCGCAACGGCACGGTTTACGTGGATGGCAGCGGCGATAACTTCGTCATCACCAACAGCCCTCAGGGCCTGATCGACGCTGGCATCGGCAACAACGGAAGCGGCATCTCCGTGCAGGTCGGCACCGAGAACGGCGACGTGCGCAGCGGCACGATCCTCAACCAGGGCGACATCAACGGCCGCGGCGAAGCGGCCCTGGCCGACCTGGCCTCGGGCGTGCGCCTCTTCAACGGCGCCGGCGAAGGCACGGTGACCTTCGAGGGCCTGATCGCAAACCTCAACACCGGTAGCATCACCACCGAGGCCCAAAGCGGCGTCTTGGCCGGTGTCCTGGTGCAAAACGGCGTCAACTTCCAAGGCACGCTCTCGAACGAAGGCGACATCTTCGGCCCCAACAACGGCGTCTACTTCGGCACCGGCGATCACAGCGGCGGCCTGTTCGAGAACAGCGGCACGGTGTCCTCCGACAGCCGCGCGGTTAACATTGACGGCATCGGCCTAGACGTGGTCAACGTCGGCGAGATCCTTGGCACAGGCGACCAGCGCAATGGCACGGTTTACTCGGACAACACCGCCGATCTCTTCTCGATCGAAAACCTGGGCCTGATTGACGCGGGCGAAGGCAACAATGGTGCCGCCATCTCGCTCTCCCTGGGCGCGACGCTCGACGCCACAGTCTTTAACTCCGGGACCATCGCCGGGCGCGGCCAGGCCGCGGCCCCGGCCAACACCGCGGGCGATGGCATCCGCCTCTCCTCTGGCGTCGAAGGCGAATCCACCTTCACTGGCGAGATCATCAACTCCGGCGAGATCACGTCGGAGAGCGGTGTCGGCCCGGTCGGCGGCTTCCGCTCGGCCAACGGCGTCAACTTCCAGGGTGAGTTGATCAATGAGGCCGGCGGCGTCATCTCCGGCCCCAACAACGGTGTCTACTTCGGCACCGGCGACCACAGCGGCGGCCTGTTCGAGAACGATGGCCTGGTGACCTCAGACAGCCGCGCGGTCAATATTGACGGCATCGGCCTCGAGGTGGTCAACAGCGGCGAGATTCTGGGCACAGGCGACCAGCGCAACGGCACGGTCTACTCCGACAACACCTCTGACCTCTTTTCGATCGACAACCAGGGACTGATCGACGCCGGCGAAGGCAACGATGGTGCCGCCATCTCCCTTTCCTTGGGTGCAACTCTTAACGCCACGGTTGAAAACTCCGGCACCATCGCCGGGCGCGGCCAGGCGGCGGCCCCGGCCAACACGGCGGGCGACGGCATCCGGCTTTCCTCCGGCGTCGAGGGCGAGTCGACCTTCACCGGTGAGATCACCAACTCCGGCGAGATCACCTCTGAAAGCGGCGTCGGTCCCGTCGGCGGCTTCCGCTCCGCCAACGGCGTCAACTTCCAGGGTGAGCTGATCAACGAGGCCGACGGCGTCATCTCCGGCGTTAACAACGGCGTCTACTTCGGTACTGGCGACCATAGCGGCGGCCTGTTCCAGAATGACGGTCTGGTGACCTCCGATAGTCGCGCGGTTAATCTGGATGGCGAAGGCCTTGAGTTCGTCAACAACGGCGAGATCCTCGGCACCGGCGACCAGCGCAACGGTACGGTCTACCAAGACGGCACCGGCAACAACATCTCGATCACCAACGAAACCGGCGCCACAATCGATGCCGGCGCCGGCAACAGCGGCAGCGGCATTTCGATCCAGGTCGGTGCGGTGAACGGAGATGTGATCACCGGCTCGATCTCCAACGACGGGCTGGTCCAGGGCCGCGGCGACGGCAACGTGCCGGCCGGTGTCCGCCTCTTCACCAACACCGAGGAGTCGACCTACAGCGGTGACATCTTTAATGGCCCGAACGGTGTGATCGCCTCCGAGACCTCGGCCGGCATCCTGATCGAGGACGGCGTTGTCTTCAACGGCACGATCACCAATGAAGGCACCATTTCCAGCGTCGTTGGCGATGCGATCGACGCCTCGGGTGCCGAGGGCGATATCACGGTGCTCAACAGCGGCCTGCTCGACGGCGTGGTGCGTCTGGGCAGTGGCGACGACAGCCTGGTGACCAGCCAGTTGGTCCAGTTCGACGGTGGCGAAGGGAACGATACGCTCGATTTCTCCAGCCTCGGCGAAAACGCTTCGGGCGGTGCCTTCAATGGCGTCATCGTTGACCTGGACGTGAATTCGGCCGGTGCCGCGGGCACGCCGAGCCAAGACGGCGCGGTACTCGACCTGCCGCCGGCCGCTGGCGGTCAGCAGATCGCCGACCTAGAGGTCGACGACGTGGAGAACTTGGTCGGCTCGGATTTCAACGACGGGCTGTTCGGCAACAACGAAGTGAACGTGTTGGAAAGCGGCGCCGGCAACGATCTGATCCACGGCTTCGCCGGCGACGACTTCCTGTCGGGCGGCGCGGACGTCGATACGGTGCTGTTCTCGGCCGCCCCGGCCGGGGTTGTCGTGGACCTGAACGACCAGGTCTCCGAGGCCGAGTTCGACGCCATCTTGGCGGGCGACATCGCCTCGGTGATCGCGGCCAGCGGCGGTGCCGGCAACAACGTGCTCTCGGGCTTCGAGAATGTGACCGGCAGCCAGAGCGACGACACGATCACCGGCGACAGCGGGGCCAACGTGCTGAACGGCAACGGCGGCAACGATTCTCTGGCCGGCGGCGGCGGCAACGACACCCTGATCGGCGGCGCCGGGCTCGACAGCTTCGAGTTCGACTTCGGCACCGGTCGGGACGAGGTCGTCGACTTCAACGGTACCGAGGACTTCCTGGAGCTCTCCGCCTTCGGCTTCGCCAATGTCGGCGAAGTTCAGGCCGCCTCCCAGGTGTTGGGCGGCAACCTGGTGATCGATCTGGGCGGCGTCGACGACCAAGTCACCCTGCTGGGTGTCGACGATGTCAACACACTGACCGACGCGAACGTCGGCCTGGTGTAAAGCGCCAAGGCTCGTAAGGAGAAGGGTCCGGCCAATTCGCCGGGCCCTTTTTCTATGGGCGTCGGAAGCGCGGGCTCAGCTGTCGGGATTCTTCATCGAACATGAAGCTCAGGAAGACGTATCGCTGGCCCTTGGTGACCGGTCGCGCCTCGTGCAACAGCGAGCAGGAGAAGACCACCGCATCGCCCGTCTCGGGGCTATACAAGTCGGGTCCGTACTCGGGAAACCACAGCTCGCCGCCCTCGTAGTCGCCCTTGTTGAGATTGAGGGTCATGGCAAAGCGCCGGTGGGCGTGGCGGTCGACCACATTGTCTCGGTGCGCCCGGAAGTGCCCGCCGCTTTCGGCTCTGTAGCAGACCACCTTGAATTCCTCGACTCCGGTGACCCGGCGGGTGAAGGCCTTCTCGATCTCGGGCAGTACACGCCGGGCAAAGCGTAGCTTGATCAGGCTCACCAGCTTAGGATCTTCCAAAAAATGATCTCGCCGCACCTTGACCGCGGGATCCAGGCGGTATTCGCCTTCCCCAACCTTGCCTTTGGTGAACATAACCCGGCTGTCTTGAGTTTCCCCGCCCTCGTGCCGCGCGATCAGCTCCTGGCAAAGTGCTGACTCGAGCACCTGAGGCAAATACAGGATCGGCGCGAAGTGGCCGAGCGACCTTGGTTGGGTGCGGGGCAGCGCCTCGATGTGATGGCAGGTACGCTCGGCCAGATCGTCTGCCGTGCTGCCGCGCTCCATGGCCAGCACCCGGCGGTTGGCGTCAGTCAAAATGGTCGTGAAGGCGCCCTCCCCGGCCCCGGCCGCAGGCTGCAAATTGTGGCCGACACCTAGGCCTCGGGCCACCCGCAGCTCCAGGTCGGAGAGCAAAGAGAACGGCAAGGCCTCTTCGGCTATGACCTCGGCGTTGATTTCGGGTGGGCTCGTGGTTACGCCGTAAAGGTGTACATGGGGCTCGAGCCGCGAGCTACAGGCCGCGAAGGCCCGCAGCTGGCGGCGGCAGGCATCGAGCCGGGGATCAGGGCAAAGCAGCAGCAGGATCCCGCGGCCGTGCTGATTGTTGGACAGAATCAGCAGCTTGCCCTCTTCGTTGGGCAATCTGATGTCCGGTAGGATGTCATGCGCGCCGAAGGGCGGCTCGGAAGAACTCTGAGTGTTCAAGGTCTGCCACCCACTTCTTTGTTCATGAGCCGCAACATGAACTGGGGCGCCTCAGCTTTCAACCAAAGGCGTGCGACGCGCCTCCAAGGCATCATAGAGCGCCTCCAAGGACCCGGCGCAGGCTTGGCTCAGAGCCGGGTCCACTTCGTCGGGTGTCTCGGCGACGAAGGGGCGTGGGGTCACGGACTTGGCGTCGAATTTGAAGGCCTCGGCCATCCGAGCGAGCTGCTCGGAGCACAAATCCAGTCCGAAATGGCGGCCCAGGGGTTGGAGCGCCGCGGGCGACAGCTGCCGGTAGTTCACCAGCAAGCCGCCTCCTCGCCCGGCCGCACCGAGCGCGTTCTCACAGAACTGGGTCAAAATTCGCGCGGCGTAGTCCACCCGGCTCAAGCCGGCGATCTCGCTGGGCTCGAGGCCGAGCTCGTTAGCCGCGTCGTTTGGCCGCTCGTAGAGCCTGAGCCAGCGCGGCGGCCGCGCCAGGGCCGAGGCCAGCACCTCCAGAGGGTCCCGGTAGAGCACGACCCAGGGCACGCCGGGGAAGGCATTCAAAATCCGTTCGATCTCCAGAAGATTGTGGCTGACCAGCTTGATGAAAAAGCGCTCCTGAGCGGCTTCTTGAGCCTGGCCAAGGCAGGCCACCAGTCCCTGAAAGAGGCGCTGCCATGCCGCCGGCTCCTGCTGCCGGACCGGCCAGGACAGCATTTGGTTGATGGGGGTCGCCTCACAGATCACAAGATGCTGGGCGCAGGCCTTCAAGGCGTTGGCCAAGAGAGTCGAGCCGGCCCGCGAGGTGTGAAAAATGAAGCCGCTGGGCGCCAGGCACGGCGCGACCCGGGGCAAAAGCTCCAGGGCGCGGATTTTGGTGGAAGCGACCCGGCAGTTGGGATCGGCCGAGCGCCGCTCGATGGTGCGCTCAAAGAAGGGCTCTAGGAAACCCTCGGGGCCGATCTCCAGCCAGTGCGCAACCGGCTCGGGATCCCCTGGTTCCAAGAAAAACGGTGTCCACCCGGTCAGGGCACGGACCGCGGCTGTCGGGTCCTGGGCCTGCTCCACGGTGGGGCGCCTATTCGTCGAGGAAGCTGGCGAGCTTCATGGCGACACCCTGAGATCCCTTGATCTTCAACTTGCCGCTCATGTAGGCGAACATCGGATTGATCGTGCCGTCGAGGATCTGCTTGAAGGTATCGGCGCTCATGATCAGCGTGGTGTCGGACTCGCCATCCTCGGTGGTGATCTCGGCCGGCTGCTCGGTGCCGTCGAGCATGATCACGCCGTCCTCCTTGAGGTCGAACTTGATCCGGTAGCCCAGCTTCGGTGCGCCGGGCCGTCTGCGGGCCTCGAGGGCCGCGACCAAGTCATCTACGTCGACGGCCATGGGTTGCGCCTCCAATTCAATTTAGGTGCCTGACTCGGCGCGGAGTTTGTTTTAAGACAGGGTTACATGCAAGGGAGCGGCGCGGATCATTTCGGCCCCAGCCCCAACGAACACCTGGTGAGCGCATGACGGTAACAGAAACGAGTAAGCAGACGCTGAGCTTCCGCGAGCTCGAGGTCGGCGACCCGGCGCCTTGGTTCATCCAGCGGACAGGCAGCCATCCAAACTTCAACTTCAGCAACATGGGCGGATTCTACGTCTTGCTCGCGTTCTTTGTCTCAGCCGGGGATCAAGCGGGCCAAGCGGCCTTGCGCTTCGTCGAGGCGCGCCGCCAGCAGTTCGATGACAAGAAACTGTTGTTCTTTGGCGTCTCTCTCGACCAACGCGACGAGTCCCAAGGCCGGGTCAAGGACCAAATTCCGGGAATCCGCTTCTTCTGGGATTTCGATGGCAGCGCGAGCCGGGAGTATGGCGCGATCCCTCTAGACGCCAAGCTCGGCCAGGGCCAGGTGCCGATCGCCCGCAAGTGGGTGCTGCTGGATCCCATGTTGCGGGTGCGCGCGGTCGTGCCGTTTCAGGAAAACGGGGCCGAACAAGCGGAGCTTGGCCGTCTGCTCGATGCCCTGCCGCCGCTCGAGGAGGATGCCGGTGTCGCGCTGCAAGCGCCAGTGCTGATGCTGCCTCGTGTCTTCGAGCCCGAACTTTGCCAGGAGTTGGTCGCCCTATACGAAGAGCATGGCGGCGAGGAAAGCGGCTTCATGCGCGAGGTCGACGGGAAAACGGTGAAGTTACACGACCATTCGATCAAGCGGCGCAGCGACTATCTGATCGAGGACGAGGCGCTCCGGCGCCGGCTCAACGAACGCATCCACCGGCGCCTGGTGACACCGATAGAGCGCGCCTTCCAGTTCAAGGCATCCCGTATGGAGCGTTACAATATCGCCTGCTACGAGAGTACGAGCCGAGGCCACTTCATGCCACATCGGGACAACACCACAAAGGGCACGGCCCACCGGCGTTTTGCCGTCTCGGTCAATCTAAATGACGACTTCGAGGGTGGCGAGCTGCGCTTCCGGGAGTTCGGCCCGCGCTGGTACCGTCCGCCAGCAGGCGGTGCGCTGGTATTCTCCTGCTCGATCCTGCATGAAGTCGCCCCCATGCGCCGGGGCAAACGCTACGTCTTCTTGCCGTTCCTCTATGACGATGCTGCTGCCGAGATCCGCGAGGCCAACAACAAGCACCTGGATGAGAGCCTCACCGCCTACAAGAAGTCAGATTAACTGTGAGTCCAGTCATCTGGATCGCCTGAGCCGCCCGGCGAGAGCCCCAGAATGTCGTTGTCGATCGAGCAGCCGAGGCCCAGCACCGTGCGGTTTGCGTAGGCAAAGTAGGCCGCCACCTGGTTGATCTCGAGAATCTCGCCGTCGTCGTATCCGGCCGCCCGCAAGCCCTCGATCTCGGCCTCGCCGACACCGGACGAGTCTCGAGTCAAGGTCTCGGCATATCGCAGGGCCAGAATCTCCCTGGTTTCGAAGGGGCCGTCTTCCAGAGCGCCGGACTCTAGCGCGGCACGAATCGCTGCTGACCGCGGTGGGTCGCTCAATAGGCGCGACAAGCCTGCAAAGTGGTGCTCGACACAGTAGGCGCAGCTGTTGAGGGCGCTAACCCAGACCCCGAGCGTCTCCAGGAACCACTTGGGCAGACGGTTGTGGCGATGGTGTAGCACGGCCTTGTAGAGCGCCATGTGGCCCTCCATCGTATGGGGCCTCAGGCTGTGCGCCATCATGATGTCGTCGATCCTGTCGTCCGGCCCTTTGATCCGCTCATAGAGACTACGCAGGCGGCCGTCCGCGGCGCCATAGGAGATGGTCTCGATCCAAGGCAAGGTGCGTCTCCTTTCGGTTGCATTTTCTCATTCCAAAGCGCGCTGGAGATAGTCGCGATGGTGACATGTTACACTGAACGGCCGGCCCGAGATCCCGAGAGTCGATGGGTGCCAAGGCTTGCTTCTGTTGCTATCCTGCACGCCAAGCAGAGGCACTTAAGGATGGGCGATGATCCGCAACAGTGAGGAAGCGCTGGCGCTCCTGGCCGGAAAGGCGGCCGTGGGCAAGCAGTTCTTCGGTGTCGCCACCTTGGCGCTCTGCAAGGGGCTGGGCTGCCGATGGGCCGCCGTGGTCCGGCGTGAGGATGCAAGCCAAGAAGGGGATATCCTGGCACTGGCCGAGAACGGCCGGACGGTGGAGCGCTTTTCCTACGACCTCTCCGACACCCCCTGCAATGAGATCTACCGCAAAGCCTCGAGAGACTTTCCGGAGTGCTTCTTCGCCGAGGATCTGATCACGCTCTTCCCCAACGACCAGATGCTCAAGGACATGGGTGCGGATTCCTTTCGCGGCGAGCTGTTCTTCGACCGGAACGGCAAGCCGGCCGGCCACGTCTTCGTCATGGACGACAAGCCGATGGCCGACGAGCCCCACGACGTCTCCTTCTTTCGCCTGGTCACCCAGCGGGTCGGCGCCGAGTACAACCGCTGGCGCGCCGAGGACGCGCTGAAGGAGGAGCGGGCTCGGCTGGAGCACGCCGCTCAACTGGCCAACCTGGGCTACTGGGTGTGGGACGAGCTCAACGATCGGGCACTCTATTTCTCAGACGAGCTGGCGCGTATCTTCGGCTACGAGTCCGGAGCGGACTACGCGGCAAAGATCACCAGCCTGGAGGCCGACATCAATGATCTCCATCCGGACGATCGGGACGCCTACCGGGCAACGATTAAGGAGGCGCTGGAGACCAAGACGAGCTTTCAGGTCGAGTACCGCATCATCACTCAGGACGGCGCGGTGCGCACGGTGCGCGAAATCGCCGAGCCGGTCCTGGACGAGACCGGCAAGCATCTGCGGACCAACGGCGTTGTGCAGGACATCTCCGAACAGCGCATCGCCCGGGAGGCTCAGAAGATCAGCGAGCAGCGCTTGGAAGACGCCATCGGCAGCCTCTCCGAGGGCTTCTCCCTTTATGACGCCGAGGACCGCTTGGTTGTCTGCAACGAGCGCTACCGACAACTTTACCCCGGCGTCTCGGAGTTGGCCGAGCGGGGCGTCACCTTCGAGGAGCTGTGCCACCGGGTCACCGAGCGCGATTTGATCAACATCGGATCCGAAGGCGCCGAAGCCTGGGTGCGTGACCGAATCGCCCGTCACCGGGAGCCCAAGGGTCCGTTCGTTCAACAGACCAGCGGCGGCCGCTGGATTCAGATCAGCGAGCGCAAGACCCAGGACGGCGGCACGGTCGCGACCTTTTCCGACATCACCGACCTGAAGCGCCGGGAAGCCGAGCTGGACGGCGCGCTGCAGGAGAAGGACGCCTTGTTGGGCGAACTGCACGCGGTGCTCGATTCGATCCAATACGGCATCGTCTTCATGGACGCGGACTTGCGCATCCGGATGCACAACCGGGCCTACCGGGACATTTGGGGCTTGCCCGAAGAATTCTTCGAAGGCCGCCCGAGCTTTCGCGAAGATATGGAGCTCACCAAGGAGACCTCGCTGTGTCAGGTCGCCTTGGAAGACTGGGAGAGCTTCGTCGACCGTCGCCTGGATGAAATCAAGGAAGGCACCAGCCCGGCTGACGAACTGACCCTGACTGACGGGCGGGTCTTACAGAGCCAGTGCATCGCGTTGCCGGACGGCGGGCGCATGCTGACCTACTTCGACATCACCGAGCTCAAGCGGCGTGCCGAGCAGCTGTCCGAGCAGACAGCGATCCTTGAAGCGACCCTTGAAAACATGGACCAGGGCATCTCCATGGTCGATGCCGAGCTCAGGCTAATCGCCTTCAATCGACGCTTGATGGAGCTGTGGGATCTGCCGGCCGATCGCTTTTCCGCCGGCGATAGCCTTGAGGACATGATCCGCTACATCGCCGAGCGGGGCGACTACGGAGAGGCCGACATAGAGGAGATCGTCGCCCACCGGATCGCCGAGACCCAGTCGCCGGATATCCGCGCCTACGAACGCGTGCGGCCCGATGGCACGGTCATCGAGGTACACCGCAAGCCGGTCGCCGGCGGGCGCTGGCTGGCCACCTACACCGATATGACCGAACGCAAGCAGTTCGAGCAGGCGTTGCGCGAAAGCGAGGAGCGTTACGCGCTGGCCATGGCGGGCACCAACGAGGGTCTGTGGGATTGGGATGCGGTGGCCGACACTCTGCATATCTCGCCGCGCTTCAAGGCGCTGGCCGGTTTGGTCACCGAGCGCGAGGTGATCCATCCCGACGAGTGGGTCGAGCGGATTCACCCTGACGACCGGGAGATCTACCGAGAAGCGGTGCTGACTCACCTGCACGCGGCGAGCGATTTCTTGACCTTCGAGGTGCGCCTGATCGGCCAAGACGGGCGATTCCGCTGGATCGCCGCCAACGGCCTCGCCCAGCGCGACACCAACGACCGAGTCTACCGCATGGTCGGCTCGATCGGTGACATCACTCAGCGTAAGCGCGCCGCCCTTGAGCTCCAGGAGGCCAAGGAGCAGGCCGAGAACGCGACCCGCGCCAAAAGCCAGTTCCTGGCCAACATGAGCCACGAGCTGCGCACGCCAATGAACGCGATCATCGGCTTCTCGCGCCTGGTTATGCGCCGGACCCGCGACACAATTCCCTCCCAGCAGTACGAGAATCTGGAGAAGATCCTAACCAGCGCCGAGCACCTTTTGGCGCTCATCAACGAGCTACTCGACCTGTCGAAGATCGAGGCCGGCAAGATGGAGCTAGTACTCGAGGAATTCGATGTCACAGCCATGATCGCCGAGGTGACCAGCACCGCTCGCCCGCTCGCCGAGCGCAACCACAATAAGCTGACCGTGCGCGCCGACCCGGTCGTGACCTCAATGACCGCCGACCCAACCCGGGTGCGTCAAATCATCCTCAACCTGCTCAGCAACGCCTGCAAGTTCACGGAACAGGGCGAAGTCCGTCTGATGGTCGAGCCGGAGCGCGACGAGTCGGGCGACTGGCTCTGTTTCGTGGTCGCCGACAGCGGGATCGGGATGACATCGGAGCAGCTCGAGACGCTCTTCACTGAGTTTGCCCAAGCCGACACCACGACCAATCGGCGCTACGGCGGCACCGGGCTGGGCCTGGTGATCACCCAGCGGCTCTGTCAGTTGATGGGCGGCCAAATCTCCGTGACCAGCGAGCCGGGTGTCGGTTCCAGCTTTACCGTGCGTCTACCGATGGCGATCGTGGCGGTCGCCTAAGCCTCTTCTACTCGACCTTCTCGTAGTAGCTGGCGTCGACAGTCGGGCCGTAGTCACCTAGCGCCTGGTCGATCAGGCCCTGCTGCTGGAAGAAATCGGCGACTTCTTTGATGAAAGTCTGCACGCCGCCACCCATCCACCGGTCGGTCAGCTGGTCGTCACGGGTATAGAAATCGAACAGCGAGAGCACGATGTTGGAATTCTTCAGGTCTAGCTCCGCGGTCTGGGCGATGATCGGCTCGGCCTCGTCGGGGTTGTCGTCCAGGTAGTCGATTGCTCGATCGGTAACCGCCAGAAACTTGGTCACCAGCTCCGGGTACTTCTCCGCGAAGTCGTTGGTCACGGCGATCACATCGAAGGCGCGAATGCCTAAGCGGTCCTGTTCATTGGCCGAGAGCAACTCCCATCCGTGGCCCTTCATGCGCCGGAGCGGCCCGCCCCAGGAGCAGCCCATGGCCAGATCG
The DNA here is from genome assembly GCA_039029395.1 of Pseudomonadota bacterium. Lineage (GTDB taxonomy): Bacteria > Pseudomonadota > Alphaproteobacteria > Kiloniellales > JAKSDN01 > JBCCGG01. Next base: position 272,940 of record JBCCGG010000001.1, on the reverse strand, counting down.
CCGCCGATGAAGGCCTCGTCGATGTCGTGGGGCGACATGTCGACGACATCGATCTTGTCGACGTCAACGCCGAGAAACACCAGGCTGCGCAGCATTTTGTAGTGCGTTACCGTATTGAGAGGCACGGCGACCTTACGGCCCTCGAGCTCGTGGGCGTTCGCTCGATCGATTGCCTCCTTCTTGTAGATCACGCAGTTGTCGGCGCCCCCGGTGTCGACCGCGACACCGACCACCTTGATCGGCGCGCCCGCGGTAACGGCGAGCGCAAAAGGCACGATGCCCATGGAAAAGGAAATGTCGACCTCGCCGGCAACCATCGCCTCGGCCATCTCGACGCCGGTGTTGTAGGCACGCCACTCGATCGGCACGCCGAGCTCCTTGTCGTACCACTTCTCTGACTGGGCGACCTGATTGGCCGTCGGCCACTCGCGGAAATAGGCCACGGTGATCTTCTCAGGCGCGGCCGCCAATACCGGGTCGACGAACAGGCTCGCCGCCAGCAGCAACGAAGCAAACAGTTTTTTCATGTCAGGTTCTCCCCGCGCCTGCCGCGCGTCACTGACTTTCCACCAGGGGCACAATCATGGTCGGCACGTGAGAGCGGCGCAGCACGCTCTTGGCAACCGAGCCTAGAAAGGTGTGGCTCATGCCCCGTTCGTGAGAGCCCATCACGATGAGGTCGCAGTTGTGGCTCTTGGCCGCCTTCAGAATCTCTTCGGCCGGATAGGATTCGCAGACCGTGATCGACTTGATCTGATCACGGACCTTGCGGTCCTCTTCGCTTTGGGCCGCCCAAAAGGTCTCCTGCTTCTTGTCCATAAGCTTTTGGGCACGCTCGACTCTGTGCTCGAGCATCCTGTCGCGCGCCTTGTCGTCCTGAATGTAGGTCTGAAGCGCGAAGGTCGCGTCCTCCGAGAGCTGTTCAAGGACGTGCAGAATGTGAATCTCGGCACCTGTCAGCTTGGCCAGATAGGCCGCATAGTCAAAGGCCATCAGCGAGTTCTGCGACAGATCGGTAGAGTAGAGGATCGTCTTGAAGTGTTTTTGCATGGCGTTGCTCCTCGTCGTCCGATGTCGCGGTCAGTAGCCAAGCACCCTTGGCAGCCAGAGCACGATTTCCGGAACAAAAGCGATGATGAAGATCGCTATGGTATTGACCGCCGCGAACGGCAGGGCCTTGATCGATATCTCCTCGATCGAGATGTTCGATATGCCGGACGCGATGAAGAGGTTGTCGCCCAGCGGCGGTGTCTGGAAGCCGATGCCCAGGGCGCAGACCAGGACCACGCCGAAGTGGATCGGATCGATGCCCAGGTTGTAGGCGATCGGCAGCAGCACCGGCGTCAGGATCAGGATCGTGGCCAGCGTCTCCATAAACATGCCGACGAACAGCAGGAAGAAGATCAGCATGGCCCAGATCAGGTAGAGGTTGTCCGTTGTCCTGAGCATGGCATCGGCGATGATCGCCGGGATCTGGTTCTCCACCAGCAGCCGGCCGAAGACGGTCGCGGTGAAGAGGATCAGAAGCACCCGGCCGGTCAGCCAGGTAGTGGTCTCGAGCGAGCGGAAGAGCGCTTTCATGTCGAGCTCCCGGTAAACGAAGAATCCGATCACCAGGGTGTAGAAGATCGCGATAATCGCCGCCTCGGTCGGCGTGAAGAAACCCGAATAGATGCCGCCCAGGATGACCATCGGCGCCATCAAGGCCCAGAAAGCCTGGTAGAGCGCGCAACCCACATTGCGCATCGAGAAGCCATCGGCGCTACCTTTGTAGCCGCGCTTCTTGCAGATGATGTAGTTCATGATCAGCAGGCTGAGGGAAATCAGCAGGCCAGGCAGCACGCCGGCGATGAACAGCTTGGGGATTGAGACGGTCTGGAACACGCCGTACTTCTCGACCGCGGCCGGTGGTGGCTGAAGACCCAGCGCCGCAATGCCGAAGATCACCATGGGGATCGAGGGCGGAATGATGATACCAAGGCTGCCCGAAGAGGCCGTAATCGCAGAGGCCACGCCCTTGTCGTAACCGCGGTCGATCATCGCCGGGATCATCAGCATGCCAACCGCCGCCGTGGTCGCCGGTCCCGAGCCCGAGATCGCGCCAAAGAACAGACAGCCGAACACGGTCGCCGCCGAGATACCGCCGGTGAAGGGCCCGGCGAAGCTTTCCGCCACATGAACCAGACGCCGGGAGATTCCGGCCGCTTCCATCAGCGCGCCGGCCAGGATGAAGGCGGGCAACGCCATCAGCGGGAAGGAGCCGACCGACGTGAAGGCGATCTGCACGAACTTGATCGGATTCTCGCCAAGGTAAAGGAAGGACACCAGGCCCGACACGCCGAGCGACACGGTGATCGGCGCCCCCAGGGCCAGGAGACCCAGGAAGGATCCGAAAAGAATCAGAACGATGGTGGCTTCCATTAATCTGCTCCCCCGCTTGCGGATTTGCTCCGCGGCCGTCTTATCTCGTTACGTCAGACCGCGCCCCGTCCTGTGTGGCGGCCTATGACTTCTCTTCTTTGCCCTCGGCGATCATCTTCTCGACGTCCGCCTTCTCCGGATCGCGCACGTCGACACCCTTGACGATCTTGAGGTAGTGCGCCTGGATCACCCGGAAGGTCATCAGCGCAAAGGCGATCGGCAAGACCATGTAGATGTACTTCATGGGAACCCCGAGCGTTTGGGATTTCCAGAAAAGGTTCATCTTAAAAAACACGAAGGTGAAGCTGAGATAGATGAAGTAGCAATTGAAGAAAACCCAGAAGAGGTCGGCGAAGGCCTCGATATAGTTCACCACGCGGCGCGGCAGCTTGCCGAACTGGAAAGTCACCCGGTTGTGGGCATAAAGCTTAGCCGCGTAACTCGCCCCGAAGTAGGCGAACCAAACGAACATGTAAGTTGCCAGTTCCTCGCTCCACGCGATGGAATAGCCGAAGATCTCGCGCGAAAGGATCTGTGCGAACAGCAGGCAGACGAAGATCGCCAGCAAAGTGCGGCAAATGTAGCTTTCGATGGAATCGAGAAATCTTAAGATGGCACGTCCCATGGCCCCCGCCTCCCTAACGCTTGGGAAAGTGCGCCCCCAGCGGCGCTACGAACGCACTTTCCCTTTATAGCGCGATAGAAACTGTCCTTGCGAGCGTTTCTTGTGCTTCAGGACAGAAAGTACAAGCTTACTGAACTTCCGGACGGCCCAGGGTCTTCATGACGTTGTTGAGCTTATCCTTGCCGCCGATCGAGTCGTAGAACTTCGGCCAGACCGTGGTGGTCGCCGCCTCGATCCAGGCCTTCTCGCCATCGGCCGGTGCGTCGATCTGCATGCCCTTGGCGATCAGGTCTTCCTTGATCGCGGCCTCGCTCTTACGCAGGTGCTCGGCCGAGTGCAGGGTCGCGGCCTTGCCGGCCTCGAGGATCGCCTGCTGGACCTCGGGGGACTGCTCCTGGAAGATCGCCTCGCTGACGATGATCGGCTCAATCGAGAAGATGTAGCGGATCTCAGTGACGTACTTCTGGACCTCGTAGAACTTCATCGAGTGGACCGTCAGGTACGGATTGTCCTGACCGTCGACGACCTTCTGCTGAAGCGCCGTGAAGGTCTCGGACCAAGCCATCGGGGTCGGATTGATGCCCCAGGAATTGTAGGAGTCGATCATGATCTCGTTCTTCGGAACGCGGATCACCAGGCCGTCCAAGTCCTCGAGCGTCTTGACCGGCTTCTTCGAGTTGGTCAGCACGCGGAAGCCCGTGTAGGTCCAGCCGATAATGCGCACACCAGCGTCACGGATCGTGTTTTCGACCAGCTCCTGGCCGATTTCGCCCTGGGTCAACTTCTCGGCGTCTTCGAGGCTGAGAATGACGTAGGGCAGAGAAAAGACGCCAACCGTCGGCGAAAACGGCGTGACGTTGTTGATTGCCAGGATCGAGAAGTCGAGCGTGCCGATGGCTGCCTCGTTCACGGTGTCCTGCTCGCTGCCGAGCTGGCCGTTGAGGAACAGCTTGGCGGTGTGCTCGCCATTAGTCCTGGATTCCAGCTCTTCGACGAACTTCTTGCCCAGCTCGTGCTGGGCGCTGCCGGCGGCGTCACCGACGGCAACTTTGAAGGTGTCGGCGGCAGCATAGTCGATGCCACCAAACGTAAGTGCAACGGCTACACAGGCCGTTGCGGTGATCTTTTCCGCAAGTCTCATCTGAGCCTCCTTTGGTCCTTACCCAATAATTCTTGTTAGGCTTGCAAGCCACGCATAGCCAAACACCCTAGACGGCCCACGAGAGAAAAGGCAACGATCAAAAAGACACCCCTGCCCCCGTGATCCGCTTACAGACATACGGCGGATCGGGAACCAATCCCTCCGCATCACCTAATGGACCCTCGCGTTAACCCTAGCAAAGGGCCTATGTTTCGTATAGGGTAGACAGCGGAATGATGGTTTCATTAACATGAAACATTAGACATGGCCCGAAAGGCAAACCTCGGCCGGCTTAGCGACGTCGATATCCGGCTGCTCAGAGTGTTCCGCTCGGTCGTCGCCTGCGGCGGCCTTTCCGCGGCGGAGCTTGAGCTGAACATCGGCCGTTCGACCATTAGCCGCCACCTGACGGACCTGGAACTGCGCTTGGGGGTCCGGCTGTGCGACCGCGGACCGGCCGGGTTTGCCCTGACCACCGAGGGCGAGCGGGTGCTGGATGCCTCATCGCGGCTGCTTTCGGCGATCAACAGTTTTCAGTCGGACATCGACGAGGTGCACAGGCGCCTGACCGGGCACATCTCGATCGCGCTGTTCGACAAGACCGTAACCAATCCAGAAGCCAAGCTGCCCCAGGCGATCAGCCAGTTCGACCGGATCGCCCCAAAGGTCACGATTGAAATTCACTCCGAGCCGGTCAACGCGATTGAAACCGGCGTGTTCAACGGCCGCTTTCATCTTGGGATCATTCCGACTCACCGGCAATCCAGCAGCATGAGCTACACCCCGCTCTACAGCGAGCAAATGTTCCTCTACTGCGGCGGCGATCATCCCCTGGCCAAACAGGGGGACAGGCAGATCAGCCGACAGGAGATTCGCAAGCAGAAGTACGCCGGGATCGGATTTCAGTCGCCCAACATGATGTTCAGCCACCGCTTGAAGCTGCGGCGCAGCGCCGATGTTTATGACGAGGAAGCCTTGGCTGCGCTGATCCTGTCCGGTCGCTACCTGGGCTTTCTGCCCGACCACTATGCCGAGCGCTTCGTCAAACAGGGTGCCATGTGCTGCTTGCGGCCCGACGCCTATTCCTACAAGAGCGATCACATGGCCATCGTGCGCCAGTCACCCAAACCGTCAAGAATGGTCTTCGAGTTCCTCAACTGCCTGCGCAACGCCCACCAGGTTCCCGAAGAAGACCCGGTCCAGGTCCGAGACCTGGCTAAGGTTGCTCCAACGCCCGCTGCACCCAGGTCGGGTTGACCGCGGTCCCATAGTCGGGCAGCAGGGTATCGAGCTTACCCTCGGCAATGAGGAATTCCGAGGTAAACAGCAGGGCACGGGCCGCACCGCCTCCAAGCCAGCGCTCGGAAGCCTGCTCCTCGAGGGTCGGAAAGGTGTAAAGCGCAAGCACGGCGGGCACGGCCTCGGGATCGCCGCCGACCAGACCGACGATCTTTTGCACCATCTCGGATGTCGCGGTCCAGGCCTGGGGATCGTCCCGATAGGCGGCGTCGGCCTTGGCGATCTCCTTGACAAGAGCCACCATGAATTCCGGATTTGCGGCTGCCCAGTCCTTGACCGAAACCAGGCCGTCGAAGGTCGCCTTGCCCCAGCTGCTCAAGAGACCCGAAGTGATCAGCACCTTGCCACTCTGCTTGATTGCCCCGAGCGTCGGCTCCCAGACAAAGGCGGCATCGATGTCGCCGCGCGACCAAGCGCGCGCGATGGCGTCAGGCTGCATGTTGAGGATCTTGACGTCCCTGGCGTCGATGCCGAACTGCTCGAGCGCAAAGAGCAAATGAAAATGAGTCGTCGAGACGAAGGGCACGCCCAGCTTTTTGCCCTTCAGATCCTGGGGCGCAATGATGCCCGAGCCCTCGCGCACGACCAGCGCTTCGGCCGCGGCGATGTCCTCGACGATCCAGAACAGCTCGATCTGCAGGCCGCGGCTCACGCCGGCGGCGATCGGGCTGGAGCCGGCGAGCGCGATCTGCACATCGCCGGACGCCATGGCGTTGATCACCTTGGCACCGGAATCGAAGGCCCGCCATTCGATATCGTAACCGGTCGCCTTTTCGATCGCTTGATCGACGATCGCGACCTTCCAGGGATTATAGATCTGCTGATAGCCGATCGTGACCCGCTTCGCCTGGGCGAAGGATTGGGCCCCGGCAAGAAGCACCAGAAGGGTCGCAAGAGCGCCAAGCGTCCAGTGCAGCCTGCGACCCATGACGAACAGCCCCTTCCCGGAATTTGCGCCAACCAACCCGCCGACAGCATACGCCAAGGCCAGCGCCAGTTAAAGTACGCGGCGCAGGCGCGGCCCGACCTCATCAAAGCCGGAGCGCAGGTAAAACGCCACGGTGGCCTGCCAGCGCGGCACGTCAGGCGCGCCGACCTCCAGGCGGGGCCAACCCCGCTCCGCCGCGAAGCGCTCGGCCGCCCGGATCAACCCCGCGCCGACGCCAGAGCCGCGCTGCTCCGGGATCACGTAAAGCTCGGTGATCTCGCCGAAGCGCCCGCCGGCGTAGGTCGCGGCACATTCGTTGAGCATCACGACGCCGAGCGCCCGTTCCTGGTCATCGAGCGCCAAGAGGCCCCAGACCAGAGCATCAGACTCCATGAGATCGCGTGCAACTTCGACCAAGCCATCGAGCCTCTTTTTATCTGGCGCCACGCCCGCCAGCTCGGCCAACAGATCGTGGAGCAGGCAGCCGACAACGGCGGCGTCCATGCCGCTCGCTTGTCTAATCTTCATTGGAGACTCCGCTTTCATCACTGCCGATCGGCGCCATACGCAGGGCTTTGGGGGGCGCCTCCGCATGGCTTCTCATGGCATAAACCACCCCGTCGTCCGGCTTGGGTGCGCGCCGGAGAAAAAACTCGGCGAAAAGGTCTTGCACCGAGACCGACCGAGGATCATAGCCGGGCGCAACACCGGGAGACCGAATGGCGAAGAAGGTCGAATAGGCATCGACCAGATCCTCCTCCGTAAGCTTGTCCAGATAAGCCTCAATCGGATCGCGCAAGGCGATCCGCGAGCCATGGTCGCCGTGGAGCACAATCGTCGAGCGCTCCCAAAGACCGGCCTCTTTCAGCGCCGCGAAGACCCGCGAGAGGCTCCGCATCGCGCAGCGCACCTGCAGGAAATAGAGCTCATAGGCCTCGACCCGCTCCGCCGGCGTACCGATTCCGTTGCGTGAGAAGTCGAACCGGCGTCCGAGCCACTGATCCAGGTCACCGCGAACGGCGCAATCCGAATCGTAGATGTAGGGCTCATGTGGCAGCATAATGTGGGCAAAGAAGGCGTGGCCAGGCGGCGCGCTTTCGATATCGTCGACCAAACGGTCGAAGACCCTGGGCGCCTCCAAGGGAGAGAAGGTCTCCTTGCGGCGCACCCTGGGCGGGAGCAGGTCGAAGTCCCGGCCTCTAGTGGCCTTGTCGTAGAGTTTGGCCAGGCTGCTGTAGATCTTCGAGGATTGGAAGTAGGCCGCCAGCAGCAGCTTGGCTTTCTGCCGGTCGGCAACCTCGATCCCACCGACGGGCCGCACGCTGGACGCGGTGACCCGGTAGCAGGACTCCAAGCTCGGGCCAGGCGCACCGCAGTAGACAAGATAGTCGGTCTCGTAAACGCGAATGGGATGGCCACGGGCTGCAAGCTCCTCGAAATAGGCGTTCTGCTCCACGGTATAGAGCTGATCGTCGCGCTTTTGCAGCAAATCGGCGAAGCTTTGGTCGCCGCCGTTGAGCAGCGCACTTAGGGAGAGAATCGATTCCATGTACTGGCTGTAGGCGCGCCCATAGACGCGAAAGCCCTCGCCCACATAGAAGTCGATGAGCTCGCGGCGCAGCGCCGGCCCACCCGCAATGGTCGAAGGAATTCCGTCGGGGCCGATGTGGCCGTCCAGGACGATGTGCACGATCGTCGGCAGATCGCTTTGCCCGCTCTCGACCGTGGCACTGTGTATTTGGCCGTAGGGGGCCGGTTTCGGGGGAATAAAGAGGGTCGAGACGAAAATCACGCCGAAGACCAACAGAAGGATCGTCGAGAGATGCCGTCGCAGCAAAACAACGAGTCCGAAGACGGCACCGATCGCGATGACACGATCGCCCAGGCGAAGGATCGAAAAGTCGCTGATGTCGCCCAAACCTTCGACAAATCGGATGAAGTCGAACTGGACATCGAGATAGAAAATCAAGAGAAGGCCGAAGATCAGCGACCGGGCCAGTTTTGAGCGCATTGCCGAGAGCACCAGGCCGAGCGCCAAGCCGGCCAAAACCAACCACAGCCAGGCGATCAGAAGCGCCGGCGAGAACGGCGGAAAATCGTGGAACAGGCCGAAGGCCAGCAATCCGGACGGCAGCACCAGCGCTGGCGCCACCAGAGCGGCCCAGTCATCGAGCTCCCGGAACCAGAGCACCTTTGCCATGTCGATCGCGCGCACCACGCCGCCAGGGGAACGAGAGGCGCTGCTTATGTCCCTATTCCAGCCCCGCGGCAAGGGCGCAGGTGTGCCTTAGTCGGCTTGTATTTCGGCCCGGCGCCGCGCGACGAAGTCCTTGAGCGCTTCGTCCACGGCTGGATCGAGGGCCGGTGCCTGGTAGTCCGCAAGCAGCGCCTTCCAGCGCTGGTGGGCGCGCTCTTGGGCCCAGGCGCTGCCCTCGGCGCTCCACTGTTCGAAAGTCTTGTTGTCGGAAAACTCCGAGCGCCAGAACGCCGTCTCGAAGTGGGCCTGAGTGTGATCGCAACCCAAGAAATGCGCGCCCGGGCCGACGTCGCGGATCGCCTCGATCGCCTCGTCGATCTCGCTCAAGTCGACGTTCTGGGCGAAGACGCTCAAGGCCTCGCACATGTCGGCATCCATGATCAGCTTCTCGTAGCCGGTGGTCAGCAGGCCCTCCAAGCAACCGGTCGCGTGGATGATGAAGTTGACCCCGGCTAGAAAGGCGGCCTGAAGCTGGCGGGCGCCCTCATAGGCGGCCTGGGCGTCGGGCACCTTGGCGGCGGTCAAGGCGCCGACCGAATGGAACGGGACGCCCAGACGCCTGACCAGGGCGGAGGCACAGAATTGCATCTGCATGCCTTCCGGCGTGCCGAAGGTGGGTGCCCCGGTTTGCATCGAGATCGGGCTCGCGAAGGTGCCGAACACGGCGGGCGCACCCGGCCGGATCAGCTGGATCAGGCAGAGGCCAGCCTGGGCCTCGGCGAGCACTTGGGCCAGGGTGCCTGCGATCGATACCGGGCTCATGGCGCCGGCCAAGATGAAGGGCGAGACCACGACCGCCTGATTGTGACGGGCATAGGTCTTGAGCGCGCCCAGCATGGTGGCGTCCCACACCAGGGGCGCATTGGAGTTGACCACGCTGTAAAGGCAGCAATTGGCCTCAACGAAATCTTCGCCGAACACGATCTTGGCCATTCTGACCGTGTCCTCTGAGCGTTCCGGCGCCGTCACCGCGCCCATGAAGGGCTTGTCGTTGAATCGCAGGTGTCCATAAGCCATGTCCAAATGGCGCTCGGGCACCGGCACATCGACCGGCTCCACCACCACCCCGCCCGAGTGATGCACCCCGGGCAGCATGTGGTGCAGCTTGGTCAGGTTATGGAAGTCCTCGAGGGTGGCGTAGCGCCGGCCACGCTCCATATCGTGCACGAAGGGTGGTCCGAAGCTCGGACAGAAGAGCGAGTTTTCGCCACCGATCTCGACGGAGCGAGCAGGGTTGCGGGCATGCTGAGTAAAGCGGCTGGGGGCGCTTGCCTGGATCACCGTTCGGCAGTGGCCGGGCTCGAAGCGCACGCGCTCGCCTCTGACATCGGCGCCGGCGCGTTTAAGGATGGCGAGCACCTCCTGATCGCCGCGGAACTCGATACCGATCTCTTGAAGGATCTGGTCGGCCTTGCGCTCGATCAGCGCCAGCCCCTCCTCGTCGAGCAGGCGGAAGACGCCGATGTTGCGCGCCACATAGGGTGCCGTCGGTGTGGCCGGGCCTCGTTCGCGCGCCTCGCGCCGCGCCGCCCGGCCCCGGCGCCGGCCGCCCTCGCTCTCGGCCGCTTGGCTCATCGCTGTGCCATCCGCTCTCCGCCCATCGCAAGCGGAAAGAATACTCCCCTTCCCCGCCTGGCCCTAAGACATTGTCGCCCCATCGCCAGAACTAATGAACGCCATTAGTCGGGTACCATCCACTCCTGAACGACTTCCTGGTAGCGGCGCAGGGCTGCTTCGCCGTGGCGCGCCGTGGCGCCGACCGAAAAGTACGGCGAGGTAAGCGAGGCTTGCTGTTGTTCGCAGATGTAGACGTCCTCCGCCATGAAATCGCCCGAGGCAAGCGGATCCGTCTCGTCGCCCGAACGCTTGGGCCGGACGTGGCGCTGCCAGAACCCGGCCGAGCGGGCGGCTTGCCGCTCGAAGGCCTGTTCCGAGGCGTTTTCCACCTTGGTACGAGTCTCGACAAGGCTGAGATCGGGCGCGAGCGGCGTAACATGGAAGGTCGACCAAGAGCTCTCGCTTTCCGCCAATCCCAGGCTCGGGAACAGCATAGGAACCCAGACGCCGAGCCGGTCGCGCGGCACCCGCTCGATAAGCGGCATAGGCGCGTTCACCTCGACATCGGCCTCGTAGTGGTCCGCCAGAGGCTCCCAGAAGGCGAAGTGAGGCCCAACGAAGCCGCTTTCGATCTTGGCGTGGTCGTACATAGCGAGCGTGCCGGAGTGAAGGTGGGAGAGGTGGTAGGCATCGATATAGTTCTCCACAACGATCTTCCAGTTGGCCTTGATCTCGTGGTGGCTGCGCGCCTCCTCAATCTCTACCAGCTCCTCCGGTCGGTGTGGGCCCAATTGGGGCTCGACCGCGCCAAACCACTCGGCGATCGGGCCCGCGTCAGGCGACGGATGAACCCAAAGCATACCCCGCCACAGGGCCACCGACGCGGGCTTCAGGCCGTGGCAGGAGAGATCCAGATCGGGAAACTCCCGCTCCTTCTCCGGCACCGCGATCAGCCGACCCTCCAGATCGTAGGCCCAGTCGTGGTAGGGACAGGCGATCAAGCGGCGAGCCTGGCCACTTTCGGGCACTAGGCGGGTGCCCCGGTGGCGGCAGAGGTTATGAAAGGCGCGCAGGTGCCCATCGCGCCCCATGACGATGAAGATGTTGTTAAGGCCGGCTTGGACCGCCCGGTACTGGCCAGGCTCGCCAATGTCCTCAGCCAGGCCCGCGAAGGCCCAGGTGCGCGAGAAGATCTGCGCCTGCTCCCGGTCAAACCAAGCTTGGGAGGTGTAGGCCTCTACCGGCAGCACCGGCATGCGCTTCGTTTCAGTCATGGCATCAAGCCCCCGCCAGGCGCCACTGCAGGTCAGCCACCAGGGTCCAGACCCCGAAGCCGGCCCACATGGCGGTGATCGCCCAAAAGAGCACCGGGTTGCTGGCCCGCTCGATCGGCTCGACCAGGAAGGCTTCGCCGCTGCGGATCGCTGGCAGGGCCCAATAGAGGAACAGCAGGCCCCAAACCCAGTACCAACTGAAATAGGTGGCGATGAGAAGCACCGGCAGCAGGATCGCCGTCGGCCATTTGATGGTTTCCATGAAGTTCAAACTTCCAAAGTTGCAACAAGGCTATCTGCGGCCCGGCGGGTTGCGCTTGCCCAGCTCTCCGGCAGATCCAGCGGCGCCAAGGCCTCGGCATTGAAAGCAAGCGCCATCAGGCCGAGCGTGGCGGCGGTGACCGCCTCGTCCGGCGCGCCGGGGTGCGCCATGGCGAGTTCCCGCCTAAGGGCGGCGGCGAAGTGCTCCGTGCCGGCGGCCATCGCCTGCCCGGCCCTGGGCAGACGTTCGGCCGCCGTTACCAGGGCCTGATAGGTCATCACCCTGTCGCCGTCGCTCGGACGCTGCCAGTCGAACAGCAGGTCGAGCAGGGCCGGCACCCGGCCGGTCGCCGGCAGGGCGGCCAGCATCGCCTCAGTCTGGGCGTCGAAGTCGGCGGCCACGTGATCGATCAAGGCATCGATCATTTCGTCCCGGTTGCCCAGGTAGTGGCGCAGCAGGGTGCGCTTGACCCCCGCCTCGGCGGCGACCCGCTCTTGAGTCGCGCCCTCCAAGCCGTAGCGCGCCACGCAAGCCGCGAAGGCGGCGAGGATCTCGTGGGAGCGCTGTGTCTTGAGGGACGGTCGAGCCATGGCGCCTCAGATGGCGCCCGGACCATAAATTGTCAAGGTTGAAAATTTATTTTTTCACGCCAACGTCGCTCTCTTCAGCTTTTCGTAAAACGGCCGATGGTGGGCCAGCAGCTCGCGCAGACGCGGCGCCTCCGCCGCCGCCGCATCGAAGGTGGCTTCCTGCTTCGCATCCTCCTCCGGGTCGGGCGGGCGGATGCCGCTACTGGACGCCACGTCGCCGTGCCAGCCGGCGACCTGCTGCCATTCCTCGGGCGGCGTATCGCCGTTCCAATTGAAGGCGTGGGGTGCCGCCGGCAGGCCGATCTTCTCCCAATAGGCGTTCATCGCGCCCGCGGTGTCGGCCTGGACCGCCTCGGCCTCGATCACGACCAGCGCTGCACCACACGCCGCCAAGGCCTCGTAGTGGCGCCACTGGGCCTCAAGGCCGACTTCCTCGGAAGTGAGCTCCGGGTCGAGCTTGTGGTAGGAGAGGATCGAGCGCAGTGGGTTGCGGATCAGAAAGCTGTTGGTCAAGCGTGGCGCCAACGCCGGGTCGTCCAAGATGCGCGGCATGACGTAGTAGCTCATGTCCTTGAAGAACACCGGGCCCTCCTCGGCGGCGCCCAGCAAGCTGTCGCGGATCGCCTCGTAGGACTGGGGCAAGGCCGGGTCTATCTCGAAGTGGGGCATGGGGCGCACCGCCCGGTGGACGTAGTAGTCGTACATGAAGGGCTCGTGGAAACAGGTCAGGTCGCCGCGGGCACGCATGACCCGCTCGGTCGCAGTCGACATGGAGCGCGGATGGGACCAAAGGGCGATCACCGGGTGCATCGGACGAGGGACCTTTCCTGCAAGAACGCGCGGCCAACCAGTGGATCATTCCTGGCTGGCGCAAAGGAAGCACTTTTTCGCCGCGGTCTGTCGATAATTCGCTAGCCGTGGCAGAGAATTTGGCCAGAATGCGCCCGCGCCACCAGGGGAGAGCATTTCATGGGTGACCTTCAGTCTTATCAGATGCTGATCGACGGCGCCTGGGTCGGCGCGTCCGACGGGCGCACCTTTGATAGCCTCAACCCGACCACGGGCGAGGCCTGGTCCCAGGTGCCCGAAGCCACCGCCGAGGACGTCGACCGGGCCGTGCGCGCCGCCGACCGGGCCTTCAACGAAGGACCTTGGCCGGCCATGACGCCGACCGAGCGGGGCCGTTGCCTGCGCCGCCTAGCCGACCTCCTGACAGAAGAGTCCGAGGAGCTCGGCCGGATCGAATCGGTCGACACCGGCAAGCTCCTCAAGGAGACCCGCTGGCAGGCCAAATACATCGCCGACTTCTTTCATTTCTACGCCGGCTGCGCCGACAAGATCAGCGGCGAGACCTTGCCGATCGACAAGCCCGATCTTTTCGTTTTCACCCACCGCGAACCGCTCGGCGTGGTCGCAGCGGTCGTGCCCTGGAATTCCCAGCTGTTCCTGAGCGCGGTCAAGATCGGCCCGGCACTGGCCGCCGGCAACACCATCGTACTCAAGGCCTCCGAGCACGCCTCGGCCGCCATGCTCGCCTTCGGCCGCCTGGTCGAGCAAGCCGGCATACCGCCGGGCGTGGTCAACATCGTGACCGGCCATGGGGATCCCTGCGGCAAGGCGCTGACCTCCCACCCCTTGGTGGCGCGCATCTCCTTCACCGGCGGGCCCATGGCGGCGCGCCATGTGCTGCAGAACTCGACCAACAACTTTGCCGAGGTTTCCCTCGAGCTGGGTGGCAAGTCGCCCTTCATCGTGTTCGACGACGCCAACCTGGAGAGCGCGGTCAACGGCTCGATCTCCGGCATCTTCGGCGCGGCGGGCCAAAGCTGCGTCGCCGGTTCCCGTCTCTACTTGCAGGACGGGATCGCAGATGCCTTCCTCGCGCGCATGACTACCCAGGTCGCGACCATCAAGATCGGCGACCCGCTTGCCGACGACACCGAGATGGGGCCGATCTGCACGACCGGCCAACTCGACAACATCGAGCGCGAGGTTGCCCACGCCCAGAGCGAGGGCGGCGAGCTGCTGTGCGGCGGCAAGCGGCCGGCCGGCCTGAACGGGCTGTTTTACGAGCCGACCATCGTCGCCTGCCCGCGTCAGGACCTGCGCATCGTCGACACCGAGCTGTTCGGTCCGGTCTTGAGCGTGTTGCGGTTCAAGGACGAGGCCGAGGTCGTGCGCCTGGCCAACGACACGACTCACGGCCTGGCAGCCGGCATCTTCACCCGGGACAGCGCCCGCTCCCTGCGCATGGCGAAAGCCGTCAAGGCCGGGATCGTCTGGGTCAACACCTACCGGGCGGTCTCGCCGATCGCCGAGTTCGGCGGCGTCAAGGGCTCCGGCTACGGGCGCGAAAGCGGCCTCCAGGCGATGTACGACTACACCCGCCCCAAGACGGTCTGGATGAACACCTCGGACGAGCCGCTGGGCAGCCAGTTCGTGGCCCGGTGAGAGGGCCATGGAGCGGCGAAGCGACAATGGAACAGCCTACGCGCTGAGCGGTCCCGCAGATGGGCCGCTCGTGGTGCTGATCCATGGCCTGGGGCTCAACCGAGGTTGCTGGCAGTGGCACATGCCTGCGCTGACCGCCCGAGCCCGGGTACTCACCTATGACCTTTACGGCCATGGCGATAGCGCAGCGCCGCCGGCCAAGCCTTCGCTCAGCCTTTTCGCCGCGCAGCTGCGCGAGCTGCTCGACGAGCTCCAGGTCGAGGCCAGCGCGCTGGTCGGCTTTTCCCTGGGTGGCATGATCAACCGGCGCTTCGCGATCGACCATCCAGAGCGGGTTGCCGCGCTGGCAATCCTCAACTCGCCCAACGAGCGTGGTCCCGAAGCCCAGCGCCTGGTCGAGGAGCGCGCCGCCCAGAGCGCCGCAGGCGGCCCGGCCGCGACCCTGGACGCTACCATAGAGCGATGGTTCACCGCCGCCTTTCGCAGCGGCCGGCCGGAGGTCATCGCCCTGGTCCGCGACTGGGTCTTGGCCAACGACCCGGCGAGTTACGCACAGTGCCGCGAGGTGCTGGCCAAGGGCGTCACCGAGCTGGTTCGCTCGCACCCGCCGATCGACCGGCCGACCTTGGTCATGACCGCCGAGCACGACAGCGGCAGCACGCCCGCCATGAGCCGTGCGATCGCCGCCGAGATCCCCGGCGCCCGCTTCCTGATCGTGCCCAGCTTGCAGCACATGGGCTTGGTCGAGGCGCCGGACCTTTTCACCGAGCCGGTTCTGGACTTTCTCGACGAAACCGGTTTCTTAAGCAGATGAATTGGGACAGCAGAATGCAAGACTTGACCGGCGGCCAGGCCGCCGTCGAATCCCTCAAGGCGGAGAACGTCGAGCAGGTCTTCGGCTTGATCGGCTCGGCAACCATGGAGATGTTCGACGCCCTTTACGACGCCAGGGACATCAAGCTGATCGGTGTGCGCGACGAGCGCACCGGCACCCACATGGCCGACGGCTACGCCCGGGTTTCAGGCCGGCCCGGCGTGATCCTTGCCGGCCAGAACGGCCCCGGCGCGACCAATCTGGTGACCGGGCTGGCCCAGGCCGCCGCCGCCTTCTCGCCGGTTGTCTCGATTGCCGGATCGCTGTCCTCCGGCCACCTCTACCGGGACGCTTTTCAGGAAGTCGATCAGCAGGCCCTGTTCCGCCCGATCACCAAGAAGACCTGGACGGCGACCCACACCGAGCGCGTGCCGGAGATGTTCCGCGAGGCCTTCCGCGTCGCCATGACTCCCCGACGCGGCCCAGTGCAGCTCAACCTGCCGCGCGACATCCTCTCGGGGACCGCCGCCTTCCCCGCCTTTCAGGCCCCTGCCGCCTATCGCTCCCAGAGTCTGCCCGGCGGCGCGGAGGAAGCGATCCAGCAGGCTGTTGAGGCGCTGCGCGGCGCCCGGCGACCGGTCATCGTGGCCGGCGGCGGCATCAAGACCAGCGGCGGCCACGAAGAGGCGCTCGCCCTCGCCGAGGCCTTGAACGCGCCGATCGCCACAGCGCCCGGCCACGGCGACGCGATCCCATTTGGCCATCCCCTCAACGCCGGCCAAATGGGACCGCGCGGCAATCCTGTCGCCTCGCGCCTGGTCAAGGAGGCCGACGTAATCCTGGCGCTCGGCACGCGCCTGGGCTTCAACTCCACCTTCTACTCCTATGACAACATCAACGAGCAGGCGGCGATCATCCAGGTCGAGCTGGAGCCAACCGCGATCGGTCGCTACTTCCCCGTCGCGCTCGGTATCTGGGCCGATGCGCCGACCGCGGCACGCCAGCTCTGTCAGGCGCTCGGCAACCGTCAGCAGCTGGACGAGGTCGAAGCTTGGAGCGCGCGCTACAAGAGTGAGCGCACGGCCTACTTGGCAAAGCGCGACAGCGACGCAGCGGTCGACGCCCATCCGATCCAGCCCTCAGGCCTGTTCAAGACCCTACGAGACGTGCTGCCGAAGAACGCAGCCGTCACCATGGATGCGGGGACGCTCTGCCTGCAGGCGACCGACGCACTGAACTACTGGGAGCCACCTAGCCTTTTCACGCCCCTGGACTTCGGTTTGGTCGGTTTCTCCTTCGCCTGCGGGCTCGGCATCAAGATCGCCCGGCCGGAGCGTCCGGTGGTCAGCCTGATGGGCGACGGCGGCTTCGGCATGACGATCTCCGAGCTGAGCACCGCGGTCGACAATGGGATCAATACGGTGACATTGGTCATGAACAATCAGTGCTGGGGCGCGGAGAAAGCCTATCAGCGGGACTTTTTCGGCGAGCGCTACATCGGCGCCGACATCTCCAGCCCACCCTTCGACAAGGTCGCCGAGCTCTACGGCGCGGCCGGCTTCCGTGTCGAGCGCTGCGCCGAGCTCGGCGACGTGGTCCAAGCGGCGCTCGCCTGCGGCAAGCCGGCCGTGGTCGACATTGCGGTCGACCCCACGGCGCTTTACAGCTTCCGCCGAGATTCCTTCAAGCACCGGGCGAAGGAGACCAAGGCGTCATGAGGCTAAACGAGGAGGAACAAGCGATCGCGGCCGGCGCGCTCGGCGAGCCGCGCCGCATGGCCCTGGAGCAGCAGACCATCGTCGGGCGCTACTTCGGCGCCGAGGATTTCGTGCCGGTCGCCCAGGCCCACCTGATGGCCGATGGCGAAGCGGTCGGCGAGGCCGGCCTGGCCCTGCTCGAGCGGCTGGCCGCTCATCCCGAAGCAGAGCGACGGGTCCGGGTGCCGACAGTAACAGACCCGCGCGGCGTCGACCGGCGGCTCTGCGCCAAGCTTCAGCAACCGGCCTATGCCGAGGCCCGGGAGCAGCGCATCGTCGCCGCGCTCGAGGCCTTCGGCTGCCTCATGACCAACACTTGCATCAACTACCAGACCGTCATGGCGCCGGTCTTGGGCGAGCATCTGGCCTTCGGCGACACCGGCTCGGTCAACTACGCCAACGGAGTGTGCGGCGCGCGCTCCAACTTCGAAGGCGGTGTCGCCGCGCTCTGGGCTGGCCTGACCGGCCGGGTGCCGCGCTACGGCATGCACCTGGACCAGGCGCGCTTGGCGCGCAGCCGCTTTCGCTTGACCTTCCAGCCTGAGGAGCTGACCCAGTGGGGTGCGCTCGGCGGCGTGATCGGCCGCGCTTTGCGGTCCTACTGGGACATTCCGGTTATCGAGGGCGTTGAGGCACCGCCCGGCTCGGACGCCCTAAAGCATTTGGGCGCCGCCTTGGGCAGCTTCGGCTCGACGCCCATGTTCCACGTGGTCGGGGTGACCCCGGAAGCACCGACCCTTGCAGCCGCCAGCGCGCCCGATGCCCGCGCGCCGATCGAGATCGGGCTTAAGGATCTTGAGGACTTTGCTGCGAGTTTCGCCATGGAGAACGACAACGTCGATCTGGTGGTTTTCGCCGCGCCACAGATCTCCCTGCTCGAGCTCGAGCGCTTGGCCAGTCTGCTCGACGGCCAAAGCCTAGCCGCCGGCACCAGCCTGCTGGCCGCCACCACCGAGGAGATCGCCAGCGCCGCCCGGCGCATGGGCCTCGCCCAGAAGATCGAAGCGGCCGGCGGTCAGATCCTCGAGGGAGTCTGCTTCTACCAAATGTATGCGCGCGAGATCGGTCAGGCCAACGGCTGGCGCAACTTGGTGACCAACTCGGCCAAGCTTGCGAACATCATCGGCGGCTACGGCTACAACCCTGCGCTCGCCTCCATGGAGCGTTGCGTCGAGGCGGCCCTGTCCGGGAGGCTCACGCCATGACAGCGACTTATTGGGCCGCCCGGGCCATGGGGCCCCGCGTGATCGGCGAAGCCCTGGTGGCCACCGACGGCTTTTCCGCGCGCTATGACCTGGACCGCCTGAAAGGCATCTTCTCGCGCCCGAGCCACCGGCTGTTCGGCCAAAGCTATGTGGGCAAGATCCTAATTCTCGACCGGGCCAAGGGCGGCGTTGCCAGCGCTTGGATGTTCAACGAGATGGTGTCGAGCGGCCTGGCCCCGGCTGCCCTTGTGATGAACCGCACCAACCCGGTGCTCGCCCAAGGCGCCGCTCTGGCCGGCCTCGCCCTGCTCGACGGCTTCGATCAGCACATCACCGCCTTGGTGGAGAGCGGCGCGCAGGTCGAGGTCGATCCCGATCACCGCACACTGAAAGTGCTTGGTTAGTCGGATCCTAGTAGTGGCCGGGCACGATCTTCGTGCCGTCGATGAAGCGGGAGTAGCGGAACGGCGTCATGTCGACCGCCGGGGTTTCGCCGGCCACCAGCTGGGCCATCAATAGGCCCGCGCCGGGCCCGAGGCCGAAACCATGGCCCGAAAACCCGGCGGCGATGAAGTAACCGGGCAAGGCCTCGACCGGGCTGATCACCGGAATCGCGTCGGGCGTGACGTCGATCATGCCGGCCCAGGTCTCGACGAACTTGATACCCCGTAGAGACGGAAAGCGCGCGCCGGCCTCCACCAAGGCCTGGGCCAAGAATCTTTCGTTCGGCTTGGGGTCGAGCACCCGGACCTGCTCGAAGGGGGTGGTCTCGTCGAGCTGCCAGCGCCGGGCGATGCCGAGCTCCTCGGCAAAACGCCGGCCCAGCCTAAGTTTGAGGCCACGGCGGCTATGCCTGATGAGCGGCAGGAAGGCGCGCAGATAGCGGAAGGACTCGGGCACGATGTCGTATTGGGTGACCCCCGGATAGGCCATCGTGTAGCCGCCATCTTGGCGCCGCCTCAAGGAGAGGTGCGAATCGGACAGCGCGCCCTCGGTCACCTGCGGCGCCGGTTCGGTGCGCCCGACAGAGCCGCGCACCTTGAGCTGGGGCAACCGAAATCCCAGGTTACCGTTGAATAGAGAGGCCCAGGCACCGGCCGCGCAGACCACCGCATGGCAGGCGATTTCGCCGCGCTCTGTGACCACGCCCGAGACCCGCCCGCCGACCCGCTGCAGGCCGCGCACCGCGCAGTTGGTAATCACCGTGCCGCCCAGCTTCTCGACGCCGCGGGCAATCGCCGGGACCGCCTTGGCGGGCTCGGCCTGGCAGTCGCTCGGCGTATAGAGGCCGCCTTTCCAGGGCGGGTCATTGTGGCCGAGCAGTTCGCCGACCTCGGCCCTGCCGAGGCGCCGGGAGTCGATCCCATGGGTCTTTGCCAGCGCGAGCCAGTCGTCATGTTCGGCGAGCTGCGCCTCGCTCTCGGCCAAATAGAGCACGCCGTTGTTTCGAAAGCCCACATCCTCGTCCAGTTCGGCTTCCAGGCCGCGCCAGATCTTCAGGCTCTCCAGGATCGCCGGCACCTCCCGGACGTCCCGGCCCTGTTGGCGGATCCAGCCCCAGTTGCGGCTCGACTGCTCGCCCGCGATCCGGCCCTTCTCGCAAAGCGCCACCGCAATGCCGCGCTTGGCCAGAAAGTAAGCGATCGATGCGCCGACCACGCCGCCGCCGATGACCACGACCTCGGCATCCTTGGGCAAGGCGTCAGTCGTCATTCGTCGAGCGTGACCTCCATGGTCTGGCCGCCCAAGCCGTGCTCGCTGTCATGAGCGCGCACGGTGACCTTGGTAACCCCTTCGGGCACGACGACCCCGCCGAGCGAGCGGGTAAAGGGCTGCTCGTTCTCGTGAGGATGGAGCAGCACGCGCTCGCCCAGGACCGTGCCGTCGGGCGCCACAACGTCCCAGCGGTCGGCGTAGTGCTCCCAGCCTGTATCGTCGTGGCGCACGGCGACGTCGAAGCGCCAGGTGCCGTCGGACGCCCGGTGGGCCTCGACCGCGACAACGTCGGCCTCGCCGGCCGAGGCTGTCGCGGCCGCCAAGAGACCCAGGCAGATGATGAGCAGCCTCATGATCCCTCTCCCTCGACCGGTCGCGGCCGGCCGCTGTCGTCGATTGCCACGTAGGTGAAGCGGCCCTCGGTCACCTGCTCACGGGTTCCCTTCAGGTGGCGCAACACCCAGGCTTCGAGCTGAACCGCGATCGAGCTGCGCCCGATCTTGAGAATATCGGCATAGACGCAGAGCACGTCGCCGATCCGCACCGGCCGGTGGAACGTCAGCGCGTCGACCGCGACCGTGGCGACCCGGCCCCGGGCCCGCTCGCCCGCCTTGATGCCGCCGGCAATGTCCATGGCCGAAAGCACCCAGCCGCCGAAGATGTCGCCGTTGGGATTGGCTTCGCCCGGCATGGCGAGCGTACGGGTGGTCAGCTCGCCGCTTGGCGCGTCTTTGGCCTGCCTCTCCGCCACCTTCCCTTGCCTCTCTGGATTTCGCCGACTTTTCTGCTATAGCCTGATGCCTAGGGTGACGCCCGAGTCGGGTACGATGCAAGGGCAAAGAAACGTGGCAAGACGTAAAACCGCTGATCTGTTCCAGGATCCCAGCACGCGCATGAACGACGAATACTCGGCCAAGGATATCGAGGTACTCGAGGGCCTCGAACCGGTTCGCCGGCGCCCCGGCATGTACATCGGCGGCACCGACGAGCGCGCGCTGCACCATCTGGTGGCCGAGCTGCTCGACAACGCCATGGACGAAGCGGTGGCGGGTCAAGCGACCCGCATCGAGCTGGAGCTCGAGGCCGACGATCAGGTCACGGTGCGCGACAACGGCCGCGGGATCCCGGTCGACAAGCACCCGAAATACAAGTCCAAATCGGCGCTGGAGGTGATCCTCACCACCTTGCATTCAGGCGCCAAGTTTTCCCAGAAAGCCTATGCCACGGCTGGTGGGCTGCACGGGGTCGGCCTCTCGGTGGTCAACGCATTGGCCGAGACGCTGGAGGTCGAGGTCGCGCGCGACAAAAAGCTGTGGCAGCAGAGCTATCAGCGGGGCAAGCCGCTCGGCAAGCTGAAGTCGGCTGGCGCCGTGCGCAACCGGCGCGGCACGACGATCACCTTCAAGCCCGACCACAAGATCTTCGGCGGCACGACCCATTTCCGGCCCGAGCGGCTTTACCGTATGGCGCGCTCCAAGGCCTACCTGTTTCGCGGCGTCGAGATCCGCTGGTCCTGCGCCAAACAGCTGCTGGGCGATAAATCCGATGTGCCCGAGAGCGAGGTCCTGCATTTTCCCAACGGACTGCGCGATTTCCTCGCCTTTACCTTGGGCAGCCGCAAGACGCTGACGCCCGATCCCTTCGTCGGCGAGGCCAAGTTCCCCGACGGCGAGGGCCGGGTCGAGTGGGCGGTCAGCTGGCCATCTGACGAGGACGGCTTCACCAGCTCCTACTGCAACACCGTGCCGACCGGCGACGGCGGCAGCCACGAGCAGGGCTTGCGGACCGGCTTGCTGCGCGGCCTCAAAGGCTACGGCGAGATGATCGGCCAGAAGAAGACCCAACAGGTCACGGCCGACGACCTTTTGGGCGGCGCGGCCGCCATGCTCTCGGTCTTCATCCAGGAACCTCAGTTCCAAGGCCAGACCAAGGATCGCCTGGCCTCGCCGATCGCCGCCAAGCTGGTCGAGGCCTCGATCAAGGACCACTTTGACCATTGGCTGTCGGGCCATCCCGAACGGGCCCGTCTGTTGCTCGAGCGGGTCGTCGAGCGCGCCGAGGAGCGCCTGCGCCGGCGCCAGGAAAAGGAGCTGAAGCGAAAGAGCGCGACCCGCAAGCTACGCCTGCCCGGCAAGCTGGCCGACTGCGCGGCCAACCGGGCCGAGGACACCGAGATTTTCCTGGTCGAGGGCGATTCGGCCGGCGGCTCGGCCAAGCAAGCGCGCAATCGGGAGACCCAGGCGATCCTGCCCCTGCGCGGCAAGATCCTCAACGTCGCCAGCGCCTCGCTGGACAAGCAGAAGGCCAACCAGGAGATCACCGACATCTCCCAGGCACTGGGCTGTGGCACGCGCGGCCAGTTCGATCTGGATAAGCTGCGCTACGAGCGCATCATCATCATGACCGATGCCGATGTGGACGGCGCCCACATCGCCTCTCTGCTGATGACCTTCTTCTATCGGGAAATGCCGGGCCTGATCGAGAGCGGCCGGCTTTACCTGGCCCAGCCGCCGCTCTACCGCCTGGCCCAGGGCGGCAAGGTGCTCTACGCCCGGGACGAGGCCCACAAGGACGAGCTGATGAAGAAGGAGTTGACCGGCCGGGCCAAGGTCGAGATCAGCCGCTTCAAGGGCCTGGGCGAGATGCCGTCGGCCCAGCTAAAGGAAACCACCATGAACCCGGCCAAGCGTACCCTGCTTAGGGTGGCGATCTCCGAGCCAGACGACCCGGACCCGGCCGGCGCCCAAAAACGCTCGTCACTCGCGGTCGAGCACCTGATGGGCCGCAAGCCGGAGCTGCGCTTCCAGTTCATACAGGAAAACGCCCGCTTCGTGCAGAGCGACGAGCTGGACGTGTAGCTAGTGTATCACCGTCCGATGGTTCCAGCGGACTTCGAGGTGCCGGAGCGCCTGGACGGCGACGGCTTTCACTTGCGCCCGCTCACGGTCGGCGACCTGATCAAGGACTACGACGCGGTCATGTCAAGCGCCGACCATTTGGTCGGCGTGCTCAATCCGGGATCCAACTGGCCCCACGGTCTGACCCTGGAGACCGATCTGATCGATCTCGCTTGGCACCAGCGGGAGTTCCGCCTGCGCCATTCCTTCGCCTACACCATGATGTCGACGGACGAGGCGGTGTGCCTGGGCTGCTGTTACATCTACCCAAGCGATGACCCGGCCTACGATGCCATGGCCTTCTATTGGGTGCGCGCGAGCGTCCTAGCTGAAGGCTTGGACGAGCGTCTCGGCGCCGCCTTCCGCGGCTGGCTGGCGAGCGATTGGCCGTTCAAACGAATTGCCTATCCGGGGCGGGATGTGTCCTGGGATCGCTGGCTAGGTCAGCCACCGGACGAAGCGCCTTCCTGAACCCGGCTGCGGGCCCGACAAGGGTGCTCGATGCCGATATCCCGAAGCAGATGACTGTTCAGGCTGGCGGCGCCGATCGCCGCCCCTTGTCCGATCACGGCCCGGACAAAGGCCGCGCCGGCGCGGGCCAGGGCCCGGCGCATCTCGGTCGGAAAATAGGCGCGGGGCGCCTTGTATGCCGGTTCCTCGACCGGCCAGACCTTGGACAACATGGCGGATCTCCTTTTCCGTCACGCAAGCTGTCGTTCCTGACCAGGCGAATTGGCGATCCGATGTTTCCTAAAGATGTCTTAGGCCTTTGATCTTGGTTTCATTTGTTTCAGTGGTGACAGAAGCCGCCCGTCGATCGCGGCCAGGCCACAGGCGATCAGCGCCATGCCTGCGATTTGGCCGGACGTCAGGTGCTCGCCCAGGATTGTCACGCCGAGCAGGACCGCGCTGACCGGAATCAGGAAGGTCACCAGCATCAGGTTGGTCGCACCGGCGGTCTTCAGAATGCGGAAGTAGATCACGTAGGCGAGCGCCGTGCTGAACAGGGCCAGGCCGCCCAGGGAGGCCCAAGTCTGCACCCCCGGCCATGGCAGGCGCCACGGCTGGTCGACCAGAAGTGCCACCGGCAGGATCAGGACCGTGCTGGCGGTGACCTGGCCAGTCGCGATCGTGAGCGGCGGCAGCGCACGAAAGCGCCGGCCGTAGATCCCGGCGAAGGCATAGGAAACGGCGGCGGCCAGCACCGCCAACTGAGCCAGCAGATCGAGCCCGAGGCCGCCCAGGGCAGCCGGCCCGATCATCACCGCGACCCCGGCCAGGCCCAGCAGCACGCCCAACAAGCGGCCCGGCGTCAGCTTCTCGTCGGCGGTCAGCAGGTGGGCAATGACCACCGTGAAAAGCGGAGTCGTAGCGTTGAGAATTGCCGCCAAACCGCTCGCGATATGGGTCTGGCCCCAGACGATCAGGCTGAAGGGAATGGCGTTGTTGATCGCCGCCATGACGAAGAAGGCCCCCCAAAGCCCCAGGTCGGCCGGCATCGCGCGGCCGCTTGCCGCCAGGACCGCGAGCAGGGCGAGGGCCGCCAGGCCGACCCGGGCGAGCACCACGGTGAAGGCCGGCAGCTCAAAAAGCGCCACCTCGGCGAAGAAGAACGAGCCGCCCCATAGCAGGGAAAGGGTGATCAGCAGCCCCCACTCCCAGGGCCCCATGGTGCGGTTGATCGCGGACTTGGTCATCGGCTGGTCGCTACCCCATTCATCGTGTCGAGCAGGCTAATGGCGATGGCCCCGGCGGGCTTTCCGTTTCTTGCGCGCGGTCAATAGAAAGAAGCGCAAAGTTCTCGGCCCCGCAGGCAGTGTTTTATTACTCGCCTGTTGACCAAAATGTAGGCCTTGCTACTTTTTCTTAACTTGTTGACATCACGCCTGGAATTCATATGATGCGCATCGAATCTGTTAGGAAACAGATCTTCCTTACTTGCAAGTAGTAGAACGCGGACTAATCGCAAACTCCATGAGCTTCAAAGATCTTGGACTAAGTCCAGAGGTCCTGCGTGCCCTTGAGGACGCAGGCTATCAAGAGCCCACGCCGATCCAGGAAAAGGCGATCCCGACCATCCTGATGGGCCGGGACGTGCTGGGCGGCGCTCAAACCGGGACCGGCAAGACGGCTGGCTTCACCCTGCCGATGCTCGACATCCTGGCAAGCGGGCGGGCGCGCGCGCGCATGCCGCGTTCGCTGATTATCGAGCCAACCCGGGAGCTGGCGGCCCAGGTTGCCGAGAATTTCGACAAGTACGGCAAGTACGGGACGCTCACCAAGGCGCTGCTGATCGGCGGCGAATCCTTCGTCGAGCAGGAGAAGGCGCTGACCCGCGGGGTCGACGTGCTGATCGCCACGCCTGGCCGTCTGCTCGACCTATTCGAGCGCGGCAAGATCCTGCTGGCCGACGTCAAGATCGTGGTGATCGACGAGTCCGACCGCATGCTCGACATGGGCTTCATCCCCGACGTCGAACGCATCGTCAAGCTGCTGCCGAAGATCCGCCAGACCCTGTTCTTCTCGGCCACCATGCCGCCGGAGATCCGCCGCCTGGCCGACAGCTTTCTGATGAATCCCAAGGAGATCACGGTCTCCCCGCCGACCGCGACCGCCGAGAAGGTGACCCACAAGCTGGTGCGCGCCAGCAGCGTCGCCAAGGACAAGCGCGCGACCTTGCGCACCGTGATCAAGGGCCAGGACGTCGCCAGCGCGCTGATCTTCTGCAACCGCAAGCGCGACGTCGGCATCGTCTATCGCTCCCTCGAGCGTCACGGCTTCAACGCCGCCGAGCTCCATGGCGACATGGCCCAACCGGCACGCATGGCGACCTTGAAGCGCTTTAAGGACGGCGAGGTCCAGCTTCTGGTGTGCTCCGACGTGGCCGCCCGCGGGCTCGACATTCCACAGGTCTCGCACGTCTTCAACTTCGATGTGCCGATCAACGCCGAGGATTACATCCACCGCATCGGCCGCACTGGCCGGGCCGGGCGCAGCGGCGATGCCTTCACCTTGGTGACCAAGGAGGACGGCCGGGCGCTCGCGGCGATCCAGTCGCTGATCGGCCAGAAGATCGGCACCGTGGATCTGGATGGCAGGGCCAGCGAGGCGCCGGCCGAGATCGAAAGGGAAGACGAGGCACCGCGCCGCCGGTCGCGCCGCCGCGGCGACAAGCCGGCGCGCGAGCGACGCGCGAAAAGCGAGTCCAAGCCGCGCGAAGAGGTTCAGGATGACGCGGCGGCCGCGCCGCCGGTCGCCGCTCGGAAGAAGAAGGACGACAAGGTCGCGGTGCTGCCGAACGTCACCACCAAGCCCTTCGGCGACCACACGCCGGCCTTCATCCTCAAGCCACTGAAGCTGGCTGCCAGCGCCTGAGGTTCCATGCAGACGATCTTCGTCATGATCAAATGCGAGCTGGGCAAGGCCTACCAGGTCGCCGACGAGGCGGTGCAGGAGGTCCAACAGGTCTCGGAGGTCTACTCCACCTCCGGCCAATACGATCTTCTGGTGAAGTGCTATTTGGACGACGAGGCTGACATCGGCCATTTCGTGACCGAAAAGGTGCAGACCCTGCCCGGCGTCGCCGACACCTTTACTCTGGTCGCCTACAAGGCCTTCACCTGAGTATTCAAGTAATCCCTTAGAGCGACGGCCTGATTGCGCGCCCGGTCCCGGGCCGAGAACAGCAGGGTAACCGGGCCGTCCTTCGACAGTTCCAGAAGCCGCGCCACGGTCTCCTGGTTGGCTTCCAGCTCCGCCCCATAGCGATCGCGGAAAGCCTCCCAGCGCGCCGGCTCGTGGCCGTACCACTTGCGCAGCTCGTGGCTTGGCGCGATCTCCTTGAGCCAAAGATCGTGCGCCAGTTCGGCCTTCTTGACCCCGCGCGGCCAGAGCCGGTCGACCAAAATCCGTTTGCCGTCCTCAGGCGTGGCCGGCTCGGCGACATGCTTGGCGCGGTAACGCTCCGTCACGGGGTCGCTCCCTATTGATCGTAGCCGCGATCCGTGGTCTAGCGGCACATGATCCTGCACAGCCTATCGCTTCGCTTCGCCGGCTTCTACGGCGCCGTGTTCCTGGTGCTCGGCGTGTTCCTACCCTATTGGCCCCTGTGGCTGGCCGAGCGGGGCCTAAGCGCGGTCGAAATCGGTTGGCTGCTGGCCTTGACCTCCTGGCTCAGGATCGCGACCACGCCGGCGCTGGCCAGCCTGGCGGACCGCAGCGGCCACGCCAAGGGCGTCATCCTGGCACTCGCCCTGGTGAGCTTGGCCGGCTTTGCGACCTTTGCTCTGGCCGATGGGTTTTGGCGCCTGCTGGCGGTCCAACTGGTGGCGACCAGCGCCTTCTTCGCGTTGCTGCCGGTCGGCGAAAGCCACTCGGTCGGGCAACTGCGCCGGGCCGGTCTGGACTACGGTCGGGTCCGTCTGTGGGGATCCTTGACCTTCATCGTCGGTGCGCTGCTTGCCGGCGAGGCCAGCGCGCGAGTCGGCGCGGCGCCAATCCTCTGGCTGATCCTGATTGGCCTTGCGATCACCTTTGCGGCGGGCCTTGCCCTGCCCGGCCGCGGGGCGGAACCGCGCAGCGGACCCGGGCTGAGCGAAGCCCTGAGCCGGTTGCGCCGGGCGCCGCGCCTACTCGGTCTTCTGCTCGCCGGCAGCCTGCTCCAGGCGAGCCACGCGGCCTACTACGGCTTCTCCACCCTGGCCTGGACTCGCGCCGGCCACGGCGAGGCCACCATCGGCTGGCTGTGGGCGGAGGGCGTCTTGCTCGAGGTCGCCTTCTTCGCGGTCAGCGCCGCCTGGCTGACCCGCCTCAAGGCCACTGGTCTCTTGATCCTGGCCGGATTGGCCGGGATCTTGCGTTGGAGCGTCATGGCCAGCACCACCGCCCTGCCGGCGTTGATCCTGGCCCAGGGCCTCCACGCCTTGACCTTCGCCGCCGCTCATCTGGCGGTGATCCACCTGATCGCCGTACTTGCGCCCAAGGGCACGGCGGCGACCACCCAGGGACTTTATGCCGCCCTATCTGGCGGTCTTGTCATGGGCCTGGCCGCGCTTTTGGCGGGCTGGCTATTCGAGCACAGTCAAGCGGTCATGTTCATCGCCATGGCCGGGTTCAGCCTGGCTGGCCTGGTGCTCGCCTGGACATTGCGCCGAGAAACCATTTCCAAAGGTTAACGTTTCACCAAGACCCTTTTGGGGCACAAAATCCCATGAATCTGGTACCATGACGGCCAGAAACGTCGAACCTTCGGAGGACCCCATGAGGCGGCTGATTTTGCCAGTCACCTGCGCGCTCGGCCTCGGAGCTTGCGCACCCGATTACCAGAAGGGCGTAGACGCGGCCGCGCGCGGCGACTACGAGACGGCCATCGAACAGTGGCAGCCCCTGGCCGACCAAGGGCATCCGGAGGCCCAATCCAGGCTCGGCGAGGTTTATTTTCAGGGTACCGGCGTCACCCGAAACTACCAGCAAGCTGCGAGGTGGGTGCGCCAGGCCGCAGAGCAAGGGGAACCCGAAGCCCAGGCCTTGCTCGGCCAGATGTACCAGTCGGGTCTCGGCGTTGAGCGTTCTCTCGAGGAAGCTGCGGTTTGGTACCAGGCGGCGGCCAATCGGGGCCAACCCTTCGCCCAGTACCGTCTGGGCCTTTTGGTGCTGGAGGGCCACGGCGTCGATCAGGACACCAAACGCGCCGCCGCGCTGCTGGAGGATGCCGGCGCCCAGGGCATCGCGCCGGCCCAGCTCAAGCTGGCCGAGCTCTACAGCGCCGGTGACCGGCTGCCCCAGGATTACGCCGTCGCAGCCCGGTGGTACCGCGCAGCCGCGGAAGGCGGCAACCCAATCGCTCAGGACCGCTTGGCCGATCTCTTCGAGGAAGGCCGCGGTGTGCCCCAGAGCTATGAGAACGCCGCCCATTGGTGGTCCCAGGCAGCCGATCAGGGCGTCGTCGATGCCCAGGCGAAGCTCGGGTACATGTACGAAGAAGGCCTCGGTGTGGCCCAAAACTATGGCCAGGCCGCCAAATGGTACCGCCTGGCCGCCGACCAAGGCGCCGCAGGCGCCCAAAACAACTTGGCGAATTTCTACGAGCAGGGCCTCGGCGTGCCTCAGGACTACGAGCGGGCGGCCGCGTACTACGGCCTCGCCGCGGGCCAAGAGGTAGCCGCGGCGGAGAACAGTTTGGGCAACCTCTACGAGGCCGGCCAAGGCGTCGAGAACAGCTTCGAATCCGCAGCCGCATACTGGCGCAGCGCCGCCAGGCGCGGCTACGTGGAGGCGGAGTACAACATGGGCCACGCCTACGCCAACGGTGTCGGCGTGCCGAAGGATTACCGCCTGGCCGCCGAGTGGTGGAAAAAGGCCGCCAACAAGGGCTACGCGCCGGCCATGACCAAGCTTGGCTTCCTCTACCGCTTGGGCCAGGGGGTCAGACAGGACCCCGTGCAGTCCTACGTCTGGTTCAACCTGGCCGCCGCGCGCTTCCCGCCGGGCACCGATCAGGCGATCGCCGCCGGCAACCGGGACGAGATCGCCTCGCGCCTGAGCAGCGCTCAGCTCGCCAAGGGCAACCGCCTCTCGGTCACCTGGCGCCCGAGCAACAACTCGTGAGCTGACTGGACTCTCGCGGGTCAGGTCCCCATTGTTCTCGTGAAGCGCCCCGCCGAGGTGCGGGCACATATGCTCTTGCGTCAAGCGAAAGCCAGGACAGCCATGACGCGCGCAGTCTTGTTCGCCATTGCGATCCTTATCGCGAGCCCCGCCGGGCTTGGTGCCAGTCCCGGCCAGGTACACCCCGTGCCGGCCGAAGGCCTTGCGCTGCGCAGTGCGCCGGACGAGAGTGCCCCAATCCTGCGCCAGCTCGAAGCCGGTCAGCGGCTGCTCGAATACGAGCGCCGGGGGCCTTGGATGCGGGTCGGCGTGTTCGGCGGCGTTAGCCAGGAAGGCTGGGTGCCTGACGCTTTTCTGGCCGCCTTGCCGGAGGACCCGGCGCCTGAGGAAGAGATCGCGCCCGTGGTCGAGGAAGCCGAGGAGCTCCTCGCCGAGCCACGCTACCTGCTGGACATCACCGGCTCGCCGGCGGTCGAGTTTATCGGCCACTGCATCACAGTGGATGCGTTTGGCACGCGCAAGAAGGGCGAGTTCAAGGGCTTCATCCCGCGCAAGTTCACGATCAGCGGCCAGGCGGTGCGCTGCACGGTGCAGAAGTGGGACGCCCGCGGCCGGCTCCAGGTCGGTCTCTACAGTGGCAACACCCGCATCGCCTATCAGGAGACCGCGGCGCAATTCAATTGGGTCCAGGTCTTCACCGCCGGCCCCTGGGGCCGGGCCGGCAACGTGCGCGGCAACAACCCGACGGTATTCTTGCCCCGGGGCGAGCGGCGCCAAGGCGGCGTGGTGCCGCCCTTCAAGCCGCCGATCATCCCGCGCTTTCCGGTCGGCCGCCCGAACTGACTTGGTGTTTCGCGCTGAAGCGCGCGACCAGGGCGCGCTGCTCGTCGTCCAGATGCTCGAGTGCCTTTTGTGCGATCTGCTCCGGCAAGCCGTAGAGTACTTCGGCAAAGGATCCGGCGATGCAGGCCAAGGTGTCGCTGTCGCCGCCCAGCGAGATGGCGTTGCGCACCGCATCCTCGTAGTCACGCCCCTCCAGCGCGCATATCAAAGCGACCGGCAATGTGCCGCGCGCCGAAAAATCGTAGTCGTGGCTTGGCCGAATCTGATCGACGCTTAGGCTCAGGTTATAGCCAAAGCGGCCGGCGATCTCGGCGCGCAGGGCCCCAGGCGCCATACCGTTCCGCGTCAGCCAGATTGTCAATGCCGCCGCCTGGGCAGCGGCGACCGCGTCCGGATGGTCGTGGCTCGCCGCCGCCGAGCGAGCGGCCAAATCCAACACCTCGTCTTCATTGCGCGCCACGTATCCGACCGGACTAACCCGCATTACGGCGCCGTTGCCCCAAGAGCCGTTGCCCCGAGGCGAGTCGGAGCGCGCCCAATCGAGAAAGCGCGCGCCATAGCCTCGGCCCGGATAGCGTCGTGCAAAATCCCTCAAGGTGGCTGCAAACTCCTTCTCTTCGAGCAGGGCATGTGCGACCGCCAGCGTGCACACCGTATCGTCGGTGTAGCTGCAGTGATCCTGGAACAGAGGGAAGGCTTTGGTCTTGATGTTGTCCCGCTCGTAGATCGAGCCGATGATGTCGCCGGCAATAGCGCCCAGCATCACCCCCCTCCTCTAATCGTTTTGTCATGGGCTTGTGTTATGGTTCGAATCGATCATAGCGAGAGGCAAGGCATGACGGAAGCGGAGCACGGCGCGGTCACGGACCTGCGGCCCTACAACGACGCCGGCGCGGCGCTGACGCGCATCTGCGAGATCTACAATGAGAGCGCGGAGACAGTGCGCCAATGTTTCCAGCGTTTCGCGGCCGGCGAGGACTGCAGCGAGCGGCCGGCTGCGACCTACCCCTACGTGGGCATCTCGATCGCGCCCGACGAAGTCAACCTGGCCGGCCAGCTGGCCTACGGCAAGCTGCCCAGTGCCGGCGTTTTCGGCACCACCGTCACCCGGCCGGACCTGTTCCGCAGCTATTACCAGGAACAGCTGGAACTCCTGACCCGCAACCACGAACGGCCGGTTTTCGTCGGTATCAGCAGCCGGGAGATCCCGCTCACCTTCGTGGTCGAGGAGGCGACCGCCGGCGTAACCAGCGAGCAGGTGCAGGCGCTGCAGCAGCTCTTCCCCTTGCCCGACCTGGCGAGCATCGACGATTCCATCGCCAACGGTGCCTACACCCCAGTCGCCGGCGAGCCGCGCCCGCTGTCCCTGTTCAGCGCTGAGCGCGTCGACTTCTCCCTGGTGCGCCTCGCCCACTACACGGCGACCGCGGCCGAGCACTTCCAGCGCTTCGTGCTCTTCACCAACTACCAGCGCTACGTCGACGAGTTCATCGCTTTCGGCCACGATCAGGTCAGAAACGGCCGCGACTACCGGGCCTTCGTCGAACCCGGCAACGTGATCACGCCGAACCCCGCGCTGAGCGACCAGTCGCCTTCGGGAACGCCGCCGGCCCACCTGCCCCAAATGCCGGCCTATCATCTGGTGCGCGACCAGCACGAAGGCATCACTCTGGTCAACATCGGGGTCGGCCCGTCCAACGCCAAGACCATCACCGACCACCTGGCGGTGCTACGGCCGCACTGCTGGCTGATGGTCGGCCATTGCGGCGGCTTGCGCTTGACCCAGCGCTTGGGCGACTACGTGCTGGCCCACGCCTACCTGCGCGGCGACCACGTGCTCGACGAGGACCTGCCGCCTTGGGTCCCGGTGCCGCCGATCGCCGAGGTGCAGATCGCTCTGACCAGCGCGGTCGCCAAGGTCAGCGGTCTGAGCGGCACGGATCTCAAGCAGCGCCTGCGCACCGGCACGGTCTACACCACCGACGACCGGGACTGGGAGCTGCGCCACAGCGAGCTGACCAAGACCTTCAACCAGAGCCGGGCGATCGCGGTCGACATGGAATCGGCGACCATCGCGGCCAACGGCTTTCGCCTGCGTGTGCCATACGGCACCTTGCTGTGCGTCTCCGACAAGCCCTTGCACGGCGAGATCAAGTTGCCCGGCATGGCCAACAACTTCTATCGGGAGCGCATCGGCCAGCATCTCAAGATCGGCATCGAGACGCTCTGCGCCTTGCGCGATGCCGGCGTTCAGGAGCTTCACTCGCGCAAGCTGCGCAGCTTCGACGAGCCGGCCTTTCGCTGATCTCGTCGCGCAATGGGTCAGGCGCGCTGGCCGCTCGGGCGACTTCCTGATAGGTTGAGGCTTTCGAGTCGTCCTTTTCTCTAGATGCAGGCCCTTGGCCTGTCGGGACCCTGCCGATGTCGCACTCCGGCTATCTCCAGGAAGTCATCATAATCCTGCTGGCCGCGATTATCGGCATCCTGCTGTTCAAGCGCATCGGTCTGGGCAGCGTGCTCGGCTATCTGGTGGCCGGCGCTATCATCGGCCCCTTTGGATTCGGATTTGTCGTCGAAGATCAGACGATCCAGTCCCTGGCCGAGCTGGGCGTGGTGTTCCTGCTGTTCACGGTCGGCCTGGAGCTGCCGTTCGAACGCATCCGGGTCATGTTCGGGCGCATCTTCGCCCTGGGCGCGGCCCAGGTCATCGTGACCGGTACGGTTTTCGCCGTGATCGCCTACCTGCTCGGCGTGCGCGGCCCGGCGCTGGTGGTGATCGGCGCCGGCCTTGCGCTCTCCTCGACCGCGATCGTCTTGCGCATGTTGTCGGACCGAGGTGAGCTGACGTCGGTGTTTGGGCGCACCGCCTTTGGCGTGCTGCTGGTCCAAGACCTGATGGTAGGCCCCTTCCTGGTCATCGTGGTGGCATTCGGTCAAGGCGAAGGTGCGCTCGCCAGCGTGCTGGGGCTTGCCACCTTGAAGGCGGTCGCCGCGGTCATGGCAATCCTCGGGCTCGGCAAGATCGTCCTGCGACAAGCGCTTGCCCAGGTCGCCGCGATCCGCGAACCCGAGGTATTCGCCGGCTTCACCTTGCTGATCGTCCTGGCCAGCAGCCTCTTGACCCAGGCGGCCGGACTCTCCATGGGATTCGGCGCCTTTTTGGCCGGAATGCTTTTGGCCGAGACCCACTACCGCCATCAGGTCGCGGCCGAGATCCAGCCCTTCCGTGGCCTCTTGCTGGGGCTGTTCTTCATGACCATCGGCATGTCGATCGACGTCGAGCTGACCCTCGAGCGGACCGGCATCATTGTCCTTCTGGTGCTCACCATACTGATCGTCAAGGCCGGGCTCCTGGTCGGCCTGGCGCGCATCTTCGGCTTGCCCACCGCCCAGTCGCTCTCGCTCGGCCTGTTGCTTTGCCAGGGCGGCGAATTCAGCTTCGTGCTTCTGGGCGCCGGCGCCGTTACCGGCTTGCTTGCGTCCGAGCAGGCCCAGCTGTTGGTCGTCGCGGTCGCCCTGACCATGATGGTGACGCCCTTCTTGGCCGGCCTTGGGCGCACCCTGGAAGGGCGGGTCGAAAGCGCCACGGTAGCGCGGGTGGTCGACATCCAGGACACCATCGAGTCGATGTCCGGTCACGTTGTGATCGCCGGTTATGGCCGCGTCGGCGCTACCGTCGCCAAACAGCTGACCGATGCGGGCCAACCTTATATCGCAGTCGATCTGGATCCGCGGCGCATCGCCCAGGCCCAAGCGCGCAACCTGCCGCTTTACTACGGCGATGCCACCAATCCGGAGATCTTGGCGGCGCTTCACGTGGAGCGCGCCCAAGCGGTCGTGGTCGCGGTCGACGACCCCAAGGCCGCGCTCTCCCTGGTCGCGCTACTGAGCTACATTTTTCCCAATCTCAAGGTCTATGCCCGGGCCAAAGACGAGACCCACGCCCGACAACTGGAAGAGGCCGGTGCCCACATCGTGGTGCCCGAACTCATCGCGACGGGCGTTAAGCTCGCCGGGGAGATTCTAGAAACGGATTCCAAGCCGGCCGAGTAGTGCCGGTCTATCTTTACAGAGCGGTAAGGCGGATTTGCGAGGATGGCGCAATCGCTCCTTGCGATAGGCCCCGCGTGGCTACGCTTTGTCTGCCCGGCATCGTCCACGCGGGGCCACTTTAACCTTACCCCACCTGAAATGCCAGCGCATGACCGGCTCCATCACGGGCGTTCAGCTCAGGCGGCCGTCCTCTTCGGCGCGCTTGAGAAATTGTAACAGCGACTTTGCCTCGGAGATCGGAATACGCAACTCCGTCCAATAGCTCTCAAGCGTACGAGACCATTGGATGCCGAGCTCTCCGCGGTAAACCACAACGCCCTGAATTTTGTCGGCTGCCTGGACGCGCTTGCCTGGCGGCTCAGTCGGCATAGTACAGGACCTTTCCGTAACCCCACTCATTGGCTTATCTACCTGAACGTTTGAACTATTATGAAGTTAATTATCTCAAATTCATACTAACTTCCAAGTGATTAATAAAACCTTTACCCAAATACCTATGGAAAGACAGTGGCCTAGTTCACACGACTATCGGATTTCTTCACAGCTTATTGGCGAATAGATTCACAGGATAGATTCGGCCTCCGCGAAGTCTTCGAAACTCGCGTCAGCCGGGCACGGAATTCATTCACTATAGAGAATTTTATCCTCTGTTGGGCAAGAATTTTTCACAAATTGCATCTTTTCACAGACCACAGCATATAGTAACTTTCCCTCTCTCTGGGTATATATCTGGTATATCCTAGGTTTGGAACCGTCATGTCCATCGAGTCGGCATCGGATGGGCAGGGGGTGCCAGTTGTGTCGAATGAGAGCCTGTTGGGGGGTCCATGCAAGTTTTGACCATCGCTTCACGAAAGGGCGGATCGGGCAAGACGACCTTAGCCGGGCACCTGGCGGTCGCCGCCGAGCAGGCGGGCAACGGGCCGGTCGCCGTCATCGACACCGACCCTCAAGGCAGCCTTTCCGATTGGTGGAACATGCGCGCCGCGCCGGCGCCCCGCTTCGTGACGACGAGTTTGGCCTCACTGCAGGACGACCTCGCCACCTTGCGCCTGAAAGACACCCGGCTGGTGATCATCGACACCCCGCCGGCGATGGACGACGCCGTGTCGCGGATCGTCGCCTGCTCCGATCTTGTGCTGATCCCGACCCGGCCGAGCCCGCACGACCTGCGCTCGATCGGCGCCACGCTCAACCTCGTGGAGCGCCTGGGCAAGCCGTTGGTGTTCGTCATCAATAGCGCCACGGTGAACGCCCGCCTGACGCTCGAGACCGTCAAGCTGGTGTCGCGCTACGGGCCCTTGGCACCGGCGACCATTCACCACCGGGTCGATTTCGCGGCCAGCATGACCGATGGCCGGACGGTCATGGAGATCCCCAGTGCGACGCGGGCGGTCGAAGAGATCACCAAGCTGTGGGGCTACGTGAGCGACCGGTTAGAGAGCCAGATCAAGGGGCCCAGCCTGCCGGCGCCACGCCGGCTCGGCGCCGCGTCCCAACCGTCGATCAGCGCAAGCTGAGCGCTTCCCCCTACCTGAGGACTCCCATGGGCAGCGCAGCGTCCGATCATCTTTTTGCCGAGAAGGGACACGCGCGCCCGGCCGGGGAGAACCACCAGCCGGCCCAGGCGCTGTTGGGTTCGATCGAAGCCAAGCTGCAGGCCAAATCGGAGCGGCCATCGAACGGCTTGCCGGCACAGCCGGAGATGTTTCCCCTCGATCCGGAAGCGCACGCGCCGGGACCCGGTGAGGAGCCCAGCGAGCCGGGCAGTTTGCTGACCATCGATCTGAAACGCCCGCGCATCCCCAACTTGGCCCTGGCGATCAGCGAACCCACCGAAGCACCGACAGAGGCGCCCGCAAGCAAAGAGCCCGAGCCAGAACCGCCGCCTTGCCAAGCCGAGGTTCCTGTGACCCCGGCGGCGAACGGCACACCGTCCGTCACGCCGGATCCGGTGGTGTACAGCGCGACCTCGGCCCGTGAACCCGACGGTCTCTCACCCTTCAGCCAAGCGCTGATCGCCGGCTTGGCCGTGGCCTGCCTGGCGGGCGGACTATGGTACGCGATGCAGACCAGCGGCGAGCGAACCCCGGCGCTGTCCCAGGGCAGCACACCGGAGCTCGGAGTTCAGCAAACCGCCGCGCTGCCCGCAGAACCAGCGTCGACACCAGAGCCAGCTGTAGCGCCCCTCCCGGAGCCCCAGCCCTCGGTGGCACCGCCGGAGACCGTGCCCAGTTTCGATCTGGTGCGCATCGAGCCCGACGGCCAGGCGGTTCTGGCAGGCCGAGCGGAGCCCAACGCGGAGCTCATCATCCTCGACAACGGCAAGCCACTCGGCACGGTCAGGGCCGATAGCGTCGGCGAATGGGCCTTTGTCCCGGACCGCGCCCTGCCCGATGGCGACCACGATTTCAGCCTCGTGGTCAACACGCCCCAGGGCACCATCACCGTCCCCGGCCAGGTGCCCGACAAGCCGG
Organism: Pseudomonadota bacterium; assembly: GCA_039029395.1. Classification (GTDB taxonomy): domain Bacteria; phylum Pseudomonadota; class Alphaproteobacteria; order Kiloniellales; family JAKSDN01; genus JBCCGG01. The sequence continues at coordinate 235,767 of JBCCGG010000001.1, read as the reverse complement.
AAGCCAAGCCCGAGGTCGCGCCTCTGCCGGACAAGCCCGCCGCCAAGCCCCCGGTCGAACCGGACCTGGCGCCGCCGCCACCGAGTGCCGCCCTCCAGCCGCCTGTGCCAGAACGTAAGCCCAACGCGCTCGCCGGCTCAGGAACCTTTGCGATCCAACTCGCCTCGGTCTCGAGTCAATCGGACGCCGAGGCTGCCTGGCAGCGGCTGCGCGAAACATATCCCGCGCTCTTGGACGACGTGGCGCCGACCATCGAGCCGGCCGAAATTGAGAACCAGGGCCTTCGCTACCGCGTGCGTGCGGGCGACTTTGCCAAGGCCGAGCAAGCCGAGACCTTGTGCCGCGCCCTGCGTTCCCAAGACCAGGACTGCATCGTCGTTCAGCGTTGAGGTAATCTTAGGCGCGTACGCTTTGGGCGGCGTCCCCGGCAACGCCGATCGCCTGCAAGAGCTCGTCGATCTCGCGCCGGGCCGCCTCGTGGCTACCGGTCAGGGATAAAGCCATGCCATCGACCGGCAGATCCAGCAACGTGAGGCCGGAAAGAAACAGCTGGCGGAAGATGACCCGCTCGCCGAAGCCGTCGAACAGGCGAAAACCGATTCGCCGGGACAGCTGATGTAGCAGCTGGCCGACGTCACGTTTGTTGTGGGCGTCCAGGAAGCTCAAGCGGTTGCGCAGCACCAGCCAATCGATCGGCCTGAGGCCGTCGACCACGCGCAGGTTGTTCTGCTCCCAAACCAGCTTGGTGTAGTTGCTGGGGGCCTGCACCTCGCGCCGGTCGGTGTCGATGCGGGCCAAGACGTGAATGTCGAGCAAGCTGTCGTTGAGCGGCGTGACCAGAGTGTCGGCCGCGCCATGACCAAGCCGCGCCAGATGAGAATCGCTGCCAGGCGTGTCGATCACCACGATGTCTTGGTCCGCCAGAGCCTGGAGAGCTTCTGCCAAGGCGGCACGCTCAGCCGCCTCGGACTCCTCGCGGCTCGGCAAGTGTTTCGGTTCGAGCCGGCGCAGCACCGGGCAGATCAACGAAGTCCCGTTGGTCTTCATAAACTGGGTGCGGTTTTCCAGGTAATCCGAAAGGGTGCCCTGGCGGCCGTCCAGATCGATCGCGCCGACCCGATAGCCGTGCTTGAGCAGGGCCACCACCAGATGCATGGCGGTGGTCGACTTTCCGGTGCCTCCCTTTTCGTTGCCCACCGTGATGATGTGAGGGCTTCCGGGATTGCCTAGCGTCTCTTGCATCGTGTTTTCACGTCCTACAACAACGACGAATCATCACCGGCCTTCAACTCTGCTAAAACAGGATCTTCCAGGGCTCTGACTCGCCGGACGGGCGGCTCACCACGCGCTCCTTCGGGAACTGCACGAGCGCGCGGGTGCCGACCCCTTCGCCGCTGACGATCTTGAGCACGCCGCCATGCATCTCGACCAGAGACTTGGTGATCGCCAAGCCAAGCCCGGTGCCCTGACGGCCGCGCCCGGCGGCCGCCTGGCCAAAGCGCGCCAAGACCTTTGGAATATCGTCGGAATCGATACCGACCCCGGTGTCGCGCACCTCGATCTCCAGGCTGCCGCTGGCGATCCTGCGGGCGACAACGGCGACTTGACCGCCGGGCGGCGTAAACTTGAGGGCGTTGGACAGGAGATTGAGCAGAATCTGCTTGAGCTTGACCCGGTCGACCGCCAGCCCCGGCAAGTCTTCGTCGCACTCAAGCTTCGTTTCGACCCGGGCCTTGTCGGCCTGCTCGCGCAGCATGCGCCGGCATTCGTCGATCGCCTCGCGGACATCGACCTCCTCGACGTCCAAGTCCATCTTGCCGGCCTCGATGCGCGACAGATCGAGCACGCCGTTGACCATCTCCAGCAAATGGCGGGCGCTGTCGTGGATATCCTGGACGTACTGGCGGTACTGGTCGTTCGGCAGGGCGCCCATGATTTCGTTTCGCATGGCATCGGAGAAGCCGATGATCGCGTTCAAGGGCGTGCGCAGCTCGTGGCTCAGGTTGCTCAAGTGCTCCGACTTGGAGAAGCTGGCCTCCTCGGCGGCCTGCTTGGCGGCAAGCAGCTGCGCATCGATCGCCAAGCCGTCGCCGGGATCGGCCGCAACCCCGCGGTAGCCGAGAAAGCGCCCGGCCTCGTCAAGCAGCGGCCGGCCGCTCAGCAAGACGTTGCGGGCCTGGGCACCGGCCGTCTGTTGCCAGGCGACCTTGCACCAGCGGAACGGCTGGCGTAGCTCGAGCCGGGCCCGCAGGGTCTCGTCCGCGTCGCATAGCTCGCTCAAGTGCCGGCCCAGGTTTTCCTCCGGCGCCCGGCCGCCGAGCTGCTCGATCCCCTTGGAGAGGTAGGTGACGCGCAGCTCGCCGTCGGTTTCCCATAGCCAGTCGGCGGCGATCTCGGCGAAGTCCCGGAACACGGCGGCGCGCGCGCCTTGCTCGGCCCGTTGATCGCGGCCGTCCTTTTCTTCGCGGCCGGTGCCACGATAGCCCAGAAAGCGGCCGCTCCCCGGATCGAACACCGGCACGCCACTGAGCGTCAGGACTCGCTGAACACCGCGCGCGTCCTGCAGGACGACGCTTTGGTTGCGGAAGGCGACCCGGTCCTGCAGCGCCTCGACGATCGCCAACAGGTCGCTGTCGACCTCCTTGAAATACGTCAGGGAGAATATGTAGCTGCCCAGGAGCTCCTCGAGCGGCACGCCGAGGGCCCGGACCACGCCCTTCGATAAGTAGGTGTAGTTGAGGTGCTCGTCGACTTCCCACAGCCAGTCGCCGGCGGCCCGCAGATAATCGCCGGTTGCTTCCGGCGCGGGCTCGGCGCCGGGCCGGGCTGGGGCCGGCCGACCATCATCTTCCGGCGCACTGGAAGCGGCAGCCGTCCAATAATAGTCGGATCTTTCCTTCATGGGCCCCCCAACGGGCGAATCGGGCGAACGGCTAGCATGTCACAAAATCCTAGCCAGTGGAAACAAGTGATTTCATAAATGATCTTTTTCCGCGTCAAAGAGTTCGGAAAGTAATGCCGCGCCCGGTCAGCGGGTGCCCGGCCCGCCTCCGTGAACCGCGCCTTTACCATTTCGCGTTAAGCTTTTTGGCTGTGGGCTTCCCTCTGTCATCGAGGAAGGAGGCTAAGGACGGCTCATGTCGGCTCGAGAATCCATCGAGCATCTGCGCGCGGCGGTCACGGCGGCGCGCGATGGCCGCGCCCTTGCAAATGAGATTCAGGAGCGGGTAGAACAGCTTAACGGCTGTCTGGCCGACGCCGCCGCGCTCGGACTCAAGATCGAGTGCCAGGTCGCCGAGACCCATCTCAATGCCCTGGAGGACCGCGACGCGCGCGTGCCGGTTTGGCGCGTGAAATGCTGCGTCTATCAGGAACTGGGCAAATAGCATGGCCGGACGGCCGTTCCGCTAACCAAAGATTAGGAATCATCAAGAGAGGGTTAATTATTTCATTTAGTGTTAACGATTAGTTAACCATTTGATCCGACTCTGGGGGTGCTTAGGCCCTTTTGCTCTAAATACCCATCCGTTGGCCCCGTCCTCCGTGGCGGGGCCCTTCTTTTTAGGCTAGAGCACCCGATCCAACACCCAGTTGTCTAAGGCGTGTACGGCGAACTCGCTTGCGGCGAAGCGGCCAGGAGTGCGCAGCGCCGAGTCGAGCCCCTTCTGCTGGCGTTCGCAGATGGCGTTGTCCTCCGGCGTCGCCAGGTCCCAGCGCCGGTAGTAGGCCTCGACCGCCTCATCGAAACCGGCCTGCTGGGTCGCCGCTTCGGGAAAGCAGGAGCCCAGCACCAAGCGGGTGCGCCTCGGGCCCAGGGGCTGAACGTCGAACCACCACACGCAGTCCTGGGCAAAGGCGAACTGGGTCGAGGGGTAGACCATGGTGAAGGTGGTGCCGCGCAGGGCATCGCCCTCGAGGGTCGGGATCGGCGCAAGAGCCGGGGCGGTGCCAGGCAGGGTCGCGACCGAACGTTCGTCGAGCACCAGAAGCGCGGTCCAGTTGCCGTGGGTGGCAACCGGCTCGGCGGCCTGTTGACCCAAACTGTCCCGGTGCACCAGGCCGGTGTGATAGGCCTCCAGAGCGTTTTCCGCCAGGAGCTTCCAATTGGCCGCGACCTCGAAGCCGACCCGCCGCGTGCAGCGCATCTGCTCCAGGCGGTAGCAGGCCATGCGCGCCGGCAGATCGCCCAGCCATTCGGCGAGGCTGGGCCCCTCGTCGGTCGGATTGACGAAGACGAAGCCGGCCCAGGTCTCGAGCCGCAGGGGCATCAGGCCGTGGGCCGCCTTGTCGAACCCCACGACCCCGTCCATGCCAGGTGCCGCCAGCAGGTCGCCCGACAGGCGGTAGCTCCAGCCGTGGTAGGGACAAACCAAGCGCTTGGCCCGGCCGCAGCTTTCGACCAGCTGGGCGCCCCGGTGACGGCAGCTGTTGGCGAAGGCCCGCAAGGCGCCGTCGTCGTCGCGCAGCACGATAACCGGGCCGGCGGCGCTCCAGACGCTCATGTGGTCGCCCGGCTCGGCCAGCTCCTCCGCGCGGCCGACAAAGCGCCAGGCCGGGCGGAACGCGCGCGCCAGCTCGCGCCGGTAAAACGCCGCGCCGCCATAGCACCACGCTGGCAGGGTTTCCGCCTCCAGCAGGGGCCGCCGGGTGCCTCGATAGTGTGCCGGATCGAACAGATCCTCTGGCTCGTCCATGGCCCTTTTATGGCCCATCGAGACCGCACCTGTCATCGCCGATCTTTTTCTGTAGAATCAGCGAGAAGCTTTGATCGACAGGGGATCACGAGATGGCCGAAGCGACACCTGTGACCGGCGGCTGCCTCAGCGGGGCGGTGCGTTACGAGGCGGAGGCCTACTTGGATCTCGCCTACTATTGCCACTGCAAGATCTGCCAGAAGAGCTCGAGCCAGCCCTTCGAAATCGGCGTGCTGACCAAGAGCGGATCCCTGCGCTTCACCAAGGGCCAGCCGATCTACTATGCATCGTCAGATTGGGGCCAACGGGGCTCCTGCGGCGCCTGCGGCAGCGGCATCGATTGGCGCCCCCGGGACCCGGCCGAGACCTTCGGAATCAACGTCGGCGTCTGCTCCCTGGACCAGCCAGAGGCGGTCAAGCCCTACCTCCACATGTTTTTCGACGAGAAAGTGCCCTGGTTCGACGTCGCCGACGACCTGCCGCGCACCACGGGCGCCGAGGCGCTCGGCATCTACGAGAGCTGGAAGGAGCAGATCGAGTAGCGAGGTCAGCCGGCCGGCTCCGCGACCTCGAGGGTAATCAGGATCGAAAGGCTGGCCGTCAGTTCCGGCACAAGACCGCAGGCGGCCAGAACATCGGCCGAGCCCTTGCTCAAGCGGCCCGACCTCTTGCAGGTCTCCGCGCGCTCATCGCCGGCGGTCACCAACCTGGTCAAGGGATAGAAGGCGCCGGCGCAAAGAAACGTGACGCCGCTCATATCAAGCGACAGCGATCCGTAGGCCGCGCCGTTGCGCTCGAAGGTCACCTCGACCTTGGGACCCGTCATTAGATTGGCCAGCGCGCGCTGGACCCTCTTACACGACGCCTCCGGCCCACTCGGTTCCGTAACGGCAAGCTGGCCGATCTGATCCAGGTCGTCGATGTAAACAATCCCTTGCGCCGCGCGCTGAGCGTTGCAGTCCGCCAGGTTGAGAAGCTTGTGCGCAATCGCCTGCCGAACATCGACCTCCTCGTGGATCTCCATCAGTGTTGGGGCATCGGCAAATGCAAAGGGCACCGGGAGATGTTCGTGAAGAAAGCGCGCGACCGCGCTGCGCATCAGGCTGGGACCGACGAGCAAGCCATGGGCCGGCGGCAGTGCTTCCTGAGCGTCGGCCAGCGAGGCCGCGCTCATGCGCACACTGTGGCGGTGCAAGAAGACCGATAGGGCGTTCCTGGCAGCTTTTTCGATGTCCTCGGTGCGCTCGAGTGATTTGGCGATCTGCGCCAGCCTCGGGACCGGTTCGGCCGACAAGGGAATTGTCGGCTTGCGCTCTTCGTCGACGATGTCCTTGCAGAGATCGACGCACTCGTCGCAGATGAACACCGTCGGCCCGGCGATCAGCTTGCTGACCTCGTGTTGGCTCTTGCCGCAAAAGGAGCAGTGGAGTGTCGTGGCGTCTGACACGAGCAGTGCCTCCCAAAGGGCCCGCCGAGGTTGTGACTCCTGAGAAGTAGATGTGGCGTGAAGCTAGCGCCGTCAAGGTGCGGGGTGAGAGGAGACGGGCCGAACCGCCGGCGTGATCACGATCGCGACCACCACCAGGGCGCCGGCGATCAGCTGGGGCCAGGTCAGCGCTTCCCCGAAGGCGAGCCAGGCGAGCGCGAACATGGTGGGCAGCTCGATGCTGCCGGCCATGGCCGTGCGGCCCGGGCCGATGAAGGGCGCCGCGTAGGCGTAGGCCACGTTGGGCAGGAGCGAGGTGACGATGGCGATACCGACGATCAGCAGCCAGTCGCCGGCCGCCGCCGGGATCAGTTGGCTTGAGTCCAGGCTCGCGACCAGGGGCAAAAGGCCGAGCACCGCGCCGACAAAGAAGCCCGAGGCCCGCTCGACCGCGCTCAAGGCGAGCAGCTTAGTGGTCAAGATCGTGATCCCAAAGCCGAAGGTGATCGGCGCCGCGAAGGCGAGCAGCAGGGGCCCCAGGGCATCGGGCAGAAGCAAGGCCGGCGCCAGGGCGAGGGTTGCCGCCGCCAGCACCAGGACGCCGCCGCCGAGTGCCCGCGGACTGGGCTTCAGGCGCTGCCAGGCCCAGGCGATCATCAGGGTGAAGAGCGGATAGGTCATGTAGATTACGCCGACCGTGGCGACCGGCGCGACCTTGAGCGCCTCCACATAGCCGATCCAGCCGAGCGCGACCGCGGCCCCGGTCGCGACCGCCCAGAGCGTCGCCGCCCGCTTTTCGGGCGCCAGCGCCAGGAAGGGCAGGAGGACTATCCCGGCCAGCAGGAAGCGGTAGAAGGCGACCGCCGCGCTGTCCAGCCCGGCGGCGAGCAGGCCCTTGGCGAACCAGGGCACCAGGCCAAAGCCGATCGCCGAAAGGCTGACCAGGAGGGTCGCGAGGCCAATGCTGGGGGCGCGGGCGGCGGTCGCGGTCATGGACTCCTCAAGTGCCTCCCTATGCAAGGCGGGCGGAAGGGATCTGCCGATTCATAGTTGGTGCCGGTGCCCGCCGATCTCAAATGTACAATCCGATAGGATCCACATTGCTCGATTGAATGCACGCATGTTTCTATCTGGTGATGGCGAAGCATTTTCCCCGGGACATGGACGGCAAAGATCTCAAGATCGGCGATTGGGTTCGCGTGCTGATGGTTCCGCTCTCTGTCTCAAACTTGCCGATGGAGTCGAAAGCGGCCTTCTCAAAGGCCGTAGGCTACACCTTTCAGATCGTGGCCTTCGACGCGGTCGGCTGTCTCGAGTTGGATCTGTTTGCCAAAGTCGGCCCGGACACGATTTGGCTGGAGCCTTACTGCGTAAAGCGCTTTCGTAGGTACAAATGGCAAAGCAAGGCCTTTCAGAAGAAACTCGAGGTAAGGGCCAGACCCTTGCCACCTCAAATCGGCTTCACGTTCGAGATAGTTTTGACCGAGGGCGCTGACATTGAGTTGTTCGAACGTCGGCTATCCAAACTCCGTGCCGGTTTTGCGGTTTGGCCGGAGCAGCGTCGGTTCAGCGGCTCTTTCGGCATCGACAAAACTGACCCGAACGCATTGGAGGAGTTAGAGGAAGCTCGGCGCAAACTAGCGGAGTTGGAACAAATCCAATCGTGCACAGTTGGCGAGATCACCGACAGTTAATGACACAACGCGGCCTTCGACTTGATCAAACAATTCGCTCGTAGTTTCGGCGTCCAGCCCCCTACTTCTTCCCGTACAGCCCCTCCAGCGCCTCGCCGTAGGTCGCGCGGATCTTGTGGCGGCGGATCTTGAGCGTCGGGGTCAGCATCTCGTTGTCTACCGAGAAGGGCTCGGCCAGCACCTTGAAGCGGCGCACCTTCTCCAGGTTGGAAAGCCGCTGGTTGACCCGGTCGAGCACCTTGGAAAGGGCATCGCGCAGGTCCGCGTCCTCGGCCAGCTCGGCCAGGCCGCCGTTCTTGCCGGCCTCCTTGGCCCAGGCCGTCACGAAGGCCTCGTCGGGCACGACGAGCGCCACCAGGTGGGGCCGCTTGTCGCCATAGACCATCACCTGCGCGACCTCCGGCTCGAGCGTGATGAAGCTCTCGACCCGTGCCGGCGAGATATTGTCGCCGCCTGAGAGCACGATCAGGTCTTTCTTGCGGTCGGTGATCTTGATGTAGCCGTCTTGGTCGATCTCGCCGATGTCGCCGGTGTGCAGCCAGCCGTCGCGCACGGTCTCGGCGGTCGCCTCCTCGGCCTGCCAGTAGCCCTTCATGACCAGCTCGCCCGAGACCAGGATCTCGCCGTCGTCGGCGATCTTGACCGTGACCCCCTTGAGCGGCGGGCCGACAGTCTCCATCTTGACCTTGCCCGGCGGGTTGGCCGAGATCACCGGCGAGGCCTCGGTCTGGCCGTAGCCCTGCAGCACGGGCAACCCCAGCGCCGTGAAGTAGGTGCCGATCTCCACGTTGAGCGCCGCGCCGCCCGAGACCATGGCCTTCAGGCGGCCACCGAAGCGCTGGCGGATCTTGTCGCGCACCAGGCGGTCGAGCAGCTTGTCGGTCAGTTTCTCACCCAAGCCTAGGCTGGAAGGCGCATGATAGCGCTTGCGGCCTAGCTCGACCGCCTTGCCGAACAGCTTCTGCTTGAGCGGCTTTTCCTTCTTCAGGCCGCGCTCGATACGCAGGTACATGGACTCATAAAGCCGGGGCACGGCGGTCATGATGGTCGGGCGCACCTCGGCCAGATTGTTGAGCAGCTGCTCGACGCTCTCGGCATAGTAGATCTGGGCGCCGATCGAGATCGGAAAGAACATGCCCCCGGTGTGCTCGTAGGAGTGGGAGAGCGGCAGGAAGCAGAGAAAGACCTCGTCGCCCAGGCCAATCTTGCGCAGCAGGTCCTCGGCGCCCATGCAGTTGCACAGGATGTTGCCGTGGCTCAGCATGACACCCTTGGGCGCACCGCCGGTGCCCGAGGTATAGATGAAGCAGGCGACGTCGTCGCGCTTGGCCTTGGCGACCAGCTCGGCCACGTCGTCGGGCATCTCCCGGCCGCGCGCCTCGACCTCGGCCCAGGTGTGCACCTCGAGCGGCAGCTCCTGCTGAACCTCGAGGGGATCCAGGCCGACCGCCCACCTGCAGTCCGGCGCATCGATCGCCGCCGGCAGCAGGCGTTTGGCGAGCGCCGCGGTGGAGACGATCGCGCCCGCGGCACCACTGTTGGTCAGGATATGATTGTGGTCGTCCTCGGTGTTGGTGGTATAGGCCGGCACCGAGATCCCGCCGGCCGCCATGATCGCGATGTCGGCGATCAGCCACTCGGGCCGGTTCTCCGAGACCAGCAGCACCCGCTCACCCGGCTCCAGACCCAGCGCGCGCAGGCCGCGGGACAGATCCTTGACCCGCTGGGCGGTCTCGGCCCAGCTCATCGGGCGATAGGCGCCGTCTTTCTTGAACCAGAGAAAGGGCTTGTCACCAAGCGCCTGCGCCTGGTCGAAGAACATCGCCGTAAGGCCGGGACAGGCCTGATAGTCCATCATGCCTCCTGCCCGAATCGACGCGGGATCAAAGCCGCGTCATCGGAGTCTTATTATCACTTGGCCCTAACGTTATGGCGGCCTATACCGCCTTGGGTCAAGATGGCGCGCAACAGGCGAAGGAGAAACGACCGTGACGACAGACCAGCCGCACCTGGGCGAGCTACCCGAATGGGACCTGGCGGACCTCTACCCGGGGCCCCGCTCGGAGGCCCTTGAGCGTGATCTAGCCGGTGCCGATCAGGCCGCAAAAGATTTCGCCGAACAGCACCAGGGCAAGCTGGCGACGCATTCCGGCGATCAACTGGCCGCCGCCGTCAAGGCCTACGAGCAGGTCCAGGAGACCCTGGGGCGGCTCATGAGCTACGCCCAGCTGGTCTACTCCGGCGACATGAGCGACCCGGAGATCGGCCGCTTCTATCAGTCGATCCAAGAGCGCGTCACCGGGATCTCCAGCCACCTGCTCTTTTTCACCCTAGAGATCAACCGCATGGAGGCCGCGCAGCTCGAGGCAAAGCAAGCAGAAAGCCCAGCGCTTGGCCACTACGGCCCTTGGCTGCGCGACGTGCGGGCGCTCGCGGAGCATCAGCTCGACGACGCGCTGGAGAAGCTTCTGCTCGAGAAGCAAGTCACCGGCCGGGCCGCCTGGACCCGCCTGTTCGACGAGACCATGGCCGCCCTGCGCTTTCCGCTCGACGGCCAGGAGCTGACCAGCGCCGAGATCCTCAACAAGTTCTCCGACCCGGACGGCGCGGTGCGCAAAGCGGCTTCGGCCTCCTTCGGGAAGGTCTTGAGCGCGAACCTGCGGACCTTCGCCCTGGTCACCAACACGCTCGCCAAGGACAAGTCCATCGAGGACAACTGGCGCGACTTCCAGCGCCCGGTCTCCTCGCGCAACCTGGCGAATTATGTGGAAGACGAAGTGGTCGACGCCCTGGTCGCCGCGGTGCGCCAGTCCTACCCCAAGCTGTCCCACCGCTACTACGCGCTGAAAGCGCGCTGGTTCGGGCTCGACAAGCTGCCCTATTGGGACCGCAACGCGCCCCTGCCCGACCAGGACGAGCGGGTCATCGCCTGGCCCGAGGCGCGCGACACGGTGCTCGGCGCCTACCGGCGCTTTTCGCCCGAGATCGCCGAGGTCGGCGGGCGCTTCTTCGACAACAGCTGGATCGACGCACCGGTGCGCGCCGGTAAGGCGCCCGGCGCCTTTGCCCACCCGACCGTGCCCGCCGCCCACCCCTATCTGCTGCTCAACTACCAAGGCAAGACCCGGGATGTCATGACCCTGGCCCACGAGCTCGGCCACGGGGTGCACCAGGTCCTGGCTGGCGCCCAGGGCCCGCTGATGGCCGACACGCCCCTCACCCTGGCCGAGACCGCATCGGTGTTCGGCGAGATGCTGACCTTCCGGGCCCTGCTGGCCGAGCAAGGCGACGCAAGGCAGCGCAAGGCCATGCTTGCCTCCAAGGTCGAGGATATGTTGAACACCGTGGTCCGGCAGATCGCCTTCCATGAATTCGAGCGACGCCTGCACGACGCCCGGGCCAAGGGCGAGCTGACCGCCGACGAGATCGGCGCCTTGTGGCTCGAGACCCAGTCCGAAAGCCTCGGCCCCTCGGTCGCATTGGACGAGGCCTACCGGTCCTATTGGGCCTACATCCCTCACTTCATTCACGTGCCGTTCTACGTCTACGCCTACGCCTTCGGCGACTGCCTGGTGAACTCGCTTTACGCGGTCTACCAGAACGCCGAAGAGGGCTTCGCCGAGAAGTACATCGAAATGCTCAAGGCCGGTGGCACCAAGCGCCACAAGGAGCTGCTCGCGCCCTTCGGCCTGGATGCCTCGGACCCGGACTTCTGGAGCCGGGGCCTCAGCGTGATCATCGGCTTCATCGACGAGCTGGAAAACCTCGACTAGGAGATCGCAATGGAGCGCTGCCATCTTCTGATTCGGAGCGCCAAGGTGATCGACGGCACCGGCGCGCCGGCAACCAAGGGCGACATCGCTGTCGAGGGCGCGCGCATCGCCGCCATCGGCGATCTCTCGGACTGGCGGGCCGACGAGACCATCGATGCCACCGGTCTCGCTATTGCGCCCGGCTTCATCGACGACCACACCCACGACGACAGCGCCGTCTTGGCCGAGCGCGACATGACCAAGAAGGTTTCCCAAGGGGTGACCAGCGTGGTCGCCGGTAACTGCGGCATTTCGCTCGCGCCGCTCAGCCCGAAAGGCCCCCTGCCGCCGCCTTTCCCCCTGCTCGACCGGGAGGGGGTCGACTACTTTCCGACCATCGAAGGCTATGCCCAAGCGCTGGAACGGACCCCGCCGGCGCTCAACATCGGGCTCCTAACCGGCCACGGCAATCTACGGGTCGCGGCCATGGGCGAGGACCTGGAGCGGGCGGCCAACGGGGCCGAGATCGACGACATGGGCCAACGCCTGGCCGCCGCCCTCGACCAGGGCAGCCTGGGTCTCTCCACCGGTCTGGGTTATCCAAATTGCTGGGACGCCACGACCGACGAGCTGATCGGCATCGCCAAGCACATGAAAGGCAAGGTGGGCGCCCTTTTCTGCTCCCACATGCGAGACGAGAGCGACCAGGTGCTGGCAGCGGTCGAGGAGACCCTGGAGATCGGCCGGCGCGCCGAAACAGCGGTGGTGATCTCCCATCACAAATGCTCGGGCACCTCCAACTGGGGACGCAGCACGGAGACCCTGGCGGCGATCGAGGCGGCGGCCCAAAGCCAGGCAGTCGCGCTCGACGTCTATCCCTACACCGCATCGTCCACCGTGCTGATGGCCGAGTACATGGTCGAGGCCGACGACGTCATGGTGACCTACTCAGACCCGCACCCCGAGGCCGCCGGCCGGCACCTGGCCGAGATCGCCGCCGAGTGGGGCTGCTCGGAACACGAGGCGGTCGATCGCTTACACCCCGCCGGGGCGATCTACTGGTCCATGGACGAGGCCGACATAGAGCGGATCATAGCCTACTCGCGCACTATGATCGGCTCCGACGGTCTGCCGGGCGCGCCCCATCCCCACCCACGCCTTTGGGGCACCTTTCCACGGGTGCTCGCCCGCTATGTGCGCGAGCGGGGGGTCCTGAGTTTGGAAGAGGCGGTGCACCGTATGACCGGGCTGACCGCCCAAACCTTCGGGCTTAAGGATCGCGGCACGCTGGCGCCCGGCCATTTCGCCGACATCGTGATCTTCGATCCGGCCAGCGTGCGCGACCGGGCGACCTTCGAGCAACCCAAGCAGACGGCAGAGGGCATCGTGCTGGTTCTGGTCAACGGCACCCCGGTGTGGCGCGACGGCGCCCACAGCGGCGCCACGCCCGGCGCCTTCCTGGCGCGCGCTTCGTGACATGGCCAAGGCCGTCGTCATCGGCGCCGGCATCGTCGGTCTGTCCTGCGCGCTCTATCTGCAGAGGGACGGCCACCAGGTCACCCTAATCGACCCGCGCGAGCCCGGCACGGCGACCTCCTTCGGCAATGCCGGTGGCATCGTCGCGACGGCGAGCGCCCCGGTCGTTATGCCGGACACCTGGAAGCAACTGCACAAGCTGCTGCTCGATCCGCTCGGGCCGATGGTCGTGCGCTGGCGCTACTTGCCGAAGATCGCACCCTGGTTCCTGCGCGCGCTCATAGCCGGCCGCAGCAAGCGGGTCGAGGAGATCTCCGACGCGCTCTGCGCGCTCAACACGGGGGTGATCGCCGCCTGGCATGATCTGGCCCGCCTGGCCGGCGCCGAGGAGATGCTGCGGCCGGTCGGCTGGTTCAAGGTCTACGAAACCGACAAAGGCTTCGGCAGGAGCGCGCCCGAACGCGCCCTCATGGCCAAGCGCGACCAAAAGTTCGAGGTGCTGAACGCCGACGAGATCCGCCAGCTCGAGCCGGGCCTGGCGCCGATCTTCAAGCACGGATTCTTTCAGCCCGACTGCGATTTGGTGGTCAACCCGGGGCGCATGACCGGCCAGTTGGCGGCGGCCTTCTCGGCCGGTGGTGGTGCGGTGCTGCAGGCCGAGGCAACCGGCTTCGATTTGGCTGAACGGCCCTACCGCGTGCGCACCACGCACGAGGCTCTGGACGCGGAGATCATCGTGCTGGCGGCCGGCGCCTGGTCGCGCGGCCTCGCCAAGCAGCTCGGCGCGCCCCTGCCGCTGGACACCGAACGCGGCTACCATTTGATGCTGCCGCCGGCCGAGCCGGGCCTGCGCCGGCCAACGGTGCACGGCGAGCTGAGCTTCTGCCTCTCGCCCCAGGAAGGCGGCATCCGGATTGCCAGCCAGGACGAGTTCGCCGGGGTCGATGCGCCGCCCGACTACCGGCGCATACGCTCCCTTATCCCCCAGGCAAAGCGCATGCTGCCGAGCTTGGAGGCCGAGGAGCAGAGCGTCTGGCTGGGCCGGCGCCCCTCCTTTCCCGACTCCCTGCCAGTGATCGGCCCGAGCGCGCGCCACCCGGGCGTCTTCTTCGCCTTCGGCCATGGCCACCTTGGCATGACCCAGGGTCCGGTGACCGGCCGCATCATCGCCGACCTAGCGGCCCAGCGCGATCCGGGCCTCGACCCGGCCCCCTTCAGCGCCGAGCGGTTCTAGCGCCATGACGCTTCATTTTCGCTTTGCGAACTCCGCCGACGGGCCGATCTTCACCGAGATCCTGAAAGACCTCTACGTTCATTACTACGGCCCGGGCGCCCGGGATCCCGAGGCGGTCGCGCGCTATGTGGAAGAAACCGTGATGACTGCCGGTACGGCCTGCGAGATTCTGCTCGCGGAATCGGACGGCCGGACGCTGGGCTTCGCCACATTCTCGGTCAACCATCCCGGACCGACGCTCGGCGGCCAGTTGACCCTGAAGGATCTCTACGTCCATTCCGCGGCCCGCAGCCAGGGCATCGGCCCCAAGATCCTCCAGGAACTGGCCCGGATCGCCCTGGCGCGTAACTGCAGCCGGGTCGACTGGACGGCAGAGACCACCAACCCCCGGGCGCTCGCCTTCTACGACCGCCTGGGCGCCCGGCGCGAGGAGGAGAAGGTGTACTTCCGCTTGGATGGCGACGCGCTGGAAGCCGTGGCGGCAAAGGGAAAGGCGGAGCCATAACAGTGATCCGATCGGCACACGGTCGCGTAAGGCTCCCTAGACATCCCTGCCCCCCTCCACCATGTTCTTGGCCATGACGGATGACGACTTTGGAAGCGAGGATTCGACCCTCGGCGGGCGGGTCAAGCGCTACGCCCGGGTCGGCAGCTCGGTCGGCGGGCTGGCGGCCCAGCTGGCCGGCGCGCGCTATCTGGGCCGCTCGCTCGATCGCGGAGAGCATTCGGCCGAGCTGAAACAGGTGCTCGGCAACCTCAAGGGCCCCTTGATGAAGGCGGCCCAAATCCTGGCGACCATCCCCGACGGCCTGCCGCGAGAGTACGCCGAGGAGCTGCGCCAGCTGCAGTCCAACGCGCCCTCCATGGGCTGGCCCTTCGTCAAGCGCCGCATGCGCAGCGAACTGGGTCCCGGCTGGCTCAAGCAGTTCGGCAGCTTCGAGCGCTCGGCCGCGGCCGCCGCCTCGCTCGGCCAGGTCCACCGGGCGACCGACCAGGACGGCCGCCAGCTGGCCTGCAAGCTGCAGTACCCGGACATGGAATCGACCGTCGCCGCCGACCTCCAGCAGCTCAAGCTCGCCTTCACGATCTACAAGCGCTACGACAAGGCGATCGATCCGGAGAACATCTACGCCGAGCTCGCCGAACGCCTGCGCGAAGAGCTCGACTACGAACGCGAAGCCGCTCACATGGTGCTCTACCGGTCCATGCTGGCCAAGGAGTCAGGTGTTGCCATGCCCGAGACCATCGATGGGCTCTCGACCAAGCGCCTCCTGACCATGACCTGGCTGGAGGGCGCACCGCTCATGGAGCGGATTGCCGGCGAGGTTGATCTGGAGACCCGCAACCGCATTGCCCTGAACATGTTCCGGGCCTGGTACGTGCCGTTCTACGACTACGGCGTGATCCACGGCGACCCACACCTGGGCAACTACACCTTCACCCCCGAGGGCCGGGTCAACCTGCTCGACTTCGGCTGCATCCGGATCTTTCCGCCGTCCTTCGTGCGCGGGGTGATCGAGCTCTACAAGGCGCTCAAAGACAATGACAGCGATCTGGCGGTGCACGCCTACGAGACCTGGGGCTTCACCGAGATGACCAAGGATCTCCTGGACGCGCTCAACATCTGGGCCGAGTTTCTCTATGCGCCTTTGCTCGAGGACAAGCCCCAGCCGATCCTAGAAGGCGAGAGCGGATTTTACGGCGCCACCGTCGCCGGGCGGGTCCACAAAGAGCTGCGCCGCCTGGGCGGGGTCAAGCCGCCGCGGGAGTTCGTACTGATGGACCGGGCCGCGATCGGACTCGGCTCGGTCTTCATGCATTTGAAGGCCGAGATCAACTGGCACCGCCTGTTCCACGAGCTGATCGACGACTTCGACGAAGCCGCCTTGGCCAAGCGTCAGGCCAAGGCGCTGAAAGCCGCGGATCTTGCCTAGAACCGACCATTAATCCCTTGGCAAACCGGCGCTAGTCGCTATTTTACGGCCCTGTCTTCCAGGGGACAGCCCACATTTCGAACGAACGGAGACGAACCTTGCCATGAGGATCGCCATTCCGAAGGAGCGGCGTGCCGGGGAGCTGCGGGTCGCGGCCTCGCCCGAGACGGTCAAGAAGCTGGTCCAGCTGGGCTGCGAGGTCGCGGTCGAGAAGGGCGCCGGCGCCGGTGCCGCTTTGGCGGATGACGCCTACAAGGACGTCGGCGCGACCATCGCCATGGACGCCGCAAGCGCCATCAAGGGCGCCCAGATGGTGCTCAAGGTGCGCAGCCCCGAGGCGGCCGAGCGCAAACACTTGGCCAAGGACCAGGTGCTGATTGCGATCCTTGATCCCCTGCGCGCCACGGCCGACGTCAAGGCGCTTGCCAAGGCCGGCGTCCAGTCCTTTGCCATGGACCTCATGCCGCGCATCACCCGGGCGCAGTCCATGGACGTGCTCTCGAGCCAGGCCAACCTGGCCGGCTATAAGGCGGTGCTGGACGCGGCCGCCGAGTTCGGCCGGGCTTTCCCCCTGATGATGACCGCGGCCGGCAAGATCGCGCCGGCTCAGGTGCTGGTCATGGGCGCCGGCGTCGCCGGCCTCCAGGCGA
The DNA here is from genome assembly GCA_039029395.1 of Pseudomonadota bacterium. Classification (GTDB taxonomy): domain Bacteria; phylum Pseudomonadota; class Alphaproteobacteria; order Kiloniellales; family JAKSDN01; genus JBCCGG01. The sequence goes on along the minus strand of JBCCGG010000001.1, from coordinate 218,907 downwards.
TCGCGACCGCCCGGCGCCTGGGCGGCGTGGTCCACGCGACCGACGTGCGGCCGGCCGCCAAGGAGCAGGTGGAGTCTCTCGGCGGCAAGTTCGTCGCGGTCGAGGACGAGGAGTTCAAACAGGCCGAGACCGCCGGCGGCTACGCCAAGGAGATGAGCGACGCCTACAAGAAGAAGCAGGCCGAGCTGACAGCGTCGACCATCGCCAAGATGGACATCGTGATCACCACCGCCCTGATCCCCGGCCGCCCGGCGCCAAAGCTGATCGACGAGGCCATGGTGAAATCCATGCGCCAAGGCTCGGTGATCGTCGACCTGGCGGTCGAGACCGGCGGCAACTGCGCGCTCAGCCAAGCCGGCAAGGTGGTCACCAAGCACGGCGTCAAGATCCTCGGCCATGAGAACATGCCGAGCCGCCTGGCAACCGACACCAGCCAGCTTTACGCCCGCAACGTGCTCAACTTCGCGCAGCTGATGATCGACAAGGAGAGCAAGGCGCTTTCCATCGATCTGGAGGACGAGATCATCAAGGGCACCCTGGTGACCCAGGGCGGCAAGATCGTCCACCCCATGCTGGCATCGGTCGAGGCGGATAAGGAGGAGGCCGAGGAGGCGCCCAAGAAGGCGCCGGCCAAGAAAGCGCCCGCCAAGAAGAAGGCCGCGCCGGCCAAGTCCGAAGAGCCGAAGCCGGAGGCCGGGGAGAGCGATCAGGCCGACAAGAGCGACAAGGAGAGCGAGGCATGAGCGAGCTGACGCCCCAAGCCTTTACCCAGCGCGCCCAGGAGTTGGGCGACCAGGCGCGCGAGCTGGCAAGCGACGTCGAGGCCTTGGGCGCCGACGCCTTCCGTATCGCCGGCGAGACGGCCGTCCACGTCGGCGTCTCGCCCCTGGTGATCGGCCTGACCGTCTTGGTGCTGGCGGTTTTCGTCGGCTACCACGTGGTCTGGAGCGTCACCCCGGCCCTGCACTCGCCGCTCATGGGCGTCACCAACGCGATCTCCTCGGTGATCATCGTCGGCGGCCTGATCGCGGCCGGCTCGGGCGGCAGCCTGGTGAGCGACATCATGGGCTTCCTGGCGGTCACGCTCGCCAGCATCAACATCGTCGGCGGCTTTCTGGTGACCCACCGAATGCTGTCGATGTTCAAAAAGAAGAAGCGCTAGGGGAGGCCGCAGAACATGGACGCCAATTGGGCCGCCCTCTTCTATCTTGTCGCTTCGGTCTGCTTTATCCTGGCGCTCAAGGGGCTGTCGCACCCGGAGACCAGCCGGCGCGGCAACTTCTTCGGCATGGCCGGCATGGCGATCGCGATCGTCACCACGCTGCTGGCGCTGCCGAGCCTCAACATCAACATCCTGACCATCCTGGCCGGCATGGTGCTGGGCGGCGCGATCGGCGCGTTCATCGCGACCCGGGTTCAGATGACCGCCCTGCCCCAGCTGGTCGCCGCCTTCCACTCGCTGGTCGGTCTGGCCGCGGTCTTCGTGGCGATTGCCGCCTTCTACAACCCGAGCGCCTACGGCATCGGCAGCTTCGGGGCGATCAAGCTGAACTCGCTGATCGAGATGTCGGTCGGCGTCGCGATCGGCGCGATCACCTTCACCGGCTCGATCATCGCCTTCATGAAGCTCCAGGGCATCATGAGCGGCCGGCCGATCGTCTTTCCAATGCAGCACTGGCTCAACCTGGCGCTCGGCATCCTGACCGTGCTCCTGGTGATCTGGCTGTGCGCCGGGCAGTCCCAGACGGCCTTCTGGCTGATCGTTATCATCACGCTCGCGCTCGGTATCCTGATCATCATCCCGATCGGCGGTGCCGACATGCCGGTCGTGATCTCCATGCTCAACAGCTATTCCGGCTGGGCGGCGGCCGGTATCGGATTCACCTTGGAGAACAGCCTGCTGATCATCGCCGGCTCCCTGGTCGGCTCGTCGGGCGCGATCCTCAGCTACATCATGTGCAAGGGCATGAACCGCTCGTTCTTCTCGGTCATCCTGGGCGGCTTCGGCGGTGAGCAGGCGTCCGGCGGCGCGGTCGACTACGACCGCACCCACCAGACCGGCTCGGCCGAGGACGCCGCCTTCATGATGAAGAACGCCGACAAGGTGATCATCGTGCCGGGCTACGGCATGGCGGTCGCCCAAGCCCAGCACGCCCTGCGCGAGATGTCCGACCTCCTCAAGGAGGAAGGCGTCGAGGTAATCTACGCGATCCATCCGGTGGCCGGGCGCATGCCGGGCCACATGAACGTGCTGCTCGCCGAGGCCAACGTGCCTTACGACGAGGTCTTCGAGATGGACGAGATCAACCGGGACTTCGCCGGCGCCGACGTCGCCTTCGTGATCGGCGCCAACGACGTCACCAACCCGGTCGCCAAGACCGACAAGACCTCGCCGATCTACGGCATGCCGGTGTTGAACGTGGACGAGTGCCAGAACGTGCTGTTCGTCAAGCGCTCCATGGGCTCGGGTTACGCCGGCATCGACAATCCGCTGTTCTACATGGACAAGACGCGCATGCTCCTGGCCGACGCCAAGAAGATGTGCGAGGACATCGTCAAGTCGCTGGGCGACTGATCGGGGATCGGGCCCGGCCGCGGCGGTCGGCCGGGCGGTCAAAAAGGACGCAGCCCTCATGGGTCAAGAGGCAGGCCTGACCCTATTCTACGTCCTGGCGGTGCTGGGCTTCGTCGTCTACCTCTTGGCCCTTGTCGCCGCTGCCTTCCTGCTCGTCCGTTTCGTCTATAGAAAGTCCAGGAACCGGCGCCTGGCAATTGCCACCGCTTTCATTTTCGCCGGTATCCTCCTGGTCGACATTCCATTGGGCAACATCGCCTACCACCGCCTGTGCGAGGGCAAGGCCGGGATCAGAACCTATCAGACCGTGGACGACGTCAAGACCGTGCGCTACGGCCAGTCGATTTGCGACTCCTTCTGCCTGGCTTTGCTGGATCGCTTCGAAGCCCTAGAGATGGAGCTGCCGCCGGGCCGAAACTTCTACCTGCCAAATAGTCCCACGCAGCCGGCGCCGGGCCGCATCCGCCTGAGCCGCGTTCCCAACGGCTGGGCAAGCTGCGAAGCGCCCCATTGGCAGGCCGATGAAACCACCTGCGTCGAGGTCGAGCCGATCGAGGCCTTTTCGGCACGCTACCTGATCGCCCCCCAAGATTGGGAGGCCGACGGCAAGCACCACGGCTATGGCATTGTCGCCGAGGAGCTCGGCATCCTCGACCCCGAGAGCGGCGAGCTGCTCGGCGAGATGAACGCCTACAACCGCTCCGGCGCCTTCTCCTGGACCCGACTCTCGGTGCTTTTCAACGGCCCGGATCAGCAATTTTGCGAAGCCAACCCCGGCCCGACGGAGGGACCCGCGCCGAAGGAGATGCGGCTCGTGGAGCAGGTCTTTCCCGAGCGCAGCTAAGCGCCCTAGTCGCGGAGCACCCCGTCGATCTGCTTTTGCACGCCCGTTCCGGATTGGGCGGCGTTCTTGTTGGTCTGTCTCGTCAGATCCTCGATGGCGCCGGCCGCGCAGCGGCAGTTTTGCGCCCGTTTGGCGGCCGTGCGCCGGGCCTCGAGCTGGAGCTGGCGGAGCTCCTCGGCGTCGAGCGACTTCGCACCCTCGGCCCAAAAGCACTCCTTGCCCTCCCGACCCGGCACGGGCGCAGCGACCTCCATGCCGGCGTCGCGCAACGCCTGGCTGTCGCAGGAGGCATGGGCCACATAGCTGGGCGGCTCACCAGCGGGCGCCGCGCCACCAAAGGGATAGAAGCCTTGAAGCCCACCCAGCTGTCCCCCGCCACAGCCGCAGGCGCCGGCCGCCGGCCCACCGCCGGCGCGGCCCGGCGACCCGACCCCGCCGCCGAGATGCGGCGTCAGCGCCCGCTTGAGCCGGGTCGCCCAGGAAGCGCCGCCGAGCCCGCCGAGGCCGCCCACACCGCCGCCGCAGCCGCAGCCCGAGCCGGAGCCGATGCCGCCACCACCCCCGAGCCCGCCCTGGCCGCCGCCGACGCCGCAGCCACAGCCGACATTTTGGCCGAGCGTGCCTAATCCGCCGATGGAATCGGGCACCTTTCCAATGCCGCCGGACCCGGAGGTCCCGGTCTTGCGCGTGAGGCCCTTCGAGCCGTCCGTCGACTGCCTTGCGCTCTGCACACAGTCCCACGCCTGCTCATCGTTTTGGATCCGCTGGGCGCTCAAGGCATTGCCGCCCGCCACGTCGCCCGCCTTGAAGGCCGCCTCGGCGCGCCGGGTCAGGTCATTGTGCTTGGCGGCGAAGTGGGCGCATGCCGGCGCCGTCTCCTTGAGGTGATCCCAGAAGGCATCCTCTTGGGAGCCAGCCGAGGCAGCGGCACCCCAAAGAAGCGCAACCCCGATCGTCAGGTACCTGAGCGCCATGGACCAACCTTCGTGTGCCCGCGCCCGCGCACCGAAACGCGCAGCGTCAGTCGATACATAACTTTACCATAGTCGGCTGCCCGAAACGACTCTGCTCCGGGTGAGGTCGGCCAGGGCAAACTTGGTCGCTCCTGATGGACATGTGACATTGGTCTCCAGCTCGGCGCTTGCCTCTTCGACCTGGACGGCGGTCTCTTGTTGGGACGGCGGGGCCAGGAACAGTTTTGTGATTCCGGAGTAACCTAAGCCCTCGGTCGGCACCCCAATGACGCTGGCGTCCAGGCCGCTGTCGGCGGCCGCCGTCGGTGTGGGCGACAGTTGACAGAGTCTCATCGCCAAGCCCGTCCCCGGTCACCGGAAAGCCTCCTTTGACTCCGCCCAGTGCCGCCCAATGCCGCCGCCCGATAGGCTCAGTTCATCCCAGCCGCCTCGAGAATGACCTCGGCCACCTCTTGCGGCTGCGAGAGCATCGACACGTGGCTCGTCGGAAGCTCGGTCGTGTTCGCACCAATCTTCCGAGCCTCCAAACGCATCACCTCGGGTGCGATCATTTGGTCCTTAGTAGAAACGATATACCAGCTCGGTTTTGTCTCCCAGGCGGCCACCTTCGGCGCCTGATCCAGCGCGTCCTTTTGCAGTTTGCCCTGACCGGCCGCGATGAGTTTGGCATCGGAATCGGGGATATCGTCGGCGAAGTAGGTCACGATAGTGTCCTCCGACAAGCGAATGAAACCGGCTTCGTCGACGATCGGGCTCTTGAATCCGTCAACCTTCGGGATTTTTTTGACCTTATGAGCGTCATCCAGGATGTCATGGATGTGTTCGCCCTCTTTTGGCGCGAAGGCGGAGACGTAGACCAATGATCTCACTTTATCATGAGCACCGGCCTCAGTGATCACGACGCCGCCCCAGGAGTGACCGACAAGAACGACCGGCCCCTCGGCCATTTCGAGTTCGCGCAGCGTAAAGGCGACATCGTCGGATAGAGACGTGAGCGGGTTCTGAACAGAAATCACATTCAGCCCTTTGTCCTGCAGTATCGGGATCACCTTGTTCCAGGACGATCCATCGGCAAAGGCGCCGTGGACGAGAACGATCGTCCTGGCGCTATCGGCCGCTTGGGCCGAAGCGCCCATAGACAACGCCGCAGCCACCACGGATACGGCCAGTAGCACGGAGCGTAGATGTTTCATGTTGGATAGCCTTAATCAGTATTATTGGAAGGCTATAATTTAGGAAGCTATTATTTAGTACACTAATCATTATGAGATAACATTGCCGTGAGTTGCGCATCGCCGTGATCTAGCGCCTGTATCTGCGCAGTCGCGATGGAGCTGCGCGAGCCAGAAGCCTAGCAAACTTAGAGACCAGCAGCGTTTCGGTTCTGTGCCGCCAAATGCTTTTTGATTGTGTTCATCTGCTTGATTATGCGCTTGGCGATCTGTTCGTTTAGGCCCGTCGCGCGGCCCAATTCATATGGCACCTCTAATGCCCTGTCGTAGAGGCTCCTCCCTTTCTGTGTGAGGTAAACCTGAACCCTTCGTTCATCTTCAGCGCTTCTTTTGCGCGTCACCAAGCCGAGTTTTTCCATTCTCTGCAAAATCGGTGTCGCGGTCGCCCCGTCGAGCTCAAGTGCTCTTGCGATCTCCTGGACCAAGAGACCGTCCCGCTCCCATAGCACTAATAGCGCCAGGTATTGCGGGTAGGTGACTCCCAGGTCCTTGAGCAGGATGGAATACTGCTTGGTAATCGCTCTCGAGGTCGTATAGAGCGCAAAGCAGAGCTGATTCTCGATGAGAAGCAACGGTGACGAGCCAGAATTAGATCGAGCATTCATCGGCTAGGGTCTCCTATTTGCTAGGCCACTATCTAAAAGTCGCCAGCCGAGGAAACAAGCCGATGTCGCTACACTTGATTGAAGACCTGGAAATTTAGGGGCCTAAATTGGGTCGCAAATGCGCGCGTCTATCTATTTTGGCGATTTCACTGGACCTTCCCGCTGACCCCGCGTGCATTCACTTTAGAGATACTGACGGTCCACCTTCTGGGACCTTGGCCGGCGCTCAGGCATAACAGATGATCTACTCAGACCAGGCCGAGCGGCCGCCGGAGCTGACTCTCGGTGGTGCAATCGGCGCTCCACACGACGCCGCCCGTCTCACGGATAGGTGATCTTAATCTCCACCTCGGCGCCGGCCTCGGCGACCTCGAAGGCGGCCTGGTCGTGGGACGGCGGGGCGAGGAACAGCTTCGGGTTGTTGGAGAAGCCGAAGCCTTCCTTGGGATAGCCGATGAAGGTGGTGTCCATGTCGGTGTTGGCATTCTCGTCATGGTACAGCACGATCGCGTAGGTGCCCGGCCCGGGTGCCTCGAGCTGCACCTTGGTGGCGCCCGCCTCGGCATTAACCCGGATCTGCTTGATGCGGCCCTTGCGGCTTAGGAAGTTGTCGGCCTGGTCGTCGTAGAGCTGAACCGTGATCCAGCCTTCGCCGTTGCGCACCTGGTCGACCGTCAGGTTGATCACCAGCACATTGTTCTGGCCATAGGCCAGTTGCTCCTGGTTCTGGGCCGAAGCCGGCGCCTGGACCAGAACGAACGGCAGAAGCACCAAGGCGGCGATCAGGCCGCGCCCGGCGAGGAAGCTTTTCAGGGTGTGTAGAACCGACTGGCGCATGGCCGCGTTTCCCTCCTAACAGATGCGCGGCGCCGCTTTTCGAGCGACGCCGCGACACAGAACCTGTTCCCAGCGTCGTATATAGCCATTGCTATGAGCGGGACAAGGCCAATTTCCAATATGTTACCGCATTGCAGCAATTCGTGATCGACATGGCTCGCACCCGTCTCCATCCAAGGCCCGCTGGACAGAGTCCCCGGCCCTGGTCCAGGATGCCCCTTCCGGATCACCCCCTTCGCTAGGCCGAGATGGACGAGATCGCCCGCGCCAGGATTCTGCCCAAAGCCGAGCTGCCCGCGAGCCAGGATCTGCTGGCGCGCGGCGCCGCCCTGGCGCGCGATTGGAGCGTCGGCCCTTCGGCCTTCCTGGACGAGGTCGGCGAGCCCTCCGAAGCGGCCTACAAGCGCCGCCAGGCGGCCGCCGGGCAGATCATGCAGCACGCCCAGATCGGCTATCGGGACCCGGCCAAGAGCCGCGCCGCCTACCGGGACATCTATGCCCAGTGCGACGCCGCCGGTTGCCGGGTCGACCGCTACGGCCTATGCCTGGACTGGTCCATGGGTTGGCCCCGGGCCCAGCGAAAGGGCGCCCTGCGCGGCACCGGCATGATCCTCGAGGGCCCCGAGGCCTTTGTCGGCCTGACCGAGGCCGCCCCGGTCGCGCCCCACTTCGGCGACTTCGTGCTCGGTTTCCCGGCGGCCTTGGAGAACACCCAGTATGCCCTGGCCGCCGGCAGCACCGCGATCGGCAATCTGGGCCAATATTTCACCTTCCGCCTGCCCGGCTGGGACGACGAGGTAGCAACCACCGAAGCGACGGTGACGGCGCTCGGCCTGATCGCGGCCCAGGAGACCGAGGTGCTGGTCCACTCCAACTTGGACGACGGTTTCGCGGCGGTCTTCGGGGATCTCGCCTGCTGCCTGGGCGCGGCGCTGTTGGAGCAGCACATCGTCGAGCGGCTGATCGGCGCCAAGCTGGCCCACTGCTACGGCCACCACTTCACCGAACCGGCGGCGCGCCTGGCTTTTCAGCGGGCCCTGGCCGCGGCCGGCGAGGGCCCCGGCACCATGCTCTACGGCGCTACGGTGAGCTACCGGGGCCAGGGCGCGGCCAACTTCGCCAGCCTGGCCAGCTACCTCCTGGTGGACATCGTCGGCCAGCGCACCCGACCCAGCGGTCACGCCATCAACCCGGTGCCGATCACCGAGAACCAGCGCATCCCGGACGTCCAAGAGGTCGTCGAGGCCCAGCTTTTCGCCGCCCGCCTGGTCGACCACGCGGGCGACCACGAGGCGCTGATCGACGTCGAGGCGGTCGACCGGACCGCAGATCAGCTGGTCGAGAACGGCAAGCTGTTCCGGGACCGGGTACTCCATGGCTTAGACGAGCTGGGCTACGACACCGATGATCCCTTCGAGCTGCTGCTGGCGCTCCGGCGTATCGGCGCTCGGCGCCTGGAAGCGCTCTTCGGGCCCGGCGCGGCGGACCCCAAGGCACCGGGCGGCCGCCGCCCGGGGGTGCCGGCCACCACCTTCACCGAGCTCGACCGCATGGCCGCCGAGCGCCTGGCGGTGATCCCGCAAGAGCAGCGCGGCCCCATTGCCCGGGCCGGCCTCAAGGCTCTGGTCGCCACCACCGACGTGCACGAGCACGGCAAGCTGCTGGTCGAGCGGGTCTTGGGCGGCCTCGAGGTCCAGGTCATCGAGGGTGGGGTCTCCTGCGACCCCGACGACCTGGCCGACAAGGCGCTCGCCAGCCAGGCCGACCTGATCGCGGTCAGCACCTACAATGGGGTCGCGCTGACCTTTGTCTTGGCGCTTAAGGGCGAGCTGGCGGCGCGCGGTTTCGAGGGCCCGCTATTGATCGGCGGCCGACTCAACCAGATCCCCGAGGGCTCCAACACCAGCTTGCCGGTCGAGGTCGGCCGTGAGCTGGCCGAGGCCGGCGCCGTGGTCTGCATCGAGGTCGAGGACGCGGTGGCACCCCTGCTCGCCCTGGCCCAACGGCCATGACCACCGTCGGTCTGATCGGCGTCGGCCATCTGGCCAGCTACCTGGTGCCCGGCCTGCTGCGTGGTCTTCAGCCTGAAGCCCTGCTGCTCTCGCCGCGCGGCCGTGCGCAGTCGGCTGCACTCGCCGCGCGCCACGGGCTCGCGGTGGCGGAGAGCAACCAGGACCTGGTCGAGCGCTGCGACATGGTCTTACTGGCAACCCGGCCGGGCCAGGCGGCCGAAGCGGTCGCGGCGCTGACCTGGCGCCAAGGGCAGACCCTGGTGTCGCTCTGCGCGGGCCTGCCGCTCGCCGCCTTGGAGGCCGGGCCGGCGACATTGGCCCGGGCCCTGCCGGTCTCCTCGGCGCTGATCGGCGAGAGCCCGACCTGCCTGACCCCCGACCTGCACCACGTCCGCGCGCTGCTGGCACCGCTCGGCCCGGTCATTGCCCTGCCCGACGAGGCCAGCTTCGAGGTCGCCAGCGTGCCCTCGGCCTATTACGGCTGGATCCACGCGCTGATCGCCGAGACCAGCGATTGGGCTACCCGCCAGGGCCTGCCCGAGGCGACCGCCCGGGCCCTGGTCGCCCAGACTCTGCGTGGCGCCGCCGGCATGATACTGGCCGAGCCCGAGCGCCCGGTCGACGACATGATCAAGACCCTTGCGACCCCCGGCGGGATCACTGAGCTGGGCTTGAGGCACCTGCGCGAGACAAGCGCCTTCGGCCCTTGGAATGAAGCCTGCGACGCTGTGCTGGCCCGCCTCAAGGCGCCCAAATGAGCCCCCGGGACGACAGCGCGGCCGGCCTGCCCACGGCCGGCCAGGAGACCCAGCGCCGGGGCTTCGGTATGGCGCTCATGGTGGCCAGCTCATTGGTGATCTCCTTCGGCGGTGTCCTGGTGCGCGCCATGGAGGGCGCCGATGCCCTGCAGATCAACTTCTACAGGGCGCTCGCCCTGATCGGCGCGGTCAGCGTCCTGCTGGTCGTGCAGTACCGGGGCGAGACCATTGCCCGAGTGCGTGGAATCGGCCGGCCCGGTCTGTTCGGCGGGGTGATCCTGGGCGCCGCGGGCGTCTGCTTCATGCAGGCCCTGACCACCACGACGGTCGCCAACACGCTCTTCATCCTGAGCTCGATCCCCTTCATCACGGCCGCCCTGGCGCGGCTTTTCCTGGGCGAGCGACTGACCCGCGCGACCCTGATCACCATGGTGGTCGCCTCGGCCGGGGTCGGTGTCATGGTACTCGAGGGCTTCGAGGCGAAATCGCTCTACGGCAACCTCATGGCGCTGGCCACCGCAATCTGCTTTTCCAGCTTCGCGGTCACCGTGCGCCGCCACCGGGGTGTCGACATGCTGCCGACCCTGCTGATCTCCGCGGCCCTGATCGCCCTGGTCTCGCTGATCACCCGCTGGGACGACCTAGGCATCTCGTGGCACGACATGGTGCTTTGCTTCCTCTACGGCGGCCTGCTCTCGGGCTTCGCCAACTGGACCTTCATTATCGCCTCGCGCCACCTGGTGGCGGCCGAGGTGACGCTCTTCATGCTGCTCGAGTTCTCGCTAGGACCCCTTTGGGTTTGGCTCTTCATCGGCGAGGTGCCGGCCGCGCTGACCTTGGCGGGCGGCGCCCTGGTGATGACCGCCGTCGCCCTGCGCGCCGGCCTCGAGCTCGGCCATGGGCGCCAACTGCTCAAACGCGGCCGCCTGCCCGGGCCGCCCTAGGACGCCAAAGTCCGCAAGACGAGAGACAACAAGAGATACCAATGGAAGAAGGGAAACAACCATGATCGCCTACACCATCGTCGGAACCAACGACCTGGAGACCTCCGCCGCATTCTACGACGCTCTGCTGGCCGAGGTCGGCGGCAAGCGGGTCATGGAGCTGGACCGGGTGATCCTCTGGGCGGGCGCCGAGGGCACGCCCTTCTTCTGCGTCGCCCAGCCCGCCGACGGCAACCCCGCGAGCGTGGGCAACGGATCGATGATCTCGCTCGGCGCCGAGGATCCGGCGGCGGTCGACCGTCTCCATGCCAAGGCGCTGGCGCTTGGCGCCAGCGACGAAGGCGCGCCCGGTCCCCGGACCAACAAGACCCTGGAGTTCTACGCCGGCTATTTTCGCGACCCGGACGGCAACAAGCTGAACTTCTTCTGCCTGCGCTGAAGGCTCTGCCGGTCGGCGCACCCTAGCAGGTTGTGTGGAAGAGCCCGCCGAGCGGCACGATCTCGCGCAGCTCGTTGAAGCACTTGACCGCTTCCTCGGTCTGCAGGATGCGCGCATCGACATTGTGGTTGGCAAGCCAGGAGAGCGTCTCGGGCGCGACCTGAAGGCGCCGCCAAACGCCGCGCGAGAGCACGACGGTGGTCGCGCCCCGCTCGACCAGCTCCTTCACGTCGGGCGGCAGAATGCCTGGCTGGTGGTGAGTCCCGGTCTCACGCCAGTCCCAGGCCCGGGCGCCGCCGGGCCAGATCTTGGCGTCCTTGAAGGTCGGATGGCCATCGATCTCGATGCGGCCCCAGGCCAGGCCGGTGATGGCGGGTGCCGCGATCATAGCCGGCAGCAGAGCCGCAAGGCGTCGAACATGGCGGCCGCCAGGTTGCGGCTCGACTGGGCATCGCCGATGCGAAAGAGGGCGAAGCCGTCGCCTTCCATGGCCTCCGGCGGCCGACCCTCGAGAAAGGCATCCAGGTCCGTCACGCCATCGTTCGACGACCGCCCGCGCAGCGCGTGAAAGATACCGTCGGCCGGCAGGGTGCCGTTCTCGACCACGACCGTGTCCGCGGTCACACGTAGGGGCGCATTGGTCAGCTCGTGCACGAAGGAGACGGCCAAGGCGTTGCCGGCGCGCTCGACCGATCGCAAGCCGTAGTCGCCCAGCGGCACGATACCGTCTTCGGCGAAGCGCTTCTTCCAGATCACCCGCTCGGCGTAGGCCAGCTCCTTGGCGACCAGGTCGTCTACCATGACATAGGTCAGCGCCTTGCCGGCCTGGGCCGCCCGCTCGGCCACGATCGGCGCCGTGTGGCGGCCGGTGCCGTCGTAGACCACGACTCGTTCGCCCAGCGGGATCCCGCCGCCGATCGCATCCCATGGGCTGGTGCAAAGCTCGGCACCTTCGATCCCTCCCGGGTCGGGCACGCCGCCGGTCGCGACGATCACCACGTCGGGCGCCAGGGCGGCGACGTCCTCCGCCTCGGCATAGCAGTTGAGACGCACCTCGACGCCAAGCGCCTCCAGCTCGCCGACCCGCCAAGCGACGATGCTGGCCAGATCCCGGCGCCAGCTTCCCTTTTCGGCAAGGCGCAGCTGACCGCCCAGGGCGTCCGCGGCCTCCAGCAGGGTGACGGTGTGGCCGCGTTCGGCCGAGATGCGCGCGGCCTCCAGCCCGGCCGGGCCGCCGCCGATCACGACGACCTTGTAGAGCGGCCCGTCGCTGCGCGCGATCGATTGGGGCCAGAAGCGCTCGCGGCCCGAGGCCGGATTGTGCAGACAAGTCGGTCGCTGCTCGCCCATGCAGTGGGAAGCGCCGACGCAGGGGCGGATGCGATGCTCCTCGCCCCGGGCGATCTTGTTGGTGATGTGAGGGTCGGCGATGTGGGCCCGGGTCATCGCCACCATGTCCAGCAGCCCTTCGCGGATCGCATAGCGGGCGGTGGCGATGTCGGCGATCTTGGCGGCGTGAAAGACCGGCAGACCGATTTCGCGCTTGAAGGCGCCGGCGCGCTCGAGCCAAGGCGCGCTCGGCATGGCCATGCCGGGCATGCACTCGTTGGCGAGCGCCAGCTCGGTGTCGATGCGCCCGTAGTTGACGTTGAGGAAATCGAGCAGGCCATGGCGCTCGAAGAGGCGAGCGATCGCCAAGCTCTCCTCGAAGTCCGAGCCGCCGATCGCACTTTCGTCGATGCCCAGGCGCATGCCGACCAGGAAGCCGTCGCCGACCCGGCGGCGAATCTCTTCAAGCAGCATCAGGCCGAAGCGGCAGCGGTTCTCCAAGCTGCCGCCGAAGCCGTCGCTTCGATGATTGGTCACCGGCGAGAGGAACTGGCCGATCAAGTGGCCATGGGCCATGGCCTCCAGACCGTCGAGCCCGCCTTCCTCGGCGCGCCGGGCGGCCGCGCCAAAGGCGGCCACCACACGGTCGATGTCGTGGCGGTCCATCTCGCGCGGGATCGCCCGATGGCCGGTCTCCCGCACCACGGAAGGCGCAATGGCCGGCAGCCAGTTCTGGGTGTTGGTCTCGGCGCGCCGGCCCAGGTGGGTGATCTGGATCATCAGCGCCGCGCCAGCCCCGTGGATGCGCTCGGAGAATTGCCGCAGGTGCGGGATAACCCGGTCGTCGGCCATGTTGAGCTGGCCGCTCGCCCACAGCGAGTCCCGGTCGATGTAGGAGGAGCCGCCAAACATGGTGAGCGCCAGGCCGCCCTTGGCTTTCTCCAGATGGTAGCGCTGATAGGCCTCGCCCGGCATGTGGTTATCGTCGCCGAGCCCGCAGGCGTGGCTGGTCGACATGATACGGTTCTTGAGCCGGAGGCCCTTGATGTCCAGGGGCTGGAACAGAGGGTCGCTGCGGGTCTCGGTCATTGGCCAACTGGTCCAGGTCGTAAGGCGCGCCCAAGCGTTCGCCTGGCCGATCTAACACCGAATGAGTCGCCACAGCAATCGCCGCTCCGTTATGGTGCCTTGGCCAAAGCTTGTAGGAGCGACCGCCTTGCCCGATGCCCCGATCTCACAGCGCCTGACCTTCGCGCGCTTTCAGGAGTCAGACGCGCCGGACCTGGCGGCGGTGCTGTCCGACCCGGAGGTGACCCGCAACATCACCGCCAATGCCGCCAGCCCGGCCCAAGCGCTCGACTGCGCCAAGCGGCGCATCCAATGGCACAACGGCGCCTGGGCGCGCGAGGGCTACGGCGTCTGGGCCCTGCGGCGCGCGGGCGAGGCCCGTGTCATCGGCTGGTGCGGTTTCGCCGAACCTGACTTCGAAGGCGAGGACCCCGAGATCCTCTACGGCCTGGCGCGCGCCGCCTGGGGCCAAGGCCTGGGCGGCGAGGCGGCCCGGGCGGCAACCGATTGGTACTTCCGGGAAACCGACCGGCCCGCCTACGCGGCGATGATCTTCCGGCGCCTCAATCCGGGCTCCCTGGCGCTCGCCGCCAAGCTCGGCATGAAGTATGTGGGCACCCGGCCTTACAGCGACTTCATGACCGACCCGCCGCTCGCCAGGGAGGTGCTCGACTACGAGATTTGGCGCCTGCGCGAAGGGCCCTGCCTGGACCCCCTGGCGCTCTTGTTCCAGGCGCCCTACAAGGCCGGCCAGTTGGTCGCGACCGGCGTGGCCGACCCCGCGGAGATCGAGGCGGCTCTGCTCGAAGCGGCCCGCGAGCGTCTCAGTGCCGCCAAGCAGGACCCAGCCGACAGGGAGCAGAGGGTGCGCCACGCCTTCGCCGAGGGCCAAGCCGAATCCCAGGTCGACCACTATCAGCTGACCCGCGCGGACTACGGCGCGGCGCCAATCTAAAAGGGGACCCAAGGGCGCCCCCGCGACTCCCCTATCCCGCTCGTCAGCATCCCAGAGATTGATCGGTGGGCCGCTTTGGTTTGGCCCCTGTCACTTCTGGGTGAGATACCTTCAGTTTATATTCATTTACAGTTCTATACATCTTTGATAGTCTTTACGCGCGATCTTTTTACTCATCTGGGACCAATCTTCTCTTTGACGGCGCGCCGATGACAGTTAGCAGGATTGTTCCTTGGGTTCTGTTTTGTGTTTGCATTGCTGGCATTCTGCTCTTCGTGCCGCTTCTTAAGCTTCGAGCCGGCGACTTCGATCAGATAAGTCTGGCGAAAGAGTCGGACCTACTTCTGGCTGCGCTGTGGTTCTTAGCATGTTGCGCAGCTGCTGGGTTTTTCACGCGTTCAGGCCTTCTACTCTCTATCGCTCCAGCCGGCTTGGCGCTTTGTCTGCTGTTGGATCCCGCCACGCCGATCCGCCTACTGGAGACTTCGCAGCAGGAGCTGCGGAATTCGCTCTATGTGGGAACAGCGCTCTTTGTTCTGGCGCTCTACACGCAACTCAACAGAAGACGAGTTCTGGATATTATTGCGGACGAAACGCCCGTTTTTCAAAATTCGGACTCGTTACTGAACAAAAGACCCTACTTGGCGCTTCTTATCGTCACGATATCGATTTTGTTCATCGAGATCGTCTTGATCAGATATGCCGCGTCGCAAGTCAGGATCTTCTCATTCTACAAGAACATCCCCTTGATCGCCGCTTTTCTGGGTTTGGGACTGGGATGCTTCAGGAGCAATGGCACGAAGGCCCACCTGTTGTTCTTTTTCCTCCTCTTGGCCGCGACGCTCGCCACCCTCAGTCAGATCGCGTTGTTCTTTGACGACAAGTTGAGCGCGCTGGCCGCCAACGCATCGACGGAATTCATGCTTGGAGACGCTCTGATCGATGCCGCCAGCCGCACGAACCAGGCATCGGCCACGATCTACACGACGATCGTCATCGTGCTGATCTTTCTCATGATCGCAACGCTGTTCTCCTACCTCGGGCGGTTTCTTGGCGATGCGCTCGAGCAGGTGAATCGGCTTCGCGGCTACACGGTCGACATTTGCGGAAGCCTCCTAGGCATCCTCATCTTCGCCGGGCTCGGATACCTCTGGTCGCCTCCCATCTACTGGATCGCGCTCGGCTTGCTGGGGCTGGCGCTCATCGTACCGTGGCAGCGCTCGATGCTGAGCCTCTTGCCGATTGGTCTGTTCTGCGTTTTCGCCGTATGGCCCGGCGTCGGCGAGACCGTTTGGTCGCCCTATCAAAAGATCATCGGCCATAAACTCAACGACGGCTACAACCTGCAGATCTCGGACGTGTACTTTCAGCGGGCGCGCACGATGCGGCCCTTCGATGAATTGACTCAGGAGGAGATTGAGACCTCCAGATACTATGTGACCTTCCAAGGGCGCGAGAACCTCGATCGGGTTCTGGTCGTCGGCGCCGGCAGCGGCAACGAAGTGGCCTTGGCGCTCTTGACCAACGCCAAGAGCGTCGATGCCATCGAGATAGATCCGGCGATCGTGAACTTCGGTCAACGCTATCACCCCAACCAACCCTACAGCGACCCCAGGGTGCGCGTCATCGTCAACGACGCACGCAAGGCCTTCCGCGAGCTTGAGAGCCAGAGCTACGATCTGGTCGTCTTCGGCGCGCTCGATGCCCATACGCAGCTTGGTCGTTCCAGCGTTCGCTTGGACAACTACGTGTTCACCGTCGAGAGCATTCGCGATGCCTCCCGCCTTGTGAAGCCGGGCGGCTGGATCGTCATTACCGGCGTCGCGCTCGAGCCCTGGCTCCAGCAACGCTTCGCCGGACTTCTGGAGTCGGGGTGCGGCTCCAAGGCTGAGTTGACTCTGATCCACAGCACGCAGATTCACGTCGCCTGCCAAGTCGGCGCTCCCTTCGTCGATGGCGCTTCCATCCAGATGAATGCGCAGGTGCTGCCCGTTGACGATTGGCCGTTTCTCTATCTGCCCGAAAAGACCATCCCGGCGGCCTACGCCGTTGCCATTGCCGTGCTGATCCTGGTGTCCGTCTTGTTCCTGAAGTTCGGCGGCCTTGAGGTTCGCATGGTCAATTTCTTTCGGGGCCATATGTTCTGCCTCGGTGCCGGCTTCCTCTTGATGGAGGTCTATGCCATCAACCGGCTGGCGCTGCTCTATGGGACGACCTGGATCGTTTCCGCCGTGGCAATCGGCTTGGTCCTGGCGCTGATCATCCTGGCGAACGCGACTACGATGATGGTCCGCCGCGATCTTCGCTGGATCGCCTATCTGGGCCTCTTCGCCAGCCTTGCCCTAAGCTATTCGCTGGACCTGTCGGCGACCTTGGACAAGGGGTGGCTCCTGACCGGCCTGGTTGCCTTGGCGATCGTGTCGCCGGTCTTCTTTGCAGGCATTATCTTTGCGCGCTCCTATGCCGACTCGAGCGTGGCCGGAGCCTCGATCGGCGCCAACATCCTGGGAGCGGTCGTCGGCGGCTTGCTCGAGTACACCACAATGATGACCGGCATTAAGTCCATGACGCTCTTGGCGATGGCGTTCTATGGCATGTCGCTGCTTTGCATTCTGGCGCATCGCAGGAGACGCCTGGCACTCGCTTAGTCGTCGCCTTCTTCCGGCGGCGCCGGCTGGCCGAGGGTCACCGCGCGGATGCCGGCGCCTTGGGCGGCCAAGCCGAGGATCGGGACTTGGATCGCCTCGTGCTCGGGGAAGGCCTGATCGATGATGTCGAAGGCCTTCTCGTCTCCGACCTTCTCGTAAGACGGCACCAGGACCGCGCCCTTGGCCAGGTAGAGGCTGACGTAGGACAGCGCCAGCCGCCCGCCGTCCTCACGTACCTGGGCGCGCGGCTGCTCGATCTCGACGACCTCGAGCTGTCGGCCCTTGGCGTCGCTGGCAGCCCGCAGGCGCTCTAGGTTCTCGGCCAGGACCGGATGGTTGGCGTCGTCCTGCTCGTCGGTCACCTGGGTCAGGACCACGCCCGGCCGTGCGAAGCAGGCCAGGTTGTCGACCCGCCCGCCGGTCGGATCGCCTTCAAGGCGGCCGGTCAGCCAGATCACCTTCTCGGCGCCGAGGGCCGCTTTCAAGGCCTGCTCGATCGCCTGGGTATCGGGCTCGGGGTTGCGCTTGGGGTCGAGCAGGCTGGCCTCGCTGGCCAGGACCGTTCCCTCGCCGTCCAGGCAGACCGCGCCGCCCTCGAGCGCGAGGCCGGCGGCAAAGCGCTCAATCTCGTGCTCGGCGAGCCAAGCGGCGGCCAAGGCCGAGTCCTGCTCGTGCGGCATGACCCGCCCGCCCCAGCCAGTGAAGCCGCCGTCGAGTCCGGCCAAGGCGCCGGCGCCGTTGCTCAGGAAGATCGGACCGGCATCGCGCAGCCAGCAATCGTCGAGCGCCATGGGCACGCAGGAGATCCCGGCGCCGAAGCGCAAGGAGGCCTCGGCCAGGTTCTCCGGCCCGGCGATCACGGTGACCGGCTCGTGCTCGGCAATCGCGGTGGCCAGCTCGACAACGTCGTCCTGCGCCGCCTCGAGGCCTTCGCCCCAAAGCGCCTCGCGGGCCGGCCAGGCCATCCAGCAACGGCCGTTGACGGCCCAATCGGCCGGCGCGAAGAACCCCCTGTCGAGAGGTGTCGACATGGTCAGCTAGCCCCCAGTCCAGTGGCATCAATCAAGGGCCGGGAGTCTAGAAGAGGCCTGGCCCCTTGGCAATCGACAGTGAAGAGCACGGCTCCCGGCGGCCCGTGGCGCGCGCCGTCTCGACCGGCACTAAGGTCGAATAGCCTTTTTAGAATATTACTTTGGCATAGAAAGATAATATTTTGTTTAAGGTTAGATCTATAACCACCTACAAAATATAAGAGTTTTTTTCGATAACCTGTGAGTTTGCCGGGGAATGGTGTATCCCTTCCGTCTTTTGCCTGGAACGACCCCATGCAACGGAGCGCCAACCGGGTCTGGATTTGCGCCGCAGAGGCGGAATTTGAACCTCAATCTAAATCGTAAGAAATATTGACAACCTTTTTATTTGCATAAATTAAAACTGATTCTCTCAACATCATACCGACGGCAGCTGGGCTGGAACTCGCGGCTTCAAATCTCCGCGCGCGAAGTGCAGCACAGGCGGCGGTTTTGCCATCGGTTCGGGCGAATCGGCGGCAGGCCTCTGATTTGCCCGCATGGTTCGCCGCGACGCACGCGGCTTGCAAGCGGCTAAATTGCCAATCGCCCCCAACAACCTGCAGTGCTAGCCTTCTGCCGCGCTTGGATGTGCGGTCCGCAATGAATCGTGAGATAGGAGAATGGATATGGAGACCTGTGAGCCACAGGGGTGTCGAGACGATCTGGGAACGAAGTCTTCGGAGGCTGCGACGAAGCATAGTAGCCGGCTCGCCAGAAGATCCCACTCTCTCCTGCTCGCACTCGTGCTCCTGCTCCCCCAAGCCGCCGAGGCGCAGCAGCAGTGGACGCCGGAGCTAAGCCTCAAGGTCAAGCGGCTCTCCGACCTGTCCTTCTCACCCGACGGCAAGGCGCTGCTCTACGGCATCAACACGACTGATCTAGAGAACGATGCCTACCTCACCGAGTTCGTAATCTCGGATCTGGACGGCAACAGGCTTCAGACCCTGCTCGAGCCGGCCCCGCACCACGCCGGGCCCCAGTGGTCGCCGGATGGCACGCGGGTCGCCTATTTGTCGTCCCAGTCCGGCCGAACCAACATCTGGTCGGTCGACGCGGACGGCGGCGACAAGCGCCAGCTCACCGATGCCAAGAAAGACATCTCGAGCTTCAAGTGGGCGCCGGACGGCAGGTCCATCGCCTTCGTGATGGCGGATCCCGACTATCAGGAGCCGGTGGTTGAGAACCCGGCGGTCTTCAACAAGACCCACCTCTGGCTCCTGACGCTGGACGGCGGCGCTATTAGAAACCTGACCGCCGGCCAGGACTTCACCGTGAGCGACTGGGGCGGCGGCTGGGTCTACGACTGGGCGCCGGACGGCAAAGCGATCGTCTTCGCCTATCAGGCGGCGCCGGGCTTGGACTCCTGGACCGAGGCGCAGCTCGCCATCGCGGACCTGGAGGCCGGAGGCATCACCAAGATCGTCACCGACAACGCGCACTGGAAGTACTTCCCGAAGTACTCGCCGGACGGCAATTGGATCGCCTTCGTCAATGCCCCCGGCCCCTTCAAATGGTCCTTTTTGTGGGACATCAAGCTAATCCCAGCCACGGGCGGCAAGACCGTCCAGCTGCCGAAAACCAAGAGCGAGTCGCCCATTCCGTGGCAATGGGCGGCGGACTCCCAAAGCCTCTTCTACGTGGAGAACGACCGCGCGACCTTTTCCTTTTACCGGATGCCGATCGACGGACGCCCACCGGCGAAGATCTTTGGCGCGCCCGAGGATCTGAACGTGCCGGGGGTCAACACCTACCTGGTCTCCTCCTTCATCGCGCTCGACAAGGACAACGATAAGCTCGCGATCGTCGGTCAAAGCTACAACAAGCCGCCGGAAGTCTACATCGGCGACCTCGAGGGCTTTGCGCCGCAAAAAATTACCAAGGAGAATCAGGCCTTCACCACTGTGCCGATCGGCGAGACCCAGCTGGTCCATTGGCGCTCCCTCGACGGCACTCCGGTCGAAGGCCTCCTGACCTATCCCCAGAGCTACGGCGAAGGCCAGCGCTACCCCCTGGTCGTGCAGATCCACGGCGGGCCAAACGGCGCTGATTTCAACGAGTACCTGCCCTTGATGAAGTACTTCGCGACCGCGGCCTATTCGGCAAAGGGCTACTTTGTCCTAAGGGTGAACTATCGGGGCTCGCTCGGCTACGGGCGCAAGTTCAGCGAGGAGCTGGTGGGCAACTTCGGCGTTCTGGACTACCAGGACATCATCTCGGGCGTCGACCACGTCATCGACCTAGGGCTTGCCGATCCCGAGCAGCTCTTTCTGATCGGCCAAAGCAACGGCGGCACCCTGACCAGCTGGATCATCACCCAAAGCGACCGCTTCAAGTCGGCCTGCCCGGTCGCCGGAGAGACCGACTTCATCAGCCTGGAGGGGACCAACGAGTACTTTCAAACCAGCTGGTACATGGGCGGCAGCTTCATTGACCACCTGCAGATGTTCCTGGACCGCTCGCCGATCTTCCACGTCAAGAACGCGAAGACCCCGACCCTGATCCAAGGCGGGCTGCTAGACGGGAACGTGCCCTTCTCTCAGCTGCGGGAGTTCTACCGCGCCCTAAAGCGGGTTGGTGTCGAGGCCCACCTGGTGGGCTACCCCGACTCCGACCACGAATTCTATCCGCCAAAGCTGTACCTGCGGCTCCTGCAATCCTGCCTGGACTGGACCGAGCAGCATCGGACCAAGGCGCCGACCTAATCCTCCGGCGGCAGGTCGAGCTTGAGGAAGAGCTCCTTCAGGCGCTCGTCGGGCACCTCGGCCGGGGCTTGCATCATCAGATCCTCGGCGCGCTGGTTCATGGGGAAGGCGACGACCTCGCGGATATTGGGCTCCTCCGCCAGCAGCATGACGATTCGGTCGATGCCCGGCGCCGAGCCGCCGTGGGGCGGCGCGCCGAACTTGAGCGCGCTCAAGAGCCCGGCGAAGCGCTCCTCGACCTCGGCCGCGCTGTAGCCGGCGATCGCGAAGGCCTTGTACATGACCTCGGGCAGATGGTTCCGGATCGCGCCCGAGGAAAGCTCCACGCCGTTGCACACGATGTCGTATTGAAAGGCCTTGAGGCTCAGCGGGTCCTCGCTCTCCAGCGCCTTCAGACCGCCCTGGGGCATGGAGAAGGGGTTGTGGCTGAACTCGATCAGGCCGGTCTCCTCGTCCTGCTCGTACATCGGGAAGTCGACGATCCAGCAAAACTCGAAGCCGCCGGTCGCGATCAGCTCCAGATCCTGGCCCAGCTTGTCGCGCACCAGGCCGGCGAAGCGCGCCGCCGGTTTCTTCTTGTCGGCGGCGAAGAAGACCGCGTCGCCCTCTTTCAGGCCGGCCGCCTCGAAGATCGCCTGGCTGCGCTCGGCCTTGAGGTTCTTTGCGATCGGCCCCTGTGGGCCCTCGGCGCCATAGACGATGTAGCCGAGGCCGGCGGCGCCGGTGCCGCGCGCCCAGTCGTTCATCTTGTCGAAGAAGGAACGCGGCTGGGATCCGGCGCCGGGCGCCGGGATCGCGCGCACCACGCCGCCGCCTTCGATCACCCGGTCGAAGATCTTGAAGCCGCCGCCCCGGAAGGCTTCGGTCACGTCGACGATCTCGATCGGGTTGCGCAGGTCGGGCTTGTCCGTGCCGTAGGTCAGCATGGCGGTCTCGAAGGGAATCCTTCGGAACGGCGCCGGCGAAACCGTGCGGCCCTCGGCGAACTCCTCGAACAATCCTGCTAGGACCGGCTCGAGCGCGGCAAAGACGTCCTCTTGGGTGACGAAGCTCATCTCGAAATCGAGCTGGTAGAACTCGCCCGGCGAGCGGTCGGCCCGGGCGTCCTCGTCCCGGAAGCAGGGCGCGATCTGGAAGTAGCGGTCGAAGCCGGCGACCATCAGCAGCTGCTTGAACATCTGGGGCGCCTGGGGCAGCGCGTAGAACTTGCCCGGATGGATCCGGCTCGGCACCAAGTAGTCGCGCGCGCCCTCGGGGCTGCTGGCGGTCAAGATCGGTGTCTGGAACTCGTTGAAGCCCTGCTCGATCATGCGCCGGCGGATCGAGGCGATGACCTGGGCGCGCAGCAGGATGCGCTTTTGCATGCGCTCCCGGCGCAGATCCAAATAGCGATAGCGCAGGCGGGTCTCCTCGCCGGCATCCTCCTCGGCGTTGACCTGAAGCGGCAGCAGCTCGGCGCGGGACTGCACGGTCAGCTCTTCGACCCGAAGCTCCACGTGGCCGGTCGGCAGCTTGGGATTGACCGTCTCGCCGTCGCGCTCGACCACCGGGCCGGTCACGGTGATGACGCTCTCGGGCCGGATCGATTCGAGCTCGGGAAAGAGCGGACTCGAGACGTCGACAACGCACTGTGTCAGGCCATAGTGGTCGCGCAGGTCGATGAACAGCAGCTGGCCGTGGTCGCGCTTGCGGTGGACCCAGCCGGACAGGCGCGCCGTCTGGCCCGCATGGGAGGCGCGCAGCTCGCCACAGCTGTGGGTGCGGTAGGCATGCATGGGAAGAAACCTAGACTTGGACGGAAGAGAACGGCCGGCAAAAGGACCGATCGGGCGGGCTTTGTCAAGGGTGCCGGGGCTGGACAGCGTGTGGCAAGATCCGCGCCCGGCGCTGCTGCGTATCTCATTCGCGGATCGAACGACATCCAGGAGACGAACCATGACCATAACGCCGATCTATGCCGGGCTCGCGACCCTGATCTTCGTCGCCTTGAGCTTTAGGGTGATCCGGGCCCGGCGCGGCGCCGGGGTGGCGCTGGGCGACGGTGGCGATAGCCATCTGCGGCGCTGCCAGCGAGTGCACGGCAATTTCGCCGAGTACGTGCCCTTGGCCCTGCTGCTGATGGCCTTGGCCGAGCTTCAGGGCACCTCTGGGTGGCTGATCAACGCCATTGGCCTGGCGCTGATCGCCGGCCGCCTGATCCATGCCTATGGGGTCAGCCAGGAGCCGGAGACGATCCCGATCAGGGTCGCCGGAATGTCGCTGACCTTCGTGGCGCTGATCACCGGCGCGCTCACCAACCTGGGCCTCGGCGGCTTCGCGGCGCTGGCCGCCGGCTGAGCCTCCCCGGGGCCTAGGTCCCGAAGACCTCCGCCATCCATTCGGCGCAATCTTCTGCGACCCGCTCCCAACCGGGCTCGAGCGTGATGAAATGGGCGCGGCCCGGCACCTCGCGCAGGCTGGCGCGCGAGCCATAGCAGTCGGCGATCTGTCGGGCGCTCACCGAGGGCACGGCCCGATCCTCCGCACCGGTGACCACCAGCACCGGGCAGTCGACCCGATCGAAGTCGACCTCGGTCGCCCGGGCGTCATCGAACATCCAGAAGAACATCTCGAACACGACCCGGCCCGACTCCGGGCCGAGCCGCTCGAACACCACGCGCTGGGCCTCCGGCGTCAGCTTGTTCAGGGCATAGTCGGCGATCAGGTCGAACTCTACGCGCATGGGCTGCTGCCAAAATGCGCCTGCGCTCATCAGCCCCTTGGCGACGGCCCGTTGATCGTCGGTCGCCGGCAAGAGACCCCAGGGTACATTTGAATTGAGCAGCAAAAGACCGCGGGCCAGGCCCCTAGCCGCCAGCTTTTGGGCGATCAGGCCGCCGACCGCGTGACCGCCGATGATCGGCGGAGACTCCAGTGTCTCGACGAACTCTGCCAGGTCTTCGGTGTAGTCCAGGATGCTGGTCTCGGCGAAGGCCGGATCCGGGTCCGCTTTGGGATCGCCGTCGTGAAAGCGTAAAGCCGGCGTGTGACAGTCCCAGCCGCGGTCCCGAAATTTGCCCGCGAAGGTCTCCATGGTCCATGGCCCTGCGAAGGCCCCGTGGATCAATACGACGCTGTTGGCCATCCTTCCCGATCCCTTCTCAGTCTTCTCTACGCGAACAACTATATAGGGCGAGTAGCAGGTGAGCGACACTTTCGCCCTCGGTCCTATCCGACTGTGACGCCCGTCACGATCCGGGCCGACATTCCCCTCCGTAAAGCTTTGTGCAAGCCGGCGCATTTCACGCCGACGCCAACAAACGGAGGAATATTATGTCCACCAACGACACTTCCGATCCGGTCAAGACTTTCGACCCAGAGGTGCGAGTCGTCGACCTTTCAAGCCCCGAAGCTGTTGACAGTCTGCTCAACGATCCCCAGACGCCGTCGCAGAACCTGGAGCGCATTCTCTACGACGGCCCGACCTTGTGCGAGTACGTCGTGGTCGGCGTCGACGACGTCGATCAGCGCGGCGCGCGCATCATCGGCGGCTGCAGCTGGCAGGACTTGCGGGACCAGCCGGCCTCCCGGCTGCCGAGCCCCGAGGGGCCGGTCTTCAACGTCTGGGAGGTGGTGCGCGCGGCGAACCAGCCGCTCTACCTCTCGAGCCGCTACATGGGCATCCTCTACCGGGCGGTCGGCGGCCGCGAAGTGCTGACCAACGCGGTCGACTTGGCGCTTTTCGGGCTCAACGAGTTGATCGCCGCCTGCGCCGCGCCGCCCCCGCCGCCGCCGGCCTGTCCGACCTTCACGCCGATCAGCGGCCAGGGCCGGGCCTGGTCCAACTACAAGACCTCGCGTCAGGCCGCGATAAACGAAGCCAAGGGCTTGGTGCCGAGCCGTGCCAAGACCGACGCCGGGCTCGAGCTCAACGGCACGGACTGCCCCAATCCGGCCTGCAAAAAGAAGACCCTGGTCGGCCTGACCTCCGGGCTGGTCGGCAAGCCGGTCTCCTCCTTCTCCCTGATCGCCTCGTTCTTTTATCTGGAATGGCGCTACATCGCTTACGCGGACTACAGCTGGGCCGCCGCCGTGCGCTGCAGCAAGTAAGCCGCGCATTCGCC
Source organism: Pseudomonadota bacterium (assembly GCA_039029395.1). GTDB lineage: Bacteria > Pseudomonadota > Alphaproteobacteria > Kiloniellales > JAKSDN01 > JBCCGG01. Next base: position 193,809 of record JBCCGG010000001.1, on the reverse strand, counting down.
AAGCGGCGCCGCCGCCCAGTCAGGGCGCGCGGCGCCGCCCTAGTCGTCCTCCTTGTAACGCTTGATCGCAGCCCAGGTGGCCGCGGCAATTCCACCGCCGACCACCAGGCCGATCCCGAAGCCCCAGGCGGCCCAGCCGGCGCCGCCCGCGAATTTACCGATCGCAGCGCCGATCACCGCCAGGATGACCGGCGCCAAGCAGCCGATGCCGACCATTTTCGCCTCTCCCGATCCCCGTTTCCCGCGAGCCTAGCGTACCGCCGGCCTTTCGTCCCCGGGTCTTTGCCTGTATAGGACGGCGCCATGACACTGATTACCGACAGCGAGTCTCTGGCCGCCTTTTGCCGCCGTCAGGAAGACACCGAGTTCGTCACGGTCGACACCGAGTTCCTCCGGGACAACAGCTATTGGCCCAAGCTCTGCCTGGTTCAGATCGCCGGGCCCGAGGAGGCGGTCGCGGTGGATACCTTGGCCGAGGGGCTCGACATCGACCCGCTGGTCGCGCTCTTGTGCGACGAGACGATCCTCAAGGTGTTTCATTCCGGGCGCCAGGATCTGGAGATCTTTTATCACCTGATCGGCCGCCTGCCGGCGCCGATCTTCGACACCCAGGTTGCCGCCATGGTCTGTGGCTTCGGCGATTCGGTCGGCTACGAGACGCTCGCCCGCCAGCTCGCCGGCGCCCGCATCGACAAGGCCTCGCGCTTTACGGACTGGTCCAGGCGCCCCTTGACCGAGCGCCAGATCGACTACGCGCTGGCCGACGTCACCCACCTGCGCAAGGTTTACCGCAAGCTCAAGAAGCGCCTGGGCGAGCGGGCCGACTGGCTGACCGAGGAGATGGCGGTGCTGACCGACCCGGAGACCTACGAGCTCAGGCCCGAGGCGGCCTGGCAGCGGCTCAAGACCCGCTCTCGGGACAAACGCCACCTGGCGGTGGTGCGCGCGCTGGCCGCCTGGCGCGAAAGCGAGGCCCAGGCGCGCGACTTGCCGCGCGGCCGGGTGCTGCGCGACGACCAGGTGCTCGACATCGCCGCCCACAGGCCGAAGAGCGCACAGGACCTGGCGCGCACCCGTTCCCTGGGGCGCAAGTTCGCCGACAGCCGCCAGGGCCAGGCGGTGCTCAAGACCATCGCCGACGCGCTCGCCTTGCCCGACGAGGCGCTGCCCGAGCCGCCGCCCCAGCGCGAGCTGCCGAACGGCCTCGGGCCGCTGGTCGATCTCTTGAAGGTGCTTTTGCGCGCCAAGTGCGAGGAGCACGACGTGGCCCTCAAGCTGGTCGCCAGCAGCAGCGATCTGGAGCAGATCGCGGCCGACGACAAGGCCGAGGTGCGCGCGCTGGCCGGCTGGCGCCGGGAGATCTTCGGCGAGGATGCGCTCGCCCTCAAGCACGGCCGCCTGGCGCTCGGCGCCCGGGACAACGCGGTCGAGCTGGTCGAGCTGGAGCCGGAAGAATAATCCGCGGCAATGGCAATCGAGAGCATCGGGATCGTCGGCTACGGACAGTTCGGCCAGTTCCTGGCCGAGCTGGCTGAGAAGTTCGCGCCGAGGCTTGACCTAAAGGTCTTCTCTCACCGCTTCGAGCCGGACAGTGAGCGCTTCTTCTCCCTGGAGGAAACCTGCAAGTCGGACCTGGTGATCGCCGCGGTCGCGATCCGCGATTTCGAGGCCAAGGTCGCCGAGATCGTCCCTCGGTTGGGGCCAAAAAGCGTCCTGGTCGACGTCGCCACGGTGATGATGCACACGGTCGAGGTGCTGAAGCGCCACGGCAACGGGCTGCGCTACTTGGCGACCCATCCCATGTTCGGGCCCTACAGCTTCGAAAAGCAGGGCGGCACGCTGGAAGGCCTGCGCATCGTCCTGAGTGACCATACCTTCGAGCCGGAGACCTACGAAGCGATCAAGGCGGCCCTGGAAGGCCACGGCCTGGTGGTACTCGAGATGTCGCCCGAGGAGCACGACCGCCAGATCGCCGAGACCCTGTTCCTGACCCACTACGTGGGCCAGATCGTCACCCACGGCGGATTCGTGCGCACCCAGGTCGATTCGGTCTCTTTCGGCTACCTGATGGACGCTGTCGAGTCCGTGCGCCAGGACACCGCCCTGTTCCAGGACGTCTTCCACTACAACCCCTTCTGCCGAGAGGTCGCCCAGCGCTTCGACCAGGCCGAGGCCGAAGTCGACCGGCTGATCCACCGCAAGGCGCTGGCCGACCGCTGAGCGGCGATTGATCGCTCGCCCTAGAGGGTGCCGGGGTAGCCGCCGCCGTCGATCAGCAAGTTCTGGCCGGTGATGTAGCCGGCCTGGGCGCTGCAGAGATAAGCGCAGGCATCGCCGAACTCCTCGGGTTGGCCGAAGCGGCCGGCCGGGTTCTTGGCCTCCCGCTCGGACCAGAGCTCGTCGTATGGCCGGCCGCTCTTCTCGGCCTCGGCCCGGGTCGTGCCGGTCAGGCGGTCGGTGTCGAAGGGCCCGGGCAGCAGGTTGTTGATCGTCACGTTGTGGCGCACCGTCTTGCGGGCGATGCCGGCGACGAAGCCGGTGAGCCCCGCGCGCGCGCCGTTCGACAGGCCCAGGATGTCGATCGGCGCCTTGACCGCCGAGGAAGTAATGTTGACGACGCGCCCGAAGCGCCGCTCGATCATGCCGTCGACGGTCGCCTTGATCAGCTCGATCGCGGTCAGCATGTTGGCGTCCAGCGCCTTGATCCAGTCGTCCCGGGTCCAGTCCCGGAAGTCGCCGGGCGGCGGCCCGCCGGCGTTGTTGACCAGGATGTCCGGCGCGGGACAGGCGGCAAGCGCCCGGGCCCGGCCGTCCGGCGTGGTGATGTCGTCGGCGATTGCGGTCACTTGAGCGCCGGTGCCCTCGCGGATCTCCTTGGCGGCTTGCTCGAGCACCTCTTCGCGCCGGGCGATGATGGTCACCGCGACGCCCTCGCGGGCTAGCGACCAGGCGCAGGCCCGGCCGAGGCCGCGGCTCGCCGCGCAGACGATGGCGCTCTTTCCCTTCAATCCCAGATCCACGTGACTATCCTCCCGTTCCCTGTTCCTCGTCTTCGAGCGCCTGGCGCGCCACGGCGGTCGTGACCTTCTGCTTGCCCTCGAGCGCCTTTTTGTCGCAGGCGGCGACCAGGCGCCGGGCGGCGGCGAAGGAGCGTTCCATGCGCGCCAGCAAATAAGAGATCACCTTGCCCTTCACCGTGAGCTGGCGGTCGGCGAAGAGCTTGACCAGAACCGCGCCCAGGAGCGCATCGTCCGGCGGGCCCATCTCGATCGCCTGCAGGGTCGAAAGGCGCGAGGCCAAATCGGGCAGCCCGACGTGCCAGTGAGACGGCGGCCGGCGGTCGGTGACCATAAGGTGGGCGCCACGCTCGCGCGCCATGTTGTAGAGGTGGAGCATGGCTTCCTGGCGCGCCGGATTGTCGTCCAGCGCGACGCCCAGGCCGTCGAGCAGGAAGGCCTTGTGCTCGCCCATGAGCTCCGGCAGGGGCATGGCCTCCAGCTTCGCCGGATCGACTTCCCGCGCCTTCGAGGCGGCGCGCCACACCTGGGCCAGGTGGGACTTGCCGCAACCGGCCGGACCGAACAGCGCGACCCCGGCCCCCGGCCAGGCGGGCCAGCGGTCGATCAGGGCGACCGCGACCATGTTGGGTTGGGCGATCAAGAAGTCCTCGCGGCCGAGCGCGGCGCGGTGTCCCAGGTCGAGCGCCAGTTGGATCACGGGCTGTTCGCTCCCCCACTGCCTTTGTAGAGCGGACTGGCCAGATAGATATCGAAGAAGAAGCGGATCAAAACCCCGATCACCGCCGCGATCGGCACCGCCAGCAGCACGCCGACGAAGCCAAAGAGGAAACCGCCGGCCAAGAGGGCGAAGATCACCCAGACCGGGTGCAGGCCGACCCGGTCGCCGACCAGCTTCGGGGTAAGGTAGTTGCCCTCGACCGCTTGGCCGACCAGGAAGATGGCCGCGACGATGGCAATGCGCAGCCAGTCGTCGAATTGCACCAGGGCCATGCCGACCGAGGCGACCAGGCCGACCGCCGAGCCGACGAAGGGTATGAAGGTCAGAAGCCCGGCGATCAGCCCGATCAAAAGGCCGAAGTCGAGCCCGGCGAACGACAGCGCGGTGGCGTAGAACACCGCCAGGATCAGGCAGACCATGGACTGGCCGCGCACGAAGCCGGCCAGGGTTTGATCGATTTCGCCGAGTTGCTGGCGGATCGCCTCGGCGTGCTCCTGGGGCAGCCAGCCGTCGATCTTCTCGACCAAACGGTCCCAGTCGCGCAACAGGTAGAAGGCGACGACCGGGGTGATGACCACCAGGGAGATCAGGTTGGCAACCGCCACGCCGCCGCTGATCAGCCGCCCGACCAGGGCCGTGCTCCAGGTGAAGAGCTGCTCGGCCGAGCCGGCTAGGCTCTCCTTCAGCTTGTCGACCAAGGCCGGGTCGACCCGCGCCTCGAGAGTTGCCAGCAGCTCAACGGAGTGGCGCCGCAGGGCCTCCAGATAGGCCGGCAGGCGCTCGACGAAGCCGGCCAGCTGGCCGATCAACAAGGGCAGCAGAAGCAGCAACGCGCCGACGATGATCAGCAGAAAGGCGACGGTCAGTATGGTGGTCGCAAGCGTGCGCGACAGGCCCATGGCCTCGAGCCGGTCGCACGGTGGGTCCAAGAGGTAGGCGACCGCCATGCCGGCGACGAAGGGCAGCAGAATGCCGCTGAGCAGCCACAAAAGGGCGAAGAAGACGATGAAGCCGATCAGCCAGAAGCGCAGCTGACGTTGGACGGTCACGGCGTTGGCTCACTCGCTCGCGGGCTGGTCGGGCAGGATCGGTTGGACCGGCTGCACATCGGGCTGGGGCTGATCTGGCTGGATCGGTTGCACCGGCTGCAGCTGCGGTTGATCGGGTTGGATCGGCTGGACCGGCCGCAGGCCGCCGCTCGGTTGGGCGCCGGTCGGCAGGGTGAGCGCGCTCAGGCGCAGCTCCCACCAGCCGGCGGCGTCGTTCGGCGTGAGGCGCAGGTCGTCCTGAGCCAGGGCGCGGGCCAGCTGCTGCTCGTCGCCGGCATAGGTGATCTCGACCTCGATGTTGTTGCGGGTCATGGCCATCAGGCGGCTGTCGAGCACGGAGGGCACATTCTCGAGCCGGCGCCGGACCGACAGCCAGTCGTTCAGGGACCCGACCGGCACGATCACGGTCAGGCTGCTCTGCTCGCCATAGCGCAAGAGATTGGCCGCCTTCCAATCCTCGTTGACCTGGGCCGAGACCTGATCGGCGGCACGCGCCAAAAGCTCATCCAAGGTCTCGCCGGGCTGCTGGCGCATGCGGAACACAAAGGACTGGCCCTGGTCCTGGCCGCCCAAGCGGCTTGCGATGACCTGCAGGGTGGCCTGCTCGGCCAAGGGATCGCCGGCCAAGACCAGTTGGTTGATCAGCACGTCCTCGGCCCCGTAGCGCCGCGCCAAGGCGGAAAGCGGCCCGCGCTCGCCGTCCAGCGCCTGCTCGGCGTCGACCGCGGAAACGTCGCTGAGATCGCCCAGGGGCACGCTGAGCGGCACCAGGCCGTCAGACGGTTCCCGGGTCGCCCAGGTCGCCCGCCAGGGATTGGGCTCCTGCCAGAGCACCGCCTGGCCGGCCGCGCCGAAAATCGGCAGCACCAGGATCGGCTTGCTGCGAGTCTCGGCGAAGGCGACGCCTTGGCGCTGGAGGTAGCTGCGCACCGCCGCCGGCTGGAAGCGGAAGGTCAGGTCCGCCAGGTAACGCACGCTCGAGGTGCGCTCGTTCTCGACCGAAAAGTCCTGCACCATGTCGCGCAGCACCGTGGTCGTGGGACCGGCGACCCGGGGCTGGTCGGCGGCCGGCACCAGTCGCTGCACCAGCTCCTGGAAGGCCTTGCGGTGCCCTTGGTCGAGCGCCGCGGCCCGGGCGCTGGTCGCGCTGTCGGCGGTCGCGTCGACCTCGACGCCGGTCACCGTAAAGGTCTCGCCCTGCGCCCACGCCGGGCCGCCCGCAGGCAGCCCAAGGGCCGTGAGGCCGATCAAGAAGAGAAAGAATGACTTCGGTATGCGCATTGCAAAGCGTCCCGGATCAAGTATCTTCGCCGCCACCTCGACTTCATACTGCATGACGCAAGAGGACGCCATAACTACCGTCCCCAGCACCTACAAGAGCGCCGGTGTGGATATCGCCGCGGGCAACCGCCTGGTCGAGACGATCAAGCCGCTCGCCAAGGCGACCGCGCGGCCCGGCACGGTAAGCGGGCTGGGCGGTTTCGGCGCGCTCTTCGACCTCAAGGCGGCGGGCTACCGGGACCCGATCCTGGTCTCGGGCACCGACGGGGTCGGCACTAAGCTGAAGGTCGCGATCGCCGCCGGCAAGCACGACACGGTGGGCATCGACTTGGTCGCCATGTGCGTCAACGATCTGATCGTTCAGGGCGCCGAGCCCCTGTTCTTCCTGGACTACTTCGCGATCGGCAAGCTGGAGGAGGCGCTGGCCGCCGAGGTCATCGCCGGCATCGCCGAGGGCTGCCGCCAGGCCGGCTGCGCGCTGATCGGCGGAGAGACTGCGGAGATGCCCGGCCTCTACGCGCCCGGCGACTACGACCTGGCCGGCTTCGCGGTCGGCGCGGTCGAACGCGACGAGGTACTGACCGGCGACCAGGTGGCGGAAGGCGACATCGTGCTCGGCCTGGAGTCCGACGGGCTCCATTCCAACGGCTTTTCCCTGGTGCGCAAGATCGTCGCCGATCTCGGCCTCGATTACGGCGCGCCGGCGCCCTTTTCGCCCGACGAGAGCCTGGCCACGGCCCTGCTCGCGCCGACCCGGCTCTACGTGCGGCCCTGCCTGGCGGCGTTGAAAGCCGGCGGCGTCAAGGCCTTCGCCCACATCACCGGCGGCGGCCTGCTAGAGAACCTGCCCCGGGTGCTGCCCGAGACGACCCAGGCCGAGATCGACGCCAACGCCTGGCCGGAGCAGGCGCTTTTCGCCTGGCTCGCCGAGCAAGGCGGCGTCGCGCGCGAGGAGATGCTGCGCACCTTCAACTGCGGTATCGGCATGGCCGTCGTCGTCTCGCCCGAGGCGGCCCCGGCGCTCACCGCGCTCTTGAGCGAGGCCGGCGAGCGGGTCCACCGGCTCGGCCGCATCGCGCCGCGCGCAGGCGACGGCGCCCAGATCAAGATCAGCCAGGACCTGCTGCCTTGGGCAAGCTGAAGGTCGGCGCCCTGATCTCCGGGCGGGGCACCAATCTTCAGGCCCTGATCGATGCGGCCGCACAACGCGGATATCCGGCCGAGCTGGTCCTGGTGCTGTCCAACCGGCCGAATGCCCGCGGCCTCAAGCGCGCCGAGGCGGCCGGCATCGAAACCGCGGTGGTCGACCACACCGACTTCGGCGGCGACCGGCCGGCTTTCGAGGCGGCGTTGACCGAGCGCCTAGAGGCGGCCGGGGTCGAGCTGATCTGCCAGGCCGGCTTCATGCGCATCGTGACCGCCGGCTACGTGGCGCGCTGGTGGAACCGGGTGCTCAACATCCACCCCTCCCTGCTGCCGGCCTTTCCCGGGCTGGAGACCCACGCGCGGGCGCTAGAAGCCGGGGTCAAGCTGGCCGGCTGCACGGTCCACTTCGTGCGCGAAGCGGTCGACCAGGGGCCGATCGTGGGCCAGGCCGCGGTGCCGGTACTGCCCGACGACAGCGCGGAGAGCCTGGCCGCCCGGGTGCTCGAGGCCGAGCACGCGCTCTACCCGCGCTGCCTCAAGCTGGTCGCCGAAGGCCGGGTCAGGATCGAGGGCGAGCAGGCCCGTCTCGAGCCCGATGCGGTCGACGAGCTGGCCGGCGGGCGGCTTGTGGTGCCGCGCTAGAAGGCTTGCCGGCGCCGAGCGGAGCGGCTAAGAAAGAGACCGTGAAATCGCCCGCTGGGGGGCCCAATCGACCGGGAGAGAGAGGCGAAGATGGCCGACGATCCGATGATGGAAGAACACCTAACGACCTGGCACTACTTCTGCGGCCTGATCAAGTGGTCCTTGATCCTGATCATCATCGTGCTCGTCCTGATGGGCATCTTCCTGGTCTGACGCCGCCCAAGGCCCAGACGGCCGGCCCCGGCGCAGCGGCCGGGACACCCAATCACATCCTAGAAACTGGCTGGTTCAGCCGACGATCTCGTCGTCGGTGAAGAAGAACGCGATTTCGATCGCGGCGTTCTCGGCCGAGTCCGAGCCGTGCACCGAATTGGCCTCGATGTTCTCAGCGAACTGGGCGCGGATCGTGCCGGGCGCCGCCTCGGCCGGGTTGGTCGCGCCCATAACCTCGCGGTTCTTCTCGACCGCGCCCTCGCCTTCCAGCACCTGGACCACCACGGGGCCCGAGGTCATGAAGTCGCAGAGGTCCTTGTAGAAGGGCCGCTCCTTGTGCACCGCGTAGAAGCCCTCGGCCTGGTCGCGGCTGAGCTTGAGGCGCTTCTGGGCGACGATGCGCAGGCCCGCGCCCTCAAGCTCGGCGTTGATCTTGCCGGTAATGTTGCGACGGGTGGCATCGGGCTTGATGATCGATAGGGTACGGGTCACGGCCATGGCTCTCGCGCTCTTTCTGTCTTGGGGTTCTTCAAAAGGCGGCGGCCTTATAGCGGCTTTGCCGGGGGTCGGCAATGGGGCTCGTTTGCGCCTTCGGCGACGTCAGCCTTGCCGTCGCCAGCGCATAATCGCCGATGGAAACCGGGACGGGAGGACTTCACCTCCCTGACTCCGGGAAGGAGGTCGCCGTTATCGAGCGGATATGTGAAGGCTCTTAGGGACCGTCAAGGCCCAGGTGTTCCAGCAGCAAACAGGTAAATGGGTCTCCCGGAGTCAGCATATTCTCGATAAGCGAGAAATGATGAACGCGAGGGACCTCCATATAGCGGAGGTTCGTAACCCTGTCCGACCAGGCTTTGGAGAAGTTCTTGGATTCAAGCAGGAAGCCCTCTGTCTCCTCGGCGCCGACAACCACAGAGATTGGCATGTCATAGGCAGGCGCAAGAAACAGCGGGCTGTTCGCGTCAGCTTCCTCGCGGTCCAACTTGAGATGCTCGTTTAGTTGCGGCGTCAGACGCATGTTGTTCATGTCGAACAGGCCACTGGAGGGAATTGCCGACTTGAGAAGATCAATCGGTAGATCCGGATTGAGCTCACGCCAGTCGGTCGCGGCCATCATCGCCGTCAAGTGGCCGCCGGCTGAATGCCCCGTGATGTGAATGTTGTTCTGATCTCCGTTGTAGGCGCCAACATTCTCGTAGATGAAGATACAGGCACGGCGGACCTGATCCACGATTCCCGAAATCGTATTGTGCGGGCACAGCGTGTAGTTGACGCTCGCCACCAGGGCGCCCGCCGAACGGATCGGCTCAAGGCTAAACGCGTATGTGTCTTTATCCATCCATGTCCAGTAGCCGCCATGGACGAAGATCAACACCGGGACCGATTCCCCATCATCCGGGATAAAGAGGTCGAATACTTCGTTTGCGCCGTTGCCGTACTTTATGTCTCTTTCCATTCGGGCACGGGGAATGTACCCGGCGCTCATTCTTCTCCACTTCTCGTCAAAGGTCTCTTCAACGGTCAAAACATCCATCCAGTGCCAGAACTGATCCTCGTACCACTTTTGATCTCTATCCACGATCGCGCCCCACTGTCGGACAATGATTAGGTAGAACGAACTCAATAGGATTGCATTTCTATCGTCCCACAAACATCTTCCATTCGTCGACAGCGAACCGAATTGTTGTGACCATTCGTCCCCGTTCTGAGCCGGGCCTGGTGACGACCGGGCATCCGCTGTTCAACGGTGCCTCGTCGAGGGACACAATGGTGGCTTTGGCTGAAGCGGCCCGGCGTGGCAGCGAAGCCTCCGCCCTGTTAGACTTCGCCCGCGCGACAGCTTCATCGTCGGGGCGGAGGACGGACATGGCGAACCCATCGGCGCGCAAGCGCAAGCTGATCGAAGGCCGAGCGGCCTTGATCGTGATCGACATTCAAGCCGGCACCTTCAGCGACGACAGCGCGGTCCGCTCGATCGACCACATGCCGGGCTACGCGGCGCGCATGGCCAAGGCCCGTGTCGCGATCGACAAAGCCCGCGCGCATCACATCCCGGTCGTCTTCATTCAGGAGGTGCACCGCCCGGACCTGGTCGACTTCGGCCGGGAGCTGGACGGCGACGAGGATATTCACTGCCTGGAAGACAACCCCAAGACCGAGATTGCAGTCGATGAGATGGGCTTCCGGCCGAACGACTATCTGATCAAGAAGCGGCGCTACTCGGCCTTCTTCGGCACGGACTTCGAGATCCTGCTACGCGGCCTGAAGGTGGATACGCTGCTGCTGTGCGGCGGCCTGACCAACGTCTGCGTGCACTACACCTTCGTCGACGGCCATCAGTCGGACTATTTCTGCCGGGTCATAGAGGACTGCGTCGCCGGCTCCAGCGAGGCGGCCCACGAAGCCGCCTTGCATGCCATGGAATACCTGCAGAAAGGCGCGCGCAGGTCCTTGGACGAGGTGCTCGAGGCAATGGAGCAGGCAGGCAAGGCCGCAGCCTAGTGCGGCCTAACACCGAACGATTGGTACTGAAGGGATTTTTCTCGACCCCGCACAGGCGCATGGCCTCAAGATGAGGCAGCTTGGCGGCTAACACCACTTTACACGTGCTTTCCAAACCGGGTTTGTCGGCATGACACCACGACTTCGCCGCGACCTTTAGAAGTCGCCCCTTTCCAGCCCTTTCACCGCCCTTCCCGCCCGTGCTATCACGCCGCCGCCATGTTGCAGATCAAATCCTTACGCCAGCGGGTCGCCGGGCGGCTGCTGTTCGACGGCGCCACGGCGGCGGTCCACCCGGGCGAACGGGTTGGGCTGGTCGGGCCGAACGGCTGCGGCAAGACCACGCTCCTGCGCCTGATTACCGGCGAGCTCCAGGCCGACGAGGGTGAGGTCGAGCGGCCGCGGGCCTGGCGGGTCGGCAAGGTAGCCCAGGACGCGCCGGCCGGGCCGGAAAGCCTGATCGCAACCGTGCTGTCGGCCGACAAGGAACGGGCCGCCCTGCTCGCCGAGGCCGAGGCGAGCGACGATGCGCTCCGTCTGGCCGAGGTGCACGAGCGCCTGGCCGCGATCCGTGCCGAGGCGGCGCCGGCCCGCGCGGCGCGCATTCTGGCCGGCCTTGGCTTCAACGAGGCGGCCCAGCAGGGCGCCTGCGGCGACCTTTCGGGCGGCTGGCGCATGCGCGTCGCGCTCGCCGCGCTGCTGTTCTCGGAGCCAGACCTGCTGCTGCTCGACGAGCCCTCCAACCACTTGGACCTGGAGGCAACCCTGTGGCTCGAGGGCTTCCTCAAGACCTATCCGGGCACGATCCTCATGGTCTCCCACGACCGGGGGCTCCTGAACGGCGCGGTCGGGCGGATCCTCCACGTGGAGGGGCTCAAGATCGTCGCCTATAAGGGCAACTACGATGATTTCGAGCGCATCCGGCGCGAGCGCCAGGCCCTGGAGGCGGCCCAGAGGAAGCGCCAGGAGGCCGAGCGCAAGCACATCCAGGCCTTCGTCGACCGCTTCCGTTACAAGGCCTCAAAGGCCAGGCAAGCCCAGTCGCGCCTGAAGGCGCTGGCCCGCATGGAGCCGATCGCCAGCCTGGTGGAGCGCCACACGGTGGCCTTCCAGTTCCCCGAGCCCAAAGCCCTGGCGCCGCCGCTGATCACCCTGGACCGGGCCTCTGTCGGCTACCAGCCGGACCAGCCGGTGCTGCGCGGGCTCGACCTGCGCCTCGACATGGACGACCGCATCGCGCTGCTGGGCGCCAACGGCAACGGCAAGTCGACCTTGGTCAAGCTGCTGGCCGGCCAGCTCGCGACCCAAGACGGCGTGATGACCCGCTCCTCCAAACTCCAGGTCGGCTATTTCGCGCAAGACCAGGCCGAGGCGCTGGACTTGGCGGCGACGCCCCTCGACCATGTCGCCCGGCTCATGCCCCGGGCCCTGCCCCAGCAGCTGCGCACCCACCTGGGCGGCTTCGGCTTCGGTCAGGACAAGGCGGACGTCAAGGTCGGCCAGCTGTCCGGCGGCGAGAAGGCGCGCTTGCTGTTCGCCCTCATGTGCCACGAACGGCCCCAGCTGCTGCTGCTCGACGAGCCGACCAACCACCTGGACGTGGACGCCCGCCAGGCGCTGATCCAGGCAATCAACGACTATCCCGGCGCGGTCATCCTGGTGAGCCACGACCGCCACCTGATCGAGCTGGTGGCCGACCGTCTGTGGCTGGTCGCCGACGGCACGGTCAGCCCCTACGACGACGATCTGGACGCCTACCGCAAGCTGGTGCTGGCCCAGCGCCAAAACGAACGCCGGGCGGCCCGGGCGGCCGGTGCCGCCGAGCAGCCGACGGTCAGCAAGAAGGACAAGCGCCGGGCCGCCGCCGAGGCCCGGGCCGCCTCGGCCGAGCTGCGCAAGAAGGCGCGCCAGAGCGAGGCCCTGGTGGAAAAGCTCGGCCACCAGAAAGCCGAACTGGAGCGCCAGCTCGCCAATCCCGAGGTCTATGGCAACGGCAGCGATCGCCTGCAGGAGCTGCAGCGACAGCACGGCCAGCTGGCCCAAGCGCTAAGCGACGCCGAGGAGGCCTGGCTCGCGCTCCAAATGGATTTGGACGAGGCCTAGTTGGGCGCCGCCCTGATCTCGCCCGCCGCGCCCTTCGCCGCGCTTGCCCTGGTGCTGCCGTTGCTGGCGATCGTCTCGCCGGCGGCCACGGTGCCGGCCTTGCTCGCCGCCGCGCTTTGGGCCGGGGCGCTGCACTGGCGGCGGCGCGACGGCTGGCCGGCCCTGCCGCGCACGCCGCTCGTCCTGCTCGTCCTGCTGCTCGCCTGGGCGGCGGTCGCCTCGGCGTGGACCTTCGATCCGGGCCGGGCGATCGTGCTGGTGTTGCGCCTGGCGGCGGTCTACGGCGCCGGGCTTTACCTCTGGACCCGGACCCAGGGCCTGGACGGGGACGCGCGCGCCGCCGTCGCCAGCGCGCTGGCCGGTGGCCTGACCATCGCCGTGCTGTTCCTGCTCGAGGAGCGCCTGCTCGGCACGCCGCTGTTCAACCTGCGCTCGGGACCGCCGGCCGACGCCTACGAGCAGTTCTCCCGCTTCAACCGGGGCGCCACGGCGTTGGCGCTGCTGGTCTGGCCGGTGGCGGCGGATCTCTGGCGGCGCCAGCTGGGCCCTTGGGCCCTGGCCGTACCCCTGTTGCTTCTCGGTCTGCTGCTGAGCTTCGAGAGCAACGCCGCGATCCTGGGCCTGGCCGGCGGCCTGGCGGTCGTCGGGCTGGGCCTGCTCGAGCGGCGCCTGGCCCGGGCGCTCGCCCTGCTGGCGCTCGCCGTGGCGCTCTTCGCGACGCCGCTGATCGCCGGCCTGATGGCCGGCGCCGATTGGCACGAAGCCGAATGGCTGCCGCGCACCGCGGCCCAGCGGGTCTTCATCTGGGGCTTTACCGCCGAGCGTATCCTAGAGCAGCCGCTCTTCGGCTGGGGCTTCGACGCGGCGCGCAACATGCCCAACTTCGAAACCGCGCCACTGTTCCATCAGGATTCGATCATCCCGCTCCACCCCCACAACGGCGCTTTGCAGATCCTGCTGGAGCTGGGCTATCTGGGCGCCGCGATCGCCGGGCTGCTGCTCGGCTGGCTGATCCTGGCGCTGAGGCGCGCCGGCAAGGTCGACGAGCTTTGCGGGCTCGGCCTCTTCGTGGCCGCCTTGGCGGTGGCGCTCACCGCCTACGGCCTGTGGCAGACCAAGTGGCAGGCGCTCCTGGTGCTCGCCTTCGTGCTCTTCGCGGCGGTTCGCGCGGACCAACCCCAGGGTCGATAGAAGCCGAAAGCCCGGCTGCTACTGCGTTGATTTCGTTTGATGCTCGACCCAGCGCCCCTTTTGAGTCTAACCTAGCGGCCCCGGTCGTCCCGCGACCGGGCAAAGAGGGGAAGAACAGGGCCGAACGGGGCAGGTTGCATGCCGAAAGCCGTCATCGTCTACATCCGCGTGGTGGACGGGATCAACCACAAGGTCGGCTTGCTGGCCATGTACATGATCTTCGCCATGATGGGGATTTTGCTCTATTCCTCGATCTCCAAGACCTTCTTCACGCCGTCCCTTTGGACCTTGGAGATGGCCCAGTTTTTTATGGTCGCCTACTTCCTGCTAGGCGGCGGCCATTCCCTGCAAATCGATTCCCACGTGCGCATGGACCTGCTCTATAGCCGCTGGTCGCCGCGCACCAAGGCGGTGATTGATTCGATCACGATCCTCTTTCTGATCTTCTACATGGTGATGCTGCTCTATGGCGGATACTCCAGCACCTCCTATGCCCTGCAATATGGCGAGAAGAGCTATTCCTCCTGGGCGCCGCCCATGGCGCCGATCAAGATCGTCATGTGCTTCGGCATCGCGCTGATGCTGCTGCAGGTGATCGCGACCTTCTTCCGCAACCTGGCCGAGGCCCGGGGCAAGCCCATACCATGACCAAACCCGAGAGCGCCCCGGCATGAGTTACGAGCTCATCGCCCTGACCATGTTCGGCACCATGATGGTGCTGCTTTTGACCGGCCAGCGGGTGTTCGGCGCGATCGGCTTTGTCGCCGCCGGCGCGGCCTTGCTGTTGTGGGGCGACGGCGGATCGGAAATGGCCTTCAGCGCGGCCATCAAGCTGATGAAGTGGTACCCGCTGCTGACCCTGCCGCTGTTCGTCTACATGGGCTACATGCTGTCGGAATCGGGCATCGCCGACGACCTCTACCGCATGTTCCACGTCTGGGCCGGACCGGTGAAGGGCGGTCTTGCGATCGGCACGATCGGCCTGATGGTGGTGATCTCGGCGATGAACGGGCTTTCCGTCGCCGGCATGGCGATCGGCGCGACCATTGCGCTCCCCGAGCTGCTGCGCCGGGGCTACGACAAGATCATGGTGACCGGCGTGATCCAGGCCGGCAGTTCGCTCGGAATTCTGGTGCCGCCCAGCGTGGTGCTGGTGCTCTACGGCATGATCGCGCGCCAGCCGGTCGGTCAGCTGTGGCTCGCCGGCGCCCTGCCCGGCCTGCTCATGGCGACGCTTTTCGTGATCTACATCTACGTGCGCTGCCGACTGCAGCCGGAGCTCGGCCCCGCCCTGCCGCCCGAGGAGCGCAATGTAGGCTGGGGCGAGAAGTTCCGCCTGCTGCGCGCCGGCATCCTGCCCCTGCTGATCTTCTTCTGCATGACCGGCCTGTTCCTCATGGGCTTTACCAGCCTGGTGGAAAGCTCGGCGGTCGGCGCGGTCGCCGCGACCCTGGCCGCGCTGATCAAGGGTCGGCTGACCTTCAAGGTGATCCACGACACGGTGCGCAAGACGCTGGGCGTCAGCTGCATGTTCATGTGGATCATCATGGCCGCCTTGTGCTTCGGCGCGGTGTTCGACGGTTTGGGCGCGGTCAAGGCGATCGAGGCCTTCTTCGTCGACCAGCTGGGCTTGGGGCCGTGGGAGATCCTCATCATGATGCAGCTCTCCTACATCATCATGGGCATGTTCCTGGACGATACGGCGATGCTGGTGATCGTGGCGCCGCTCTACGTGCCCCTGGTCGGCGAGCTGGGCTTCGACCTGATCTGGTACGGCGTGCTCTACACCATCACCTGCCAGATCGCCTACATGACGCCGCCTTTCGGCTACAATCTCTTCCTGATGCGCGCCATGGCGCCGCCGGAGGTGACGCTCGGCGACATCTACCGCTCGATCATCCCCTTCGTCTTCGTCATGACGATCGGGCTCGCCCTGGTGATGATCTTCCCCGAGATCGCCCTGTGGCTGCCCGAATGGCACTATGGCAAGTGAACCACCGTAAGCAACGAACACAAAATGGGAGGAAAGGAGTTACCCCGCCATGTCAAAACGCAAAATGAATAAACGCGAGTTCCTCAAAACGGCCGGCACGGCGTCCGCCGGCGCGGTCGCCGCGACGACGCTCAGCGCGCCCTACGTCAAGGCCCAGAGCCAGATCAAGTGGCGCCTGCAAACCTATGCCGGCCCGGCTTTGGCCGAGCACGTGATCAAGCCGTCGATCGATGCCTTCAACAAGGTCGCCAACGGCGAAATGGTGATCGAGCTGTTCTACGCCGACCAGCTGGTGCCGACCGGCGAGCTGTTCCGCGCCATGCAGCGGGGCACGATCGACGCGGTGCAGTCGGACGACGATTCGATCGCCGCCCCGGTCGATATCTCGGTGTTCGGCGGCTACTTCCCCTTCGCCACGCGCTACTCACTCGACGTGCCGGTGCTGTTCCACCAGTACGGCCTCAAGGAGATCTGGGAAGAGGCCTATGGCGAGATCGAAGGCGTGACCTGGCTTAGCGCCGGCGCCTGGGATCCCTGCCACTTCAACACGGTCGACCCAATCCGCAGCCTGGAAGACCTGAAGGGCAAGCGGGTCTTCACCTTCCCGACCGCCGGCAAGTTCCTGTCGCGCTTCGGCGTGGTCCCGGTCACCCTGCCGTGGGAAGACATTGAGGTGGCGGTGCAGACCGGCGAGCTCGACGGCATCGCCTGGTCGGGCATCACCGAGGACTACACGGTCGGTTGGGCGGACGTGACCAACTACTTCCTGACCAACAACATCTCCGGCGCCTGGGCCGGGTCCTACTTCGCCAACTCCGAGAAGTGGGAAGCCCTGCCGGCGCACCTGCAAGAGCTGTTCCGTCTCTGCATGGACTCCTCGCACTATTACCGTCAGCACTGGTACTGGGGCGGCGAGGCCCATCTGCGCACCCAGGGCACCAAGCTGCAGCTCACATCAATCCCGATCGACGAGTGGAAGACGGTCGAGGACGAGGCTCAGAAGTTCTGGGAAGAGATCGCCCAGATCAGCCCGCGCACCAAGAAGGTCATCGACATCTTCAAGCAGTACGCCGCGGTCATGGCCGAAGCCGGCCCGCCCTACCGCTACGGCGGCAGCTGATTTAGGAGAACCGCCGGGCGCTGGTCCTAAGCCTTTTGGCTCCAGCGCCCGGCGTCGTCTTGCTGCCAGTAGGTGACCTCGTGGCCGGCGGCCTTGAGGTCCTTCCACTGGGCCCGGGCAGCCGCAACGGCCGCGTCGTTGGTGCCGTCGAACAGGGTCGCGCAAAGCCCGTAGTCGCCGATCGATTGAGCGCTGGCGCCGTCGGTCAGGAACAGCACCTGGGCGCCGTTGGGGTTCTCGTCTTTGGCGGTCAGCCACACCGGCTGCAGCTCGCCGTAGCCGTCTTGGGCGGTGCCGTGGGGTAGAAAGCTGCGGTCCCGATAAGTCCAGAGAGAGGCACTCAAGGATTCCGCGCGTTCGTCGGAGCCGGCGATCACCACAGCCCGCTGACCGCGTTCCAGGGTCTTCTCCAGCATCTGGGGCAGCGCCTGCTCCAGGCTGGTGCGGGTCAGGTGATAGAAGCGAACTTCCGTCATCTAAACCTTCAGCTCTCGTAACCCTCCGCGACGAAGCGGTCGAGCAGTCGCACGCCGAAGCCGGTGCCGCCCTTGGGCACGGTCGGGCGGTCTTTCGACGACCAGGCGACGCCGGCGATGTCCAGGTGCGCCCAGGGCGTATCCCCCTGGATGAAGCGCTGGAGGAACTGGGCGGCGGTGATCGAGCCGCCGGCCCGGTTGCCGACGTTCTTCATGTCGGCCGCCGGGCTGTCGATCAGCTTGTCGTAGGCTTTGCCCAGCGGCATCCGCCAGAGCTTCTCGCCGACCTCCTGGCCGGCCGCGGTCAGTTGCTCGGAGATCTTGTCGTCGTTGGAGAAGAGGCCGGCGTGCTCGTGACCAAGCGAGATGATGATCGCGCCGGTCAAGGTCGCCAAATCGACAATCGCCTTGGGCTTGAACTTCTCCTGGACGTACCAAAGCGCGTCGGCCAGCACCAGGCGGCCCTCGGCGTCTGTGTTGATCACCTCGATGGTCTGGCCCGACATGGAGGTCACGATGTCGCCCGGGCGCTGGGCGGTCGAGGACGGCATGTTCTCCACCAGGCCGCAGATGCCGACCACATTGGCCTTGGCCTTGCGAGCGGCCAGCGCATGCATCAGGCCGACCACAACGCCGGCGCCGCCCATGTCCCACTTCATCTCCTCCATGCCGGCGGCCGGCTTGATCGAAATGCCGCCGGTGTCGAAGGTCACGCCCTTGCCGACCACGGCGAGCGGCTGCTTGTTCTTGCCGCTCTTGGCCCCTTGCCAATGGAGCACGAGGAGCTGGGACTCCCGGGCCGAGCCCTGGCCGACGCCGAGCAGGGCGCCCATGCCCAGGCGGGTCATCTCCTTCTCGCCCAGCACCTGGACCTTGACGTCCAGCGCCTTCAGCTCTTTTGCCCGCTCCACCAGGCTCTTGGGGTAGATGATGTTGGCCGGCTCCGAGACCAGATCCCGGGTCAGGAAGACCCCGCCGGCAACCTGTTCCAGGGCCTTGTAGGCCTTGCGCGCGGCGGCCGGCCCCTCGACCAGTAGGGCGAGCTTCTTGAGGCTAGGTTTCTTGTCCGCAGACTCCTTGGTGCGGTAGCGGTCGAAGCGGTAGCTTTGAAGCAGCGCGCCATAGGCGGCGCGCGCGGCCCCCTCGGCCGGGCCGTCCACCAAGAGCGCGGCCTCGCTCTCGCCAAGCCCGTTGAGGCGGCCGAGCACCTTGGCCCCCAGCTCCTCCCACTCCAAATCGCTCATGGGCTCGCCGTCGCCGGTGCCGTAGAGCAGGACCCGGCTGTTGCCCAGCCCGGCCGGGGCCAGCACCTCCAGCAGCTCGCCCTTCTTGCCGCTGAAGCGGCTGACCGCCATGGCTTTGCCGAGCGCGCCGCCCGCGGCTTTGTCGAGCGCCGCGGCGGACTTGGAGAGCGCGCGGTCCTTGGCGACCGCGACGGCAAGCGCGCCGGTCTTGGGCTGGGAGGGGGCGGCAAAGGTGATCTTCATCGGTCAAAGGCCTCGCATTCTGGCACGGATTAGGGGTGCCGCGGCGCGGGCGCGCCCGGCAGGCTGGCAGGGTCTTGCGATCGCCCGCGTCTGTCAATGCCCGGGTCGCTCAAGCCCGCGTTACGATGGGGTCATTTCTCCGTGCCGACAATTCTTTCGTGACAATTCTTCGAGGCCATTGATAATTCTACCTAAGCTCCTTTCCTCGCCGCCGGTGGTCCCTGCGCCCTATGGATTCGATTTCCCGCTACATCTTCAAGCAGCTCGTCATCGTCTCCCTGTTTATCACCCTGGGACTGACCTTCGCCGTGTGGCTGACCCAGTCGCTGCGGCTGTTCGAGTACATCGTCAACCGGGGCCTGCCGGCCTCGGCCTTCCTGGGCTTCGTCGGCCTGCTGCTGCCCTCCTTCCTGGGCGTGGTGCTGCCGATCGCGGCCTTTTGCGCGGTGCTCTTCATCTACAACAAGATGATCATGGACAGCGAGATGGTGGTCATGCGCGCGGCCGGTATCTCCCACCTGCAGCTGGCGCGCCCGGCGATCGTGCTGGGCATCGCGATTACCCTGATCGTCTACACGATCACCCTCTACTTCCTGCCGCTTTCCTACCGGGCCTTCAAGGACGTGCAGTACGAGCTGCGCAACGACTATGCCACGGTGCTGTTGCAGGAGGGCGTGTTCAACACCATGAGCGACGGCATCACGGTCTACGTGCGCGAGCGTACCGGCGACGGCGAGCTGCAGGGCATCCTGGTGCACGACAACCGGGATCCCGAGGCGCCGGTCACCATGATGGCCGAGCGCGGCGCCTTGATCCGCACCGAGGCCGGCCCCCGGGTGGTCATGGTCAACGGCAACCGCCAAGAGGTCAATCGCGACGAGGGCAAGCTCGCGCTGCTGCATTTCGACCGCTACACGGTCGAGCTGAAGGAGTTCACCGACGCGCCCCAGGCGCGCCGCTACGGGGTCAAGGAGCGCTTCTTGGGCGCGCTGTTCTGGCCCAGCGACGTGGCGCGCGACGATGAGCGCTTTCGCCAGGAGCTGCGCGCCGAGGGCCACCGGCGCCTCTCCGCGCCGCTCTACACCCTTGCCTTCGTGTTCGTCGGCCTGGCCGCCCTCTTGAGCGGAGAGTTCAACCGTCGGGGCCAATTGCGGCGCATCCTGCTCGCGGTACTTTGCGTTGGCTTACTCGAGGCTTTGGCGCTGACGTTTCATGACCTCTCCAACCAGTCGTCCAAGGTCGTCCCGCTGATGTATCTATCGGCGGTCCTGCCGGTGCTGATCTGCCTCTACGTGTTGCTCAAGCGCCCGGCGCGCAAAGCCACGCGCAACGGCGCGCTTGAAGGGGCGGCTTCGTGACCCGGGCGCTCAGCCTGCCGCGCATGCGGCGCCTGCAGATGTCGACCACGCTGACGTGGTACATCGCCCGCCAGTTCGCGATCTTTTGGGGCAGCTTCTTCTCGGCCATCGCGGCGATTATCCTGCTGGTCAGCCTGGTCGATCTGCTCGATCGCTTCGGCGGCCGGGAAGGCGTGACCTTGGGCGTGGTGTTCGAGATGAGCCTGCTCAAGCTGCCCCACTTGAGCCTGGAGGTCATGCCTTTCACCTTGCTGTTCGCGGGCCTGGCGACCTTCTGGCGCCTGACCCGAACCCACGAGCTGGTGGTGGCACGCGCGGCCGGCGTCTCGGTCTGGCAGTTTCTTCTGCCGGTGCTGTTGGTCGCGGTCGCCATGGGCGGCATCACGGTGACCGTCTTCAATCCGATCGCGGCCACGCTGCTGTCCCGCTTCGAGCTGGTCGAGGCGCGTTTCTCCCGCAGCGGTCCGCGCAGCGCCCTTGCGGTCTCGCGCACCGGCTTGTGGCTGCGCCAGGCCGACCAGCAGGGCCAGGCGGTGATCCACGCCGCGCGCCTGGATCCGGACGGAATCACCCTGCAGAATGTTATCGTCTTCCGCTTCGACACTGGCGACCGTTTTCTCGAGCGCATCGACGCCGAGCGCGCCCAACTGGGCGACGGCCAGTGGAACCTGACCGACGCTTGGGTCTCCGGGCCCGAGCGGGTGCCCGGCTTCGTCGAGGAGACCGAGATCGCGACCACGCTGACCCCGGCCAAGATTCAGGAGAGCTTCGCCGACCCGGAGACCATCTCGTTCTGGAGCCTGCCAGGATTTATCCGGCTGCTTGAGGAATCCGGTTTCTCCTCGGTGCGCCACAAGCTGCAATGGAACCGGCTGTTGGCCACGCCCCTGCTCTATGCCGCCATGGTGCTGCTGGCGGCGACCTTCTCCTTGCGTCCCCAGCGGCGCGGCAAGGTCGGCATCGTCATCCTGTCGGGCATGTTGGCGGGCTTCTTGCTGTATTTCTTCTCCAACTTCGTGATCGCGCTGGGCCTCTCGAGCAAAATTCCTGTGGTCCTGGCCGGCTGGGCACCGGCCGGCGCCAGCATGATGCTCGGCATCGCCATGCTGTTGCACCTGGAAGACGGCTAGGCGCGCGCTCATGCTTCGGTTGGTCCCTTGTTTCTTCGCCCTCTCGCTGATCGCTTTGCTTCTGGCCGGCGCCGGCACGGCCCGGGCCCAGGAGTCGATCCCCCTACCCCGGGATCTGCCCTCGCTGATCAGCGCCGACGAGGTGCTCTACGATCAGGATTTGGGCGTGGTCACGGCCTCGGGCCATGTGGAGATCTCCCACGGCCAGCGGGTGCTGCTGGCCGACGCGGTCTCCTACAACCTGCGCAGCAAGGTGGTCACGGCCTCGGGCAACGTCAGCCTGATGGACCCGAGCGGCGACGTGGTCTTCGCCGACTACGTGGAGCTTTCAGACGATCTCAAGGAAGGCTTCATCAAGGACATTCGGATCCTGTTGAGCGACCGCAGCCGCCTGGCCGCGGCCAGCGGCCTGCGCACCGCGGGCAACCGGACCCAGTTCAACCGGACCGTCTATAGCCCCTGCAATCTCTGCAAGGAGGATCCGGAGAAGGAGCCCTTGTGGCAGCTCAAGGCCGACAAGGTGATCCACGACCAGGAAGAGCGGGTCATCAAGTACCGGGACGCCTATCTGGAGTTCTTCGGCGTGCCGGTGCTCTATACCCCCTACTTCGAGCACCCGGATCCCACGGTCAAGCGCAAGAGCGGCTTCTTGGCGCCGACCGTCGGCATCGACGACTTCCTGGGCGGCATCGCGCAGATTCCCTACTATTGGGCGATCGCGCCCAACCAGGACCTCACGGTGGCGCCGATCTTCACCACCAAGCAGGGCGTCGTGGCGGTCGGCGAGTACCGCCACCTGCTGCCCTATGGCGAATACAACATCGAGGGCAGCGGGACCATCGCCGACCGGGAGAACAGCAGCGGCTCGGTCTCCGAGGACGTGTTCCGCGGCCACATCGACGCCAATGGCACCTTCGATCTGGACAAGAACTGGCGCACCGGCTTCACCCTGGAGCGCACCACCGACGACACCTATCTGCGGCGCTACAACTTCAGCAACGATTCGGTCCTGGTCAGCAACGCCGTGCTCGAGGGCTTCGAGGGGCGCAACTACGCGGCGCTCAACGGCTATTCCTACCAGGGCGTGCGCACGGACGACGACAACGACGAGGCGCCGATCGTACTGCCCTTGGCCGACGTCAACTTCGTCAGCGAACCGTGGATCGGCGACAGCGTCTACTCCTTCGACCTCAACGCCTTGGTGCTGTCGCGCCTGGAAGGCCGCAATACCCGTCGCCTCTCGGGCACCGCGTCCTGGAGCCTGCCCTATACCGATCCGATTGGCGGGCTCTACAAGGTGACCGCCCGGGTCGCCGCCGACGGCTACCGGGCGACCGATTTCGATTCCAGCGACCCCGACAACCCAAATCCGCCGGCCGGCAGCGGCAGCGACGAGACGGTCGGGCGGATCTTTCCCCAGCTCGCGGTTGACTGGCGCTATCCCTGGGTGAGCCGGGGCGAGATGCTGACCCAGACCGTCGAGCCAAGGGTTCAGGTGGTGGTTGGACCGAACGACGACGACCAGTCGGACATTCCCAACGAAGACAGCCAGGATTTCGAGTTCGACGACACCAACCTGTTCAGCCTGAACCGCTTCCCCGGGCGCGACCGGGTCGACCCGGGCCAGCGTATCGACTACGGCTTCACCTGGAGCGGCACCCTGAACGGCCGTGGACAGGCCAGCGCCTTCCTGGGCCAGAGCTACCGCTTCTCGGACATCGACGACGGCCTCTTCCCGGCCGGCTCGGGCGTCGAAGACCGGCTTTCGGACATCGTCGGACGGGTCCATCTCAACCCAATCGACCATGTCAACCTGCTCTACCGCTTCCGGTTGGATAAAGACAATTTGCAGTCCCGGCGCAACGAGCTCGGCGCCTTCATCGGGCCGCCGGCCCTGAATCTGGGGCTCAACTATCTCTTTATCGCGGCCGAGGACGAGGGCGAGACCGAGTTCGGCGACCGCGAGGAGATCGACGCGCGGGTCAGTAGCGAGCTGACCGACTATTGGTCGGTCTTCGTCTCGGGCACACGGGATTTGCAGCTCAACAAGACCCTGGAAGCCCGGGTCGGCGTGGCCTATTCGGACGAGTGCTTCACCATTGAGACGATCGGCCGGCGCTCCTTCTTCAGCGACCGGGACGTCTCGTCCGACACCTCCTTCTTCGTGCGCATCGTCTTCAAGCACCTGGGCGAAGTGGGTACTTGAGCAGCACGCCCGAAACCGGCGGAAAGCTTGACGTATTGTCCCCTACGGCCCAGGCGGATATAGTCGCGCTCAATGCCCAATGGCGAGTGCTCCGAAAACAAGAACAGACGATCAAGACTGCAATGAAACGCTTCGCCCGGAACCCCGTCTTCAAGGTTGCCACGGTGTTGGCCCTGGCGCTTTTGATCATCCTGCCAGCGCGATTGAGCGGGCCGGCCTCGGCCCAAGACACCCTGCGCGCGGCCGCCGTGGTCAACGACGAGGTCATATCGATGCTCGATCTGATCATGCGCACCCGCCTGGTGGTGCTCGCCTCCGGCTTGGAGCGCACGCCGGAAGCCGAACAGCGCATGCGCGGCCAGGTGCTGCGCTCCCTGATCGACGAGCGCCTGCAGCTTCAGGAGGCGACGCGCCTGGATATCAAGCTGGACCCCCAGCAGCTCGACGGCGCACTGGAGCAGATCGCCCAGCAGAACAACATGACCCGCCAGCAGTTCGAGCAGGTGCTGGTGCGCCAGCAGATCCTGCCTCAGACCCTGCGCGACCAGATCAACGGCAGCTTGACCTGGCGCAGTGTGCTGGCGATCCGCCTGCGCCCAACCATCGAGATCAGCGACGAAGAGGTCGACGAGGTGATCGGCCGGATCAAGCAGAACCACGGCGCCACCCAGCTGCGCCTCTCGGAGATCTTCCTGCCGGTCGATTCGCCGGATCAGGAAGACGTGGTGCGCGAGACCGGGGTGCGCATGATGGAGCAGCTCGGTGCCGGCGCCGACTTCAACGCTCTGGCCCGCCAGTTTTCCAGCTCAGCGACCGCCTCGGTGGGCGGCGATCTGGGCTGGATCCAGGCCGAGCAGCTACCTGACGAGTTGATCGAGGTGGTCAACCAGATGTCCGAGAGCCAGGTCTCCGGCCCGGTGCGCACCTTTGGCGGCTTCTACATTCTGTTCCTGCGCGGCACCCGGCAGGTTTCCATGGGCGCCGCGACCTTAGACCTCAAGCAGCTGCTGTTCGACTACCCGGCCAGCGCCGGCGAGAGCGAGATCGCCGCGGTCCGCGGCCAAGCCGCCCAAGCCGCCGGCCAGGTCGCGGGTTGCGAGAACTTCGATGCCCTGGCCCAAGAAATCGGCGGCCCGGGTTCGGGCGACGTCGGCAAGCTCAAGCTGACCGATTTGCCCGAGGCGACCCAGGGCGCGGTCGCCAACCTGGCGGTCGGCCAGGCCAGCCAGCCAGTCGAGATTCCCGGCGGATTTGCGGTCTTGGTGGTTTGCGACCGGGTCGACGACGGGGTCGACCGGGAGCAGATCCGCGAGTCCCTGGCCAATCAGCGCCTGGACATCCAAGCGCGCCGCTACATGCGCGACCTGCGCCGCGCCGCCAACGTGGACATCCGGAGCTGAGCGACCGGGACAGCGCCCCGGCCCTTCCGCCCCTGCGCGAGGTCATCGCGCGCCACGGCCTGGGCGCCCGCAAGGGGCTCGGCCAGCACTTCCTGCTCGATCTTAACCTGACCGGCAAGATCGCCCGGGCGGCCGGCGCGCTGGACCGGGGCACGACCATCGAGATCGGCCCGGGCCCGGGCGGCCTGACCCGGGCGCTGCTCGCGGCTGGGGCGGGCCAGGTGATCGCAGTCGAAAAGGATCAACGCTGCCTGGCCGCGCTCGAGGAACTGGTCGCGGCCTATCCGGCGCGCCTAACGGTGCTGGGTGGCGACGCCCTGGAGCTGGAGGTGGCGGCCTTGGGCGCGGCACCCCGGCGCATCGTCGCGAATTTGCCCTATAACGTGGCGACCCCCCTGCTGATCGCCTGGCTGCACGCCTTGGCGCGGGATCCGACAGCCTTCGAGAGCCTGACCCTGATGTTCCAGAAGGAGGTCGCCGGGCGCCTGGTGGCGACGTCTGGCTCCAAGGACTACGGTCGCCTGTCCATCATCACCCAGTGGCTGGCCCAGCCGCGCCTGTTGTTCGATATCCCGCCCCAGGCCTTCACCCCGCCGCCCAAGGTGACCTCCAGCGTGGTCTTGCTTCAGCCCCGGCCCGCGCCCGCGGCACCGGCCTCGCTGACGGCGCTCGAGCGGGTCACCGCGGCCGCCTTCGGCCAGCGCCGCAAAATGCTGCGGCAAAGCCTGAAATCTCTCGGCCAGCCGCCCGAGCGGCTGCTGTCGGCGGCCGGCGTCGAGGAGACGGCCCGCGCCGAGCAGCTGACGGTCGAGCAGTTCTGCGCCCTGGCGCGAGCGCTCGAGGCAGCCTAGCCCCGCAGCTTCTCCACGAAGTCGTGCAGGCCGATCTGACGCTCGCGCTTCAAGCGCTCGGCGGCCAGGATCGCGCGCACTTGGGCCAGGCTGTCGTCGATCATGTGATTGACGATGACGTAGTCGTATTCGTTGTAGTGGCTCATCTCGTCGGCGGCCTTGGCCATGCGTCCCTGGACCACCTCTTCCGTATCCTGGGCGCGCTTGCGCAGACGCTCGAGCAGAGCGGCCTTGGAGGGCGGCAAGACGAAGACCCGAACCAGGTCGTCGCGGGCCCGCTCCGCAACCTGCTGGGCGCCCTGCCAGTCGATGTCGAACAGCACGTCCCGGCCCTCTGTCAAGGCCTCCTCGACCGGCCCGTGCGGCGTGCCGTAGCGGTGGTCGAAGACATGGGCGTGCTCCAGGAACGCGCCGGCCTGCACCATTTCCTCGAAGCGCTCGGCGCTGACGAAATGGTAATCCTCGGCGTCGACCTCTTTCTCGCGCTTGGCACGGGTGGTCGCCGAGATCGACAGGGTCAGGTTGTCGTCAGCGGCCAGCAGGCCCCGGGAGATCGTCGTCTTGCCCGCGCCCGAGGGCGAGGACAATACCAGCATGAGGCCGCGCCGCCGAATCTCCGACCCGTTACTCAAGGTTCTGGACCTGCTCGCGCAGCTGGTCGATCACGGTCTTGAGCTCCAGGCCAATGCGATTGAGCGCCACATCCGGCGACTTGGCACAGAGCGTGTTGGCCTCCCGGTTGAACTCCTGACACAGGAAGTCCAAGCGCCGGCCGACCGGCCCGCCCTCGGCCAGCAGGTCGCGGGCGGCCGCCACATGGGCGATCAGGCGGTCGAGCTCCTCGCGGATATCCGCCTTGGTGATCAGGATCGCCGCCTCCTGGGCCAGGCGCTCCTCGGGCAGGGCCGGCGCGGCCCCGAGCAGCTCCTCGAGCTGGCCCTTGAGCTTGGCGCGCAGGGCCTCGGGCTGAAGCGCCGCCGAAGCCTGGGCTTGGGCGGTCAGATCCGCGATGGCGTCGATGTGGCCGGTGACCGTGGCCGCTAGATGGACGCCCTCCGCCCGGCGCGCCGCCTCCAGGTCCTCCAGGGCGCCGGCCAGGTCGCTCAGCTGAGCGGTATCCCGGGCCGCACGCGCGGCCTCGTCCTCCTGCTCCTCGACGCTTTCCACCATGCCGCGGATGGTCAACAGGCCGTCGAGCCGGGCCGGCTCCACCCCCGCGCCGATCTCCAATCCGTCGATCTGCTCGAGCAGCTGGGTGAGCAGCGCTTGATTGATCTTGAGGCTAGGCGGCCGCTCGGACTGGTCGAGCTGGAGCGAGATCTGCAGGCTGCCCCGGGTGAAGGCGCCCTGGGCGGCGGCCCGGGCCTGGGGCTCGAGCCGCTCGTAGCCGCCCGGCACACGCAAGCGCACGTCGAGCGCTTTGCCGTTGACGCTCTTGACCTCCCAGGTCCAGCCGACCACACCGTCGCCGCCATCGCGCCGGGCGAATCCGGTCATGCTGGAAAGAGGCTTGGAAGATGTCATGTGGGGAATCGCCAAAGGAAGGGCTGGGGTCGTGACGGCGGCCTTTATATACTCGCCATCGATAGCCAACAAGGCAGAGGCGCCATGAAACAGCCACGCTCGATCCTGATCACCGGCGCGTCCAGCGGCATCGGCGCGGCGCTCGCCCGGGCCTATGCGGCGCCCGGCATCACTTTGCACCTGGGGGGACGGGATGAGGCGCGCCTGGAAGCGGTCGTCGCCGACTGCCGGGCGGCCGGTGCCGAGGCGGCGAGCCAGATCGCCGACACCACAGACAAGGCGGCCATGACCGGTTGGATCGAGGCGGCCGACGAGAGCGCGCCGCTCGACCTGGTGATCGCCAATGCCGGCGTCTCGGCCGGCACCGGCGATCACGGCGAGGCGCCGGACCAGGCCCGGCGGATCTTCGCGATCAACGTGGATGGCGTGGTCAACACGGCGCTGCCCACGGTCGCGCGCATGGCGCCACGGCGGCGCGGCCAGATCGCGCTGATGTCGTCGCTCGCCGGATTTCGCGGCCTGCCCGGCGCGCCGGCCTATTGCGCCTCCAAGGCGGCGGTCCGGGTCTGGGGCGAGTCCCTGCGCGGCACTCTGGCGCCCAGCGGGCTTCAGGTCAGCGTGATCTGCCCGGGCTTCGTCAAAAGCCCCATGACCGACGTCAATCCCTTTCCCATGCCGTTCCTGATGGCGGCAGACAAGGCGGCCGAGCGGATCAAACGGGGTTTGGCCCGGGGCCGTGGGCGAATCGCCTTTCCCTGGCCGCTCGCGATCGCGGTCTGGGCGCTCTCGGCGCTGCCGCCCGGCCTAACCGACTTTGCGCTGAGACAGCTTCCCGAGAAGCCCTAGAACGGCTCTTTCTCGGCTCGACCGCTCGGTTTAGAGTGCGCCGCCATTCAAGGACGCCCCATAGCCATGACCTCGCCACCCCCCGAGGCCCCCGAGCTCTCCGTCATCGTGCCGGTGCGCGACGAGGCCGACAACATCCTGCCGCTGATCGCCGAGATCGACCAAGCGCTGGCCGGGCGCTGGACCTTCGAGACGATCTACGTGGACGACGGCAGCAGCGACGGCACAGGCCAGCGCCTGAAAGAAGCCAGGGCGACCTATCCCCATCTGCGCGTGGTCACCCACGCCCGCTCCTGCGGCCAGAGCGCCGCGTTGCTGAGCGGCGCCCGGATGGCCCGCGGCCGGATCCTGGTGACCCTGGACGGCGATGGTCAAAACGATCCAGCCGACATTCCAAAGCTGCTTGAAGTTCAGGGCGAGACCGAGGCCGGGCCGGCCGGCTGCATGACCACGGGCCTGCGCCTCAAGCGCCAGGACACGGCAGTTCGGCGCGTCGCCTCGCGCTGGGCCAACGGCATCCGTCAGGCCCTGCTGAAGGATGACATCCGGGACAGCGCCTGCGGGCTTCGGGCCTTTCCCCGGGAGACCTTTTTGCGCATGGCCTATTTCGACCATATCCACCGCTTCCTGCCGGCAATGATGATTCGCGAAGGCGGCGTGGTGGTCGGTGTGCCGGTCAACCACCGGCCGCGCGAGCGGGGCACCTCCAAGTACGGCCTGACCGGGCGATTGATGGTCGGCGTGGTCGATCTGTTCGGCGTCTACTGGCTTTTGCGCCGCCGCAAGCTGGCGCAGATCATTGAAGAAAAGGAGCAGCCGTTATGAGCGCGGCAGCCATTTGGGTGATCATCGGCTTCATCGGCCAGGCGTTCTTCTCCATGCGCTTCCTGGTGCAGTGGATCTGGAGCGAGAAGCACCGGCGCAGCGTGGTGCCGCTCGCCTTCTGGTACTTCAGCCTGGCCGGGGGAACGACCCTTCTGACCTATGCGATCTGGCGCGAGGACCCGGTGTTCATCGCCGGGCAAGCGGGCGGCCTGCTGATCTATCTGCGCAATCTCTACCTGATCCGCCGGGAGGGTCAGGAGCAGCGCGCCGCGGCGGCCGCCGCCAAGGGCGATCAAGACCCCAAGGGCTGAGTTCGCCATGCTGACCACCACGATCGGCGCCTACCCCAAGCCTGACAACGTGCCCCTGCCGGACTGGTTCCGCACCGGCGGGCAGAACGAGCCGGCCAAGTACAGCGCGGCGCTGGCCAACTTGACGGTCGAGGACGAGGCGGCGATTGACCGGGCGGTCGCGCGGGTCGTGCGCGATCAGGTGGACGCCGGCATCGATATCCCGACCGACGGCGAGGTGCGGCGCGAGAATTACATCCACTATCACTGCCGGCACTTGGCGGGCTTCGACTTCGAGCAGTTGCGCGACAAGCCGATTCGCGGCGGCGCGCAGGTCCTGACCGTGCCGAGCGTGCAAGGGCCCGTGGCGGCCGGCGCGCCCTTCCTGCCGCGCGACTGGCGGATCGCCCAGGGCGCCACCGACAAGCCAGTCAAGATCACCCTGCCCGGCCCCATGACGATCAGCGACACCGTGGTCGACGAGCACTACGGCGACCCGCGCGCGCTCGGCCGGGACCTGGCGGTCACGCTCAACCAGGAGATCAAGGCTCTGGCCGAGGCGGGCTGCCGGGTGGTGCAGATCGACGAGCCGGTCTTCGCGCGCCGGCCCGAGGCGGCTTTGGCCTACGGTATCGAAAATCTTGAGCGCGCTTTCGCGGGCGTACCCGGGACGGTGCAGCGGGTGGTGCACGCCTGCTGCGGCTATCCGGAGCGGCTCGACCAGGAGGACTACCTGAAGGCCTCGCCGGAAAGCTATGTGACGCTCTCCGATGCGCTAGAGGCGGCGGATTTTCACGCGCTCTCCCTGGAGGATGCCCACCGGCACAACGACCTTCGCCTGTTCGAGCGTTTTCCCACCAAGACCCTGATCGTCGGCGTGGTGGCGATCGCCAGCTCGCGGATCGAGCCAGCCGAGGAGATCCGCGCCCGCCTGGCGGCAATTCTCGGGCACATCGAGCCCCAACGCCTGATCGCCGCGCCCGACTGCGGCCTCGGCTACCTCTCCCCAACCCTAGCCGTCGCCAAGCTGACGAACCTGGCGGCCGCGGCCCACAGCCTGCCTTAGGAGCGATGGCCGACCAGCTTCCTCTTGCCGGCGCCTTCGAGACCGACCGCGTGTTACCCTGGGGGCGCAATCGGGTCGAGTACAGCGCGTTCTTCGATCTGGGCGACCTGGCGCCGCCGCGCCGGATCTTGGACTGCGCCGGGGGACCTTCCTCCTTTGCCGCCGAGATGGCCGAGGCGGGCTTTGAGGTAACCGCCACCGACCCGCTCTACCGGCTGTCCGAGGCCAGGATCGCCTCGGCGATCGAAGAGGCCCGGCAGGTCATGACGGCGGGCGTTCGGGCCGCCTGGGGGCGTTTTTGCTGGCACGATTACGGCTCGCCGGAAGGCCTCGAGGCGACCCGCCTGTCGACCATGAAGTTCTTCTTGGAAGACTACGAGGAGGGCCAGTTTGCCGGCCGCTACGTGCCGGCCGCCCTGCCCGACCTGCCCTTCGCCGACGACAGCTTCGACTTGGCCCTTGTTTCGCACTTTCTCTTCACCTACTCGGACCAGCTCGATCTCGCCTTCCACCAGGCCGCGCTCGCCGAGCTGCTGCGTCTCGCGCCAGAGGTGCGGATCTTCCCTTTGCTCGACCTGGAAGGCGGCATCTCCCGCCACCTGGTGCCGCTGCGCGAGAGCTTGAATGCCAAAGGTCTTTTTAGCGAAGTGCGTATGGTCCCCTACGAGTTTCAAAGGGGCGGCAACCGCATGCTGAGGGTCCGCCGCGAGGCACCAAAATGAAGCGCCTGCTCGACTTTCCCTTGGCAGAGCCGGAGGAGATCGCGGCGCTGCGGCGCGCGGCCGCGGCGGCGCCCAAGGATCCGGACCAGCAGGTTGCCTTCGCCGCCGCCTTGAGCCGCGCCGGCTGCACCTATGAGGCGGCGCACCTCCTGCGGCCTCTGCGCTCTCACTGGAAGGGCAGCGACCTAGAAGCGGTTGCCCGCGCGGCGCTCGAGGCGCAAAGCTGGTGGAACAAGAACTGGCGTGACTTCGCCCAGCGCAAGCAGGCCGGCGACTGGACGGGCGCCCTGGCGCTGCTGGGCGACCGGGCGGTGGACTTTTGGGACCTGCCGCCGCTGTTGATCCATCTCGCCGGGTTTGCCGAGGATGACGGCGAGCTCGCCTTGGCCGATCACCTTTACCGGCGGGTGCTCGGCCTTGCCGAGCGAGGGCTGCCGAAACTGAACATGACGTCCTTCATTTATGTGGCCGAAGCCGGGCTGGTGGAGATTCTGCTGGCCCGTGGCCAGGCCCAGGAAGCGCTGGCGCGCCACCGGGCGCTGACCCCCAACCCGGGCAACGCCATGGCTTACGAGCTCCTGACCCTCAAGCTGTTGGTGGCGACCGGCGCCCACGAGGCAGCCATGGTTCAAGCGGCCACCACATTGACCATCGCCAAAAAACATCGCGCCGGCTACAGCCGCGCGCTGCGCTTGGATTTCATCGAGAAGGCGCCTGAGCTGGCGCCCTTGCGCAAGCGGGCCGATTGGCGGGAGTTGCTCGAGGATCCCGGCGCCTACCTCAAGCGCTAGCGGCTTGTGCCAGTTTCTTGCGGGAAGCAGGCAGAGTATTTCTATCCCAGGCACGCAAGAAATCTCGTTTGAGGGCAACCCGTTGAGGCCTTAAGTGAAACGCTCTTCCCATAGCCGACGAGTGAAGCGATCATGACCGCAGTGAAGTCGATCGACCATCCCGTGTTAGCCGTCAAAGATTTGGACAAGGCGGCGGCCTGTTTTCAATCTCTTGGATTTTTCTTGTCGCCGCGCGCCTTTCACGGCGACCACATGGGCACCTCGAACCACGTGGTCCAGTTCGCGCAGCACAACTTCATCGAGCTTCTGGAGGTCGACCGGCCGGACGGCATCACGCCCCATGACCATTCGGCCGATCCGCCAAGCTTCAGCTTCGGCGCTGGCCAAAGGGATTTTCTCGCAAAAGGCAGCGGGATCTCGATGCTGGCCTTCGACACGGACGATGCGCTGGGCGACCTGGAGCGCTTCAAGGCGGCCGGGCTCAAGACCTACACGCCCTTTCATTTCCGGCGTCAGACCACTCTGCCCGACGGCTCGAAGACGCCCGTGTCCTTCACTTTGGGCTTCGTGACCAACCCGAAGCTTCCGAACCTGGCGTTCTTTTTCTGTCAGGAGGACGCACCTGAGCACTTCTGGAAACCGGACTACCAAAACCACGAGAACGGCGCCCAGGGCATCAGGTCCCTCTACCTCGCCGCGGACGATCCGGCCGAGCACGGCGCCTTTTTTCAAACCCTGACTGGCGGTGACACCACCGAGATCGAGGGAGGCATTCGTGTCTCCCTGGGCGATCAGGGGATCTTTGTGCTGACCCCTCGGCGCCTTGCCTCTATCGCGCCATCCTATCGACCGGACAGTGGGCCGCCGCGATTTGCCGGCCTTGGCATAGAGTGCGCCGGCACGCGCCCCACGGACGTTCTGCCCGATGACATGGGCGGTCTCTTCATCAAATGGAACGGCGCGCCCTGACGAGCCCCTAAGAGGCACTTTTGCCCGTACCGCAGGCCTGCGAAGATGTGCTATCACGCGGGTCGGGTAGACTGGCGCTTGGCGGGAGGGTGAGCATGGCCGATCGGGACTCTAACGACAAAGGCGCGCCGGAGGCGGAGATTCTGCAACCCTCGTCAAGCGAGGGCGTCGCCGGCTCCTACGAAATCGTCGCGCCGGATCTCAGCTTTCCTAGGGCGCTGCACATCCTGCCGGTTTCGGGCCGGCCGTTCTTTCCCGGCCAGGTCATGCCGATCGTGGTCAAGGAGGACCCCTGGCGCCCGACCATCGAGGAGATCGTCAAGACACCCAACCGCTCGGCGGGGATTTTCCTGATAAAGGGCGACAGCTCGACGGAGGCCCCAGACCCCGACGAGCTCTACCAGGTGGGCACGATCGTGCGCATTCACGAGCCCAAGTCGGCCCAGGGCATGATCCAGTTCGTCGCCGAAGGATTGGCGCGGATCAGGATCAAGCAGTGGATCTCGCGCGACATGCCCTTCACGGCCCAGGTCGATTACCCGAAGCCGAGCCAAGAGGATCCCGACGAGATCAAGGCCTACGGCCTGGCGGTCACCAACACCGTCAAAGAGCTGCTGCCGCTCAATCCGCTCTATGGCGAGCAGCTCAAGATGTTCCTCCAGCGCTTCGATCCGAGCGATCCCTCGCCCTTCGCCGACTTCGCCGCCAACCTGACTTCGGCGAAGAAAGACGATCTGCAGGAGATCCTGGAGACCATCCCGATTCTGGAGCGCATGCAAAAGGTCCTGGTGATCCTCAGACAGGAGGTCGAGGTCGCCAAGCTGCAGACCAAGATTCGGGAGTCGGTGCAGGAGCGCATGACCGAAAACCAGCGCAAGTTCTTCCTGCGCCAGCAGCTCGAGGAGATCCAGAAAGAGCTTGGCATATCGAAGGACGACAAGACCGCCGAGCTGGAACAGTTCCGCGAGCGCCTCAAGGACGCCAAGCTTCCCGAGGCGGCCGAAAAGCGCATCGACGAGGAGATGAAGAAGCTCTCGATCCTGGAGCTGGGATCCCCCGAGTACGGGGTGACGCGCAACTACCTGGACTGGGCGACCCAGCTGCCCTGGGGCAAGCACTCGGAGGACAAGTTCGACCTGAAGGCCGCGCGGGTGATCCTGGACCGGGACCACGAGGGCCTGGAGGACGTCAAGGCGCGGATCATCGAGTTTCTCGCGGTCGGCGCCAACAAGGGCGAGATCGGCGGCTCCATCGTGCTCTTCGTCGGGCCGCCCGGGGTCGGCAAAACCTCGATCGGCCGCTCGATCGCCCAGGCGCTGGGCCGCAAGTTCTTCCGCTTCAGCCTGGGCGGCATGCGCGACGAAGCCGAGATCAAGGGCCACCGGCGCACCTACATCGGCGCCATGCCCGGCAAGTTCATCCAGGCGATCAAGGACTGCGGCGTCGCCAACCCGGTGATCATGCTCGACGAGATCGACAAAATCGGCGCGTCCTATCAGGGCGACCCGGCCTCGGCCCTGCTCGAGGTGCTGGACCCGGAGCAGAACGTTGCGTTCCTGGACCACTACCTGGATCTGCCCTTCGATCTCTCGCGCGTGCTTTTCGTCTGCACGGCCAACCAGCTCGACACCATTCCCGGGCCCCTGCTCGACCGCATGGAGACAATCCACCTGGCCGGTTACATCGCACGCGAGAAGGTTGCGATCGCCAAGAACCATCTGTGGAAGCGACAGCTCGACAAGGCCGGCGCGAAGGCGAGCCAGATCAAGCTTTCCGAGGCGGCCCTGCGCCAGGTGGTCGAGGGCTATGCCCGCGAGGCTGGGGTGCGAAACTTGGAGAAGCAGCTTGGCCGGATCGTCCGCAAGGCGGTGGTCAAGCTGATCGGCGGCGCCAAACCGCCCTTGCGGATCGGCACGAGCAATCTGGCCGACTATTTGGGGCCGCCCAGGTTTAGAAGAGGCAAACCGAGCGCTGGCATGGGCGTGGTCACGGGCCTCGCCTGGACCCCCATGGGCGGCGCCACACTCGACGTGGAAGCGACCGTGGTCCACGAGGAAACCAGGGGCTTCAAGCTGACCGGCCAGCTTGGCGATGTGATGAAGGAGTCGGCCGAGATCGCTTACTCCTTCGTGATGTCCAACATGGAGGCCTTGAAGGGCAAGCCGGAATTCTTCAACGACAAGTTCCTCCACCTTCATGTTCCCGAAGGTGCCACGCCGAAGGACGGACCCAGCGCCGGCATCACAATGGCGACCGCTCTGCTGTCCCTCGCCCGCGGGCGAAAGCTCGCGCGCAAGCTCGCCATGACCGGCGAGCTGACCCTGACAGGGCGGGTGCTGCCGGTTGGCGGCATTCGGGAGAAGGTGATCGCCGCCCGGCGCATCGGCGTCGACGAGCTGATCCTGCCCGACGACAACCGGCGCGACTTCGAGGAGCTGCCCGCGCACCTCAAGGACGGCATGACGGTGCACTTTGCCAAGGCCTATCCAGAGGTCGCCGAGATCGCCTTTTCGAAACCGGGTAAAACATGAAAGTCGTCAACGTTGCGAACGGATGACGTCTGATGGAACAGTCCATCGGGG
Organism: Pseudomonadota bacterium; assembly: GCA_039029395.1. Taxonomy (GTDB): domain Bacteria; phylum Pseudomonadota; class Alphaproteobacteria; order Kiloniellales; family JAKSDN01; genus JBCCGG01. The sequence goes on along the minus strand of JBCCGG010000001.1, from coordinate 158,308 downwards.
AGATAGCCCGCAGGGTGCGGCAGAGCGAGCTCACCGCGAGCGCATCGATCGAAGCGGCGCTCGCGGCGGCCGAGGAGAACGTGGCTCTCAACGCCTTCATCACGCTTGATCGGGAGGGCGCGTTGGCTCGCGCCCGCAGCCTGGACGCCCTCGCAGACCGAGGCGAGGCGTCGGGCGTCTTGGCCGGCGTGCCGCTCGTGGTCAAGGACAACATCGATGTCGCGGGGCTGCGCACCACGGCGGGTACGCCCGCGATCGACTACGTGCCGACGGCCTCGGCACCGGTCGTGGCGCGCCTGGAAGCAGCGCAAGCCATCGTCATCGGCAAGACCAACATGCACGAGCTTGCCTTCGGCGTAACCTCGAACAACGGCGCCTTCGGCGCGGTGCGCAATGCTGCCGATCCCAGCCGCATTCCGGGCGGCTCCTCCGGCGGCACTGCGACGGCGGTCGCCGCGGGCATCGCGCCCGGTGGGCTTGGCAGCGACACGGCGGGCTCGGTTCGGCTTCCCGCCGCCCTGTGCGGCGTCGTCGGCTTTCGGCCGACCACCTGGCGGGTCGATCAAGCGGGCGTGGTGCCCTCGGTCCCGTCCTTCGATGTGGTCGGGCCGATCGCGCGCTGCGTGGCGGACGCGGCGATACTCTACAATGTCATGACCGGCGATCCACTGCCCGAGCGACGGGACCCGAGCCGCCTGCGCTTAGGTGTCGCGCGCCCCTATGGGGAGGATCTTTCGCCCGGCGTGGCCGCGGCATTGAAGCAGGCCCTCGAAAAGCTACGAACCGCCGGGGCGATCCTTCTCGACATCGACCTCTCCCAGATCGCCAAGGACAGTTTCGAGATCGGCTTTCCCGTCGGATTCTACGAGATGAAACGGGCGCTCCCGGATTTTCTGGCGCGCCATCAACCGAAAACGAGCCTGCACGAGGTGGTCGAAAAGATTGCGAGCCCGGACGTCAAAGCGGTCTACCTCAACGCCGTGCTCGGCGACGGTGCCCCGAGCGAAACCGCCTACCGCGACGCGATCAGCCGCATCGAGGGTGTGCGCCGGAGCTACCTCAAGCTCTTGGACGCGCACGGGCTCGACGGCGTCGTTTTTCCCACCGCACCGCTCGAGGCCCAGCCGATCGAAGGCTCGAACGAAACCGTCGAGCTGAACGGCCAGGCGTTGCCAACCTTGCAGGCCTACATGCGCAATGTAGCCTCGACCGGCGTCTACGGCGCGCCCGGGCTTTCCCTTCCGCTCAAGACCGGCGCTCAGGCCTTGCCGGTCGGGCTGGAGGTGGACGGCCGGCCCGATGGCGATCGCGAGCTTCTGTCCATCGGGCTCACGCTCGAGGGCGCGCTCTCAGGCTAGAGCCTGAACTCCGCCCTCGGCGGTTTGGAGCCTTCGGTCGAGTAGGTGCTGCGGCACTCGAAGATCTTCGCCTTGTCGATGCCGTGGCTGTCGATCAGGTACTTCTGCACCGCCTTGCGGCGCTCCTCGGCCAGGGCGAGTAGCTGATCGGCCTCTTGGTCGGTCGGCTTGGCGATCGCCTCGGGCTCCGCCGCTGCCTTGGCTTCCGGCTCCTCGCCTTCGACCGGCTCGGCTTGCGCCGGCTCGCCGCCACGAAAGGCAACCAGATCGGCGGCCGCCGCCCGGCCGCAGAGCCGGATCGTCAGCTGGGGCTTGCCGTTGAGGAGCTCGGCGATCTTGTCGGCGCTGGAGGCACCCTCCTCTGTGATATCGGTCGTTCCCGGCGCGAAGGTGACCGGCTGGATCTCGAACGAGCGTCCGTCGTCGCCGAACCAGCTGGTCGGCAGGATCGCCGCCGCGGCCCCGGCGATCGCCTTGGAGATCGCCTCGCTGTAGTCCAGCTCGGGTTCTTCCAGGGTGCCTGATAGCGGGAAGCCCAAGTCGATCTGGCCTTTGTCGTTCTTCAGGATGCCGACCGCGAAGTTGACCGGCACGCCGAAATCCTCCTCGAAGCTCTTACCGTCCTCGTCCGACAGGGGTTCCAGGTAGAGATCCTCGACCAGCACGTCGATCTTGCCGTCGAGCGCGCCGCCCTTGGCTGCCGCCGCGACGTCGGCGGTCAGCGCGCCGCTGTCCACGTTCATGCCGACCATGTCGCTGGCGTAGGGCGAGAAGGGCGGCAGGGACATGCGCTCGAGCGCGGTGGCCAGCTCGAAATCCGGCGTGCCTTGCAAGGGGCTCGCCCAGCCGGTGACCTTGACCAGCGAGTCTTCGTTGACCGCCAGGCCGAGGTCGATATCGGTCTTGGTCGCCGGCTGGCTGGTGTCGACCGGCCCGACGATCGCCTTCTCGACGACGACCTCCAGCTCCATCTTCGGATCGATGGTGTCGTCGGTGAAGCGGATCTTGGAGCCTGGGCTGATCGTGATCTTGCCAAGCCGGGTCGGCAAGTTTTCGGACTCCGATGCCTCCTGAGGCGCCGCTTCGCCACCGCCGAGCTCCGCGATGCCCCGGTTCAAGCTGACCAGGAGGCCCTCGAGCGCGATCGTGTCGATCTCGATCGCCTCCTTCGGATCGGCTTTGAGTCCGGTCACGCGCAGGGCCGCAAGATCGATCTGCTGGGGCGCCTTCTCGGAAATCTTGAGCGCCAGATTGGTGCTTTCGACCTCGGCCGCGGCCTTGAGGCTGTCACCCTGGACCGAAAGGCTCGGCAGAGTGAGCTTGGTCTCGGCGATCTGAGCGGTCAGGCTGTCGCCTTCGGCAAAGGGCGCCTGGGCCTCGAGTCCGCCGACCGTGACCTGGCCGGCCATCTTGAGCGCCGGCGGATCGCTTAGCTTCGCGCTCAGCTGCTCCGTCTGGACGCCGATCCTGGCGGTGGCGAGGCGAACGCCTTCGCCTTTCAGGGTGACCTCAAGATCGCTGAGCGCGCCGCCCAAGGCGGCTTCGATGTTCGGCTCCCCGATCACCGGATCGACGCGAACCTCCTTGAGCGCCAGCTCGCCGGCGCCGAGCGCCACCGCGAGCGGCGCTTCGCCGGGCAGCGTGACCCCCAGCTTGTCGGCCTTGAGCGCGCCCGAGAGGGAAGCCACCAGCGCTTCCTCGCCGTCGAGCGTGACTTCGGGCAGCTCCACACGGATCACTTCGCCCTGGAACGTCAAATCGCCACCGTCGGCCGGCAGCTTGGCGCTGAGGCCTTCAAGCGCGAGTGCGAGCGGCCCGGTCAGGCGGCCCTTGCCGTCTTCGCCGGCCACCTTGATGCCCGTGGTGCCAAGTTCCAACAGGCCGAGCGCGAGTTCGCCGCCGTCGGCCGGTACGAGCTTGGTGTCCTGCAGCCTGGTTTCGAGATCGAACGCGAGGGACGTCTCCGAGCCGACCCGCTTCAACTCGATAGATTCGGAGTTGATCCGGGTGTCGGCCGTGGCCAGCGAGAGCGCCGGATTTGAAGCAGCCAAGGCCTTAAGAGCTATCTCCAAGGATCCGGTGGTGCCCGCGCCCCGTTCCAGGGTCGTGCTGTCGAGCGTGCCCAGGTTGGCGGTCAGGTCCTCGAAGGTCAGCTCGGCATCCGGCTGAGCCAGCTTGCCGCCCTTGATCGCGAGCCGCGGCTTGCCGTCCAGCTCGACCTGATGCTCCAAGGCATTGATGACTATGTCCCTGACGGTCGCGACCAGGAGCCCGATCACCGTGGGGGTCTGCTCGGACTGATGGATGTTCGCCTTGGCGGCCTCTAGGACGGTGCCGATCTCGCGGGTTTGGGGCGATTTCTTGAAGTGCAGCTCGTCGATCCCGAAGGCGATTTCGCCCAGCTCCATGGTCCCGCCGGTGCCGTTCGTTATGGCGAGTGGCGTGGTTTCCAGGGCGATCGTGCCGGTCACGGTCGTGGTGGTGTCCGGTTCGACTCGCTGCTCGAGCCCGATCGTCAGGGTAGCGCGCTCGAGCGTCGCGGTAATGCCGTCCTCGCTTTCGATGGCGAGCTGGTCGACGCTGTAGGTGCCGTCCATCTTGCCTTCGACCAGTCCGTCGGCGTGGAACGCGAAGTCGTATGTCACGTCGGTGCCGATCACGCCGTCCTGGCGGACCAGGCCGGTCGGTCCGACGAAACGGGCGATCTTTTCGATCGTAGCGTCGCTCAGGCGGCTGTTGAGCGTCACCGTCTTGGGCTCCGCGAAAGGATGGGCCGTGCCGCTCCATTCGACCGTGATATCGTTCATCGTGCCGTCGATTTCGAGGGTGCCGGGGGTGTCCGGGTCCCAGGTAAAGACGTCGGTTAGGACCATGCGGTCGATCTCGAAGGTCAGCGACCCGCCGGACAAGTCCTCGAACACCAGACGGCTGTCGGTGAATTCGAACCGGCTGATTCCGGCACCGAAACCCTCCCTCGGGTCCGTTGGCTCGGCAGGCTCGCCAGCCTCCTCAGTCTCGTCCGCCGCCGCGAGCCGATCGAGCGGAATGCCGTTGAAGGTGATTGTGCCGTCCTCGTGGCGCTTGACCACCAGATCGACGCCCCGAATGAAAAAGACTTTGACCAGGGCACGGTTCTCGATGAGGTGTTCGAGACTGTAGCGGAACCCGGCCTCGGCGATCTGGCCCGGCTCGGCATCCTGCGAGCGAAACCCGATCGGGCCGGCCGAGACCTTGGAGTTCCACAGGTCGACCACGACCGTGCCGACGCCGTCATGATCGATACCAAGCTGGTCGAGCTGGTCCTCGATCGTGAAGCGGGCGACCTGGGAAGGCACAGCCACGATGATGAAGAGCGCGACGATGATCACGCCCAGAGTCGTTCCGCCGAGCCACGCCAGAATGCGGGCCCGCTTGCTCAGGCGCGGGTGGTCCCTGGTCTCCTTGGCTGGCTCCGGCTGTGTCGGCTGGTCAGCGCTCATATCCCTTCACCCCGTAATCGCGGCCCGCGGCCGCTCCCCCAAAAGAGGGTATGGTGACCGAAGTGGCTTATGGGATCAACTCACTGCCTCCGGGGTCCCTAGCGCGGCACCTCGTGGCGGTAGCCGAGGCCGACCCGATGCTCGGTGACGTCGCACAGCATGTGGAACGGCCGGTCTTCCCGGCCGGCGAAGCCGGGCGCGCGCATCAGCAGGGCGCTGCCGGCCTCCATGGGTATCTCGCGCCGGCCGGCGCCGCTGCGGTCCTCGCACAGAAAGAAGCGGCAGCGCCCGCTTAGCGACACGAGTATCACCAGATTGCGGTAAGTGATGTGGTCCCGGTGCGGCGTGATGCCCCGGGAACCAGGATGGTACCGCTGGACAATCAGGTCGTTCATGGGCACGGGCCCGGCCAGCGGCGGATCCGACATGGTTGCCAGCGCCGCCTCGAGCCACAGCTCAAGGGCCTTGGCCAAATCGAAAAGCGGGGAGTCTTCCGGAAAATCAACGGTGAGCTCGAAGTCCTGAAAAACCTCGCGCCCGGGTTGTCCTAGTTTCGGCGTTGCCACCCTATAGGTCAGCGCATCGCAGGCATTGAGAAAGTGCGCACATTCCTCGGGCCCCAACAGGGGTACGGCCGCGCCGTCGTTTAGCGCGGTCGCATCCAGGGCCTCGGCCAGGGCGTCTGGTCCCGAGCGGAAACGGCCGAACAGCTGCTCGGCCGCGCCGGTCGCCCGCCCCACCTTGCCCGAAACCTTGGCCATGACCCAGCCACGTCCCTTGGTTCAATCAGTCGGATTAGTCTGAAGTATCCGCCCGCCAGACGGCAAGTCCTTGATGTCCTGGCGATTGCGTTCCCCCAATCGAGCTCAAATGGTGTACACTGCACCTGGGCTTTGGACTCGTTGAGTGGTGGGGGGTCGTTGGAACTGGGAAGACGACAGAAAGATGACACGCCGCTCCCCTAGGTCACGTCGCATCGGCATGGTCGCTGCGGCGTTGGCACTTTTGCTCGGTCTTAACCTTAACGGCGGCGCCCTGGCCGATGCCGGCTTCGAAGCCTTCGAGCAGGGCGACTATGGGGCCGCCTACCAGGCCTGGAAAACGGCCGCCGAGCGCGGCCAAAAGAACGCACAGTTTTACCTGGGCTACCTTTACGACAGCGGTCAAGGCGTGGCCGAAGACAACGCTGAGGCCGCGACCTGGTACCGCAAGGCGGCGGTCCAGGGCCAAAACGACGCCAGGTTCAATCTGGCTGCCATGTACGTCAACGGCGACGGGGTCAACAAGGACTACGTGCTGGCCTACATGCTGTTCGACCTGGCCGCCGACCGTGACGAAACCGCGCTCGACGAGCTCAACGACCTGATGCGCTACATGACGCCCCTGCAGGTCGCCCGCGGCAATCGCCTGGCGCGCCTGGCCCGGCGCGGCGACATGGCGACGCTGCTGAGCCAGGCCGAGGAAGCCGCCTTCGCTGGCGACAAGAGCACGACCAGCGCCAGCTGGAACATCTGGTCCGAGCGCGATCAGGTCGAGATGGCCCAGCGGTCGTTGGTTCAACTTGGCTACGATCCGGGCCCGGTCGACGGCGCCATGGGCGGCCGCACCAAAGCGGCGATCAAGGACTTTCAGGAGAAGAACGGCCTGGAAGTCGACGGTCTGGTGAGCGAGGCCTTGCTGGAGGCGCTCTATGTCGCCTTCGACGAGCGTCTGAAGGCAGAAGAGATCCCCTATGGCCAAGGCCTCTTGTGGCGGATCGAAAAGGACGGTGTGACGCCGAGCCATCTGTTCGGCACCTTCCACACCAACGACCCGGACGTGCTCGACCTGCCGCGGGTCTTGACCCGGGCCTTCTTCCGGGCCGACGCGGTCGCGCTCGAGGTCGAGATCTATTCCAAGGCCTCCTACAACGCGCTCGGCGCCTCGGCGGTCGACACCCTGGTGATCGACGACGGCCGCACCCTGCGCCAGATCGTCGGGCGCGACCTCTATTCCGACGTGGTGGCCGGCCTGACTCCCTATGGCGTGCCGGAGCAAGCGCTCCAGCAGATTAAGCCCTGGGGCGTGTACCATCTCTTGACCGCGACCGCCCATGATCCGCGCAGCGCCCACGGCAGCGGCCTGTTTCTGGACCTTTGGCTCGGCCAGAAGGCGGTGCACCACGGCAAGCCGCTGATCGGCCTGGAGACGGTCGAGGAGCAGCGAGCGATCTTCGCCGGCCTCTCGGAGCAGGATCAGGTCGATCTGCTGGACAGCGCGATCGCTTACTCCAGCGAGGGCGGCATCACCCTGGAGGAGCTCAAGAAGCTCTATCTAGCGGGCGACCTGACGGCGCTTTTCCGGCGCAGCTACGAGCCCTCCCGGCGGCTCGGCCCCAAGGCCATGCTGGCGGTCATCGAGCGCATGCTAGACAACCGCAACGCCGTAATGGTCGAGCGCATGCAGCCGCTGCTGGCCGACGGCAATGCCTTTATCGCGGTCGGCGCCGCCCATCTACCGGGCAAGGCCGGCATCCTCCAGATGCTGGTCGACCAGGGCTACACGGTGACCCGCGTGCACTGATCAGCGCAGCAACTGCTGTTTTTCGATTGGCTTAGAAAGGCCGCTTTCCGAGGTACCCGTCGTATTGAACCCGATCACCACGAGCACCAAGACCGCCAGGGCGATCAGGGCATAGCGCATAGGCCCTAGGCCGCGGCCTGGGCCCGGCTCAGGCGCTTATGGAGCTCAGGGATCAGAGGGTGAACTTTCTCGGCCTCCTGGATCACGTAGTCCAAGAGGTCGATTTCGTTGCCGTGGTCGCTGCCGCTCTCGTCGATCTGGTCGGCCAGCCACTGGGCCTCGTCCTCGTCGATCATCTCAGGCGAGTTGCCGCGGTAGAGCAGGTGCATGGCGATCGCCTTGACGAAGAGCTGCTTCCAATCGGCCACGTTGTCGGCGCCCTTGGTGGCGTTGTTGAGCTGGAACAGAAGCTCGGCCTCCTCCCGGCAGATGCCGATGCCGCCTTCGCTGGCCGGGCCGTAGATCACCTTTCGAATAATATCGATGTCGTCCTGATCGATTGCACCGGGCAAGCGCGCGCCGCCCCCACCGATCGCCTGGTCGCTGTTCAAGACGCTGTCCTTGAGTGCGTCGAGCACGAAGACCTTGAGGCTGTCCGGGCTGCCCTGGGAGCGCGACATGATGTTGACCAGGAGCTTGAGCTCGTTGTGATCGTCGATCTTCTGGTCTTCGTTGATCCACTGAATCAACACGCCGGCATCTTCGTCGCTGAGCGTGCTTCTCGGGCCCCGCTGCCAGAAGAAGTAGTCGCTCAAGGCCTCCACATAAAAGCTGTCCCAGGCCGGGTCGGCCTCGGCGCAGTTGCGGTTGAGGCGGAAGATGAAGTCGGCCTCGGCCCTCTTGATCTCGCCGTCCTGGTAGACGGCGCGACGCAGGGCCAGGACGTCCTCGGCAGTGATCTTGCCCTTGGCGACAATGTCTTTCTCCAGCCCGGTCAGGCTCTGGCTCGGTGTGCTGTTCATGGTCTTGCTCGACGATTCCGCAGGTCAATTCAGTTCGCTCAATTGTGCCAGGGCCTTGGATAAGATTTTGCTAACGAGGCGTGAGGTTCATAGACTGTGATTTTTTAATGTTGTAAATGAGAATATTTATTCAAACCTATAATACATATATACTTAATAGATTGACTGATCGTACCCTCCTTAACAGGGGAAAATTTGCCATTCCGCTCCTTCCCTCCGGCCGCTAGGCTGGTGCGGCCGGGGTCTCGGGGCGAGGCGCAAGGCCGGCCAATGATCAGGGGTCTGGAATTGGGAGGAAAAGTATGTCGGAGCAAGCCATGACGATCCGTGCCTGCGCGCTGGGCGCGGGCCTGGTGCTAGGTCTGGGCGCCGGCGCCGCCGGGGCGCAAGGGCTCCAGGAGCTGGGCCCGGGCGAGGGGGTCGTGGATATCGTCGCCTGGCCCGGCTACATCGAGCGTGGCACGACCGATCCGGCTTTCGACTGGGTCACCGGCTTCGAGGACAAGACCGGCTGCCAGGTGCGGATCAAAACCGCCGGCACCTCGGACGAGATGGTCGCCCTGATGAACGAGGGCGGCTTCGATCTGGTGACCGCATCGGGCGATGCCAGCCTGCGGCTGATCTACGGCGACCGGGTGCAGGAGATCAACACCGACCTGATCCCGAGCTATTCCACGATCGACCCGCGCCTGCAGAATGCGCCTTGGCACACGGTCGACGGCAAGCATTTCGGCACGCCCTACCAGTGGGGCTCCAACGTGCTGATGTACAACTCCGAGGTCTTCCCAGAGGCGCCGGACAGCTGGGATGTGGTCTTCACCGAGACCACCCTGCCCGACGGCAAGTCCAACAAAGGCCGGATCCAAGCCTTCGACGGACCGATTTACATTGCCGACGCGGCGCTCTACCTGATGACCCACAAGCCCGAACTCGGCATCAAGGACCCCTATGAGCTGACCGAGGAGCAGTTCGCCGCTGCGCTCGACCTGCTGCGCGGCCAGCGGCAAATCGTCAACCGCTATTGGCACGACCCCTTCATCCAGATCGACGATTTCACCAACGAGGGCGTGGTCGCCTCCTCGGCCTGGCCGTTCCAGGTGAACCTGCTGCGCGGCAAGGAACAGCCGATCGCCAGCGTGGTGCCCAAGGAGGGTGCGACCGGATGGGCCGACACCACCATGATGCATGTCGACGCGCAACATCCGAACTGCGCCTACATGTGGATGGAGTGGTCGGTCAATCCCAAGCTTCAGGGCGATCTGGCCGCCTGGTTCGGCTCGGTGCCGGTTGTGCTCTCGGCCTGCAAAGGCAACAAGCTGTTGGGCGACGAAGGCTGCAAGACCAACGGTCTGGAGGAGTTCGAGCGCATCCACTTCTGGCGCACGCCGCGCGCCCAGTGCGCAACCCAAGAGTCTTGCGTGCCCTATTACCGCTGGGTGACCAGCTACATCGCGGTGCTCGGCGGCCGCTAGATCGCCGCCGCCCGGGGCGGCCATGGCGTCAGCGGTCCGTTTTGCCGCGGTCAGCCGACATTTCGGCGAGGTCCGCGCGGTCGACCAGGTGTCCTTTGAGGTCGGGGACGGCGAGTTCTTCGCCATGCTCGGCCCCTCGGGCTCCGGCAAGACCACCTGCTTGCGCCTGATCGCTGGCTTCGAGCAGCCGGACCATGGCCGGGTGTGGGTTCAGGAGCAGGACGTCGACGGCGTGCCGCCCTACGAGCGCCCGGTCAACACGGTGTTCCAGGACTACGCGCTGTTTCCCCACATGAGCGTCGCCGACAACGTCGCCTATGCGCTAATGGTGCGCCGGGTGCCGGGCACCGAGCGTCGGGCGCGCGCCGAGGAGATGCTCGAGCTGGTGCGCCTGAAGGGCATGAGCGCCCGCAAGCCGGCCCAGCTTTCGGGCGGCCAGCGCCAGCGAGTCGCGCTGGCGCGCGCGCTGATCAGCCACCCCCGGGTGCTGTTGCTCGACGAGCCCTTGGGCGCGCTGGATCTCAAGCTGCGTGAGCAGATGCAGCTCGAGCTGAAGTCGCTGCAGCGTAAACTCGGCATCACCTTCATCTACGTGACCCACGATCAGCAGGAGGCGCTTTCCATGAGCGACCGCCTGGCGGTCTTCAACCACGGCCGGGTCGAGCAAATCGGCACGCCCGAAGAGATCTACGAGCACCCGGCAACACCGTTCGTCGCTGCCTTCGTCGGCACTTCGAACCTGGTCGAGGGCGCGGACGCGGAGCGCCTGATCGGCCTGGCAGGCGCCTATTCGATCCGTCCCGAGCGCATCGCCCTGCTGGCGCCCGGCGAAACGCCGCCTGCCGACCACATCAAGGCCGCCGGGGCGATCGAGGCCGTGCAGTACCAGGGTGCCAGCACCCGCTACGACATCGCGCTCGAGGGCGGCGGGCGCCTGGTGGTGGTGCGCCAGAACGCCGAGGGCGCGGGCCGGATGAACGGCCCCAAGACCGGCGAACGAGCGATTTTGGCCTTCGCCCGGGACGCGGTCCAGGCCATGACCGGGGACGGCTCGTGAGCGCCGCCAATCCCCCGCTCCGGCGTCTTTCCACCCTGCTCTACCAGCGCCCGCGGCTGCTGCTGCTGGCCCTGCTCGCGGCGCCGCTGACCTGGCTCGGCGTGATCTATCTGGGCTCGCTGTTCTCCCTGCTGGCCCAAAGCTTCTTCTACATCGACGGCTTCACCGGCCAGATCGTCCACGAGCTCTCCTTGCGCACCTACGCGGAACTCTTGTCGAGCCCGGCCAATTGGGACGTCATCCTGCGCACGGCCGGCATGGCGAGCGCGGTGACCCTGGCAGCGGCCGGGATCGGCTTCCCGATCGCCTACTATATGGCGCGCTACGCCACTGGCCGGGTCAAGGCGCTGTTCTACCTGGCGGTCATGCTGCCGCTCTGGTCGAGCTATCTGGTTAGGGTCTATGCCTGGAAGCTGATTCTGGCCAAGGAAGGCATCATCGGCTGGACCTTCGAGCAGCTCAAGCTGAGCTGGTTGCTGGAAGGTATCTTGGCGGTGCCGGTGATCGGCGGGCCCTCGCTCTCGGTCTCCTACATCGGCATGTTCCTGGTCTTCACCTACATGTGGCTGCCCTACATGATCTTGCCGACCCAGGCCGCGCTGGAGCGGGTGCCGCGCTCCCTGATCGAGGCCTCGGGCGATTTGGGCGCCCACCCCTTCGAGACCTTCCGAAAGGTCGTTCTGCCGCTTGCCTTTCCGGGCGTGGTGGCCGGCTCGATCTTCACCTTCTCGCTCACCTTGGGTGATTATATCATCCCATATCTTATTGGTTCTTCGAGATTTTTTATCGGACAAGTGGTCTTCCTCCAGCAAGGCACGGCGGGCAACATCCCGCTCGCCGCGGCCTTCTCCGTGGTGCCGATCGTGATCATGGCGATCTACCTGACGGTCGCCAAAAGACTCGGGGCGTTCGATGCGCTCTAAGCGGAAAGCGATCGGCGAGCGCGCCTCCTGGGGGCTCAAGCTAGCCGCCCTCTTGGGCCTGCTCTATCTGCACCTGCCCATGGTTTTCATCTTCCTCTACGCCTTCACCACCGAGGACAAGTCCTACCAGTTCCCGCCGCCGGGCCTGACCACCAAATGGTTCGCCGTGGCCGCCCAGCGCGAGGACATCTGGCAGGCGCTCTTCCTGTCGCTGCGGGTCGCCGCGACCGCGACCTGCGTGGCGCTGATCCTCGGCAGCCTGGCGGCCGCCGCCATGGTGCGCAGCAGCTTTTTCGGGCGCGAAACCATCACCCTGCTGATCATCCTGCCGATCGCGCTGCCCGGTATCATCACCGGCATCTCTTTGCGCTCGGCCTATAATCTGCTGGACATTCCTTTTAGCACCTGGACCATCGTGATCGGCCACGCCACCTTCTGCGTGGTCGTGGTCTACAACAACGCGGTGGCGCGCCTGCGCCGCACCTCGGGCTCGCTGATCGAGGCCTCGATGGATCTGGGCGCCGACGGCTTCCAAACCTTCCGCCACGTGGTTCTGCCCAACATCGCAACGGCGCTTCTGGCCGGCGGCATGCTGGCCTTCGCGCTCTCCTTCGACGAGGTCATCGTCACCACATTCACCGCCGGCCAGCAGACCACCCTACCGATCTGGATGCTGAGCGAGCTGGTGCGCCCGCGCAGCCGGCCGGTCACCAACGTGGTCGCGGTTTTCGTGATTCTCTCGACATTGGTGCCGATCCTGGTCGCCTACTACGCGACCCGAGGCACCGAGAGCGTCATGGGCAGCGGGCGCTAGAGGTCTTCGTTTGATCTCAAAATCTTAGGCAGGGTTCTTCGCCTCCCGGCCCTCGATCTTGGTCTTGCTGCGCTCCAGGATTTCCGAGGGCCGAACGCCGGCGGCCAAGCACAGCTTTGACCAATAGTAAATGACGTCGCCAAGCTCCTCGGCCAGGTGCTCGCCGTCCCAAGTGCCGGAGCGCAGGTACTTCTTGATGACCTCGGTCACTTCGCCGGACTCGCCCGCCAGGCCGAGTCCCAGGTAAGCGAGATCCACCTCTTTGCTGTCATTTCCATAGGGCCGCTTGATTGAGGTGGCCCAGGTGGCGTAGTCGTCGATCTTCATCTGCGCACGCACTCCGCATTTCAGCTCTTTAAGACGAGGTCGATCATGACACAAAGCGCCGACTGTGCCATCCGTGGCGGGCCCAACATCGCGATGAAAGTTCCACCCCATCGCTTCGCGGCGACGGTCGCCTTTTACAGGGACACCCTATCCCTGCCGGTCGTTGGCGAAAAGTCGGACTCGATTGCCTTCACTTTCGGCCCGGTGCGGCTGTGGATCGACCGGGTCGAGCGGATCTCCCAGGCCGAGCTGTGGCTCGAGCTTTCAACCGACGACACGGCAGCCGCCGCCAAGCATCTGCAGCGCGCTGGCGTTGCCCGATGCGATGCCGTCGAACCCCTGCCCAAAGGCTTTGATGGTTTCTGGATCATCAATCCAGCCGACATTATCCATCTTGTGAGCAATGAACCTTAAGTATCTGATTAACAATTTATAACTTCCAAGAGATGTTCTCCGGCCTCACGGTGGCGCAGATCGGATTGCCGCGCTGGTCGGTCATGGTCAGCTCAGCGGTCAGGGGCTTGCCGGCTTTGTCAGCCTTCTCGATATCCTGCCAAGATATGTGGGAGAGATGGACCTTGGCGCGGCTCGGATAGTCGAAGCTGCCGTCGCCTTGCAGCTGGCCCCAGTTGAGATAAAGGAAGCGCTCGCCCGGCGTGCCCTGGGCATAAGCGCCCAGGAAGTTGGGGCCGCCGTCCTTCTTGCGGGCGCCCAGACGGAAGGGCGCCTCGAAGATGATCTCTTTGCCCTCGAGCGGCCTGAGGTCGGTGACCTCCTTGCCCTCTTGAATGCCCAGGTGAAGCCCCTCGCCCTTGGGAAAATCGCGGCAGATCAGCTTGACCGAGATCTGCCCGACGCTCATCCCATGCGCTCCCAGAGGGCGGTCTCCTCCTCGAGCTGGGCCTTCTCGGCACCGATGAAGTCGCGCCGGGAGACCATGCCGATCACCTTGTTTCCCTCGACCACCGGCAGGTGCCGGTAGCCGCCGTCCTCCATCAGGCGCAGTGCGTCGAGCGCGGTCGCCGAGGGCGCGATGGAATCCGGCTGTTCGGTCATAACCTCGCCCAGGGTCGTGGTGTCGGGATCCCGATGCTCGGCGACCACGCGGCTCACCATGTCCCGCTCGGTGAAGATGCCTTTCAAACAGGCATCGTCGAGGATCGCGACCGATCCCACGTTGCGCGCCTTCATCAGGGTGGCGGCCTCGCGCACTGTGGCGTCCGCGGTCAGGTTGACGAGGCTTTGGTCCTTAATCACGTCGGGGACAATCCTGCGCAGCATAATCGTCTGCTCCCATTCCAAGGGGCGATAATCCTCCCGCCCACAGTCTGCACGCTCAAGGTCTTCTTGAGAAGGGATTTGCCCTACGCCAGCGCCGCTTCCAGCTTCGGCAGGGCATAGATCCGCCCGACCTCCGTGCCATGGGCCAGGAGGCGCTCGAGCTCGGCCCTCAGCGCCTTGCTCTTCTTGCCCCGACCATGGGCGGCGAGTGCCCGGCCGCGGGCGATCACGAAGTCAGGCCACGGCAAGGGCTCGGCCTTGGTGAAGGCCTCGAGCGCGGCGCCGTAGCGCTCAGCGCGAGACCAGTCGCCGAGCTCCAGCGCGGTCTCGATACCATGATGGTGGAACCAGAAGACGTTGTGGCTGACGCAGCCGGCGGCGATGATCGCCTCGGCCTCCTCAAGCGCCCAAAGGCGTCGCTCCTCGCTGCGCGCGACCCGGGCCAGGATGCCCAGGCACGATGGCCCGACGAAGGCGGTGCCGGTCTCGAGGCAGATCTCGTAGGCCTGCTCCGCCGTCTCCTCGGCGCCCGCCAGCTCGCCCATGAGCCCGAGCAGCTCGGCCGTGTTGAACAGCGCATAGGCCTCGAAGCGGCGCGCGCCGAGCTGACGGGAAAGCTCCAGCGCGCGCGAGGTGTAGGCCTTGACCTCCTGTATCGGAAAGAGGTCGGAGGGCATGAGACAGGACAGCATCTCGGCCCGGGTGTGGCCGATCCGGTGGGCGCCCTCGATGCCTGCCTTGTAGTAGCCGCGCGAGCGCTCCAGCTGATTGAGGTAGCAATAGGTGTCGCCCAGCATGGCCAGGTTGCCCACCTCGATCGCCTTGAGGCCATGCTCGCGGCTCAGCGCGATGCACTGCTCGAAGGCGTCGTGGGCGGTGATGATGCGGCCCTGGGTATAGTAGGAATCGGCTAGACCGCTGAGCGCCCGGCACTCCATCTCCGGCGAGCCGGCCCGCCGGGCGAACTCTCGGGCCTGCTCGTGGGCCTCGCGGCAAGCCTCGATCTCGCCACGCGGGAAGTACATGTTGCCCCGGGTTGTGTGTATCTGGGCCAGGTCAAGCAAGAGCCCCTCGCGCAGGGCCACCGCCTCGGCCTGGTCGAGCAATGCCATGGCTTCGTCGTCGAAGCTGTCCGAGACCCGCACGCCGACCGCGACGCCGATCCAGGCCCGGCAGCGCTGGCGGTCGTCCCGGGCGTGGGTCAGCGCGATCCGATAGGCCTCGGCCGCCTGGGCAGCCGAGCCGGCCTCTGCCTGCAGCTCGCCGTAGGAGGCGTTGAGCTCGAAGAGGTCGCCGGCCACCTGGCCGATCGCGATGCCCCGCTCCAGGAGCTCGAGCGCGCGAACATAGCGGTGCAGCCCGGCCTGCTCCCGGGCCGCCGCCAGATAGGCAGCCGGCGCCTCGGGCGCGCCGGCACGGTCCAGGTGCTGGGCGACCAGGGTGGCGTCGCGCCCGCTGAACCAGTCGGCCGCGCGCCGGTGCAGGTGGTCGCGCTGACTTTTCACGATCGCCCCGTAAGCACCCTCCTGCAGCAGCGCGTGGGCGAACAGCAGGGCCTCGCCATCGGGCCGCAGCATGCGCAGCTCGATCAGGCGCGCGCTCGGGATCTCCGCGCTGCCGCAAAGGTGGCGCAGGCAGTCCGGCGCGACCCGCTGGCCGACCACGGCCGCCGCTTCGACCACGTCGCGCTCGAGCGGCGCCAGGGCGTCCAGGCGAATCGCAATCAGGCTCTGCAGGGAATGGGGCAAGCCGGTCCCCTCACCGGCGCCGGCGTGACGCAGCAGCTGCTCCAGGATGAAGGGGTTGCCCTGGGCTCGGGCGACGCAGTCCGCCGCGGTTTGCTCCGAGACCTGGGCGAAGCTGCCGGCCAGCGCCAGGGCCGCCGCCTCGTCGAGCGGCGCAATGTCCAGCATAGCGAGCGGCGCGTCGTCGCTTTTCGCCCGCCAGGCCTGGTCGATCGGGTCGCCGTCCCGGCGCGCGGTGAGCAGTAGAAGGCAGGGCAGATGGCGGATCTCCCGGCTGAGCGCGGCCAGATGGCCGAGCGTCGCCCGGTCGGCCCAGTGGATGTCCTCGACGATCAGCAGGCGCGGCCGGTCCTTGCAGGCGGCCTTGGTCACGGCGACCAGCACCGCCTGCTTGGCCTCGTCGCGCAGCTCGGCGCCGAGCGCGTCGTAGGCGCCCTTCAGCTCGGCCGGCGGCGGAAGGGCCAGTAGATCGTAAAGCGGCGCACGCTGCTCCTCGCCGACCACCCGCTCGTCCAGAGTGCGCTCGGCCACGGCCCGGCGCCGCTCCGCCGAGGGGCCCTCCTCCTCAAGACCGAGCAGGCGGCAGGCCAACAAGGTCGCCGCCTCGGTCTCCTTGGAAAGACCGAAATCGAGCACCAGGACCTTGTGAGCCGCCACCTGGTCCCGCTCGGCAAGGGCGGCGACCTGCTCGGCCAGGCGAGTCTTGCCGATTCCAGCCGGCCCGCGCAGGTAAATGGTGTGGCCGCGCCGCGCCCGCGCGCAGGCCGCGAGAAGGGCCTGGCACTGGGCCAGCTCGGCCTCGCGCCCGACGAACCTGGCGCGCCGCGTGCCCCTGTCCTGCTCGCGCTCGCCCGAGAGCCGCCAGGCGTCGTCGCCCGGCAAGGCCTCGAAGAAAAAGCGCTTACCGGCCGCCGAGCGGATCGCGCCGTCGGCCAGGATCTCGCCGGCGCGCGCCAGGCCCAGGAGCTGCTGGGCGGCGGCGAGCGGCCGGCCGGTCACCGCGGGCAGGCGGCTGTGGCGCTCGCGCTCGGGATCCCACAAGACGGCGCCCGCGGCAGCCGCGCCCTTCACCGACAGCTCACTCCCGGCCAGCTCCTGGAGCGCGGAGAGCGCCCGCTCGGCGTCGTTGCCGTGGGCTAGGGGGATGCCGAAACAGGCCGTCGCCACGCCGTTGAAGAGCCCCTCGGGCCGGCCGCCGAAGCGTACCACCGCGCGCTCGAAGCGGTCGTAGAAGGCCTGGATTGTCGCTTGGCTGGCCTCCGGGTCGGCGCCCAAGCTGTGCTCCAGGAAGCCAACCAGCTCGACCATGACCAAGCAAACCTCCTTTAGGCCACCGCTCTCTTCCGGCGCGCAGGGCTCCGGCGGCGGCGCGTCTTGGGGCGCCGGCGCGGGCGCGGGCATGGTCCGGCGGCGCAGGATCTCCTGGTGCAGCGCCTCGGTCTCGGGTTCCGGGCGCTCGCCCAGCTCTTCCTCGAGCAGCGCGGCCAGCTGCTGGAACTGGGCCAGCGCGGTCGCCCGCCGGCCGCCCTGCCAGTAGAGGCGCATCAGTATGCGGTAAAGCTCCTCGCGCAGGGGGTCGAGCCGCAGCAGGTGCAAGGCGGTGTGAATGGCCTCTTCGCCCCGGTCCGCGGCCATGCGCTCGCGCAGCAAACGCTCAAGGGCCTCGAGGGCCTGCTCCCGCAGTCGCGCCCGCTCGGCGGCGAGCCACTCTTCGAAGGCGCGCTCGGAGAGGTGAAAGCCATCCAGGAAATCGCCGCCGTAGAGCTCCGAGACTGCGTCTTCCTGGGCGCCAAGCGCGGCCTCGAACTGTCCGACGTCGACGATCACGCCGCTCGGATCGAGAAAGACATTGTCGCCGATGGTCATGACGCCGGGCACCCGGGCCGGCGCGATCGCCTTGCGTAGGAGCGCCAAGGACTGGCGTAGGCTGGCGCGCGCCTGGGGCTCGCTGGTGTTGGCCCAAAGCAGCCCGCAAAGCCGTTCCCGGGCCACGGGCACGCCCGGTTTGAGCGCCAGAATCGCCAAGATCGCCAGCGCCTTGCGGGTCGCGAACTGAAGCGGCGCGCCATCCCGGCAGCGGGCGTCCAGTCCACCCAAGAGGCGAATCTCCAAACCGACCGACGGGCCACCGGCTTGTGACATCATTCCTGTATAATAGCAGGCAGGTGGCATTTTTTGCGAATCTTTTGCGCTTGCCGTGACGAATCCGTGATGGCGCCGGCCGATAGTCCGCCGCACGAATTTCAGCGCCGTCCGATCAAAAGGAGATCCGTTATGAGCGAGCAGCACGCCATCGATCTGAACGAAGCCAACGAGGCCTGGTCCTCGGCCCTGGATGGCCTTCGGGCCAGCATCCGGGGCGAGGTCCTGGCCGCCGGCGATGAGGGCTACGACCAGGCCCGCCAAGTCTGGAACGCCATGATCGACCGGCGCCCGAGCGTGATCGTCCGCTGCCGGGGCGTCGCCGACGTCACCGACGCAATCGCCTTCGCGCGCGACAATGGCCTCGCGGTTTCGATCCGCGGCGGCGCCCACAACGTGGCCGGCCACGCGGTGTGCGACGAGGGAGTCATGATCGACCTTTCCCTTATGCGCGGCGTGCGGGTCGATCCCCAGGCGCGGCGGGCCTGGGTCGAGGGCGGCGCCACATGGGGCGACGTCGACCGGGAAACGCAGGCCTTCGGACTGGCCACCCCGGGCGGCTTGATTTCAGACACCGGCGTGGCCGGCTTGACGCTGTCGGGCGGGGTCGGCTGGTTGCGCAGTCGCCACGGACTGTGCATCGACAACTTGACCGCCGTCGAAGTGGTCACCGCCGACGGGCGCTTTTTGCAGGCGAGCGAAGAGGAGAACGCCGATCTATTCTGGGCTGTGCGCGGCGGCGGCGGCAACTTTGGCGTGGTCACGGCCTTTCAGTTTCAGCTCCACCCGGTTGGACCGACGGTGATGTTCTGTGCGCCGATCTATCCGCTCGAGCTTGGCGGCCCTGCGATCCGCGCCTGGCGCGACTTTCTGGCCGATAAGAACGACGATGTCGGCTCTCTGATCGAATTCTCGACCGTGCCCGAGGACCCGGAGTTCCCCGAAGCCCACTGGGGCAAGAAGGTCTTCACCATGGCCGCGGTCTCGGCCGGCGACGCGGACGAGGGCGAGCGATTGCTCCAGCCTCTGCGCGAGCTGGGCGAGCAGGTGGTCGATTTCTCCGGCCAGATGACCTACTGCGAGGTGCAGACCCTGTTCGACACGGTGATCCCTTTCGGTCAGCACCGCTGCTATTGGAAGAGCCTTTATCTGAACGGCCTGGACGACGCCCTGATTGACAAGATCGTTGCCCGCATCGCCGAGACTCCCTCGGCTGGCAGCCTGGCGTCGATCTGGAACTTCGGCGGCGCAACCGCACGCGTGCCGGCCGAGGCGACCGCCTTCGGCGCCCGGGACATGCCCTACATGTTCTCGATCGATTCGATCTGGGACGAGTCCTCCGACGACGAGACCAACATCTCTTGGACCCGGGCGCTCTGGCAGGACATGCAGGCGCACTCCCACGAAGGCCGCATGTATCTGAACTTCCCCGGCCTGGGCGAGGAAGGCGAGCTTCTGCTGAAGCGGACTTTCGGCGCCAACTACGGGCGCTTGGCAGAGATCAAGCGGAAGTACGATCCGGACAATCTGTTCCGCTTCAACCAGAACATCGCCCCGGCGGGATAGGGGTCGCGGCCATGACACCCCAGTACCCCGACCACTTCGTGGCCCGCCTGGAGACCCTGTGGGGAGAGGGCTTCCTCTCCCCCGGGGGCGCCGATGAGGTGCGCGAGATCGTCAAGGGCCTGGCGCTGGAGAGCGCGACCCTGCTCGACATCGGCTGCGGCACCGGCGGTGCCGATCTGGTGTTGGTCGAGGAGCTGGGCGCGGCCTTCGTGGCCGCCGTGGACGTCGAGCCGAAGCTGATCGAACGGGCCCGCTGCCGCGTGCGAAATGCCGGCCTGGAAGGCCGCATCGACTGCAGCCTGGTGACTCCGGGGCCCCTGCCCTTTCCCGACGAGGCCTTCGACGTGGTGTTCTCGAAAGACGCCCTGGTGCACGTGGAGGACAAGCCGGCGCTGTTTCGCGAGGTGCGCCGGGTGCTCAAGCCCGGCGGTGTCTTCGCGGCGAGCGACTGGCTGGCCGGAGACAACCTTCGCTGCAGCCGCGCCTGGGCCGCGTTTCGCCAGATCGGCCACTTGAGCTTAACCATGGCGACGGCGGCCGAAAGCGTGTGCGCGCTCAGGCAGGCCGGTTTCTGGAGCGTCACGTCGCGCGATCGCAACGCGTGGTACCGGGAGGTTTCGGCATGGGAGGCCGAACAGGTCGCCGGCCCCTTGCGGGACCGGCTCCTGTCATTGGTCGACCGCGAGGTTTACGACCACTGGCTCGCGGTGCGCCGGGCTTTGGCCGCCACGGTCGCGGACGGCGCCTTGAGGCCGACGCACCTTCGCGCCTTCAAGCCCTAAAGGGGCTGTTGGAGAAAGCCGATGATCTCTTGGGCGATCGAGATCAAGGCATCGCCGACCGGACCGATTGCGCCGGTCACCTGACCCCGTTCGACCTTCTGGATAAAGCCGTTCATCCGGCTAATCGCGCCTTCAATGTTCCCATTGTTGATCCGTTTGGTTGCCGTGTCGAGACGCCGGGTAAGCTTCTCCTCGGTAACCGGATCGAACCCCTCGGCGACCACCGCGGTTCTCAGATCGGCGATCGCGACCAGCGGGTCGCCGCCGCTAACCGGGGACAGGATAAAGGTCACGACTATGGTTCCGCCAGTGCAGGCATTGGCCACCAGGAAAGGATCGCAATCGACCGAGAAGCGGGCGAAAGAGGTCTCGTTCTCGTTGTTGGTGGTCAGATGATGCTCGGAGGACTCGGTCAGATTGCCGGTGATCACGATCTCCTCGAGCTCGCGCCGCACCGGGCCGTCCAGATTGGACATCTCGAAAGCGCCGCCGAGGCCCTCATCGGAGAAGGTGAAGACGCAGCCAAAGTTATCGCAATCGACGCTCTCGCCCTCGCGCAGCACGCTGCCAAGGTTCGTGCCGTCGCCCGGAGAGATCTCAACCCCGGGACCGATCTCGACCTCGTCTACAAAGGGGCCGCCCGGCAGCTTCGAGGTCAAAGTGAAGCTGTCACCGCTGAAGCTTGCTTGAGCGGCTTGAGGCCCGACGGTGACCGCGGCCAGGAAACCCAAAGCGGCGGCACCGAGTGCGAAGCTATGTATGCTCTTTCTCATGGTGTGTTCTCCCGCTGGGCGTTCAGGCCGCATGGTCGAAGGACAGAACCAAATAGGGCTGCCCAAAGGACCGGGATGGATTGCGCCGATCGGCCAATCGCAGCCGGTGGGGCACGTTCGGCGTGTCGTCGTCGGCCTGCGGGTGCTCGCTCAGCAGCCCGGTACGGTGCCAGGACGGCAGGCTCGGGCCGCCGTCGCCGCGCCAGGTCACGAGATAGACACCGCGCCGAAGCTTGGGCAAACCGCCCTCGCCGCCGAGCGTGAAGCGGGTTGCTTCGCCGCTTTCGCCGCCGACATTGAACGACAGGCTGAGCCCCTGCTCTGCCGTGACCGGCATGGTCATGGCGCTGTTCGAGCAGGCGCAGGCACCGTCCTCGAAGCGCCAGACCTCGGCAGTGGCTTCGTGGTAGGGCGTGAAGTGGGCCACGATCGAAAGGTCGGCGAGGCCCGCCTGCGCCTGGCCTTCGGGACCGAAGAGGCCGTGAACACGCAAGCGCAAGCCCCGACCGGCAAGAGCAGGATCGCCGCCTGCAAGCCATTCGGCGGGGACCAGCTCTTGGGTATCGGGTGCGGCCGCGGTCTCGTCGCTCGGGCTTGCCTCGGGCGCCGCGAGCTCGCGGACCTGGGCCAAGTCGTTCAAGGCTTCGCTGGCCGGCCAGTAGGCCAGGGAGAGTTTCTTGCTGCCGTGGCCGAAGAGGCAGTCGGCCGCGGCGGGGGAGGATGCCAGCCCGGCGGTCACCGCGCAGGCCGGCGCGAGGGCGAGCAGGTCTCGCCGCCGCAAAATGAATCTGTCGTCAGACATAGAGGTAATCTCCTTAATCGCCCGTCGGCTCACGACCGGCTCGGGAAGACGCCTAAGATCGCAAAGATGAAATTGATCGCGATAACCGGCTGCCGATTGTTGTGGGGTTGGCTACTGCCGGCATCCGCAACGAAGGGATCGGTCGTGACCAGATCCGTCGGCGGACCGAATAGGCTGGGCAGCAGGCCGCCACCGCTTTTGGCACTGTAGGAGCGGTTGCTCGCGGGCATGGACTCCAGGGCGTTGAAGGGGTCTCCGTGGGCCCGCAGGGTGTGGCCGTGGTTCGGCAACTGAGATTCAGTCAAGGTAACCTCGGCCGCACCGGCGCGCTCGCCCAGTCGGCGTGTCGTCAAACCCGGCCCGGTGCCCGCGTGCATGGGCGCCCGGTCCCGGAAGTCCGGAATACCGAAGGTGGTCCGGCCGTCGCCGCCGTATGTCGTGCCTACGATCGAGAAGACCGCCGTATTTTGGGCGATCTGCAGCAACTGACCGGTGCAAAAGACCCAACCGCGCGGCGCGAAGTTGCCGGCGAAGAGCCTGATCTCAGCAATAAATGGTTCTGCCATGGTTGGCCCCTCAGTTTTGCGATGGGAAAAGGCCCGTGAGGGCGACGATGAAATTGACCGCTAGGAACGGCATCATGTTGGTGTGGGGCTGTGTGCCGCCCGCATTGAGGATTCCCTCCGCGGCCATGTCGGTGTCCGGTGCGGAGTCCGTGTACATGGTGATCTCGGCATCCGCCGTGACCTGGCCGGCAGCCGGTGTCGCGTCCGTCGCCTGTCGGCTGTCCGTCAAGGGGCCGTGGCTGTGAGGCGGCATTTCATTGACGCCCAGGGTGACCTGCTCAACACCGCCCTTGGCGCCAAGGCTCCGGCTCGTGAGTCCGGGACCTGTGCCCTCGTGGAGCGGGATCCGGCCACGCATATCGGGCAAGGCGAAGGTGGTGCGGCCGTCGCCGCCGTAGATCGTGCCGTAAAGCGAGAACAGTGCGTCGTTCTGGGAGACGGAAAGGAGCTGACCGTCGGCCAAGGCCCAGCCGCGCGGCGCGAAGTTGCCGGCGAACATGGTGAGCTGTCCAACAAAGGGTTCTGTCATGATGAACCTCCAAAGCTTCTGAATTCAATCGACTCGTGACGCAAGCGCGGCATGCTAGTTGCGCGACGGGAAAGTCCCTTGCACCGCGATGATGAAGTTGAGCGTTGTGAAGGGCTGCATGTTCTCGTGCGGAACGCCCGCGCCGGTCGAGCTGGTTCCCGCCGAGTCCAAGGCAACGGTGGTGGCGGCCTCGATCGGCCCGTAAACGTGCGAGCCGGCAGTCTGTTGCGCATGGAGGGCGCCGGCCGGGCTGCCCGTGTTGGCGAGCGTGCTGGATCTGCGGCCGCCGTGATCGTGAACCGACATCTGAGCGGCCGTAAGCGCAACCGCTTCCTCGCCGGTCTTGGTGCCCAAACCGATCGTGTCCGGATGGACCGGGGCGCGCCCGCGCAGGTCGGGCAAGCCGAAGCTCGTCTCCCCGTCGCCGCCATAGGTCGTGCCCAGGAGCGAAAACAGCGATTGGTTCTGGGTGATGGGTAAAATCTGACCGTCGCAAAATGACCAACCTCGCGGCGCGAAGCTAAAGCCGACGATCATGATCTCTGCAAGGAACGGTTCTGACATGTGGCCCCTTTCTGGCCCGAGCTCGCGATCCTCGTGCAGCGCGGAGCTTTATAGGCCTGGCTGGATGTTTTCAGGAAATGTCAGTGAAGAGCTTCCTCTTCCAACTATCTTATATGTCTTTATTCCTATTTTCGTCGCTGCGTCTCCCTTCTCGAGATTGCAATTTCAAGTTTATCCGAAAGAGGCGCTCTGCAATTTTGATTGGTGCAGAGCGCCTCGGAAGGAGATTTGTTCTTTTAAGCCCGTTGCCTTCGGCGGTGGGCCATGAAGCCCAGGCCGGCGAGGCCGATGCCGAACAGCAGGAGCGCGCTCGGCTCGGGGATGTTCACGCCCGGCGGTCCCGGCGGGTTCGGCCCGGGCGGTCCCGGCGGCGGCGGATCGGGCTCGTGGGTGACGTTCAGGGTGAAGAGCCACTCGCCACCAGCGTCGCAAACGCCGTCTTCGTTGTTCGATTGGCAACTCAGGGCAAGCCGCAGGTCGTAGCCGTCGCCCTGATCGGTGATCGTGATGCTGGGCGCAATGTTGAAGCCGCAGTTCGAGGGGTCCACGTCGCCCAGTCCGCCGGAGACGACCTCGCAATCGACGCTATCGAGCGTGCCGCTCTCGCCCACCCAGTCCAAGTCCGTGAAGATCAGGACCGGCGCCACCGCGGTGTTGATCGCGAAGGTGATCGTGTCGCCCGTGACGTCGATAAAGCCGGCGAAGCCAAGGTTGCCAATGAATGTGCCGAAGGTGCTGCCGTCGCCGTTCTGAAGCTCGATGTCCGGGTCGGCGACGGTGTGCATCGATTCGCAGGGTTGACACGGCGGACCCGCGCCGAAGTTGACACTGATGCCGATGTCGTCGCCGATCAGGGTGGCCTGAGCGGAGGGGCCGAAGCCCATGAGCAAGGCTCCCGCAAAGAGCCCGGCCGCGAGGCCGCGAAGCAGCCCAGAAGTGGAGAGGGTAAAGATCTTCATGATGTTTTCCCCAGTCCTTTTCAATAAATTTAGGACGCGCTTCCTTTAATTGGGATTCAGTCCGCGCGCGGAGATTTATTCTTACCATGCAAGTTTCATGCCAGAGTTTCGGTTATTAACGTTTTCAAAAGCTTGGCCAATCAGCGGTGATGCGCCCAAAAAAAAGTGTAAAGAACTTTTACACCTTAAACCCGCGGAGATTGGGCCAGGTCGTTGTACTGAGGCGGATCAATCCCTAAAGACTATGGTTATCAAAGAGTTAAGCGCACACCCGTTCCAGGTCAGGTTGTCGCACCTCTTTACATCAATCATCATGAGATAAATTGATATAATCGTTCATTCAATTTTTATTAGGTCTTTTCAGAAGGTTGCAGGTCTTCCCAGGTGTCAGGATTCTTTACACTCTCAAGCAAGCGATGACCCACTCGCAAAAATGTGAAAATTCTGTTCGCCCGAAATTCTACTGAGCCGGGAACATTCGCGGGTTTGGTTGCAAAAGACCTGGATGGCCATGTGACCAGATGCCAATTCGACAGCCCCCAGTTCGTTCTTCTCGAGACTAATATAGGATAAATAACTTAGTTATTGAGTACACCACAGGCCCGAAAATTCTCTAGGGAGACTTTGGGTGGAATCGCCGAGGGGCAGGGGTCCCCCGAGCCCGGACTCGCGTCTCGAGGCCACGCCCCTGGAAATCGATTGAATTACGGTATCACAAAACAAGCAAAAAGCGAGTGTCGGGATTCTTTACACATTCTCGTGACGGCAATGCTATCTAAGCTATTGATTTCCGGTGAACAACTACAAAAATTGATAGGATATTGGCACGCCATAGGTGTCGGTAATCTTTACACTTTGTGGTTAACACAATTTTTACGAATCTCTAAGCCGTTGAAAAAGAAACAATCTCTAGTTCTGGCATGATTCTTGCATGGTTAACGTCGCATATGACGATGGTCGGCCATCTAGGCCGTTGTGCCCTGGGACGGGAGGGCCGTCCTGGCATGTAGGCTGCCGATCCTCAGGAAGGGAGAGGTATTACCATGACGTCCCGAATTTTCCGGCACACCGCCTTAGGCGTCCTGTCCGGCGCCGCGTTGACACTGGCGCTGGCCGGCGCGGCCCAGGCCTCGTTGATCGGCCAGACCATCACGATCGACACCGAGTTTGGCTTTCCGCCTGTAAGCTTCGGCGACCAAGTGGTGGTCGGCGCGGGCGCCGAGCTTATGACCGGCGACGGCAGCAGCCACGATCTGAACGGCTTTTTGTTCGGTGCCGGCGATCAGATCGATGTCGACGCCGACTCGATCACCTTCACCTTCGACGCCGACCCTGGGTTCAGCCTGGCGTTCATCACGGACTTCAGCGATCTGATTTGGGCCGACATGCCGGCCGGCGTGTTGACCGGCGTGACCATCGTCGATCCTGACAACCTCTTGGACGGCGGCGGGCAGATCAACAACCTGATGGACAACAGCTTCCAGTTCCAAGGCGAGGTCGATCTAGAGCTCGGCGGCAGCTTTACTCTCAACCTGGCGACCGACCACGGACCGACGCCGCCCGGTCCTCCGGGACCACCAGGGCCGCCGGGACCGCCCCCGCCAGGACCCCCACCGCCTGCGCCGCCCCCGCCCGCACCGCCGCCGGATCCGCCGGGTCCGCCGCCGGGTGCCTCGATCCCCGAGCCGACCAGCTGGCCGCTGTTCCTGATCGGGCTGTTGGGACTTGCCTATCTGGCCCGACGCCGGAGATGGGTCTAGGGACCCGTGTGAAGCACGGCGCGAGTTGGCCGCCCGGGTCTTCATGATGGGCCAGGGACCGGGCGGCCGCCGGCGCCGCGGAAATCATAAGACGACGCCCTTAAGGGCCGCATCGACTGGCCAGTGATTTTCCAGGCGCACGGACGCGCCGCAAAGGAATTAGGAGGTGACCCGTGTCAGAACCCTTCCTCGGCGAGATACGTATGTTCGGCTTCAATTTTCCACCCAGAGGCTGGGCCGAGTGCAATGGCCAGCTTTTGCAGATCTCGCAGAACCAGGCGCTGTTCGCGATCCTGGGCACGACCTACGGCGGCAATGGCCGCACCGATTATGCTTTGCCCGACATGCGCGGGCGGGCGCCCCGCCATGCCGGCACCGGCGCCGGACTACCGACCAGCTCACTGGGGCAGAGGTCGGGCAGCGAGACCCACACCCTAAGCGCCAACGAAATTCCCGCCCACAGCCACGCGGTCAAGGTCTCGAGCGACAACGCAACCTCGATCGACGCGACCGGAAACCTGCCGGCCAAGGTGGTGCCGGGCTTCAATGTCTATGGCGCCCCCAACAATTTGGTGAACATGGACGCAGGCAGCATCCCCGCAAGCGGCGGTGGCGGTCAGGCCCACAACAACATGCAGCCCTATTTGGTGATCAATTTCTGTATCGCCATTTTCGGCATCTTCCCGTCGCGCAACTGAGGAGGCACACATGTCAGAACCATATCTTGGCGAGATCCAGATGTTCGGTGGAACCTTCGCGCCGGTCGGCTGGGCCTTTTGTGACGGACGACTCCTCTCAATCTCACAAGCTTCAGCGTTGTTTTCGCTGCTGGGAACCATGTACGGCGGCAACGGCGAGACCAACTTCGCATTGCCCGACTTGCGCGGCCGAGTGCCGATCCACAAGGGTACTGGCGCGAACCTGGATGGTACGCTCCTCACGAATCGTGTCATGGGCGAGTCGGGCGGCATGGAAACGGAGGTCCTGAGCGCGGATGAGCTACCCGATCACGGCCACACCCTCAGGGGCTCGGGCGATGCCGCCACCAGTTCTGACCCGGCGGGCCGGGTTCCGGCCAAGGCGTCTGTGCGGGCTTACCACAACGATGCGCCGGACATGGACTTCCACGAGAGCGCGATCGTGGGCGATGGTGGCAACAGCACCCCGCACAACAACATGATGCCCTTCACCGTGGTCACCTTCATCATTGCGTTGACAGGAAATTTCCCGTCCCAGAGCTAGAGAAGAGGGATAAACAACATGACAGAACCATTCATTGGCCAAATTGCCATGTTCGGCGGCACCTTTGCGCCGCGAGGCTGGACCTTTTGCGACGGCCAGCTGCTTAGCATCTCGCAGTTCAGCGCGCTCTTCTCGCTCATCGGGACGACCTACGGCGGCAACGGGGAAACCACCTTCGGCTTGCCCGACCTGAAGGGTCGCTCGCCGATTCACGAGGGCACCGGGTCTGGGCTGACTCAACGGCGGCTCGGCCAAAAGGGTGGCACGGAGACCGTAACTCTGACCGCGGACAACCTGCCAACCCACGGCCACGCACTGAAGGGCCAATCGGCGCGCGGCAGAAAAACCCACCCCGGCGGCCGCTCCTTCGCCCAATCGCGCAGCGGACGGCGTGGCGGCTTTGGGCTCTACGACGACGCCGACAACACCAGCGCCCTGTCGTCGGTGGCTGTGACCGGCGGCGGCGCGGGTGCCGGGCACAACAATGTGCAGCCGGTTGCGGTGGTGAACTTCATCATCGCCCTGGAAGGTTTGTTCCCGAGCTCGAATTGATGGCAGCTTCCGAGAGGATTTCCCGATGAGAAAATCTCCACGCTTTACACTCAGCCGCCGCGATCTGATGGTGCTAGCGCCCGCGACGGCCGTCACCGCCGGACTGTCGGGTGTCAGCGGCGCGGCCCTGGCCGGGCCCGGCTGCGGCGGCGCCCACACCGCCAAGCTGGCGGTTGCTTACCTGTCGGGCAGCGAGACCTGGGCGCACCTGGACGGCCTGAGCCCAACCCTCGAAGCCCTGTCCGAGGACGCCGAGCACGACGAAGCACCCTTGGTGACCGCGTCGAGCCTGGCAAGCGGCGACCAAGCTTTCGCCGAACGCAGCGCGCGCATCAGCCTGCACGGCCTGATGAGCGAACCGTCCGCCGACTTGCCAGACATGCGCCTGATGGCCCACTTCGAGCCCTATCATGAATTGACCCATCAGACTTGGTGTTACGAGGGCTCCGGGCCGAATTGCGGCAGCGATTCAGGAGACCTGACCCTGCCGATCGATCCGGCCCACGGTATGAAGCTGTCCCTCGAGGTGCAGACGCCGGATGAAGAGACGCCGGCGGTGGCCGAGGCCAACTTCGCCGTCGGCGAGGCCTTTGGCCGACCCAAACTGCGCCGGGGCGCCTACCTAATTGCTTGGGACCGGCCAGGCGGCCGCCAGTCGAGCCACCCCTGGTTCGGCCTCAAGGCAATCGTCGAGCGGGTGCCGGAGCCGTCCGAGGGCGTGACGGCAGTGCGCCGATTCATGGTCGCCGGTACCGACGCCACACCGCTTCGGGTGCCGGCTCTCTTGATGACGGTGGACTTTGCAGAGACCTAACGCGAGTGCCATTGAAGGGCTACACTCGCCCTTGAGAATCCCGTAGGATCGCAGCCTGCCGCAGGCCGCTTGCCACCAGGCGAGCGTACGCTTCCTACGGGATGTTCTGCTGCGCGTGACTTTGGGTATTAAGGAGAGGGAGACCGGCCGATGCTGGGCAATATGACCCGCGAGGACTTCGCCGCCCATTTGAACGAGACCTTCCGCATCGACTTTGGAAGCGATGTTCCGGGCCTCGAGTCCTTCGAGCTCAGCCTGATCGAGGCCGAGCCGCTCAAAACCCCGCAGCTCACGCCGGAAAGCCGCCCGCCCTTCGCGCTGCTGTTCCGCGGGCCCAAGGAGCCGGTGCTCAATCAGTCGATCTATCCTTTGGAGAACGAGGCGATGGGCCGCCTGGACATCTTCCTGGTGCCGATCGGGCCGGACGCGGAAGGCCAGCGTTACGAGGCCGTGTTCAACTGATCGGCCGCCGCGGGACTCAGCCTCTGGCCGGGAAGATTCCAGAGACGTTGATGATAAAGCTGAGCGTCAGGAAGGGCTGCTGATTGGGGTGTGGCGCACTTTGCCCCGCATCGCCGATCACGTTGTTCAAAGAGAATCCGCCGCCGACTTGATCGCCATAGATGGCCGGCGTGAGGCCTTCGGCAATCGCGCCCAAGACCGAATCGTTCTTGGCCAGCTCATGGGTCGTCGTGAGCGGGTCGCTCTGGGCCATCAGGGTGTGATTGTGGATCGGGTTCTGGATCTCGCTCAAGGTCACCTGGGCATCGCCGCCCACTTGGCCGACTTCGCGTGGCGTCAAGGTCTCGCCCGTGCCTTGGCCCATGGGTGCGCGCTGGGTGAGATTCGGCAGTGCGAAAGTGGTCTCGCCGTCACCGCCAAAGTGACTGCCGAGAAGCGAAAAAAGCGGTTGGTGGTCGGCGATCTGAAGCTCCTGGCCGTCGCAGGCCAGCCAGCCACGCGGCACCTTGTCGCCGGCAAAGGGAATGATCTGGCCGAGAAACGGGACCGAGGTGACGGCCATGACTAACTCCTTCAGGGTTTCACGGGAACGATGCCGTCGAGTGCGATCACGAAGGTGACCACCTGGAACGGCATCATGTTGTCGTGGGCATTTGGGCCGCCTCTGTACTCCACCGCTTTATCGGCCATGGCGACGTTCGGCGCCGCTTCGCTATAGATGTTGAGCTCGGCCTTGGCGGGCGTTTGATTGTGGAGATTGTCAGATCCCTCCGGATTGGCCGAGGTGGCCGGCTGGAGCGAAGCTTGGAAATCGTGATGGTGCGCGGGCATCTGATCGATCGAGAGCGCAACCTCTTCCACGCCGCCCCGATCGCCGACAGATCTATCCGACAGGCCAGTGCCTTCGCCCGCGTGGACCGGAACACGGCCGCGCAGATCGGGCAGCGCGAAGGTCGTTTCCCCGTCGCCGCCGAAGCTCACCCCCAAGACGGAATAGAGCAATCTATTCTGCGCGATCGGCAATTCCTCGCCATCGCACAACGCCCAGCCGACCGGCGCGTAGGTTCCGGCAAAAAGCGTGATCTCGCCTAGGTAGGGGTCGGACATGAGATTCCTCCATTCTGCCGAACGCGCTTAACCGAGGGGTTGCCGGTCAATCCAGCTCCGGCACGAGCCCTTGCAACGCGATGATGAAGTTCACCACCAGATAGGGCTGCATGTTTTCGTGCTCCTGGCTGCCGCCCCTGTCCGAGATGGCGCTCGGCGAGATCGCCTGCAGGTCGGCGGCCAAGCCATAGATGAACTTTCCACTGCTGACCGTCGCCAGAAGCTTGCCGTCGGGATTGCGCTCTGTCGCGGTCGCCCCCGCGGTCAGAAGGTAATGATTGTGCTTGGGCATCTGGTCGACGCTAAGCGTGACCTTTTCTTGGCCGCCGGAGGTGCCTAGCTTGTAGTCGGACTCATCCGCGTCGGCGCGGATCGGCGTGCGGCCCCGCAGGTCCGGCAGCTTGAAGGTCGAGGTGCCGTCGCCGCCATAGGTCGTGCCGATGACGCCAAAAAGCTCTCTGTACTGGCTGACCTCGAGGGTCTGGCCATCACACATGGCCCAGCCTTGCGGCGCGTAGGGGCCGCCGAAGAGAGCGATTTCGCCAACGAATCTAGTGGACATAGGCTTTACCTTTCCGGCTCGGGCGTCGAACAACCGTCGCTTGAGCCCGTATCGGCAATGTTGCCGCAAGTGCAGAATCCCGATCGCCGGGGCTTTACACCTTGCCGCCTTCGCTCGTAACCATCATGCCGACAGGGGTGAGTACATGGAGTTCCGCAGCCACGCCCCCGACGGTATCCGCTGCGTGCTTATGCTCTATGGTTGAATACTTGTACGTGAACCAACCTAAAGCGATCACAGTTCCAGGTCAAGTTGATCGCAGCGCCTCGAAAAACTCCCATCGCCTTTAGCACCAAGCACTTGATGAGAGTCTCCATACAAAATCGATCATCTTCGACGCAGGTTAAACTGAACACAGAGAACCGCGTGGGTCGCTAAGACGGCTCGGGAGAGTGGCCGGCGAGACAGATGATGAATCTGAGTGCCAGATAGGGTTGCTCGTTGGGATGAGGGTGGCTGCCGCCCCCTACTGAATGATGGAGACTAGGGCAAAGCCGCCGCAAATCGTGATGCGCCCTCGGTAGGTCGTTCCCATCGCTTGCCCCAACATGGCCACGACCGACACGATGATCGGGTTACGAACAAGGTGTATTCAGGCTAGTGCGACAAATGTTCAGTTTCAAAGTTTCAGAAAATTCACAAGATTTTACGAGGTTATCGCTGCGACACCCCATTGCGACGGTAGCCGTTCTAATCTTCAGTATAGTGATTTTCTCTTAACTGGAGTAGGTGACGGTTTGCATTCTAGGATACCGTGGAGCGATCGGCCCGCCATTCCATCAGCTCGTATACGCCTTGGTCCTCGATCGGCACGAACCCCAAGCGCAGGTAGAGGTGCATGGCCGGGTTGTAGCGCTCCACATGGATCGAGACCGGCTTACCGGCCGCCGCCGCTTCGTCCAATAGGTCGGCCATGAGCGCGCCGCCAAGGCCGCCGCCGCGGTGCTCGGGCAGCAACGCAATGTCGATGACCCGGAACTCCTTGGCCCGCCGGTCCACGTAGAAGCGCCCAACCTGCTCGCCGCCGCGCTCCAAGATGTCGAAACGCGCTTCGGTAAACTGCTCGGTGTAGAAATGGTGCTGCGCGTCGAATTGCATGCGCAAGAAGCCGGCCTTTTGCTCCTCGCTCCAATCGAGCGGTGCCAGCTCTTCCTCGCGTGTGCTGGAATAGAGCTTGTAAAGGAAGCCATCGTCGCCCGGGCCGATCGAACGCACGCTCAGACCGAGCTTGCGGGCCCGCTCGCCCAAAACGTTATGATCGTCCCCCATATCCCCTCCGCTTTAACTACTTGCGCACCCGCCACTCGCGGGCATAGACCGATTCTTCGTTATGTTTGCGATGATGCGCCGCGGCCTGTTCGGCCGCCTCCTCTTCCGTGCTGGCGCGCGCCATGTGGCTCTTCAACAAACCGTCCCGCTTGATCGGGATGAGCTGGATGATCGGCGTGCCGCGCGGCACCGTGATGTCGGCCGAAACACCGGTCAAAGCGAAGGGAAAGTTTACCGTGGGCAGGAATCGGTCGCAATCGACCAGTCCGGAAAAACACTGGAATGGCAGCTCGAAATGGTTGAGCGGGTGAGTAAAGAGCATCGAGTAGCCATCTGGCACCACCAGGCGCCAAGGGTTCATCCACTTGAGCGGTTGGCGCCAGTCGAACGGCGGGTTCGGATAACCCACCTGGGCCGGGTGGTGACGTTCGACCGGCTGGAAACCGAAGTCCTTATCCCAATCTAGCTCGATCACGTTGCCGAGCGGGTCGGTCACGATGCGCACGTCGAGGGCCAAGGGAATGATCCAGCCGAGTGTAAATCCATCGGTCACCGGGCGGCAGCCCTTGACGGTCATGGCCGTCAAGCCGCTCGCGGTCGGCAGGCCCATTTCCCGCTCGAGCCGGCGGAACCACTCGGGCAAGAAGCGCCCGGCGCGCTCGGGCGGCGGCAAGTGCGCCTCCAAGGCCGGGTCGCAGAGGAACGAGATATCCGGCTCTTTTTCTGGCGACACATCCGCCTTGGGAAGATCGGTCACTTTCGCTCAGTTCCAGGCCGCCAGGAGATCGCCGGCCAGAGTGCGCACCCGTTCGTCGGAGTCGTCCGCCGCCGCCTGGATAAACGCGCGTGCCGCCTCGGTGCGCGTCTGGCCGAGGGCGGCCACCGCGGACGCGCGCACCTGGGGATCGCTCTCGCCGAACAGCACCGTGCCGAGCGCGAGCGTGGCACGCTCGCTGCTCATGGCGCCGAGGGATTCCACCGTCTGGAAGCGCACGTCGCTGTCCTTGTCGCCAAGGCCAGTCTCGAGCGCGCGCGTTGCGCTTTCCCCACCGATCCGCCGAAGCGCGCTGGCCGCCTCCTGTCGCACCACGGGGTCCCGGTCGAGCGCCAGGAAATAGCCCAGCGTGCCGACCATCTCCTCGCCGCCTTGATCAACCAGCCAGGCCATCGCTTCGGCTCGCTCAGGGGCGTCGAGCTCGGCCAAGTCGGCCCGGATCTCCGCGTCCTGCTCGGCCACCAGCTCGAGCCCAAAGCGATCGAGCATGAAGGAGCTGGAGCGGTGGGCGATCGTGCGCTTTTGGCCCGAGCCTTCGCCATCGACGATGACCCCGGTTATGGCGCCCTCGTCATCGTGCAAGAAGACCGAGGTCGTGCTGTCGATCAAAAGGCGCAGCGCCTGGTCCAGGGGCACTTGGCTCAGGCTCTCGCTCACCGGCCGGCTCAGGTCGCCGTCGAGAAAGAGATCGAAACGCGCCTCGGCGGCGATCGCGCCGAGCACCTGGGATAAAGCCGCGCCGTCGGCCTCGAGGCTCAACAGGCCCTCTTCATAGGCGACGTCCACGCCGGGGGTCTTGGCGGTCTGCTGGGCGCGGGCATCGCCTGCCAGGACAGGTATGGCCCAGAGCGCCACCAGGATCACAAGCCTCGCCAACAGGCCTGACATTCGACGTACCTCGCCGTTGCCGTTTTCCAAACCGCCGATCCGCGACCGGGCGATGGACGAACAGAATAGCCTGAAGACGGTCCTAGAGCAATGAATCGGCAAGAATGTGGTTGGCGATTTAGATCAATTAATCGACGCTTTTGATTAGCCACCTTTCCCGAGAGAGACCGAGACTGGGGCCTCTGCCAGAACTTTTCCGGGGGGTCACCCACATGTATTCCCATCGCGGCGCGCCATGAGCGCGGGTCGGATCGCCGGCAAGATCGCATTGGTCACCGGCGCCAGCGGCGGCATCGGCCAGGCGATCGTCGAACGCTTTCTGCGCGAAGGCGCGACAGTGATCGCCCTCGATTTGGTCGCGCCGGGCGACGACCTGCCCGAAGGTGCGCGCTTTCGTCAGGTCGATGTGACCTCGGGCGCCGACATGGCCGAGGCCATGGGGGTGGTCGGGCGCGACCCAGGTCGCCTTGACATCCTGGTCAACTGCGCGGCGATCGAGATCGAAAAGACCATCGAGGAGACCAGCGAAGCGGACTGGGACCGGGTCATGGCGATCAACCTGAAAGGCACCTTCCTCGCCTGCAAACATGCCCTGCCGCTCTTGCGCAAAGCGGGCGGCGGCTCGATCGTCAACTTCGGCTCCTATGACGGCTTCATGGCCGATCCGGAGCTGGCCGCCTATTGCGCCTCGAAAGGCGGCGTTCACGCGCTGACCCGGGCCATCGCGGTTGATCACGGGCCCGAGGGCATCCGCTGCAACGCGGTCTGTCCGGGCTACGTGGACACGCCCATGCTGCAGTCCTTTTTCGGCTCTTCGGGCGACATCGAGAGCCTTCAGGGCGCGGTCAAGGACATCCACCCGGTGCGCCGCTACGGCACGCCCGAGGACGTCGCCAACCTTGTACTGTGGCTCGCCTCGGACGAGGCCGGCTATGCCAGCGGCCAGCTCTGGGTGCTCGACGGCGGCCTGACCGCCCAAGCCCAGCAGATGCGGCTCTAGCCGAGGAGAGACCCATGAGCGCACGTCTTCAGGACAAGGTCGCGATCGTCACCGGCGGCAGCTCGGGCATCGGCCGGGGCATTGTCGCGCGCTTCGCACAGGAGGGCGCCCAAGTCGTCACCTGTAGCCGGCGCCAACCGGAGGGCGATCTTCCGGATGGCGTCCATTGGGTTCAGGCCGACGTCGCCCAAGCCGCCGAGGTCGACGCGCTGCGCGACGCTACGCTATCGCGTTTTGGCCATATCGACATCCTGGTCAACAACGCCGGCATCCAGATCGAAAAGAGCGTGACGGAGACCAGCGACGAGGAGTGGGCTCGCCTGATCGGCGTCAACGTACAGGGCGTTTTCCTCTGCTGCCGGGCGGTGATTCCCAACATGGCGGAGAGCGGCGGCGGGGCGATCGTCAACATCGGTTCGACCAGCGGCTTCGTGGCCGACCCGGGACTGGCGGTCTACAATGCCTCCAAGGGCTTTGTGCATGGCCTGACCCGCAGCCTGGCGGTCGACCACGGGCCTGATGGCATTCGCTGCAACGCGGTCTGCCCGGGCTGGATCCTGACCGAGCTGGCAGACGCCGCCTTCGCGATCGCCAAGGACCCGGCGGCGGCCGAACGCGACGCCTTGGCGCGCCACCCGGTCGGCCGCATGGGCACGCCCGCCGACATCGCCAACGCGGTGCTGTGGCTCGCCTCGGACGAGGCCGCCTACGTGACCGGTCAACTCTATCTGGTGGACGGCGGCTTGACCGCGGTCTCGCCGATCAACCCTGCGCTGTTCTGAGGTTTTCTGCCATGACTGATTCCATCCAACGGGTTGCCGTGCTCGGCGCCGGCACGATCGGCGCGAGCTGGGCCGCGCTCTTCCTGGCCCGCGGCCTGACGGTCCAGGTCCACGACCCCTCCCCGACCCAAGAGCGCGACGTGCGCGCCTATGTGGCAACGGCCTGGCCGAGCCTGGAGCGCCTCGGCCTGGCCGCGCAAGGCGACCCCGATCGCGTAACCTTTCACGACAATACCCGCGCGGCGGTCGAGGGCGTCCAGTTCGTCCAGGAGAGCGTGCCCGAGCGCCTCGACATCAAGCACGCCACATACCGGGCGATCGAGCCGGCCTTGGCGCCAGAGGCAATCGTCGCGACCAGCGCCTCGGGCCTCATGGTGCGCGAGATGCAAGCGGGTTTCGCCGATCCCGCCCGATTCCTGCTGGCCCATCCCTTTAACCCACCGCACCTGATCCCCCTGGTCGAGCTGCTCGGCAACGAGAAGACTGATCCGGCGGCGGTCGATCAGGCGGCGGATTTTTACGAGGCCTGCGGCAAGACCACGATCCGCCTTCACAAGGAGGTGCCGGGCCACGTCGCCAACCGTCTTCAAGCCGCCCTCTGGCGCGAGGCGATCCACCTGGTGATCGAAGGTGTCGCCAGCCTGGAGGATGTGGACAAGGCGGTGAGCGCCGGCCCGGGCCTGCGCTGGGCCGTGATGGGCCCACACATGCTGTTCAACCTGGCCGCCGGGCCTGACGGGATGAACGCCTTTTGCGACCGTTACGGCCCGTCCTTCCAACGTTGGTGGGACGATCTTGGCGCGCCCAGGCTCGAGGACGGCGTCGCCCAACGCCTCGTCGACGGCCTGAGCGAGGCCGAGCAGGGCCGCAGCCTGCCCCAGATTGCCGCCGCCCGGGACGAGCGCCTGGTGCGAATCTTGCAAACGCTTGCGCAGGCCGACTGAATGCCGGCGAGCGCAGGCGAGCGGTTTCGGCCGGCGGTCAGGAAGAGACGTCGGGCACGCTGGCGTGCAGCGGAAGGGTGCGGAACTGGAAGGGGATGCGCCCGGCGACCCGGTCGTCGCGCGGACTTATGGCAAAGCGCCGCTTGTAGACCCGGGTGAAGTGCTCGGGGCTGGCGAAGCCGCAGGCGACCGCAACCTCGAGCACCTGCATCTGGGTTTGGGTGATCAGGCCGCGCGCCCGGTCGAGCCTGAGGTTGAGGTAGTAGCGCCCGGGCGAGGCGCCGGTCTGGTCGCGGAACAGGCGCTCCATGTGGCGCAAGGAGAGTCCGGCCTCCCGGGCCAGGGCGGCGAGCTCGAGCGGCTCGTCGATGTTGCGCTCCATCAGGTGGATCGCCTTCAGCAGCTTGCGCGGCACCGCCGAGCCGACCGGCTCATGGGCCGGGTGGAGCTGGCTCTCGCCGGGCGCGCGCAAACGCTCGTGGAACAGATAGCGCGCCGCGGCGTTGGCGAGATCCAGGCCGTGGTGCAGGCGGATGATCTCGAGCGCCAGATCGCTCGAGGCGTTGTTGCCGCAGCAGGTCACTCGATCCCGGTCGATCACGAAGATCTGCTCGCGCGCGTCCACGTCCGGGAAGAGCTCTTGCAGCGCGTCCAGATGCTCGAAATGCACGGTCGCCTGATAACCCTTCAGGAGGCCCGCCTGTGCCAGCACGATCGCGCCGGTGTCGATTGCGCCCAGGGTGATCCCGGCGCGGGCCAGCTTGCGCAGCCAGGCAAAGAGCGCCTTGTCCTTGTGGCGCTCCGGCGCCCAGCTGCTGCAGACAAACAGCATGTCGACCGCCGGCCGCGCGGCGAGCGCGCAATCGGCGCCGATCGTCATCCCGTTGCTGGCCAGAACCGGTGCGCCGTCGGGCGACACCAAGGTCCAGCGGTAGAGCCGGCGGGCGCTCAAATAGTTAGCGACGCGGAACGGATCGATCGCGGCGGTGGTCGCGCCGGCATTGAAGCTCGGCAGCAGCAGGAAGCCCAGGTGATGCCCGGCCGGCCCCGCGGGCTCGTTCGGTGACTCCGATTGGCTCATGGGTCGCCAGCCCTCCCTTTGCCAGGAAGATGTCGCGCCTGGTCAAGTCTGCGGTCAATTGATAGCTATTGTGCCGGCCTCCGCGCAAGGGCGCGGTTGGGCCGCACGAGAGGGACAGGAGACGATGGCACAGCGCAAACCCAACATTCTGCTCATCATGGTCGACCAGCTGGCGCCCCAGTTCCTGGCCGGCTACGGCCATTCCGTGGTCAAGACGCCCAACCTGGACCGCCTATTCGAAAGAGGCGTCACCTTCGATGCCGCCTACACCAACGCGCCGCTCTGCGCGCCGGCGCGCTACGTCATGATGTCCGGGCGCCTGCCGTCCAAGATCGCCGCCTGGGACAACGCCGCCGAGTTCTCCGCCGAGGTGCCCACCTTCGCCCACCGGCTCTCCGGCCTCGGCTACCGCACCTGCCTGGCCGGCAAGATGCACTTCTGCGGGCCCGACCAGTTGCACGGCTTCGAGGAGCGCCTGACCACCGACGTCTATCCGGCCGACTTCACCTGGACGCCCGACTGGGACGAGCCCGAGCGCCGGCTCGACTGGTACCACACCATGGCGGTGGTGCGCGACGCGGGACCCTGCCTGGCCTCGAGCTATCTGGATTTCGACGACGAGGTGACCTTCGCCACCCGGCGCTATCTTTTCGACCGGGCCCGGGGCGACGACGCGCGGCCCTTCGCCCTGGTGGTTTCCTACATCCACCCTCACGACCCCTACATCAACCGCCCGGAGTATTGGGACCTCTATCGGGACGACGAGATCGACCTACCGACCGTCTCGCGCGCCCAGGCGCCGGCCGACCCCCATGCCGCGCGCCTGACCCGGGCCATGGCGATGGACGACCCGGCGCCGACCGAAGCCGAGGTGCGCCGGGCCCGGCGCGCCTACTACGCCTCGGTCAGCTATCTGGACGCGCGCATCGGCGAGCTGCTCAAGACTCTGGAGGAGACCGGCCAGGCCGAGGACACGATCATCCTCTTCACCGCCGACCACGGCGACATGCTGGGCGAGCGCGGCCTGTGGTTCAAGATGAGCTACTTCGAGCACAGCGCCCGGGTGCCGTTGGTGGTGCACTGGCCGCAAGCCTTCCCGAGCGGCCGGGCGGCCGGCGCGGTGTCGCTCGCCGACCTACTGCCGAGCCTGGCGGAGCTCGGCGGCGATGGCGCGGCCGGCGATCACCCGACGCCGCTCGAAGGCCACTCGATCGTGCCCATGCTGTCTGGCGGCCCCGGCCACGACGAGGTGATCGGCGAGTACTTCGGCGAGGGCACCGCCCAGCCGCTCTTCATGATCCGTCGCGGGCCGCTCAAGTTCGTCACCTGCGCCGGCGATCCGCCCCAGCTCTACGACGTGGCCCAAGACCCCCACGAGCTGAAGAACCTGGCCGGTGAGCCCCAGTACCAATCGGTCCTGGAAGACTTCGAGCGCGACGCCAAGGCCCGCTGGGACCGGGACGCCCTGCGCGAGCGTGTGCTGGAGAGCCAGCGCCGACGCCGCTGGTTGGCGCCGATCCAGCAGGCCCAAGCGCTCGCCTGGGACTACGCCCCGCCGGCCGACGCCGCGGGCAGCTATATCCGCAACACCATGTCGATCGGCGAGATCGAGCGCCGCTCGCGCTATCCAGCAGTCTAGAGGGTCCGCACAAGGTGTCCTAGGGCGGTTTCGGCTTCACACCGATCGTTCGTGCTGCCTACGGTAGCTGCAGTACCGAAAGGGTGACCTGGTCGTCGTCCGAGTAGTAGGCCAGTGCGGTCACCTTTTGCGGGGTTGCCCCCGGCGGCAGATCCTTGCCAGTCGCCCCTCGGGCGAGCGCGGCCAAGGCCGGCGGCGGACCCGCCTCGCCACGCCAGACCAAAAGCACCGGCCCCTCGCGCGGCGGGACCACGCGCGGATAGGCGGTGGTGAGCGCCTGACTGCCAGGCAGCGCAAGCAGAAGGTTGCCGGCGATCACGTTGCTGTCGCTCAGGATCAGCCCGTCTTCGAAGCCGAGCGCCCGGATCTGCTCGGCAAGGCGTGGATAGGGCATGTCGAGCGGCTTGGGGTCGCCTAGGGTCGGGCCCAGTAGGGTGCGCAAAGGCAAGGCCACGACAACCGCGAGCGCGCCAAGACTTGCCGCGCCCAGTACCAGCTTGCGCCGCCAGGCGACCAGGCGCGGCGCCAGCCATAGGGCAAGCACGAGCGGCGCGCCATAGAGCAAGGGCTGCATCCAGCGGTCCTTGAAGCGAGTCACCTCGAAGCCGACCACCAGCAGAAGGCAGAGCAAGAGGCCGAAAGCGATCGCCCGGGCGAAGAGAGCGAGGAAAAGGCGCTGCTCGCCTGGGCGCGCCGGCCCCGCCTTGCTCCTAAAAGCGGCGACGGCGTAGACCAGTAGCAGGAGGAGAGCATAGGCAAAGGCGGCCCACAGCAAGCTGCCCAGACCGAGCAGATAGTTGTCCAGCAGGCCG
This sequence comes from Pseudomonadota bacterium, assembly GCA_039029395.1. Taxonomy (GTDB): domain Bacteria; phylum Pseudomonadota; class Alphaproteobacteria; order Kiloniellales; family JAKSDN01; genus JBCCGG01. Next base: position 117,956 of record JBCCGG010000001.1, on the reverse strand, counting down.
GCGGTCTGGCCGGTCGTCATCTTGCCGGCACGCGACAGGGTGGCCTCCCGATTGTCGAGGATCCACAGCAAGGAGGGCGCCAGGAGCACGGCCGCGACCAAAGGCACGATGGCCCCCTTCGCGGTCAGCAGGACGGCGCGGAACTCCCGCAGAGAGAGGGCCGCCAAGAGCAGGGCCAGCGCACCCAAGGCGAAGTTGAACTTGGAAAGCACGCCGAGCGCCAAGGCGGCACCGAGCAGGATGTAGTCTACTGTGCGCCGCTCTTGGAGCAGGCGTATCAAGAGCCAGGCGAAGAGCGCGCTCATGGTCATGACCAAGACCGAGTGGGTCAAGGCGCGTTGGGACTCCCAGCCGAACTGCGGAATTAGGAAGAGCGACAGCGCGGCCAGGACGGCGGTGCCCGAGTCAGTCGTGATGCGCCGCGCGGTGGCGTAGGTGACCAGCACCGTCGCCGCCAGCAGCGCGTTCTTGAGCAGCGCCAGGCCAGCCACCCCCTCGCCGGTGACGGCGAAGACCGCGGCCTGGAGCCAGGTGTAGAGCGGCGGCTGGGCGCCGTAGCCCCAGGCGATCTTTTGCACCAGGATCATCTGCTCCCCCTCGTCCAGGCCGAGCGAGGGCGACACCAGGATTCGGCTGATCGCTTGAAGCGCGAAATAGGCCACCACCAGAAGCGGAAACCACCGTTCGAGCCGCTCCATCATGCCCTCAGGGCCGCCCGGCGCAGCCTGGCCGCGCTAGCCGGCTCGGCCAGGAGCCCCGCGTGATGTAGCAAGAAGCGCCCGTGGCCTGCCGTCATTGCTCTTGTGATCCCACCGTTCGATCCTTGCTGCTAGACTAGATCAAGTCATCGACGGGAGACAGACCGTGATCAAGGGCCTGCACCACAACGCCTACCGCTGCCGGGACACCGAAGAAACCCGGGCCTTCTACGAGGATTTTCTGGGCCTGCCGCTCGCTGGCGCGCTCGACATCTCGGAGACCAAGACCGGCCGCGCGACCAAGGTGCTGCACAGCTTCTTCCGCATGGACGACGGCTCCTATCTCGCCTTCTTCGAGGTGCCGGACAGGCCCTTCGACTTCAAGCGCCAGCACGACTTCGATCTGCACATCGCCCTCGAGGTCAGCCCCGAAGCGCTTGAAGAGATGCTGGCCCGGGCCAAGGCCGAGGGCCGTGCGGTGCGCGGGCCGGCCGACCACGGCTTCGTGCGCTCGATCTACTTCCGCGACCCCAACGGCTACGTCATCGAGCTGACCGCCAAGACGCCGGACCACGACGCCCTGATGGACCCGGCGGAGAGCAAGCCCCACGAGGTGCTGGAGAGGTGGCGGGCCGGCAAGGCGGGGAGCGGAAATTAGCCTTGTGTGAGCGTTGCTTGACAGGTTTCCTCAAGCTTTCCTGTGACGATGCCATCTGAAGCCCCTGAAACGGCGTCGCCTAAGAAAGGCAAAAAGTCAGAATGCCGCAAGGCATATAAACTCCCAAACTACTTTTTGAGGGAACGTCCCCGTGCGAAGGCGGATTCCGGACAAAATCGACTCGTTTCGGGGCGGCGGAGGGCGCGACATCGGTCCGCCACGGCGGTTCTCGGAACAACTGTACAAGAGCCAGTCCGACCGTTCGAGTCACGGCCGCAAAGTGGCGTCATCAGCCAATAGAAGAACATGAAATTTAGTAATACGCTTCTTAGATTTCATGTAGTTAAGTATCGAGTTCCTTTTATTATCGCCTTGGACGTCGTATACTCAATTTTGGAGCTAACTTTGTATCCTCTAGGATCTCCTCATCTGACCTGTGGGGTCATCAGCCTTGAACCTGTTACACCATGGGCAAGGCTCGCGATAGAGGACCCTCTCGAAACACCGAGGCGAGCCAGCACAAACGAACACCAACCCGTCCACAAAAAAAAGACGGGGACGAGAGAGCCTAGAGAACAACGGAGGTATGGAGGGCAAGATGTGGAAATTCACTTTACCGGCGATTGCCCTGTCGCTCGCGATGGCGGTGACGGCCGGCGCGCATGAGGTGGGGACGAGCGATGTCGGCGGCGGCGATTCGTGCGACGCCCTCCACGACGCGGAATTGGAACGGTTCATGGCTGTGCGGCGCGAATTGGAGGCAGAGCGCATTGATGCCCTAACCGAACACAAAAACGCTTTACTACTCTGTAAGAAGCAGGACGGCAATTCAACCGCTTGCCGTAAAGACGCCCAAAAAAAGTACGAAGACAAGATGACGGACATTCAGATTCAATACAACGTAGCGAGCGGCGAGCACCAAAAACAGTACAACGAAAACCAGGCCAAGTGTCGCGCCGGCAAACCGGACCTGCAGCCGCCCATGCAGGCCAAGGAAGACAAGCCGCCAACCGTAGCTGAAGTCCGCAAAAAACTTCCACCCGCTTGGTACTACAATCCGGATCCAGTTAATTATCCGGGCGCGGAGTTTTACGAAAGAATAACTCCCGACAACACACATATTTATATCAAGGGCCCCGACGTTTACCTTTTTCCCAAAACCTTAAACGGGGCAATTGACCGCTATACGCTTCTGCCGAAAACGATCGAGGCTGCCGCGGCCTCGGGCCAGGCCGGCGTTACTTTGCGGGCTGCCCACGCGAAGTACAAACCAAAACACGGCGCCATCCTTCAAGAGAAACGCGGCATCCTGTGGCAAGATATCCAAACGTCGCCGCCAACAAATGTGGGCAATTGACCACGCCCTTGTCAGTCAACTCAGCGCCCCCACCAAACGCCGCCGCTACAGCCACCCCAGCAGAACCGAGTAGGAAATATCTCCGGGTCACAACAGCCGTGAATCGTTGGGGATCCACTCAGAGAGTGTCCTGCTGCCCGTGAGCAGGGTCGCGACCGCTATGGTATGCCAACCGCGATCTAGTCCAGAAGCATCGCCTTGCGGTTTAGCCACATCAGGCCGCGCTCAAGCCCGCACCCCACCATCGCCCCGCCCCCAGCACGAATTCTTGTGGATCGCGCTCGTCCACCCTACTATATCTGGCGCGATTCGGAGGTATCCCATGGCATCGTCATCCGCTCCCGCGCCCGGCGGCGAGATCCGAGAGGTGCGCTTCGTCGAGGCGCTGGAAGAGCGCTATCTGACCTATGCACTCTCGACCATCATGGCGCGCTCACTGCCCGACGTGCGCGACGGCCTGAAGCCGGTGCACCGGCGCCTGCTGCACGCCATGCGCCTGCTTAAACTCGACCCGGCCCAGGGCTTCAAGAAGTCGGCCCGGGTGGTCGGCGACGTGATCGGCAAGTTCCATCCCCACGGCGACCAGTCGATCTACGACGCCCTGGTGCGCTTGGCCCAGGACTTCTCCCTTCGCTACCCGCTGATCGACGGCCAGGGCAATTTCGGCAATATCGACGGCGATAACGCAGCGGCCATGCGCTACACCGAGGCGCGCCTGACCGAGGTCGCGACCCTGCTGCTCGATGGCCTGGACGAGAACGCGGTCGACTTTCGCGAGACCTACGACGGGGAATCCGAGGAGCCGGTGGTCCTCCCGGCCGCTTTCCCCAATCTTTTGGCCAACGGCGCCCAGGGCATCGCGGTCGGTATGGCGACTTCGATCCCGCCCCACAACGTGGCAGAGCTGTGCGCCGCCCTGCTCCACCTCATCAAGTTCCCCAACGCCCGCATCGAGAAGTTGGTCGAGCTTGTGCCCGGGCCCGACTTCCCGACCGGCGGTGTGCTCTGCGAAAGCCAGGAGACCGTCATCGAGGCCTACCGCACGGGGCGCGGCGCCTTCCGGGTGCGGGCCCGCTGGGAGATCGAGAAAATCAAGGGTGGCGGCTATCAGATCGTCGTCACCGAGATCCCCTACCAGGTGCAGAAGTCGCGCCTGGTCGAGCGGATCGCCGATCTCTTGGCTAACCGCAAGCTCGCCATGCTGGCCGACGTGCGCGACGAATCGGCGGCCGATCTGCGCCTGGTGCTGGAGCCCAAGAGCCGCAACGTAGACCCCACGGTACTGATGGAGTCCCTGTTCCGCCAGACTGAGTTGGAAAGCCGGGTCAGCCTCAACCTCAATGTGCTGGATGGCGAGCACACGCCCCGGGTCATGAGCCTGGGCGAGGCCCTCAACGCCTTCCTGGAACACCGGCAAGTGGTGCTCCAGCGGCGCAGCCAACACCGCCTGGACAAGATCGAGGCGCGCCTGGAGGTGCTGGCCGGCTTCCTGATCGCCTATCTGAACCTGGACGAGGTGATTCGCATCATCCGCTTCGAGGACGAGCCGAAACAGAAGCTCATAAAGCGCTTCAAGCTGAGCGACGTTCAGGCCGAGGCGATCCTCAACATGCGCCTGCGCGCTCTGCGCAAGCTCGAGGAAGAGGGCATCAAGACCGAGCATGCCGAGCTATCCAAGGAGCGCAAGGACCTGAAGCGTCTGCTGAAAGACGAGGGCCGACAGTGGAAGGTGATCGCCGGGGAGATCCGCGACCTCAAAAAGCGCTTTGGACCGGATACGCCCTTGGGCAAGCGTCGCACCGAGCTGGCCGACGCGCCGAGCGACGTGGTGATCCCCCTGGAAGCCGTGGTCGAGCGCGAGCCGGTCACCATCCTCTGCTCGGCCAAGGGCTGGATCCGTGCCATGAAGGGCCATGTGGAGGACGCCTCGGTCGCCAAGTACAAGGAGGGCGACCGGGCGCGCTTCGTGCTGCACGCCATGACCACCGACAAGCTGCTGATCTTCGCCACCAACGGCCGTTTCTACACCATTGGGGTTGACAAACTGCCCGGTGGCCGGGGCTTCGGCGAGCCGGTGCGCCTGATGTTCGATTTGCCCAACGATCAGGACCTGGTGCGGCTCCTGGTCCACGAGCCAGGGCGCAAGCTGCTGGTCGCCTCGGGCGCGGGCCGCGGATTCGTGGTGCCCGAGGACGAGGTCGTGGCCCAAACCAAGAACGGCAAGCAGGTGCTCAACCTGGCGTCCGGCGACGAGGCGGCGGTTTGCGCGCCGGCCGAGGGCGACCACGTGGCCGTGCTCGGCGAGAACCGCAAGCTCCTGATCTTCCCGCTGACCGAGCTGCCCGAAATGACCCGCGGCCGCGGTGTGATCCTGCAGCGCTACAAGGACGGCGGCCTGGCCGACGCCAAGACCTTCACCCTGGCCAAGGGCCTGACCTGGGCCGCCGGCGCCGGGCGGACCCGCACCGAAACCAAACTGAAGGACTGGATCGGAAAGCGCTCTGCGGCCGGTCGCCTGCCGCCCGCCGGCTTTACCCGGGCCAATAAATTCGGGTGACCAATCGGGCCGCTCGGGATATACCTCTGCTCCTATCGTGATGAACGCTTCAGTTAGAGGACCGGAGGGGCTATGAGTGCGACCAGCCTGACACAACCGACCATGATTTCAATCCTGTGGCCTGCCAGCAGCGCCCAGCCCTGGCTTCGCAATGTGATTCTGGCGATCGCCGGCAGCCTTTTCGTCGCAGCTTCGGCCCAAATCCAGGTGCCCATGTGGCCGGTGCCCTTTACAGGTCAGACCTTCGCCGTATTGGTGGTTGGTATGGCCTATGGCAGCCGTCTTGGTGCGGCCACGCTGGCGCTCTACATGATTGAAGGCGCAGTCGGTCTCCCGGTCTTCTCCAAGTTCGCCGCCGGCTACGGCGTGCTGCTCGGCCCGACCGGCGGCTACATCGCCGGCTTTGTCCTGGCAGCGGGCCTAGTCGGATATCTGGCGGAGCGGGGTTGGGATCGAACCTTTTGGCAGACCGCTTTGGCCATGCTGGCCGGCAACGTCGTGATCTACCTACCAGGCCTCCTCTGGCTGACGAACTTTTTCGCCGGTCTCGGGCCCGAGGCGATCCAGAGCAACGGTGCCCAGACCGCCTTCGGCGCGGCCCTCTTGGCTGGTGCCACGCCGTTTCTTCTGGGCGACTTGATCAAGCTGATTTTGGCCGCGATCTGCCTACCCTTGGCATGGCACGTGCTGTCCAAGAAGAGGAGTTGAGCGGGCGCTTCTGAGTGAGCATTGACGACAAGGGGGCAAACGTCGTTTTGAGCGCACTGGCGGCCTTTGTACGCGGGATTGATCGCATGAACGACGCGATCGGCCGCGGGGTCGCCTGGCTGACGCTGGCCATGGTGCTGATTACCTTCGCCGTGGTCATCTTGCGTTACATCTATGCGATCGGCTGGGTTTGGATGCAGGAGTCCTACGTCTGGCTGCACGGCATCGTCTTTATGCTGGGCGCCGGCTACACCCTGTTGCACAACGGTCATGTGCGGGTCGACGTGATCTACCGGGAGGCCGGTCCCCGCTACAAGGCGGTGATCGACCTCCTGGGCTCGCTCCTGCTGTTGCTGCCGCTCGTCGTCGTGATATTCGCGGTCAGCTTCGACTACGTGCTGGCCTCCTGGGACAAGCTCGAAGAATCCCGCGAGGCCGGCGGCCTGCCCGGCCTGTTCCTGCTCAAATCGGTGATCTTGGCGTTCTGTGTGCTGCTCGGCCTGCAGGGCCTGTCGCTCGCCGGACGCAGCTGGCTGGTGCTGACCGGTCACCCGGACTTCCAGCCGGTCGAAGAAGAACATGAGGCGCTTTAGGTAGGCTATGGACCCGGTCCTGCTCGGCGAGATCTTGAGCCTGGTGATGTTCGCTTTCGCCTGCGGCCTCTTGATTCTCGGCTACCCGGTGGCGCTTACCTTGGCCGGCTCCGGGCTTGCCTTCGCACTGCTTGGCACGATTCTCGGCGTCTTTAACACCAACCTCCTGGGAGGCCTGCCGTCGCGCTACTTCGGCGTGATGGTCAACGAGCTTTTGGTCGCCGTCCCGCTCTTCGTCTTCATGGGCGTCATGCTGGAACGCTCGAAGATCGCCGAAGAGCTCTTAAATACCATGGGTCTGCTGTTTGGCGCCCTGCGCGGCGGCCTCGGGCTCTCGGTGGTCTTCGTCGGCATGCTTCTGGCCGCCTCGACCGGAATCGTCGGTGCCACGGTGGTCACCATGGGTCTCTTGAGCCTGCCGGCCATGCTCAAGGTCGGCTACGACAAGCCGCTTGCGACCGGCATCATCTGCGCCTCCGGTACGCTCGGCCAGATCATTCCGCCTTCGATCGTGCTGGTCCTCTTGGGCGACATCCTGCAGGGCGCCAACACCCAGGCCCAGCTCGCCAAGGGCAACTTCGCGCCCGACCCGGTCTCGGTCGTCGACCTCTTCGCCGGCGCCTTCCTGCCTGGCATGATGCTGGTCGGGCTCTATATGGGCTGGGTGCTGATCATGGGCATCCTGCGGCCCAACAGCTGCCCGCCGGTCGAGCGCGGCGCCGACGATGGCCACCTGGGCATTCGCGTGCTCCACGTTCTGGTACCGCCGGCGATTCTGATTCTGGCGGTCCTGGGCTCGATCCTGCTGGGCGTCGCGACGCCGACGGAGTCGGCCGCCGTCGGATCGGTCGGCGCGATCCTGCTGGCCGCCCAGCGCATGGACCCGGCGGTGCGCCGGACGATTTACCTGGCGGGCCTTTCGATCATCGGATTGGTCTTTCTGGCCAACGTCTTCGACCTGCGCATGCAGCGCGACGTGATCCCCACCGCGGACCTGATCGCCGCGATCATCGCCGGGGTGCTCTGCCTAATCTTGGTCTGGGGTATCGTGGTCGCCATCGGGCGAGTCTATCGCACCGGCATCCTGATCTCGGTCATGCGGGCGACCATGGAGATCTCCTGCATGGTCTTTCTGATCCTGCTGGGCGCCTCGGTCTTCTCCCTGGTGTTCCGCGGCCTGGGCGGCGAGGAGATCGTGGCGCAGGTGCTCAACAACATGCCCGGCGGCATGTTCGGCGCCATGCTGCTGGTTATGGCGCTGATGTTCGTCATGGGCTTCTTCCTGGACTTCATCGAGATCGTCTTCGTGGTCGTGCCGATCGTCGGCCCGATCCTGCTGCAGATGGACATGTCGCCGGTCTGGCTCGGCATCATGATCGCGATCAACCTGCAAACATCTTTCCTGACCCCGCCCTTCGGTTTCGCGTTGTTCTATCTGCGCGGCGTCGCGCCGCCCAACGTGACGACCGGCGACATCTACCGGGGCATAATTCCTTTTGTCCTGATTCAGGTCCTCGGCCTCTTGCTTCTGGCCGCCTTCCCCGAGCTTGCAACCTGGCTGCCCAAGGCGCTCTTCGGTTGACGGCATTGCCACTAGCAAGTGGGTGTGGAAGTGGCCTAAGATCCTTAGAGCACAGGTCGGCTCTGCTCAAATTTCACCGATCGGACAACTTTCACATAAGGAGCCTTTCCATGACAAATGCGGATTCGCCCGACAATCCCTTCGAAGATAGCCCGCGGCCCACGGAAGAGGCCGATCAAATCGAACAGCTGGCGAAGATTACGACTCAGCTGCAGGACATGCGCTACAAGGGATCGAGAAAGATCTTGCGCGGCGTCCATCCCAAGTCCCACGGCTGTCTGCGCGCCGTCTTCCAGGTCCTGCCGGATCTGGACGAAAGCCTCCAGGTCGGACTCTTCGCCACGCCCGGCCGGCGCTACCGGGCCAAAATCCGATTCTCCAACGCTTCGGTGCGGGTCGAGCCCGACATCACGGAAAGTGGCCACGGCAGCCGCGGCATGGCGCTCAAGGTGCTCAACGTGGACGGCGAGATGCTGCTCGACGACGAAGGTAAGAACAATCAGGACTTCCTGATGATCAACCAGCCGGCCTTCGCCTTCGCGAACGCTGAGGACTACCTCCGGCTCAACCAGATCTCTTTGGCCAACGACGACAAGATCGATGCCTTTTTCGCGCCATTTCCCGGCATCACGCCGCAGCAAGGCGCGCGGCTCCAACGCTCGGGCCAACTGGTCAAGGAGCTCTTAACGACCCCGGTCGCCAATCCTCTCACCGTGAAGTACTTCGGCGCGGCGCCTTTTCTGTTCGGCCCGGATCGGGTCATGCGCTTTTCCGCCGAGCCGAAGGTTGGCGAGACGCACCAGGTGCTGCCAGAGGCGCCTTCGGAGAACTACCTGCGCGAAGCCTTGGAAGAAACCATGGGCGGGAGCGACGACGTGGTCTTCGACTTCAAGGTCCAGGTGCGCGGCGCAGGGGACGACCTTGCAATCGAGAATGCGTCGGCGGTGTGGGACGAAGCCGAGACGCCCTACGTCACGGTCGCAAAGATCATGATCCCAGCGCCGCAACGAAACCTTTTTTCCCGCCACCGCCGAAGGGCTTGCGAGCGACTGGTCTTCACGCCCTGGCACTCCTTGGCCGACCACCGGCCGCTCGGCAGCATCAACCGGCTGCGCAAGGCGGTTTATCTGGCGTCGGAAGAGCACCGCAAGCCGATGCGGGCCCGCCGCCGCAGGGGAACGGTCAAGCGCCCCCGGCCCAACGCGCCATAGAGGAAGAGGATGAACACTCTAATGCGGAGTCTCGCCTGTCTTTCGCTCGCCGCGGCTCTGGCCGCCTGCGCCCCTCAACTGCCGGAGAACACACCGGTAAGCGAGGCCAGGTGGCTCGAGCAGAATTGGACGCCCGACGCGCGCTACTGGTTCCACCACACAACCCAAGGCACCTCGACCTTACCGGTGCCCTACGATTGGTTTGTCGCCCTGGAGCAGCCCCGCCTTTGGCTCTTCGGCGAGCCGCCCATGCTGACCGACAGCGACTACCTGCGGCGATTCGGCTTCATTCCAAGCCCGGCTTCGTTCGACCTGGAGACCGAAGCGCTCGCCGCCTATGGCTACAGTGCGGCCGACAAAGAGGCCTACGGCGTGCGCGCCTACGACTACAACGAAGCGAAGTTTCCCGGCAATCCCCATGGACTGCCGGTCGGCTTCGCGCGGCTGCAAGGTGCGGTCGACCCGGTCAACGACATGCCCCTGCCCGATCAGATCGGCTTGACCTGTGCCGCCTGCCACACCGGCCACCTGGAGTACAATGGCGTCAGCCTGCGCGTCGACGGCGGGCCGGCGGTGACCAACCTGGGCAAGTTCCGGGAATCCTTGGCGCTTGCCGTGGCTTACACCAAGATCGTTCCCTTCCGCTTCGGCCGCTTTGCCGAGCGTGTGCTCGGCCCGGACCACACGGCCGAGCAAGAGGCCGCGCTCGAGCGCAGCTTCGACACCCTGATCGAGCGCTTAAAGGCGGTCAAAGAGATCACCGACCCGGTGTTCGCCCAGAACGTCGAGGAAGGCTACACCCGCCTGGACGCTTTGAACCGGATCGGCAACCAGGTGTTCTTCCACGACCTTTACGTGCCGGGCGCTGACAATAGCGAGGCGATCGGCAACCTGGCGCCGATTACTGCGCCGGTCAACTTTCCCCACATCTGGGATACCTCCTGGTTTCTCTGGGTGCAGTACGACGCTTCGATCATGCAGCCCATGGTGCGCAACGCGGGCGAGGCGCTCGGCGTGCGGGCCAAGGTCAACCTGGTCAAGCCGGGCGAGAGCCTCTACCGCTCGGCCGTCGAGGTCGAGGAGGTTTTCCAGCTGGAGCAGCTGCTGGCCGGCGCCTACCCCTTCGGCGGCAATAGAGAGCCCGGCTTTAAGGGTCTGTGGGCGCCCAAGTGGCCCGAGGATGTCCTGGGCGAGATCGATAGGGACAAGGCGGTGCGCGGCCACGAACTTTACCGGGAGCACTGCCAGGAGTGCCACTTGCCGGCGGTCAACGACCGGGCGTTTTGGGAGAACGAGCGCTGGGCCCAGCTTGGCGGCAAGGGGCAAAAGTACCTGAACCTTGTTGAAAAACAGGTCGATGCCATGGGCACCGACCCCGCCCAAGCGGCGGTTATGGTGGATCGACACGTCAAGGTCCCGGCCCATTTGGAGATCGATCCGGGCGCGCTTTGCGACGGCCAGCCGAGCGGCGTCGTGACCGAGACCACCTTTGCCCTGGCCTTGGCCGTCGTGGTCGAGAAGACCGCCGAAAAGTGGTACGACGATCACGGAATACCCGAGGCCGAGCGCAATCGCATGAACGGCGACCGGCCCAACTGCATCGTCGGCGTTCACAAGTACAAAGCTCGTCCCCTCGACGGCATCTGGGCGACCGCGCCCTATCTTCACAACGGCGCGGTGCCGAATCTCTACGAGATGCTGTCGCCCGCCGCCGAGCGCTCCAAGACCTTCACCCTGGGAAGCCGCCTTTTCGACCCTGAGAAGGTCGGTTACCGGACCGAGTCGATCCCGGGCGGCTTCCTGCTCGATACCAGCCTGCCCGGCAACTCAAACCAAGGGCATCAATTCAAGGATGGCCCCCTGGAGGCCGGTGTGCTCGGACCGACCCTCAGCCACGAAGAGCGCATGGACCTGATCGAGTACTTGAAAACGATTTGATCGGGCATGAAAAAACCGGCGGTGCCCAGGGGCCCGCCGGTTTTCTCTTTGGCGATAAGGGATCTTCCGTCAGCGCACGTATTTGAAGGGCAGCGAACGGGCGTTGTAGAAGGCCTGTTCTGAGACCTTGGCGTAGGCGATCCCTTGGGCCCGGAAGTCGAGCATCGAGTTCATGACCTTGCCGCTCAGGTCGTCCTGGCCGGCCAGATCGCCCAGCACCGTGCCGGAAAGGTTGCCGAGGCCGTCAAGCACCGTGTCCGGGAACTTCTTGAGGATCACGCCGTGCTTGGTGCGCAAGGTGTTGAGCGCCTGGTTGTTGTTCGCCAGGTATTCATTGAGCACGTACTGGTTGGCATAGGCATTGGCCGTCGCAACGATCGCCTTAAGCTCGGAGTCGAGGCCGTCAAAGGCGCTCTTGTTGATGAAGCAGTCGAGCAGGGTCGCCGGCTCGTGCCAGCCCGGATAGTAATAGAACTTGGCACTCTTATAGAGCCCGAAGGCCAGGTCGTTGTAGGGTCCGACCCACTCGGTGGCGTCGATCGCGCCGGACTGCAGGGCCGCCGGGATCTCGCCGCCCGGCAGGTTGACCACGTTACCGCCGGCCGCCTTGACCACCTCGCCGCCGAGGCCCGGGATACGCATCTTCAGGCCCTTGTAGTCCTCCAGGGAGTTGATCTCCTTGTTGAACCAGCCGCCCATCTGCACGCCGGTATTGCCCGAGGCGAAGAACTTGCAGCCGAGCTTCTCGTAGATCTGGTCGGCCAGCTCTTGCCCGCCGCCGAACTGCAGCCAGGAGTTCTGCTCGATCACATTGAGGCCGAAAGGCATGGAAGCGAGGAACTGGGTGGCCGGCTCCTTGCCCTTCCAGTAATAGGGTGCGCCGTGACCCATCTCCAAGGTACCGCCGGATACCGCGTCCATGGTCTCGAAGGGCGGCACGATCTCGCCGCCGCCGTAAACGTCGACCTGCAGCTTACCGCCCGAGGCCGCGCCGATGAACTCGGCCACCTTGTTGGCGCCGGTGCCCAGGCCTGGGAAATTTTTCGGCCAGGTGGTGCCCATGCGCCACTTCTTGATGCCCTGTGCCAGCGAGGGCGTGGGAAAGCTTGTGGCCGCAACGGCGGTCGCCGCAATCGCCGCCGTCGAGGTCCCTGCCCCGCGCAGGAAGTCGCGCCGCTCGACCGACCTTTTGGTTGTTTTCGCCGCCTTGTCCTTTGCCGCGCCCAAAGCTCTCTTGTGGTTTTTCATTGCTCTCTTCTCCCCATTCGGTTGACCGTCACGTCAGGCCGGTGGGGAGCATAGGGCGCCCGGCCTGGGCGCGCAACCGAGCCGCCCACCTAGGCTTGAAGCACTTGCCAGCCGTCCGGGCCCAGGCCCTCGATCGGACGAAACCTGGCCTTGTAGGCCATCTTGGGCGATTTCCCGATCCAATAGCCCAGGTAGACATGGGGCAGGCCGCGGGCGCACGCGGACTCGATCAGCTTCAGCACCATGAGGTTGCCAAGTCCCAGGCGGCCCAGATTGGGCTCGAAGAAGCTGTAAACCGCCGAAGGCCCGTCATCGAGCCAATCGGCCAGGCACGCCGCGACCAGCTCGCCCTCGGGGGTGCGGTACTCCATGATCCGGGTGTCCAGAACGGTCTCCTCGACCATCGCCCGGTAGTCGCCATTGGTCATGCCGGCCATCTCGCCGTCCTGATGGCGTCGGTCCAGGTAGCGGGCGAAGAGGCGGTACTGCTCGGCGGTCGCCCTGGCCGGGCACTCCGTGATCTCGAGCGTCCGGTTGAGCCGCAGGATGCGCTGGAACGATCGGCTCGGCGCGAATTCCCGGGCGCGCACCCGCACCGGCACGCAAGCCTGGCACCCGCTGCAAGCCGGCCGATAGGCGAAGTTATGGCTGCGCCGAAAGCCGGCTCTTGATAGCAGATTGTACACGTCCCGCCCATTTCGCGACTGGATTTCAGTCAGCAGCTTGCGCTCCTTGAACCCGGGCAGGTAGGGGCAGCCGGTCTCCATCAAGGCATAGAACACCTGGCGGGCACCGGCGCTCTTGCGGATGATCCGATCTTTGCTGGCTGCGTCCATGACAGAGCTAAGCTAGCCGCGCGAGGGGGCCTGCGTCCAGACTTTCAAGCCTGGCCCTGGGCCTGCGCCTCGAGCGGTGCCCAACCAAAAAAGTCGCGGCCCAGCTCGGCGCCAATGGCGATCAGCTCGAGCTGGATGGCATCCAGATACTCGTGCAGACCACCGGCGATGACCGCCTCGATGGACTCCTCGTCCAGGCGCCGGCGTAGGCTCTCCAGGTTTTCCTGAGCGCGGGCGCCGCCCTCCAGGTCGAATTTCTCGCGCAAGTCGCCGAGCCGGAAGGCGAGCTCCGCGACGCTGACGCGCAGGGAACGCGGAAAGCCCCGGTTGAACAGCAGGAAGCTGGCGACCCGGTCGGGCGAGAGGCCGCGCGGATGGACGCGGCGAAAGGCGTGGAAGCCGGCCGTCGATCGCAAAAGCGCGTTCCACTGGCTCAAGTCGACCGAGGAACCGACCGAGGCCACGTCGGGCAGCAGCAGGTGGTACTTCACGTCGAGCAGGCGGGTGGTCTGGTCGGCGCGCTCGATCTGTCGGCCAAGCCGGTAGAAGTACCAGCTCTCGTCCCGATAGAAGGTGCCCTCGGTGATCCCGGTGTGGGTCTGTACCGACTCCTTGATGATGTTGCACAGACGCGCCAGGCGATGGGTGCTGACGTCGTCGGGCCCGAGCGCGCGCAGGCGGTTATAGAAGACGTTGAGCTGGACCCACATCTCGGTCGAGATCCAGGGGCGCAGACTGCGGGCGTTCTCCCGCGCCATACGCACCGAGGCGCGCACCGAGCCCGGGTGCTCGTCATCGAGCAGATAGAATTGGATCACGTTCTTGGCGCTGGCCTCGTCATGGCTTGCGAAGAAGGCCTCGTCATCGGCATAAAGCTCGATGATCGAGCGCCAATTCTGGGCGCCTCGGCTATCTCGGCTGAAGGTCTCGTTGACGTCCAGGATACGCGCCATGTTCTCCGCGCGCTCCATATAGCGGGCCATCCAAAAAGCCGCCTCGGCGTAGCGCGCGAGCAGGCTGGTCACGATGCTGGTCCGGAATTAGTCCCCATCGGCCCAGTATAGAGCGGGCTGGACCGAAACCGCAACGCAGCCGCGCGCAACGGGCCGTCTTCACGCGACGGTAACCCGAACCTTGTGCACGGCATTTCGTGCGTCGGCCATGGGCTGGCCCTGACCGTCCGCGTCCGCTGCTCGGCTGCAAAGCTCGAAATCACCCGGAACATCCGCAAGCCATCTGTAGCTGAACCTCTGCCAAGATCTTTGGCGTCGCGCTTCGACATCGGCGGCGTGCCAGGTGCGGCCCCCGTCGACGCTGACCTCCACCCCGCGCACGGCCCCATCGGACCAGGCCCAACCCCAAACTTCGGTCGGGCCGCCCGGCAGGACACCACCGGGCCGCGGCGAGACGATCACGCTTTCCGGCGCGATGGCCCAGACCGGTTGCCTCGATGCTGCGCCCGGCACCGGGTCGTTGTAGAGCCTGTTGGTGAAGAGGCTGTCGGCGCGCCGCGCGGCAAGATGGATCCGTCGAAGCCATTTCACGCTGTTGGTGCCGTAGAAGCCCGGCACCACCAGACGCGCCGGGGCACCGTGGCGTTCGGAAAGCGGCGCGCCATTGAGCTCATAGGCGATCAGCAGGTCCGCCGCGGCAAGCCGCGACAAAGGCACATCTTTCAGATAGCAATCCTGCGCCTCGCCGGCGAAGGATCCGTGATCCAATCCGCTGGCCCAAAGATGGGTCGCGTCGGCCTTGATGCCCGCTTCGCCCAGGAGATTTTGTAGATCGGCGCCGCCCCATCGGACATTTGCGACCTGACGGGTCGGCACGGTCGGCTTGAGCGGGCTGCCCGCGCACTTGTGCACCGCTTCGATCACCCGCTTGGGACGGCGCCGCAACTGCTCGAGGGAGAGCGCCAGCGGCCGCTCGACCAAGCCGTCGATGGTTACGCTCCAGCCCGACAGCTCGACCTCGGGAATCCCCATGTGCGCCAACACGAAAAGGTTGGCCGCCGGTGTCACGCGCTCCGTCATCTCCGATGGCGCGAGCTTGTAATCGGCGACCAGCTTGCCGCTTTTCATTCTTGGTTTCGACGTGTCTCGGCCCATCAACCCTCCCGCAAGGAGCCTACCATATCGAGCCACAGACAAGTCGCGCGTACCCTTCAGTTAGACTGACCGGTCCGTGACAAGCCAAAGCCAGCTAACATACTAGATAGTAATCAAAGAAACTCTTTAAATGTTCGATATAAGCAATCTCAACCGGGGCCGGCTCAGCGCGATTGAACCTGTGGCCGAGCTCGGCCATGAAATCTAGGCAGAACAGCGCGGTATAGAAATCGAGTGCTTCTCGCTGGTTTCGGTCGGGACGAAGAACATCAAGCCATGCGTCTGCGTACTCTAGGTTGTGGTCATTCGCCAGCAAGGCGACACGAATGAGCCCAATAAGAAACAGAGGATCGCCGAAACAAAGATCATCTACATCAACGATGCCGCTCAGATGCGCATCATGAACGATTACGTTCTTTGTCGTGATGTCATGCAAGAATGGAACGGGCGGCACCTCCGCGAAGTAGTCTACCAGTCTTTCTGAAACCGCTTCGACACGGTCGGCATAGCGTTCGCTCAGAATGCTCGCGCTGCGGATCTGTTTTCTGCAGCGCGCCAAAGAACCGGCAATGGAGTCGTTCCAGCTGTCGTGCGCAAAGGGTCCCTCCAAACGAGCTGCGAAGCCATAACCTTGCCCCAAGGGAAGCTCGGCCACGATGGTCTGCAGGTCCGACAGACGGCGAACCAGGCGCCCGAGCGCTTCTCGTGACAGATCTCCGATCACGAATTCAAGATCACGGCCTGGCAGGCGCTCCAGGATCACAAATGGATAGGGATGACGAGACATCGTTGCGTCGGCGTACAACAGCTCTGGCAAGGGAATCTCTAGGGGTCGCAGCATGTCCGACCAATAGATCGAGTCCCGCACCACAGAAACATCTTCTCGGCGCGAGACGCGCACTACGATCCTTTTGCCTTGCGCGCTCGCGACCTGAAAGACGAAGTGCCTGAGGCCGGTTGGAAAGCGTGAGACTAGAGCGCTATCGGCCAAGATCTCCCGAGCCATGGCCCCAACCGTCTCCTCGTCAGGCACGTCGGGCATGTCGTTGATTTGCATACCTCCGCAGCGAAAATCATGTTATCGCCTGGCAGGTTATACACAGGCTGCGCACTTCGCTACTATAGGGGTAGGGTCGAAAAAGCCTTGGGGCAACGCTTTGACCAGACTTGCCAAATCCGGCTTAATCTTTTGTTCGACGCTCATGATCAGCTCGAGCCTCTTTGCATCACCGATCAAACGGGACGAGGACATCGTCTTCTTCCCGACGGCCGGGCGCTTGAGCGAAGACCGGAGCGGCTGGCACCTGCCGATCCACGCCTGGGTCTTCGAACCGGAGGCAGACTCCATGGCTCGGCGGGCGACACTGGCGGCCTTGGCCCGCGCTCTGGGCCTGACGGAGGACGCCGCCGGCTCGGAGACCTTCAAGGCGCGCGCCCGCTGGTTCCTGGTCGACAACGAGCGCGGCAAGCGGGTTCGAACCACACTGTCACCGGAGAGCCTTGGGCCGAGCGGCGCCAACGGCCACCTGAAAGGCGAGATCACGCTCGAACGCCGGGGCACGAGCGACGAGACCGCGAGCTTCTTGATGAGTTACGCGGCGCGCCTGCCCGAGGCCGACGAGCGTCGCTTCACCGGCCGCGCCATCATGGTGGCGCAACGGGGCCTCTCGATCGTCTCGGACATCGACGACACCCTTAAAATCAGCGAGGTCACCGATAAGCAAGCGCTTGTGGCCAACACCTTCTTGAATCCTTTCGAAGCCGTGCCGGGTATGGCCGCGGCCTACGCGCGCTTCGCGGGAAACAACGAAGACACGGTGTACCACTACGTCTCCTCTTCGCCTTGGCAACTCTATGAGCCGCTTGCCGCCTTTATGACGGAGGCCGGGTTTCCGCCCGGCTCGTTCCATCTGAAGGACTTTCGCGTCAAGGACCGCAGCTTCCTCAATCTGATCAAGTCGTCTCTCGAAACGAAACCTCCGATCATCGAAGGCCTTCTGGCCGCCTTCCCGGAGCGGGACTTCGTCCTGATCGGAGATTCCGGCGAGCTGGACCCGGAGATCTATGGCCAGATCGCCCGGCATCATCCCCAGCGCATCCGCCACATCTACATCCGGAAGGTGATACAGGAAAAGGCCACGGCCGCGCGCTACCAATCCGCCTTCGCCGGGCTGGAGGCGACCCGGTGGACCCTGTTCGACGACCCCGCGGTTATCTCGCCTTAGGTTTGCGCGCCTTCCACCAGGCCCGCGCGGCCCGCCATTTTTCGCGCACCCAGGGAGCCTCGAAGAACATGATGACGAGACCCAGCGGGATCATCCAAAGCCCAAAGACCGGCAGGATGGCGAAGAAGCCGCCGATCACCAGCAGTAGGCCGACCGCAATGCGGGTGACCCTCGGCGCGGTCAGAAGCTTGCGATAGGTGCGATGGGGCCGCTCCATGGCGGATCTGGGCGCGGGACCGGCGGCCGCTCAGCTCGGCTCGTCCTCCGGCGGAACGTCGCGGGCTTCCAGCCACATGGCATTGAGAATCGCGAAGCTGACCGCCAGGCCAAGACCCAGAACCCAAGCGAAGTACCACATGGCGTGCGCGTCCTTTCCGTCGGCTCAGTAGGCGCTGTCGCTCGACTCGACATCCTCCTCGGTCACCTTGCCGCGCATCACGTGGTAGACCCAGGAGGTGTAGAGGATGATCAAAGGCAGAAAGATCACCGTAGCGATCAGCATGATGAGAAGGGTCAATTGGCTCGAGGAGGCGTCCCAGACCATCAAGCTGCTGCCCGGCTCGAGTGACGAGGGCAGGATGAAGGGAAACATCAACAGACCCGGCGTCGCCACCACCCCGGCGATGCCCGCGCCGTTGGCGACCAGCGCCGCCTTGGCCCGGCCCGCGCGCAACAGGAGAGCGCCAAGCCCGACCCCGATTAAGCCAAGCAATGGCGCCGCGAAGGCCCAAGGGCGGTCACCGTACACCGTAACCCAAGGTTCACGCACCACCTCCTTGCCCAAGGGGTTGGAGGGGCCGTTGGGTTGGGCTTCACTGACCAGCCGGTAGCCCTCCAGACCCAGTAGGACCCAGAGCCCGGCAAGCGAGAAGACCACCAGGAAGACCACCGCCGCGATGCCGCCGGCGCGCCGGGCCCGGCTCGCCACCGGTTCCTCGGTCTTGGCCGCCAGGTAGCAAGCGCCATGGGCGCTCAACATGGCCACGCTGGTGATTCCGGCCAACAGGCCGAAGGGGTTGAGCAGGCCGAAGAAGCCGCCCTCGTAGATCGACAGCAGCCTGTCGTCGAAGCGGAAGGGCACGCCCTGGATCGCGTTGCCGACCGCGACCCCAAAAATCAGGGCCGGCACGAAGCCGCCCACGAAAAGGCAGGAGTCCCACAGGCGGCGCCAGCGCGGATCGGCCACTTTGCTGCGGAACTTGAAGCCCACCGGGCGCAGGATCAGAGCAGCCAGAGCCAGAAACATGGCGATGTAGAAGCCGGAGAAGGCGGTCGCGTAGAGCGGCGGCCAGGCGGCGAAGATCGCGCCGGCGCCGAGGATCAGCCAGACCTGGTTGCCCTCCCAGACCGGGCCGACGGTGTTGATCGCAACCCGCCGCTCGGCGTCGCGCCGCGCGACGAAGGGCAGGAGAATTCCGACCCCCAGGTCAAAGCCGTCCATCACCGCGAAGGCGATCAGCAGCACGCCCAGGAGCAGCCACCAGATGACCCTAAGAGTTTCGTAGTCAAGCAGCATGGCGCCGCTCCTTGCCCTGGCTCCCGGTCATTCGGCTGCCTCCGGCACGGCTCTGGGACCAGCTGCTGGCGCTCCGTAGGTGCCCTCGGGCCCCTTGCGCACGTATTTGACCAGCAGGAAGACATCGACCAGGGCCAAGACGCTGTAGAAGATCACGAAGCCGATCAGGCTGAACCAGACCTGCCCGGCGCTGACCGCCGAGACCCCCATAAAGGTCGGCATGATGCCCTCGATGATCCAGGGCTGGCGGCCATACTCGGCGACGATCCAGCCGAGCTCGGCGGCGATCCAAGGCGTCGGCAAGGTGAAGAGGCACACCCAGAGGAACCAGCGACGCCGCGTATGCTGCAGCCGGCAGGTGATATAAAAGGCGAAGGCGAAAAAGGCGATGAAGTAGAAGCCCAAGCCGGCCATGACCCGGAAGGCCCAGAACAGCACCGGCACGTCGGGCACGGTGTCCCAAGCCGCCTGCGCGATCTCCGCTTCCGTGGCGTTCTCCACATCCTCCCGGTAACGCTTGAGCAGAAGCGCATAGCCGATAAAGCGTGAGTTCGCCTCCATGTCCTGGCGCGCCAGATCGTCGTCCGGATCCTCTCGGTAGCGCTTGAGGCCCTCGTATCCGGTGATGCCTTGCTTGATCCTCAGCTTGGCGAGCTCGACAAGGTCGTTGATGCCTTCCACCTTACCGTCGATCGAGCGCGTGGCGATTAGGCCGAGGAGCCAGGGAATCTTGAACTCGAATGTATTCTCGCGCTTATCCATGTCCGGCCAGGCAACCACATTGAAGCCGGCCGGGGGCTCGTGGGTCTCCCACTCCGCCTCGATCGCCGCCAGCTTCATGCGCTGGTGCTCCGAGGTGGTGTAGCCGCTCTCGTCGCCCAACACCACGACCGAAAGGGCGGAGGCCAGCCCGAAACTGGCGGCGACCGTCATGGAGCGCTTGGCAAAGGCGATGTTGCGGCCGCGCAGCAGGTAGTAGGCGCTGATCGAGATCACGAAGACCGAGCCGGTCACATAACCGGCCGAGACCGTGTGCACGAACTTGGCCTGCGCCACGATGCTGAAGAACATCTCGGAGAAGGAGGTGACCTCCATGCGCAGTGTCTCGGGATTGAACTCGGCGCCGACCGGGTGCTGCATCCAGGCGTTGGCGACCAGAATCCACATGGCCGAGAAATTGGTGCCGATGGCGACCATCCAGGTGACGAAAAGGTGGCCGACCTTGGAGAGCCGCTCCCAGCCGAAGAAGAACAGGCCGACGAAGGTCGCCTCCATGAAGAAGGCCATAAGGCCCTCGATCGCGAGCGGCGCGCCGAAGATGTCGCCAACGAAGTGGGAGTAGTAGGCCCAGTTGGTGCCGAACTGGAACTCCATGGTGATGCCGGTGGCCACACCCATGGCGAAGTTGATGCCGAACAGCAGGCCCCAGAACTTGGTCATCTGGCGCCAGATCTCGCGCCCGGTCATCACGTAGACGCTCTCCATGATCACCAACAGCCAAGCAAGGCCCATGGTGAGCGGCACGAAGAGGAAGTGGTAGAGCGCGGTCAGAGCGAACTGTAGGCGCGAGAGATCCACCGTTTCGAAATCGATCATCGCCTAAGGTTTCCCGGATTCCTGAGACGGCCCGATCATGACCTCGCCCAAGCTCTCGGGCGTCACGTCGACGCGCTTGGACGGCGAGAAGAAGAGCACGAAAAGCACGAGCAAGCCTGCCACTTTAAACAGTAGCGCGGCCGAGATCTCCCGGATCAATGGGCGGTGCGCCTTCACGAGGCCCTCGTCAAACTCTCTCGATACTGTCTTGCGGTTCGGCAAGGGAGGAGTCTGCGGCGTTGCGACGGGTGGGTCAATCGCTAAGTCCGGCGCCGGCACTCCCAGCGGGCGCTCTTCTCGTGAGCGGCGGCCCGGTGATTCTCGGGCGCGAAAACGGGTTGGCGGAAGGCGCTGGGGGCATTAGGCTTCTATCGGGGCTTTCAACCGGGCCGTTCAGAGCGGGACAGAGGAGGAGCGAGGATGTCGTTCACGCAAACCCACGATATGCAGGGCACCCTTCAAGAGTGCCTTCGGGAGCTGGTCTCGGCGCTCGGGCACCACGACTTCGAGGTGTCGGGGGACGTGATCGTCGTACGCGACCAGGACAAGCGCTTCATCCTCACCCTTTCCTACGAAGGAAACCGTAAGCTCGGCTCGCTCGATTTACCCATGACCCACGTGGAGGTGAACTGCGTCGGTTGTTCCGAGGCAGAGGCCACAGCCTTTCAAGGCGAGCTAGCCAAGCACCTGATGCGTGTCGGCGGCGGTTGAAGACCGCATGCGCCACCTTCCTCTTACCTAGATAGGTCGTCGTAAACCAGCGCCAGAAAGCGGTCGGCCGGCATCACCTGGTAGGCCCCGGTAAAGGCCTCCGCCAAATCGGCGGTTGGCTTGGCGGCAATGAAATCGGCCTTTGAGACGCCTTGCTCGATCGCTTCGGCGACCCGGCGGCGAATCTCGACCATACGGGCGGTGTGGGCCTCGATATCGTCCCGGTCGGCAAGGGGCCCGTGACCGGGGATGAACTTGGTTTCCAGCCCGGCCAGGGCGAGGCCCTGCTGGAGCGCTGCGATCATGCCATCTAAGCGTCCGCCGCTCGAGCGGTCGAAGAAGCTGTAGAGCCCATTGAAGAAGATGTCGCCCATGTGAATCACGTCGGAACCGGTGAAATGCACGATGGCGTCTCCGTCGGTGTGGCCCGGCGCGACCTTGAAGACCCGCACTTCCTCGCCGTTGAGGTGAAAGGTGACCGCCTCGCTGAAGGTCACCACCGGCAGGGCCGGCGCCGAGACGAACCCCTCGGCCTGTTCAGCGAAGTGGCGCAGCACCAGGCGGCGCCGGACGTTGTCGTGGGCGACGATCAGCGCGCCCATCTTCCCGAGGTTCTCGTTGCCGTCGGTATGGTCGGCGTGCCAATGGGTGTTGATCACGAAGTCGATTGGTTGGTCGGTGACCTCGGCTACCGCGGCAAGCAACTTCGCGCTCAAGGGCGCGAACTGGTCGTCAACCAACAGGACCGCCTCGTCGCCGACGAAAAGCCCAATGTTGCCGCCGCGCCCGGTGATCATAGAGACCGCGCCCTGGACCGGCAGCACCCGCATCTGCACGGAGTTGAAGTTTTGCGCGCGAACGGCCGAAAGCGGCGCCATGGCGATTAGGGCGGTAAGGATGCAGGCCATCGGGGTACGGGTCATGGAAAGGTCTCCGTGAAGTTCGCAGATGCCCAAGAAACTTGCGCGAAGCCTCCCGCCCAAGCAATGGCGCGCAACGCCGCCTCAAGCGCTCGTGACATGCCGATCCGTTTAAACTACTTTAAGTATTATGATTCATGCTAATCACTAGTTTTCGGAGCAAGCAGGTAGCGCGATGGATATGGGCCCAGTGGGGATCGGCCTAACGCTTTTGATCTTGGCGTTGATCGCCCTTTCCTGGCCCTACCGGCGCGCACGCAGCTTCACTCTGCGAATGGACATAGCCGCGCCGCGCGAACAGGTCTGGGGCACCTACGTCCTCGATCTGGAGGTCCCCGAGAGCGCGCTGCTGCACGACCACGTCAAATCCGCCACGACGTTCGTTGAAGATCCCACGATCAAGGAGGTCGTGATAGATTCCAGCGGCGGCCACGGCACCGAGACCACAACGCTCCACCTGAAGACCTTGACCCAGGAGCGCCCGCGCCTCGATGAGGTACGCACTTGCCGCTGGGGCAGTACACCCTATCCCTACGGCGAAAATGAGGTTGTGCGGTTCGAGCTCGAGGAAACCGGGGCCGGCAGCGCCGCCACGCTGACCTGGCAAGGCGAGACCCTGTCCCTTTGGCAGTGTTTTAACCTCTGGAAAACCAATCGCCGGCACCTGAAACAACTGAAAGAGGTCTGCGAGACCGGAAAGCTGGATCACGGCGCGGTGTCCCAGCGCTCCCTGTGGATCTGCCTGGCCTTTTCCGCGCTCGCCATTCTCAGCTTTACCTATCTTCTGGGCTGGATCGGCGGCCTGGTGCTGGCCGTGATCGTCGTGATCCACGAGTTCGGCCATTGGCTAGCCCTGAAGCTGACCGGACAGCCGGCGCCGCGCGTGATCCTGATCCCCTTCTTGGGCGGCATCGCCACCGCAAATCACCGCCACAAGTCGCTGTTCCACGACGCCTTCTGCAGCCTCATGGGGCCGGGCTTCAGCGTCCTGCCTTGCGGCGCCTTTCTCGTCGCGGCACTTGTTCTGGGCCTGCCCGACTATGACCCCAGCCACTACGATCTGCCTTCCAACGCCCTGCCTCCCGAGCAGTTCTTGAGCTTCTTTTGCCTGACCGCCGCTTGGACCTTCGCCTTCATCAATCTTCTGCAGATGGTCCCGGTTCTGCCGCTCGACGGCGGTCAGGTTCTACGCGCCCTGGTTCAGTCTTTCAGCGGCCAGGGCGCGCGCTGGATCCTGCTCGCCTTGACCGGCCTCGCCATCGCCGGACTGCTCTACGCCTCTCAAGTTCTGATTGCCGCGGTGCTCGGCCTGGGCGCCCTGCAGGCCTGGCATATGAAGCACGACAGCAGCACGGCGCGCGCGATGAATGGGTCGGAGATGGCGTACATCTGCCTTGGCTACCTAGCAACGCTCGGGATCTACGGCGCCGCCATCGTACTCTATATGGAACTCACCACTCAATCTTTAAGATGATTTAGCAGAGATATACTCTATCATTAGTGGGCCATCAGCCCCTTAGCGATGGGTTAAGGCAGCTCCGTTAATCTGGCGCCGACCCTTCAGGTAGGCATGGGGAGCGGCGCATGGATGGGGCTTGGATTGGGCTGGTACTGACCGCCGGCCTTTTCGCAATGATCGTACTGTCTTGGCCCTACAGGCGCTGCCGGGGTTTCACCCTGCGCCGGCGGATCGCGGCGCCTCGCGAGCGGGTGTGGGACGCCTATCAGGTCGATCTGGCCGATCCCGCCAATGCCGCCTTTCACCACGACACCGTTTCGGTCGAGACGGTGAGCGAAGCGCCACTGGTGCGCGATCACATCTTCGATCTCTCCGGCGGCCACGGCACTAACTTGGTGACCGCCCGGATCGAGACCCTGGATCAGGAGCGCCCAGCGCTCTACCACAGCCGCCACCAAAGCATCGGGGGGGCACCCTCGCCCTTCGGCCCGGAGGAGTCGACCCGGCTCAGCTTGGCCGAGCGGCCGGGCGGCACCGCGGTGCGGCTGGACTGGCGCGGCGAGACCGGGACCCTGTGGCAGTTCTTCAACGTCTGGCGCTCCTCGCGGCGCTTTCTCGGGCGCCTCAAGCTGTTTTGCGAAACCGGCGAGGTCGAGCCGCCGGCCAACGCCCGGCGCTCGCTCCTGACCAGCCTGGCGCTCTCCGTCATCGCAGTCGGCAGCTTTGCCGTGTGGCTCGGCTGGGTCGGCGCCCTGGTTCTGGCGGTCGTGCTGGTGGTTCACGAGTTCGGCCACTGGCTCGCCATGCGCCTGACTGGCCAACCGGCGCCGCGGCTCATGCTGATCCCCTTTCTGGGCGGTGTCGCGGTCGCCAACCACCCGCACCGCTCCCAGTTCGACGACGCGCTTTGCGCGCTGATGGGTCCGGGCTTCAGCGTGTTGCCTTGCCTTGGCTTGCTGGTCGCCGTGGTCGCCCTGGTGCCGCCGGTGGTCGGCGCCGACTATAGCGATCCGATTCTCGCCATGCGCGCCCACGGCGGACTGATCGCGGTCGCCCTGCTGCTCGTGGTCGGCGTGGTCAACGCGCTCCAGCTCCTGCCGGTGCTGCCGCTCGACGGCGGCCAGGTGCTGCGCGCCATGATCCAATCCTTCAGCGGCCACTGGGCGCGCCGCATCCTGCTCTTAATTACCTGCGCCGGCATGGCCGCCTTTGGCTGGATCGGCGACTACATCCTTGCCGCGGTTCTGGGCCTGGGCGCGCTGCAGGCGTGGCACATGAGCCCCGCCGCGCCCGGCGCGCGGCCCATGAATGGCAAGGAGATCGGTGTCATCGCGCTCGGCTACGGGCTCTGCATCGCGGTCCACGGCGGCGCGATCTATTACAGCCTGCGTTACTTTCTGACGACCGACGCACTCTTGACCTGAGAACGCCGACACGCTTGCCTGGCGCTCCGCCGAGGCAGAACGCGAGACCGAGATGACCCTTACCGTGGAGCTGCAGACGCTCTCTGAAAGCTACGCTGTCTGCTATCTCCCCGCGGCGGGTCCGACGCCCGCCTGGGCCGCCGGACCCGGCTTCGTCAACATCAGCTATTGCAGTGACGAGCTTTCGATCGTCTGCCCAGCCAAACGGGTGCCCGAAAAGGTCACCTGCGAGCGGGATTGGACGGCGCTCAAGCTGACAGGATCTTTCGCCTTCGACGAGGCTGGCGTGCTGCTCGCTGCGATCAGGCCGCTCTCGGAAAACGGCCTGGGCATCTTCGCCGTCTCAACCTTCCACCGCGATTATCTGCTGGTAAAGACTGAAGATTTCGCCCGGGCCAAGGAGCTGCTCGAAGCCGCCGGCCATAAATTCGTCACCTGATTTGGCCTATTTTGGGAAGAGGAACTTTACCTGAAACTTGAGCGTCCAGTCGGCCGCGCCAGCGGGCTTCTCTGCATTCCACAAACCTTGCAGCTTAAAATCGATCGGCTGATTGCCGAGGCGCACGAGCTTGCCAACCCCGCCGCCGACCGGCACGGTCCAGCGGTCGTCGCTGCTCGCCTCCCAGTTCGCCGTGATGGTCGGCGAGGAGGTCAGGTACCAGCCGTCATCCAGATTGTAGTTGATGAAGTACTGCCAGGAGAAGAAATTGACGTCCGGCGCATCGCTGTCGCCGGCGAACGACCAGACATTCTGCACCAAGGTGCCGAACAGCCAAGGTCCCGGTTTGGCAACGATCACCGCTGCCGGGCCGGCCGACCACTTCTCAGAGCCCAAGCGATCGTCCGTGGCGGTTGGCAAAAAGAGCGATGGCCCGAAGCCAACGGTGGCAGGGATGCCCAGCGGCGGCACGAAAAAGCCCTGGTAGTTCAGATCGCCGAGCCCGAACACCGAGCCCTCGCCCTCCACGCGCTCCCCCTGATAGACAACCGGCAGAGTCGGCCTGTTGATCAGCGTCCAGTCATCCAGCGCGAGCGGATAGACCAGCCTGAGGTCGTTCGCGTTCTCGATCGCATCCTCCGGCCCGAGGCCGAACCTGGTGTTGTTCTCAGAGGTGAAGCTGATGATATCGCCCAAGGGGTTCTGGGATTCCTTGGCGAGCTCCTTCTGGCTTTCCTGCGCCCACGACATACGGCTTGGCAGGGCTGCGAGGAGGAGCAGCAGCGCGGTCAGGCAGAGTCTGGTAACCCTCCGCGACACATCGGTTGGCGAATTTCCTGTGTGTTTCATGGCACCGGCGATGCTAAGGGCGTGCCACCTAGCGCCGCATCAAAAATTCGCCAAGGTCTTCGCCCTTAAACCTTCCCGTACCGGAAGCAGTCCGTCGTGTGGTCGTTGACCATGCCGGTCGCCTGCATGAAGGCGTAGCAGATGGTCGGACCCACGAACTTGAAGCCGCGGGCTTTCAGCGCTTTGGACATGGCTTTAGACTCTGCCGTCTCGGCCGGCACATCGGCCATCTCGCGCCAGCGTTTCACGATCGGCCTGCCGCCGACGAAGCTCCAAAGGAATTGATCGCAGCTGCCTTCGGCCTCTCTCAGCGCCAGCCAGGCCTTGGCGTTGCCGATAGTGGCGGCGACCTTGGCCCGGTTGCGCACGATGCCGGCATCGGCCAGCAGGCGGGCTTCCTGGCGTTTGCCGTAGCGGGCGATCTTGGCCGGATCGAAGCCGTCGAAGGCTTTGCGGTAACCCTCTCGCTTCCTCAGGATCGTGATCCAGGCAAGTCCGGCCTGGGCGCCCTCTAGGATCAGCATCTCGAAGAGGCGCCGCTCATCGTGCTCCGGACGGCCCCATTCTTCGTCGTGGTAGGCCTGATAAAGCGGATCGTCGCCGGCCCAGCTGCAGCGGATGATATTCGGATTGGTCATGAGGGCGCCTCCAGGCGCGCGGCGAGACGTTGACGGGGGCTCGGCAGGGGGCGGTCCTGGGGGCCAAAGACGAAGCGCTCCAGGAAGAACCCGGTGAGACGCAAGCCCTGGGCCACCTCTTCCGTGCCGCCGTCGCCCTGGCCGATCAGGAAGCCCGGCAATCCGAGCAGGCGCTCCCGGTAGGGCTCGCCGGCGGCGAGCGACACCGCCCGGCCGCTGCGCGGGCTGACGTAGGCAAGCTGGTCGTTGGCGCCACCCGCCGCGCAGCGCTCCAGGTCGAGGCCGTAGCCGAGCTCCTTCAAAAGCGCCAGCTCCCAGACCACGTAGGTCTCGGCCCAATGGTCGCCCGGCAGCCCCTCGAGCAAGGCCAGCAGCCCCTCGAAGCAAGCCGGATGGGATTCCCGCTCGGGCAGGGCGCGCTCGAGCACGGCGGTCGCCGCCAAGAGGGCGGCCAGGCGCGACGGATCGTCCAGCACCCGGGCGGCATAGCTGGTCTCCAACTCCACCGTGTAGGCGCCCAGATGGTCGGCCAGGCGGGCCTGCCAGGTCACCGCGACCCGGTTGCCGGCCTGCAGTACGCCGCGCTGGCGCCGGCCCTGACCGCCGCGCACCAGGCCCGCATGTCGGCCATGGTCGCGGGTCATAAGCTGCACCACTGCCGCCGCTTCGCCGTGGGGCCGGGCGGTCAGCACGATGCCTTGATCCTGCCACTGAATCATGGGGCAAAAGGTGCCCTGCCTAGGCCTCGAAGTCGAGGCCCCAGGTGCGGTAGCGGGCCGGGTCGTCTTGCCAACGCTCGCGCACCTTGACGAAGAGGAAGAGGTGGACCGGACAGCCCAGATGCGCGGCCAGCTCCTCCTGGGCCGCCTCGCGCACCGCTTTGATGGTGCGCCCGCCGTGGCCTAACGCGATCGCTTTCTGGCTGTCCCGGCGCAGATAGACGGTCTGTTCGATCCGCACGCTGCCGTCCTTGCGGGTTTCCCAGCTTTCGGTCTCGACCGTGAGCGCGTAGGGCAGCTCGTCGTGCAGGCGCAGGAACAGCTTTTCCCGGGTCACCTCGGCGGCGAAGAGCCGCTCGGAGATGTCGAGCAGCTGGTCCTCCGGGTAGAGCCAGGGGCCCTCCGGCATAGCCGCGACCAGGCTTTCCAGAAGGTCCTGCACCCCGTCGCCGGTCAGGGCGGAGATCATGAAAACCTCGTCGAAATCGCCCGCCTCGCTGAGCCGCTGAGTCTGCTCCAACAGGCGCGCGCGCTTGATCTTGTCGACCTTGTTGAGCACCAGGGTCGCCCGGCGGCCCTGTTCGGCCAAGCCGTCCAGGATCCGAGCGGTGTCACGGTCGGGTTGGCGCAAGGCCGCGTCGACCACCAGCACCAGGCGGTCGGCCTCGGCCGCCTCGCCCCAGGCCGAGGCCACCATGGCGCGCTCCAGGCGCCGCTTGGGGGCGAAGATGCCGGGGGTGTCGACGAAAACGATCTGGGTTTGGTCCGCGATCGCGATCGCGCGCAAGCGGCTGCGGGTGGTCTGCACCTTGGGCGTGACGATCGCCACCTTGGCGCCGATCAGGCTGTTCAGCAGGGTCGATTTGCCGGCGTTGGGGGCGCCCAAGAGGGCGACGAAGCCGCAGCGGGTGGCGGGCTCGCTCACCTTATCTTTATCCGGGCCAAAAGACGCTCCGCGGCCTGCTGTTCCGCCTGGCGTTTGGAGCGGCCTTCGCCCTGCTCCGGCGCTTCGCCTTGCACGCGCACTTGCACCGTGAAGAGCGGCTCGTGAGCCGGCCCGCTGCGCCCAATCTCGTCGTAATCCGGCAGGGGCAAACCGCGGCCCTGGGCCCATTCCTGCAGCTCGGTCTTAGGGTCCTGGGGCGGGCGTGCGTCAGCTTCGAGCCTTGGCCGCCATAGGGGCTCCACGAAGGCGCGGGCCGCCTTCAGGCCGCCATCCAGATAAAGCGCACCGATCACCGCCTCGCAGGCATCTGCAAGCAGCGCCGGATTGTCATCCTCCCCGGCTTGACGCTCGGGCCGGGCCAAGGCCAGGTGGGCGCCGAGCTCCAGCCCGCGGGCAACCTCGGCCAGGGCCTCGCGGCGCACCAGGGCGGCCAAGCGCCGGGCTAGGGCACCCTCGGGCTCTCGGGGAAAGCGGGCGATCAAGAGGTCGGCAACGATCAGGCCCAGCACGCGGTCGCCGAGGAACTCCAGGCGCTCGTAGCTGTCGGTCGGGCCGTCAGCCGTGCTTGGATGGGTCAGCGCTTGGCGCAGAAGCGCGGGCTGCGCGAAGTCGTGGCCGAGCCTTTGGGCCAGATCGCTCATGCTTGATCAATCGATCGAATCGCCAATTCGGCTCCAGCGCACCGAGGTCGGCCAGCGCCAGATTTGCCAAATCGGCGCCGCGCCGTCGTTCGAGAAGAACAGGAACTCTGCCTTGCCGACCAGGTTCACATAGGGCACGTAACCGACGATGGAGAGCACCCGACTGTCCTGGCTGCTGTCCCGGTTGTCGCCCATGAAAAAGAAGTGCTCAGGCGGCACCAGGTACTCCGGCGTGGTCTCGGACGGCTTGCTCTCATGCTCCCAGATCAAGTGCTGAACGCCATTGGGCAGGGTCTCCAGGTACTCGCGCACGCGGATCTTGTAGCCCAGAAAGCCTTCCTGCTCGACCGTGCGCAAGTACTCCTTCTTGACTGGCTCGCCGTTAATGTGGAGCACGTTGTCGATCACCTGAATCCGGTCGCCCGGCAAACCGATCAGCCGCTTGATGTAGTCGGTCTCGTTGTCCGAGGGCAGCTTGAAGACCACCACGTCGCCCTGGACCGGTTCCTCGCCTAGAACACGTCCCGAAAACAGCGGCAGACTGAACGGCAGGGAGTAGCGGCTGTAGCCATAGGCGAACTTGGAAACGAAGAGGTAGTCGCCGACCAGCAGGGTCGGGATCATCGAGCCCGAAGGGATGCTAAAGGGCTCGTAGCCAAATGTGCGCACGAAGAGCGCCAGGATCACCGCGTAGATGATCGTGCGCAGCGCCTCGCCCAGCCCGCCTTCCTTTTTCTTAGCCATCGACTCTTCCATTGCGCTTCAAAACCCTTCTATGGGGCCACCAACAGGGCGGGCACAGGCCTCCCCATCCTCCTCGATCCGGCTGCAAGACTGGCAAGCCCGCTCTAGGGGGGTCAGTCGCTTTGGGCTGGAACGGCGGAAATGATCACGATTGCCTGGGCCAGGGGATAGTCGTCGGTAAGGGTGATGTCAACTTGAGCCGCCATTCCATCCGGGGTTATCTCCTCCAAGCGCCGGGCCGCGCCCCGGGTAAGCGCGATGGTCGGCTTGCCGCTCGGTAGGTTGATCACCCCCATGTCCGCCCAATGGACGCCCCGGCGCGGCACGCCGGTGCCGAGCGCCTTGGCGCAGGCCTCCTTGGCGGCGAAGCGCTTGGCATAGCTGGCCGCCCGGTTGGCCCGCCGGTCGGATTTTGTGCGCTCGGTCTCGGTGAAGACCCGCTGGGTGAAACGCTCGCCAAAGCGCTCCAGGGTGCGCTCGATGCGTCGGATGTCGATCAAATCGTTGCCCAAACCGATGATCATGTCTGGTCCTTGTCCTCACTGGAATGCTTGCCGGCGCGCCGGAACTTAGCCAGAACGCCGCGCGACTTGCCGGGCGGAGGCGTGCCGCGGGCCTCGGCCGCGATGGCCTCGGCCCGGCGCCTCATGACCTTGCGCCGGATGCGCCGGCGGCGCGCGCCTTGATACTCGGCGACCATGTATTGGGCCGGATAGAAGAAGATGAACCAGGCGACGATCGCGGTCGGGATGCCGCCGATCAGCATCGGCCAAAGAATGTCCCAGAAGTGGTCAAAGATGAAGGTCAGGGAGAGGTTGTAAGGCAAGGCCGAGCTATCGCGTCCCAGGATCCAGTTGCCCAAAGCGTAGATCCAGGCCCAAATGAAGGGGAAGGTCCAAGGGTTGCCGACCGCCGTTCCGATCGCCGAGGCGACCACGTTGGCGCGCATCAGGAGCGAGAGCAAGGCCGCACCGACGAAGTGGAGGCCGATCAGGGGCGTGAATGAGATCGCTGCGCCGCAGGCGAAGCCGGCAGCTATGCGGTAAGGCGTGCCGGGCAAACGGCCGAGACGGTGGCCGATATAAACCATGGACCGGCGGAAGCCTCGGCGCGGCCAAACAAGTTCCCGAACGCGGTGGTGGATCGGCAGCGGGATTCGGCGGCGAAACATCGCAACCCCTCGCCGATCAGGCCCTGGCCCGCTCGACCGATGTGATCACCGGCGAAGCTCTGAGCGCCGCGATGATGTTGGTCAGATGCTTAACGTCGGTGACTTCCACATCGATCAGCATTTCAAAAAAATCGACCGAGCGGCTCGTGATCTTGAGGTTGCTTATGTTGCCCTGGTTCTTACCGATGACGGTGGAGAGCGAGCCCAGGCTGCCGGGTTCGTTCGCGACCACCACGAAGATCCGCCCGAGGTGCGCCTCGCCGTCGCCCTCGACCTCCCAGGCAAGGTCGATCCAGCGCTCCGGCGTATCCTGGAAGGCGCCCAGGGTATCGCAGTCGATGGTGTGTACCGTCACTCCCTTGCCGGTGGTCACGATGCCGACGATTCGGTCACCCGGCAGGGGATGACAGCAGTGGGCGAAGTGCACGGCCATGCCGGAAATCAGGCCTTTGATCGGGACCGCATGCTCCTTGGCGCCGGACTTGGTCTGTCGCGGGCGGGCCCGGGCGATGGGGATTTGCGGTTCGCCCTTCTTGTCCTTCAGGCCCGGAAAGACCGCGCCCAAAACCTCCCGGGTCGAGAGGTTGCCCATGCCGACCGAGGCGTAGAGATCGGCAACGCTGTTGGCGTGCAGCTTGCCCAGGTTGCTCTCAAGCGCCTTTTCCGTGAAGTCGTGACCGTCCTGACGAAAGGCTTTTTGCAGAATCTGCCGGCCGAGCTCGCCGTACTGCTCGCGCTGCTTGAGGCGCACGAAGCGGCGGATCCGCGACTTCGCCTTGCCGGTAACGATGAAGCCTTCCCAATCGGGCGATGGGGTTTGCGCCCGCGAGTTGACGATGTCGACCTGGTCGCCGTTCCTCAGCTGGGTGCGCAAGGGCACCATGCGGCCGTTGACCTTGGCACCGACGCAGGTGTCGCCGACCTCGGAATGGACCGCATAGGCAAAATCGACCGGCGTCGCGCCGCGCGGCAGGGCGATCAGATCCCCCTTTGGCGTGAAGCAAAAGACCTGGTCCTGGTAGATCTCGAGCTTGGTATGCTCAAGAAACTCCTCTGGGTTGGAGGCGTGCTCGAGGATATCGAGCAGCTCGCGAAGCCAGCGGTACTGCCTTCCGTCGACCTGCTGGGCAGCCTGCTTGTAGCGCCAATGGGCGGCGACGCCGACCTCGGCCACATCGTGCATTTCCTGGGTCCGGATCTGCACCTCGATGCGCTGGCGCTGAGGGCCGATCACGCAGGTGTGGAGCGAGCGGTAGCCGTTCAGCTTGGGTGTCGAGATGTAGTCCTTGAAGCGGCCCGGCACCACCGGATAGCGGCTGTGCATCACGCCGAGCGCCCGGTAGCAGTCGTGCACGTCGGCGACCACGACCCGGAAGGCGATCAAGTCGGCCAGTTGCTCGAAGCCGACGTTGCGGCGCTGCATCTTGCGCCAGATCGAGTAGGGCGACTTGATCCGGCCCGAGATCTTGGACTCTATGCCCTCTTCCTTGAGCGCCTGCTCAAGCTCCGCGACCACCTTGGGGGTAAGATCCTCGTTGCCGCTCTGGAGCTGCTCCAGGCGCTTCTGGATCGATTCCCTGGCATCGGGGTTGAGCTGAACGAAAGCCAGGTCCTCAAGCTCGTCCTTGAAACGCTGCATGCCGATGCGCTCGGCCAGCGGCGCGTAGATATCCATGGTCTCGCGCGCGATGCGCCGGCGCTTGTCGGCCGACTTGATGAAACCCAGGGTGCGCATGTTGTGCAGGCGGTCAGCCAGCTTGACCAAGAGCACGCGGATGTCCTCGGACATCGCCAACACGAGCTTGCGAAAGTTCTCGGCGTGCTTGCTCTGCTCCGACTGCAGCTCGATTTGGGACAGCTTGGTGACGCCGTCGACCAGTCGGCCAATCTCGGGGCCAAACATGCGCTCGACGTCCGCGAGCGTGCCTTCGGTATCCTCGACCACGTCGTGCAGCAGGGCGGTGATGATCGAATTATGATCGAGCTTCAGGTCGGTTAGAATGCCGGCCACTTCGATCGGGTGGGAGAAATAGGGATCGCCCGAGGCACGCTTCTGCGATCCGTGCATCTTCATGGCATAGACGTAGGCGCGGTTAACCGCGTCTTCGTCGGTGTTAGGATCGTATGCCTTGACCTGTTCGACCAGCTCGAACTGTCGGATCATGATGCGTCACCACGGCGAGCCTGCGCTTGCGCACTCCTCGCCTCAGCATACGCATCGCAACCTTTGCCGCCAAGAGACCTGGCGGCTTAAAAGATGCTTTGGCTCAGCGCCTTAGGACTGGGGCTCGTCCGACTCCTCAGCCGGCGCCTCGGGCTGATCGTCACTGACGCCCATGAGTTCGCCCGGATCGACCTGGGCCAGCAGCTCGTCGGTGTCGTCGGGTGTCACTTCCGGCACGGGATCCGCCTGGTCCGTGCCGCTTGGCGCCTCTGCCGGCTCGCTCGGTGCCAGAGCATCGGCGACCACGGCGGCAGCTGCCGCGCCTTCGCCATCGGCTTCGGCTACCTGGCTGGTCAACTCCGAGAGGTCTAGCTCCGGCAGATCCTCCTCTGGCTCGTCGTTCTCGACGTGCTTTTGCAGACCCTTGACTAGGTTCTCGCCGAGATCCTCCAGATCGATCGTCTCCTCGGCGATCTCTCTCAGCGCGACCACCGGGCTCTTGTCGTTGTCTTTCTCGACGGTCAGGGGCGCGCCCGACGCGATGTTGCGGGCCCGCTGGGCGGCCAGCATCACGAGATCAAAGCGGTTCGGGATCTTGAGGACGCAGTCTTCGACGGTCACGCGCGCCATGGGGCGGAAACTCCGGGAAGTTGACGAATTGTTCTCTTGAGGACGGGCCGGAATATAGGCACCGACCGCCGGCAAAGCAAGGCCAAACCCCCAAAGATTCGGCGGATTGCCTAGGATAGAGCCCGAATCGACTGGTCATCCGGCAGATCGGCGGCGAGCGCCCGTGCGCTGCGGTGAAGGGTCGGGTGGCACCAATCGGGCGCAATCTCGGCCAGGGGCAGCACCACGAAGGCCCGCTCGGCAAGGCGCGGATGGGGCAAGATCGGCCAACCTCCGGGTTCTGACACCAGATCGCCGTAGGCCAGGAGATCCAAGTCCAGAACCCGGGCGGCATTGGCCTCGGCCCGCTCGCGGCCGAAAGCGGCCTCGATCTCATGTAGCAATGCCATGAGCTTGCTCGGAGTCAGCGCGCTCTCGACCTGCACCACGCCATTCACGTACCAGGGCTGGTCCGAGGCCGGAACCGGGGCCGATTCATACCATTTCGAGCACTTTATTATTGAAATGTTATGCGCATCGAGAGTAGAAACGGCTGCATGGCAAGTGGCTAGTGGCGGCCCATGCACAGGATGTGATAGATTGGCACCGATAGCTATAAGGATCACAAGCATGTACCTTTTCGTGATCTTCTCTTGCGGCAGGAGCGGAAAACACTAAATTTCCGAGTTAACTTGAGCCTGCCGGCATCTTGTGCGCAGATTTCACGCCTTTCATTGCAAGGCACCGCCCAGAGTTGGCTTGGGTCTAATAGATAAGAATATGGACAGAAAGGGTAAAGATGAACTTCTACCCCCAGGAACGGATCGGCCTCTTCATCGATGGAGCTAATCTCTACGCGACCGCGCGTGCTTTGGGATTCGATATCGATTACAAGCGGTTGCTCGAACTCTTCACGAAGCAGGGACGTCTGGTGCGGGCTTTCTACTACACCGCACTCGTGGAGGATCAGGAATATTCGCCGATTCGGCCCTTGATCGATTGGCTTGACTACAATGGCTATACCATGGTCACCAAGCCGACCAAGGAGTTCACCGATACGGCAACCGGCCGGCGCAAGATCAAAGGCAACATGGACATCGAGCTGGCAATCGATGTCATGGAGATGATGAATTGCCTCGATCATATCGTGCTGTTCTCGGGCGACGGCGACTTCCGGCGTCTGGTCGAGGCGGTCCAGCGCAAGGGCCTGCGCGTGACGGTCGTATCGACCGTGCGCTCCCAGCCCTCGATGGTCGCCGACGAGCTGCGACGCCAGGCCGACGCCTTTGTCGATCTGGTCGAGCTCAAGGGCGACATAGAGCGCGCCCTACCGGCCGATCATCCCCGCTCTCGGGTTCACCGCGACGACATGCGCGATGACGACGACGACGAGGATGACGACTTCGAGGACGACGACGAGGAATACTACGAGGCCGAATCGGCCTGACGCCGCGGCGCGCCCGTGACAATAGCGGAAAGTGCAGGGTGCGCGGATTTGGGCCGCGCGCCTTCGCATGATTGTCCGCGTTGTCCGCGCCTGGCCGACTACCGAGCCCAGAACCAAAACGCCTTCCCTGACTTCTTCAACGCGCCGGTGCCCTCCTTCGGGGATCCGGCGGCGCGCTTGCTCGTGGTCGGGCTGGCGCCGGGCGTCAAGGGCGCCAATCGGACCGGCCGGCCCTTTACCGGAGACTATGCCGGCGACCTGCTCTATGCCACACTGACCAAGTTCGGCTTCGCCGAGGGCTGCTACGACAAGCGGCCCGACGACGGCCTTGCCCTGGTCGACTGTCGGCTGACCAACGCGGTGCGCTGCGTGCCGCCGGAGAACAAGCCGCTGACCGAGGAGATCAGGACCTGCCAGGACTACCTGATCGCCGAGCTGGCCGCGTTGCCGAACTTGCGCGCCGTGCTTGCCCTTGGCACGATCGCTCATGGCGCGGTCTTGAGCGCGCGCGGCCTCAAGAAGGCCCACTACAAGTTCGCTCACGGCGCCCAACATGCGCTGCCCGACGGGCTTCTACTGGCCGACAGCTACCACTGCTCGCGCTACAACACCAATACCGGGCGGCTGACGACCGAAATGTTCGAGGCGGTGGTGGGCGCCCTGCGTGAACGCCTAAACTAGCCCCGCTCGCGCATGAGCCGCGCCTTGTCGCGCTGCCAGTCCTGCTTCTTTTTGTCCTGGCGCTTGTCCTGTTTGTGTTTGCCACGTGCCAGGCCGAGCTCGACTTTGGCAATGCCGCGCGCATTGAAGTAGAGGCTGAGCGGAACCAGGGTGTAGCCCGAGCGCCGGATCAGGCCGATCAGCCGGTTCAGCTCGCGCCGGTGCAACAGCAGCTTGCGCGGCCGCTTGGGCGCATGGTTGAAGCGGTTGGCCGCCTCGTAGACCGGAATCTGCGCATTTGTCAGATAGAGCTCGCCCTTTTGATCGTCGGCATAGGCTTCGACGATCGACCCCCGCCCCTGGCGCAGCGACTTCACCTCGGTTCCCGTGAGGACCAAGCCGGCCTCGATGCGATCCTCAATGAAGTAGTTGTGGCGCGCCTTGCGGTTCTGGACGACGAGTTTTCTTTCGCCCTCAGCCATCCGCCATCTGTTTCGCCATTAGGTCAATTGATCAGGCCGGCGTGGGTCATCGCGGCCTTGACCGCGGCCTCGGCCTTCTCGCTGGCTGGCACCATGGGCAGGCGCAAGCGGTTTGTGCACTTGCCGAGCACATTGGCGGCATACTTGACTGGGGCCGGGCTGCTCTCAATGAAAAGCGCTTCGTGGAGCGGCATGAGCCGTTCGTTGATGTCCTGGACGGTCGCCAGGTCGCCGGCCTGCCAAGCGTTGTGCAATTCGGCGCAAAGCCGTGGCGCGACGTTGGCGGTGACCGAGATGCAGCCGTGGCCGCCCTGGGCCAAGAAGGCGACGACGGTCGCGTCCTCGCCCGAGAGCTGGGAGAAGCCAGGGCCGATCTCGCGGCGTGTCTGGGCCGGGCGCGCCAGGTCGGCGGTGGCATCCTTGACGCCGACGATGTTGGGCAGCTCGGCCAGGCGCGCCATGGTCGCAACCGACATATCGACGATGCAGCGACCGGGAATGTTGTAGATCACGATCGGCGAATCGACCGCATCGTGGATCGCCTTGTAATGCTGGTAGAGGCCCTCCTGGGTCGGCTTGTTGTAATAGGGCGTGACCACCAGAACCGCATCGGCGCCCGCCGCCTTGGCGGCACGCGAGAGGGAAATCGCCTCGTCGGTCGAGTTGGAACCGGTGCCGGCGATAACCGGCACGCGGCCGCCGGCCGCCTCGACGCAGAGCGCGGTCACCCGCATGTCCTCTTGGTGAGTCAGGGTCGGCGACTCGCCGGTCGTGCCGCAGGGCACAAGGCCGTGGCTGCCCTGCTCGACCTGCCACTCCACAAAGTCCTGGAAGGCCTGCTCGTCGATCTTGCCGTTGGCAAAGGGCGTGATCAGCGCGGGAATGGAACCCTTGAACATGGGGCCTGACATGGCGTGTCCCCGTCTCGTCCTGTGTGTCTAGGAATTTCGCGCACCATAGCCCCCCGGGCGATGGCCGGCAAGCTGAAGCCTCAAGGGAACGTGTTCGCTTCTTAACACTTTATCTCTAAATCTATGCTTTAGGATGGATGTGCCGATTCTGGCGCCGCCTGAACGATTGGGAGGCTTTCCGGTTGCCCCTTTTGAGAGCCCTTGCTTTTGCGTGCATTTGCCTTGCCGCCTGGCCGGCGGGTGCCAACCAGCTCTCGGCCCAGGACCGGGCGGCCGGCTTGGCTGCCTTCAAGGCGATGGATGCCGGCGCCTGGAAGACCGGGCGCACGCTGGCGAAAAAAGCCGGCGACCCCATTCTGGTCAAGCTGCTCACCTGGCGCGCCCTGGCACGAGATGCCAAGACCGGCGATTTCGCCGAGGTCCGCGCCTTCGTTGAGCAGAACCCGGACTGGCCGCGCCAAGGCACGCTTGCCCTGCGCGCCGAGCGGGTCCTGCCCGACGATCTGCCCGACCCGGAGGTTTTGAGCTGGTTTCAGAGCCACCCGCCGATCACCGGGCGCGGCGGCCTGGCTTACGCCGCGGCGGTCGCCCGCACCGGCAACACGGCGCGCCTGGCTCGCCTGGTGCCCAAGCTCTGGGTCAAGCTGGACTTCAAGGCAGCCGACGAGCGGGCCTTCCGCAAGCTCTACGGGACCCATCTGACCGAGGCCCATGAGATCGCCCGCCTGGAGCGCTTGCTGCGCGCGACCAAGACTACCGCCGCCCGGCGCCAGGCGGCGCGCATAGGTAAGGGCTATCCCCAGCTGGCTGAGGCGCGCCTGCGCCTGGCGATGCGGCGCGGCGGGGTCGACAGTGCGATCAACAAGGTCCCGGCCAGCCTCAAGGACGATCCGGGCCTGTTCTACGAGCGCGCCCGATGGCGCCAGCGCAAGCGACGCTATGACGGCGTCCTCGAGCTAATCGATCCGCCGCCGATCGAGATTGCCGAGCCGGCGCGCTGGTGGCCTCTGCGCCGCTGGGCCATACGCCGGGCGATCGACCGCGGCGACTACGAGGTCGCCTATCGGGTCGCCGCCGCCAATGGCATGTCCCGCGGCGTCGGCTTTGCCGAAGGCGAGTGGCTCGCCGGCTGGACCGCGCTCAGCTTCCTGAACGATCCGGTGCGCGCCCTGCCCCACTTTAAGCGCCTGCATGACAACGTCGGCAGCCCGATCAGCCTGGCCCGGGGCGCCTTCTGGGCTGGGGAAGCGGCCGCCGCCCAGGGCGACGCGGACACGGCCGCCTGGTGGCACAAACGGGCCGCCGCCCATGCCACCACCTTTTATGGCCAGCTTGCGGCCGAGCGCTTGGGCCGCGCGCCGCGCTTCGCCGCCTTCGCGACGCCGCCCGTGGCGGCCGCGCGTCAGGCCCACTTCGACCAGCGCGAGCTGGTGCGGGCCGTGCGCCTGCTTGGCGAGCTGCAACAGACCAAGACCCAGGCGCTCTTCCTGCACCATCTGCGCAAGGCGAGCGCCACCGCCAACGACCACGACCTGGTCGAGGCCTTGGCCCGAGAGGTCGGTCGCCAGGACATAGCCCTGCGCACCGCCAAGGACGCCCGGCGCGCGGGCCGCACCTTGCTGACGGCGCTCTATCCGACCATCCCGCTCGGCTCCACCGGACCCCTGGAGGATGCCCTGGTGCACGCGGTGATCCGCCAGGAGAGCGCGTTCTACCCCAGGGCCATCAGCCGGGCCGGCGCGCGCGGCCTGATGCAGCTTATGCCGGCAACCGCCAAGGAGGTCTCCAAGGGCCTTGGACTAAAGTACAAACGCGCGAAGCTGATTGAGGAGCCGGACTACAACCTGCGCCTCGGCCGGGCCTACTTGGCCGAGATGATCGCCCGCTATGACGGTGCGCTGTATCTCGCCCTGGCCGCCTACAATGCCGGGCCCGGCCGGGTCGACCGCTGGCTCAAGGCCTACGGCGACCCGCGCAAAGGCCAGATCGCCGAAGTCGACTGGATCGAACGTATCCCGATCGAAGAGACCCGGAACTATGTCCAGCGCATCCAGGAGACCATCGTGGTTTACCGGCACCGCCTGAAGGAGCAGCAAGCCGAGGCGACGGGGCAGTAGGGTCTGCCGCCACAAACTCAATTCGCGATCTGCTAAGATCTGCGCCGGCATTTCTTTCTCCGGTGCGGCGTCTCATGAACATTCAAGCTGGGAATGTCGGCAACCGCGGCGACATCTTGAAACACGGCGCATTGGTCCAGCTTGCTCTGGCTCTCAAGGCCAGCGCCGCCAGCGGTTCCTATTACGTGGACACCCACGCCTATCTGCTGCAGGCACCACCCACGAACCTGGAGAGGTGGCATTGCGATGTTTCCGAACTGTGTCGGTCGTTCGCCGCCTACCGGACCTATCGCGAGATCGAGCAATGCTACTTGGATCAAGTAGTCTACCGTTGCTCGGCCGGGCTCGCCCTGGATCTCCTGTGCCCGACCCATACATACTTGGCCTAAAAAAAACACCG
Organism: Pseudomonadota bacterium; assembly: GCA_039029395.1. Classification (GTDB taxonomy): domain Bacteria; phylum Pseudomonadota; class Alphaproteobacteria; order Kiloniellales; family JAKSDN01; genus JBCCGG01. The sequence continues at coordinate 77,674 of JBCCGG010000001.1, read as the reverse complement.
AGACACGCCGGCAGCTCGATGCCCAAATAGAAGCTGAAAGGCACGCGGAATCGGTTAGCCTGGCCCACAGGGCGGAGCAGCTGCCAACATTGATCGAGAAATGCGCTCCGATAGGCCTGCTGATGCTGGTCGATCCGTTCAAAGACCCGCGCGAGGTGTGGACCAGCGTCGGCGCCGTCGTCCAAGCGCTCAATCACGAACAGCTACTTGGTGCGATCGAGCTTTTCGCCCATGGCCGTCAGCTCGTCACCTGGTCGGCCCCGCCAAACGGGTTCTTGGGTCCCATCGCAAAGATGGTCGCGCTACCCTATCAGCTCGCGCTCTACGCCACGGAGCCTTTCAAGGCACAAGCGCAGCTCGCCGCTGAAGCGCTTGGTTGGACCTGTACCGCCCAATAAGGCACTACTCCTAGGCATATCCCCTTGCCTTCCGCGCCGGGACGCGCTTGCTTGTCATGCGGGAGAGGAAACCACCGGAGCAGAAGCTCATGAGCCATCCGGCCTTCAAGGAGATCGACGCCTGCGTATTCGACGCCTACGGCACCCTGTTCAACGTCCATTCGGCGGTCGGGCGTGGTGGCCAGGCGCTCGGCGACAAGGCCCAGGCGGTCTCGGACCTGTGGCGCCAGAAGCAGCTGGAGTACACCTGGCTGCGCTCGATGATGGGCGCGCACGCGGACTTCTGGCAGGTCACCGGCGATGGCCTGGACTACGCGCTTGAGGCCAATGGGGTCGACGACCCAGCCTTGCGCGACCGTTTGATGGACCTCTACATGACCTTGGACGCCTACCCCGACGTGGTCGCCTGTCTCGAGCGCTTGCGCGCCGGTGGCAAGGCGACCGGCGTTCTCTCCAACGGAACGCCCAAGATGCTCGACGCCGCGGTCTCTTCGGCCGGCCTAAGCGATCACTTGGATGCCGTGCTGTCGGTCGAATCGGTCGGCGTCTACAAGCCCGATAACCGGATCTATCAGCTGACCTGCGACGAGATGTCGGTCGAGGCGGCCCGCGTTTGCTTCGTCTCGACCAATGCCTGGGACGCCTCGGGCGCGGCCAACTTCGGCTTTCGGGTCGCCTGGCTAAACCGCTTCGATAAGATTCCGGAAAAGTTGCCTGGCGAACTGGCCACCATCATGACCTCGCTCGACGCGCTGCCCGACCTGCTGGGTCTCTAGCCAAGTGAGCGCGGCCTATCGGGAGCGTTGGATCGCCGCCGAGGACGGCAGCCGCCTGGCGGTCAGCGACTACGGCGACCCCCTGGCGCCAGGCACCCCGATGCTGTGCTTGGCCGGTCTCACCCGCAACGCCAAGGACTACGCCGCTCTGGCGGAGCGCCTGGCGCCGGAACGGCGGGTGGTCTGCCTGGATTACCGAGGGCGCGGCCGCTCGGATCACGCCGCCGACTGGCGAGACTACCGCCCGGAGGTCAGCCTGCGCGACGTGATCGCCGTGGTGACCGCGCTCAACCTGCACCCGCTGGTGATCTTGGGCACCTCCTTCGGCGGCCTTCTCGCCATGGGCCTGGCCGCGTTTCAGCCGAGCGTCCTGGCCGGGGTCATCCTGAACGACGTCGGCCCCGAAGTGCAGGGCGACGGCAAGGCCAGGATCCGCGACTACATCGGCCAGGACCGCCCCCAGCCCGATTGGCCGAGTGCGGTCGCCGAGCTGAAGGGCCTGTTCAGCCAGCTCGGCTTCGAGACCGACGACCAGTGGCGCCGCTTCGCCGAGGCGACCTACAAGGAGGGCCCCGATGGCCGTCTACACTTCGACTGGGACGTCACACTGGCCCGCGCCTTCGCCGACGACCAAACCAACGGCACGGACCTCTGGCAGCTCTATCGGGCGCTCGGCGAAATGCCGGTGCTGGCCCTGCGCGGCGCCACCTCCGATGTGCTCTCAGAGGCGACCTTTCAGCGCATGGCCGAGCTCAAGCCTGACCTGATCCGCGTCACCGTGCCCGGCGTCGGCCACACGCCGGCGCTTGACGAACCTATCTCGCAAGAGGCGATCGATGACTTCCTTGCCGCAATCGACCGAAACCGCGCCCACTGACATCGTCTGCTTGGCCGACATCGAGGCGGCCTCTGAGCGCCTGTCTGGCCATGCGGTGGTGACGCCCCTGCTCGAGCCGCCGGCGCTTGCGCTGGAAACCGGGGCCCGGGTGTTGATCAAGCCCGAGCCCTTGCAGCGCACCGGCTCCTTCAAGTTCCGCGGCGCCTACAACAAGATCAGCCAGATTAGTCCCGAGCGCCGGGCCGCCGGCGTGGTCGCCTAGTCCTCGGGCAATCACGCGCAAGGGGTCGCCGCGGCGGCCCAGCTGCTCGGCGTGCCGGCGACTATCGTGATGCCGGCCGACGCGCCGGAGATCAAGATCGCGAACACCCGCGGCTACGGCGCCGAGGTGGTCCTCTATGAGCGCGCCTCGGAGTCTCGCGAGGCGCGCGCGACGGAAATCGCGGACCAGCGCGGCGCCACCCTGGTACGGCCTTACGACGATCCGGACATCATCGCCGGCCAAGGCACCTGCGGCCTGGAGATAGCGCGCCAGGCCGAGGCGGCAGGTGCAACCCTCGATGCGGTGCTGATCTGCTGCGGCGGCGGGGGCTTGACCGCCGGCTCAGCGACCGCGCTCTCGGCGCTCGCGCCCTGCGCGGCAGTCCACACGGTGGAGCCGGCCGGCTTCGACGATACTGCGCGCTCGCTCGCCGCTGGCGAGCGTTTGGCCAATGAAACCGGGGCAAGATCCTTTTGCGATGCTCTGTTGTCACCCAAGCCCGGCGCCCTCACCTTCCAGGTCAACCGCCACTTAATCACCAGCGGTCTGGTGGTCGACGACCAGGAGGTCGCCAAGGCCATGGCCTACGCTTTCCGGGTCTTGAAGCTCGTGGTCGAACCGGGCGGCGCGGTCGCTTTGGCGGCGCTCTTGTCCGGTAAGCTGGAGGTCGCCGGCAAAACCGTCGCCGTGGTGCTGTCGGGCGGCAACGTGGATCCCGAGACCTTCGCCCGCGCGATTGCATGAGGAAATTGACTGCTGCGCTGGTCGATGCCGCGGAGCGGGCCGCCCTAGCCGACTTGGACCGGGACGAGCGATGAGAAATGGCGCTCTATGAAGACTCATCCGCCCGATAGCCTCACACCCCCATCAGCTCCGCCAGCTGGGCGAAGTCGTCCGCGACCACATCGAACTCATGGGCGAAGCCGGTGTCCTCGTAGTCGTCGCCGTAGTCGTGCAAGCGGGCAACGATGTAGGCGGTCCTCATGCCATGGGCTTGGGCCGCGCGAAGGTCGCCCGGGTGTGCCGCGGCGAAGCAGACCCGTTCGGCCGGACGGCCGACCGCGGCCAGCGCGCGCAGGTAGCTTTCCGGAGCGGGCTTGGTGGCGCCTAGCGCATCGCAAGTGACGATCGCGTCCCAGGCGATGCCGGCGCGGCACGAGCTGAACGCGGCGGTGTGTAGGCTCAGGATCGTGTGGGGCGCCACAAAGTATCGGCGGCGCAGGCGCGCGAGACTCTCCGGCACCCCGGGCCATACGGGCATCTCCTCCCAGGCCGTTAAGAGTGCGCGCCGCTCTGGCTCGCCGATGACCTTTAGGCTCAGATCGCTCAATGTTCTGGTCAGGGAACTCTCGAGAATCGGATCGAAAGGCCGCCACGGCGCCGACCCCTCGGCAATTGCCTCGATCTCGATCAGGGACTGGCGGCGCCAGTGGTCGGCGAATGCCTCAGGATCGGCCCCACGAAAGGCTGGCGAGTTCAGGTTCTTGACCCCAGCGACCACGGCCGTGCGCCAATCGAACACCGTGCCGCCAACATCGAAGAGAATGACGTCAACGTCCATCCCACAAGCGTAACCCAAGGTCAGCTCGCACGCCATGACGGTGATCTGAAGACCTACGAGTGGTCTGGATCCTCCAGCGAAACTTTGCCGTTCAGCTTGGAACCATAACGTGATTAATTACCGCGGAACTTTGGTGAGCATCCTCGCGCACCCAAAGGGCCCAATGATCCCGCAGGGCGGCCGGCTCAGCCGTCCTTGAAGAGGTACTTGCCGGCCTTGATGAAACCCATGGGATTGCGGGGCCGGTCGTTGACCCGCACCTCATAGTGCAGGTGCGGCCCGGTGCTGCGCCCGGAGTTGCCCAAAAGGCCGATCTTCTGGCGATGCACCACGTCCTGATCGACCTGGACCAGGATCTTGCGCAGATGGGCATAGCGGGTCACCACACCCTGGCCGTGGTCGATCTCGACCATGCGCCCGTAGCGCCCGCGCCAGCCGGCGAAGGTCACCCGGCCCGGCCCGGTGCTCAAGATCGGGGTGCCCGAGGGCGCGTCCAGGTCGACGCCCAGGTGGCGGGCTTTCTTGCCATTGATGGGATCGGTGCGTGGCCCAAAGCCGCTAGAAATCGAGTACTGGTCCAGGGGCGCGGTCAGAGGCACCCGACGGATCGCCTGCTGTAGGCCCTCGAACCGCCCGAGCTGCAGCTCGAGCAACAGAGCGGCCGCCTGGAACGAGCGATCCGGCGTATCTTCCGCGAGGAAGTCGCCGGGAATGAAGGGACCGCCTTGAGCCAAGCTTATCGGCTCCGGCCCTGTGTCGGTGACCAGCTCGGAAAGTTTTACGCCGGTCATGGAGAGCACTTGCTCGAAGGTCTCGATCGTATAGGTGATTTGCTCGGTCAGTCGATCCAGAACCTCTTCCTGAGTCTCGCTCATCTCGCTCATGCGGCGTTCCAGCCCGGTCACCCGGGCGCGTAGGAAGTCCCGCTGACGGCGCACCTCCTCGAGGCTGCCGCTCGAACTGACCAAGGCCTCGTGCAGCATGGCCAGCTCGACCTCGAGCTTGGCGGCCGATTGCGCCAGTCGCTCGCCGCGCTCGAAATCGCTCATTTCCTCGCTGTCCCGGGCGCTGCGCGACTCGGGGTTGCCCCCAAGCCGACGCAGCTTGCTCTCTGCAGTATCGCGCGAGGCGATGGTAGGCCGCGAACCAACGCCGCCGCGCGCCCGGGTTGCCTGAATCGTCGGCTCGCTATCCTGGCTGTGCCAAATTTGACGAGGCGAAGACGATCGGCGGTATGCCTGGGAGCTCGCGGTTGGGTCAAGGAGGTCAATCTCCGCGAGCTCCTGGGTTGTGGCGACGGCCCCCGTGGCGCCGCCATTCACGTGAGAGAGGAGACCAAAGGTGCTGAATGAGACATAAAGCGAGGCCGCGCCCAAGCACGCGAGGATCACCAACTGCCGGCCACGTGTGAGCTGGAGGTAGTGGACCTTGCCCTCCGAGCGCAACAGCAACTCGCGCTCGACAAAGGCCTTGTCAACCATCTCACCCAGGCGGTGACAGAACTGTCCTACACTCATGAGCGGGCTCCTCCCCTGCCTCCCATCCGCACCTTGTAAAAGCGCGGTCTCCGACCGTGACCAAGCATGGTGAAACCTGTACCTCGGCGGGACCGAACCCGGGCAACAGCCTTCCTGTTCGGACGAACCTGCCTGTTCGACCTTCGAACCCGACCGAGGTCTACCCAACCCGGTACTATGTGGTTTGGGTCCCCTGCTTGATCTGGAAGCGGTTGCATCGGTACCTCAAACATCATCTCCTCGATGTATGAGGACTATGGCCGCCTCTTCTTAACGTCCAGGTAAGATTACCTGGAGATTGACCGATTGGCAAGGAATTAGTACCCTTAATTCATCTCAAACTAAGGTCAATTTTTATTTAAAATCAACATTTTAGTAATCTTTATTAATGTTAACTATAAACAACGAAGTATCCCGCGGTCAAGCCTCCGCCGTGACGTCCTCTAAGGCGCGCTGGGCGTGGCTGGTGAAGGTGCGTTCCACATAGTCGACGATTTCTTGAACGCCTTCTTCGACCGACAATTCAGCCGTGTCCACGCGCAGCTCGGGCGCCAAGGGGGGTTCGTAAGGTGCTGAAATACCAGTGAATTCCGGTATTTCTCCCGCGCGGGCCCGGCGATAGAGGCCTTTCGGGTCGCGCCCTTCGCAGGTCGAGAGGTCGGCATCCACGTGAATCTCGTGAAAGCCGCTCTTGGCCGCCGACCGGGCGCGGTCCCGGTCCGAGCGGTAGGGCGAGATGAACGCCGTGATGCAAACCATGCCGGCATCCGCGAAGAGCGCCGCCACCTCGCTGACCCGGCGGATGTTCTCGGCCCGGTCCTCGGGCGAGAAGCCTAGGTTGGCGTTGAGGCCGCCGCGCACGTTGTCGCCGTCCAGGACGTAGACGTGATAGCCCTTGGCGAAGAGTCGCTGCTCCACCGCCATGGCCAGGGTCGATTTGCCGGAGCCCGATAGACCGGTCAGCCATAAGACGCCGCCGGCATGGCCGTTGCGCTCAAAGCGGTGCTCGGCGGTCAGCTGATGCTCGACCGCAGTCAGGTTGCTCGACTTGACGGTCAGGCTCTGCCGCTGGTCGGGATAGCCCTCCATGGAGATCACCCCGCCAGCCACCGTGTCGTAGCCGTCGATCACCACCAGACGTCCGGTGCGCGCGAGCGAGCGAGACTCGTCCAGGGAGAGCACCCGCTTAGAGCGCAGCACCACCTCGGCAACCTCGTTGCGCTGAACCTCCGCGCCGTCGCGCCCGGCCAGGCTATCGGTGTTGATGACCCGCTCGATCGACTGCACCGTGACCCGGGCCTCCTGGGTCGCCAGTTTGATCTTGTAGCTCTTGCCGACCGCAAGCGGCTCTTCGCCAAGCCAGAACAGGGTGGCGCGGAACACCGTGGTGAGCTGAGGCGGCGTCGCCAGGTGGCTCGCCACCTCGCCACGCTCGACGAAGATCTGGTCCTCGAGCGTGATGCCGACCGACTCGCCGGCGACCGCAGCGACCGGCGCCGGATCCACGTTCCAGGCCTCGATCGACTTAACTCGCACCACCTTGTTGGACGGCGAAAACAGGAGGCGGTCGCCAACCCGCAGCACGCCGGACTCGATGCGCCCGGCCAAGATGCGCCGTTGGTCGAACTTATAGACGTCCTGAATCGGCAGGCGCAGCGGCTGATCGCTCGGCAGGCCGACGGCCTGGAAGCGGTCCAGCGCGTTCAGCAGCGGCGGTCCGGCGTACCAGGGGCTGCGCTCGGAACGACTTGCGATGTTGTCGCCCTCGCGTGCCGAGATCGGCACGATGAAGGCCGGCTGAATGCCGAGTTCGCCAAGGTACTGGGTGATGTCCCGGCTGATCTCGTCGAACCGGCCGTCATCGAAATCGACCAGGTCCATCTTGTTGACTGCGACCGCGACCTGGCGGATGCCGAGCAGGTGCAGCAGATAACCATGGCGCCGAGTTTGTTCGCGCAAACCCTCGAGCGCGTCGACCACCAGGATCGCGGCATCGGCGCTGGCCGCGCCGCTGACCATATTGCGCAAGAACTCCCGGTGACCCGGCGCGTCGATGATCACGTAGTCGCGCTTGGCGGTCTTGAACCAGATCTGCGTGGTATCGATAGTCACCGCCTGGTCGCGCTCGGCTTGAAAGGCGTCGAGCACGAAAGACCATTCGACCGCGACCCCGCGCTTGGCCGAGATCGCGCGCAACTCCGCCTCCTTGCCTGGCGGCAGGGAATCGGTGTCGTAGAGCAGACGGCCAATCATGGTCGACTTGCCGTGGTCGACATGGCCGACCACCACGATCTTCATGAGCGGCTGGACGGCGCGGGCCTCTTGGCCCTGGGGCGGGATCTGGTCGTTGGGCATCTTACATGTAGCCTTCGCTGCGCAGGCGCTCGAAGGAGTCCTCGCGCTCGTGGTCCATGGCGCGGCCGGCGCGCTCCGATGTGGTGGTCTGCTCCAGCTCGGCGATGATCTGGTCCAGTGTGGCGGCCTCGGACTCAACCGGGGCAGTGATGTCCTGGTCGCCGAGGGAACGGTAACGTTGTCCGTTGCGGGCGAAGTACAGCGGCACGATGGGGATCGATTCGCGCCGGATGTAGTGCCAGATGTCTATCTCGGTCCAGTGCAGCAAAGGGTGGATGCGCACGTGGGTGCCCGGCGGGAAATCGGTCTTGAACTGGTCCCAGAACTCCGGCGGCTGCTCGCGGAAGTCCCACTGGCCGGAGGCGTGGCGCGGGCTGAACACGCGCTCCTTGGCGCGGATCGCCTGCTCGTCCCGGCGGATGCCGGCGATGATGCCCCGCAGGCCCTCGGCTTCGATCGCGGCCTTCAAGCCCAGGGTCTTGCGCGCCGCCGAACGCGCTGCCGGGCCGAGCTGATCGTCGTCGACCGCCTCTGCCGGCGGGCAATCGTAGGTGATCAGGTCGAGCTCCCACTCGGCGGCATAGCGTTCCCGGAAGTCATACATTTCGGGAAACTTCTTGCCGGTGTCCACATGCATCACGGGGAAAGGCACGCGCCCGAAGAAGGCCTTCTTGGCCAACCACACCATGACGTTCGAGTCCTTGCCGAGCGACCACAGCATGGCAAGCGGGGCGATGCCTTGGTAGGCCTCGCGCAGGATGTAGATCGACTGCGCTTCCAGTTCGTCCAGTCGTTTCATGGCACTCTTTTTTGAATTGTGGAGCGGGCCTCAAGACGGCTGCGCCAGATAGCGTTTCCGCGCCCTGAAAGCAACCGATTTTCGCCCGAACGAAGGCCCTACCCGGTGTACAGGATTTTCTCTTAAGCGACTGTTAAATGGGATACTTTTCAGATTACTCCGAAAGCTCAAGACGATAGTCGTAAACCTGCTCGTCTTGAGCTTCGGCAAAGACCACGTCGAGTGTGGCGGGCCGACCCGAGGTGCGCAGCGAGGCGAGCCAGTGGTCGTGCGTTTCACCCGGCGTCACGCGCACATTGTTGGTCGCCATGGCCTGGCCTTGCCGGTCACGCGGGATGAACTGGACCAGGCGATCCCTCGGACCGATCACCTCCAGCTCCAGTCCGCCATCGTCATAGGCGATCAGAGTGGCCGCCCGACCGTCGTCCCGTCGAATACTGTTGCCGAGCTCCGAGACATCGAGAGTCAGCCGGCTGAGCCGCTTGGGCAGGCGAAGGATTACGCGTCCGGCGACCTGATCGAAACGCGGTTCGGCCAAGCTTGCCAGCTCGGGAACCGCGACCTGACCGTTGACCCTACCGGCGAGCTGGTCGCCATGGGGGGCGAGATCGAGGAACGACGCGAACGCGACCGTCCAGGCCTCCTCCTCGCCAGCTGGGCTCACCTCGTCAACCGTAAGCTCGAGCGCCGAAAGGTTGCCCTCAAGAAGGGGGCTGGCGGGCGCAAGCACACGGCCCGAGGCGCCAACGTTCTCGCCCCAGAAGGTTTGCAGGTCGAGGCACAGCCAGAAGGGCGCCAGCTGGCCCGCGGAAGCGCTTCCTTGGCAGTCTTCGTCCTTGGCCGGCGGCTTAGCTTGGGCGGCGAAGGCCGCCCGATTGCCGGCCCTGACCGTCGCTGACTTTGGATAATCCCATGCATTAAATTCTGGCATTACATAACTCAAAGTAAAAGGATATTGTAGAATGGACACGCCGCTTGCAAGGATCACCTCAAGCTCGGCCGGGGTACCCTGATAGTCGCGTCCCACGGTCTTGCCGGCCCCTAGCAATCGGCCGGTCGCATAGGACCCTGCCGGCGCCAGATAGGCCCCTTGTTGGTTCTTGGCTCGAACGGCGAGCACCCGGTCTGTCTTGCCGCTGATATCGTACTTGACCTGGCCAGGCTCAGCCTCGGTGAACTTGATCCTAACCCCGGCGCGTTCGATCGCCTTGCCGGCAAATGGCGCCGACACACGTAAGGTTTCGATACGGGTTGCCAGACGCAGCTCGATCATGCCCTCGACCTGAGCGATGTCGGCCGTCAGGGTGCCGGGCTTGAGGCGCACGCTTTTGACGCCTTCGACCACCGAAACAGGAACGAAGATCTCGTCGCGATAGACCTGCTTGCTGGCCGCCTCGAGCACGCCGCCCAAGCTGTTGCGGTCCGGCCCACAGCGCTCCTCGCGCAGCAGGTTCGCGCCATCCCGGTCGCGTACTTGATAAATGTAAACCTGCGCCCGCGCCTCGCTCTCGCCCCGATGCATTGCGTCGAGCTCCAAGTTGGCGATTTCGCTGCTCGCCACCTCGAGTTCGAGCTGAACCGCTGGGTTTGGCGGCTCCACCAGGCGCAAGGCCTTGATGCGCAGTCCGAAGGGCCCAGTCTCCGTTTGTGCCTTAAAGGTTTGATCGAGAGTCGGGTCAAATGGCTTGAGATCGGCAGAGCGCAGGTCCGTGCTATAGGTGGCAATCTGGGTCGGCGCCAGAGTACGCTCCTCGGCGACCGGCCGAGTGGTCGCAGAGTCGTCCGCGCTGAGGCCGGAAAAAGCCAATCGGAGCAACTCGCCCGGCACCTCGGTAAGATCGTTCAAGAAACCTTTGTTGAGCGTGGTTTCGACCACGAGGCTGTCGCCATCGGCTGCGACCGTGGCATGGCCTTGCAGCCGAGCCAGAGCCGGCAGTCGGCGCTCCACTTGGGCTGTGAAGGCGGCTCGCCAGGCCTCATAGGCCTCGGCCATCTGGGCGGGCCAGATACTTCCGCTGGCCTCGAGCCGGACGTCCAACTGGAGCCGCGGCGGCAGGGTGCCGACCCGAGCACCGAGATAGAGGCGCTCGACGGGGTCCAGCGTTCCATTGGCCGATTGCGTGGCGAAACGGGCGGCGGGGTCGTCGAGCCGTTGGCCAATCGCCATCGGAGGGACCACGAGCGCCAAGCTGAGCAAGCGGGCCCGACGATAGTCTCGCCAGGCCGCCAGCGCGAGATCCGGCGGCGCATCGGCGGCCAAGCGGTCGATCGCCCGGGCGACCTTCGCTGGGTTGCCGAATATCACCTGCTTGGGCGAGAGAAAAACCGCGATGGGCGCCGAGATTTCGCAGGTCTCCAAGTCCTCGCTGGAAATCAGCAGGACGCCCCCCTCGCCCACCTGAGTCAAGCTGTCCTGCATCAGCACCGCACGGATCTCTTCAACCGGAAAGCGGCCGGTCAGGATGGTCGCCCAGGTAACGTCCCGGCCCGACAAGGAGACGCCGGCAACCAGCTGCTCGAGAGATTGGCGCAGATCGACACCGGCGGCGGCCAGCTTTGCGACCACGGGATTGGCGCCCGGTAGGGGGCCGCGCAAGGCTTGGCGGTCAGCCTCGCCCAGAAAGATCTGCTCGGCGCGAACGGCGGCCGCGATGTCGATATGCAGCAGCGCCACCGTGTCCGCCTCCGCCAAGGCCCGCTCGGCGGCCAGGATCTGTGGTGGCGGGGCCTTGGGCTGCAGTTGCCACGTCAAGTAGCCGTAGTAAATGCCGGCCAGCAGTAAAACCGCCACGAAAAGAGCCGAGAAGAGTCTTATCAGGGTCCGGTGCATGCCACCTTTATCCCTCAAAGGCGTTAACGACCTTCGCCATTGCGGCAGCGGGGTCCTTCGCCATCATAATCACACCGCAGACCGCGATACCGGCCGCCCCGGCCGCCCGGCACGCCGCCGCGGTGTCCGCCGTGATACCGCCCAGGGCAATCGCCGGGATCGTCAGCTCGCTGGTCACTGACGACAGCCCCTCTAGGCCGAGCGCCTTATCGTAACCGGGCTTGCTAAGGCTCGGAAAGACCGGGCTCAGGGTGAGATAGTCGGCGCCTGCCGCCTGAGCTGCCAGGGCTTCAGCCTGGTCGTGGGCCGAGCACCCTATCAGGGCCCTGCGCCCAAGCTGCGCGCGCGCCGCCTCAGGATCCCCGCGGCGCGGCAGATGGACGCCGTCGACCCCGGCGGCAGCGCCTAGATCCTCGTGCACGGTGAACGTCGCGCCGGCCGCCCGGGTGGGCACGATGAGCGTTTCGAGAAGCTGGTGCCTCTGGTCCGGCGCCAGGTCTTTCTCACGCAAGCTGAGCCATCGGCAACCGCCGTCGAGCGCCGCGCGCACCACATGATCCAAAGGCTTCTTGGCGACTTTGCGGTCGGTGATGAGCAAGACCGCCGGGTGTGGCAGCCTCAAGAGCCGATCAGCCCCAACTGGGGACTGGAGGGCTCGGCATAGCCCTTCTTCGGAATGCGCCCGGCATGATGGGCCAGATGGCCGGCCTCGACCGCGCGGGCCATGGCGCCGGCCATGGCAACCGGGTCGAGGGCTTTGGCAACCGCCGAATTTATCATCACCGCATCGCAGCCCAACTCCATGGCGAGCGCCGCGTCCGAGGCGGTGCCGATGCCGGCGTCGAGAATCACGGGCACCGGGCTGTTGGCGCAGATCAGCTCGATGTTGGTCGGGTTGCAGATCCCCATGCCCGAGCCGATCGGTGCGCCCAGGGGCATGACCGCGACGCAGCCGACCTCGACCAGGCGCCGGCAGACCACCGGGTCGTCGGTGCAGTAGGGCAGCACCTGAAAGCCGTCCTTGACCAGGATCTCGGCCGCCTCGACCAGTTGGACCACGTCGGGATAGAGAGTCTCCCGGTCGCCGATCAGCTCCAGCTTAAGCCAATCGGTCTCGAGCGCCTCGCGCGCCAGCTGGGCCGTCAGCACCGCATCGCGCACGGTCTCGCAGCCGGCCGTGTTGGGCAGCAGCTGATAGTCCTCGCCCAAAAGATCGACCAGGGACTCCGCATAGCCCTCCAGGCTGATACGCCGGATCGAGGCGGTCGCCACATCGGCACCGCTGGCCGCCAGTGCGTCGAGCAGAAGCTGCTGATTGGGGAAGCCGGCGGTGCCCATAATCAAACGGGAGCTGAAGGTCCGTCCGGCCAGCTGATAGGTCTGCGTCATTGTCTCACCCACCGGCGAATGGCTTGACGATTTCAATAAGGTCGTTGGGCTGCACAGCGGTTTCTGCCCAGCGGTGGCGGGGCACCACGGCGCCGTTGATCGCAACCGCGACGCCACGGCGTGCCGGGTCGAGGCCTTCGGCCTGTAGCAGCCGAACCACGTCGACCGCCTGCCAAGGACGCGTCTCGCCATTTACCGTGATCTGCGATCGCATGCCCAAAAGCTCCTTACGCCGCGCCAGCCGCGCGCTTGTCCCGCGCGAAGCGATCCAACCCAAAGGGCTCCAACGCCGGATCCAGCTCGCCGGTGAGAATATAGCGGCTGACCAGCTCCGCCGTCACGGGGGCCTGCAGGATGCCGTTCCTGTGGTGGCCAGTCGCCAGCACCAGCCCGTCGAGCGGGCCGGGGCCGAGAATCGGCGCGTCGTCTCGGCTGGTCGGCCGGAACCCGACCCAGAACTCGTCGATCGGCAGTTCCTCGATTGCCGGCAGGGCGCGCCAGGCGGCCTCAAGAATGGCGAAAATGCCGCCGGCGGTGAGGGTTTCGTCGAAACCCTTTTCCTCGACTGTGCCGCCGATCACCACGCGGCCGTCCAGCCGTGGCACTAGGTAGATCTTGGGCGCCCAAAGCACATGGCGCAGAAGCGGCGCGAGCGGGTCCATCCTGAGCGCCAAGACCTGACCCTTGACCGGGCGCACCGGCGGCAGGGCCTGCTCTGGCAAGCCATCGATCTGGCGCGACCACGCGCCGGCCGCCAGCACGACCACATCGGCGGGAACCTGCCGGTCCTCTACCGTCACACCGCGCACCGCGCCGCCCGCGGTCTCGATGGCAGAGATGGGGCAGCCCTCGTGGAGTGTGCCGCCGGCCGCCAGAAAGGCGCGCTTGAGCGCCTCGGCCAGCTTGCGGTTGTCGACCTGATGATCGCCCGGTGAATAGATCGCACCGGCCACGCCGGGCCTGAGATAAGGTTCCCGGCGGCGCGCCTCGGCGCCGCTCAGCCATTGAAGGTCGATGCCGAGCTTGCTCTGGTAGTCGAACTGGAAGCGAAGCTGAGCCATTTCGTCCCGGGTCAAGGCGGCAACCAAAGTGCCCTCGTCCCGGTAGTCGATCTTGCCGCCAGACGCGGCCTCGAGCCGGTCCCGGAAGCCAGGCCACAGCTCGGCCGCCAGGCGATTCAAGGCCAATAAGGGTTCTTCGCCGGGTTCCGCCTCGATGCCGCCGGCGAGCATGCCGGCCGCCGCCCGGCTCGCGCCCTGACCCGCCAGTCCCCGATCGAAAACTTCGACCTGGCAGCCGGCCTCCGCCAGGCGCCAGGCGATCCCCAGGCCCGAGACACCGGCGCCGATCACCGCAACGGTGGGCCGGTTCTTGCAGGTCCCATTTGGATTTGGAGCGTTCAAGGATGCGACTCCCTTCGCTGGCATGACCCAGATCAGGTTCGATGGGTTTGCTCTCAGCCGACACGTCCCGCCGGCACCCCAGCCGTTTGATAGCTTAGACTACACCTTTAGGGATCTTAAGGCCAGCGGCGGTGGTGCATGGGAAAATGACCGGCTTAACCTGCCGCGCTTTTTGGGCCTATACTAGGTCCAGCGCTCTTGTGGCCCCTTTGGACCAGGTTGTGCTTCATGTGGGCCACGCCGGTTAGGAGGGAATTGTAATGAAAGTCCAGGATATTCTGCGCGCAAAAGGGGATAATGCGAATCGCTGCGCCACTGTGCAGCCGGATGCTACGGTCGATACCGTTTCCCATCGGCTCAAGCTGGAAGGCTGCGGCGCCCTGGTGGTCAGCAGCGACGGCGAGCGCGTCGAGGGCATCGTGTCCGAGCGCGATATCGTCCGCGGGCTGCCCGAGCATGGCGGCCGGCTGCTGGACATGCCGGTGTCCGACATCATGACCCGCGAAGTTCAGACCTGCTCGCCAGGCGACAATGTCACCGAGATCATGGGCGAGATGACTCGCCGCCGGATCCGCCACCTGCCGGTCACCGAGGACGGCAAGCTGAGTGGCATCATCTCGATTGGCGACGTGGTCAAGAATCGTCTGGACGAGCTGGAGACCGAGACCCACGTCCTGCGCGACTACATCGTCGGCCGCAGCTAAACTTGATCGACAGGCTGAGCTCTTAGCACCGTCAGCCCGGTCAGCTTCCATGTGCCTTCGATCGGCATGAGGTCGAAGAGCGCCTCAAATACCATTTGACGCCTATGACGGTGGCCCCAATGGCCAGCGCTGGCATCGGCGCGCCAGGCGGCACGGACACGAAAGCCGCCGCCAGGCAGGGCAGACGCCTCTTTGATCTCGACGCCATCGACGCGGTCGACAGCGGCCGACCCACCGCCAAGAACCTCGATCGCCAAGCCTCGTTGCGCTTCGGCCTCCAAGTCTTCCAAGTGCTCCGGGGCAACGCTCACCGCGAGAGCATCGCGCCGGCGCAGATCCACCGTCTCACGCAAAGCGCCGTGCAAGTTTACAACGATTTGCGTGAGGGTCGCGGGCGCCGGCGCGCCGGCAAAGGGTGAGCGCAGGTGGATACCGGCAAAGGGCAAGGCCAAGACCGCCAAGAGCAGGCCGACCAGGCCGATCCCGATCGATGTGCGACGGGCTAGCACGCGCGGGCGCAATGCCAATCCGGCGGCGACCAGCGCAACCGCCAGAAATCCCAAGGAGATCAAGGGAAGTCGAAACAACTGCTCGGGCCCCAGGGGGACGGCGATGATAACGGGCTCCGGGTCGTCCCGAAGGACATTGCGCCATTGGATCACCGGATCGCCCGGCCCCACGTCCATGACGAAGGGCCCGGCCGGATCGATCATTGTCGCCGGAACCCGCGTTGCCTGCTCGTCGAACAGCTGCCATTCAACCTCGACTTCTTGAGGAATTCGTTCGACGGCGTAGCGCAGGATCACGCCGATCATTGCCGTGTCCGGGTCGAGCGTGCGATCGCCCTCGAGCAGCTGTAAGCCCGATCGGGAGAGCGTGACAAACTGGGCACGGGCGATTTCCGGCGATCGGGCTTGACCTTCGATCCGCAGGGGGTTGCGCGCCGCGAAGAAGGCGGCGACCCGCTCCAGAAACTGTGTTTGCGCGCCGGCTGGGATCAAAGCCTCGCCACCCAGGCCGAGATCCATCCATCGGCCCAGGTCGCGCAGGCGCACGAGGATCTCATGGCGCACCTCGCGCGGCTCGAGGTATAGAAAGCTCATAAGGGGATCGTTGAACTGCCGCGTCAAATTGGACTGATCGAAGGCGCTGTACCAAGGGTCGTTCCAGTCCAGCGTCAAACGCGCCGGCGCCGACAAATAGCGGAAGTCGATCACCGGCACCGCACGGTGCGTGACAATGAAGCCGAGCGTGAGACGGGCGCGACCAGACTCGTCGAGCGGCGGAGAAAAAATGAGCGCGGCCGGGCGTTCCGCGAATGGGTATTCCAAATCGAGGAAAAGCACGTCGCTCTGCTCGGCCTGCTCCCGGACCGGTTGGCCAGTCGTCGGGTTGATCGCGCCCTTTAGCGGCGGGGCCCGGGGCTTGCGCGGGCGGCGCTCTGCGCGCATCAGATTGACCGGCAATTGCGTGCCCTGATCGGTGTGCACCGTCAGGCTCTCCATGGCCAGGCGCGCCACGTCTTCGTCGGCCTCAGGCAAACGCTCGAGCTCGGCAAGGGACAATTCCAAGCCAACGCGCACACCGTCCTCGCCTACGAAGATCTCGGCGATGTTAGGCGCGCTCTCTGCGCCCGTCAGATTGATCCAGTCGCCCCACGCATCGCCGGCCGACAGGAAAAGTCCTATCAAAAGGATGCCGAAGTACGCGCTTCGCGCTGCTGACAAGACCCAAGCCTTATTTCAATCTGATTGGGAAATTTGACCTACATCAAGTTCAACCGCATTACCCTACCCATTCTAGTAGATAGATAATTCGCGATCTTCGGCCTAAGATAACTGTCACAAGGGGTGTCCACAACGACGTGAATTCGTCGATCGGCGAGGCCCGCAACAACTGCACAAGAGGGCCTGCCGCACGAGCCATCGAGAGGAGAGGTTCATGGTAAAGGTTCAGCCTCTGGTTTCGGGCATGCTTCTGTTCGCCGTCGGAGCGGCCTGCGGCGCGGCTTTGGTCGGGCAAAAGGATTGGGTGTCCGCCTACGTCGATGAGATTGCCAACGCCTTCAGCGTTGCCACGGCCCAAGCCCAAGCGACTCAGGTGGCAGAAGCCACCGATGCGATGGACAATGCGCCGCGGGGGCGCGCGCCCGCGGCCATCGTCGATGGGAAGTACCCAGCCAGTTACTTCCCCAACACAGAGCTGCTCGGCGCCGACGAGATGCGCATCACGGCGCTCGGCACGGGCATGCCGAACCAGACCCGTGCCGCTGTGTCGATCTCCTACCTGGTCGAGTTGGGCAACGGAGATAAGTTCATTTTCGACGCTGGCTCCGGGATGCTCGCCAACCTCTTCTCCCTCAGGCCGGATTTTTCCAAGCTCGACAAGGTCTTCGCCAGCCATCTCCACGTCGATCACGTAGGCGACTTCATGGCCTTGCACATCGCCAGCTGGCTCAGCGGGCGCTACACCCCAATTCACATCTACGGGCCTAGCGGCTCCACGCCGGAGCTGGGCACAAAGGCCTTCGTCGACGGTATGCGGAAGGGCTACGCCTGGGATCTCGCCACACGCAGCGGCGCCTTGCCTGACAAGGGGGCACAGATCGTCGTGCACGAATTCGATTACAAGCAAGAGAACGAGATCGTCTACCAGGACAACGGTGTGACGATCCGATCTTGGCCGGCGATTCATAGCCTGGACGGCTCGGTCAGCTATAGCCTTGAATGGAACGGGCTGAAGTACGTGTTCGGCGGCGATACCTACCCCAACAAGTGGTACATCAAATTTGCCACCGACGCGGACGTGGCCTCCCACGAAGCCTTCCTGCCGCCCGAAGCCCTGGCCGAGTACTACGGCTGGGATCTGCGCCAGGCGACCTATGTGTCGACGCGTGTGCACACCGAGCCCCAGGCTTTCGGCAAGGTGATGTCCGCCGTCAAGCCGCGCCTGGCCGTCGGTTACCATTCGGTGCAATCGCCGGAGAACAACGCCGCGATCATGGACGGCGTGCGCAAAACCTACGACGGCCCGCTGGCCCTGGCGCGCGACCTCATGGTGATCAACGTCACGAAGGACGACATCGTCGTGCGCATGGCGTCGGTAGACGAGTACGTTCTGCCGCCGGATGTGACCAAAGGCTACGTGGACGCGCCGCGCACGGAGCAGAAGTCGCCGTCGAAGGAAATCCAAGCCGGCAAATGGAAAGGTTACACGCCGCCAAAGATGCCGGAGTAACAATGAGGGCCGTATACAAGAAAGGGGCCGGGAGATCCTTTCCTGGACATCCCGGCCCCTGCCTTAGCCCCGGCCGTTAGACCGCGGCTTGATCCGCACCAGATCGTCGAGCACGCCGTCGAGGCCAGTGCCGACGATCACGTTGCCGACCTTCTCGGAGACCTTCTCGAGCGCCTCCAGCTCCTTCAGCCGAAGCAGGATGGGGTTGTCCTCCATCAGCTTCGCGGTGTTGAGCAGGGAGCGCGTCGCCGCGGTCTCCTCGCGCCGCTTGATGACGTTGGCCTGAGCGGTCTTCTCGGCCTCGATCACCCGGTTCATCAATTCCCGCACGTCGCCGGGCAGGATGATGTCCTTGACGCCGACCGAGGGCACCTCAAGACCGGCTTCGGCCAAGCCGGGCACCAGCCGATCGGTGATCGCCTGGTTGATGCCCTGCTTGTCACCCAGCACCTCCTCGAGGCTCCGGGTGCCGATCACCTGCCGTACGGCGAACTGAAGCGCCTTGTAGAGGTAGTCCTTCAGGTTCGCCGTCAGCGACACGGCCTTCAGAGGCTCGGCGATGCGGAACACCGCCGTGACATTGGCCCGCAGGGCGATCCGGTCCTTGGTCAGCACCTCCTGACCGGTCACCTCCAGGCTCTGCAGCCGCAGGTCGAGGGTGATGACCTGGACCCGCCGGGTCGCCCGGAAGAAGGCGTAGCGGCCGGGCGCCAGCTGACGCTCGAGCACGCCGTCCAGGTAAAGCAGACCGACGTTGTCGGACGCCACCTGAACGCTCTCCACCAGATCCTCGGCGCCGAGCCGCGCGAGCGGCGCGACCAGGGCCTTTGGCACCTCGATCTCGCTGGCCGCGTCGAGCACCTGGACGGTAACCCGCCGCAGCCGCTTGGCGTAGAACGCGGTCCGGCCCGGGGCCACGATATCGACCAGCTTGCCGTCGGCCGAAACCAGGCCGAGCTCGCCGTCGGCCATGTCGGCGACCACGAAGTGCTCGGCGACAACCGTCGGGTTGGTCAGCCACAGGGCGTCCAGCGCCGGCTCACGCACCGGCAGCTTGCTGAGGTCGAGCTTGACCATCTCCGGCCGCACGGCGGTCCGCCACAGCCGGTAGACTCCGGGTCCCAAAACGTCCTGGAAGACCCGGTCCCGGTACAGGAGCCCAAGCTCGCTGTCCGAGATTCGCTCGGTCTTCATAATCATCGGTCCTACTCCTCTAACAACAATGTACTCACGTGGTGGAACGAAAAGTTCCAAATGAATAATTGGCAAGATCGACCGGAAGAGCACCGACGGCGGCGCGCGGGCGGGCCCGGCGCGGCGGCCTCGAGGGCGCGCGACCTTCCAGGGTGCCGCGCCGCCCCGGCCCGCAAGGTTGGGCCGGAGGCGGTGGCGGCGTGCCGGTCGGTCTGACGACACCGAGGGCCGCGCGCGGTCCGGATCTGCGCGGGACGCGCCTACGCCTGGCCCCAAGCGAGCCTGGCGCTCTTCCGGCGACCTTGGATTTGAAGCCTGCACCTCAAGCAGGTGGATGGAGGGATTCGAACCCCCTCAGCTTTTGGCTACTAGGGTTTCAGCCTAGCGCTCTCTCCCGTCGAGCATCATCCGCTGGGAATACGCGGTTCGCGAGATGCGAACCTGGACGGGGCTCGGCACACGCAAGGCTCATTACCGGAGCCGAGCGCGCCAGCCGGGCATAGGGAACCCGAGCCACGGATACCCGTCCCAACGTATCTAAGGAATGTGTGGATTGCACACCAAGGCCGCTTTTGCATGCGGCAAACGACTATGATTTTAGGTTGCGTTTCATCTGACTTGCCCTGTTCGTGGAGGTATGGTTGCGACAGGGCAAGACGCGTGGGAGGTGTTCCCTCGCGTCAGACCCTGGCTTGGCAGAACGGTATCTTGCCTAGCAATCGTTGGTATCTGTCAGTCATGTCTTTTCCGATAGGTTGGTCGTAGCCTCTCGATGAGGTGCCGCGATATGCCCTTAACTCTCTCCAGATGTCAACCCAAAAGTGTATTTGGAACATTCCTGCGTCAATCCGACCGAACGCGCAACAGATCCCAGGAGCGGCAAGGTCTTTTGGCAACAATAGATCGTCGCGCGATTGATCGAGTTATGCGCGCGGCACTGGTACAGTTCGAACGACAGCGCCCAGAAGCAATAGGCTGATCACAAACATGCCGAGCGAGGAGGGCTCGACCACCGCGACCGGCCCGCCGGGCACGATCCAAACAAAGTCAGCAGCGCTCTGGGTGTTCACCGGTATGAACCCAAACTCGGGTTCAAACACGAGAAACTGGGCAAAAATATTCTCCGACGGAAAAATATAGGTGCCTGGCTGCACCGGGTCACCTTGGTTGCCACCGTCCGGGAAAGGGTCGTAGAGGGCGAAATCCCATGTCACGCTATTACCCGGGTTCAGGGTCAGGAGGTCCGGACCCGGCGGCGTGGGATTGATGCCGGGCGGAAAGAGATCGTCGTACTGATCAGTAATCTGATCTGGAACTGTGACACCACCAAAGCCTATCGCATCGACAAGCGGATCGGTGCCATTGTTGGTAATCCGTGCCTGGATCAGAACCTGATCGGTCGGACCGAAGGTCTGGCCCGAGCCGAGGAATTCGAACTCGAGGATAGGGGCCGCGGCAAGCCGGCCTGGCGCGAGGATCAAGAGCGCTATCACGAGGCAACAAGCCGCAAGCGGAAATCTATTGGACATCATGTCATTTCTCCCTAGGACAAAATACAAACTGGAATGCTGCGGAGTCCCTAGGGAGAAGCCATGCAAGATCCATGCCAAGTTTGAAACAAAGTTGAAGTACAAGGAAAAATGAAACTTGCCCGTTAAAAAACGTCAAGGAGTGTAAAGAATAACGACACTTTTTCCTGGGATTAAGGTCATTAACAATCTGTCCACTGTGATTAAAGTTAGAAAATTCAATTACTTAATAGAAAGCCACTCCACGATCGAATTGTCAAAATTCTTTACAATCTTAACCTTGCCCAAGAACGCCCAGGCGCTCACTCGCCCCGCGAGGGGAACTGTTGTATGAATCTTATCCAAGCTTGCGATGGTCTCCAGGGGGGCGCCACTGTCATGAATCCGTTCGAGACCGGCCTGGATAAGGGGCCGGCCAACCATGTGGCGCTCAGCCCTTTAAGCTTTCTGCCGCGAACGGCCGCGGTCTATCCCGAGCGCACCTCGGTGATCCACGGCACCCAGCGTTTCACCTGGCGCGAGACCGCGCAGCGCTGCCGGCGGCTCGCCGCGGCGCTGACCGCCCGCGGCATCGGGCTGGGCGATACGGTCGCGGTGATGGCGCCCAACACCCCGCCCCACTTCGAGGCGACGTTCGGCGTGCCCATGGCGGGCGCAGTCCTCAATGCGCTCAATGTCCGCCTGGACGCGGCCGCGATCGCCTTCATCCTGGAGCACAGCGAGGCCAAGCTGCTGATCACCGACACGGAGTACGCCGCCACCATCAAGGACGCGCTGGCCCGCTTGGACCGCAAGATTTCGGTGATCGACATCCACGATCCTCAAGGCCCGGGCGGCGAGCGCCTGGGCGAGTTGGACTACGAGGCCCTGCTGGCGAGCGGCGACCCCGAGGAACCCTGGCGCCCGCCAGCCGACGAATGGCAGGCGATCACCCTCAACTACACCTCTGGCACCACCGGCAACCCCAAGGGCGTGGTCTATCACCACCGAGGCGCCTATCTGAACGCCCTCGGCAACGTGCTGGTATGGGGCATGGGCCCGCATCCGGTCTACCTCTGGACCCTGCCCATGTTTCACTGCAGCGGTTGGTGCTTTCCCTGGACCATCACGGCCCTGGCCGGCACCCACGTCTGCCTGCGCCGGGTCGAGGCCGCGACGATCTACCAGGCCCTCGCCGAGCACGGCGTGACCCACCTTTGCGGCGCGCCGATCGTCATGCAGATGATCCTCAATCCCGGTGACGCCGAGCGCCCCTTCGACCAGCAGGTGCGCATGATGACCGCCGCCGCGCCGCCGCCGGCCTCTGTGCTAGCGGCGATGGCCGAGCGTGGCATCGAGGTGACACACGTCTATGGCTTAACCGAGGTCTACGGGCCCGCGGTCGTCTGCGCCTGGCACGGCGAATGGGATGGCCTGCCGATCACCCGCCAGGCCGAGATCAAGGCCCGCCAAGGGGTCAACTATCCGGTTCTGGAGGGGCTTATGGTGGCCGATGCCCAGACGCTTGAGCCGGTGCCCATGGACGGCAAGACCCTGGGCGAGGTCTTCATGCGCGGCAACATCGTCATGAAGGGCTATCTGAAGAACCCCAACGCCAGTCAGGAAGCCTTCTCCGGCGGCTGGTTCCACAGCGGCGATCTAGGGGTCTGGCACCCGGACGGTTACATCGAGCTCAAGGATCGCTCAAAGGACATCATCATCTCGGGCGGCGAGAACATCTCCTCGATCGAGGTCGAAGGCGCTCTCTACAAGCACCCGGCGGTGGCCAGCGCGGCGGTCGTCGCCATGGCCCACGAGAACTGGGGCGAGACGCCGTGCGCCTTCGTTGAGCTCAAGGCGGGCGTTAAGGTTAACGAGCGTGAGTTGATCGAGTTTTGCCGGGACAACCTTGCGCACTTCAAATGCCCGACCAAGGTTGTGTTCGGAGAGATCCCCAAGACCTCTACCGGCAAGGTCCAGAAATACCTTCTGCGCCGGCAGGCCGAAGGCCTCTAGGTGGCCCATTTCTTGGGCCGCACTTGACCCGGCCCGGAGTCACGGGCCAGGTACTAACCTCCTTTTACCCTACCTGTGCCGATTAATCCTCGGCTTCTAGTTTGACGATTTCGTCTTTGATTCTAAGCTTTTCCCGCTTAAGTTCCGCCAATCGAAACTCGTCGGGGAAGGGCCGCTGGTTTTCGCTGTCTACGGCTTCTTTCAGTGCAGCGTGCTTGCCCCGCAGGGCGTCAACATGCTCGGCAACCGTCATAGATATCCTCCCGAACCCATGAGACATCCAACGTGCTATAATATAGCGCTTCGAGGCCCCTTTTGCCAAGTATTCAACTGTCGCAAAGTTGTCATATGAGCGTATCGTCAGGTTCTACGCCACCCCGTCTGATCGTCGGATTGAGTGGCGCAAGCGGCGTGATCTACGGTGTACGCCTCCTCGAAACCCTAAGGTCTCTGCCGGTCGAGAGCCACTTGGTGATGACCAAGGCAGCCGAGCTGACGCTCGGCTACGAGACCAGTTTGAAGCCGGCCCAGGTGCGTGCCTTGGCCGACGTCGCCTACCCGGCCGGCGACGTCGGGGCGGCGATCGCCAGCGGTTCTTTCGCGACCATGGGCATGGTGGTCGCTCCCTGCTCGATTCGCTCCATGTCGGAGATCGCGCTCGGCACCACCACAAGCCTCCTGACCCGGGCTGCCGACGTGGTGCTCAAGGAACGCCGACGCCTGGTCTTGATGGTGCGCGAAACGCCGCTCCACAGCGGCCATCTGCGCAACCTGCTGCAGCTTTCCGATATGGGCGCGATCGTCGCCCCGCCGGTACCCGCCTTCTATGCCCGGCCCGAGACGCTCGACCAAATGGTCGACCACACGGTGGGCCGGGTGCTCGACCTCTTCGGTCTGGAGAGCGGCCGAATCAAGCGCTGGGGCGAAGGGGAACGGGATCAGCCGAAAGTGTCCGGCGCCTGAAACGCAGGTCTCACCCGCCGAGCAACCTTTCAATCTCGACCGCTGCGGCATCCGGAAAGGCGGCGGCGAGCAGGGTGGCGAGAGCGGCCCGGTCATCCGCGTCCGGGGTGATACCGGCCTGGCGCAAGTAGGAAAGCAGGTTGCTGGCCGCGGCCTCCAGAACGGGCTCTCCAGGCGCGATGGGTACGGTTTGGGCGATGATCCACTGCTCTAGCTGCTCGCCCTCCAGCTCGCGGGCCAAAATCGCCTTGCCGAGCGCCTTGGCGTTTTCTTCGGGTACCAGGTCCTGGCCCTTGAGCCAGCGCCGGGCCGCCCGCAGAGGTTGGGTGACCTCCACCTCCCATGGCGCGATCGCATCCTCCAGCAGGGCGAAGTGGCCGGAGTCCAAGCGGCGCCCATTTGCGGCCGCCCAGAGGCAATAGATCAGCAGGTTGACCACCAAGCCGTGGCGATCCTGAAAACCGATGATCGCGGGCGAAAAGCCGGATTGGCCGTAGATTTTAAGAGAGTAGTCCCAGAAGGGATTTTCCAAGGTCTCGCTCAAGCGCTCGTCTCCCAACTCGAAGGCTCCGCCGGGCCGGCCCTTCGGCGCGCTACACTCCCACTGCCGACTCGGTTATACTAACTCAGCTCAGCCCTATGTCACCGCCTTCGCCGGCCGATAGGGCACTTCGCGCGTGAAAGCCTAGTCAAACCTTGGCATGACGGAAAGCGACCGAGAAACCCTACGCCAGAAGCTGGTCGAGCTGCAAAGCGAGCACCGGGACCTGGACGATGTGATCTCCCAGATCACCGGCGATGGGCCGTTCGATCAGCTCCAGATCCAGCGCCTGAAGAAGCGCAAGCTTATGCTGAAGGACCAGATCTCACAGATCGAGAGCGAGCTCCTGCCCGACATCATCGCGTGAGGTGACAGCCGAGCCGTTCACGAAAACTGTCATCGCTTTGCGGCTGCACGCCCGGTGCGGTCTTCCTATGGTGTGGCGACACACGCCAAGGGAGACCGGCCCAATGCTGACCGAAAAGCAACGCGCGCTCTGCGAGACCAACCTGACGAACTTCTCCGACCTCAAGGCGCTCTTCCTCAACTGCACATTAAAGCGCAGCCCGGAGCTGTCCCACACTGACGGGCTGGTGCGCATGTCTCGCGGCATCATGGAGGCCAACGGCGTCACCGTCGAAGAGCTGCGCCCGGTCGACTATGAAATTGCCTACGGAGTCTATCCGGACATGCGCGCGCAAGGCTGGGATCTGGACGACTGGCCGCAGATCTACGCCAAGGTCAAGGCGGCGGACATCCTGGTGCTGACCTCGCCGATCTGGCTCGGCGAGAAATCCTCGGTCTGCACCAAGGTGATCGAACGGCTCTACTCTTCCTCGGGAGATCTGAACGAAGCCGGCCAGTATGCCTATTACGGCCGGGTCGGCGGTTGCCTGATCACCGGCAACGAGGACGGCGCCAAGCACTGCTCCATGAACATCCTCTATTCGCTTCAGCACCTGGGCTACGTGATCCCACCCCAAGCCGATGCCGGCTGGCTGGGCGCAGCGGGCCCTGGCCCCTCCTATTTGGATCCGGGCTCGGGCGGGCCGGAGAACGACTTTACCAACCGCAATACCACCTTCATGACCTGGAACCTTTTGCACCTGGCGCGCATGATCAAAGACGCTGGCGGCGTACCGGCCCACGGCAACCAGCGCTCCCAATGGGACGCCGGCTGCCGCTTCGACAACCCCAATCCGCTTTACCGATAGGGGCGCAATCGGGTCTCCAGCCATGGATCATGGCCGGTGTGACGTGCTAGCCTGCCGGCCCCTAGATCCCGCGCAAGAGACCTTTGATGATCCCCAGCGCGCTCAAGCGCCTTCTGATGCTCGTGCCGCCGGTGCGCGATTACGTTCTGCGCAACCGCCAGACCGCCGCCGAGCTGGCCGAGTTGCGCGCCCGCACGGCGCCTATTCCACTGGGCAACTTTCGTCCGCCCGCCGAGCTGCCGGCGATGAACGGCGACGAGCAAGCGCTGGTCGACCGCTTCCTGGACTTCTACGTCGGGCCCTGGCGCGAGGACCACGAGCGCCTCAACATCGGCTGGCTCGGCTGTCAGACCCAGAAGAGCCCCAACGACCTCTGGACCTATCAGGAGCTTATCGTCGAGCAGCTGCCCGACGTGATTTTCGAGACCGGCACCCGCTTCGGCGGCAGCGCGCTTTTCCTGGCGACAGTCTGCGAGCTGATCGGCAAGGGCCAGGTGGTGACGATCGACGTGGACGACCGCCCCGGACGGCCCC
Organism: Pseudomonadota bacterium; assembly: GCA_039029395.1. Lineage (GTDB taxonomy): Bacteria > Pseudomonadota > Alphaproteobacteria > Kiloniellales > JAKSDN01 > JBCCGG01. The sequence continues at coordinate 51,635 of JBCCGG010000001.1, read as the reverse complement.
AGCATCCCAGAATCACCTACATCCACGGATCGAGCATCGATCCGGCAATCTTCGCACGGGCGCGCGGCCATCTGCCCGAGGACGGTAAAGCCCTGGTGGTGCTGGATTCCGACCACTCCCAGGACCACGTGCGCCAGGAGCTCGAGCTTTACGCGCCGCTGATCCCGGTCGGCGGCTACATCGTCGTCGAGGACACTATCGTCAACGGCCATCCGACCTACCCGGAGCACGGCCCCGGGCCCATGGAGGGCCTTGACGACTTTCTCGCCAGCTGCGACGACTTCGTGATCGATCCGGCGCGCGAGCGGTTCCTGATGACCTGCAATCCGCGCGGCTTCCTGCGGCGAGTCCGCTAGGCGCGCGGGCGCCGGCCCGAGACCGAGGGGGGATGGCATGAGCAATTCAGAGCCCGTCGTGGGTCTCATCATGGGCTCCCAATCCGACTGGGCGACCATGACCCACGGCGCCCAGATCCTCGAGGAGCTGGGCGTGGCCTTCGAGGCGCGCATCGTCTCGGCCCACCGCACGCCCAAGCGCATGGTCGACTACGCCAGCACGGCCCAGGAGCGCGGGCTCCAGGTAATCGTCGCCGGCGCCGGTGGTGCTGCGCACCTGCCGGGCATGGTTGCGTCTCTCACCAACCTGCCGGTGTTCGGCGTGCCGATCGAGAGCAAGGCCCTGAAGGGCCAGGACAGTCTCCTGTCGATCGTCCAAATGCCGGCCGGCGTGCCGGTCGGCACCCTGGCGATCGGCCGCGCAGGCGCGGTAAACGCTGCCCTCCTGGCCGCCGCGGTGGTCGCCCTGCAGTCGCCCGAAGTGGCCGAGCGCCTGGCCGCCTGGCGGACCCGTCAGAGCGACGCCGTGGCCGAGGCGCCGTCCGAAGATGGCTGAAAGTGCGGCCCCGCTTCCGCCCGGCGCGGTGATCGGCATCCTTGGCGGCGGCCAGCTCGGCCGCATGGCGGCCTTGGCTGCTGCCCGTCTCGGCTACCAAACTCATATCTATTGCCCCGAGGCCGAAGCGCCGGCCCGCCAGGTGACAACCTTAGGCAGCCAGGGCGCCTACGACGACGAGCCGGCCCTCTTGGCCTTCGCCCAGGCGGTCGACGTGGTAACCTTCGAGTTCGAGAATGTGCCCGCCAGTGCGGCCCGCCGCCTGGCCGAGCAAGTCACCGTCAGGCCCCGGCCAGAAATCCTTCACCTTTGCCGCAACCGCTTGCGCGAAAAGGGCTTCTGCAATGCCAACGGTGTGCCCACCGCACCCTATGCCAAGATCCCCGACCGGGCGGCCCTTGACACGGCCTTGGCCGAGATCGGCGCGCCCTGCGTGCTCAAGACCAGCGAGCTGGGATACGACGGCAAAGGCCAGGTCACTCTGCAAGGCGTCGAAGCGGCCGAGGCCGCATGGCAAGCGGTGCGTGCGGCCAACGCAGAGGTGCCGGCAATCCTGGAGGGCTTCGTGGAATTCCGCTGCGAAATCTCGGTGATCGTGGCGCGCGGGCCCGACGGCTCCTGTCGAACCTACGAGCCTGTCGAAAACCGCCACAAAAACCACATCCTGCACCAGACCGTCGTACCGGCGGAAATCCCACAAGGGGTTGCCCGGCGCGCCGAGGAGATCGCTCGCCTGCTGGCCGAGAAGCTCGAGCTGGTCGGCCTGCTGGCGATCGAAATGTTCGTCACGAAGGACGAGCAAGTGCTGGTCAATGAGTTGGCGCCACGCCCACACAATTCCGGGCACTGGAGCCTGGATGCCGCGGCGACCTCACAGTTCGAGCAGTTCATCCGGGCCGTGGCAGGCCTGCCGTTGGGCGATACCGCGCGGCTCTGTCCGGCGGTCATGACAAACCTGCTGGGCGACGAGGCAGACGACTGGGCCACGCTGCTGGCCGAGCCTGACACCAAGCTGCATCTTTACGGCAAAACCGAAAGCCGGCCGGGCCGCAAGATGGGGCACGTCACGCGCTTGCAGCTCCGGGCCTGAGAGCTCGCCATGGAACGGATCGCGGTCATTGGCTGTTCCGGTTCCGGCAAGTCAACGCTGGCCCGGGCGCTCGCCGCGACAACCGGCCTGCCCCTGGTGCACCTGGACCAGGTCTTTTGGCGCCCTGGGTGGGTTAAGCCGAGCCGCGAGGATTGGTTGGCAACCCACGCGCGCTTGATCGCCGAGCCTCGCTGGATCCTGGACGGCACCCATTTGAGCAGCCTTGAGGCCCGGCTCGCGGCTTGCGACCGCGCGGTCTTTTTGGATTTCTCCCGCTGGATTTGTGTCGCCCGGGTGGTCCGGCGAGTGGGTGGCGGATTGGGCGCGGTGCGCCCCGATTCGGCGCCCGGCTGTCCAGAGCGCGTCGACCTGGAGTTTCTACGCTACATCTGGCAGTTCCGCCGCAAGTACCGACCGCGCCTGATCGAGGCCCTGGCGCGTCATTGTCCCGGCGAGCAGACCCTGCGCCTGGCCTCGCCCGCAGAGGTCCGAGCCTTCCTGGAAGACCCAGGCGCTATCGCCCGGCTGCACCCGGATTCAAGCGACGGGCCAGACGGTCCGGCAAATCGAGCAGGCCCTTGAGGCCCTTGCCGAGCCGACCGCCCACTTTCAAGACATTGTCGATGCGCCGCTCAAGAAAAGCCCAGCTTTGGGTGTAATCCTCGGAGCTGTCGTTGAGCCAGACCAAGAGCGTGCTCGAGTAAACACCGGCCAGCAGCAGGCGCTTGGTGTAGTAGTTGTAGTCGGTCGCCCGATCGCCAGCGGCATACCAGAGGGCGTCGACCGTGCGCGCCGCGCAGGCGAGGCCGAGCGCCGCGTGCTGGGGCATGGCGAGCGCGGCCACGGCACGGCGCACCGCCTCCCGGTGGGGCTCAACGGTCATCAGCCGTGTGCGCACCCCTAGCGCGATGCGGTCGCGCACCTTCATGGCCGCCAGGTCCTGGTGCTCCAGCTCGACCAGCGTGGCTCGGTCAGCCCAAGCGCTGAAGGCCTCAAGCAGGTCCGCGGCGCCTCTGGGAAAGGCGTTAAACGCCAACTCCGGCGCGATCTCTAAGTCTTGAGCCGCGGCGCGCAGGGCGCGCTGACCCCAACCGTCGAAGGCGACATGGGGCAAACTCGCCAGGAGCAGCCGCTCTTGGGTCGGACTCAAATCCATCGCCAGTTCCTCTTATGGGCTCTTCTTGGGAACATGGTGCATCTCTGAGGTGAATACCAGGCGCGATAGGTCGGTCATGCGCTGGGGAAACAAGATCCCGTCCAAGTGATCGAACTCGTGCTGCACAACACGGGCGTGGAAGCCACGGGCCTCGCGGATCACCTCTTCGCCATCCGGGGTCAGGCCGCTGTAGCGCACCGAGCGAAAGCGTGGCACCTCGCCGGCCAATCCCGGCACCGAAAGGCAGGCTTCCCAGCCCAGGGATTTGTCCGCCTCCAGTGGCTCGACCGTGGGGTTGATCAGCACCGTCAGCGGTACATCCTCAAGCTCCTCCTCGGCTTCGTCCTCCTCGGCGGCGCGCTCGCCAGAGACGAAAAAAATCACGATTCTGAGGGGCACGTGGACCTGAGGCGCCGCCAAGCCCGTGCCGTGGGCGTCCTCCATGGTTTCCAGCATGTCGGCAATCAGGCGGCGCACCTCCAGGGCCGAGGGGTCGGGGACCGGTTCGGCCGGCCGGCTGAGCACCGGATGGCCCATGCGGGCAATTTTCAAGATCGCCATGACACCCCTTTTTTCTCGCCTTGTACGCCGCGATGGCATCAAGGGCCGAAGTATGCCCGCGCGGGGCCAAAAGATCGACCATTTGCAGCCGTCACAGGCGTACAATCTGCGGCATACAAGTAAAATTAAATTTTTCAAAGGGTTGGTGAAGCCCCCTCGCAAGCGGTCACAAAGTGCGGACGGATCGAATCTGGCGAAACCGCCCTTCCCAAAGACCCCGACTCTATGATACAAGACAGTCTTGCGCCGCGATATGAGTCGCTGGCGAACCCTTTGGTTTACTCAAAATTCCCCTTGATTTTGAGCTAAATCGTGGGATTGTCCGAAAACAGAGGAACGAGCCACGCGTGGCTCATGAAAGGAGACTTGGTCACCCGTGTACGTTCACGTCCGCGACAACAATGTCGATCAGGCCCTGCGCGCTCTGAAAAAGAAGATGCAGCGCGAGGGTATATTTCGCGAGATGAAGCTGCGCCGCCATTTCGAGAAACCCTCGCAGCGACGTAAGCGCGAGCGCGCCGAAGCCGTGCGCCGTTATCGCAAGCTGCTTCGCAAGCGTATGGAGCGCGAGGGATTCTAGCCCTCCCCCGCCCGGCCTGAACAGCGCGCCGGGCGGTAAAAGCCCCTTCGACAGACACGACGAGACCGCCGTTCGGACCGGCCAAACCCTGTTTGGCCGGCTTTTGTCGTGTCGAATGCACGCTGAAACAATTGAAACACGAAACCATCTTGCACGACATCTGACAGAAACAGCCAGCCACTAGCTTTTCTCTCGAGCCGATAAGGCGCTCCTCCAGCGAGCGCCGGACCACAACAAGCCTCGGGAGTGCAGGTCATGACAAAGCAGCGATTCATGTCGACGATGGTTCTGGGCGGCGCCCTGGCGACCGGTTTCATTTGGTCTGCCTCAAGCGGCGTTGCGCCGCTGCCTCACGGCGTTTCGGAGAACGTCTATCGCCCGATCCAGTCGATCAGCTACACTCTGGGCTCGAAACAGGCGATTGGATATTTCGCGAAAGGCGACGGTCAGTGCGACGTGACCATGATGGTGGTCGAGACTTCCGACCCGGAGCTGGCTTCCCCAACCTCCGCGGCACGCCTGCGCGTCAGCTTGAATCCGGGCCAGCAGGCCGGCATCGACAGCGTGGAGGGCCGGACCATCGAGATGATCTGCGGCAACAGCGCCGACACCTTGGTGGTGCTCGACGGCGACACCAAGGTGTTCCGGGCGACCACCAACTAGGCGGCCGCACGTGGAGCCGCGGTCTACTTGTCGCGCTCTGCCTTCTGGCACTGCCCGCCCACGGCAGCGCCGGCCAGGCCGCCAAGCCCTATCAGGTGATCGACGGCAAGGTCGACCAGGGCACCTACAACGGCTACCGGCGCTATCACGCGGGCTGCAACCACTGTCACGGGCCGGACGGCATCGGCAGCAGCTTCGGACCGGCGCTGATCACCCGCCCCTTGGACTTTGCCGCGTTCCAATCGGCGGTCCTAGAGGGCCGCTCAAGTGGCAATTCGGTGATGAAGGGCTATGCCAATGACCCAAATGTCGCGCCCTACGTCCGAGACCTCTATGCTTACCTCTCCGCCCGCGCGGACGGCGCCCTGGCCCGCGGCCGCCCCCAGCGCTTATCATCTGACTAGAGGCAAAAGCGATTCGTCTCCTACAATAGTGTCCCCGAGGTCCAATAGCCCAACCGGAGCCATGTCAAGCACCCCCACCATACTGGTCGCCGACGACGAGCCCGAAATTCGCGAGATGCTGCGCGAATACCTCTCGAGCAACGGCTTCCAGGTAACCGCGGTCGAGGACGGCGCGGCGGTGCGAGCGCACTTGGAGGAGACTCCTTGCGATTTGGTCCTGCTGGACATTGCCATGCCCGGCGAGGACGGCATCAGCCTGGCGCGTTACGTGCGCGAGACCTATAGCTGCGGCATCATCATGGTGACGGCCTCGGACACGGTGGTCGACCGCATCGTCGGATTGGAAGTCGGCGCGGACGACTATGTCTCCAAACCTTTCGACCTGCGAGAGCTGTTGGCGCGCGCCAAGAGCGTGCTGCGCCGCGCCCAGCAAGAAACGGATTCGGGCACCCGCCCGACGAGCGCGCCGGCCAGCGGCAACCAGGTGCGCTTCGGGCGCTGCCTGTTGGATTTGGAGACCCGTAAGCTGACCGCCGACGATGGCGAAGACGTGCCGATCACACAGATGGAATTCGACCTGCTGCAGACCTTCGCGACCCACCCCAACCGCGTGCTCAACAGGGACCAGCTGCTCGAGATGTCCCACAACCGCTCCTGGGAGCCTTTCGACCGCAGCATTGACATCCGCATTGCCCGGCTGCGGCGCAAGATCGAGCCCGACCCCTCCAAGCCACAGACCATCAAGACGGTGCGCGGCGCGGGCTACATCTACGTCACCGACTCGGGGCAATAAGGCTTTGGCGGCCAGCCGGAAAGAGCGCGCTCCCCCCGGCGACAAGGTCCGGGCCAGCTACACCGGCCCCTCGATCACCGAGCTCCAGCGGCGCACCGCCATGCTCGAGGCGCTCGCTTCGGCTGCCGCGCAGATGATCGGCGACAGCTGGGAAGACGGCATCCAAAGCCTGCTTGCCAAGCTCGGCACCTCGACCGGGGTCAGCCGGGTCACGCTCTTCAAGGCCTACCAGCACCCGACTTTGGGTTGGGTCGAGAGCTGCTGCTATGACTGGGCAGAGCCCGGCCTCGAGACGCTCAGCGCGGACCCGCGCTATCAGGAGATCCCGCTCAAGGACGAAGAGACGGGCCAGGCGCTCGACGACTGGTCGCGTCGGCGCATGGCCGGCGAGGTGATACAGGCGAACCTTGAGGACACCTCGGGCGATACGCGGCGCATTTTCGAGGAGCACGGCACGCTTTCCTTCGTTTCCGTGCCAATTCTGGTCGGCGACGACTGGTGGGGCTTCTTGGGCTTCGACGATTGCGTCGCGCCGCGCAGCTGGACCGATAGTGAAATTCACGTCCTCAAAACCGCGGCAATCCTGATCTCCGGCGCGATATCACGAACCCGCACGGAAGAGCGACTGCGCATCAGCGAGGAGCGCTATGCCTTGGCGGCGCGCGGCGCCAACGACGGCCAGTGGGATTGGGATCTGGCGAGCGACACGAGCTACTTCTCGCCCCGCCTGCACGAGATCCTTGGCCTCGAGGAGGGTCAGCTCGAGTCGACGCCGGACGCTTTCTTCTCTCAACTGGCGCACGACGACGCGGACGCCCTGCGCGCAATTCTGGCCAATCGCTTCCAACGCCACAGGCCGAAGTTCGAGTGCGAGTGCCGCCTGGCGAATGAAGCCGAGGGCGCACGCTGGGTCACACTGCGCGGCCTGGTGCTCTACGATGAGAAGCGCCCGGTGCGCATCGTCGTCTCGATTCACGACTCGACCATCCGCAAGTTGGCCGAAGAGCACGTGCGCGAGAGCGAGGAGCGCTTCAGAGCGATCGTCGAGGCGGTGCCGATCCCGATCGCCATCAGCCGGGTCGAGGACGGCAGCCTGATCCTGGTCAATGGCCCTTGCGCGCAGGTCTTCGCTCTGCCGCGCGACGATCTGGAAGGCCGGCGGACCGCTGCGTTTTATGCCGACCCAAGTCAACGCGAGCGCATCCTGCGGCGTCTTGAGCAGCGTGGCTCGGTACAGAACGCCGAGCTCCAGCTCAAGCGCGGCGATGGCCGCGACTTCTGGGCGCTCATGTCGATCCGCCCGCTCAGCTACCATGGCGAGCCGGCTTATCTGTCAGCAATCATCGATATCAGCGACTTCAAGCACTCGGAAGCCGCGCTTAGAGACAGCGAGGTGCTCAAGTCGGCGATCATCGAGAACGCCTTGGGCGCCATCGTCGCGATCAACCGGGGCGGCCAGATCGTCGAGTTCAACCCGGTCGCCGAGCAGTGCTTTGGCTACGACCGCACGGAGGTGCTGGGCAGTCAGATGGCCGAGCTGCTGATCCCGCCCCACCTGCGCGCGGCCCACTATCGGGGCTTCGAGAGCTACCTTCAAAGCGGCGAGGGTCCGATGTTGGGCCAACGGGTCGAGCTGACCGGCCTGCGCGCCGACGGCAGCGAGTTCCCGATCGAGATCACGATATCACGCGCCGTGGTCGGTGATTCGGAGATGTTCGTTTCCTTCATCGTCGATCTGACCGAGAAGAAAGCGAGCGAGGCCGAGATCGCCCGCCAGCGCGAGGCGCTTCATCAGAGCGAAAAGCTTGCGGCACTTGGCACCCTTCTGGCCGGCGTCGCCCACGAACTCAACAATCCGCTGGCGATCGTGGTCGGCCGCGCCTTCATGCTGTCAAGCTCGGCGACCGACGAGAACGTGGTCTCGAGCGCGGAAAAAATCCGCCAGGCCGCCGAGCGCTGCGCGCGCATCGTCAAGACCTTCTTGGCCATGGCCCGGCACCGGCCGCCCGAGCATCAGCCGATCCAGGTCAACGAGATGGTCGGCGAAGTGCTTGAGCTGCTCGACTATGGACTGCGCTCGAACGACGTCGAGTTGGACTACAAGCCGGCCGAGGCGCTGCCGGAGCTGTGGGCCGACCCCGACCAGCTCGGCCAGGTGGTGATGAATCTAGTGGTCAACGCTCAGCACGCGCTGATCGAGGTTTCAGGGCGTCGGCGCTTGACGATACGCACCCGGACGCTCACGGCACGCCGGGAGATCGAGATCACGGTGGCTGACAACGGCCCCGGCGTCCCGGCCGAGATCCGCTCGCGAATCTTCGACCCCTTCTACACCACCAAGCCCTCGGGCAGCGGCACCGGCGTCGGCCTCTCGGTCAGCCTGGCCGCGGTGCGCGCCCACAATGGTGTGCTTAGCCTACAGCAGACGCCCGGCGGCGGCGCGACCTTTGTGGTGACTCTGCCGCTTGGCGAGGGCGCCGCGGCCGGTGGAACCATCCAGGACGATACGCCCGGTGTGCGGCCTTGCCGGCTGCTGGTGGTCGACGACGAGCCCGAGATCGCCCAGGTGCTGGTCGACATCCTGGAGGCCGACGGCCACGTGACCGCCATCGCCGAGAGCGGCCGCCAGGCCCTGCGCCTGATCAACGAAAGCAGCTTCGACCTGATCCTGAGCGACTTGCGCATGCCCGATTTGGATGGCATGGGGCTCTACAAGGAGCTCAAGACCATGGATCCAGGTTTAACCGAACGCCTGGTCTTCGTCACCGGCGACACGCTAAGCGCCGGCATCGAGAGCTTCCTCGATGCCGCCGGCTGCCCAACCATCGAGAAGCCTTTCGCGCCCGAAGAGGTGCTCAAGACCGTGCGCGACCGTCTAGCCTGCGCCAAGGTCAACTAGTCAGCGACCGGCTCGACGTTCTCGGAGTGTTGCTCACCCCACACTGAATTATCGTGCGGCGCGCTTAGCCGCCGGCCGTGGTCGGATCGATCATCTTGCCGATCTCGGTGATTTTGTTGGCAGGGAAGCCGCTTATCTCAGCGTGCTTGCGGATGATCTCCTCGTCCTTGGCCAGATAGACGCAGAAGGTCTTGTCGGCGGCAACGAAGGATTCCACCCACTGGATGTCGGAACCGAGCTCATGCAAGGCTTCGTTCGACTTCTGGGCCGCGCCCTTAAGCTCTTCGCGCTCCAAGCTGCCGACCGCGGGCAGGTCCCGCTCGATCATATACTTCCGCATCTCTGGCTCCCATCGTGATCTCGGATAGAAAGAGGCCATAAGATCAGCGAATCGGTCAGATCGCAAGCTGCTTTTGAGGATTAATTTCCTTTATAATCAAAGGCGTCGATACCACACAAAAACCGGGCGACACCTCGGCATATCTGGCCAAGGCGGCGCCCGTCTTTTCTTAGGTTGCTACGACTGTGCGGCGAGCGCCGCCAGCAGCAACAAGGCCACGATGTTGGTGATCTTGATCATCGGGTTGACGGCGGGACCTGCGGTATCCTTGTAGGGATCGCCCACCGTGTCGCCGGTGACCGCGGCCATGTGGGCCTCGGAGCCTTTGCCGCCGTGGTTGCCGTCCTCAATGTACTTTTTGGCATTGTCCCAAGCGCCGCCGCCGGCGGTCATGGAGATTGCCACGAACAGCCCGGTCACGATCACGCCCAACAGCATGGCGCCGACCGCCGAGAAGGCCTCCGACTTGCCGGCGATCGCCAGAACGATGAGATAGAGGACGACCGGCGCCAGGACCGGCAGAAGCGAGGGGATGATCATCTCCTTGATCGCCGCCTTGGTGAGCAGGTCGACGCATTTCCCGTACTGGGGCTTGCCAGTACCCTCCATGATGCCCGGGATCTCCTTGAACTGGCGGCGCACCTCGAGCACCACCGAGCCGGCCGCCCGGCCGACCGCGGTCATGCCGAGCGCCCCGAACAGGTAAGGCAAGAGCCCACCGGCGAAGAGCCCGACCACGACAAAGGGGTTGGAAAGGGTGAAGTCCACCTGCACGCCCTCGAAGTAAGGGAACTCCGTCGGGTTGCTCGAGAAGAAGTTGAGATCCTGGGTGTAGGCCGCGAAGAGCACCAGCGCGCCTAGACCGGCCGAACCAATGGCGTAGCCCTTGGTCACCGCCTTGGTGGTGTTGCCGACCGCATCCAGGGCGTCGGTCGTCTTGCGCACCGACTCGTCGAGCTCGGCCATTTCGGCGATGCCGCCGGCGTTGTCGGTCACCGGGCCATAGGCATCCAGCGCCACGACCACGCCGGTCAAGGCGAGCATGGCGGTGACCGCGATCGCGATGCCAAGCAGGCCGCCCAGCAGGAAGGTCGCGATGATCGCGACGCAGATCAGCACCGCCGGGATCGCCGTCGCCTCCATGGAGACCGCTAGGCCTTGGATCACATTGGTGCCGTGACCGGTTACCGAAGCCTCGGCAACACTGCGCACCGGGCGATACTCCGTGCCGGTGTAGTACTCGGTCACCCAGATGATCAGACCGGTTAGGAGCAAGCCGATCACGCCGCAGAAGAACAGCGATAGGCCGGTGATGCCCGAGCCGCCGATGTCGCCCAGGCCGATCACAACCCAAGTGATCGGAAACAGCAGAATCGCCGACAGAACGCCGGTCACCAGGAAGCCTTTGTAAAGCGCGCCCATGATGTTGTTGGACGGGCCGAGGCGCACGAAGAAGGTGCCGATCACCGAGGTGATGATGCAGGCGCCGCCGATCGCCAAGGGATAGAGCATCATGTCGCTGGCCGCCTCGTTGCCCAGGAACAGGATCGAGGAGAGCACCATGGTCGCGACCACGGTGACTGCGTAGGTCTCGAAGAGGTCAGCCGCCATGCCCGCACAGTCGCCTACGTTGTCGCCGACGTTGTCGGCGATCACCGCCGGGTTGCGCGGATCGTCCTCCGGGATACCGGCCTCGACCTTGCCGACCAGGTCGGCGCCGACGTCGGCGCCCTTGGTGAAGATGCCGCCGCCCAAACGCGCGAAGATCGAAATCAGCGAAGCGCCGAAGCCAAGCGCCACCAGAGCGTCAACAATGCCGCGTCCGGTGACCCCGGTGGCCAGCAGGAAGCTGTAGTAGCCGGCGACCGACAGCAGCGCCAGGCCCGCGACCAGCATGCCGGTGACGGCGCCCGCCTTGAAGCCGATCTCCAGGCCCTCGGCCAGGCCCGTGCGGGCCGCCTCGGCGGTGCGAACGTTGGCGCGCACGGAAATGTGCATGCCGATGTAGCCGGCCAGGCCCGACAGCAGGGCGCCGATCAGGTAGCCGACGCCCTCGTGCCAGCCGAGCAGCAAAGAGATCAGGATGAAGATCACCAAGCCGACGCCGCCGATCGTCATGTACTGGCGGTTAAGGTAGGCCTGGGCACCCTCCTGAACGGCGCCAGCGATTTGCTGCATGCGCTCGTTGCCGGCGCTTGCGCTCAGCACGCTCTGCGCCGCCCAGAAGCCGTAGCCCAGCGCGAGCAGGCCACATGCGATTACGAAAATCAGCACGATCACCATTTTGGAATTTCCCTAAGTCGTCGGAGCGGCGCAGGACGCGCCAGCGTTCGGTGTAGAGTGGATGTTCGGCGCCCCGCCCGGGGACGGCCAAAAGCGCGCGGAAAATGCCAGACTCCGCCGCTCAGTGCAACCGCTTGAAAAGACAATCTTTCGAAGGGCGCGCCGGTATCTTTCTCACCCGGATCGAGGGGTCAAGAGAAACGGATCTACAGTTGAGAAAAATGATTCAAAATACCTTCTATTTATTTGTTTTTATTACTAAAAATGACTCCATCCAACCCTATCGAGCTCGATGCTCTTGCCGTTCGAATCCAGCAAGGTCAAGCCCTGACCAGGTGCGATCTCGCCGATAGGCGTGAGCGGGAGCGCGAGCTCATCGGCCAGGGCCGAGATTGCCTTCGCTTGCTCGGGTGACGCGGTAAAGAGTAGCTCGTAGTCATCGCCACCGCTCAGAATCTTGCTGAGCGACTCCGGCTCAAGGGCAACTGCGGCGCGCGCGGCAGCGGACAGAGGCAGGCGGTCGCAATGAACCTCACCGGCCGCAGCGGAGGCCGCCAGGACGTGACCCAGATCGGCGGCCAATCCGTCCGACAGGTCGATCGCGGCGCGCGCCAAGCCACGCTCGCTGAGCAGGCGCCCAAGGGCTAGCCGTGGCTGGGGTAAGCGATATCGCCCGATCAAGTGCTCCCGATTGGGCTCGTCCAAGCCCCCGAGCCCACCGCCGTCGCTTTGGACCGCCAAGCCCAAGGCACCGTCGCCCAGGGTACCTGAAAGGTATATGGTCTCGCCCGGACGCGCCTGGTCACGCCGGAGCGATCGGCCGGCGGCGACGTCCCCCAAGGCGGTGACCGAGAGGGTAAGCGGGCCGGGCGTCGCGGTCGTGTCGCCGCCCAGAAGCGGAACTCGGAACTCCTTCTGGTCGGCCGCCAAGCCGGCGGTAAAACTTGCGATCCACTCCGCTTGCGGCGGCGCCGGCCAGGCAGCGGTCAAGAGGTAGCCGAGTGGTTGGGCACCCATCGCGGCGAGATCCGAGAGATTGACGCGAAGCGCCTTCCTGGCGATCAGCTCTGGTGGATCCTCGGCAAAAAAGTGGACACCTGCGACCAAGGCATCGGCTGTCGCGACGACCTGGCAGCCCGGCCGAGGGGAAAAGAGCGCCGCGTCGTCCCGCAGGCCGAGACCGCCCGGTCCGGCCAAGGGCGCGAAGTAGTCTGCGATCAGTTCGAATTCGCCGGACACGGCGGTGTCGCTTCCATCTCCTCCGGCCAGAGGCTGTGGGCCAGCTTGTCGAGCACGGCATTGGCCATGCCAGGTTCCTTGCCCTCGAAGAAGGTCTCGGTCAGGCGGACGTACTCGGTGATGCTGACCTTGGGCGGAATCTCGTCGCAGTAGCCGATCTCGTAGGCGCCGCAGCGCAAGATCGCCCGCAGTATCGCCTCCAGGCGCTCGACCGGCCAACCCTCGGCCAGCACCGCGGCGAGCATGTCGTCCAGGTCATCGCGCTCGGCCATGGTGCCGGCGACCAATGTGCGGAACAGCTCCCGGTCGGCATCGCCCAGCGCGACCCCATCCAATGTCTCGCCGAGGCGATGCTCGAGGAACTCCTCGATCACGGCACCCGTATCGGCGCCTATCATCTCGATCTGGTAAAGTGCCTGGACCGCGCCCAGACGCGCCACGCTGCGCGCTTCGCTTCGCCCTTTGCCGCTCACGTCCGGTTCCTTCTCATTGGTCGGCCAGGCCGAAGCCGCGTCGAATCTCGATCATGCGCAGGCAGGCTTCGGCGACCGCACCGCCCTTGTTGTGTCCGTCCCGGTCGGCGCGCGCTTGGGCCTGGGCCATGGTCTCGCAGGTCAGGATGCCGTAGCCCACGGCAACGGCATGGTCGCAGGCCAGGTCCTGCAGCTTGCGCGCGCTCTCGGCGCAGACGTAGTCGTAGTGGCTGGTCTCGCCGCGGATCACGCAGCCGAGTGCCAAAAAGCCGTCGTAGGCGCCTTGATTGTCCCGGTTCTTGGCCGCGCGTACCGCCATGGCGATGACCGCCGGAATCTCGAAGGCGCCGGGCACCGAGATCCGGTCGCACACCACGCCGCCCTCGCGCAGCGCGCCCATGGCGCCAGCGAGCAGCTCATCGGCGACCTCCGGATAGAAGCGCGCCTCTACGATCAAGACCTTGGTCACTTTGACTTCCTAACCAGCCCGTTGCTGAAAGCGCTGAAGGTAGCGTGCGACGAGGTCGATTTCCAGGTTGACCGGATCGCCGGGCGCAAGCCCGCCCAGGCTGGTGACCTGGGCTGTGTGGGGAATGATGTTGATGCCGAAGCGTGCGCCGCCATCGGCTTGATCCTCGACTTGATTGACGGTCAAGGAGACGCCGTCGACCGCGATCGAGCCCTTTGCCGCGATCAGGCCGGCGATCTCGGCCGGCGCCAGGAACGTAAACCGCAAGGAATCGCCTTCCGGCTCGCGCGCCACGGTCTGGCCGACCCCATCCACGTGGCCCAGCACCAGGTGGCCGCCAAGCTCGTCCTTCAGGGTGAGCGAGCGCTCCAAGTTGACCGGGCGGCCGGGCTGCCAAGCGCCCAAGGTGGTGCAGGCCAAGGTCTCGGCCGAGACGTCGACCGCGAACCAGCCCGGTCCTTTCTCGACAACCGTAAGGCAGGCACCGGAGCAGGCGATAGATGCGCCGATCTCGATGGTGCCGGTGTCATAGGCCGTCTCGAGCACGAAGCGAGAGTCGCCGCCCTCTCCTAGGTCGCGGCGCTCGACACTGCGCACGCGGCCGAGGTCTGTAACGATTCCGGTGAACATTTCGCGGGTCCTAAGCCACCAGACGGTAGGTTTCCATGACGTCCTCGCCACAGGGCAGCGCGGATAGCCGTTGGAAGTTGGGTGTCGCGGCCAGCTCTTCAAGGCCGAAGCCGACCGCGGCGGCCAGGCCGTCGCCGCCGATCATGCGCGGCGCCCGAAACCAGATCAAGCGATCGGCTAGGCGGCGGCGCAGCAGGTCGGCCGCCACGTGGCCACCGCCCTCGACCAGCACGTTGTTCATGCCGCGGGCGCCAAGCGCCTCTAGCGCGGCGATCAGCGAAAGATTGCCGTCCTCGTCGTCCTCCAGCTCGACGACCTCGACGCCGGCTGAGCGATAGCCTTCCAGGCGCATGGCATCGTTGCCGCGGCGGGTCATCAGGAGGGTTCGCTGCTCGACCGCGCGCGCCACCAGGTCATGAGTCAGCGGCAAGCGCAGGCGGCCATCGAGCACCACGCGCACGGGCGAGCGCTCGGCCAGGCCGGCCAGGCGCACGTCGAGCCGCGGATTGTCGGTAACCGCCGTGCCGCTGCCGACCAGCACCGCGTCGTACTGGGCGCGGAGCAGATGGGCCCTGGCGCGCGACTGGGGCCCGGTGATCCACTGACTCTCGCCGTTGCGCGTGGCAATCCGCCCATCCAAGCTGCTCGCCACCTTGAGGGTGACCAAGGGCCGGCCAAGGGAAAGACGTCGCAAATAGCCGGCGTTAAGCTCCGCGGCACGCTCGGCCAGGAGACCGGTCTCGACCGCAACGCCGGCGGCCTTGAGCAGCGCGATGCCTTTGCCCGCGACCCGGCCGTCCGGGTCCTCGAGGGCGACCACGCAGCGGGCGATCTTGGCGCGAATCAGCGCATCGGCACAGGGCGGCGTGCGGCCGTGATGAGCACAAGGCTCGAGCGTGACGTAGGCGGTTGCCGCCTCGGCCGCCGCCCCGGCACGGGCCAGAGCTTCGGTCTCGGCATGGGGCCGGCCACCCGCTTGGGTCCAGCCGCGCCCAACCACCCGGCCTTCCTTGACCAGCACGCAGCCGACCGAAGGATTTGGCGCGGTCGCGCCCAGGCCCCGGCCGGCCAAGACCAAGGCCGCCGCCATGTGATCGGCATCGCCCATTCTATTTACTTGGTCTCTTCGGCGACGTGCTTTTCGATGAATTCCTCGAACGCGCCGGCGTCCCTGAAGTTGCGGTAGACCGAGGCGAAGCGCACGTAGGCTACCTGGTCCAGGTGAGAGAGCGCATCCATCACCATCTCGCCGATGGTCTGGGACTTGATCTCGCTCTCACCCATGGACTCCAGCCGCCGTACCATGCCGTTGACGATACGCTCGATGCGCTCAGCCTCGACCGGGCGCTTCTGCAGCGCGATCGACATGGAACGCAACAGCTTTTCCCGGTCAAAGGGTTGGCGCTGCCCGGTCGTTTTGAGCACCGTCAGCTCGCGGAGCTGAACCCGCTCGAAGGTCGTGAAGCGAGCGCCGCAGTTCGGGCACTGTCGGCGCCGCCGGATTGCCGAGTTGTCCTCGGTCGGTCGCGAATCCTTCACTTGGGTGTCTTCGTTGCCGCAAAACGGGCAGCGCATGGCCTTCCCCTCTCAAGCCAGCGGGTGTCGCGGTTCCTTCCCCCTATTAGCTTAGAGGTTCGGATAGATCGGGAAGCGGCGGCAGAGCGCGACCACTTCGGCCCGCACCTCGGCTTCGACCGCGCTGTTGTCCTCCGGGTTGGCAACCAGACCGTCGAGCACCCGGGCAATCAGCTCGCCCACTTGACGGAACTCCGCGGGCCCGAAGCCGCGGGTCGTCGCGGCCGGGGTACCAAGGCGAATGCCCGAGGTGATCATCGGCTTCTCCGGATCGAAGGGCACGCCGTTCTTGTTGCAGGTGATACCCGCCCGGTCGAGGCTCTCCTCGGCAGCCTTGCCGGTCAGGCCCTTGGGCCGAAGGTCGACCAACATGAGGTGGGTGTCGGTGCCGCCCGAAACGATGTCGCAGCCGTTCTCGACCAGGACCTGCGCCAGGGTCTTGGCGTTCTCCACCACAGTCTGGGCATAAATCTTGAAGCTTGGCTTGAGCGCCTCGCCAAAGGCCGCCGCCTTGGAGGCGATGACGTGCATCAGCGGGCCGCCCTGGAGGCCCGGGAATGCCGCAGAGTTGATCTTCTTGCCGAGCGCTTCGTCGTTCGAAAGGATCATACCACCGCGCCCGCCGCGCAGGGTCTTGTGCGTCGTGGTCGTGACCACATGGGCGTGGGGCAGCGGGGTGGGATGCACGCCGGCCGCAACCAGGCCGGCGAAGTGAGCCATATCCACTTGGAAATAGGCGCCGACCTCGTCTGCGATCGCCCGGAAGCGGGCAAAGTCAATCTGGCGCGGATAGGCCGAGCCGCCGGTGATGATCAGTTTCGGTTTATGCTCCCGGGCCAGGCGCTCGACCTCGTCGAAATCGATCTGGCCGTCCTCGGGCCGCACGCCGTACTGGACCGCATTGAACCACTTGCCTGAGAGGTTCGGTGCGGCACCGTGGGTTAGGTGACCGCCAGCCGAGAGCGCCAGTCCCATAATGGTGTCGCCCGGCTTGCACAGCGCGAGCAGCACGCATTGATTGGCTTGGGCGCCGGAATGAGGCTGCACGTTGATGAAGCTGCAGTCAAAGAGTCGCTTGGCCCGGTCGATCGCCAGGGCCTCGGCCTTGTCGACGAACTCGCAGCCGCCGTAGTAGCGCCGGCCGGGATAGCCCTCGGCGTACTTGTTGGTCAGCACCGAACCCTGGGCCTCGAGCACGGCCAGGGAGACCACGTTCTCCGAGGCGATCAGCTCGATCTGGTCCTGCTGGCGGCCGAGCTCCTCGCGAATGGCTTCGGCCAGCTCCGGATCGGTCTCGGAAAGATGGCCAGTGAAGAAGCCGCCTTCCACAAAGTCTTCCTTATGCACGTCAACTGCGCTCACGATCGATCCCCCTATGTCTAGCCCTGTTTCGGGACCCCAAGAAATCCGCATGCCGTCGGCAGCGGCCAATTGGCGCCTCCTTTGCCACCGGCAAGAGGTCCCGTCCACCGAAAAAATGCGGTGCCTTGCCCTCCCCGGCGCCCGACGCCCATCGGCATTCCGGTGAAGCTACCATATGTCGCAGATGCGTGAAAGTACGACACAACGTGTGGGCCGGCCGATTGCAATCAACGCCCATCTCTGGGCTATACGCCAGTCCGCATGCCGTCACGAAGCGCCTTCGACAGCCCTCTTAACATCCTACGAGTGGTTGTTGACGTCCGCCAGTCTTCGTCATGGCTTTGCTTGTGCAACAACATTGGGTCTATTTACGACCCAATAGGAACATAGTTTAGATTGTATTTTATTAAAATTGACGCCAAGTAGGTTGACAATTGACAGCGCAGTATTCTTATGCAAGTTTCCTTCAAATCGGGGAGATTAAGTAGAGTGGAAGGTAATTATGACTGAACAAAAACAAGCTGGGCTGGCCTCTTCTGAGTTATTGCGCATGACAACCGAAGTTGTTGCTGCCTATGTCAAGAACAATCCCTTGCCTACTTCTGAACTAAGTAAAGTCATTCAGACTGTACATGGGTCGTTGCAAGCATTGAATGGTGGCGGCATCGAGAGGAGCGAACCTCTGAAGCCGGCCGTGCCGGTGCGCCGCTCGATCACGCCAGACTATCTTGTGTGCCTGGAGGACGGCAAGAAGCTCAAGATGCTCAAACGCCACCTGCGCACGACTTACGACATGACACCGGAAGAGTACCGCGCGCGCTGGGGCCTGGGCGCCGACTATCCTATGGTCGCCCCGAACTACGCCAAGCAGCGCTCCGCCTTCGCCAAGAAAATCGGACTGGGCCGCACCGCCAAGCGCCGCACCAAGCGGCGCTGAGAGTTCGCCCATCGTCAGGTAGCATTCACAAACAGGTAGCCTTTCACCAATCCGTCGCGCGCCGCAGCCTTTCCCAAGGCGTGCGATGGGGTATCATGTGCGCCTCTTACCGAGTCTCTCGCGGATACCGACATGAGCGTCGCCAGGCCCGATCCGACATTTAAGCCCTTGCCTGAGGCGCCGTGAGATCTCTCTGGCACAAGGCTGCGCGCCGTCTCGTTGCGCTCGCCGTGGTGCTCGCCGCGCTCGCCACCCTGGCCGGCTTGCTCGAGGGCCAATGGTGGGGTTTTCATTTATTTGTCCATTTTCCCCTGCAAATGGCGCTGGTGCTCGCGGTCCTGATCGTGCTCGCCATGAGCTTTCGGCTGCCGTACATGGCCGGCTTGGCCGGGCTAAGCTTGCTCGCCCAGGTTCCCGCCTTGAGCTGGTCCTTTGGGCTGGGCGACTTTGGCAGCGGCGTTGCGACGGCCGCCACGCCGCAGGCGGCGAGCCGCCCCTTGGTCGTCACGACCTTCAACATGGGCGGCGGTCGGGTCGATGAAGAGGCTTTCTTGGCCTATTTGGACGAAAAGGATCCGGACATCCTGCTGCTCCAGGAGTCCTACCGCATTCCCAAGCCCTTGCTGGCCCGCCTGGCCGCACGGTTCGATCATTTCGGCCCTGGCCAAGTGCCACGGCGTCATTCCAGAATGATCTTCAGCCGCACGCCGATCCCGGTCGGCCACCGCATTCGCATAGCGCGGCGAAACTCGTTCCTGGTGTTCCAAGTGGAGCTGGGCGATCGCCGAGCCACGGTGATCACGCTACATGCCGCAAACCCGACTTGGGACCGGGGCTTCGAGGCCCGCAACAAGCTGTTCAAAGCGTTGAAGCTTCACCTGCCGAACTACGAGCAACCGATCATCGTTGCCGGCGATTTCAACACGACCTCCTGGTCGCGATACTTCCAGGCCCTCACCGAGGGCACCGAACTGCGCGACGCCGCCAAGGGCCAAGGCTGGGTGGCCACCTGGCCGGCCCGGCTGGGCGACTTGGGAATCGGTATCGACCATATTTTGGTAAGCGACGATATAGAGGTCGCGTGGATAGCCTCGGGCCCCAACGTGGGGTCCGATCACCTACCGGTTACTGCTTGGCTGCGGCTGGCGCCCTAGTCTCTTCCGTTAGGCGGCAGAGGTCATATGTTGGCCGAAGCGCGCAGGCGGCGTGGCCCAGAACTGACCCAAACGGCCCAGCGTGGCATTGGCAAGTTCGAGTGCGTGTTCCTCGAGCTGGGCGTCGTCCAGACGGCTGGCCTGATTCTGAAACAGCTCGTCAAGATACCTGGAGATCTCCAAGCCTTTGTCGGCTGCTCTTACGTGGAACGAGCGGCGATCGTGCTGCGAGCGCTGCTGCTCGAGATAGCCATTCTCGACCATCTTCTTGACATTGTAGGACACGTTCGAGCCGAGGTAATAGCCGCGCTGGGTCAACTCACCCACCGTCAGCTCCTCATTGCCGATGTTGAACAGGATCAAGGCCTGGACGTTATTGAGATCGCGAATGCCGATGCGGTCGAGCTCGGCCTTGACGACTTCAAGGCATTGACGGTGCAGGCGCTCGATGAGCGAGATGGTTTCGAGATAAGCGGTCTTCACGGCTGCTCCCCACAAGTTTGGGCATCGCGTCTATTGGATCGAAGGCTATCCTAGCCGAAAACAGGTTAACGGCGTCTTAATCAGCCGGAATTGGCTCGAATTTGACGCCAGTCTCTTCAGCTTTGCCGGAGATTTTCGAGAGAATACCCCCGAAATTGCAACTTCTCAGGCACTCCACTCCGTTCAGTTGCATCAAGATCTCCATCAACGTCCGCGAATCATACGGATGATTGCCGAGTAGTCGAGCCCCTCTTGATCGGCCTTGACGAAAATGTCGTATAGCGCCGTCGCCTGGGCACCGAGCGGGGTCGCCACGTCGGCCTGCTGAGCAGCCGACTGGGACAGCTTCAGGTCCTTCAACATCATGGCCGCTGCAAAGCCCGGCTTGTACCCCCGGTTGGCGGCCGCGGTCTCGACGATATCGGGTACCGGCAAGTGGTTCAGCATGGCCCAACAGGACCCCGAGGAGACCGAAGAAATGTCGAACAGCTTCTGCGCCTCCAGGCCGAGCGCCTCGGCCAGATTGAAGGCCTCGGCGACGCCGATCATGGAGATGCCCAAGATCATGTTGTTGCAGACCTTGGCGACTTGCCCGTTGCCCGGGCCGCCGGCGTGCACGATGTTGCGCCCCATGATGTCGAGCAAAGGCTTAGCCCGGGAGAAGGCCGCCTCCGAACCACCGCACATGAAGGTGAGAAGCCCTGCTTCGGCTCCGGCGACGCCGCCGGAAACCGGCGCGTCGAGCATGTCCAGGCCCGCCGCATCCGCCGCGCCGTGGACCTCCCGGGCGCTCGCCACATCGATCGTCGAGCTGTCGATCACCAGGGTCCCGGGCTGCACGGCGGCGATCAGCCCGTCTTCGCCCAAGTAGGCGCCGCGCACATGCTGGCCAGCCGGCAGCATGGTGATCACCGCCTCGGCCTCGGCGACCGCGGCCGCCGGGCTGTCCGCGATCTCGATGCCGGCCCCGCGCGCGGCCTCGAGCGCGGCTGATGCTAGGTCGAATCCGATCACCCGGTGGCCGGCCTTGACCAGATTGCCTGCCATGGGGCCGCCCATGTTGCCGAGCCCGAAAAAGCCGATCGTCGTCATGACGCCCCTCCTTTTCCCCGCGTTACGGAATTCGCGCCTCGGTTATAGCCAGCCGAGTCCGCCCAGCGCCAATGCAAACCGCTGTGGGGCGCGGATTAGCCTGCTATTGCCCTATACTATCCTGATCGAAGCGGCCGAAGTTGCCGAACATCTGCTGCAGGAAAGTCAGCTCCTTGCCCTCGGTCGGCGTTTCCCGGGTCACCGGATCGATCACCCGGCCGTGCTCGAGGGCATAGTTGCGGGTCTCCTCGACAAAGCCGGTATCGCTAAAGGAAACGACGAGGATTTGGCGCTCGATCACGTCAGGCTTCATAAAGGCGAACTGCTCGGTCTTCTGTCCGATGTAGTACCAGGTCTGGTCCTCGAAGGTTGAAATCGTCGAGGGCGTGCCGAGCAAATCCACCACCGACTGGCGGGTGTCAGAGCCCGGGCTGATCTGGGAGACCACGTCCGGATCGGGAATGTGGCCATGGACCTGAAGGTTGCCGCCGCAGCCCTGGGTTGCCAGCAGGGTCAGGGCGAACAGCAGTCCGGTCTTAGTCGGGGTCATCGCGCACCCGCTCTTTCGGGTTCTCAGCAGAAAGCCATAATGTCTTGATTAAACCGAACGGGAGGCGCATTTCAAGGTCGGATTGCGTGCCGGCTGCGGACCGCTGGCGCGTGAACTGCCGCTGAAAACCGAGCCAAGGCCATGCGCCTCTTCAAGAAGGACCCAAACGAAGCCGCCGCGCGCGCGCTCTACGAGCGTGCCGTGGCGCAAGCGCGCCAGCCGGTGTTCTATCGGTCTCTCGGCGTGCCCGACAGCCTGGATGGCCGATTCGAGCTGATCGTGCTTCATGTGTTTCTGCTGCTCCACCGCCTGCGGCGCCAGCGCGACGAGACAGCCGAGCTGGCCCAAGCCCTGTTTGACGTATTGTTCCTGGACATGGACGTCAGCCTGCGGGAGATGGGCGCCGGCGACATTGGCGTGAGCCATAAGGTCAAGGCCATGGTGCAGGCCTTCTATGGCCGTGTCGCAGCTTACGAAGCCGGGCTCCAGGACAACGCCGAGGCCCTCGAGCAGGCGCTCGCCCGCAACCTCTACGGCACCGTCTCGGCCGAGCCCTGGCAGCTTGAGGCCATGGCCGGCTATCTGCGGCGCGAGGTCGCCGGGCTGGCGGACCAGGATACGGCCTGCGCTCTTGAGGGCCGATTGGCGTTCGGCGCGGCGCCGGAGGCGGGTCGCGATGGCCAATGAGTTCTCTTTCCCAGTGAGCCGCACGGCGCTCGCCAAGGATGGCCAGAGTTGGCAGCTCGAGGCAGGCCCGGCCGAGCGGCAGTCCCTGACCGAGCGCTTCAACCTGGCCGCCCTTGACGAGCTCAAGGCCCGCCTGGTGCTCGAGCACGTAAACAACCGCGGCTTGATGCGCCTATCAGGCGAGTTGGAAGCCCGCTACGCGGAGTCCTGCGTGGTCACCCTAGCGGCCATCCCGCGGGAGCTGCGCACGCCGGTCGACCTGCTCCTGACGTCGGCGCCCAGCGCCCAGACGGCCAGCCAGGAGGTCACCATCGACGTCGAGAGCGAGGATCCGCCGGAGGCGGTAGGCGCCGAAGGGCTTGACCTGGGCGAGCTCTTGGTTCAACTCTTCGCCTCCCATCTGGAGCCCTTTCCGCGAGCGCCCGAGGCGCGCCTCGAGCAGAGCGGTTGGGGCCAGACCAACGGCGACACGCCACCGGCAGAGGGCCCCTTCGCGGCGTTGCGAAACTGGCGCCGTTGAGCGTTCGAATTGGACCGGCACCGATCTTTCGGTTGCCGGGCTTGTGGCTGTCTGTGCGATCCGTTAAGAAGCGCACAATTATCAACCCTGTCAGAAGATGAGCTGACCATCATGGCTGTTCCAAAGACAAAGATCTCCAAGTCCAGACGAAACCAGCGCCGGGCTCACGACGCCCTGCCTTCGGCCGGCTACCTGGAGTGCCCCAACTGCGGCGAGCTCAAGCGGCCGCACCACGTTTGCGCGGCTTGCGGCTATTACGACGGCCGCGAAGTGGTTAAGGTCGAGGTCGCCTGACGGCGCGAGTGGTGGATCCTTTGAGCGATCGGCTCACCATAGCTTTGGATGCGATGGGCGGGGACAAAGCCCCCGACATCGTTCTCAAAGGCGCCAACATCGCCAGTCAACGCTACCCGCAGGTTCACTTTCTGTTCTGTGGCCGCGAGCAAGAGATCGCTCCGCAGCTCGCAAAGATGAAGCGCCTCCAACAGGTCTCGACGGTGATCCACGCCGAGGACGTTGTGCGTGGCGACGAAAAGCCGTCTGTCGCCCTGCGCACCGGGCGCAAGTCTTCGATGCGCCTGGCCATCAACGCGGTGAAGGAGGGGCAGGCCCACGGCGTGGTTTCGGCCGGCAACACCGGCGCGCTGATGGCCATGGCCAAAATCGTGCTGAAAACCCTGCCCGGCATCGACCGGCCGGCGATCGCCTCGTTCTTTCCGACCTTGAAAGGCGAGTCGGTGATGCTCGATCTGGGCGCCAACGTGCACTGCGATGCCCGCAACCTGGTCGACTTCGCGGTTATGGGAACCGCCTTCGCCCGGGCGGTTCTTGGCATCCCGGCACCGACCTACGGCCTGCTCAACGTTGGCTCTGAGGAAACCAAGGGCCACGAGGCTTTGCACGAGGCAAGCACGGTCCTGCGTGCAACCGAGATGGGAGCCGAGTTCGTTGGCTTTATCGAGGGCGACGACATCGCCAAAGGCACGGTCGACGTCATCGTGACCGACGGCTTTACCGGCAACATTGCGCTGAAGACCGCCGAGGGCACCGCGAAGCTGGTCAACGAGTACATCCGGCGCACTTTCAAGTCCTCGATCATGGCGGGCCTGGGCTATCTTCTGGCGCGTCCCTCGCTCAACAAGCTGCGCCATCGAATCGACCCCCGCCGTTACAATGGAGCGATGTTCTTGGGCCTCAACAGCATTGTGGTCAAAAGCCACGGCGGAACCGACGCGCTCGGCTTCGCCAATGCCGTGGGCGTGGCCGTCGATCTGCTCAAGCGCGACTTTCTCGAGCAGACCCGCGCCGCTTGTGACGCCATTTCGACGTCCTCGCCGTCGGACGGCGCAGCGGCGACCGTCTGATGGTGCGGCGGTCCCAAATGATCGGCTGCGGCGCCTATCTGCCCAGCCGGGTGCTGACCAACGACGAGCTAAGTCAGCAGATCGAAACCTCCGACGATTGGATCCGCCAGCGCACGGGAATCGGCCAGCGTCACCTGGCGGCGAGCGACGAGCTGACCTCGGATCTGGGTCTGGCGGCTGCCAAGGCGGCCTTGGACCAAGCCGGCCTGGATGCCCGGGACCTGGATTTGATCGTTTGCGCGACGACCACGCCGGACGAGACCTTCCCGGCGACCGCGACACGCATTCAATCCAAGCTGGGCATGACCGGGGGGGCGGCCTTCGATGTCCAGGCGGTCTGCTCCGGGTTCGTGTTCGGCCTTTCGGTCGCCAACAACTTCATTCGCTGCGGTCAGGCCGAGACCGCGCTGGTGGTCGGCGCCGAGACCTATTCGCGGATTCTCGACTGGCAGGACCGCACGACCTGTGTGCTGTTCGGCGATGGGGCCGGCGCGGTCGTGCTGGGCGCCGGCAACGGCAACGGCAACGCCCAGGACCGCGGCGTGCTGTCGACCCACATCTACTCGGACGGCCGCCATCACGATGCGCTCTATGTCGACGGCGGCCCCTCCTCGACCCAGACCGCCGGCCACGTGCGTATGGAGGGCAAAGAGGTCTATCGCCACGCGGTGGCCCGCATGTCCGAGGCGATCGACACCGCGCTCGAGGCCAACGGCCTGACCCCCGGCGACATCGACTGGCTGGTGCCCCACCAAGCCAACCTGCGGATCATCGAATCGATTGCCAAGCGCCTCAACCTGCCGCAAGACCGGGTCGTGGTGACCGTTGACCGGCACGCCAACACCTCGGCCGCCTCGATCCCCCTGGCACTGACCGAGGCGGTGGGCGACGGCCGCATTCAGCCGGGAGACCTGGTGCTGATGGAAGCCATGGGCGGCGGCTTCACCTGGGGCTCGGCCCTGGTTCGCTGGTAGCGTCGCGCCGCAACAGGCCCTCATCCAGCGACTGCAGTGAGCTGTCAAGCAGGGCTGCGATGTTATGATGAATCTTGGAAAATTGACCCTTTGACCGCCATAGGTTAACGTTCGTTCTGGGCCCATGATGAGGGGGGACAAATGGCCGGACATACGGTGACGCGGGCCGACCTGAGCGAAGCGGTCTACCAGGAGGTGGGGCTGTCTCGCAACGAGTCGGCCGAACTGGTGGAGACCGTCTTGAACGAGGTCGCCAATGCCCTGATTGGCGGTGAGACGGTCAAGATCTCGTCCTTCGGCAGCTTCGCTGTCCGCCAGAAGGGCGAGCGCATCGGGCGCAACCCGAAGACCGGCGAGGAAGTGCCGATCCTGCCCCGCCGGGTCCTGGTGTTCCGCGCGTCCCATGTCCTGAAGGACCGCATCAACAAGACCCTGCTGGCCTCCTCGACCAACAAGTAGGAGTTGGCCCGATGGGGGATTCGGCGGGAGATTTGAGAGCTAGCCGACCATGACCAGCCTTCGCAGCAGCGGCAAATCGGCGGCGGCCTTCCGCACCATCAGCGAGGTCGCCGACGACCTCGAGGTGCCCCAGCATGTGCTGCGCTTTTGGGAGACCAAGTTCTCCCAGGTGCGCCCGCTCAAACGCGGCGGCGGCCGGCGCTATTACCGGCCCGAGGACGTGCAGCTGCTGCGCCAAATCCGCGCCCTTCTGTACGACCAGGGCTACACGATCAAGGGCGTTCAGCGCCTGCTCAAGGATCGTTCGGCCAAGGAGCTGCGCGAGGACACGGCCGCCAATGAGCCGGAGGCGCCCGCCGAGAGCGGCGGCCTGTCACCCGACGCCCGTGCCGCCCTGAAAGGCGTCCTGGACGAGCTGCTCGAATTGCGCGAGCTGCTCAAGAGCGCGAAGCGCTAAAGCCGCGTAACGCCCATTGCGTCAAGAACTGGCGGCGGCTATAAGGGGCACCGCCTAGCCCGACGAAATCACCAGGAGGCTTGGGCCTTTGCGGCAACGGTTCGGAGCGTAGCGCAGCCTGGTAGCGCACTTGCCTGGGGGGCAAGGGGTCCCCGGTTCAAATCCGGGCGCTCCGACCACCTTTCAAAATGTTTCAGCTTGTTCCGGCCCAGTGTCTCGGAGAACGCCCTAGGGTGCGTCTTGCACGGCGACCCGCTTGCTTGCCGCTTCGCCGGCGGCGTCATAGCGCTGGCGGCTGGGCTTCGAAAACATCAAATGGACCAGGTAGATGACGATCGCGGCCAGGGCCAGACCGGCAATATCGTCGATTACGTAGTGCCAGCGCAGCGCGATGGATTCGATAAAGATCCAAACCCAGAAGATCAGAAACAAGGGGTAGAGGAAGGCCCGGCTTCTGAACATGTAGTAGGTCATCACCGAGGCATGCGCCACATGCAGCGAGGGCATGGCGGCAAGCGAGCCGGTGAAGTATTCGCCGCCCCAACGGTTCACCCACTCCACGCCGTGCTCCTGAACTCGCTGATAGGCGTTGTACATGCGCCCCTGGGAGCCGGAGGAGAGTTCCTGGGCGCCCGCCTCGAAGATGAAGGGGCCCAGCGCCGGCATGATCAGATAGCTGAAGCAGCCGAGGCTCAAGACCAGCAAGATGCCGATTGCAAACTGCGGATAATAGGCATCGCGCCGAGCCGCCAGGTTGCAGAACGACAAGATGAACATCGCCAGGAACAGGGTCTGGTAGATCCGAACCTCGGCCCGCCAGAGCTCGTGAATCTGGACGCTGATCCACATGGTGCCGTCGACCAGCCAGCGGAAGGCCTCGTCGCTGGCCATGAACTCGGCGTCCCAAAGCGTCGGATTGATTAGTGGGATCCACATCTTGAGGTTAAAGTGGAAGTAGCTGACGACCACGAAGATCACCAGGAGCGACAGGTCGTTTGCGGCGACCTGGACCAGCGGCGCCCGGTTCTGCTGGCCCTGTTTGGTCAGCCGCGCCGCCAAGATCACGCCGATATACGAAAAAAAACCTAGAACGATCGGCAACACCGCGCTGAATCCCAAGGCGATGCTGACCCGCTCGTTAGGCACCAGCAGGTGCGCCCCAATGCTCCACCCGATCAACGTGACCGACGCACCGAAGGCAACCGCGATGAGGAGGGCGATGCGCAGATGGGGGGCGAAGAAGGGCACGGGGTCTGTAATTCTCTTTTCGTTCAGCACCGGAGCATTTATCACGTAGTTAGAAAACGTGAACCTATGGTTAAGGAAAATGGGGCTAGGGTTTGCCACAGGTAAGCGGCTCTGAGCGCCGGCGAAACACGATCATGCGGGGACATAAATTGAGTTCGCTATTCTGCAGCATGGAATTAAGGATGGGTAATGGCACTGGACTGACTTTACACTTCCTTCACAAAATCTGCGTACCAGCATGGTAAATCCGGTGTGATCTCATGAACGCGGATGCTGGAAGGTACTGCCTAGGAGTGGTTGCATGTTTGGAGCAGGTTCGCGGGTTGGCGCAGCAAACGATACTTCCCAACCTGTGAGCGACCTGGCCGACGCTAAGGCAAAAGAGGTGCCTTGGGTCGTTTTCCTGCTGTTCGTGTTTGTCTTTGTGGCGGCGATTCTACCAATTGTCATCATCACGCATCCGATTCAAATCGATCTACCACAACATTTAGCGCGGCATTACATTGCGAGTACCATTGAACGCTCAGACCACCTGTCACGGTTCTACAGCTTCGAGTGGCAAATAATCCCTTACCTTGCGGGTGATGTGCTGCATCAGGTCCTCGCCCGGTATGCCCCGATTTATGACGCTGGCCGCATCGCGCTCGGGATCGTGTTCCTGCTTTGGCTGACCGCGGCCTTGCTGCTGCACCGCGTCTTGTGGGGCACCTTTTCGGCATGGCCGCTGTTGAGCGTTCTGTTCTTCTATAATGCAAATGTTGGATGGGGCTTCGAAAACTACGTTCTTGGCTCCGCCTTGGCAGTACTTCTGTTCGTGGCATGGGTTGCCTGGCAACCGGCGCGTCTGAGTGTGAAGGCATTTATCTTCACAGGTTTGGCAACGCTGCTTTACTTGATGCATATTTTCGCCTTTGGAGTCTTTGGTTTACTCTATCTGACCTACGAGCTTGGGCGCAACTGGGACTTGTTGCTACGCAATCTGGTTCTGGGACTCGGTCGGCTGACCATCATCGGACTACCCATAGTGCCAGGCACTTTGCTTTTCATTACTTTAGTCTTACTCTCAACGGAGTATGCTACAGATTCGAGAACAATATTTGGCGGTATACCTCAGCGCATAGGCGTTCTAACTGGTGCGCTCAGCGCCAGGTTCTATGACTTGCAGATCGATCGTATCGTCTTTGGGTGCCTGTTCTTTCTTTTTTTGTGGGGACTCTTGACGAAACGCTTGAGCTTTCATCCGACAATGAAACTCGTGCTGATTGTCTTTGGCGCTCTTTGCCTCATCATCCCCTACAAGTCTGCCGGAGTCACCTTCACGCATCATCGCATGCCGTTTATCTTCTTTATGCTCCTCATCGCCTCGTCCAGATGGGAGGCCGTCCGCCCAACTGTTTACTGGGTAACAGCAAGCGCCGTTGTTGCGATGATCTTGGCTCGGAGCGTGATGATCATCGACTACTGGAAACCGCACGACATCGAGATGAAGGAGTTAGTCCAAAGCTTCCAAAAGCTCGAGCGAGGCGCCACACTCTTGCCAGTTTGGAATGGTGTGCGCGGCGAGATGAACCATTGGTACAGCTCGGCCTATGCGGTGATCGAGCGCGATGCCTTTGTGCCCATCCTCTTCTCGGCGGTCACTTTGTTGGACATTCAGCCGGAGTTTCGAAGGATCAACGGTGCAGATCAAGGAATCAGCAAGATCAATCGTGTTCAAGGAGACCTCGACTCCTTCGCCACCGCGATCGAGGCCGCAAATAGTGGCACAGACCCTGGGTCGGACAGGCATCTCGAGGTCTTCCAAGGTTGGTGGCCTAGCTTCAGCCACGTCCTGGTCGTCGACCGCGAGAAGACCGGCAACCCCTCACCCGAGCATTTGGAGCTGATCCATGACGGGAGCTATTATGCAATCTATCGAAACCTCGATTTCGAGTCCCAACCTGAAGGGCCATCTGGCGGCAGAGTCACAGATAACTGAGGACCTCTCGCCTCTGATGGACGAAGCAAAGGTGGATGGCATGACTCATTTGGAAGACCGCACGCGCGGCGTTGGCCTGCGGCCCGAGATCTCTGTTATCGTTCCCTTCTACAACGAAGAAGACAATGTGGTGCCCCTGTACGAGGAGATCAGGGACGCCCTTGACGCCCTTCGCACCCCCTCTGAAATGATCTTCGTGAATGACGGCAGCCGGGACGAAACACTGGATAAGCTGAACGAGGTCGCGGCCGTCGACGAGCGAGTTCGGGTTGTCGACCTTTTGCGCAACTACGGCCAGACGGCCGCGATGATGGCGGGCTTCGACCACGTAAGGTCTGAGATTGTGGTTGCCATGGATGGCGACGGCCAAAACGACCCGGCCGACATTTCGAAGTTGCTGAAAGAGCTGAACCAAGGCTTCGACGTGGTCTCCGGTTGGCGGGTCGACCGCAAAGACCGCGCGTTCACGCGGAGACTGCCCAGCGTCATCGCCAACCGGCTGATCTCTGCCATCTCGGGCGTATGCTTGCATGACTACGGTTGCTCAATGAAGGCCTATCGCCGGGATGTCATTAAGGACGTCAAGCTATACGGTGAGATGCACCGCTTCATTCCGATTTATGCCGCCTGGCAGGGTGGCCGCATCACAGAGGTGCCGGTCAATCATCGGCCAAGGTTGCGCGGCATTTCGAAATACGGCCTCAACCGGATCCTGAAGGTCCTACTCGACCTCATGCTGGTCACCTTCATGGAGCGTTATCTGACCAAGCCGATCTACGTGTTCGGGGGCGCCGGAATTGGTATACTATTGCTGTCGTTCTTGTGCGGGGTTTGGGCAGTCGCCTTGAAGATCTTCGAGGGTACCTCTTTCATCCAAACGCCCCTACCGGTGATCATGGGGATGTTCTTCTCGACCGGCGTAGTCTGTATTCTGATGGGCATCATGGCCGAGCTGCTGATGAGAACCTACTACGAAGCACAGAGCAAGAGCATCTATCAAGTCAAGCTGCCCCGAGAGGAGTGATCTTAGAGCGATGTGCGGGATAGCCGGGTTCTCGGGCCCAGGGGAGCGTCTCGATCTCGAGCGCATGACCCGTGCGCTGGCTCATCGGGGACCCGATGGCGAAGGCTTTCACTGCGACCTGGACCAGAGCGTGTTCTTGGGCCACCGTCGGCTCTCCATTATCGACATCGCCAACGGTGCCCAGCCCATGTGGAACGAGGACCGCAGCGTCGCCGTAACCTACAACGGGGAAATTTACAATCACTTGGAGCTGCGTCGCACGCTCGAGGCCAGAGGCCATGTTTTCTCGAGCGACCACAGCGACACGGAAGTCTTGGTGCATGGCTGGGAAGAGTGGGGCGAGGATCTTCCGCTTCGCCTCAACGGTATGTTCGCCTTTGCGATCTACGACACCACGCGCCGCCAGATCTTTCTCGCTCGAGACCGCTTCGGCGAGAAACCGCTCTATTGGGCCCGACAAAGGGGGCTGTTCCTGTTCGCCTCCGAACTCAGCGCAATCACCAAGCACCGCGGTTTTCAGGTGGCCTTGGACCGCATGGCGCTGATGAAGTATTATGCGCACGGCTTCATCCCCTCGCCCAACGCGCTTTACCAGGATTGCCGGAAACTGCCTGCCGGATCGTGGCTGCGTTTCGATTTCACCACTGGAGCCCTGCGCGAGGAACGCTATTGGAGCTTTTCGATCGAGCCGGCTGAGCGCCCGACCCACATGGATGAGGCCGCGGAAGAGCTGCGCCATCTCCTGATGCAGTCGGTCGAGCGGCGCTTGATGAGCGACGTGCCCCTTGGGGTCTTCTTGAGCGGCGGCGTTGATTCCAGCGCGGCCATCGCCTGTGCAGCCAAGCTTCGGCCGGAGACGCAGCCACAGAGCTACTCGATCGGGTTCAAGGAGAAATCCTTCGACGAATCCGCCTTTGCCCGCGCCATGGCAAAAGCGGTTGGCTCGGACCACCATGAGCAATTCTTTGACCTGGAGGCCGCGCACGCCATCCTGACCGAGGTGCTCGAGCACCTGGACGAACCCTTGGGCGACCCGTCGATCTTGCCAACCAACCTGCTTTGCGGTTTCGCCCGCAAAAATGTCACCGTGGCGCTCAGCGGCGATGGTGGCGACGAGCTCTTCGCCGGCTACGACACCTTCGCAGCCCTGAAGCCAGCGCGCCTCTATCAAGCGGCCGTGCCTCGCTCGGCTCACCGTTGTCTGAAGCATCTGGTCGGCTATCTTCCGAAGTCGGACGCCAACATGAGCCTAGACTTCAAGATAAGGCGCGCCCTGTCGGGCCTGGACTATGGGCCGGACTACTGGAATCCGGTGTGGCTGGCGCCCCTGGAAGCGGGCGACATAGCCGAGCTGTTCAAAGAGCCGGTGGATCCCGAGGCGCTCTACAGCGAGGCACTGGCGCTCTGGCGAAGCGGTGACGGCAAAGGCGACGTGGACCGTACTTTGGAGTTTTATACCCGCTTCTACCTGACCGATGACATCCTGACGAAAGCGGATCGGGCCTCGATGTTTCACGGTCTCGAGGTGCGCTCCGTTTTCCTCGACAACGACCTGGTCGAATTCGTCCGCTGCCTGCCGGCGCACTACAAGTACCGCAAGGGGGTGCGGAAATTCCTGCTCAAGCAAGCTCTTGGGGGTCTCGTGCCAGACGACATCCTGAGTCGGCCCAAGAAGGGATTTGGAATTCCCATCAAGGCCTGGCTGAGGGCCATGAAGCTGGACGTGGGCAATGCCGACGCCCTAGGCGTCGATCCAAGCTTCGTCGCCCAGCGCATCCATGCCCATCAAGAGGCCCGACAGGATCACCGCCTCTTTCTCTGGTGCTGGTATGCCTTCCAGCACCGCGCGGTGGCTGGATGAGAATTGTCAGAACTACCGGCTACTCTCCCGGTAAAGCAAGATTTAGTTTCTTCTTCATAAGCGCCCGCAGGGCCAGATTACGACAAGCGCGCAGCACTGGATAAAGTAGCTTCGAACGACCGGGTGAGGCGAAGGTCCAGGCATTGAACTTGTTGAACAGGGTTGAAGAGCTTCCCATCAGTGCGAGCGCATGGATGCAGTCTGCGCCGTGATAGTAGCGCCCACCCATTTTTAGAACCATGCCCTCATCGAGATCGAACCCGGCGGCCACCAGTTCATCTACCACAGGCCCGCCCTCCCGGGCATCGATGAGGGCGAGTTCACCGCAGGCTTCCCGGATCCGCACAAGCTTCACGTAGGACGCGCAAAATGGGCAGTCGCCGTCGTAGATCAACTGAGGAGAATCAGTCGCCGCGGACGGGGATATCAAAACTCTGGCTCCGCTTTACATCCTTGACCAACCTGCCCTCATCAAGGCTGAGACAGGCGGCCTCGCTGATATAGCGATAGGCCACGATCCGGCGTTTGTCCAACGATCTGAACTCCTGCAGCTCCCAGGGCATAGTAAAGAAATGGTGTGGGTAGATGTCATAGTTCAAGAGGCCTCGGTCATCGACAACGCTCAGAATGTAGGTGTGATAGCGCTGAATAATGTTGGTGATTTGCTCATGAGATTTTATGAACCAGAACCACTCTTCGATCGTGTTCGCTGTCGAGCAGTTGCTCAGTTCGGCCAGTCGATCCCATTCACGGGTGGTTCCCCAAGTGGTCGTGGGAAATTTGTTCTCAAGAGGCCATTGCATGCGCTGCTGGACGATTGTGACTGCCAAAGGGAGGAAGTAGTTGCTGGGCACCTCGTAGACCTCACCGTCGTCGGTAATCGCGTGAATATGAAGCGTGTTGGCAGCAGCCGTATCGAACCAGGCAAAGGGCGGGATTTTGTAGATCACGGGTGATGCCAGCACCAAGATCATCACTAGAACTCGATGCTGCAGTGATATGGAAGTTCGAACGATCAACGAAAGAGCCGCGACGATTGCCAGGTTCAAGAGTATCCACTTCCAGAAGAAAATCCCGGTAAGTATAAATATCCCGACATGCATTAGGTCAAAGCAGACCGTGATCGCGATCGTCCAGCGAATGTTGTTCAATGCGATGATGCAGAAGAATTGCGCAATCAGTACGACAAAATTGAATGGCACATAGATGGCCGCGAAGGCGTCGTAGACATGCTGCACTAAGTTCGGATCGAAAGAAATCGGCAAGACCCGGCTTTCGAGAGCCATCAGGATCAGCTGATAGGTCCGATTCACGAGCACCCAGGATGACACATGCTCCCCAAGCGCCATCTTGATAACTGCGCCGTAGAAATAGTTGCCAAAGTGCAGCGCAATCATGGCCAAAGACAGGATTATCAAGGGATGTACGAACCTAGGCGGAGCGGCTTCGGAACTCGCATCGAAGGGACATAGATAGTTGTGAATTCGCGTCTTGAGTATGAGCCCGTAGAGTGTGAGCCCGATGGCCATGAACGCGCCGCTATCGATGAGCGTGACATAATCGGTGGACGTGAGCGCAATACCGCCAAACGAGTAGGCGAGGAAGCTCTTGTTCACTAGTATGTACTCGACCGTCATCAGCCCGAAGGAAGGGCGAACTAAAGCCAGAACCCCGGCGAGAATCGTCGCGACCCACAAGACCCGAAGCCCCAAGGAAGACAAAGGTGATTCTTCAAGCAGGCTATCGGGCATCGTGATGTGGCTGGTCGCGATGTAGAATGTGCTGATCACGATGATCGAGCGATAGAGAACGCGAACGGCCAGCGGCACCTGCTCATACGTCACTCTAGCTCCAAGCAAAGATAGGATAATAATAATTGCAAAAGGTGCGTAGTCGTCATTAAAAAGAATATGGTTGATAAAATATTTGTTAAACAATGAATACATAGTAACGCATACGGTAACAAATACCGTTGCGCTTGTAGCCC
Source organism: Pseudomonadota bacterium (assembly GCA_039029395.1). Classification (GTDB taxonomy): domain Bacteria; phylum Pseudomonadota; class Alphaproteobacteria; order Kiloniellales; family JAKSDN01; genus JBCCGG01. Next base: position 17,452 of record JBCCGG010000001.1, on the reverse strand, counting down.
ACGTTAATCTCTTTCTGGGGACGGCCGACTTGGAGGCGTTTAACCGGCCGTTGCCACTATGTTCCATCGCTTTGTCCGAGCTAGCTACAAAACCCACATGACGATCCTTTTAACCGTAGCACTCCAGAGCACCGCTCCGGTCCTCGGTCAAAAATACAAGAGGATGGTTAACCGGGTACGAATGTTGTCAATCCAACATGGGAGCCGAATTCACTTTAGTCGACAGACCCTGGTTGGAAATGTACACCACCAATCAAACTTCTTATCTAAGTTGAAACATACTATACCCGAGCATTCTTGGCCCGAAACATGGTCAACACCGCAATTCAGATCACTGTCACTGAGCGTGGCATTGATTTGGTACCGTCCCAGAGCCGGCTTGGTCGTCGGCCGTACGGCACAACCAGATGCAACTTGAACCGAATCTCGATCCTCGGCACGGATGTCGAGCGACCGAGGTAACCTCCACAAAGATAGGCCTATTGCTCAGACGTCTTTCGGGCAGCCAAGAGAATCGAGACGCCAAATGGCAAACGGATACCCGGCAACCAGTGCAACTCAGAGGAAAAGATTTTCCGAAGCAGGATGTTGGTCAGACCCGTGGAACCAATACTGGTATCTCGCTCACCGGATTTTAGGCCGAACAGGTGGCGAAACACCCGCACTACTGCCACTATTGGGAAGAGGTGCGTGTTGAAATAGGTGGCATAGTCGACCGAAAACCGGTTGCCCAGAGACGCGATGAGGTCGGACCGTGTATAGCGGCGGTAGTGATGTGCCGCCACATCATACTCCGTCCAAAGGAACTGATAGGCAGGTACCGTGACAAAGATTTGGCCGCCGGGCCGAAGATGCTCATGAAGCCAATTGATTGCCACGGGTTCGTCCTCGATGTGCTCCAGCACATCGAATAGGCAAATGACGTCATACTTGTGATCCAACGTCATCGGAATGAGGCCGACATCCACCTTGCTTTGTGGCGCCCTTTCACGGGCGCGGGCGGCGGCGGAAGGCGACATTTCTAGAGCGTGGACCCGACCGAAGCGTTCAAGCATAATCAAGTTAAACCCCGACCCGCAACCGACTTCCAGGAGTTCCCGGTCGGCACAGGGCGCCAAGAACCGGCCCATGATCTTCTCGATGATCTTCCTACGTGATACGAACCACCAATGGTCATTGGCCAAGTTTGCTTCTTGCTGATAATGCAGATCTCGCACTGGTTGTATTTCCCCTACTTTTCAATCTTCGCGATATCGCCTTGGTCGGGCTCGAAGTCTGTTGTCAGCCCGACGACCAGGATGCCGGTAGCAATCAGCAAAATACCGATCCAGCGACTGAGGGATATGCCTTCTGATAAGACCCAAGCGGATGCAAGAATTACCGCGATAAACTGAGCTGCGGCAAAGGACTGAGCTACGTTCAGCGGAACCCATTGAAGCAACCACGCGTAAATCAACGCCGCAATGGCAAACACACAAAGCCCAATCAGGCTCTTCCACGAGAGGAGACCCAGAATGAAGCGCTCGTGAACCGGAACCATGGCCCCTGATTTCATCATGAGGTTGGCGGCCACCGTGCAACTGATCATGACGACAAAAGCGATAAAAATCTTCATGATCGCGTCTCCTTAGGATTTAGAACGCTGTCCTCTGTCAGCAGAGTTGACTAGCGACCTTTCGTAGGTGCCGCAGGTCAGCCGACTGCTCGGCAGGAAAAGCGGCTGTCTGGCTCCAGGCTCCCTCGTCGGGTCCATCTGAGTCTCGGGATTCGCATCAGTCATAGCCCAATCCTGAACTTGGTGCTCGTGTTGTTACAAATCGTTTCTGCACCGTATTTCGAAACAGTTTCAAGCTCCAGTGCACGCCGTCGTGAAACGCGGCCGGCCACCCTGCGGCACCCGTGCTGTCTTTATGGCAATATGGTTTATGTTTGCTTTCCTCTAATTGAATTGACAGCTGGTTTAATGAATTTTGATGCGCTGCGATAGTTCAATTGCGTGCAAAGATAACTCTTTGGGAGTGAGAGAGATGGAACAAACTCAAGCAGGTCCGACGCTTGGTATCACCCCCGCGCCAGCTTACCCACCTTGGCATTAGCCTCTGTCCACCAGGGCCACGCGTCCTCGGGGTGTTGCAGGTCGACCTCCAGCTCGAGGCAGTGCTCGCACTGGCGGTGCTCGCAGCGTCGGCTGTGGCTAGGAACCAGGTCGGACAAATTGTACCAACGGCACCAGAAGAGGACAAATAATAGAATCATTGCGCGCAACCTCTCCCACGTTCGAGACAACTTCGTCGCAAGATTCTGCATCTACGGAGGCTTTACCCTGTGTTCCGATGCCTACTCTTGTCCCGCATTTGTGCTTAATTCGCCGAGAAGGCCGGACAATCATTTCCCATTCCTTAAAGTCCCTTTGCCACACTAGCGCCCGCAGAAGAGGCGACCTAGCGATGGATCACCATGGGAACCCCTAAAATAAATGTCTGAACGCGAGTACAAAGCCGGCTATGTAACGTCAGTCTCCGGGTCGAAGGTGACCGGTGTCCTGGCGGATGCGGCAAACGAGTCGGAGACCCCGAGCGGGCGCTCCGTGCAGATTGGATCGCTCGTCAAGGTCCTGACGCCGCGCTCGATCGCGTTCGGCGTGGTCAGCAGCCTGCAGATCCTCAACCCCTCGAGCCCGCCCCTGGCGAGCGATCGGCGGGTGCTGGAAGTGGATCTCTTCGGCGAAGCCCTGATCGCCGACGACGACCCCGAGGACATGGACGGCGGCTTCAGCTTCCAGCGCGGTGTCTCGGTCTACCCGGCGCTCGGCTCGGCGATCTACGAGACCACCTACAACGAGCTGTCCCAGATCTACGCCCGGCCGCGCGCCTCGAACATTCAGGTCGGCGCCCTGCACCAAGACCGGCGCCTGCCGGTCTACGCCGTCACCGACGACCTGCTCGGCAAGCACTTCGCCGTGCTGGGGACCACCGGGTCAGGCAAGTCTTGCGCGGTCGCGGTGATCCTGCGTGCCGTGCTCCGGGCCCATCCCAACGGCCACATCGTGGTGCTCGACCCCCACAACGAGTACAGCCACGCCTTCGGCGACACGGCCGAGGTGATCACCCCAGAAAACCTGCGCTTGCCCCATTGGCTGCTGAACTTCGAGGAGCTGGTCGAGGTGCTGTGTAGCCCGCCGGGCCCGGGGCGCGAAGCCGAGGCGGCGATCCTCAAGTCCGCCGTGGTGGCCGCCAAGCGCAACTTCATCGGCAACGAGGAGGCGGCCAACTTCATCACGGTCGACACGCCCTACCCCTATCAGCTGACCTCCCTGATCCAGCTGATCGAGAAGTCCATGGGCGTGCTGGAGAAGGCCGAGCAGAGCACCCCCTACCTGCGCCTGGTGGCGCGCATCGAGAGCCTGCGCCGGGACCGGCGCTTCGCCTTCATGTTCTCCGGCCTCAAGGTGCAGGACACCATGCCCGAGATCATGTCCCGGATCCTGCGCATTCCGGTCGAGGACAAGCCGGTGACGATCTTCGACCTCTCGGGCGTGCCGTCGGAAATCGTCGATGTGGTGGTCTCGCTCCTGTGCCGCACGATCTTCGACTTTTCGCTTTGGACCCGCCGGGACGAGGCGGTGCCGGTCATGCTGGTCTGCGAGGAGTCCCACCGCTACATCCCGCGCGACCGCTCGGCCGGGTTCGAGCCGACCCGCAAGGCGATCTCGCGAATCGCCAAGGAGGGCCGCAAGTACGGCGTCTCGCTCTGCCTGGTGACCCAACGCCCCTCGGAGCTTTCGGAGACGATCCTCTCCCAGTGCAACACGCTCTTCGCGCTGCGCATGTCCAACGACCAGGATCAGGACTTTGTGCGCAAGGCCCTGCCGGAAAGCGCCCTTGGCATGCTGAACGCGCTGACCGCGCTCCGGAACCAGGAGGCGGTCGTGGTCGGCGAGGGCGTCACCCTACCCATGCGGATCCGCTTCAACGACCTTGAAGAACATCAGCGGCCCTTGAGCGACACGGCGATGTTCTCGCTCGCTTGGGAAGACGAGCACCAGCCCGACCACAGCCTGGTCGAGGAGACCATCGAGCGCTGGCGCCACCAGGTGCGCTAGTCCCCCAGGGCGTCGCGGCCGGCGGCGGTCAGCTTGCAGATCAGCCAATCGGGCGCAATCGGGTTCTCAAACCAGGGCTCGGCCCAACCATGCTCCAGGCAGCTTTCGATGGTACGCCGGCTGTAGCGCTGGCCCGACGTGTCGAACAGCGGCAGCTTGCCGCCCGGCTGGTTTAAGCCGCGCCGCAGGTAGGCCCGCTGGCCCGGCGTCAGCCGCCCAGCCGTCTCCCGATTGGTTTTGCTCTTGCCCGCCGCCCGTGCCGGACGGCGCAATTCGATCACCTTGGCCATCGGCGATCCCCCAAGTGTTCGCAGTGACCAGAGACATAGACTATACCTCAAAGTGGGGTCGTTCTCAAAAATTGAACGATTTTAAATATTTACACCAAGTAACCTCGGAACGGACTTTAGCATTTTGGCCCCTTTGGGCTAGTCTGTCGGTCCGAGCGAATTGGGAGGCGCGCCATGTCGCACAGCTTGATCGTCGCGACCATAAGGACCGAAGCCGAGGCCCGGCGCCTGGGCCTCGCTCTGGTACAGGCGCGCTTGGCGGCCGCCGTCAACATCCAGCGGGATGTCAGCTCCTTTTACTGGTGGGGTGGCGAGGTCTGCGAGGCTGAGGAGGCGCTCTTGCTGGTCAAGACCCGGCGCGATCTGGTCGGCCAGGTGGTGACGCGACTCAAGGCCGAGCACGCCTACGAGGTGCCGGCCATCGTCGCCCTACCGATCGAGGCCGGTAACCAGGACTACCTGGACTGGATCGATCGGGAGACACGGGGCCCTTAAACCACCCGCAGCTCTGGCCCGCCGGCGGCGCGGGTCATGGCGCGGCGGTAGTCGGCGTCCTGGACCAGGCGCTCCAAGTCGATGCGGTAGGGCGGTCGGCGGTTGCCTAGGCGGATCGCTAGGCGGAGGACTTCTTCGATGTTGCGTTCGGGTGTCATGGCTCTTGACCGTTGCTTTGCTTGGGCCCCTAGCGTCGGGGCTCGCGGGTTGCTGATAACTCTATGTACGAGGCAGAGGCGCTTTCCGATGTGGCATTTCCCACCGATTACGAAGATTTTATTGGCGCCCTCCCCGCCGGCTTGCCTCGCCGTCACGGGGGCGTGTAGAGATAGCCGACACCGGTTACAGGAGATCGCCTGAATGTCGCCATGGTCGGCACGTTTGCCGCTGGTCTTTTCGTGCCTCGGGCACGCCTACATGCACCTTTTCACGGCCTTCTACTTCGTCATCGTGCTGGCCCTCGAGGTGGAATGGCGCCTGCCCTACCACGAGCTGATCGAGCTCTGGACCTTGGGCGCGCTGCTGGTCGGCCTCTGCGCCCTGCCGGCTGGCTGGTTGGGCGACCGCTGGAGCGCGCCGGGCATGATGGTGGTGTTCTTCATCGGCCTCGGCCTCTCGAGCATCCTGTGCGGCTTTATGGCGGGACCCGACGCCCTGTTGCTCGGGCTGGCCTCTATCGGCCTCTTTAGCTCGATCTATCATCCGGTCGGCATCGCCTGGCTGGTGCGCAGCGCCAAGAAGCGCGGCCGGGCGCTCGGCATCAACGGCATCTTCGGCAGCATCGGCGTGGCCTCGGCGGGCCTGACCGCGGGCGCCTTGATCGACGGTTTCGGCTGGCGCGCCGCCTTCTTCGTACCCGGCGCGATCTCGGTCACGACTGGCCTGGCGCTCTTGGTTTGCCTGCGCCTGGGCCTGGTCGCCGACGCCCGGGCCGGGGTCACCACTGGATCCAAACCGAGCCGCACCGAGATGCTGCGTGCCTTCACGATCCTGGTCTTCACCATGCTGGCAATCGGCCTGGTGTTCCATTCGACCCAGAGCGCACTGCCCAAGGTGTTCGATTTGCGCCTGCGCGACATCGCCGGCGAGGGCATCTTCGGCATCGGCGCGATTGTCGCCGGCGTTTATCTCCTGGGCGGTATGATGCAGGTGATCGGCGGCTATCTGGCCGACCGCTTTCCGCTCAAGCCGATCTACCTCATGGCACTGGCAATCCAGGTACCGGTGCTGGCGTGCCTTGCCGCTTTCGCCGGCCTGCCACTGATCATGGTTGCGGTGCTCACTGTGATGCTCTCGACCGCGGCCCTGCCGGCTGAGAACATGCTGCTTGCCCGCTTCACGCCCGAGCGCCACCACGCGCTTGCCTTCGGGGTAAAGTTCGTGCTCGCCTTTGCGATTGCCCCGGTCGCGCTCGCCCTGGTCGCCATTGTCCAGGAGCGCACCGGCGAGTTCGTCTGGCTGTTTTGGGTGCTGGCCGGGGTCACCCTGCTGGCCGGTCTGGCCGCCGCCCTGCTGCCTGGCGGCGCCCGGGCCGAGCCCCAGGCGGCGGGCGCGGTTTAGACTCGATGGGCGTGCCGCTCGACCGGATCGCCGCTGCGCCAAGCGACGAGGACAAGGTCCGCCTCACCGCCGCGTTGATTCTCGAAACGTTTGACGAGTATTACATCGAGTCCCGAGGCCTGCCGGGGCTCGCCAAAGCGGCCTTCGAGCGCCGCGATCCGGCAACCACGATCGCGCTCTCCAAACAGCGCCTGATGATCTACAGCGTCAGTGTCGCCGAGCTCGGCAGCCAGCTCAAGTCGGCTTTCCCTTCGTTGGCGAGCGAGGAGCGCCTGTGGCGCGAGATCGAGCGGCTTTACCTGCCCCGCATCGAGGGCCGCTACGAAGCGGATCTGGCCTTCGCCTACATCCACTCGGTCCGCCGCAAGGTCTACCAGGACGACTGGAAGCCGGTCGAATACGCCTTCAGCGAGGAGGGCACGGGCGGCTTCGGTACCCTCGCGGAGATTACCCTGGCGTTCCCCGGCGGCGCCAAGCTCTATCCAGAGACGGTCGGCGAGATCCTGGCGATCCCGGACTTCCGGGTCGACTACCGGGACATTCGCGGCGACGCCACCCGGGTCGCCGAGCGGGTCAACCGGACCCTCGGCCTGGACGGCCAGGCGGCCGACGCGATCCAGGAGATCGAGATGATCGACGGCGGCTTCTACCGCAATCGGGGCTGCTACCTGGTCGGGCGCATGCGCCTGCGCGACGGCAGCCTGCGGCCCTTGGTGATCGCGCTGCTCAATGAAGCCGAAGGCGTCTTCGTGGACGCGGTGCTGCTCGAATCCGACCACTGCCACAACATCTTCAGCTCGACGCTCGCCAATTTTCACGTCACGAACGCCTCCTACCACGAGCTCTCCGAGTTTCTCTTCTCGATCATGCCCAAGCGGCCGCTCGGTCACCACTACTCGACGATCGGTTTCAATCACGTGGGCAAGGTCGCGGTGATGAACGAGCTCAAGACCGAGCTGGCGACCAACGAGGAGGTCTTCGAGACCGCGGTCGGCTTTCGCGGCACGGTCGCCATCGGTTTCTCGGCGCCGAGCTCGGCCTATGTGCTCAAGGTGATCCGCGACCACCCGACCGGGAACTACAAATGGGGCCATTTCGCGGGCGTCGCCTCGGTCTTGCGCAAGTACAGTCAGGTGCACGAGATCAACCGCACCGGCTCCATGCTGGACAACATCATCTACTATAACCTCAAGCTCGACCGGGCGAGTTTCGATCCGGCGCTCCTGGAGGAGATCTTGGAGGCAGCCGGCGGCGCGGTCTCCCTGCAAGGGGCAGACGTGGTCTTTAAGCACCTGATCGTGCAGCTCAAGATGATCCCGCTGACGGTCTTCCTGGAAACCGCGGCGCCCGAGGACGCCGCGACCGCGGTGGTCAACCTAGGCCACTGCATCAAGAACAATGCGGCGGCCAACATCTTCAACAAGGACCTGGACGGGCGGAACTACGGTGTCAGCAAGGTGCTGAAGGTCTATCTCTACGACTACGACGCCCTCGAGCCCTTCACCGAGGTCAAGATTCGCACCAACATCGACGCCGAGGAGGGCGAGGAGGACATCCCCGATTGGTACTTCGAGGACGGCGTGATCTTCCTGCCCGAGGAGATCGAGTCGGGCCTGCGCATCAACGAGCGGTCCCTACGACGCCTTTTCCGCGAGGTCCACGGCGATCTCATGACCGTCGGCTATTGGCAAACCATTCAGGACGACCTCGCGGCCGGCCGCGTGCCGCGCATCAGCATCTACCCGGAGGCCTGCCGCCTGCAGGCCGAGGACTAAGCCGGGCTACAGCGAGGGCTTGAGGTCGCGGGCGTAGATGTCTCGGTACTTCTGGATCTCGGGCGCGCTGCACTGGCTAAAGGCGGCCATGTCCTTTGCCTTCACCTTGGAAACCTGCATGTCCAACAAGGTCGCCTCGCCGCCGGGCGCGCGTGGGCTCAGTTCGCGCACCAGGTGAACCAGGCGGTCCCACTCCTCTTGCGTGAACTTATGGCCGCTGCAAGTTTGCTCCAGATAGATCGCGGTCAGCAGGTTTTCGGTCACCATCGCCGGATCGTCGGCCTTCGCGGGCCCGCTCACCGTCAGCCCGGCGGCGCCGAGCAGCGCGCCCATGGCAAGGGCCAGGCCGGCCCGTCGGAATGAAAAGCTTTGCATGGTTTTGGTCTTCCCCCTGTTCTTGGCCCTGGATTTAATCCTGGGTGCTTGAATGAGATCGAATCTATAGTTCGAGGGAATCTCAGTAAAGGCTCGATGTCCGACATGAGCAAACCCCTGGCCGAAATCTGGTACGGCGTCGAGGCCATGGCCCATGGCGTCCTGCGGCTCCGCGAGCTAGCGATCGAGCCTTTTCTATCGGGCGACCTCTGGCTGATTCAAGGCGCCGAACGCAACCTCCTGGTCGATACGGGAACCGGCATGGTCTCGCCGCGACCCCTGGTCGAGGCGATCTCCGGAAAACCCTTGATGGTGGTGGCGCTCAACGGCTTCTACGACCACGCCGGGGGCTTGCACTTCTTCGACGAACGGGCTTGCCACACGCTCGAGGCCGAGGCGATCAGCCGGCCCACGGCAAAGAGCTCCCTGGTGCCCGATTTCGTCAGCGATGCCATGCTGAGCGCCCTGCCCCGGCCCGGCTTCTCGACGAGCGACTACCGCATGATCGGCGCGCCGCCGACCCGCCTGCTGGAGGACGGCGACGCAATCGATCTTGGAGACCGGATCCTCGAGGTCCTGCACGTGCCCGGCGTCTCGCCCGGCCATCTGGCTCTGTGGGAGGCGGCGACCGGCGCGCTCTTCACCGGTGATACCCTGTTCAACGACCCCCTGGCGCGGCCGACGACCCTGCGCAGCGGCGCGGTCTATTGGGAGAGCCTGAAGCGCCTTCGGGCGCTGCCCGTCGAAACTGTCTACGGTGGCCACTACGGCACCTTCGACCGCGCTGTCATGCTGGAGATCATCGATCGGCAGTTCGCCGATCGCTAAGGCAGTCGATTGTTTTATAGGATGACTAAAATTGGCTGTATTGTTTCTCTCCAGCGTCAATCTGGAGCGCCGACATGGTCGATCTCAACGCGCTCGCCGTCTTCGCCCGGGTCGTCGAGGCCGGCAGTTTCACCGGTGGCGCCAAGGCGCTCGGGCTGCCCAAGGGCAGCGTGAGCCGAAAGATCAGCACGCTCGAGGCCGATCTCGGGGTCCGCCTGCTGCACCGCACCACGCGCAAGCTCTCTCTCACCGAGGTCGGCCGGGCCTACTACGAACAGTGCCGCCGGGGCTTGGTGGAGCTGGAGGCGGCCAACCGCCTGGTTGGCGAAAGCCGCGCTGCGCCCATGGGCATTTTGCGGATCTCCGCGCCCATCGAGTTCGGCAGCGGGGTTCTGGGTGACTGGGTTGAGCTTTACTTGCGGCGCCACGACCAGGCCAAGGTCGAGCTTGTGTTAAGCGATCGCCGGGTCGATCTGATCGAGGAGCGCATCGACCTAGCTTTCCGCACAGGGAAGCTTCAGGATTCCTCCTTCATCGCCCGCAAGATCGGACCGACGCGCCGGGTGATCTGCGCCAGTCCCGACTATCTGCGTCGGCGGGGGCAGCCCGGATGTCTGTCCGCGCTTCAGGACCACGACGCGATCGTCCACGGCACTTCGGTGGAAGGCGCACAATGGCGATTGCGCGGCCCTAAGGGCGACGTCACGGCATCGCTCAAGGCCCGTGCCGCCGGCGACAGCATGGGCTTCGTCAGGCGAGCGGCGCTTTCTGGGCTCGGAATCGCGCTGCTGCCGGAGGCGATCGCGGCCGTCGAGATCAAGGCTGGCCGCCTGAAGCCGGTGCTCCAAGACTATGCCACCGAGGGACAGGGAATCTACGCGGTCTATCCGAGCAGCCGTCAGCTCTCGTCCGCCGTTCGCGCATTTCTTGATATCGTCGTGGAGCAAACCGACCCGGAAGCGCCCTGGCGCCTTGGGGAGTGATCGCCAACCTTAGGCGGCGTCCTCGCCTTTCGCGCCGCCGTCGCCGAAGCGCCGCTCGATGTAGTCCAGGACCAGCGCCTCGAACTCCTCGGCGATGCCGGTGCCGCGCAGGGTGCAGGCTTTCTTGCCGTCGATGAAGACCGGCGCGGCCGGCGCCTCGCCGGTGCCCGGCAGGCTGATGCCGATGTCCGCGTGCTTGCTTTCGCCCGGCCCGTTGACGATGCACCCCATGACCGCGACATTGAGGGTCTCGACCCCAGGGTAGCGGGTCTTCCAGACCGGCATCTGCTCGCGCAGGAAGCCTTGGATCTTGGACGCCAGCTCCTGGAACACCGTGCTGGTGGTGCGCCCGCACCCGGGGCAGGCGGAGACCTGGGGCGCGAAGGAGCGCAGGCCCATGGTCTGCAAGATCTCCTGGCAAACGATGACCTCCTCCAGGCGCGAGCCGTTGGGCTCCGGCGTCAGCGAAGCGCGGATCGTGTCGCCGATGCCTTCCTGAAGCAGCACGCCGAGCGCGGTCGCCGTGGCGGCAATGCCCTTGGTGCCCATGCCTGCTTCGGTCAGGCCCAGGTGCAGCGCGTAGTCGCTCTGGCGGGCCAGCTCCCGGTAGACGCTGATCAGGTCCTGGACCCGGCTCACCTTGCAGGAGACGACGATCCGCTCGGCCGGCAGCCCGACCTCCTCGGCACGCTTGGCGCTCGACAGGGTCGAGGCGACCAACGCCTCCTTGAGCAGCTCCTCGGAGGACTTCGGCTCCGGGCGCTGGGCGTTCTCGTCCATCAGGCGGCGCAGCAGGTCTTGGTCCAAGCTGCCCCAGTTCACGCCAATACGCACCGGTTTGTCGTGCTTGACCGCCTGCTCGATCATGTCCTCGAACTGGCGGTCGCGCTTTTTGCCGAAGCCCACGTTGCCCGGATTGATGCGATACTTGGCGAGCGCCTCGGCGCAGCCCGGGTGATCGGCCAGCAGCCGGTGGCCGTTGTAGTGGAAACAGCCGACCAGGGGCACGTCCGAGCCCGCCTTGGCCAGCCGCTCGCGAATCTCGGGCACGGCCGCCGCCGCCTCGTCGGTGTTGACCGTGATGCGCACGATCTCCGAGCCGGCCCTGGCGAGCTCCAGCACCTGGGCGGCGGTCGCCTGGGCGTCGGCCGTGTCGGTGTTGGTCATGGACTGGACCACCACCGGGCGGCCGCCGCCAATGGTGACCGGTCCGACACGGACCGGGATCGTCTTGTGCCGCAGGGGCAGGCAGGGCTGGTTCATGGTGGCGGTCCGCTCCAAGGGGCGCTCTGGACGCTCTTGAGATCCCCCAGATATGGGCCCAGGTCAAGCCCTTGTCGAGCAATTGTGTCGAGCACTTGGCGGCTGTGGCCGCACGCGAAAAGATGGTCTAGATTGCCCCGATACCGCCATCGGGGAGGAGATCTCGACGCCATGACACCATTTGCCAAGGGCCAAGGGAAAGGCCGCCGGCTCTGGCTCGCCGGCCTAAGCGCGCTGCTACTAACCGCCGCCCAGCCGGTCCAAGCCGCGTCCGAGCAGCAGGAGCTGGTCGACAAGGCCACCCAGACCATCAAGGATTTCAAGGCCCACCCGGACATGACCTGGTTCCGGGACCATTTGCCGAATGCCAAGGCGGTGGTGATCGTGCCGGTGCTGCTGAAGGCCGGCTTTATCTTCGGCGGCTCTGGCGGTCACGGCATGCTCTTGGTGCGCGACAACGACGGCACCGGCTGGAGCTATCCGGCCTTCAACTTCATGGGCTCGGTGACCTTCGGCCTGCAGATCGGCGGCGAGGCGGCCCAGGTCGTGCTCATGGTGATGACCGACAAGGGGGTCAATTCCATGCTCTCAACCGAGCTCAAGCTGGGCGCGGACGTGAGCCTGGCGGCCGGACCGATCGGCGCCGGTGCCCAGGCCGCGACCACCGACGTGCTGGCCTTTTCCATGGACAAGGGCCTGTTCGGCGGCCTGACCATCGAGGGCGCGGTGATCGAGCCGGGCGCGGAGTGGAACCAGGCCTACTACGGCAAGTCGGTCAGCACGCGCGCCATCGTGATCGAACGCATGGTCGCAAACGCGGGCGCAGACGCCCTCCGCGCGGCAATCGCCGGCGCGGCGGGAACGGGCACGACGGTGGCCCCGGCGCCAGTCGACTACAATATCTCCGTGATCCAGAAGGCACTCACGGACAAGGGCTACGACCCAGGCGTGATCGACGGCCAGATGGGACCCAAGACCCGGGCCGCGATCACGGCCTATCAGAATGCCAACGGGCTGGAGCCGAACGGCCAGCCTTCGGCCTTCCTGCAGGAGAAGCTGCTCGCCGCGCCATAGAGTCCTAAGACCTCCAAGAACCCGCGAAGATTTAATGAAAAGTCACTTGTTGCTGCAGTGCAGCAAGGCTATATCTCCGGCGTCACTTGGAGGATCCCGTGAGCCGCATCGTAAGCGTTTTTCTGGCCACCGCGGTGCTTGCGGCGCCGATCGTGGCGCCAGTCCAGGCCCAGGGCCTGTCCGACAGCTTCGGGCCGGGCCGCGATGCCCAGGGCATGTTCATCCTGCGCATTCCCTTCGGCGACCCCGCCGTCAAGCGGATCGAGCCCGAGTTCGGCGTGCAGCTGGGGGTCAGCAACCGTGCGGAGCGCCAGTACAAGACCGACCGCCACGAGGCCAAGTCCGGCGCACGCATCCCTGGCCTCGACACCGAAGTCATCCCGACCTGGAGGTTCGAATCTCTCGGGTCCGAGAAAGACGAGGACAATCGGGGCTAACCCCTCGCTTTCCCGTTTCTCATCGGCGCTGCCTGGCGTATCCTAGGCTCCACGAGAGCGTTAGCTCACCCCGAGATTCAGGGAGACTCAGCCATGTCCCGCGGCCTAATGCCTCTGGTCCTTTGCTTGTTCTTGGCCGCCTGCGCCGAGGAGGGCGGCTTTACGGTCGGCGTCGACGATCCGGTGCCCGGCGTCGATCCGGTGGAAAACCCCGAAACCGGCCTGGAGTGCGCCGGCGACCGGGCCGAATGCATGCAAGAGGACATCGAGGGCGAATAGCCACGCGATCACGCCAAGCTATTGAATCAGTGCCGAAAATAAATGGGCCCGCCGGTGTCTAACTGACTTGGCGGGCCCAGTTTCGTTATCTGGAAGACTGTCTGTCTCTCGGATAACGAGGAGCAGGAGAGAGGCTGTTACACACCAAGATGGCACCTAACGGCCAAAAGATAAGTGATCCAGATCACACTTTAAGGGATTCTTAACGAGTCTTAAGACTCAGCCTCAGATCCGGTCCCGGCCCAGCTTCGGCCGGCCGCGCGGCGTGGCGGCGCCCGGCATGGTGGCCTCGGCGCTCTCCAGCTCGGCCCAAGCCTCCTCGGAGATCGAGGGGCTCTCGGCCTTGCGGCCCTGGCCGCGCCGGCCCTTACTGCCGCGAACCAGGCTTTCCAGCTCCTTCCGGCAGGCTTCCAGCTTGCTGCGCTCCCGGTTGGTGGCCTGGTCCCAGCCCTCCATGCAGCTCATCTTGTTCTCGATCAAATCGAGGATCGTCTCGTAGGTGTTCCTGGACAGAGCCATGGCTCTTTCCTCAAAAGCTTCGCTTGTCTCCACTAGCTTGACGGCTCCATTATTGAAAAACCGTGAATGACCCGAAACTTGAGCCCCCGATGCACGCACTAGGCCCCCTGCCCGACTCCGAAGCACCGCCCGTCGCCCGCCCGGAGATTGGCGACCCGGCGCCGCCCTTCGCTTTGGGCGATCAGAGCGGCGAACGGATCGATCTGGCGGACGACAGTAGAGCCGGCCGGCCGACCTTGCTGCTGTTCCTGGCCGATCCGGAGGCCGAGGGCACCAGGACGGCCCTGGGCGGCGTCCAGGCCGCCTTGCCGGCGATCCGATCGACCGGCGCCCAGGTGGTCGCGCTGACCACCGGCCTGGCCGACCAGGTGAAGGCCTTGGCGGGCGATCTAGGTTTGGATTTTCCTCTGTTGGCCGACCTCTCGGGCGAGGTTTTCGAGCGCTACGGCCTGGTCGGCGCCGACGGCGTGCTCGACCCGGAGCTGGCGGCCTGCCTGGTGGTGCGCGGCAACGGCCACCTCATGGCGCGGATCGAGGGCGCGGATGAAGAGTCGCGCGAGCAGGTCTTGGCCCACCTGCGCGCCGAGGCGAGCCTGCGCGCGACTCGCACCATGAGCCATCACCCGCCGATACTGCTGGTGCCAGACGTGCTGTCTCGCGAAGACTGCCAGCGCCTGATCGGCACCTTCCTCATGGAAGGCAACGTGTGGGTCGAGCCCGGCCACGGCGATAAGGGCATGACCAGCGACTACAAAATGCGCATCCCCGAGTACGGCCGGCGCGATCGGGTCGACCACTGGGTAATCAACGCCAAGACCCGGGACTTCATCAGCAAAAGGCTCAAGGAGCGGCTGTTTCCCGAGATCGAGAAGGCGTTCCACTACAAGATAACCAAGGCCGAGACCTATCGGATCGGCTGCTACGAGGGCGAGCGCGGCGGCGAACTGCACGGCCATCGGGACAACTCCAGCGCCATGGGCGCCCATCGGCGTTTCGCCTGCTCGATCAACCTCAACAGCGAGGAGTTCGAGGGCGGCGCAATCCGCTTTCCCGAGTTCGGCGATCAGCGCTATCGGCCCGACACCGGCGTCGCCTTCACCTTCTCCAGCTCGCTTTTGCACGAGCCTTTGCCGGTTACCGCCGGCCGGCGCTTCGTGCTGCTTGCTTTCCTGTTCGGCGACAGCTAGCCGGCCTGGCCCCGCAGCTCTTCCAGGAAGGCGCGCAGCACCGGCGAAGGCTCGGGCTCTTGGTGGGTGATGATGTGGAACTTCGTGGCGCAGCTCGCGATCTCCGGCAGCAGAGGGCGCATCAGCCCGGCATCCACCCAGATTGCCGCGTAGCGCCGGGGCAAGTAGCCGATGAAGCGACCGGATTGGATCAGGAACGCTAGGCCCTCGGCCTGTTGGGCCGAGGCACCGGGCGCGGCCAACAGACCCCGCAGGCCCTGGCCGGGCGGCGGCAGATAGATCCCCTTGGCCAGCGCGGCGTCGGCCAGATCCGCCTCGGCGAGCCGGTCGGGCGCACGGGAGAAGAGCGCGTGGTCTCGCCCGCAGTAGAGGTCGAGCATTTCGGAGAAGACGGCGACATTGGCGAACCCAGCGCGCTTGCGCGGGAAGACCCCGATCCCCAAGTCGAGCCGGCCGGCCGGTAGAGCCTCCTCGATCTCCTCAGGCGAAAGCACCGAGACTGCGATATGGACATCGGGGTAGCGTTCGGCGAAGCGGGCGATCGTGCCGGGCAGGCGGGTCGCCGGATCGAACACCGAGTTGTCGATGAGACCGATCCTGAGCTCGCCGATCAGCCGGCCCTTCATGGCCGCCACCTTGGCCTCGAAGACCTCCATGGCAGCGAACAAGACCAGGCTCTCCTGGTAGATTTCGCGGCCCCGCTCGGTCAGCCGAAAGCCGCCGCGCCCGCGCCCACAGAGGCGTACTCCGAGGCGCTTTTCCAAGTTTCCTATGTCGGTGCTCAGCGTCGAGGGAGCCACCGCCAGCGCCTCCAGGGCCTCGGTGAAGCCGCCGTGCTCGACGACCGTCGCGAAGGTCCGCAAGAGGCGGATGTCGGCCGCGCCCAACCGGCCGAAGTGCGCGCTTTGGGGTGTCATTTTACTTCGTGATTATCAGAATTAATTTTCGATAAATTCTAATTTACACGATGTTTGTAAAGGATCAAGTTTGCCTTGAGATTTTCGCCATGGATTGGGAGGCCAAGGTGGTGGCATCAGTCAACGGAAACGGCGCCTGGGGCATCGACAACGACTACGCGCGCCTGCACGACGTACTCTTGGGCAAGCCCGAGTACTTTCGCTGGGTCGACGCCGGCCCGATCACCCGGCGCACGCTGCAGAATGCCGAGCAGATGGGCGCAGCCTTCGATCTCCAGACCGCCATGGCCCAGCATGCGGAGATGGTGAGAGTCTACGAGTCGGCCGGAGTGACCTGCCACTACCTTGAGGCCGACGAGGCGCTGCACCGCAATTTCTTCGCCCGGGATTCCAGCGCCATGACCCCTTGGGGCCCCTTGGTCTGCCACATGCAGCTGAAATGCCGCCGGGCCGACTATGTGACGGTCATCAAGTTCTATCAGTCGATGGGCATTCCGATCTGGAACTATGTCACCGCCGGCCATTTCGAAGGCGGCGACTTCGTGATCCTCGAGCCCGGAACGATCTTGATCGGCTACTGCGGCGAGCGCTCCGAGCAGGTCGGCTCCGAGCAGGTCGCCAGCTGGGTGCGCGCCCAGGGCTGGGAGGCCCAGGTGGTGCCGATCTCCCGGGAGTTCGTCCACATGGACGGCCTGGTGGTGCCGATCGCGCCCAAGCTCGCGGTCGCCTGCCTGGACGCTCTGGAGGACTGGGTGGTCGACTGGATGCGCGCCAAGGGCTTTGACTTTGTCGACGTCGGCTACGGGGAAGCAAAGGCGCTCGGCGTCAACCTGGTCGCATTGGGCGACGACCGAATTCTCTCCATGGCCGGCAGCACCGGGCTCAACGACAAGCTCCGCGCCATGGGCTTCGAAGTGCACGCGCCGGACATGTCCATGTTCACCCTGGGCGGCGGCGGTGTCCATTGCCTGAGCCAAGCTCTGCGCCGAGACCCGGCGTAAGCAACACAAACAAGAACCGAGGAGGCTTGCGATGACCCAGTTGGACTATTTCAAGGGACAGCTTGTTGAGGGGCGGATCTCCCGCCGGGAGTTTCTGAGCCGGGCCTCGGCGCTCGGCCTCGGCGCGCTCGCCGCCTCCAGCTTGGCGGCAACGGCGGTGCAGGCGGCCGGGCCTCAGAAGGGCGGCACGCTCAGGCTTGCCCTGGGCACCGGCTCGACCACCGACTCGACAGATCCGGCGACCTACAACGACACCTACATGCAGGTCTTCGGTCTCGCCTTCCGCAACAACCTGACCGAGGTCGACAACCACGACAAGCTGGCCGGCGAGCTGGCCGAGTCCTGGGAGGCCTCCGACGACGCCTCC